>NZ_BMSG01000003.1 GCF_014649035.1 Streptomyces sindenensis
GACGCCTCACCGAAGACCTCAACCGCGAGTGATCAACGGCTTACCCAACACTTTCTGAGAGGTCGCAGGAGACCATGGGATCTGACATGACCCTCTCGGCCACGGCTTCGAAGAGCGCCGTACGCAAGCGTTCCGCGGGTGGCAGGAACTCGCACGGATCCGGTCTCCACACTGATGTGGTGTGTGGGGCGCCTCCGTCGATCGGTAGCACGATCCGGCTCCCGGGCGGGAGCTGCTCAACGCCGGAGAAGAAGGTTCGTCCCGCGGAGAGTGCGGGGACCGACGGCAGGAAGATCGAGCAGGCGAGCCGTTCGACGTCCACCGCAGCACGAGTGAGCGAGGCCAGGGCACGGGCTGAGCTGGACCACACCCACCCGCCGTCGTACCCGACGAGGTAGATGGGGCGAGCCGAGGCAGGGTCGGTATGGATGACGACAGTCTCCTCGGATTCCTCGATGACCGTGTAGGTGCCGGGCCACTTCCAGGTGACGTCGTCGGGCAGCGTCGAGCTCAGGCGACGTAAGTCGGAGTCCTTCGCTCCGCACCGTCCGAGAATGAGCACCTGCCGCCGACCGTCCGGGCAAGTCACTGAACGGGCGGGAACGGCACCGAGTGCCCATGTGTGAAGCCGCGAAGTGAGATGGCGTGAGCCCATGGGCCGGAATCCCGGCCGGGAAGGGGAACCGCTACCACCGAAGATCATGATCAGAGCTCCAGAGTTGAGGACGCTTCTGTGGGTGCGGACGCCGGGGTCCGCACCCACAGAGCACGAGTCAGCAGTTGTAGGCGCGGCGCTTGTCCTCGCTCTGGCCGCCGCCCTGGCCCTCGGTGAGCACGGTTGCTTCACCCGATCTCGACGGGGAGCAGGTCGCTTTCGTCGGTGTGCTCCGCGGTCTGAAGCGGGTTCATGTTCTCTCCTTCTGGTGGGGTGATGAGTGACTTGCTGCCGGGTCGGACAGACCGGGTCGGACAGACCAGGTCGGACCTGAGGCAGACGGTCCGTCAGCGGCCGCTGACAGCCGTCGGTTCGCCGGGCTTCGTACGGAAGGGGGGCGGAAGGCGTTGAGGAGCCGTTCCACGATGGCGGGCGGCGGGCCGAGACATTCGAAGGCCCGCCATCGCCCCGCCGATTCCCGGGGCAAGGTCAGCTCTGCCCAGACCCGCTTGCCGCGCACGGTGTTCTCGGCCCCGCAGGCGATCGACAGGTGTCCGACGAGCACCATGCCCCGGCCGCTTTCGGAGTCAGGACCCGGGCAGTGGAGCAGGGGCAGAACCGGGGAGTTGTCGTGGACTTCGAGCAGGAGCCTGCTTCTGCGCGTGTCGGCGCGCACGGTCACGCTGAGCGTGTCGCCTGTCCCGTGGGAGACGGCGTTGGTGACCAGTTCCGAGACCACGGTGGTCATGGCCGTACGGCTGTCCTCGTCCTCGGGCAAGCGCCACATGCTGACGAGTTCCACAAGCCGCCGACGGCTGATCTGTGCCGCAGTGGGGGCGCGGACCAAGAGGAAGCTTTGGCTGCTCACATGCCTCACAGGGACCCCTTCGTCGGAACGTGTGACCTGGAATCGATTGGGAAGCCCGTCCTTGGGAAAGGGGTGTTCCATCCACCGGTCACGTCTGCTGGTGTTTACTCAACTCCGTTACCGGCTGCCGGTCGTGGGCCATCCGGTGGTGCGAATTTCTGCCGGGGGCCGCTTTGGGGGGCCAGAATCCGATGGCGAATTTCCAGAGGCTTGGGGGACGGGCATGATGGCACCGGAAGGCATCGGGGCACTGCTGAGGGGAATCCGTGAAGCGGCTGGTCTGACGCGTGAGGAACAGGCGTCGGCGTTACAGGCCGCCCAGGGTGGAAAGTGGTTCGATCCGGAGAACCTGAAGCGCTGGGAGACCGAACGGCGTCTGCCCACACCGATGTGGCATGCGCTGCTGGCCGAGTGTTACGGCAGGTCCACGGAGGAAATCGTTCGTGCCGTCGTGGCCAGCCGACGCCACCGAAGGCTCCATCGGCTGATTGATCAAGAAAAGAGGGAGGAGGGCCCGGTAGTGGAACGACGGAAGTTTCTCGGCGTGGCAGCGGCGGCTACGGGAATGGCGGGCGTGCCGGAAATCTCGGAGGCGCGGCACGGGATCAACGCGGGCCTGTCCGCCTCGGACAGCAGTGATCTCGCCTATCTGAACGGGGCGTTCGAACGCCATCGCGGAGGATATCGAGGACGTCCGCCCCACGAGGTGCTGGAGCTGATGAAAGTTGATCTCGACCTGCTGAGGGAGCTTCTCGGTCGTCCTCACCCGGCTGCGGTCCGCAAAGACCTGGCGCGCACGGCAGCAGGCATCACCGGGCTGGTGGCTGTCATCCAGCATGATCGAGGCGAGCAACGGGACGCGGTCGGCTGGTTCGCCACGGCAGAAAAGGCGGCTCGCGAATCAGGCGATCGGCACATGCTCGCCTGGGTGCTCAGCCGGCACGCGATGGTGCCGCTGAACTATGGAGCGCCGAATGCCGCCGCAGCTCTGGCCATGCGAGCCCGTGCCGAAGCCGGCCGCTCGCCGAGTGCTGCCGCCGCCCTGGCCGCAGCCGTGGCCGCGCGGTCACTCGCCTCCGTCGGAGACCGGGAGGGAGCGCTGCGAGCGGTCGGTGACGCCCGCGCCACCGCTGCAAAACTCGATTCGGTCCAGGAAGCCGACACCTGGTTCGGCTACCCGCCGCAGAAGCACCACGTACACCTCTCCCAGGCATTCACGCTCATGGGGCGGACCCGTGAGGCGTATGCCGAGCAGGAGTCCGCACTCGCGCTCACCAAGGCCCCGTCCGTCATGACCCGCGCTCTGGTCGCCGTCGATGGGGCGGCCTGTGTCCGGGCGGACGGCGATCCGACCGCCGCGGCCGGCCTCGCTCTCGACGTCTGGCGTCAGCTTCCGCCTGCTTACCGGGGCGGCTTGGTCCGCTCCCGGGTCGAGTCGTTGTGCCAGTCACTTCCCGGACGTACGGGGAACACGTTGCGCGAGGCGCTGGCCAGCCGCTGAGGCATCGCGGGGGAGGCCAAACCCCGCCCTCACGTGAACCCCCGCCCCCTCGTCCAGGACCTTGTCGATCACCGCCGCCGGCTCCCGCGCCAGGTCCTCCTCGATCCACATCCGCATCGCGGCATGCCGATGCAGAACCTGGCGCCCGTCCCCCGGAACACCGTGCCGCTCAGCGGGATCGGCGCGGCCGGTATCGCCGTGATCGGTGTCATCGCGTCGCTGTTCCTGACGCCCGCCAAGCTGCGGGACAGCGTGGATCCGTGAGCCGCCCGCACGGCTCGTGCAGCCCGCTTCCGCGCCCCGCACGGGTGCGGAAGCGGGCTGTTGTACTGTTACGACCCCCGTACGCCACGGGGAACGAGAAGACCGGCCGAGGAGGTGAGACCCATTACCGCTGGATCAGGCTGGGTGCTCACCCCGCGCGATCACGTCGGACGACCGGCAGCAGCCGAAGCTGACCGGACGGACTAGAACGATCGTCGAGCGCCCATCGGTTTGACCGAAAGGCTTCGCTCGCATGTCGGTTCACCCCATCAGCTCCCTCTCCACCACCGTCCTCGCCCTCCGCCGTGCCGGTTGCGTCTTCGCCGAGGACGAGGCCCTCCTCCTCCACGAGGCCGCCGCGTCCCCGGACGAACTGGCCACCCTCGTCGAGCGCCGCGCCGCCGGGCTCCCGCTCGAACACGTCCTGGGCTGGGCGGAGTTCCACGGCCGCCGCATCGCCGTGGACTCCGGTGTCTTCGTGCCTCGGCGGCGTACGGAGTTCCTCGTGGCGCAGGCCGCCGCCCTCGCACCCCGCCGGGCCGTCGTCGTCGACCTCTGCTGCGGTTCGGGTGCGCTCGGCGTCGCCCTCGCCACCGCCCTGGACCGGGTCGACCTGCACGCCTGTGACGTCGAACCCGCCGCCGTACGCTGCGCCCGGCGCAACGTCGGCGAGCTGGGGGAGGTGTACGAGGGTGACCTCTTCGCCCCCCTTCCCGCCCGCCTGCGCGGCCGCGTCGACGTGCTCGTCGCCAACGTCCCGTACGTCCCGACCGCCGATGTCGAGCTGCTCCCCGCCGAGGCCCGCGTGCACGAACCGCGCGTCGCCCTCGACGGGGGCGGCGACGGCCTCGACGTCATGCGCCGGGTCGCGGCCGAGGCGCCAGCGTGGCTCGCCCCGGGCGGCAGCCTGCTGATGGAGGCCAGTGAGCGGCAGCGGGACGTGGCGGTGGAGATCCTGCGCGCCGCGGGGCTCGTCCCGCGGGTCCGGGTCTCCGAGGAGCTGTACGCCACCGTCGTCATCGGGACGGCCCGGCCGGTCACGTGAAGCGCTGGCGCGTCGCACGGGGGTGCACCGCGGACATCGGAGGAGGGCGGACCGCGAGCACCTGGGCGCGGCCCGCCCCGCCTGGCCGGAACGGGGTGCTGTCAGGTGTTTTCCCCGTGGGTGGACTCCGCCGCAGCCCCGAATCCATCGGCACGGGACTAGGCTCGGAGAGCTGTGACGCGGCGAGGAAGCGGCGAGCAGTTACGCAGTTCGGGTTCGGCTGGCAGGAGAGCACGGGATGACGACCTCGCCGGGGCGCAGAAGCAGTACGTTCACCAGGCTGCTGCGGCACGGTTTCACCGACCCGTCCGCAGCCGAGCAGCTCCTCGACCTGGACGCGCTCGCCTCCGTACGGTCCGATCCGGTCCTCCTGGAGGCGCTCGGGGCCACCGCCGACCCCGATCTGGCCCTGCGCGGACTGGTCCGGATCGTGGAGGCGGGTCAGGAGAGCGAGCGGCAGGTGCTGCTCGACACCCTCGTCACCGCCAAGCCCCTGCGCGACCGGCTCCTCGGGGTCCTCGGCGCCTCCGAGGCGCTCGGGGACCACCTGGCCCGGCACCCGCGCGACTGGCAGGCGCTCGTCACGTACGAATCGGCCGACCTGAACCCCGGCGTCGCCGAGTTCGAGCAGGGGCTCGCCGACGCCGTCGACCCGGACTCGCTGCGGGTCGCCTACCGCCGGTGCCTGCTCACCCTCGCCGCCCGGGACGTCTGCGGGACGACCGGTCTCGCCCAGACCGCCGCCGAGCTGGCCGACCTCGCCACCGCCACCCTGCGCGCCGCGCTCGCCATCGCCCGCACGGCGGCGCCCGAGGACGCCGCGCGGTGCCGGCTGGCCGTCGTGGCGATGGGCAAGTGCGGCGGGCAGGAGCTGAACTACGTCTCCGACGTCGACGTGATCTTCGTCGGGGAGGCGCGCGACGGGGTCGACGAGACCAAGGCCATGCAGGCCGCCACCCGGCTGGCCGCGCACATGATGCGGATCTGCTCCGACACCACCGTCGAGGGCACCATCTGGGAGGTCGACGCCAACCTCCGCCCCGAGGGCCGCAACGGGCCGCTCGTGCGCACCCTCAGCTCCCACCTCGCCTACTACCAGCGCTGGGCCAAGACCTGGGAGTTCCAGGCCCTCTTGAAGGCCCGGGCGGTGGCCGGCGACCCCGAGCTGGGCGCCGAGTACGTCGAAGCGGTGTCGCCGCTCGTCTGGGGGGCCGCCGACCGGGAGAACTTCGTCCCCGACGTGCAGAAGATGCGCCGCCGGGTCGTCGACAACATCCCCGCCGACCGCATCGAGCGCGAGCTGAAGCTCGGGCCCGGCGGGCTGCGGGACGTCGAGTTCGCCGTCCAGCTCCTCCAGTTGGTGCACGGGCGCAGCGACGCCTCGCTGCACAGCGGCTCCACCCTGGAGGCGCTGCGGGCGCTCGCCGAGGGCGGGTACGTCGGCCGCGCCGACGCCGCCCAGCTGGACGAGGCGTACCGCTTCCTGCGCGCCATGGAGCACCGCATCCAGCTCCACCGGCTGCGGCGCACCCACCTGGTCCCCGAGGACGAGGCGGATCTGCGGCGGCTCGGCCGGTCGCTCGGGATGCGCACCGACCCGGTCGCCGAGCTGAACAAGGCATGGAAGCGGCACGCCTCCGTCGTACGCCGGCTGCACGAGAAGATCTTCTACCGGCCGCTGCTGGACGCCGTCGCCCAGCTGGCCCCCGGCGAGTCCCGGCTCAGCGCGAAGGCCGCCGCGATCCGCCTGGAGGCCCTCGGGTACGCCGACCCGGCGGCCGCCCTGCGGCATCTGGAGGCCCTCTCCTCCGGGGTGACCCGCAAGGCCGCCATCCAGCGCACCCTGCTGCCGGTGCTGCTGGGCTGGTTCGCGGACTCCGCCGACCCGGACGCCGGGCTCCTCGGCTTCCGCAAGGTGTCCGACGCGCTCGGCAAGACCCCGTGGTATCTGCGGCTCCTGCGCGACGAGGGCGCCGCCGCGGAGAACCTCGCCCGGGTCCTCTCCGCCGGCCGCCTCGCCCCGGACCTGCTGATGCGGGCGCCCGAGGCGGTGGCGATCCTCGGCGACCCGGAGGGGCTGAAGCCGCGCACCCGGGAGCACCTGGAGCAGGAGGTGCTGGCCGCGGTGGGGCGCGCGGGTGACGCGGAGTCGGCGGTCGCGGTGGTGCGCGGGGTGCGCCGCCGGGAGCTGTTCCGTACGACGGCCGCCGACCTCATCGGTTCGTACGGCACCGAGGACAGCCCCGCCGAGCAGGACCACGGGGCCCTCGTCGACCGCGTCGGCTCCGCCGTCACCGACCTCAACGCCGCCACCATCGCGGGCGCGCTGCGGGCCGCCGTCCGCGAGCGGTGGGGGGACACCCTGCCGACCCGGTTCGCCGTCATCGGCATGGGCCGCTTCGGCGGACACGAGCTGAGTTACGGCTCCGACGCCGATGTCCTCTTCGTCCATCAGCCGCGCGAGGGCGTGAGCGACGAGGAGGCCGGGCGGGCGGCCAACGCCGTCGTGGGCGAGATGCGGCGACTGCTCCAACTGCCGACCGCGGACCCGCCGTTGCTCATCGACGCCGATCTGCGCCCCGAGGGCAGGACCGGGCCGATGGTCCGCACGCTGAAGTCGTACGAGGCCTACTACCGGCGCTGGTCGCTGGTCTGGGAGAGCCAGGCGCTGCTGCGGGCCGAACACATGGCGGGCGACGAGGAGTTGGGGCGGGCCTTCGTCGAGCTGGTCGATCCGCTGCGGTATCCGATGGAGGGGCTCGGCGAGGACGCCGTGCGCGAGATCCGCCGGCTCAAGGCGCGGATGGAGTCCGAGCGGATGCCGCGCGGCGCGGACCCCACGCTCCACGCGAAGCTGGGGCGGGGCGGGCTGAGCGATGTCGAATGGACCGTGCAGCTGATCCAGATGCAGCACGGGTGGGCGGAGCCCGGCCTGCGCACGACGCGTACCCGCGAGGCGCTGGCCGCCGCGTGCGCCGCCGAGCTGATCCCGGCCGAGGAGGCGCAGACGCTGGACGAGGCGTGGGTGCTGGCGGCGCGGGTGCGCAACGCGGTGATGCTGGTGCGGGGGCGGCCGGGCGACACGTTCCCGTCCGACGCGCGGGAGCTGGCGGCGGTGGGGCGGTACCTGGGGTACGAGCCGGGGCATGTCGGGGACATGCTGGACGACTACCGGCGGATCACTCGGCGGGCCCGGGCGGTGGTGGAGGAGCGGTTCTACGGGGCGGCGGGCTGAGAGGCGGGTGCTCCCGGGGCCCGGCCCCCGGGTCCTTCTCGGGGCCCCGCCCCGGGCCCCGCTCCTCACGCCGGAGGGGCTGGACGCCGGGCCGCCCGGAAGCGCGTCGCCGGGCTCTGCCCGGACTGCGTCGCCGGGTCGGCCTCGCGGGCCGTCTCAGCCGTCGCCCACGCTGCCCTGCAGGGTGAGGAGCCGTTGCGCGGGGGCGCCGGACCCGGTCAGTACTCGGCCGGACGCGCTCCGTGACCCCGTGGAGCCCTTCGCCTTGTCGTGGTCGTGTGCGCGCAAGAGGGTCTCCCGGGCGTTCACCGTGCGAGGACTACGACCTGCGCGCCCCGGCCGCCGTCCGCTCGGCTTCCGCCTCCGCCTCGGGCCCGGCACCCGGCTCCGCCCCCGTCTCCGGCTTCGGATCCGGCTCGGACGCCGGGCGGGGCAGGCGTGCCGCGCGCAGTCCGGTCAGCCGGCCCTGCGCCGCCCCGGGCACCCGCTTCGGCAGCCGGTGCGGCAGCGAGCCGTACCAGACGCGGGAGACCGCGTAGCCGAACGCGAGGCAGGCCATGCCGCCCACCGCGTCCAGCCAGAAGTGGTTGGCGGTGGCCACGATGACGACCAGGGTGAGCGTCGGGTAGAGCAGGCCCAGGACGCGGGCCCACGGCACCGAGGCCAGGGCGAAGATCGTCAGACCGCACCAGAGCGACCAGCCGATGTGCATCGACGGCATCGCCGCGTACTGGTTCGACATGTTCTTGAAGTTGCCCGACGCCATCGAGCCCCACGTCTCGTGGACGAGCACCGTGTCGATGAAGTTCGCGCCGTTCATCAGACGGGGTGGTGCCAGGGGGTAGAGGTAGTAGCCGAGCAGGGCCACGGCCGTCGTCGCGAAGAGGACGAGCCGGGTCGCGGCGTAGCGGCCGGGGTGGCGGCGGAACAGCCACACGAGGACGCCGATGGTCACGACGAAGTGCAGCGTCGCGTAGTAGTAGTTCATCGACACGATCAGCCAGGTCACGGAATTGACCGCGTGATTGACCGATTCCTCGAAGGCGAGACCCAGGGTCTTCTCCGCCGACCAGATCCAGTCCGCGTTGCGCAGGGCCGCCGCCTTCTGCTCGGGGACGGCATTGCGCACGAGCGAGTACAGCCAGTAACTGACTGCGATGAGCAGGATCTCGAACCAGAGCCGGGGGCGGCCGGGCATCCGCAGCGAGCGGATGCGGGCCTGCCAGCCGGTCTTCCCGGGGGCCGGGGGAGGGGCGGACGGGGCGTCGGCGGTCCTGGGGGCCACCTCGGCCGCGATGGGTGAAGGACCGACCGTCGACCGGCCTTCCTGTGCTGTCACCTGTGTCTCACCCATAGGCAGAGAGTCTTCCATAGAGCTTCCTCTGCCTACGATCATCCTCCGGTCGGGTTCCGGTCGCACGTCCTGCGCCTCAAGGACGAGAAGCCGACCCCGACCCGCCTGCGGGTCCGGCGGCCGTCGAGCCGCGTACCACCAGCTCGGGCATGAAGACGAACTCGCTGTGCGGGGCCGGGGTTCCGCCGATCTCCTCCAGGAGCGTACGGACCGCGGCCTGGCCCATCGCCGTCACCGGCTGGCGGATCGTGGTCAGCGGCGGGTCCGTGAACGCTATGAGGGGCGAGTCGTCGTAGCCGACCACGGAGAGGTCCCGGGGGACCTCCCGGGACTCCCGGCGGGCCGCCCGGATGGCCCCGAGCGCCATCATGTCGCTCGCGCACACGACCGCCGTGCAGCCGCGCTCCATCAGGGCGGCGGCGGCGGCCTGGCCGCCCTCCAGCGTGTACAGGGAGTGCTGGATCAGCTCCTCGATCTCCTCCTCGGACAGGCCCAGCTGCTCCCGCATCGTCGCGTGGAAGCCCTCGATCTTGCGGAGCACCGGCACGAAGCGCTTGGGGCCGACCGCCAGGCCGATCCGGGTGTGGCCGAGCGCCACCAGATGCGTCACCGCCAGCCGCATCGCCGCCCGGTCGTCCGGTGAGATGAACGGCGCCTGCACCTTCGCGGAGAAGCCGTTGACCAGTACAAAGGGGACCCCCTGGCCGCGCAGTTGCTCGTAGCGCTGCATGTCGGCCGAGGTGTCCGCGTGCAGTCCGGAGACGAAGATGATGCCCGAGACGCCCCGGTCCACTAGCATTTCGGTGAGTTCGTCCTCGGTGGAGCCGCCGGGGGTCTGGGTGGCCAGCACCGGGGTGTAGCCCTGCCGGGTCAGGGCCTGGCCGATGACCTGGGCCAGCGCCGGGAAGATCGGGTTCTCCAGCTCCGGGGTGATCAGGCCGACCAGCCCCGCGCTGCGCCTGCGCAGCCGCACCGGGCGTTCGTAGCCGAGGACGTCGAGCGCCGCGAGGACGGATTCGCGGGTGGCCGCCGCGACTCCGGGCTTGCCGTTCAGGACTCGGCTGACCGTCGCTTCACTGACCCCCGCCTGAGTTGCGATATCGGCAAGCCGTGCGGTCATGGGATGCGACTGTACCGGGCCCGTGTCGGATTGCCCACTGTGTGCGGGGCTGTACGGAGGCCGTACGGGAGGGAGGGCCGGGGCGGCTTCCGGCAACGGCTTGCAAGGACTTGCGGCGCCGGATCGCGGAGCGCGGTCGGGACGTCGCCCTGCGGTGATGGCCAGGCCCGCCCGCCTCTGGCAGAGGAGAGTGGCTGCCGTCAAGGGGCTTGACGGCAACCTTGAGGACACGCGAATGTAACGATCATCAAGGCTTGCAGAAATCTTCCGCAAGGTCTTTCGGTCGTCTTTCATCCTTGTTACGTTCACGTTGACCCGGCGCCGCGACGGAGCGGTACGGCAGTTGAAGGAGTTCAGATGCGACGTGGCATAACGACCACCGCCCTGGTCGCGGCCCTGGCGCTCGCGGCGACCGCCTGCGGCAGCGACGACGAGTCCGGCGGCAGCAAGAGCTCGGGCGAGCTCTCCGGCACCGTCACCTGGTGGGATACCTCCAGCGTCGGCAGCGAGGACAAGGTCTTCAAGAAGCTCGCCGAAGGCTTTGAGAAGAAGCACCCGAAGGTCGACGTCAAGTACGTCAACGTGCCCTTCGGTGAGGCACAGAACAAGTTCAAGAACGCCGCCCAGGCCGGCGACGGCGCGCCCGACGTGATCCGCTCCGAGGTCGCCTGGACGCCGGACTTCGCCAACCTCGGCTACCTGGCCCCGCTGGACGGCACCGCCGCCCTGAAGGACCAGGACGACTTCCTCAAGCAGGCCGTCGCGTCCACCAAGTACGAGGACAAGACCTACGCGGTGCCGCAGGTCATCGACTCCATGGGCATCTTCTACAACAAGAAGATGTTCAAGGAGGCCGGTGTCGAGGTGCCCGCCAACCTGGACGATCTCAAGACCGTCGCCAAGAAGATCAAGGACAAGACCGGCAAGACCGGCCTCTACCTCCGCGGCGACGACCCGTACTACTTCCTCTCCTTCCTGTACGGCGAGGGCGGCGACATGGTCGACGCCGGCTCCAAGAGCGTCACCATCGACAAGCCCGAGGGCGTCAAGGCGTTCAAGGCGGTCAAGGAACTGGTCGACGACGGCACCGCGAAGACGGACGCCTCGGACGGCTGGGAGAACATGATGCAGGCGTTCAAGAACGGCGACGTCGCGATGATGATCAACGGCCCCTGGGCCGTCGCCGACACCCTGACCGGCAGCGAGTTCACGGACAAGGACAACCTGGGCGTCGCCCCGGTCCCGGCCGGCTCCGCCGCCCAGGGCGCCCCGCAGGGCGGCCACAACCTCGCCGTCTACGCCGGCTCCAAGAACCTCGACGCCTCCTACGCCTTCGTCGAGTACATGACCTCCGTGGACAGCCAGGCCACCGCCGCCGGCGAGCTGAACCTGCTGCCCACCCGCACCTCCGCGTACGCCAAGAAGGAAGCGGTCAACAGCGAGATCGTCGGCTTCTTCAAGCCGGTCGTCGAGACCGCCGTCGAGCGCCCCTGGATCCCCGAGGGCGGCAGCCTCTTCGAGCCGCTGCGCGTCGAGTACACCAAGGTCCTCACCGGCCAGACCACTCCGGAGAAGGCCGCCAAGGCCACCGGCGACGCGTACCGCAAGCTCCTGAAGGACTGGAAGTAACAGGAAGGTTGGCCGACTCATGGCTGTCCACACCAGCCAGTCGGTGGTGAAGGCCGCGGGCGGGAACACCGCCCGCGGCCGGAGCCGCGGCACTGGCACCCCACCGCCGGCCCACGGCCGCCTCCGGCGCGCCCTGTCGGTCCACTGGTACGCCTGGGCCATGGTCGCCCCGGTCGTCCTCGTGATCGGCGTGATCATCGGCTACCCGCTGGTCCGCGGCATCTACCTCTCGATGACCGATGCCGACGAGCGCAACGTCGCCCGCTCCATCGGGGTCAACGAGATCCCCGCCACCTACGAGTTCATCGGCGTCGACAACTACGTCGACGCGCTGACCGGCTCGCAGTTCCTCGGCACGCTCGGCTGGACACTGGTGTGGACGGTCTCCTGCGTGAGCATCACGTTCGTCCTCGGCATGGCCCTGGCGAACATCCTCAACCGCCGCATCGCCGGACGCTCCGCCTACCGCATGGCCCTCATCCTGCCCTGGGCCATCCCCGGCTTCGTCTCGGTCTTCGCCTGGCGCTTCCTCTACAACGAGGAGCGCGGCCTGCTCAACAAGATCCTCGGCGGCGCCGGCATCGACGCCGTCCCGTGGCTCAACGACCCGACCTGGGCGAAGTTCGCGGTCATCGCCGTCAACGTCTGGCTCGGCGTCCCGTTCATGATGGTCGCCCTCCTCGGCGGCCTCCAGTCCATCCCCTCCGAGCAGTACGAGGCGGCCGAGATGGACGGCGCGACCGCCTGGCAGCGCTTCCGCCACGTCACGCTGCCCGGACTGCGCCCGGTCTCCACCACGGTGGTCCTGCTCTCCACCATCTGGACCTTCAACATGTTCCCGGTGATCTTCCTGCTGACCCGCGGCGGACCCGGTGAGGCGACCCAGATCCTGGTGACCCAGGCGTACAAGTTCTCCTTCGAGATCAGCCCGCGCGACTACGCGCAGTCCTCCACGTGGGGCGTGCTGATCCTCGTCCTCCTGATGGTCTTCGCCGTCGTCTACCGGCGGGTCCTGCGCTCCCAGGGAGACAACTGGTGACCACCGTGACCGACACCACCGCCCGGCACGCCGTCCGCAAGGTCCGCCTCCGCGGCGAGCGCTCCCCGCTCGCCTCCGTCGGCCTCCACCTCACCCTGATCGCCGCCTCGGTGATCGCGGTCTTCCCGGTGCTGTGGGTCCTGCTGACCTCGCTCAAGCCCGCCAAGTACGCGACCACCACGGACTTCTTCCGCGAGACGACGTTCGTCAACTACACGAACCTCATCCGCGACACCGAGTTCCTCAACTGGTTCGCCAACTCCGTGATCATCTCCGCGCTCTCCACGGCGATCGGCGTCTTCGTCGCCGCCACCACCGGATACGCCGTCAGCCGCTTCCGCTTCCCCGGCAAGCGCGGACTGATGTGGACGCTGCTGATCACCCAGATGTTCCCGGTCGCCGTCCTCATCGTGCCGATCTACAACATCATGTCGACCCTGGGGCTGCTCAACCAGCCCACCGGACTCGTCATCACCTACCTCACCATCTCGGTGCCGTTCTGCGCCTGGATGATGAAGGGCTTCTTCGACACCATCCCGCGCGAGATCGACGAGTCGGGCGAAGTCGACGGCCTCACCCCCTTCGGCACCTTCTTCCGGCTGATCCTCCCCCTGGCCAAGCCGGGCCTCGCGGTCACCGCGTTCTACTCCTTCATCACCGCCTGGGGCGAGGTGGCCTACGCGTCCGCCTTCCTGGTCGGCGACGAGAACCTCACGCTGGCCGGCGGGCTCCAGAAGTTCGTCAACCAGTACGGAGCCCAGTGGGGCCCGATGACCGCGGCCTCCGTGCTCATCGCCATCCCGGCCGCCCTGGTCTTCCTCTTCGCCCAGAAGCACCTGGTCACCGGCATGTCCGCCGGAGCAGTCAAGGGCTGACACCACCAGGACGCCCGAACCCCGCACGCACCACCGCACCCGTCACGGCGGCGCCGGAAACCCCGACCCGGTCCCGGCGCCGCTTCCCACCCAGACACCCCAGGGACGACATGACCCAGCACCTCGCTGCCCCCTCCACCGGCACGTCCGACGACGCCCCGGGCCACCGCACCGGCTGGTGGCAGGACGCGGTGATCTACCAGGTCTATCCGCGGAGCTTCGCCGACGGCAACGGCGACGGGATGGGCGACCTCCCCGGCGTCACCGCCCGCCTGCCCCACCTCAAGGACCTGGGCGTCGACGCGGTGTGGCTCTCCCCCTTCTACGCCTCCCCGCAGGCCGACGCGGGCTACGACGTCTCCGACTACCGGGCCATCGACCCCATGTTCGGCAACCTGCTGGACGCCGACGCCCTGATCCGCGAGGCACACGCCCTGGATCTGCGCGTCATCGTCGACCTGGTCCCCAACCACTCCTCCGACCAGCACGAGTGGTTCAAGCGCGCCCTGGCCGAGGGCCCCGGCTCCGCCCTGCGCGAGCGCTACCACTTCCGCCCCGGAAAGGGCGCGAACGGCGAACTCCCGCCCAACGACTGGGAGTCCATCTTCGGCGGCCCCGCCTGGACCCGTACGGTGAACCCGGACGGCACCCCCGGCGACTGGTACCTCCACCTCTTCGCCCCCGAGCAGCCCGACTTCAACTGGGAACACCCGGCCGTCGCCGACGAGTTCCGCTCCATCCTGCGCTTCTGGCTCGACATGGGCGTCGACGGCTTCCGCGTCGACGTCGCCCACGGCCTCGTCAAGGCCGAGGGCCTGCCCGACCTCGGCGCCCACGACCAGCTCAAGCTGCTCGGCAACGACGTCATGCCGTTCTTCGACCAGGACGGCGTGCACGCCATCTACCGCAGCTGGCGCACCATCCTCGACGAGTACCCGGGCGAGAGGATCGCCGTCGCCGAGGCGTGGACGCCGACCGTCGAGCGCACGGCCAACTACGTGCGCCACGACGAGATGCACCAGGCGTTCAACTTCCAGTACCTCTCCACCGCCTGGGACGCCGCCGAGCTCCGCAAGGTCATCGACTCCTCGCTCGACGCCATGCGCCCGGTCGGCGCCCCCACCACCTGGGTGCTCTCCAACCACGACGTCACCCGGCACGCCACCCGGTACGCCAACCCGGCCGGCCTCGGTACCCAGATCCGCACCCCCGGCGACCGCGAACTCGGCCTGCGCCGCGCCCGCGCCGCCTCCCTGCTGATGCTCGCCCTGCCCGGCTCCGCCTACGTCTACCAGGGCGAGGAACTCGGCCTGCCCGACGTCACCGACCTGCCCGACGAGGCCCGCCAGGACCCCTCGTTCTTCCGCGCCGAGGGCCAGGACGGCTTCCGCGACGGCTGCCGTGTCCCGATCCCCTGGACCCGCGAGGGCACGTCGTACGGCTTCGGCGAGGGCGGCAGCTGGCTCCCGCAGCCCGCCGGCTGGGGCGAGCTGTCCGTCGAGGCGCAGACCGGCGTGGAGGGCTCCACCCTGGAGCTGTACCGGGCCGCCATCGCCGCCCGCCGCGACCACCCGGGCCTCGGCGCGGGCACGGACGTCGAATGGCTGGACGGCCCCGAAGGCGTCCTCGTCTTCGCCCGCCCCGGCTTCGTCTGCACCGTCAACACCACCGGCGCCCCGGTCCGGATCGCCGCCCGCGGCCAGGTGCTGCTCGCCAGCTCCCCGGTCGCCGTGGACGGCGCCGAGGCCGAGCTGCCCGCCGACACCACGGTGTGGTGGACGGTGTGACACTCCCCGCGCCCAGGACCACGGCCACGCCCCGCCTCTCCGACATCGCCGGCCAGGCGGCGGTCAGCGAGGCGACGGTCAGCCGGGTCCTGAACGGGAAGCAGGGCGTCGCGGACTCCACCCGTCAGCGGGTGCTCGCGGCGCTCGACATCCTGGGCTACGAACGCCCCGTACGGCTGCGGCAGCGCAGCGCCGGACTGATCGGCCTGGTGACGCCCGAACTCACCAACCCGATCTTCCCGGCGTTCGCGCAGTCCGTCGAACAGGTGCTGGCCGGGCACGGCTACACGCCCGTGCTCTGCACCCAGCTCCCGGGCGGGGCCACCGAGGACGAACTCGTCGAGCAGCTCGTCGAGCGGGGCGTCGGCGGCATCGTCTTCCTGTCCGGGCTGCACGCGGACACCTCCGCCGACCCGGGGCGGTACGCCGCGCTCACCGAGCGCGGCGTACCGTTCGTCCTGATCAACGGCTACAACGAGCGCATCAGCGCCCCGTTCGTCTCGCCCGATGACAACGCTGCCGTCAGGATGGCCCTCCAGCATCTCGCCGATCTCGGCCACCGCCGGATCGGCCTGGCCATCGGCCCGCAGCGCTACGTCCCCTCCCGCCGCAAGCGCGACGGGTTCGTGGAGGCGGCCGTCTCGATCCTCGGCATGGACCGCTCCGAGGCCGAAACACTCGTCTGCTCCACGCTGTTCAGCGTCGAGGGCGGTCAGGTGGCGGCGGGCGCCCTGCTGGACGCGGGGTGCACCGGCATCGTCTGCGGCAGCGACCTGATGGCACTGGGCGTGGTCCGCGCCGCCCGGGGGAGGAGACTCGACGTACCGCGCGACGTCTCCGTCGTCGGCTTCGACGACTCCCAGCTCATCGCGTTCACCGATCCGCCGCTGACCACTGTGCGCCAGCCCGTGCAGGCGATGGCGGCGGCGGCCGTGGGGGCGCTGCTGGAGGAGATCGGCGGGAGCCCGGTGCAGCGCACGGAGTACGTCTTCCAGCCGGAGCTGGTCGTACGGAGCTCGACGGCGGCGGTACGCGCGTAGGAGCCGAGAGGGACACGTACAGGAGAGGCACCAGGAGTCGGCCCAGGGAGGGCCGGCGGGGAGTTGTAGCGACTCCGGGTGCCTCTCTCTGTCGTGACCGGCCCGGCCGGCCGGGCGCGTGGGGTCCGGAACCCACCCCTGCGGACGGGGACCGGAACCCTCGGCCGACCGGACCGGAGTCGGATGCAACGTAACAGGCCCGCAATGTCTTGCGAAAGACCTTGCAGCAAGAAACCGCGAAGAAGAATGGCTTGTTTCGTGGATGTGAGCGCTGGATGTCCAAAGGGTTGACCGGTGCCTGGCGGCCTCGTACGGTCTGGTCCGCAGCAAGGTTTGCATTCTTGCAGCAAGAACCTTCAGGAGCCTTGAGGGCATGGCGCGTTGCCGACTGAGGCTGCACCGTCACCCGCGTTTCCCCCACCCGCAGGAGGAAAGACATGGCACGCAGACCACTGTCTGCCGCTCTCGCCCTCGTGGCCGGCGCCGCCGCCCTCGTCGTCCCCACCGGATTCGGCGCCGCGTCCCCCGCGCAGGCCGCCGCTCCGGGCGACAAGGACGTCACCGCCGTGATGTTCGAGTGGAAGTTCGCCTCAATAGCCAAGGCCTGTACGGACACCCTCGGTCCGGCGGGCTACGGCTACGTCCAGGTATCCCCGCCCCAGGAGCACATCCAGGGCGGCCAGTGGTGGACCTCCTACCAGCCCGTCAGCTATAAGATCGCCGGCCGGCTCGGTGACCGGGCCGCCTTCTCCGCCATGGTCAACACGTGTCACGCGGCCGGTGTGAAGGTCGTCGCCGACTCCGTCATCAACCACATGTCGGCCGGGAACGGCACCGGCACCGGCGGCTCCGCGTACACCAAGTACGACTACCCGGGCCTGTACTCCGGCGCCGACATGGACGACTGCCGCACCCAGATCGGCAACAACTACAACGACCGGGGCAACGTCCAGAACTGCGAACTGGTCGGCCTCGCCGACCTGGACACCGGCGAGGACTACGTACGCGGCAAGATCGCCGGGTACCTCAACGACCTGCTCTCGCTCGGCGTGGACGGCTTCCGCATCGACGCCGCCAAGCACATGCCCGCCGCCGACCTGGCCAACATCAAGTCCCGGCTGACCAACCCGAACGTCTACTGGAAGCAGGAGGCGATCTACGGGGCGGGTGAGGCCGTCTCGCCCTCCGAATACCTCGGCACCGGGGACGTCCAGGAGTTCCGTTACGGGCGGAGCCTCAAGCAGGTCTTCCTCAACGAGAACCTCGCCCACCTGAAGAACTTCGGCGAGGGCTGGGGCTTCATGGAGTCCGGCAAGGCCGGTGTCTTCGTCGACAACCACGACACCGAGCGGGGCGGCGACACCCTCAACTACAAGAACGGCTCCGCCTACACGCTCGCCAACGTCTTCATGCTGGCCTACCCCTACGGCTCCCCGGACGTCCACTCCGGCTACGAGTTCAGCGACCACGACGCCGGACCGCCCGGCGGTGGCCAGGTCAACGCCTGCTACAGCGACGGCTGGAAGTGCCAGCACGCCTGGCGCGAGATCTCCTCCATGGTCGGCTTCCGCAACGCGGCCCGCGGCCAGTCCGTCACCAACTGGTGGGACAACGGCGGCGACCAGATCGCCTTCGGCCGGGGCAACAAGGCGTACGTCGCCATCAACCACGAGGGCTCCGCGCTGAACCGGACCTTCCAGACCTCTCTGCCCGCCGGTGACTACTGCGACGTCCAGTCCGGCAACGGCGTCACCGTCAACGGCTCCGGCCAGTTCACCGCCACCGTCCCGGCCGGCACCGCCGTCGCCCTGCACGCGAACGCCCGTACGTGCTCCGGGGGCGGCGGCACCAACCCCGACCCGGGCCCCGGCAACGGCTCCTCCGGCGCCTCCTTCGGCGTCAACGCCACCACCCAGCCCGGCCAGAACATCCACGTCACCGGAGACCAGTCCGCCCTCGGCAACTGGAACCCGGCGAACGCCCCCAAGCTCGACCCGGCCACGTACCCCGTCTGGAAGCTGGACGTCGCCCTGCCCGCCGGGACCACGTTCGCCTACAAGTACGTCCGCAAGGACGCGGCCGGCAACGTCACCTGGGAGAGCGGCGCCAACCGCACCGCCACCGTCCCTGCCTCCGGGAAGGTCACGCTGACCGCCGACGTCTGGCGCGGCTGACCCGTACCCCTCGCCCGACGGGCCGGTGGCATCGCCACCGGCCCGTCTCCGCACCGATCAAGCCCCGAGGAGCACCCTCCGTGTCCCGAACGACCCTCAGACGAGGGGCGGTGGCCGCCCTGTGCGCGGCGCTGCTGCCCGTCGTCCCGGCGGCCACCGCCGCCGCATCGCCCCGGCCGCCGTCCCCGCCCTCGGACGCGAAGCTCGCCCGTGAGGCGGCCCGGCACGACCTCACGCGCGAGCAGTTCTACTTCGTGCTGCCCGACCGCTTCGCCAACGGCGACGCCTCCAACGACCGGGGCGGGCTGACCGGTTCGCGCCTCGACCACGGCTACGACCCCACGGACAAGGGGTTCTACCAGGGCGGCGACCTCAAGGGGCTCACCCAGAAGCTCGACTACATCAAGGGCCTCGGCACCACCGCCATCTGGATGGCCCCGATCTTCAAGAACCGGCCCGTCCAGGGCACCGGCAAGGACGCGTCGGCGGGCTACCACGGCTACTGGATCACCGACTTCACCCAGGTCGACCCGCACTTCGGCACCAACGCCGACCTGGAGAAGCTGATCGACAAGGCCCACGCCAAGGGCATGAAGGTCTTCTTCGACGTCATCACCAACCACACCGCCGACACCGTCGACTACGCGGAGAAGGCCTACGGCTACAAGCCCAAGGGCGCCTTCCCCTACCTCGACGCGACCGGCCGCCCCTTCGACGACCGCGAGGGCGTGAAGAAGGTCGACCGGGACTCCTTCCCGTACACCCCGGTGCAGGCCCCCGGCACGGGCAAGAAGGTGCCGTCCTGGCTCAACGACCCCACCATGTACCACAACCGGGGCGACTCGACGTGGGCCGGCGAGTCCAACGAGTACGGCGACTTCTCCGGGCTCGACGACCTGTGGACCGAGCGTCCCGAGGTCGTGAAGGGCATGGAGAAGATCTACGAGAAGTGGGTCCGCGACTTCGACATCGACGGCTTCCGCATCGACACCGTCAAACACGTCGACCTGGACTTCTGGACCCAGTGGGCCACCGCGCTCGACGCCTACGCGGCCAAGCGCGGCCGGGACGACTTCTTCATGTTCGGCGAGGTCTACTCCGCCGACACCGAGATCACCTCGCCGTACGTCACCCGGGGCCGCCTGGACTCCACGCTCGACTTCCCGTTCCAGGACGCCGCCCGGCAGTTCGCCTCCCAGGGCGCGCCCGCCGACAAGCTCGCCTCGGTGTACGGCAACGACTTCCGCTACACCACCGACAAGGCCAACGCCTACGAGCAGGTCACCTTCCTCGGCAACCACGACATGGGCCGCGTCGGGACCTTCCTCAAGCAGGACAACCCGAAGGCCGATGACGCCGAACTGCTCAAGCGGGCCCGGCTCGCCAACGAGCTGATGTTCTTCGGGCGCGGCAACCCGGTGATCTACTACGGCGACGAGCAGGGCTTCACCGGCGCGGGCGGCGACAAGGACTCCCGCCAGACCCTCTTCGCCTCGAAGACCCCCGACTACCTCGACGACGACCAGCTCGGCACCGACCGCACGCACGCCTCGGACGCGTACGACACCAAGCACCCCGTCTACCGCTCCATCGCCGCCCTCTCGAAGCTCACCAAGGAGCACCCGGCGCTGCGGGACGGCACCCAGATCGAGCGGCTCGCGGACGGCTCGGTGTACGCCACCTCGCGCATCGAGACGAAGCGGCCGTACGAATACCTCGTCGCCTCCAACAACGGCACGAGCCCGAGGAAGGTCCAGCTCGCCACCGAGTCGGCCGACATGAACTTCCGTACGCTGTACGGCGGGTCCGGCGCGGTCCGCAGCGGCAAGGACAAGAAGGTGACCGTCACCGTCCCCGCGCTGTCCAGCGTCGTGCTGAAGGCGGACCGGACCGTCGGCGCGCCCGCCGCCAAGCCCGCGATCTCGCTGAAGGCTCCGGCCGCCGGTGCCACCGGCACCGTCGAGATCGCCGCCGACGTGGACGGCGGACAGCTCAACCGCGTCGTCTTCGCCGCCCAGGTCGGCAACGGCAAGTGGCAGACCCTCGGCACCGCCGACCACGCCCCGTACCAGGTCACCCAGCACCTCGACGAGACCGTCAAGGCGGGCACCCCGCTGCGCTACAAGGCCGTCGTCGTCGATCGCACCGGGCGTACGTCCAGTGCCCTCGCCTCCACCACCGCCGGGCAGGCCCCGCCGCCCGGCAAGCCCGTCGCCGTCGAGCGCGACCGGGCCGTCGTCCACTACCAGCGCCCCGACGGCGACTACGACGGCTGGCAGCTCAAGTCCGGTGACAAGACCGCCGCGTTCATCGGGCGCGACGCGTACGGCGCGTTCGCCTGGATCGACCTGGAGAAGGGCACCGACTCCGTCCCGTACACCGTCGAGAAGAACGGCACGGCCGACGGACCGCGGCGGACCATCGACCTCGGCGTGACCGGGCAGGTCTGGATCGAGCAGGGCAAGGACGGGCAGACGGCCGAAGCCCCCGAGACCCCGCCGCAGGACACCACCAAGGCGGTCCTCAACTACCACCGCCCCGACGGGAACTACGACGGCTGGGGGCTGCACACCTGGGCCGGCGCCAAGGAGCCCACCGACTGGGCCAAGCCGCTGATGCCGGTGAAGAAGGACGCCTACGGGGTCACCTTCGAGGTGCCGCTCGTCGACGGGGCCACCAGCCTCAGCTACATCCTGCACAAGGGTGACGAGAAGGACCTGCCCAGCGACCAGTCCCTCGACCTCGCCACCTACGGCCACGAGGTCTGGATGCTCGGCGGCAAGCCCGGCTACCTCCTGCCGCAGACCGGCGGCGGCGCGGCCCCCGACCTGTCGAAGGCCGAGGCGCAGTGGATCGACGCGAACACCGTCGTCTGGAAGGTGAAGGCCACCGACGCCACCAGCCAGCAGCTCGTGTACGCGAAGAAGGGCGGCATCTCCGTCGTCGACGGGGCGCTCTCCGACGAGGGGCAGTGGCTGCGGCTCCAGCAGGGCGAGCTGAGCGACGCGCAGAAGGCGAAGTTCCCCCACCTGAAGGACTATCCGGCGTTCACCGTCGACGCCCGCGACCGCGACCGCGTCCGCGAGTCCCTGCGGGGCCAGCTGATCGCGACCCAGCGCGCCGCCAACGGGGCCCTGCTCGCCGCCACCGGCGTACAGACGGCCGGGATCCTGGACGACCTGTACGGCAAGAAGGCCGCCTCCGCCGAACTCGGCCCCGTCTTCGCCAAGTCCAGGCCGACCCTCTCCGTCTGGGCGCCCACCGCACAGACCGTCGCCCTCGAACTCGACGGCCGTACCGTCCCGATGAAGCGCGACGACCGCACCGGCGTCTGGTCCGTCACGGGGAAGAAGAACTGGCGGGGCAAGCCCTACCGGTACGCCGTGACCGTCTGGGCCCCCACCGTCCAGAAGCTGGTGACCAACAAGGTCACCGACCCCTACTCCACAGCCCTGACCGCCGACTCCGCCCGCAGCCTCGTCGTCGACCTCACCGACCCGAAGCTCGCGCCGCGCGGCTGGTCCGGCCTGAAGAAGCCCGCCGCCACCCCGCTGCGGGACGCCCAGATCCAGGAACTGCACGTCCGGGACTTCTCGATCACGGACCGCACGGCGAAGCACCCCGGTGAGTACCGGGCCTTCACCGACACCCGTTCGAAGGGCATGCGGCACCTCAAGAAGCTCGCCGACTCCGGCACCAGCCACGTCCATCTGCTGCCCGTCTTCGACATCGGGACCATCCCGGAGAAGAAGAAGGACCAGGCGGCCCCCGACTGCGACCTGACCGCCCCCGCACCCGACTCCGAGAAGCAGCAGGAGTGCGTGAGCAAGGCCGCCGCCAAGGACGGCTTCAACTGGGGCTACGACCCGTTCCACTACACCGTCCCCGAGGGCTCCTACGCCTCCGACCCGGACGGCACCCGGCGCACGGTCGAGTTCCGGCAGATGGTCCAGGGCCTGAACAAGGCCGGGCTGCGCACGGTCATGGACGTCGTCTACAACCACACCGTCGCCTCCGGGCAGGACGACAAGTCGGTCCTTGACCGGATTGTGCCCGGCTACTACCAGCGGCTCCTGGAGGACGGCACCGTCGCCACCTCCACCTGCTGCGCCAACACCGCGCCCGAGAACACGATGATGGGCAAGCTCGTCGTCGACTCCGTCGTCACCTGGGCGAAGGAGTACAAGGTTGACGGCTTCCGCTTCGACCTGATGGGCCACCACCCCAAGGACAACATCCTTGAGGTCCGCAAGGCGCTGGACCGGCTCACCCCCGCCAGGGACGGCGTCGACGGCAAGAAGATCATCCTCTACGGCGAGGGCTGGAACTTCGGCGAGGTCGCCGACGACGCCCGCTTCGTCCAGGCCACCCAGAAGAACATGGCCGGCACCGGCATCGCCACCTTCTCCGACCGGGCCCGCGACGCCGTGCGCGGCGGCGGCCCCTTCGACGAGGACCCCGGTGTCCAGGGCTTCGCCTCCGGCCTCTACACCGACCCCAACTCCTCGCCCGCCAACGGCACCCGCGCCGAGCAGAAGGCCCGGCTGCTGCACTACCAGGACCTGATCAAGGTCGGCCTCACCGGCAACCTCGCGAACTACACCTTCACCGACACCTCCGGGCGCACGGTCAAGGGCTCCGACGTCGACTACAACGGGGCGCCCGCCGGATACGCGGCGGTGCCCGGCGACGCGCTCGCCTACTCCGACGCCCACGACAACGAGACCCTCTTCGACGCCCTCGCCTTCAAGCTCCCGGCCGGTTCCACGGCCGCCGAGCGGGCCAGGGCCCAGGTGGTCGCCATGGCCGCCTCCGTCCTCTCCCAGGGGCCCTCGCTCTCCCAGGCGGGCAGCGACCTGCTGCGCTCCAAGTCCCTGGACCGCAACTCCTACGACAGCGGCGACTGGTTCAACGCCCTGCACTGGGACTGCCGCGACGGCAACGGCTTCGGACGGGGCCTCCCGCCCGCCGCCGACAACCGGGACAAGTGGCCCTACGCGGGGCCCCTCCTGGCCGCCACCGGCACCATCGCCCCGAACTGCGGCCAGATCGGCGGGGCTTCGGCCGCCTACCGCGACCTGCTCACCATCCGCTCCACCGAGAAGGAGTTCTCCCTGCGCACCGCGGACCAGGTGCAGTCCGCCCTGTCCTTCCCGCTCTCCGGCAAGGACGAGACCCCCGGCGTGATCACCATGCGCCTGGGCAAGCTCGTCGTCGTCCTCAACGCCGCCCCGGACACCGCCACCCAGCGGCTCGCCGCACCGGCCGGGAAGACGTACGCGCTGCACCCGGTCCAGGCCAAGGGTGCGGATCTTACGGTCAAACGAGCCAGGTACGACGGGAAATCGGCCACTTTCACCGTCCCGGGACGCACCGCGGCCGTCTTCACTCTGCGCTGACCACCCGCGGCACTACGGTGACGGCAGACGTCGGCAACGGAGCCGCGACAGCCGTACCCGGTACCGTCCGGCCGGCCCCGCCCACCCCTTTTGGGGAAGGGCGGGGCCGGCCCGCGGCCGTCGGCCCGCCGGCGCACCCTGCCCCAGCGTGCGGACGGTGATGATGACCAAGGTGGGACACCTTCCCGAGGAGACGAGCAGCTTCGTCGGGAGGCGGGCCGAACTGACCCGGCTGCACACCGCGTTGACCACCCGCCGGATGACCACCCTGATCGGCCCCGGCGGGGTCGGCAAAACCCGGCTCGCGCTCCGGGCCGCTCGCGCGGCCGCCGACCGATACGCGGACGGCGCCTGGTGGGCCGACCTCTCCCCGCTCCACGACGACCGGCTGCTGCTCCCCACGGTCTCCGACGCGGTCGGGCTCGCCGACCACACCCTGCGGATGCCCGTCGAGGCGCTCTGCGAATGGCTCGGCGACAAGCAGCTCCTGCTCGTCCTCGACTCCGCCGAACACCTCCGCGCCCCCTGCTCGCACCTGCTGGCCGAGATCCTCACCACCTCGCCCGCCCTGACCGTCCTGGTCACCAGCAGGCAGCCGCTCGGCACCCGCGGCGAGTACGTCGTCGAGGTGCCGCCGCTCCCGGTCGACGGCGCGCCCGACGCCCTCCAGCTCTTCGCCGACCGGCTGCGCGCCACCGACCCCCGGGCCGGCCTCGACGCCCCCGGGGACGAGGCGGCCGCCGCCGCGATCTGCCGCCGCCTCGAAGGCATCCCGCTCGCCATCGAACTGGCCGCCGCGGGGATCGGCCGCCACAGCGTGGCCCAGCTCGCCGCCCGGATCGGCACCCGTTTCGACGCCCGGGGCGTCACCGTCGGCGTGCCCGGGGCGTACGGCTCCTCCGGCGCGGCCGGGCTCCCGGGCGGCCCCGGGGCCTCCCCGGCCCCCGGCACCTCCCGGCTCGACCTCCTCGCCGACGAGACGGTCTGGCCCCGCCGCCACCGCACCCTGCGCACCGCCATCGGCTGGTCCCACGAGCTGTGCTCCCCGCTGGAACGCCTCCTGTGGGCCCGGCTCACCCCCCTGCGCACGGACTTCGACGCCACGGTCGCCCGCGAGGTCTGCGCCGGGGGGCCGCTCACCCCCGACGCGGTGGACCGGGCGCTCCAGGGCCTCGTCGCCCAGTCCGTCGTCCAGCGCGACGGCGACCGCTACCGGATGCTCGACACCCTGCGCGAGTACGGCCGGATGTGGCTCACGGAACTGGGGGAGGCCCGCGCCGCCGCCGACCGGCACGCGCGAAGCTTCCTCGGCCTGGCCCGCCGCGCCCACGAGGGCTGGACCGGACCGGACCAGGTGTCCTGGTACCACAAGGTGGCCGACACCCACCTGGATCTGTGCGCCGCCCTGGAGCACCTGCTCGCCCACGACGTCGGCGGCGCCCAGGAGATGGCGGGCCGGGTCGGCTTCTTCTGGGCCTGCTGCGGCCACCTCGCCGAGGCCCGGAACTACGCCCGGCGCGCCCTGGACGCCGGCCCCGTCGAAGGGCCCCACCGGACCAGGCTGCACTGGGTCCTCGGCGTCGCGGCCCTGCTCCAGAGCGACTTCGCGACCGCCGAGAAGTACGGGGCGCTCTGCACGGCCGCCGCCCTGGACGACCGGGACGACGAGGGCATGCTCGGCGCCACGTATCTCACCGGCCTCACCCGGCTGATGACCGGGGAGCCCGAGGCGGCCCTGGAGGCGACCGGGCGCGTCCTGCGGATGACCGAGGGCGTCCCCGTGGACTCCGGTCACCGGCTGCGCTGCCGCCTCGTCATCGTCTTCGCGCTCACCGCGCTGGGCCGGTTCGCCGAGTCCGAGGCGGCGGCCACGGCGCTGCGCCGGGCCTGCGAACGCGGCGGCGAGTTCTGGACCCGCTCCTACGCGGACTACCAGCTCGCCCTGATCGCCCTGCTCCAGGGCCGCCCGGACGCTTCCGCCGCACACGCCCGGGCGATGCTCGCGGGCAAGCACCGGCTCCGCGACAGATTCGGCATCGCGCTGGGCCTGGACCTGCTGGCCGCCGCCATCGCCGCCCAGGGTGCGGGCGCCCAGGCCGCCCGGGTCTACGGCACCGGGCACGCGTACTGGCGGATGGTCGGCCACCCCCAGCGCGGCACGCCCGAGCTGGGCCCGGTCCGCGAGCGGTGCGAACTCCAGGCGCGGGCGGCCGTGGGCGACGAGGCGTACCAGCGGGCCTTCGAGCGCGGTCAGTCGGACAACGCGGAGGTCGGTCTCGCCGCCGCCCTGCGCACCGAACTACAGCTCTGAGCGGGCCGGCCCCCTCTCACCGGGGCCGAACCGCGACTCCGACCAGAGCGTGAGCGGCACTCGGGGCCCCGGACTACCCGCATCCACCACTTGTGGGTAAGGTTAGGCATACCTAAGTAGCCGCTTGGGTTCCGCTGCCCCTCCCTGGAGAACTCGGATGCGTCTTTCCCGCCCCCGCGCCACGCAGCCGACCCGCGCCGAGCGCGTCCGGTCGATCCTGACCGTCGCCCACTCCATGACGGTGGTCAGCGACGGGACGCACACCGAAGTCCGCCGCCTGGACGGCACGGGAGCGATGGGCCACATCCACCTGCATGCCCCGAACGACGGCAACCACGCGGTCGGCGCCGAACGCGTCCCGGCCCGCCTGGAGTTCACGGACATCGCCGCCACTCCCGTACGCGACCGGCTGCGCGCCCGCGTCACGGTCACCGGATTGCTGGCCGCCCCGTACAGCACCGACACCGAGCAGTCCACCTGCATGGAGTTCGGCCAGGCCGTCCTGGAGGACGCCGAGGGGCGCACCTTCGTCACCCTGGACGAGCTGGAGGAGGCGGAGACCGACCCGATCGCCGCCTGCGAGGCGGGCATGCTCACCCACCTCGTCGACGACCACGCCGAACTGGTCCCGCTCCTGCTGCGCCTGGTCCACCCCCGCCCCGAGCGCGGCATGACCCGGGCCGTGCCGCTGGCGATGGACCGGTACGGCGTCACCCTGCGGCTCGAATACCCGGGCACCCACGAGGACGTCCGGCTGCCGTTCCCCCGTCCCGTCACCGAGATCGACCAGGCGGGCCCGCAGATCCACGCCCTGCTGGCCGCCGCCCGCCGCGTCTCCCACCGCAACGGCCTGCCCGCCTGAGCCGACGACGCGCCCTACGGCCTCGGCAGCCGCTGCGCCGGTACGGCGGGCGCGTCCGGGCCGAACGCGGAGAGCCGGGCCAGCAGATCCCCGAACAGGCCGTCCGCCGGCTCCTGCGACAGCACCCGCAGCACGATGTCCGCCATCTCCTGGTCGTACGCGGCACTGACGGCGGCCAGCGCCCCGAAGTCGTGCACCAGCTGCATCTCCAGCTCCTCGCGCGGAATGCGCCGCCCGTCCAGCCAGATCAGCGCCGTCGACTCGGCGAGCGACACCCAGGAACGGACCACCAGCTCCAGCCGGGCGGGCGGTTCGGTCACCCCGAGGTGCGTGATGATCTGCTCGTACGCGGCCTGCCGCACCCCGTCGATCATGGCGTTCGCCGTCGAGGAGCCGACCGCGGGCCCGCCGCGCATCAGCGCCGAGAACCCGGGCCCGTGCTCGTCGACGAAGTCGAAGAACCGCCCCATCACCCGCAGCAGCCGCGTGGCCAAAGGCCCTTCGAGCGGCTCCAGGAAGCGGGCCGCCAGCTCGTCGGCGGCCCGCCGCAGCGCCGCCTCGTACAGGCTCTGCTTCCCGGGGAAGTAGTGGTACACCAGCGGACGGGAGATCCCCGCGGCGGCGGCGATCTCATCGATCGACACGTCCTCGGGCGAGCGGCGGCTGAACAAGTCCAGCGCGACGCCGATCAGTTGCTGTCTGCGCTCGTCGACGCCCATCCTGCGCCGCACCCCGGTCGTCATGCGATCAGCCTAGCGGGGGACCGGCCCCGATGACCCTAGGTCCTGTCGTCAAACTGCCGTCGTCGCCCGGAGGGCGGCCGCGCGGCGCGCGGCAGACGGCAGTTCGACGACAGGACCTAGAGGTCCAGGACGAGACGCCCGCCCCGGCACCGCGAGACGCAGATCAGCATCGAGTCGCCCCGCTCGTCCTCGGTCAGCAGCTCGTCCCGGTGGTCGATCTCGCCCTCCAGCACACGCTGTTGGCAGGTCCCGCAGAACCCCTGCTCGCAGGAGTACGCCACATGCGGCAGCTCCGCGCGGACGGCCGCCAGCACCGACTGCCCGGCCGCGACCGGCACCGTACGCCCGCTGCGCCTCAACTCCACCTCGAACGCCCCGGTGCCACCGGAGCCGTCGCCGGAGCCCGCCGTGCCGCCCGTCGCCGCCGAGAACCGCTCCAGGTGCAGGACGCAGCCCTCGGGCAGTGCGGCGGTGGCGGCGGCCATCAGCGGCTCGGGGCCGCAGCAGTAGACCGCCGTCCCCGGGGCGAGGTCCGCCAGCGCCCCCGCCACGTCGGGGTGGCCCGCCTCGTCCTGGGCGACGACCGTGACCCGGCCGCCGTCCGCGCCCAGCTTCTCGATCTCCTCCAGGAACGGCATCGACGCCCGCGACCGCCCCCCGTACAGCAGCCGCCACTCGGCCCCCGACGCGGCCAGCGCCCGGAGCATCGGCAGGACCGGGGTGATCCCGATGCCGCCGACGACGAAGACGTAACCCGGCGCCTCGGTCAGCGGGAAGCGGTTGCGCGGCCCCCGCACCTCGACCTCCAGACCCTCCTGGAGCTGTTCGTGCACCTCCCGCGAACCGCCCCGGCCGTCCGCCACCAGCCGGGCCGCCACCGTGTACGCCCCGGTGTCCTCCGGGTCGCCGCACAGTGAGTACTGCCGCACCAGACCGGACGGCAGCACCAGGTCCAGATGGGCGCCGGGCGACCAGCGCGGCAGGGCGGGCCCCTCCAGCCGGAGCTGGACGACCCCTTCGGCGACCTCGGTCCGCCCGGTGACCAGCAGCTTGCGGACCGCCGTCGCGCGCCGCTTCGAGTGACCCGACACCGGCTCGGGCAGGGCGGGCAGCGGCCACAGCGGGGACCGGGCGATGCGGCGTTTCAGGGCGCGCCGGGTGAGCAGGGCGGCGCCGGAGACCAGCACGACGGTACGGAGACGGGGCAGCGCCATCGGTCAGGCCCCCTTCGCCGTCTCGGCCTCGGCGGCCAGAGCGGCGGGGGAGCGGGTCAGATAGTCCACGGCCTGGGCCGTACTGCCCTCCTGCGAGGGGTGGTAGGACCGGCTGAGATAGCTGGGGACCGAGCGCAGGATCGAGCCCGTGCTCGGCAGCGTGCCCTGCTTCCCGCTCGCGTGGAACGCCTTGAAGGACGCTTTGCCGTCCAGCAGCGTGGGGTCGTTCTCCATGAAGAACCGGGTGCCGCGCTGCCACAGGAACACCAGCGCGGCGAACGCCGCCGCCCAGGTGCGCACCCGCCGCCGGTAGCCGCCGTCCACATGCATGAAGACGTCGAAGGCCACCGACCGGTGCTCCACCTCCTCGGCCCCGTGCCAGCGCAGCAGGTCCAGCATCGTCGCGTCCGCGCCCTTGCGGTCCAGGGCCTCGGCGTTGAGGATCCAGTCGCCGAGGAACGCGGTGTAGTGCTCGATCGCCGCGATCATCGCCACCCGCTCCATCAGCCACCACCGCGAGGCCCGCCCCGGCGGCAGCGTCCGGTCCCCGAGCAGCTTCTCGAAGAACCAGTCGACCTGCGCGGTGTACGGGGTCGGGTCGAGCCCCAACTCCCGCAGATGCGGCAGCACATCGTCGTGCGCCTGGGAGTGCACGGCCTCCTGCCCGATGAACCCGATGACGTCCTCGCGGAGCCGGTCGTCGTGGATGTACGGGAGGATCTGCCGGTAGACGTGGATGAACCAGCGTTCCCCGGCGGGGAGCAGCAGATGGAGCACGTTGATGGTGTGCGTGGTGAACGGGTCGCCCGGCACCCAGTGCAGGGGGGTCTTCTCCCAGGCGAAGGACACCTTGCGGGCCTTGAGGTGCGTCCGCTCCGACGCGACCGCCGCTGGCTGCGTGTTAGACATGCTGTCAATGTACTGAGGGGTATGCGGGCGGACCAGAGGCGTGCAGGGACTTTCCCTGCGGCTCCGGAAGGCGTCGCGCGATGATCGCTGTATGACGAAACCCTTGCAGGCCCGCTCCTTCGACGCCGTCGCCGCCGCCTACGACGCCCACCGCCCCTCCTACCCGCCCGCCCTGTTCGACGCCGTCGAGGAGCTGGCCGGGATCCCGCTCTCCGGGGCCCGGGTCGCGGACGTCGGCGCGGGCACGGGGCTCGGCACGGCCCGGCTGCACGAGCGCGGGGCCCGGGTCACGGCGGTGGAGCCGGGCGACGGGATGGCCGAGCAGTTCGCCCGGAGCCTGCCGGACGTGCCGCTGGTCCGGGGCGACGGGAACAACCTGCCGCTGCGGACCGGGTCGATGGACCTGATCACGTACGCCCAGGCCTGGCACTGGACCGACCGCGCCCGCTCGGTCCCCGAGGCCCGCCGGGTGCTGCGGCCGGGCGGGGCGCTCGCCCTGTGGTGGAACGACGGCGACCCGGCCGTGGAGTGGCTGGTCGAGCAGGAGAACCGGATGCGGGTCTTCTTCGGGGTGGACGTCCCGGCCGTCCCCGACGTACGGGCCCGTCACCGTGCCGTGCTGCCCGACGGGCTGGACTTCCGCACCCGGCAGGTGGCGTGGAGCCGTCGCGTACCGCTGGAGGTCCATATCGCCAACATGGCCACCCACTCCGACTTCCTGATCGGCGACCCGGTGGCGGTCCGCGACTTCTTCGACCGCGAACGGGCGCTGCTGACCGCCCTGTTCCCGGACGGCCAGGTCGAGGAGGCGTATCTCGTGAGTCTTGCCGTAGCCCACCCCTGAGCCCTGATCCGGGTGCAGGATGGGCCGATGGCGACCGAACCGGAATGGCGAGACGCGCGGCACGGCGGGGTAACTGCCGTGGTCCTGGCGGGATTTCTGCTGCTGGCCGGGTGCAGCACGGAACCGGCCGACGACAACGGCGGCCGGGAGCGGCCCACGCCGAAGCCGGCCGCGACGGGCACGCTGGAGGAGCTGGCGAGGAAGGCCGGCTGCGACCCGAACGTGCAGACCGACGCGGCCGAGCTCCGGCAGGCCAACTGCAGGACGCAAGACGGCCGTTACATCCTCACCACCTTCGCCGCCGACCGCGGTCAGTGGGAGTGGATCAACGAGGCCAAGAACTACGGCGGCTCGTACCTCGTCGGACGGCGGTGGGTGGCCGTCGGCGATCCGGAGGTGGTCGCGGCGCTGCGCGGCCGGCTCGGGGGGACGGTGGAGACCGCCTCGCCTCACCACTCGGGGGACAGTGGCGGAGGGGGGAGCGAGGACGGGCACTCCGGTCACCACCCGGGCTGACCGCGCAGGTTCACGGGGGCCGTGCGCGCCGCGTCAGCGGCAGCGGCGGCCGTCGTTGATGCACCGCACCATCTTCTTCATCAGCCGGTCGTCGAAGACGTTGATGAAGTCACCATGATCGGTGATCGGCTTGTGCAGTTGCTCCGGGAAGGAGTCCACGGCGAAGCCCGGCCCCGGCGGAACGTCGTAGACGATGCGCTGCACCAACTGCGGCACCGCCCGGAACCCGTCCGGGCACCGGCCGTTCCGCTGCGCGAACGCCACATGGGTGCGGTGGTTGGCACTGTCGGTGTTCTGCCCGTCCCAGCAGTTCTGGAAGGCGAACGTCCGCACCACCTGACTGCCCTCGGGGCAGATCGGATACTTGTCCGTCAGCCGGCGGTCCTCGAATCCGGTGCAGCTCCACGAGGCGTTGGCGTTGGCGTCGCCGTTGGTGAACGCCTTGGCGTCCCCGGTGATGATCCGCAGGAAGCGCGGCATCGCGGTGACCCGGCCGACGGGCGAGCCGACGAACTTCAGTGTCACCTGGGCCGGGGTCTGGATCTCCCCGACGTTCTGGTCCCGGCCGCCGCCGTCCGCGTTCACGTCGTCCTCGTCCTGCCCGTTCTGCAGGCGCAGGACCGGCCAGTAGTAGGTCGAGCGGTCGCCCTGGTTGCGGCAGGTGGTCGCGCCGTCCGCCAGATCGTCGTCGCTCGCGAAGGCGTCGTTGGCCTGGTTGCCGATGTAGTCGTGCATGTGGTGCGCGCCGTTGCTCACGCCGGGCGCGACGATGACGTTGTCGGGGTTGAACTTCCCGTTCTCATTACGGCCGCAGTCGGTGGTGAACGTGCCCCGGGACGCGCCCCGGCGCTGGCGGGGCCGGTCGACGTTGGGCTGGACGGACTGGATATCGACGGAATCGGCGGCCACGGGCCCGTTGCCGCCCTGGCCCTGGTCCTGCCCGGGGTCCTGCCCCTGGCCGGGGTCCTGCCCGGGGTCCTGGCCCTGCCCTTCGCTCTGACCCTGATTCTGGCCCTGGTCCTGGCCTTGGCCGTCATCCTGGCCGCCGTCGCCGCCCTTGCCGTCACCGTTGCCGTAACCGTCGCCGTTTCCGGGGCGGCTGCCGTCGGCGCGCAGGCTGCACCCGGCGAGGCTCTCCAGTCCCTCCGGCCGCTCGCCCACGCGTCCGATGGCGATGGCGATACGGTCCAGGCTCGCCGTCCGCTTGCTGCGCAACGGGCCGAGCACGGCGTTCTCCGCGAGCCCGGGGTCGCGGGCCATCTGCTCCTTCCGGTCCGCGAACTGCCGGTAGGCGTCGGTGATCTGGGTGTCCATCGCCGCGAGTTCACGGTCGACCTCTCCGCGTGCCCCGTCCGGCACCTCGGGCAGTCCGTTGACGGCTTCGGGGCAGTCGATGGTGGACAGCCGGCTGCCGGCGTTCTGCGCCCGCGTGGGTGGAGACGAACCGGACGGCCCTTCGCCCGCGGAGGCGTAGACATTGACCGCGACCAGCCCACCTCCCCCCAGGATCAGGGCTACGGCGGCGGCGATGGCCCGGTTGGCCGGCGTGGAACGTTTCTTGCGCGATATGCGTCGCATGGGACTCCTCTGCTTCGAGGGAGAAGCGTGACGTCCCATACGGACGGGGCGGCCGACCCGTTCACCCGGCCCCCGACTATCGCGCGAACGCCGCCAGTCGCTCGTCCACCGGGGCCCCGGTGAGCCGGTTGGCCAGGGTCGACAGGGTGTACGCGCCGATGCCCAGGACCACTTCCAGGGCGTTCTGCTCGGTGTGACCGTACGCCAGGAAGTCCCGCAGGTCCGCGTCGTCCACCGCACCGGCCGAGGCGAGCACCGCCAGCGTGAACCGCCGTACGGCATCGAGGCGTTCGTCGGGCAGCGGGACCTCCGTGCCGTCGCGCAGGGCGGCGATCAGCGGCGGGTCGGCCCCCAGGGCGGTCAGTTTCGCGGTGTGCATCGCGACGCAGACATGGCAGTCGTTGCGGGTGGCCATGGTCATGACGACGACCTCGCGGGAGAGCGGCTCCAGCGTGCAGGCGTCGAAGATCGCGCTGATCTTCAGGAAGCCGTCCAGCGTGTGCGGCGAGGCCGCGAGCCGGGCGACGGCGGCGGGCCGGTAGCCGAGGCGCTCCGTCACGGCCGCCATGGCGCGTCGCGACGCGGGCGGGGCGGTATCGGGGGTGAGATCGGCAAAGGGCATGGCGAACCTCTCGCGGAGATAGGATCGACAACATGGTTGACGAAAAAAAGGTAAACCAGGTTGTCGAAACTCGCAACGGCTTCGAGCTGCCGCTGCTGCTCTTCGCCGGCTTCCGCTCGATCATCGACGCCCTGCACCGGGACCTCGCCGAGCACGGGCACCCCGAGACCCGCCCCGCGTACGGCTTCGCCCTCCAGGCGGTGGGCCCCGACGGCGCGGCCATCAGCGAGATCGGGCGGCGCCTCGGGGTCTCCAAACAGGCCGCCGGGAAGACCGTCGACAAGCTGGAGACCCTCGGCTACGTGGAGCGCGCCCCGGACCCCGCCGACGGCCGGCGCACCCTGATCCGCCTCACCCCGCACGGCGTCGACCTGCTGAGCCGGTCCGCCGAGGGCTTCGACCGGCTGCGGGCGGAGTGGGCCCGGACGCTCGGTGAGGACCGGCTGACCGCCCTGGAGCGGGACCTGCTCACGATGGCCCCGGGCGGCGCGTTCCGGCTGGACGCGGCGGGCTGGTTCACCGGCTGAACGGAGGAGAAGCGGCTCAGCCGCGGTCCAGGTACGCCAGCACCGCCAGCACCCGGCGGTTGTCGTCGTCCGACGGGGGCAGGTCCAGCTTCCCGAAGATGTTCGACGTGTGCTTGGCCACCGCCCGCTCCGTGATGACCAGCTGCGCGGCGATGGCGGCGTTCGACCTGCCCTGCGCCACCAGCTCCATCACCTCCAGCTCGCGCGGGGTGAGCCCGCCGATCGGCTTGTCCTGCGAACGGCGCGACAGAAGCTGGGAGATGACCTGCGGGTCCATCGCCGTTCCGCCCGCCGCCACCCGCCGTACCGCGTCGATGAACTGGTCCGCGTCGAAGACCCGGTCCTTCAGCAGATACCCGACCCCGCCGTTGCCGTCCGCCAGCAACTCCCGGGCGTACAACTGCTCCACGTGCTGCGAGAGCACCAGCACCGGAAGCCCCGGCCGGGCCCGGCGGGCGGCCAGGGCGCACTGGAGACCCTCGTCCGTGTGCGACGGCGGGAGCCGGACGTCCACGACCGCGACGTCCGGCTCCAGCTCTGCGAGTGCCCTGGTCAGTTCGGGCCCGGTCTCCACAGCCGCGGCGATCTCGAAGTCGTACGCCTCCAGCATGCGCACCAGGCCGTCGCGCAACAGGAAGAGATCTTCGGCTAGGACAACTCGCAAGGGATCTCCATGGTCACCATGGTGGGGCCGCCCGCGGGACTGCTGACGGCCAGGACGCCGTCGAATGTACCCAGTCGCCTCTCGATCCCGCTCAGGCCCGACCCCGATCCGATCGCCGCTCCACCCTTGCCGTCGTCCGTCACCAAGATGCGGAGCATCCCCTCCGCATGGTGCAGGTCCACGTACACCCGCTCGGCCTCCGCGTGCTTCACCGTGTTCGTCAGGGCCTCGCTGACCGCGAAGTACGCCGCCGACTCCACCGGGGCCTCCGCCCGCCCCGGCAGCTCCACCGCGACCTCGGAGGCGAGCGGCAGCCGCAGCGCCAGCGCCCGGACCGCGTCGCCGAGGCCCCGCTCCGCGAGGACCGGCGGATGGATGCCCCGGACCAGGTCGCGCAGTTCGGTGAGCGCCTCCGCCGACGACTCCCGGGCCATCGCCAGCATCTTCCTCGCCTGCGCCGGATCCTTCTCGATCAGCGCCTCGATCGTGCCCAGGTTCATGCCCATCGCCACCAGCCGGGCCTGCGCCCCGTCGTGCAGATCCCGTTCGATGCGCCGCAGTTCGGCGGCGGCCGTGTCCACGGCCTCGTGCCGGGTCTCGGTCAGCCGCTCGACGCGCTGCGCCAGCTCCTCGTCCTGGGTCGGCGCCAGCACCGTACGGGCGAGCGAGAAGTGCAGCCGCAGCAGCGGCCTGTTCGCCCAGAGCCCGACGTGGAAGAGCACGATCCCCAGCGCCAGGGCCGCGAAGGCCGTCGCCTGGCTGTCCACCGGCACGAACCCGTACCAGTACGGATCGTCCCTGAACACCCGCCACAGCCCCGCCGCGAGGACTAGCCCCTCGACCGGGTAGACGATCAGCGCCGCACCCATGAACGCCACCACCGCGCCGACGGTCATGTCGATCAGCAGCCACTGCAGGTCCCGCCAGGTCGCCGGATCCCTCAGCATCAGCGTGGTGCGCTCCACCTGACCGGTGACGCCCGTCCGCAGATCCCTCGGGAACGGCCGGTACGGCACCGGGATCCGCACGTCCGACCAGGTCATCGCCCACAACCGCCGCTGGTTGGCGTGCTTGCGGACGGCCTCCAGCACCACCGGGGTGGTGAACACGCCGATGCCCAGCAGGATGAAGGAGATCGAGACCACCGCCAGCACGAACAGGGTGACGGACACCGTCATGGCGGCCACGAACAGCAGCAGCCCCCGTCCCGCCGCCAGTATCGACGGCCGCAGCCGCCCCGTGATCACCTTCATTGTGGATCCTCTCCCCTCGCCGGAGCCGGGCCGGTCCCCGGTCCGGGTGCCAGTCTCGCTCGATCCGCCCCCGCCGCGTCAGCCGGTCCACCACCGTCTCGGGGTGTATCTGGCACCACCCCCGCATCCACCCCCTGCCCCACCGCGACCGGGGGCTTCGACGGCTGGGGCGGACCGCCGCCGATTCCTAGATTCGAAGCGTCCCGATCCACTTATCTGACGCTTACCTCCGGGGGAGAGACCACATGAGGCGCAACCTCGCCGCACGCATCGGCGTGTGGAGCACACACCATCGCAAGACCGCCGTACTCGGCTGGCTGCTCTTCGTCGTGCTCGCCACGGGCATCGGCGGAGCCACCGGCATGGTCGAGATGACCAACGCTGAGAACGGCGCCGGAGATTCCGCCCGTGCCGAGCAGATCCTCCTCGACGCGGGACTCGACAAGCCCGCGGGCGAACTCGTCATGGTCTCCTCCCCAGCCGCGGGCGACTGGAAGCCGGCCGCCGACGCTCTCGCCACCGCCGTACGGGAGACCGGCGAGGCACAGAACATCGCCCCGCCCGTCGCCTCGAAGGACGGCAAGGACGCCCTGATCACCTTCGAGATGAAGGGCGATGCCGCGACCTCGTCCGACCGGGTCCAGCCCGTCCTGGACGCGGTCGCCGCCGTGGGCGACGACCACCCGGACGTCGAGATCCACCAGTTCGGCGAGGCCAGCGCGGGCAAGTGGCTCGGCGACCTCCTGGCCGACGACTTCAAGAAGGCCGAGTTCACCGCCGTACCGCTGGCCCTCGGCATCCTCGTCGTCGCCTTCGGCGCGATCGTCGCCGCCCTGCTCCCGGTCGGGCTCGCCCTCACCGCGTGCATGGCCGCCTTCGGCCTCCTCTCGATCGCCAGCCACCAACTGCACCTGTTCCAGACCACGTACTCGGTGATGTTCCTGATGGGCTTCGCCGTCGGTGTCGACTACTGCCTCTTCTACCTGCGCCGCGAACGCGACGAACGCGCCGCCGGACGGGACGCCGAGACCGCCCTGCGCATCGCGGCCGCCACCAGCGGCCGGGCGGTCCTCGTCTCCGGCCTCACCGTGATGGTCGCGATGGGCGGCATGTTCCTCTCCGGACTCCTGCTGTTCAAGGGCTTCGCGCTCGCCACGATCATCGTCGTGTTCATCGCCATGCTCGGTTCGGTCACCGTCCTGCCCGCCCTGCTCTCCTGGCTCGGCGACCGCGTCGACGCGGGCCGCATCCCCCTGCTGAACCGCCGCGCGAAGCACGGCCACTCGGGCAGCGGCCGCATCACCGGCCGGCTGCTCGGTCCCGTCCTCGCCCGCCCCCGCACCTTCGCCGTCGCCGCCGTCGTCCTGCTGCTCGCCCTCGCCGCGCCCGCCCTCGGCATGAAGACCGAATCCCTCGGCCTGGAGAAGCAGTTCGGCTCCGACTCGCAGCTCTCCATCGCCCACACCCGCATCACCGACAGCTTCCCCGGCGGCCCCGCCCCCGCCCTCGTCGTGGTCACCGCGCCCGACATCACCGCCCCGGAGGTCGCCAAGGCGCTCGACGGCTTCGAGGACGTCACCGTCCACCGAGACAAGAACGTCGCCGAGATCGAGATCCCCCTCCCCGGCGGCAGCACCGACCTCACCGAACTCCGCGAGAGGACCCTGCCCGCCGCCTTCGACGGTACCGGCGCGAAGACCCGGGTCACCGGCGAGATCGCGGGCTCCGTCGACTTCAACGACCAACTGCGGCGCGGCATCGTCCCCGTCTTCGCCTTCATCACGGCGGTCACCTTCCTGCTGATGCTCCTCTGCTTCCGCAGTTACGTCATCGCCATCACGTCCATCGTCCTCAACCTGCTCTCCGTGGCCGCCTCCTACGGCGTGATGACCGCCGTCTTCCAGCACGGCTGGGGCGCATCCCTCATCGGTTCGGAGGGAGTCGGCGCGATCGAGGCGTGGATGCCGCTGTTCGTCCTCGTCGTCCTGTTCGGCCTCTCCATGGACTACCACGTCTTCGTCGTCTCCCGGATCCGCGAGGCACGCGGCGCCGGCCTGGACAACCGGTCCGCCATCGAGACCGGTATCCGCCGCACGGCCGGGGCGGTCACCGGAGCGGCGGCGATCATGGTGGCGGTGTTCGCGGTGTTCGGGACGCTGTCCATGCAGGACATGCAGCAGATGGGCGTCGGCCTCGCCGTCGCGGTGCTGCTGGACGCCACCGTCGTACGGATGGTGCTGCTGCCCTCCGTGATGCTGCTGCTGGGCGAGCGCAACTGGCGGACCCCGCGCGGGCTTTCGCGGCTGCCGAGCCTGGAGCACGAGGAGCCCGTCGAGCCGGTGGGTGACACCGTACGGGTCTGAGCGGACGCGTACGGGCAACGGGTCGGCCCCGGAGCGCGGTGAACGAGAACCGTGCTCCGGGGCCGCCGGAGATGCGTTATGCCGAACCGGCCGGTCAGGGCGTGTACTTGTACCCGACCCGGCGGACCGTCTGGATCGAACGGCGGTACTCCGCGCCCAGCTTGCGGCGCAGCCGGGCGACATGGACGTCGACGGTGCGGCCGTCGCCCACATGCCCGTAACCCCAGACCGTCGTCACCAACTGGTCGCGGGTGTGCACCCGGTGGGGGTGGGCCACCAGATGGGCCAGCAGCTCGAACTCCAGGTACGTGAGATTGAGGGCGACGCCGTCGACGGAGGCCGTACGCCGGGCGGTGTCGACCCGCACCGGCCCGGCCGGCACCTCCTCGGCACCGACGGCGGTGGCAGTGGCGCCGGAGCCCGCGTCGGCCGCCGGCCGGAGCGGGTCGCCCGCGGCGGCCCCCGCGAGCGCGGGCTGCCGGTCGGCCGGCACGAGCACCAGGTACCCGATCATCGGCGGCCGGCCGGGCAGCGAGGGCAGGGTGTGCGGCGGGGCCGGCAGCCACGTGGCCCCGGGCGGGAGGAAGTCCGCCACATCGGCCGGGGCCGCGACCTCGTCGCGGTCGACCGCGCGCAGCCGGTGCCGGTTCGGGTCCGCGGGCAGGGAGCGGGCGGGGACGGGACGGGCGGGGGGGCGGGCCGCAGCGGATGCCGGGGATGCCGCGGTGGCGGCGGACGCGGCGGAGAAGGTACGAGTGTTCGCCATGAGGGTCAGCTCTTTCGCGCGAGAAGTCGTCAGGGACGGACGTTCGTCGTACGCGCGGACCGAAGGCCGGGGTGAGCGGCTTTAGTGGGCCTGCGCGTTCCACGCGCGGCAACACACCCGGTCGAAATCATGGTGCTGACGGGAAGGCCAGAACGGTTCGAGGTCGCTGCGACCCGACGCGATGTACTGGAAGCTGGCCATGTGCTCCATTGAAGCAGAGATCGCGGCGGTGCATCAGACTCCTCTCGGCCTCGATACGGACGCTCCGCGTCACGTCCCTCACGCGACGCCCGCCGGACCGTACGGGAGGGGCCCGCGCGGTCCGGCAGGAGGGCCCGCGCGCTCACGTGGGAGGGGCCCACCGGCGAACCGGCGGGCCCCTCCCACGTGAGCGGTCGGCGTCGGGATCAGACCTGGTCGGCCTTCTCCAGCGCGGTGCAGCAGGTGTCGACGATCAGCCGCGTGACGACGTACGGGTCGACGTTGGCGTTCGGCCGGCGGTCCTCGATGTACCCCTTGCGGTCCTGCTCGACCTGCCACGGGATACGGACCGAGGCGCCGCGGTCGGAGACGCCGTAGCTGTACTCGTTCCACGGGGCGGTCTCGTGCAGACCGGTGAGCCGGTCGTCGATGCCCGCGCCGTAGTTCTTGACGTGGTCCATCGGCTTGGAGCCCTCACCCAGCGACTCGCACGCGGTGATGATCGCGTCGTATCCCTCGCGCATCGCCTGGGTGGAGAAGTTGGTGTGCGCGCCCGCGCCGTTCCAGTCGCCCTTGACCGGCTTCGGGTCCAGCGTCGCGGAGACGTTGAAGTCCTCGGCGGTGCGGTAGAGCAGCCAACGGGCCACCCACAGCTGGTCGGAGACCTCCAGCGGGGACAGCGGGCCCACCTGGAACTCCCACTGGCCGGGCATGACCTCGGCGTTGATGCCGGAGATCCCGAGCCCCGCCGCCAGGCAGTTGTCGAGGTGCTTCTCCACGATCTGCCGGCCGAAGATCTCGTCCGCGCCGACCCCGCAGTAGTAGCCGCCCTGCGCGGCCGGGAAGCCGCCCTCGGGGAAGCCGAGCGGCCGGTGGCCGTCGAAGAAGGTGTACTCCTGCTCGATCCCGAAGATCGGGGTCTGGCCCGCGAACTGCTCGGCGACCGGGCGCAGCGCGGCCCGCGTGTTGGACTCGTGCGGCGTCATGTCGATGTTGAAGACCTCGCACAGGACGAGGACGTCCGCGCCGCCGCGGATCGGGTCCGGACAGGTGAAGACGGGCTTCAGCACCCGGTCGGACGCGTGGCCCTCGGCCTGGTTGGTGCTGGAGCCGTCGAACCCCCAGATGGGCAGATCCGCCACGTCCCCCGACGGCGCACCGTCCATGATCTTCGTCTTGGAGCGAAGCTTGGCGGTCGGCTCGGTGCCGTCTATCCAGATGTACTCAGCCTTGAATGTCACGGACGCCATCCTTTGCGGGTGCAGCGGTCTATGCAGCGCAGCTTGGCAAGACGCGATTTCCCGTCCGTTGCCCGGATGTGAACCCCGTGTTACCGAGGTTTCCCGCGGTTTTCCGTAGGACCACGGAGGGCTCAGAGACTGCTCCTGAGCAGAGCCGAGAACCCGGCCGCCCGCATCCGGCGCACCAGCTCCTCGCGGCTCGACCCCAGCGCGGCGGCCGCCCGGTCCAGCTCCCAGCCGGCCCCGGCCACGGTCCGCAGCAGATGCCCCCGGCGGATCTGCGCATCGGAGAGCCGGAACGTCTTGAGGTAGGCGACCCGCCCCTTGTGGTCGGTGATCGTCTCCCCGATGTGCTGCCCGCCACCGTCCCGGACGAACGGCGGCAGGAAGCGCCACAGGGTGAAGGACTTCATCCGGTACACCCGGTCGAACGCGTACGAGGTGTCCAGCAGCTCCCGCGCGAACAGCGTGCCGTGCGCCTCCGCCCACGCCCGCTCCTGCGCCCGCGCGGCCGCCCGCAGCTCGCCGAGGTCCCGGATGTGCTCCTCGCCCCCGATCCGCACCGGAGTCCCGGCCACCGGGGCCCCGTACAGCGCGTACTGGTGCACCAGCTCCCCGTAGAGGTCCTCCACCAGCGAGGCGTGCAGCAGGCGGTAGTCGTCCGGGTGCGGCACGGCGAACGCGGCGGCGAGCGCGTCGGAGACGTACACCATCACCCCGCACTGGCCCGGATGGATCTCGAAGATCCGCAGCGCGTCCCCGAGCCCGCGCACCGACCGCCCGAGGTAGGCGTCCTCGGCGCGCGGCGAGAGCCCGTCGCGCAGGGCCGAGCGCGACCACTCCTCCCAGGCGGTCGACGGACCGCCGAAGTGCAGCGCGAGATAGCCCTCCAACGCCAGGTGCAACGGCAGGAACCGCAGCCGGTCGCCGGACCGCCGCTTGGCCATCCGGTGATGTGGCACCGGCGGCAGGGGCACGGCCCGGGGCACGTCACCGCCGCCGAACTGAGTCCCGTACGCGGCCGACGGCCGGCCCGCCCCCGGGGCCCGGCCGTCCTTCTCGCCCGACCAGTCGGCGACCAGCCCGTGCGGAATGTACGAGATGTAGTGGCCCCGGGGCCCGAGCTCGACGACCCCCGCGCCGAGGCCGTCGTACACCTCGCGATGCAGCCGCAGCCCCTCCACCGGCGCCTCGCGGACCAGCGGGACGAGCCGGACACCGCCCCACACCTGCGACGGCCGGGTGGTGAATCCGGTCAGCTCCAGCCGGTTCACGGTGTCACGTCCTTTCCGGGCGCCCGCGCGGCGCGGGCGGTCGTCGGTGCCGGTTCCGGCCGCTTCACGAGGCCGGCTCCTTTCCGGTGAACCGGGCCACCCGCCGGTCCAGGTACGCGTACAGCTCCGCCGGTCCCGTACGCCCCTCCGCGAACCGGGCGATCTCCACCAGGGCGGGCAGATCCTCCGCGTCCCGGATTCCGGCCGTCGCCACCCCCGCCGCCAGCCGCCGCACGTCGAAACCCTCCGCGTCGTATACGGGGTTGACGTGCACCACCGCCGTCCGCCGCGCCGGATCCAGCCGACGCCGCCACACCCGCAGCACCTCGCCCGCCAGCCCCGCCGGGGCGTTGTCCCAGCCGTCCGAGACGATCACCAGCCGGTCCGGAGCGGCCCCGTCGGCCCCCGGCTCCAGCGCGTCCAGGATCCGCATCCCCAGCGGGGTCGGCCCCCACGGACGTACGAGCAGGGCGTCGCCCGCCCCCGAGGTCCACAGCCCCCGGTACGCACCCGGCGCGGCCAGCACCTCCAGCAGATGGTGGCAGGCCAGCGCCACGGCGAGCGGCCGACGCCGCTTCTGCCCCGACCCGGACGAGGAGAAGCTGTCGTCCAGCACCGCGTGCACCCGCCCCCAGCTCCCCGCGTGCGCGCCCGCCGCCCGCCGGGCCGCCGCGCGCAGGGCGCCGGTCAGCTCGGCCCGGCGCCCTGCGCGCTCCTCGAAGCCGAGCGACAGCACGTACAGGGCGAGCCGGGTCAGCGGCATCGCGGTCAGCTCGACGTCCGGCCGCCGGCCGTCCACCGTCCGCTGCTCCTGGGTGCGCAGCCGCTCCAGCCGGGTCATCCGGGGCGCTGCCCGCTTCAGGAACACCTCGCGCTTCATCCCGTGCCGGGCGGCGAACCCCTCCGCCACGGTGAACGGCAGCTCGGCCACGGCCCCCTGCTCGTAGTGGGCACGCCGCCAGGCGTCCAGCAGCGGGTGCTCGTACCGGCGGGCCCGACCGGGCCGGAACAGGAACGCCCCGATCTCGGCGAGCGGTTCGTCCCGCTCAGGACAGGCCAGGTGGATGTGGCGGGCGACGGTCTTCAGCCCGGCCCGGTACTTCACGGCGTCATGGCCCAGATCCGGCCGGCCCGCCAGCCAGTCCCGGATGATCGCCCGGGTACGGCGGTTGTTGACCCCGGCGCGGCGCAGCTCGCCGAAGAGCCGGTAGACACGCTGCGGCGGCAGCAGGGCAAGCCGCGCCGCGATGAGCCGGCCCTCGCGGCGTCGCTCCTCCGGGGACGCCTCGTCCGCGGTCTCCAGCAGCCGGCGCACGATGAGCGCCGCGTTGTGGTGGTTGATGTCCAGAGCCAGCGAAGCCGCGTACACCTGGCGGTAGTTGACCTGTACGTAGGTGTGCAGGAAGTCCAGGGAGAGCTGCTGGTCGACGGCGCGAGAGCGGAACTCGCGCTGCCCGGTCGCGGTGATCGCCGCGTTCACGAAGAGGAGGACGTCCTCGGCGGTGACAAGGTCGGCAGGGCTGTCGGGCGTGGTCATCATGGTCGTCCCCCGGGTGGCTGGAGCGCCGGCCGGGGAATGGGGGCGCGAACAGCGAAATCATTGCTTCACAGGCACGTCTCGGAAGTCGCACCGGAGTCCCGCGGCCGGCTCGGGAAACGTAACGGGGCGGGCCTGCTTCGCGCCACCGCATTCAGGGCCGGGTCCCGACGCTGTTCGTGGTCGGAGCGACGTGGGCCCCGCGCCCCGGGCCCCTGTCCGCCCGCCCGCCGCGCCCGGCACACTGGCACGCATGACGACATCCAGCACCACTCCTGCTCTGCGCATCGGCCTCCTCGGTGCCGGTCCCTGGGCCCGTAACACCCAGGCCCCCGCGCTCGCCGCCCACCCCGGCGTCGAGCTGAGCGGAGTGTGGGGCCGCAGGGCCGAGGCGGCGGACGCCCTCGCCGCCGCCCACGGGACCCGGGCGTACACCGGCGAGGAGGGCATCGACGCGCTGCTGGAGGCGAGCGACGCGGTGGCCTTCGCGCTGCCGCCGGACGTCCAGGCCCCGCTGGCGGTCCGGGCCGCGGAGGCGGGCCGCCACCTGCTGATGGACAAGCCGGTCGCCACGACGGTCGCCGGGGCCCGTGCGGTGGCGGAGGCGGCGGAGAAGTCAGGAGTGGCGTCGGTCGTCTTCTGCACGCTGCGCTTCGCGCCCGAGACCGCCGCCTGGATCGCCGAACAGGCGGCGGTGGACGGCTGGTTCACGGCACGTGCGCAGTGGCTGGGGTCGCTCTACGCTGCCGGTTCGAGCAGCGAGTACGCGGACTCCCCGTGGCGGCGCGAGAAGGGCGGCCTGTGGGACGTCGGCCCGCACGCGCTGTCCGTGCTGATCCCGGTCCTGGGCGACGTCGAGCACCTGACGGCCGCCGCGGGACCGGCCGACACCACCCATCTGATCCTGCGCCACACCTCCGGCGCGTCCAGCACGGTGACCCTCGGGCTGAGCGCCCCGCCCGGCGCGGCGGGTGTCGAGATCGAGCTGCGGGGCGAGCGGGGTACGGCGTCGGTCCCCGGCTGGGCCGGTGCGGAGACCGCGTTCCGGGGTGCGGTGGACGCCCTGGCCGAAGCGGTACGCACGGGAGTGCCGCACGCCTGCGACGCGCGCTTCGGCCTCCACCTCACGGAGCTGCTGTCGGCGGCGGAGGCGCAGGCGCGGGCGTAGCGGCAGACGGGGGCGCAGCGGCAGGCGGGGCGGCCGGCGGCAGGGAGCGGCACAGGGCTTCGAGCGCCTCCGGGTAGGCGGATTCGGCGGGGGTGGCGTACCCGACGACGAGCCCGTCGCGGCGGGGGGCTGGGGTGTCGTCGGCGGGAGCGGCAAGAAGGGCGTTCTCCGCACCCGGGTGCAGATAGTCGCCCAGGCCCTCCACCGCGAGCCCCTGCCAGGCCGCCGCCCGGACCGCCGACCGCTCGGTGCCGGGCGGCAGCTCCACCACGGCGTGCAGCCCGGCCGCGATCCCGGTGACCCGGACGTGCGGGGCCCGCGCGTGCAGGGCGGCCACCAACTGGTCCCGGCGGCGACGGTGGCGCTGCCGCATCCGGCGTACCTGCCGGTCGTACGCGCCCGACTCGATGAAGTCCGCGAGGGTGAGCTGCTCGGTGGCGCTGGAGAACTGCTCGCGCTCGCCCTTGGCCGCGACGACGGGGGCGACGAGCCGTTGGGGCAGCACCATCCACCCGATCCGCAGAGCAGGCGAAAGACTCTTGCTCACCGACCCCACCAGCACCACATGCTCGGGATCGAGCCCCTGGACGGCCCCCACGGGCTGCCGGTCGTAGCGGAACTCCCCGTCGTAGTCGTCCTCGACGACGAGCCCGCCGGTGGCCCGGGCCCAGTCGACGACGGCCGCCCGCCGCGCGGGGTGCAGCGGCCCGCCGGTGGGGAACTGGTGGGCGGGCGTGAGGAGTACGGCCCGGTCGCGGCGGGTGAGCCCGTCGACCCGGGCGCCGTCCGCGTCCACGCCGAGCGGCCGGGTGCCCACCCCGTGGGAGGCGAGCAGTTCGCGGTGGAAGGGCAGCCCGTACTCCTCCGCCGCCCACGGCCCGCCCACCACCTCCGCCAGGAGCCGCAGCCCGTGCGCGGCGCCCGAGCAGATCACGATGCGCTCCGGCGTGGCCCGCACCCCGCGCACCCGGGCGAGATAGCCGGCCAGCGCCCGCCGCAGCTCGGGCCGGCCGTGCGGATCGCCGGGCCCGAACGCGTCGTCGGGGGCGGCGGCCAGCGCACGCCGGGCCGAGGCCAGCCAGGCGGTGCGCGGGAAGACCGAGGGGTCCGGCTGCCCCTGGACCAGGTCGTGGACCGGGCGGGCGGCGCGCTCGGGGGTACGGGGCCGGTGCACCGGGGTCACGGGGGCGGCCCGCTCGGCGACCCGGGTCCCCGAACCCTGCCGGGCCGCCAGCCACCCTTCCGCGACCAGCTCCGCGTACGCGTCGGCGACGGTGTTGCGCGCCAGACCCAGGTCGGCGGCGAGGGAACGGTAGGGCGGCAGCCGGGTGCCCGGGGCGAGCCGCCCACTGCGCACGGCCTCGCGGAGCGCGTCCATCAGCAGGGCCCGGCGGTTACCGGTGCCGGAGAGTTCCAGGGGCAGATCGCTGCCCAGGATCTCCGCCGAATTGACCCATGAATTCATCACAGAAGTGCACCCCACACCCAGTCGCTTGTCGCCTTAGATTCGTACCCATGACGACGACGGAGATCAAGACGAACGACCGCACCTTCACCGAGGCCACCACCGTCCGGCCCAACATGACCACGACCACGACGACGGCTGCGACCGCGACCACCCCCCGGCTGAACTTCGCGAAGGCGGCCCCGAAGGCGTTCCGGGCGGTGATCGGCCTGGACGCGGCGGCCCGCGAGGGCCTGGACCCGGCCCTGGTCGAACTGGTCCAGATCCGCGCCTCGCACCTGAACCGGTGCGCGTACTGCCTGCACATGCACACCACGGACGCGCGCAAGGCGGGGGAGAGCGAGGAGCGTCTGCACATGGTCGCGCTGTGGCAGGAGGCGGACCACTTCTTCACGGCCCGGGAGCAGTCCGCCCTGGCCCTGACGGACGCGGTCACCCGGATCGGCGACGCCGGGGTGCCCGACGAGGTCTACGACCGGGCGGCGGCCCACTTCACCCAGGAGGAGCTGGCCCACCTGCTGGCCCTGATCTTCACGATCAACACCTGGAACCGCATCGCCCTGTCCACGGCCAAGCGAGCGGGCACGGACGAACGCTGAGGCGGGGGCCCGGCCCGAGGCCGAGCGCTCGCGACCGTCGGCCCCGGGCGCTCGCAACAGCCGGCCCCGGGCGCCCACATCAGCCGGCCCGGGCGCTCACATCAGCCGGCCCCGGGCGGTGACAAGAGCCGGCCCCGGGCGCTCACATCAGCCGGGTCCGAAGCTCCAGCCAGGCCTCCACCTCGGCCCGCAGCGCACGGTCCCGTACCCGGGGCAGCAGCTCACCGGCCGCGAGGGTGAGCCGCTTGGCGGCCCGGGAGGCGTTGACCGCCACCAGGTTCTCCCGTGCGTACGGAGTCGACTCGCGGGTCGCCACGTCCGCCCTGGACACCGGGACGGCGTCCAGGCAGGCCCGTACGGCCGCATCCGGTTCGAGCAGCCCGTACCGGACGATCTCGCAGACGGCATCCGTACGGTCGAGGACTCCGGCGCTCTCGCACGCGCCGAGCAGCCAGAGCGCCAACACCTCCCAGACAGACCGATCGTGCCCGAATCTCCGCTTGCCCTCGTCCGGCAGAAGCGGCCTGCACGCGACCCACAGAAACCACCACCGGCGCGCCGCTTCGTCCGCCTCGTCGGGCTGCCGCCGCGCCCAGGCCTCCCGCTCCGCCGCACCGAGCCCGACCAGATGCCGGACCCGGTCGCGTCCGGCCTCCCGGGACCAGGGCGACCGCTCGCCCCGAGGACCGGGCGCGAACCAGGCGGGTGCCGTCAACGCCAGCACCTGGCCGCTGCCTTCGTCGACCAGTACCCCCACCCGGCTGTCCGCCCGGACGAAGCGCCGGCATCCGACCCCGTCGGGCGCGACCTCCACGAGCGGGAAGCCGGCCCGGTCCAGGTCCGCGGCGAGCTCGTCGACCGGCAACGGGACGTCGAGCCGGTGTGCCTGCACGGTGATGCAGAAGCCGCGCAGGCCGTCGCCTTCCCGCTCCCACGCGAACTCCACCAGGTCGTAGCAGCGCAGCAACTGCCCCAGCCCGGTACGGCTCTCGACGAACCCGTCGCCGAGAAGCGCGGTCACCTCGGCCGGCGTACTCGTGGCGTCGGCACCACGCACGGCACCGGTGACGACGAAGTCGGTGAAGAACGCCATTCCGGGGGAGCCCTGCCACACCGCCGACGGTCCCACGCCCCCGGACACGACGCCCCCGGACACGACGCCCTCGGGCACTGCGCCTTCAGGCACCACACCCTCGAACACCACGCCCTCAGGCACCACGCCCTCAGGCACTGCGCCTTCAGGCACCACGCCCCAGCGCGTCCCGCACGGCCTCCTCGCTCCGCGCGACCACGGCCGTGCCGTCCTCGGCGGTGATGATCGGCCGCTGGATCAGCTTGGGGTGCTCGGACAGCGCGGTGATCCACCGCTCCCGCGAACCGGCGTCGCGGGGCCACTCCTTGAGCCCCAGCTCCTTGGCGGCCGCCTCCTGCGTCCGCGTGATGTCCCACGGCTCCAGCCCGAGCCGGTCCAGCACGGCCCGGATCTCCTCGGGCGAGGGCACGTCCTCCAGGTAGCGGCGGACGGTGTAATCGGCCCCTTCGGCGTCCAGCAGAGTCACCGCGCTGCGGCACTTGGAACAGGCGGGATTGATCCAGATCTCCATGGGGCCAAGGGTACGTGAGGGACTGCCGAAAACGCCTCTGGCCAGGGGCGATTGTCAGTGGGGGGCAGTAAAATGGAGGGAGTTCGTGAGGGTTCCACCACGCTGCCAGGAGGATGCCGATGGCCGTCGCCACAGCCACGACCGAGCCGCTCGACCGACAGCTCCCGATGCCCTTCCGCCCGCCGCTTCCCGCGCCGCCCGCGAAGAAGCGGCTGCCCGCGGGCCGCCCCCGCGAGTGGTACGTCTCCCACAACCGCCGCCTCAAGGCCATGCGCCTGGCCATCGCCCTGCTCGACAGCGGGGTCTACCAGCCCTCCAGCGCCGGCAACCACCGGATACGGATCGCCGCCGAGCGCATGGGCATCCACCCGCCGTCCGACACCACCTGCCGCATGGTCCGCGCCCTGATCCGCTACGGCCGCTGACCGAACCGACCACCGCCCCGACCACTGCCCCCGGACTCGTCGAGCGACGAGTCCGGGGGCACCCGGCTGCCGGGCGCCACCCGTACGGGACCATGGCTCCGACCGCACAAGGGCACGGGGGAAGGGGCATCACCATGGCTGCCGATCTATGGACCTCGGTCGTCTCGCTCGCAGGCGTGGCGCTGGGCGGCGGCCTGACGGCCCTCGCCCAACGCGCCACGCAACGCTCGGCGGAACGCACGGAGGAGCGTCGCCAGGCCGCCGCCACTACGGAGAGCCGCAGGGCCGAACAGATCGACGTCCTCAAGGAGTTCGTCTCCTGCGCCCAGGCCGCGGAACGGGCCGCCTACCGCCGCCCCGATCCGTGGGGCGACGACGAGGGCGGCTGGATGACGGAGACGGGCCCGGTCATGACCGCGCTGTGGACCGCGTCCGGCAATGTCACGCTCCTGTGCGACGAGGCCCTGCGCGAGCCGGTCAGAGCGTACGGCCACGCGCTGAACGCCGCCGTGTGGCGCGACATCGGGGACGTCGAGGTCAACGAGCACCTGGAGGAGGCCAAGACGGCGTTCATGAACGCGGCCCGGGCGAGCCTCGCGGGCGCCTGACCGGCGGAACGACGACAGGTAGGATCCCAGCCCCATGAAGGCACTCATCTCGGTCGACATGGAAGGCATCTCGGGGATCGTCCACTCCTCCGAGACGAACCCCGAGCGCTACGACTACCAGCGCGGCCGGGAGCTGATGACGGCCGACGCGAACGCGGTGATCGCGGGGGTCCTGGACGCGGAGCCCACGGCCGACGTCCTGGTGGCGGACGCGCACGGCACCTTCCGCAACCTCCTGCCGGAGCGACTCGACCGCCGTGCCCGCCTGGTCCGGGGCAAGCCGCGCGCGCTGAACATGCTCGCCGGGCTCGACGAGGAGACCGACGCGGCGCTGTTCGTCGGCTACCACGTCCGCGCGGGCGAGGGCCCGGGAGTGCTGGCGCACACCATGAACGGCGAGATCCTCGACGTACGGGTGGCGGGCCGCTCGCTGGGCGAGATCGGGCTCAACGCCGCCATGGCCGGCCACCTCGGCGTACCGGTCGTCCTGCTCAGCGGCGACGACGCGGCCTGCGCCGAGGCGACCGACCTGCTCCCCGGGACGGTCACGGTCCCGGTCAAGGAGGCCCTGGGCATGGCGGCGGCAGTGACCCTGCACCCGGAGGAGGCCCGGGACAGGCTGCGCCGGGCGGCGGCGGACGCGGTGACCCGCCGCACGGAGATCCCGCCCCTGGCCCTCACCGGTCCGCTGGACGTGGAGGCCGACCTCGCGAGCCCGCACACCGTCGACCTGGCGACGCTCGTACCGGGCGTCTCGCGCGCGGCGGGTGCCCGTACGGTCGCCTTCACGGCCCCCGACTACGGGAGCGCGTACCGCCTGATTCTGCTGCTCGCGCAGCTGGCCACGATCAGGCCCGCGTAGACCGCGCGGGGGAGACCCGAAAACAGGTCGAAGGCCGCACGCGTTGCCTCTACCGTGTCCGGATGACGACCCAGGTGATCGTGCTGAACGGCGGCTCCAGCTCCGGCAAGTCCGGCATCGTCCGCTGCCTCCAGGCGGAGCTCCCGACCCCGTGGCTCGCCGCCGCGATCGACACCTTCGTGGACTCCCTGCCCGCGTCCCTGAGGTCGGCGGGCGAAGGCATCGAGTTCGCGGCGGACGGCGGCGTGACCATCGGCGAGGAGTTCCGGAGACTGGAGGCGGCCTGGCGCGAGGGCGTGGCCGCTACGGCCCGGGCGGGCGCGCAGGTCATCATCGACGACGTGTTCCTCGGCGGCCCGGCCTCCCAGGAACCGTGGCGGAAGGCGCTGACGGGCCTGAACGTCCTGTGGGTGGGCGTCCACTGCGAGGGCGCGGTCGCGGAGGCCCGCGAGATCGCCCGGGGAGACCGCCCGCGAGGCATGGCGGCGGCACAGGCGGAGAAGGTGCACGAAGGGGTGTCGTACGACGTGGAAGTGGACACGACACACAGGGAGTCCCTGGCCTGCGCGAGGACGATCAAGTCCCACGTAGCCTGACCGACCACCCGACCTGCCCCCACCCCCTCACCCCCTCACCATCCGGCTGGAGCGAGATGACTGACCTGTGGACCGGCGAGAGAGTACGCCTGCGAGGCATCGAACCGCAGGACTGGGAGGGCTTCCGGGCCCTGGCCCTGCACACCGTGGACGCCCGCAACGCCGACGTGGTCGAGCCCCCGCGCTCGGACGAGAGCTTCCGCGCCTGGGCCACCGAGCGCGCCGGCCGCACCCCGAACGCGTCCGCGTACCAACTGGTCATCGAGACCCGCTTCGAGCACGCCTTCGTCGGCGCGGTGTCGGTCGGCGAGACGGACACCCGGGCGGGCCGCTTCCGCACGGGCATCGAGGTCACCCGCGAACACCGCCGCCAGGGCTACGCCTTCGAGGCCACGGAACTGATCCTCACCTACATGTTCGCCGAACAGCGCTGCCACAAGTGCGAGGTGGAGGTCTACGCCTTCAACGACGCCTCCCTGGCCCTCTACCGCAAACTCGGCTTCGTGGAGGAGGGCCGCCTGCGCCAGCACGAGTACTTCGCGGGCACGTACCACGACGTGGTCCTGCTGGGCATCACGGCGGACGAGTACTGGGCGGGACGGGCACGGCCTTTGCTGCGGTGAGGTCTTCCGGGGGGACCGTATGAACGTACGGAGGCCGAGCTACCCGGCGCAGCGAACACGTGGCATGCGCCGACGGAGAGCGCGTCCTGAGCGCAGGAGAGATCAGCTTCCCCCGCGAGGCGGACCGGTGGGTGGTGGACGAGGTCAGTAACTCGTCGACACCGCGTCGCCGCATGACCCGCGCTGCTAGCGTTCCCCCACGTGAGCGACAACGTGTACGTGGGCAAGGCGGGCAAGGACGCGGCACTGGACCGCGGGTGGCTCCTGGGGCATTTCAAGGACGCCCACGACCCACGCCACAGCGATGCCGTGGAGATCAAATGGGGCGTCCACCCCCGCGCCGACAGGCGATCGCAGTGGGTGAGGGGCGAGGAGCGCACGGCCCTGCTGGTTCTCATCAGTGGCCGCTTCCGCGTCGAACTGCCGGGCCGTGACGTCCTGCTGGAGGAGCAGGGCGACTACGTCGTGTGGGGACGCGGAGTCGATCACTCGTGGTTCGCGGAGGAGGAGTCGGTGGTTCTGACGGTCCGCTGGCCGTCCGTGCCGGGCTACGCGGTGCCGGAGAAGGACGGGGAGCACGGTCACAGGCACATGTGAAGCCCCCGACGATCAACGTTTCTGACAGCGGTATGACGCTGTGGGATCGCGAAAATGCCCTGTTGCGGCGCGACAACGAGATGGTGCGTGAGGCGCTGAGCGCGCACGAGGGATGGGATCGGGGCGGAGCTCCCCCGACATCCGCCCCGGGGGAGCAGAAAAAGGCCGTCGGCCGCGCCCCCGGAGGGGCACGGCCGACGGCCTGCGGTCTGTGTGACCCGTGGCTTAGATGTCGAAGTACAGCTCGAACTCGTGCGGGTGCGGCCGCAGCTGGATCGGGGCGATCTCGTTCGTGCGCTTGTAGTCGATCCAGGTCTCGATCAGGTCGGACGTGAAGACGCCGCCCGCCTGGAGGTACTCGTTGTCCGCCTCCAGGGCGTCGAGCACGGCCGGGAGGGACGTCGGGACCTGCTGGACGTTGGCGTGCTCCTCGGGAGCCAGCTCGTAGAGGTCCTTGTCGATCGGCTCGGCCGGCTCGATCTTGTTCTTCACGCCGTCCAGGCCCGCCATCAGCAGCGCGGAGAACGCGAGGTACGGGTTGGAGGACGGGTCCGGGGCGCGGAACTCGACGCGCTTGGCCTTCGGGTTCGAGCCGGTGATCGGGATGCGCATCGCGGCGGAGCGGTTGCGCTGCGAGTACACCATGTTGACCGGGGCCTCGAAGCCGGGTACCAGGCGGTGGTAGGAGTTCACCGTCGGGTTGGTGAAGGCCAGCAGCGACGGGGCGTGCTTCAGGATGCCGCCGATGTAGTAGCGGGCCATGTCCGACAGACCGGCGTAACCCTGCTCGTCGTAGAAGAGCGGCGAGCCGCCCTGCCACAGCGACTGGTGCACGTGCATGCCCGAGCCGTTGTCGCCGAAGATCGGCTTCGGCATGAAGGTCGCGGTCTTGCCGTTGCGCCAGGCGACGTTCTTCACGATGTACTTGAAGAGCATCAGGTCGTCGGCCGCGGCGAGCAGCGTGTTGAACTTGTAGTTGATCTCCGCCTGGCCGGCCGTGCCGACCTCGTGGTGCTGGCGCTCGACCTGGAGGCCGTTCTTGTCCAGCTCCAGGGAGATCTCGGCCCGCAGGTCGGCGAAGTGGTCCACCGGCGGAGCCGGGAAGTAGCCGCCCTTGTAGCGGACCTTGTAACCCCGGTTGTTCTCCAGCGCACCCGTGTTCCAGGCGCCGGCCTCGGAGTCGATGTGGTAGAAGCTCTCGTTCGCCGACGTCTGGAAGCGGACGTTGTCGAAGACGTAGAACTCGGCCTCCGGGCCGAAGTACGCGGTGTCCGCGATGCCGGTCGAGGCGAGGTAGGCCTCGGCCTTCTTGGCGATGTTGCGCGGGTCACGGCTGTACTGCTCGCCCGTGATCGGGTCGTGGATGAAGAAGTTGATGTTGATCGTCTTGTCGCGGCGGAAGGGGTCCACCCGAGCCGTCGACAGGTCAGCGCGCAGCGCCATGTCCGACTCGTGGATGGCCTGGAAGCCGCGGATCGACGAACCGTCGAAGGCCAGTTCCTCGGCCGGGTCGAAGGTCGCAGCCGGGATCGTGAAGTGCTGCATCACCCCGGGCAGGTCGCAGAACCGGACGTCGATGAACTTGACGTCGTTGTCCGCTACGTACTTCTGCACTTCGTCGGCGTTCTGGAACATCCAACTCCTCCTCCTCCCGACCCGGGAGGGGCGGGGGTTGTGTAGCTCGTGGTGCGGCCAGTGCGGTGGCGCACGCTGGACCCGACCATAGGCAGACTCGATTTCTCAAGCGTGACCCATTTGTTTCGCCCAAGTTAACCGGGCCGGTGGTGAGCGGCATCTCAGCGGCGGTCTCCGCGCGGCTGTCTCCGTGCCCCGCCCGGCCGGGCCCAAACCCGGGCGCAGTACCGTGGACGGGTGGACAACAGGCAAGCAATCGGATCGTGGCTCTCGGGGCCCCGCGCGGCCGCCGAGGAGATGGGCGCCGACTTCGGCTACCGGGGCAAGGGCCTCGGGCTGCCCGAGGAGGGGCCCGGCTCGATCGCGCCGCTGGGCCGGCGCTTCGGAGCCATCTTCATCGACTGGACCCTCTGCATGCTGATCGCATACGGGCTGTTCGCTCGCGGTGACCAGCAGGCGGCGGGCAACTGGGCGCTCGGGATCTTCCTCGTGATGAGCCTGCTGACCGTCGGCACCATCGGCTGCACCCCCGGGAAGCGGCTGCTGGGCGTGCGCGTGGTCGCCCAGGACGGCGGGCGGCTCGGGTTCGTGCGCGTGGCCGTGCGCACCGTGCTGCTCCTGCTCGTCATCCCCGCGCTGGTCTGGGACCGCGACGGGCGTGGGCTGCACGACCGGCTGTCGCGGTCCGTTCAGATCCGGATGTGACCTCTCCGTACGGAGACGAGGACCTCTTCCGTACGGACACGAGGGCCTCTTCCGTACGGAGACGTGGACCTCTTCCGTACGGCCACGAGGGGCCTCTTCCGTACGGGCATGGGAAACGGGGTGGCCCCGGACCGGTGAAGGTCCGGGGCCACCCCGTCGTGTACGTACGTCGGCCGCAGCCGTCAGCGCATCTTTCCGCCGCGCGGCATCCGCATGCCCTTCGGCATCGGGCCCTTCGGCAGCGGCATGTTGCTCATGAGGTCGCCCATCGCGCGCAGCCGGTCGTTGGTGGTGGTCACCTGCGGGCCGGTCAGGACGCGGGGGAGCTTCAGCATCTTGGTGCGGACCTTCTTCAGGGGCACCTGACCCTCGCCGTTGCCGACGATGATGTCGTGCACCGGCACGTCCACCACGATGCGGGCCATCTTCTTCTTCTCGGCCGCCAGCAGGCCCTTCACCCGGTTCGGGTTGCCCTCGGCCACCAGCACGATGCCGGCCTTGCCGACCGCCCGGTGGACGACGTCCTGGCTGCGGTTCATCGCCACCGCGGGGGTGGTCGTCCAGCCGCGTCCGATCCGGTCCAGGACGGCGGCCGCCGCTCCGGGCTGGCCCTCCATCTGGCCGAAGGCCGCCCGCTCCGCGCGCCGGCCGAAGACGATCGCCATCGCGAGGACGGCCAGGACGAAGCCCAGGATGCCCAGATAGACCGGGTGGCCGATCGCGAAGCCGATGCCGAGGAGGACACCGAACGTGACGATTCCGACACCCGCGACGACAAGACCGATCTTGCTGTCGGTCCGCCTGGTCATCTTGTAGGTCAGGGCGATCTGCTTGAGTCGCCCCGCGTTCTCGGCGCTGTCCGCGCCTTCAGTTTTTGCCTTCCTCGCCATGTACTGAAGTTTACGTGGCGAGGGGGCGACCCAGGAACGTGGGAGCGGTCCCGGTACGTGTGAGCGGTCCGGGGACGGGTCCGGGTCCGGGGAAGCGCGGCCTAGGAACGGTCGCCGGCCACCGCGTCCAGGACGTGCTGGGCCTCCACCCGGTCCTTGGCGCGGCGGCGGTCCTCCAGGACGGCCGTCCAGGCGTTGCGGCGGGCGGTGCGCTGGCCGCCGCTCAGCAGCAGCGACTCGACGGCGCGCAGGGCGGTGGTGACGGACGGAAGTGCGTGGGCGCGGACCGGTGCGGCCTGCATCGTGGTGTTCCCCCTCGGAATGGATGCGCCCGGTGGCGCGGATGAGCGTGGGAAGCGGTGACGGCGGCGGCTGCTGGGGTCGCTGCCGCACATGTACCCAGGGTCACTGCTCGGTGTTACCAGCGCGTGACCGGGCGGTCAAACACCAATGAAGCCCTGATTCCGGTGGAGCGCACGCCGAAGCGGTCCGTACGCGTCCCTCACCTGCGGGGAGCGCACGGACCGCTTCGGTCATGCGGTGGGGGCGTGGTGGTCGCTCGTGAGCGGATTCACACGGCCGGCGCGGCCGGGACGGCCTGGGCGGCGACACCGCGGGCGTCCATCGCCTGCTGGAAGAGACGCCCCGCGCGGTACGAGGACCGCACCAGCGGGCCCGACATCACGCCGGAGTAGCCGATCGCGTCGGCCTCGTCCTTCAGCTCGACGAACTCGTGCGGCTTCACCCAGCGCTCGACGGGGTGGTGCCGTACGGAGGGGCGGAGGTACTGCGTGATCGTGATGAGCTCGCAACCCGCGTCGTACAGGTCCTGGAGCGCCTCGCTGACTTCCTCGCGGGTCTCGCCCATGCCGAGGATCAGGTTCGACTTGGTCACCAGGCCGGCCTCGCGGGCCCGGGTGATGACCTCCAGGGAACGCTCGTAACGGAAACCGGGGCGGATCCGCTTGAAGATCCGCGGCACCGTCTCGACGTTGTGCGCGAGCACCTCGGGGCGTGAGGAGAAGACCTCGGCGAGCTGCTCGGGCTCCGCGTTGAAGTCGGGGATCAGCAGCTCGACCTTGGTCGCGCCGGCCTCCCGCTCCGCGGTGAGCGTGTGGATCTGGCGGACGGTCTCCGCGTACAGCCAGGCGCCGCCGTCCTCCAGGTCGTCGCGGGCGACGCCGGTGATGGTGGCGTAGTTCAGGTCCATCGTGACGACGGACTCGCCGACGCGGCGCGGCTCGTCACGGTCCAGCGCCTGCGGCTTGCCCGTGTCGATCTGGCAGAAGTCGCAGCGCCGGGTGCACTGGTCGCCGCCGATGAGGAAGGTGGCCTCGCGGTCCTCCCAGCACTCGAAGATGTTGGGACAGCCCGCCTCCTGGCAGACCGTGTGCAGGCCCTCACCCTTCACCAGCTGCTGGAGCTGCTTGTACTCGGGGCCCATCTTCGCCCGCGTTTTGATCCACTCGGGCTTGCGCTCGATGGGGGTCTGGCTGTTCCGGACCTCCAGGCGCAGCATCTTGCGCCCGTCGGGTGCGACAGCGGACACTCCGGCTCCCCTTTGCTCTCTGCTGCGTTGGATTCGCGTCGGGTTCGCGTGGGATGCGCGAGCGATGCGCGAGGGATTCACTTTGGATTCTTCGGCGAACACCAGGGTACGCCCCTACATCGAACGGCCTTACGTCTGGCCAACCTGCGGCCGACGGGGCCTATTCCCCGGACGGCCTACTGGTCGGTAGGGCCCGTGGTTCCCCGGCCGATGGTGATGGCCGGGCCACCGGTCGGTACGGCCGTGGCTCCCCGGGCGGGACCGTACGGCCGCGGTTCCTCACGCCGGCGCCGGGGCCGAGGCCTGCGGCGCCTGGGCCGGGGCCTGCGGCCGCTCGATCTCGCGCGGTGCGAGATCCGCGTTCTCCAGGATGTCCCGCAGGTGCCCCTCGATGACCGGCAGCACCTCCTCGATCGTGATCTCCCGCCCCAGCTCGTTCGAGAGGGACGTGACCCCGGCGTCCCGGATGCCGCACGGGACGATCCGGTCGAACCAGGTGTTGTCCGGGTTCACGTTGAGCGCGAAGCCGTGCATCGTGACGCCCTTGGCGACCCGGATGCCGATCGCGGCCAGCTTGCGGTCCTCGCGGCGCTGGCCCGCGTTGGACGGGGCGTACTCCGGACCGTTCAGCCGGGGGTCGAACTCCTCGTCCTGGAGCCTCGGGTCGAAGTCCAGCGACAGCCCGCCCAGCGCCTGGCGCTGCTCGATCGGGTCGCCGAGCACCCAGACGCCGCTGCGGCCCTCCACCCGGGAGGTCTCCACGCCGAATTCCGCGGCCGTGCGGATCAGCGCGTCCTCCAGCCGGCGCACATGGGCGACCACGTCGACCGGGCGCGGCAGCTTCTGGATCGGGTAGCCGACGAGCTGGCCAGGACCGTGCCAGGTGATCTTCCCGCCCCGGTCCACGTCGATGACGGGGGTGCCGTCCAGCGGACGCTCGTTGTCCGCCGTGCGGCGACCCGCGGTGTAGACGGGCGGGTGTTCCAGGAGCAGACAGGTGTCCGGCACCCGGTCCTCGAACCGGTCCGCATGCACCTCGCGCTGCTTCTGCCAGGCCTCCGTGTACTCGACGGCCTGTTCGCCGAAGCCCAGACGGACGAACCGCAGCTCGCTCACCGATGCCTCCCTCTGTGGGCCCCGCAGGCCCGGAGGGGTGTCCCCGGGATGACGGTGCCCTGCACTGATCGCGCCCGCATCCACTGTACGACCGTCGCCCGAACAGCCCACTGGCAGGTGGAACGGCCACCTCAAGGGCCCCCGGTCGCGCCCGTGCGAGCCCCCCGGTCGCGCCCGTGCGAGCCCGTCGGCCGCGCCCGTGCGGAGCCCCCCGGTCGCGCCCGTACGAGCCCGCCGGCCGCGCCTGTACGGGCCCGGCGCTCGCGCACTCATGTGTCGGGCGTTTCCGTCAGCTCCGTCCGGAATCCTCACACGATCGGATGAACATGGAGCAAAGGGCGGCAGTGGCCGCCCCGGTGGCCGCTAAATTCGCGCCGTTCCCATGAGGGCTGCCCGGCCGGCCCCGAAGGCAGGAGACCGTACAGCTGATGTCGGAACGACCCTCGCAGCGCACGCCCAACCGCCGACTCGCCTCACTCATCGCGGAAGCCGGGTTCTCCCACGCGGGCCTCGCCCGCCGGGTCGATCAGCTCGGCCTCGAACACGGCCTCGACCTGCGGTACGACAAGACCTCCGTCACCCGCTGGCTGCGGGGGCAGCAGCCGCGCGGCACCACCCCGGCGCTGATCGCCGAGGTGTTCACCCGGCGGCTCGGACGGCGGCTCTCCGCCCAGGACCTCGGGCTCGACGCCTGCGCGCCCGTCTACGCGGGCCTGGAGTTCGCGGCCACCCCCGCCGAGGCCGTCGACATCGTCAGCGGCCTCTGGCGCAAGGACTCCGGTACGCACACGGAGCTGCGCAAGATCGCCTTCACGCCCGCCGGGCTCGTCGTCCCCAGCCGCGACTGGCTGATCGGCCGGGCCGACGAATGGGTGGCCCGGGACGGCGGGGCCGCCCGCCGCACCGGGGGAGAGGCCGGGATCCCCGCGCCCGGGCGCATGGACCCGGGGCGTACCGGCTCCGGACGCACGGACTCCGGACGTACCGGCTCCGGACGTACCGACTCCGGGCGTACGGACGGGTCGCTGCGCACCGAGCCCCGGAACCTGCCGCGCCCGCCCGCCGGACCGCAGCGGCCCACACCGTCCGGGCCCGCAGCCACGCACCCGCCCGCGACGCACCCGCCCGCCGCCGGGACGCACCCCGGGGGCGGGGCGCTTCCCGTGGTCCCGCGCCAGCGCCAGACCGACCGCGGCCCCGGCCAGCGGGTCGGCACCGGGGACATCGCCGCGCTGCGCTCGGTCGGCGAGCTCTTCCGCACCCTCGACCACGCCTACGGCGGGGGGCACGCGCGGCAGGCCCTCGTGCGGTATCTGGAGCACGAGGCCGAGCCGATGCTCCGGGGCACCTACGGCGAGGCCACCGGGCGGCGGTTGTTCGCCGCGGTGGCCGATCTGACCCGGCTGGCCGGCTGGACCTCGTACGACATCGCCGCCCACGGCCTCGCCCAGCGGTACTTCGTCCAGTCGCTCCGGCTCGCCCAGGCCGCCGGGGACCGCGGTTACGGCGCCTATGTGCTGCTCACCATGAGCCGGCAGGCCATCTACCTCGGGCACGGCAGGGAAGCCGTCCAGCTCGCCCGCGTCGCCCAGCAGGGCATCGGCGCGGCCGCCCCGCCGCTCGTCCAGGCGCTGCTGCACGCGGTCGAGGCGCGCGGGCACGCGGTGCTCGGCGAGGCCCGCTCCTGCACCGCCGCCCTGACCCGCGCCGAACACGCCCTGGAGACCGCGCGCCCCGGCGACGAGGTGCCGCACTGGGCCCGCACCTTCGACGAGGCGCAGCTCGCCGACGAGCTGGGCCACTGCCACCGCGACCTCCAGCAGTACCGGGCCGCCGCCCAGCACGCCGAGCGGTCGCTCGCGCTGCGCGCCCCGGCGTACGCCCGGAGCAGGCTGTTCTGCCAGGTGGTCCTCGCCTCGGCCCGCCTCGGCCTCGGCGAGCTGGAGCAGGCCTGCCAGCTCGGTGCGGAGGCGGCCCAGCAGGCGGCCGAGATGCGCTCGGTGCGCGCCACGGAGTACGTCCGCGCCTTCGAGCGCAGCCTGGAGCCCTACCGGGACGCGGTCGCCGTACGCGGCTACCGCGACCGGATCGCGGCTCTCGGCTGAACCCCGCGGCGACCGGGCGGGACGAGCGACACGGGCCCGGGCCCCGTACGCCCTCCGGTCCGCGTCACGCCGCCTCCGGCAGCCGCGGGCTCCGGCGGCCTGGCGCAGGTGCCCTTCGCCCGGCCTCACGCCGCCCGGGGCAGGCTCCCCTCGTACGCGCCCGGCACGCCCAGGTCCGTGAGGATCGCCTCCGCCGCCCGGCGGCCCGAGTGCAGCGCGCCCTGGACCGTGCTCGTGTCGCGGTGGTCGCCGCACACGTACAGCCCGGCCAGCACCCGCACCGGGCGGCGCGGATCGTGCGGGGCCTCCATCGCGGGCACCGCCTCCGGGTCGTGATGGGCCGCCAGCAGCTCCCAGTCGTCCGTGGCGATCCCGTACAGTGCCGCCAGATGCGCCCGCACCGAGCGGTCCAGGTCAGGCGGCGGGGTCCCGAGCACCGTCGAGGTGATCAGCGCCCGGCCCCGGGGCGCGCGCGAGGGGTCGACCTCGCTCATCACCGAGGTGTACGCCACCGGGCCCGACCGGTCGCCGTCCAGCACCAGCGACCTGCCCGTGGGCGGCGCGACGGGCGCGGTGTGGTGAAGGACCGTCACCGGGCGGAAGGACGGCACCCGCAGCCCGGGCAGCAGCTCGGCCGCGGCCCCCGCCCCGGTCGCCAGCAGCAGGGAGCGGCACCCCAGTTCACCGTGCTCCTTGGTGCGTACGGAGGTGATGTCCGCGGCCGTCACGTGTACCCCGGTCCGGACCGTGCCCGGCGGCAGCGCCGCCGCCAGCAGCTCCGGCAGCGCGGCCGATCCGCCCGCCGGTACGCACAGGCCGCCCCGCGCGTAGTCCCGCAGCGCCAGATCGGCGGACCGGCTCGACGTGGTGAGGGCCGGGTCGCTGAGCAGCGCGGCGAGCAACGGGCGCAGGATGCCCTCCACCGTACGGCCGGGCAGCCCGACACCGGCCAGGGCCTCGGCGGCGAGACGCTCCGGGCGGGCCAGCAGCCGGGCCTCCGGCGTGAGGGCCAGCCGGTGCAGCGCCGCGCCCAGCCGGGCCCGGTCGATCGCGCCGGTCACCACGCCGCCCCGGCCGCCACCGCGCCCCGGAGCGCCGGGCTCGTGCCCGTACACGCCCTGCGCCGAACCGGCCGCCCCGGAAACAGGAGCCCCTAAAGCCCCGGAAGCCGCATAGCCCCGCAGCGTGCGGGGCGTACGCGGAGTGCGATGGACCCAGGGGGCGCTCGATCGGGTGCGTGCCGACCTGAGTGCGCCCCTCGCGCTCCGTATGTCACCGGTGAGATGGCGGCGCCCCTCGCTGTGCACCAGGACCCCCGGCGCGAACTCCCGCAACTCCGGGGCGCCCAGCCCCGGAGTGCCGGTCAGCTCGGGCCAGGAGGTGCAGAGCAGCGGGCCGAGGCGGTCGAGCCGGAACCCGTCCACCTCGTCGGTGACGAGCCGCCCGCCCACCCGGGGCTCGGCCTCCAGAACACGGACGCCGAGCCCTGCCCCGGTCAGCAGATGGGCCGCTGACAGGCCGGCTATTCCGGCCCCGATGATGATCACGTCTGCGTGATGTGCCGTGCTGCGCACGTGCCCCTCCCCGAGTCGGTGCGACTGGTGGGGGGTTCTTGCCCCCAACAGGTCCCCGGAAAGCCGGAGTTCGCATCGAGGCTAGGAGGATGGCTGATACTGGGTCAGACGCGCGCCGGGGAGCACCGGGGCACGGGGTCGCACACGCGGTCCGAGCGTGCGCAGGACGGCCCCGGGCGCTCGCACACGCCCTGCCCCGCCCGGCCCGGAAGGAACGCCACCCCCCGGACGGCTACGCGCCCGGCTCAGCGCAGTGCGGCGCGGATCGCCCCGTCGATGTCGGGGAAGGCGAACGAGAAGCCGGAGTCCAGCAGTTTCGCAGGGATCACCCGCTGACTGCCCAGCACGTCCTCCGCGAACTCCCCGAGCACCAGCTTCAGGGCGGGCGCCGGCGCGGGGAACAGCGTCGGGCGGCGCAGCACCCGGCCCATCGCGGCGGTCACCTCGGCGTTGGTGACCGGCTTCGGCCCGGTCAGGTTCACCGGCCCGGCCAGCGACTCCGTGTCCAGGATGTGGCGCAGCGCCGCGACATGGTCGTGCAGGGCGATGAAGCTCCAGTACTGGCGGCCGTTGCCCAGCTTCCCGCCGAGACCCGCCCTGAACAGCGGGAAGAGCCGTCCCCAGGCGCCGCCCTCGCGCCCGACGACCAGTCCGGTCCGGGCGTGCACGGTGCGCACCCCCGCCTCCTCGGCGGCGGCGGTGGCCGCCTCCCACTCCTCGCAGACCGACGGCAGGAACCCTTCCCCGGGCGGCGCGCTCTCGTCCACCGGGGAGCTCCCGGTGTCGCCGTAGAAACCGATGGCGGACCCGGAGAGCAGGACCCGGGGCGGGGTGTCGAGCGAGGCGACCGCCTCGGAGACGGCGGCGGTCCCCAGGACCCGGCTGTCCCGGATCTCCCGCTTGTACGCCTCGGTCCAGCGGTGGTCGCCCACCCCGGCCCCGGCCAGGTGCACGATCGCGTCGCAGCCGACGAGGCCGGCCACATCCACGTAGCCCCGCCGGGGGTCCCACTCGACCTCGTCGCCCGCTCTGGCGGGCCGGCGCACCAGGCGGGCCACCTCGTGCCCGTCGGCGCGCAGCGAGCGCACCAGCGCCGCTCCGATGAGTCCGGACGATCCGCTGACGGCGATACGGGAGCTCGGCATGGGCCCATCCTGCCCCATCAAACGCCTCGAACACGGGGAACCCCCCGTGACACAGTGACCCCATGGTCGCCCCCGCACTCCGCCCCGTCCGCCCCGCCGTACTCGCCGACGACGACGCACTCGCCGAGCTCGACCGGTCCACCTGGTCGACGCTGCACGCGGTCCTGCCGAGGCCGGCGCCTCCGTACGAGCCCTTCTTCGACGCGGGGCACGGGCCGGAGGACTTCCTCGTGGTGGAGGCGGAGCAGGCGGACGGTCAGGTGGGTATCGCCGGGTACATCCGGCTCGTCCCGCCCACACCCCTCGCCTCCAACGCCCACGTCCGCCAGATACGGGGGCTCGCCGTGGCGACCTGGGCGCGCGGGGCCGGGGCGGGGCGGACCCTGGTGCGGGCCGCGTGCGCCGAGGCCCGCCGGCAGGGCGCCAACCGGATCACCCTGCGGGTGCTCGGCCACAACACCCCCGCCCGCGCCCTCTACGCCTCCGAGGGCTTCGCCGTCGAAGGGGTGCTGCCCGGCGAGTTCTTCCTGAACGGGCGTTACGTCGACGACGTCTGCATGGGCCGTTCGCTCGGCCCCGACGGCCCCGACGGCCCCGACGGCCCCGACGGCCCCGCCTGAGCACCGGGCGTCACCGCGGCCCGAAGCGGTCCCACAGCTCGGGGAAGCGGGCGGCGAGCGCCTCCTCGTCCTCGAAGTCGACCGGCGAGCCCAGGGGCTCGGCGGGCTGCGGCGGCAGTCCCAGTTCCGGTGCGACCACCCCGGTGAGCTGCTCGTACGCCTCGTCGGCCGCGTAGCCCAGCTCCTCGCCGTCCCCGTCGATCTCCTCGTCGAAGTCGTCCAGCAGCTCCGCCAGGGCGTCCGGGTCGTGCAGCGCCCCCTCGAAGACCTCCCGGCCCTGGCCGATCAGCCAACAGCGGAACCAGTCGAACGCGTCGTCGCTCGCCCCGCCCAGCAGCACGGCCGCGGCGCCCCACAGATCCCAGGCGTAGGCGCGGTTGTAGCGGGCCTCGAAGTGCCGGGCGAAGTCCAGCACGGAATCGGGATCGAGCTGCGTCAGCCGTTCCACCATCAGGTCGGCATGGTCCTCGGGGTCGCCCTCGGCGGCCTCGCGGGTGCTGTCGATGATCTCCCAGAATTCCGTTTCGTCCATCACGGGTCCAGCATCCAGCCTGCCGGGGGCTCCCGCACGCGCAGACGCCGAATTGAAGCCTTTCAGCGATACAGCTCGCGCAGGCGTTCGGCCGCTTCGGTGAACCGCGCCCGCAGCTCCTCGGGCGCCACCACCTCCAACTCGGGTCCCAGCGCCAGCAGCTGGCCGTACGCCACGTCCAGCGATTCCACCGGCAGGGTGACCGTCCGCCACCCGTCCGGGCCCGGCTCCGAGGCCTCCGCGAGCGCCGACGCGGCCGCCGCGCGGTCACCGGCGTACGCGAGCATCCGCCCGCCGCGTTCGGACACCCGTACGGTCACTTCCGTACGCAGCAGGGACCGGGCGAACCCGGCGGCCCGCTCCGCCCAGAACCCGGGCAGGTCGAAGCCCTCGTCCCGCTCGAAGCGCTCGTCGGCCGCCTCCACGGCGGTGAAGCGGTCGATCCGGTAGACCCGGAAGTCCTCGTCCGCCCGGGCGCAGAGGTACCAGACACCGGCCTTGAGGACGAGGCCGTACGGAGCGAGCTCCCGCGCCACCTCCGTACCCGTGTGGTCGCGGCCCCCGCCCCGGCGGTAGCGGACCCGCAGCAGCCGGTCGTCCCAGACCGCGTCGGCGATCGGGGGCAGCAGTTCGGGGGTCTCCGGCTCGTGGTACCAGGAGGGCGCGTCCAGGTGGAAGCGGCGGGCCGCGGAGGACGAGGCGTCGCGCAGGGAGGGCATGAGCGCCGCCGACACCTTCAGGCGGGCGGCCGACGCCGCGTCCTCCAGGCCCATCTCGCGCAGCGCGGCGGGCAGCCCGGACAGGAACAGCGCCTCCGCCTCGTCCCGGGCGAGACCGGTCAGCCGGGTGCGGTAGCCGCCGACGAGCCGGTAGCCGCCGGCCCGGCCGCGCTCCGCGTACACCGGGACGCCCGCGTCGGACAGGGCCTGCGCGTCCCGGGTGACCGTACGCTCCGACACCTCCAGCTCCGCCGCCAGCTCGGCGGCGGTCATCGCGGGGCGGGCCTGCAGGAGCAGCACCATCTTGATCAGCCGGGCAGCACGCATGCGCCCATTGTGGCGGCAGGGCGGACCCGTCCCACAGCGAAACCCCCGGCCGCCGGGCAGGCGCGCTGTCGGGCGCGCCCGCCCGGTGACCGGGGGCTGTTCGGCCGGGTTCTACGGGAGCGGGGATCAGATCCCGTACCGCTCCCGGGCCTCCTTGACCGCCGAGGCCGGGACCTCGCCGCGCTTGGCGAGCTGGGCCAGCGAGGCCACCACGATCGACTGCGCGTCGACGCCGAAGTGACGGCGGGCCGCGTCGCGGGTGTCGGAGAGGCCGAAGCCGTCCGTGCCGAGCGAGGACCAGTCCTGCTCCACCCACTGGCTGATCTGGTCCGGGACCTGGCGCATCCAGTCGCTGACCGCGAGCACCGGGCCCGGGGCGCCGGAGAGCGCCTGTGTCACGTACGGGACCCGCACCTCACCGCGGAGCAGCGCCTCGTCGGCCGCCAGCGCGTCGCGGCGCAGCTCGCCCCACGAGGTGGCGGACCAGACGTCGGCCGTGACACCCCAGTCGGCGGCCAGCAGCTCCTGGGCCTCCAGGGCCCAGTGGATCGCCGTACCGGAGGCCAGCAGCTGGAGACGCGGCGCGTCCGCCGTCGCGGGCGTGCCCTCCTTGAAGCGGTACAGGCCCTTGACGATGCCCTCCTCGACGCCCTCGGGCATCGCGGGCTGGGGCTTCGGCTCGTTGTAGACCGTCAGGTAGTAGAAGACGTCCTCGGCGTCGGGGCCGTACATCCGGCGCAGACCGTCCTTGACGATCACCGCCACCTCGTACGCGAACGCCGGGTCGTAGTTGAGCGAGGCCGGGTTGGTGGCCGCGATCAGGTGCGAGTGGCCGTCCGCGTGCTGGAGGCCCTCACCCGTCAGGGTCGTCCGGCCCGCCGTGGCGCCGACGATGAAGCCCTTGCCGAGCTGGTCGGCGAGCTGCCACATCTGGTCGCCGGTCCGCTGCCAGCCGAACATCGAGTAGAAGATGTAGAACGGGATCATCGTCTCGCCGTGCGTCGCGTACGACGTGGCGGCGGCGATGAAGTCGGCCATGGCCCCGGCCTCGGTGATCCCCTCGTTGAGGATCTGGCCGTCCTTGGCCTCCTTGTAGTACATCAGCTGGTCGCGGTCGACCGGGTCGTACGTCTGGCCCAGCGGCGAGTAGATACCGGCCGACGGGAACAGCGACTCCATACCGAAGGTACGGGCCTCGTCCGGGACGATCGGCACCCAGCGCTTGCCGGTCTCCTTGTCCCGCATCAGGTCCTTCACCAGGCGGACGAACGCCATGGTGGTGGCCATCTCCTGCTTGCCGGACCCCTTGTACAGGGCCTTGAACGCGCGCTCCTCGGGCTGCGGCAGCGGCGCCGAGGCGTGCAGCCGACGAGCGGGGGCGGGGCCGCCGAGGGCGGCGCGGCGCTCCTGGAGGTAGCGGACCTCGGGGGAGTCGACGCCCGGGTGGCCGTAGGGGACCAGGCCGTCCTGGAAGGCGCTGTCGGGGATCGGGAGGCCGAGCAGCTCGCGCATGCCCTTGAACTCGTCGATCGACAGCTTCTTCATCTGGTGGTTGGCGTTCTTGGACTCGAAGCCCTTGCCGAGCGTGTAGCCCTTGACCGTCTGGGCCAGGATCACGGTCGGCGCGCCCTTGTGCTCGATGGCCGCCTTGTACGCCGCGTAGACCTTGCGGGCCTCGTGGCCGCCGCGCGAGGTGTAGAAGCACTCGGCGATCTTCGCGTCGGTGAGCAGCTTCGCCAGCTCGACGAGGGCGGGCTCGGTGCCGAAGAAGTGCTCGCGGATGTAGGCGACGTCGCGGGTGGCGTACGTCTGGAACTGCGCGTCCGGGACCTCGCGCAGGCGGCGCAGCAGCGCACCCTGGGTGTCCAGCTGGAACAGCTCGTCCCAGGCGTTGCCCCAGAGCGTCTTGACGACGTTCCAGCCGGCCCCGCGGAACTGCGCCTCCAGCTCCTGGACCACGCGGAAGTTGGCGCGGACCGGGCCGTCGAGGCGCTGCAGGTTGCAGTTGATGACGAAGGTCAGGTTGTCGAGCTGCTCACGGGCCGCCAGGGCCAGGGCAGCGGTCGACTCGGGCTCGTCCATCTCGCCGTCGCCCAGGAAGGCCCAGACGTGCGAGTTGGCCGTGTCCTTGATGGAGCGGTTGGCCAGATAGCGGTTGAAGCGCGCCTGGTAGATGGCCGAGAGCGGGCCGAGGCCCATCGACACGGTGGGGAACTCCCACAGCCAGGGCAGCCGCCGCGGGTGCGGGTAGGAGGGCAGGCCCTCGCCACCGGACTCCTGGCGGAAGTTGTCGAGGTGCTGCTCGGTGAGCCGCCCGTCGAGGAAGGCGCGGGCGTAGATGCCGGGGGAGGCGTGGCCCTGGATGTAGAGCTGGTCGCCGGAGCCGTCCCCCTCCTTGCCGCGGAAGAAGTGGTTGAAGCCGGTCTCGTAGAGCCAGGCCGCCGAGGCGAAGGTGGCGATGTGGCCGCCGACCCCGAACCGCGAGCCCCGGGTCACCATCGCGGCCGCGTTCCAGCGGTTCCACGCGGTGATCCGCGATTCCATCTCCAGGTCGCCGTCGAACGCGGGCTCGGCGGCGGTCGGGATGGTGTTGACGTAATCGGTCTCCAGCAGCTTGGGCAGCGCGAGACCGGCGCCCTCGGCGTGCTGCAGCGAGCGGCGCATCAGGTACGCGGCGCGGTGCGGGCCGGCAGCCTTGGTGACGGCGTCCAGGGAGGCCGCCCATTCGGCGGTCTCCTCGGGGTCACGGTCCGGGAGCTGGTCGAGCTCGCTCGGAAGCTTTCCTACGGGGTCGGTCATGATCGCCGCCTTCCGGAGAGGAGGGGGGTGGAGAAGGCTCTATCTGGCAGGACAGAGCGATGGGGCCGGTGGGCCCGCGAGTGAACTGTAAGGCGCTGATCGATGATCGATCAAAGGATTGAAGGCAAAACTTCTCGATACGAAGAAAAGTGGCATGGGGTGCCTCGAAACAGGGCACGGAGTGACGCGAAATAGCGCGCAAAAAGGGCGCTGGCCTGCACGGAAGAGCAGGTCACGCGCCAGATGATCGGAGCCGCGCGGAAGGGGTCAGGCGCGGGGCGCGCAGCCCAGCACATGCGCCTTCACCAGGGCCCCGATCTGCGGGTCCTCGGCGAGGAACGCGTCGATGAGCGCCTGGTGCTCCTCCGCGTACGACTTCTGCACCGTGCCCAGCCAGCGGATCGACAGGGCCGTGAACACCTCGATGCCAAGACCCTCCCAGGTGTGCAGCAGCACCGCGTTCCCGGCGGCCCGCACCATCTCCCGGTGGAAGCCCACCGTGTGCCGCACCTGGGCCTCGCCGTCGGCCAGCCGGTCCGCCTCGTACAGCGCGGCCACGTGCGGCTCCAGCGCCGAGCAGTCCTGGCCGAGCCGGGGGGCCGCCAGCTCGGCCGCGATCTGCTCCAGGCCGGCCCGCACCGGATAGCTCTCCTCCAGGTCGGCGGCGGTCAGATTGCGGACCCGCACGCCCTTGTTGGGCGCCGACTCGATCAGCCGGAGCGTCTCCAGCTCCCGCAGCGCCTCGCGCACCGGCGTCTGGCTGACCTCCAGCTCGGTGGCGATGCGGCGCTCCACGATCCGCTCGCCCGGCTTCCAGCGCCCGCTGACGATCCCCTCCACGATGTGCTCGCGGATCTGTTCGCGCAGCGAGTGGACGACGGGCGGGGTCATGGAGGGCTCCTTCAGGGCAGACCGGTGCTGCCTACATCATCACGGGCGCGGTAGGCCTTCCGTGGTGCTTAGACAATACGGCGGCGCCCCCGCCCGGAAGAGTTCCGGGCGGGGGCGCCGCTGGTGAGCCTGGTTACAGCCGGGGCGTTCAGAGGCCGAGCTCGACCTCGAACTCACCCGCCTCCAGGATCGCCTTGACCGAGGTCAGGTAGCGGGCGGCGTCCGCGCCGTCCACCAGACGGTGGTCGTAGGAGAGCGAGAGGTACGTCATGTCGCGCACCGCGATGGTCTCGCCGAGGTCCGGGTGGTCGATGACCACCGGGCGGCGGACCGTCGCGCCGATGCCCAGGATGGCGGCCTGGTTCGGCGGGACGATGACGGTGTCGAACAGGGCGCCGCGCGAACCGGTGTTGCTGATGGTGAAGGTGGCGCCGGACATGTCGTCCGGCGTCAGGCCGCCACCGCGCGCCTTGCCCGCGAGCTCCGCGGTCTTCTTGGAGATGCCGGCGATGTTCAGGTCGCCCGCACCCTTGATGACCGGGGTCATCAGACCCTTCTCGGCGTCCACGGCGATGCCGATGTTCTCCGAGTCGAAGTACGTGATGGTGCCCTCGTCCTCGTTGATCCGGGCGTTGATGACCGGGTGGGCCTTCAGCGCCTGGGCCGCCGCCTTCACGAAGAACGGCATCGGGGACAGCTTGACGCCCTCACGGGCGGCGAACGCGGCCTTCGCCTGGTTGCGCAGCTTCATCAGCTTGGTGATGTCGACCTCGAGGACCGAGGTCAGCTGGGCCTGCGAGTGCAGGGCCTTCATCATGTTGTCGCCGATGACCTTGCGCATCCGGGTCATCTTGACCGTCTGGCCGCGCAGCGGGGAGGCCTCCAGCTTCGGCGCCTTGGCGGCCGCCGGAGCAGCGGCGGGCGCCGGAGCGGCTGCGGCGGCCTTGGCGGCCTCCGCGGCGGCGACGACGTCCTGCTTGCGGATACGGCCACCGACGCCGGTGCCCTTGACCGAGCTCAGGTCCACGTTGTTCTCGGACGCGAGCTTGCGGACCAGCGGCGTGACGTACGCGCCGTCGTCACCGGTGGGCGCGGCCTGGGCGGCCGGGGCCGGGGCGGCGGGGGCGGGCTGTGCCGGAGCCGGAGCCGGGGCGGCCGGAGCCGACGGGGCCTGGACCGGAGCCGGAGCCTCCTGCTTGGGAGCCTCGGCCTTCGGGGCCTCCTGCTTCGGAGCCTCCTGCTTCGGGGCCTCCTGCTTCGGGGCCTCGGCCTTCGGGGCCTCCTGGGCCGGGGCGGCGGGCTGCGCCGGAGCGGCGGCCGGAGCCGCGCCCGGGGCACCGATGACGGCGAGCTTGGCGCCGACCTCGGCGGTCTCGTCCTCGCCGACCACGATCTCCAGCAGCACACCGGCGACCGGGGCGGGGATCTCGGTGTCGACCTTGTCGGTGGAGACCTCCAGCAGCGGCTCGTCCTCGGCCACCTCCTCGCCGACCTCCTTGAGCCAGCGGGTGACGGTGCCCTCGGTGACGCTCTCGCCGAGCGCGGGGAGGGTGACGTCGGTGCCCTCGGCGGAACCGCCGGAGGCGGCCGGGGCCTCGGCCTTCGGGGCCTCCTGGGCCTCGGCGGCGGGCTGCTCGGCGGCGGGGGCCGGGGCCTCGGCGGGTGCGGCGGGCGCCTCGGCGGCCGGAGCCGCGGCCTCGGCCGGAGCGCCGGAGCCGTCGTCGATGACGGCCAGCTCGGCGCCGACCTCGACGGTCTCGTCCTCGGCGACCTTGATGGATGACAGAACGCCGGAAGCGGGGGCCGGGATCTCGGTGTCGACCTTGTCGGTCGAGACCTCGAGCAACGGCTCGTCGGCCTCGACGCGCTCGCCCTCGGCCTTCAGCCAACGGGTGACAGTGCCCTCGGTGACGCTCTCGCCGAGCGCCGGAAGGGTTACGGAAACCGACATGGTTTCAGTTGCTCCTTACGAAAATGCGGAAGTGGTCGGTCGTCGCGCCCGGGACCGGGGGATCAGTCGTGGGCGTGGAGGGGCTTGCCGGCCAGCGCCAGGTGAGCCTCGCCCATCGCCTCGTTCTGCGTCGGGTGTGCGTGGATGAGCTGGGCGACCTCGGCGGGCAGCGCCTCCCAGTTGTAGATCAGCTGGGCTTCGCCGACCTGCTCGCCCATGCGGTCGCCCACCATGTGGACGCCGACCACGGCACCGTCCTTGACCTGGACGAGCTTGATCTCGCCCGCGGTCTTCAGGATCTTGCTCTTGCCGTTGCCCGCGAGGTTGTACTTGAGGGCGACGACCTTGTCCGCGCCGTAGATCTCCTTGGCCTTCGCCTCGGTGATGCCGACGGAGGCGACCTCGGGGTGGCAGTACGTCACCTTGGGCACGCCGTCGTAGTCGACCGGGACGGTCTTCAGACCGGCCAGACGCTCCGCCACCAGGATGCCCTCGGCGAAGCCGACGTGGGCGAGCTGGAGGGTGGGGACGAGGTCGCCCACCGCCGAGATCGTCGGGACGTTGGTCTGCATGTACTCGTCGACCAGGACATAGCCGCGGTCCATCGCGACGCCCTGCTCCTCGTAACCGAGGCCCTGGGAGACCGGGCCGCGGCCGATCGCGACGAGGAGGATCTCCGCCTCGAAGGTCTTGCCGTCGGCCAGCGTCACACGGACGCCGTCCTGCGTGTACTCGGCCTTGTCGAAGAAGGTGCCGAGGTTGAACTTGATGCCGCGCTTGCGGAACGCGCGCTCAAGAAGCTTGGAGCTGTTCTCGTCCTCGACCGGGACGAGGTGCTTGAGGCCCTCGACGATCGTGACCTCGGTGCCGAAGGACTTCCACGCCGAGGCGAACTCGACGCCGATGACGCCGCCGCCCAGCACGATCGCCGACTTCGGGACGCGGTCCATCTTCAGCGCGTGGTCCGAGGAGATGATCCGGTTGCCGTCGATCTCCAGGCCGGGCAGCGACTTCGGCACGGAGCCGGTCGCCAGCAGCACGTGGCGGCCCTGGACGCGCTGGCCGTTCACGTCCACCGAGGTCGGCGAGGAGAGCTTGCCCTCACCCTCGATGTAGTGGACCTTGCGCGAGGCGATGAGACCCTGCAGACCCTTGTACAGGCCCGAGATCACATCGTCCTTGTACTTGTTGACGGCCTCCATGTCGATGCCCTCGAAGGTGGCCTTCACGCCGAACTGGGCCGACTCGCGGGCCTGGTCCGCGATCTCGCCCGCGTGCAGCAGGGCCTTCGTGGGGATACAGCCGTTGTGCAGGCAGGTACCGCCGACCTTGCCCTTCTCGATCAGGGCGACGTCCAGGCCCAGCTGCGCTCCGCGCAGGGCCGCGGCGTAACCGCCACTGCCACCGCCGAGGATCACTAGGTCGAAAACGGTGCTGGCGTCGTTCGCCACGTCACGTCCTCCATGCATGTGCGCCGTACGCCGGGCCCCGTCGCTGGGGTGTGACCGGCCGGTCGGCTGGTGTGCGGCCGCTTTTGTCTTCGGCCCTGTGGTGGGGGCCCTGTCCTGCCGAGAACCCATCTTCGCACTTGTCGACGGTGGGCGGGACGCGGGGCCCGGGTCCGGGACGGATGATCATCCGTTCCGGAGGGTTACTGCTGCGTAGATACCTACGGATTCGGTCGGTGTTCGTCGAGAGCGAAACCCCGCCCTCTCCTTGCCGGTACCGCCCGGACGATGACCGGTACCGCCCGGACAACACGTACGGCCCCGGACCTTATGCCCGGGGCCGTACGTGTCATCGGCGGATTCCGGCTCAGCCGAGGTCGCCGTCGGCGGTGCGCTCGGCGAGCCGCACCAGGGTGCGGACCGCGGAGCCGGTGCCGCCCTTCGGCGTGTAGCCGTACGGCGCGCCTTCGTGGAAGGCCGGGCCGGCGATGTCCAGGTGCGCCCAGGCGATGCCCTCGCCCACGAACTCCTTCAGGAACAGGCCGGCCACCAGGCCGCCGCCCATCCGCTCGCCCATGTTGGCCATGTCGGCGGTGGGGGAGTCCATGCCCTTGCGGAGGTCGGCCGGGAGCGGCATCGGCCAGGAAGCCTCGCCGACCTCCTCGGCGATCTCGTGGATCGACGTACGGAAGGCGTCGTCGTTGGCCATCACACCGAAGGTGCGGTTGCCGAGCGCCAGCACCATCGCACCGGTCAGGGTCGCCACGTCGACGATCGCGTCCGGCTTCTCCTCCGAGGCGCGGGTCAGCGCGTCGGCCAGGACGAGCCGGCCCTCGGCGTCGGTGTTGAGCACCTCGACGGTCTTGCCGCTGTACATGCGCAGCACGTCACCGGGGCGGGTGGCATTGCCGGAGGGCATGTTCTCGGCCAGCGCCAGCCAGCCGGTGACGTTGACCTTCAGGCCCAGGCGGGCGGCCGAGACGACGGCGGCGAACACGGCGGCGGCGCCGGCCATGTCGCACTTCATCGTCTCGTTGTGGCCGGCCGGCTTGAGCGAGATGCCGCCCGAGTCGTAGGTGATGCCCTTGCCGACCAGGGCCAGGGTCTTCTCCGCCTTCGGGTGCGTGTAGGCGAGCTTCACCAGGCGCGGGCCGCGCTCGGCGCCCTGGCCGACGCCGAGGATGCCGCCGAAGCCGCCCTTGACGAGGGCCTTCTCGTCGAGGACCTGGACCTTGATGCCGTGCTCCTTGCCCGCGGCGGTGGCCACGGCGGCGAAGGACTCGGGGTACAGGTCGTTCGGCGGGGTGTTGATGAGGTCGCGGGCCCGGTTGATCTCCTCGACCAGGGCCAGGGCGCGCTCGACGGCGGCCTTGTAGGCCTTGTCGCGCGGCTTGCCGCCGAGCAGGGCCACCTCGGCGAGCGGCTGCTTCGGGCCGCTGTCCTTGGACTTGGCGTCCTTGGGGGCCAGCTTGTTCTCGCCGCCCTGGTAGGCGGTGAAGGCGTACGAGCCGAGGAGCGCGCCCTCGGCGACGGCGGCGGCGTCCTCGACGGAACCCGCGGGAAGCGCGAAGCCCGCCTTCTTCGAGCCGGACAGCGCACGGGCCGCGGTGCCCGCCGCGCGGCGCAGCGCCTCGGCGTCGTAGGCGTCCTCCTTGTCCGGGACCGGACCGAGGCCGACCGCGACGACGACCGGGGCCTTGAGGCCGGACGCGGCGGGCAGCTTGGTCAGTTCGCCCTCGGCACCGGTGGCACCCAGGGTTGCGAGGACGGCGGCGAGCTTGCCGTCGAACGCCTTGTCCACGGCCTCGGAGCCGGGTGCCAGGACCGGTCCCTTGACGCCCTTGGCGACGCCGACGACGAGTGCGTCGGCGCGCAGCGTCGCCGCACCGGCAGTGCTGAGAGTGAGAGCAGTCACGGTGGTGAAATCTCGCTTCCGTTGAGTTCGATGTCGACCGAGGGGTGGGCCGGTCGTGCCCGGCGCATCGTAGACGCCCCGACGATGTGCCGGGAATGAGCCTACGCGCGCAGTTCCTGCTCCATGACGGCGGCGGGCCTTCCCGGCCGCCCTTCCGACCGGTAAGGCGGTCGGGAACCGGTCCCGCAGAGCCTGGTGTGCCGTCAGGCCCCGAACGTCAGCATCACCAGGGCCGCCGTCGCCGCGGCCTCCTCCACGCCGCCGAAGACGTCCCCGGTGACCCCGCCGAACCGCCGCACGCAGTGCCGCAGCAGCAGCTCGGCGGCGGCGAGCGCGCCGAGCACCGCGAGCCCGTGGCGCAGTGCCCCGTACGGCCCGGACGCGGCGCCCGCCGCCGCGCACAGGGCCACCGTCACCACGGCCGCGAGCAGCGCCCGTCCGGCCGGAACCGTGCCCGCCACCGTCGCCCCGAGCCCCTCGGGCCGGGCCGCCGGGACGCCCTGACGGGACGCCAGGGTCAGCGCCAGGCGGGCGGCGACGGCCGCGACGACGGTCCCGAGGGCCCCGTGCGCCCAGCCCCGCCCGTACAGCTCGAAGAGGACCGCGACCTGCGCCAGCAGCACCAGGAGCAGCGTGATGACACCGAACGGCCCAATGTCCGACTGCTTCATGATCCGCAGCGCGTCCTCGGCGGGCTTCCCGCTGCCCAGCCCGTCCGCCGTGTCCGCCAGACCGTCCAGGTGCAGCCCCCGGGTGAGGACGGCCGGCACGGCGACGGAGGCCACCGCCGCGAGCAGCGGCCCCGACCCGGCCAGCAGCGCCAGCGAGCCGAAGGCGGCGGCGAGCACTCCCACGACCAGCCCGGCGAGCGGGGCGCGGAGCATGCCGGAGCGGGCGGTCGCGCGGTCCCAGCGGGTCACCCGGACCGGCAGCACGGTCAGGGTGCCGAAGGCGAAACGTATGCCGTGGCTGTTCAGAGAGGTCACCGCGCGCAGGCTAGCCGCTGGGCCGCACCGATAGATTGGGCGAAACGCACCGAACACCGCGAAACCTGACGTATCGGGAGTGGGTGGCATGGGTCACTGGTGGCACGAGAACATCGCGGAGCCGGGCAAGCTGCCGCTGCTCCTCGCGCTGGCCGCCTTCGTCCTGACCTTCGCGGTCACCCGCACCATCACGCGCATGATCCGGGCCGGGAAGGGGCCGTTCCGCAACATCACCCCCGGCGGGGTGCACATCCACCATGTGGTGCCCGGGGTCGTCCTCTCCGTCGTCGGCGGGTTCGGCGCGGTGGCCAGCGGGCGACACGGGGTGGCCGCCGGGGTGTTCGCGGTGATCTTCGGGGTGGGGGCCGGTCTGGTGCTCGACGAGTTCGCCCTGATCCTGCATCTCGACGACGTGTACTGGACGGAGGAGGGCCGCCAGAGCGTCGAGGTGGTGGTGCTGACCGCCTCGCTGGTGCTGCTGGTCCTGGCGGGCTTCTCCCCGCTCGGCGTCGACGACGTCACCGACGAGGAGCAGCAGGGCAGGCTCGGTCTGATCACGACGTACGTGGTGAACTTCTGCTTCGTCCTGATCTGCCTGTTCAAGGGCAAGCTGCGGATGGCGGTGCTCGGCACCCTCGTCCCGTTCGTCGCGCTGGTCGGCGCGATCCGGCTGGCCCGCCCCGCCTCGCTCTGGGCCCGGCGCTTCTACCGCCACCGCCACCGGGCCCGCTCCCGGGCGATGCTGCGGGCCTACCACCACGACGTGCGCTGGGCGGGGCCGCGCCGGAAGTTCCAGGACCTCATCGGCGGCGCCCCGGACCGGGTTCCGCTGCCGCCGGCCCGCGAGCCCTGACCGTCGCGGTCCTGACCACCGCGCCGCCGCCCGCTTCGGGGTCCCGGGAGCCGCGCCGGCGCCCGCGCCACTCCCGTACGCCGCACACCACCAGGACGGCGGCGATGGCGGCCAAGTGCTCGCGGCCCGCCAGGTTGTCCTTCACCAGGACCTCCACCACCATCGCGAGGACCACCAGCGCCCCGGTGAACCAGGCGCGCCGCTGGTGGCAGACGTACACCGCGAGCCCGACGACCGCCGCCGAGGGCCCGGTGTCCACCACCTGGGCGTCGGATGAGGGCAGCCCCAGGAACGACCCCGGCCCGAGGGCCACGCCGACGCGGGCGTACAGCGTCCCGGCCAGCGTCGCCCCGTACGCCACCGCGAGCGTGCGCCACCGCCCCAGGCACACCTCCGCCACCCCGAACACCAGCAGGATCTGGGCCAGGGCGCCCCACACCGGCAGATGGAGCGCGGGCACGAACAGGGACAGCGGAGTCCGCAGGAGGGCGAGCGGAAGCGGGTCCTCGGCGCGTACGGCTCCGAGGTTCCGCACCGGCTCGTGGCCCCACGCCTGGTTCTGCGTCACCTGGACGACGGCCGTCAGCGCCACCGCCGTCAACGTCAGCGCGAGCGCCCGCACCCCGCGCGCGGCGAGCCGCTGCCGTACGGCGGTGAACAGCGGGCCCCACTCCCGTACGGCCGCCCGGCGCAGCGCGGAGAGAGGGTTCATCCGCTCTTCCGGAACAGCATGGACAGGGCCCCCGGTCGGTCGTTCGGTCGGTTCGTCGGTCGGATCCCTTCCGAAGACGGACCGGGGCGGCGTGGAGTTCAGCGGCGTCGGGGTGACGCCGATCTCGTCCGCGCGTGGGGGAGTGGCCCTCAGGCCCGGTCGACGGCCGCCGCGTCCTCGGCCTCCGCCGCCTCCGCCGCCTCCTCGTTCTCGGCCTCCTCCGGCTCGTGCTCCGGGAGTTCGGCGGCCAGCGCCGCCGCGGCCTGCACCAGCGGCAGGGCCAGCAGCGCGCCGCTGCCCTCGCCCACCGTCACCCCGTGGTCCAGCAGCGGGGTCAGCGCCATCCGGTCCAGCGCCTTCGACTGCGCGGGCTCCCCGCTGACCTGACCGGCCAGCCACCAGTCCGGCGCCCGGAACGCCGCGCGCTGCGCCACCAGCGCGCAGGCCGCCGAGACGACCCCGTCCAGGATCACCGGCATCCGGCGCACCGCGCTCTGCAGCAGGAATCCCGTCATCGCCGCCAGATCCGCCCCGCCCGACGTGGCCAGCAGCTCCACCTGGTCGCCCAGCACCGGCCGGGCCCGGCGCAACGCGTCCCTGATCGCCGCGCACTTGCGCATCCACGCCAGGTCGTCGATGCCCGCACCGCCGCGCCCGGTCACCACGGAGGCGTCCGTTCCGCAGAGGGCGGCAACCAGGGTGGCCGCGGCCGTCGTACCGCCCACGCTGAGGTCGCCGAGCACCACCAGATCGGTGCCGGAGTCCGCCTCCTCGTCCGCGATCGCCATACCGAGGCGGATGGCCCGCTCGGCCTCCTCCGCGGTCATCGCGTCCTCGACGTCGATCCGCCCCGAACCCCGCCGCACCCGGTGCCGCGCCACGGACTCGGGCAGCAGCTCCGGATCGCAGTCCAGGGAGACGTCCACGATCCGCGTCGGCACCGAGAACCGCCGGGCCAGCACCGCGACCGGGCTCGCCCCGTCCAGGACGCTCCGCACCAGCTCGTACGCGCCGCCCGCAGGCCGGCCCGAGACGCCCAGCTCCGCCACCCCGTGGTCACCGGCGAAGAGCACCAGACGCGGCTGCTCGACGGCCTTGACCGGCACGGACTGCTGCGCGGCGCTGAGCCACTCGCCCAGCTCGTCCAGGCGCCCGAGCGCTCCCGGCGGGACGGCCAGCCGCTCGCGCCGCTCCTCGGCATCGCGCCGCACACCCCCGTCGGGGCGTTGGATCAGGTCGGAGAAGTCGTCCAGGTTCACGGAGGTCTGCCTCGCGGGTCGTCAGGTCAAATCCGGGTCAGGGAACCCGGCGGCGGGCCCCAGCGGGAACAGTACCGGTCGGCCCCGGGGGAGGAACGGGCCGCGAACGGCGGAACCGGCCACGCCCGCGGCCACGGGAGCCGGGCTCAGGCCCTGCCCCCCCTCACCCCCGCGGACCAGCACCTGCCTCCTCACCCCCGCAGCACCAGCACCTGCCCCGCCACCACCAGCAGCACCTGCTCGCACTCGGCCGCCACCGCCGCGTTCAGCCGCCCCAGCTCGTCCCGGAACCGCCGCCCCGCCGCCGTCGCCGGGACCACCCCCGACCCCACCTCGTTGGTCACCAGCACCACCTGCCGCCAGGTCCCGCGCACCGCGGCCACCAGCTCCGCGACCCGCTCCCGCAGCGCCGCCTCGCCGCCGTCGTGCCACCGCTCGTCCTCCCAGGCCCCCACCCGGTCCATCGCGTCGGTCAGCCACAGCGACAGGCAGTCGATCAGCAGCGGCGGCCCGTCCGCCCCCAGCAGCTCCGTCAGCTCACAGGTCTCCTCGGTCCGCCAGGCGCCCGGCCGGCGCTCCCGGTGCAGTCCGATCCGGGCCGCCCACTCCGGGTCCCCGTCGCGGCGGCCGCCGGTCGCCACGTACACCACCTCCGGAAACGTCTCCAGGCGCCGCTCCGCCTCCAGCGACTTCCCCGACCGCGCGCCCCCCGTCACCAGCACCCGGCGCGGCACGTCCGGCACCGCGTGGTACTCGCCCACCACCAGCGTCGTCCCGTCCGGCACCGCCCGCGCCCCGGCCGCCGCGAGCCGCCGCTCCAGCGCCGGGCCCGGCGGGGCGTCGTGGTCCAGGTGGACCGCGATCACCTCGGTCGTCGGGCCCACCGCGTCGGCCGCCCGCAGCCGCGCCACCGCGTCGGGGCGTCCGATCACATCGAGGACGACCATCTCGTACGGCCGCTCCATCCGCTCGGGCAGCCCGGCGGGGGCGGCGCCCGGCGGCAGGTACAGCAGCCGCTCGCCCTCCGGGGAGGTCACCTCGTACCCGGTCCCCGGCGCGTCCATCGCCACCGCCCGTACCCGGTGCCCGCTGATCAGCGTCAGCACCTGGCCGTCCGGGACCCGCGCGGCGGGCGGCAGCGGGGCGGGCAGTTCGACAGCGGGCCCGTCGTGCGGATGGGTCAGCAGCACCTGGCGGACCGCGCCCAGCGAGTGCCCCGCACGGGCGGCCGCGAACATCGCGCCGGGGGTGAGGTCCAGCAGCAGCGCGTCGTCGACCAGCAACGCCGTCGCGGCCCGCGCCCACGGGCCGCGGGCCGACGCGCAGACCGCGCAGGGGCAGGAGGGACGCGGCAGCCCGTCGGGGGCTCCGGTGCCGAGCAGTGTCAGTTCCACCCCTTGATCCTCCCGTGTCCCCGCTCCGGCCGCCCGCCCGGCTAGGCTTCGGGCAGCAACGCGACCCAGGAGGCGGACATGGCGTGGACGTGGCGGTTCGAGAAGTCCGACGGTACGGAGACGGAGCCGGCGTTGCAGCCGGAGGAGTTCACCACCCAGGGCGACGCGGAGTCCTGGATCGGTGAGTACTGGAAAGAGCTGCTGGAGGGCGGTGCCGCACAGGTGACGCTCTTCGAGGACACGACCAAGGTCTACGGCCCGATGAGCCTGCAGGCCGACGGCGCCTGACGCACGGCCGACAGGGAGTGCGGTGCGGGAGACACGTACCGCACTCCCTGTCTCCGGGTCTCCGGGGGCTCAGATCTCCCCGAGCGTGACCTCCGCCGTCCGGCTGTCCTCGTCCCGCGTGTACGTCACGGTCACCTTCTCGCCCGGCTTCTCGTCCGCCAGCGCCTCGGAGAGCGAGGTGATCGTGGTGACCTCGGTCTCCCCGAGCTTCGTGATGGTGTCCCCGGGCCGCAGCCCCGCGTCGGCCGCCGCGCCGCCGCGCTCCACACTGACCAGCGCCACCCCGGCGGGGCGGTAGTTGTCGTCGACGACCGTGCGGCCGGTGATGTTGAGCGCCGCCCGGCCCGAGTCGGTGACCTTGCCGTCCTTGATGATCTGGTCGGCGACCGTCCGGACCATCGAGACGGGGATCGCGAAGCCGATGCCGGGTGCCGCGCTGTCGCCCATCTGCGGATCGGTCGCGGCCAGGGTCGGGATGCCGATCACCTGACTGTCGAGGTTCACCAGCGCACCGCCGCTGTTGCCCGGGTTGATCGCGGCGGACGTCTGCACCATGTTGGCGATCGTCGCGCCCGTGCCACCGCCCGACCGGCTCTCGCTCACCGTCCGGCCGAGCGCGGAGACGATGCCCTGGGTGACGCTGCTGGACAGGCCCAGGGGCGAGCCCATCGCCAGGACGATCTGCCCGACCTCGACCTTCTCCGCGTCGCCGAACTTCGCGGCCCGCAGCCCGTCCGGCACCTCGTCGAGCTTGATCACGGCCAGGTCCTGCTCCGGGTAGGAGGAGACCAGCGACGCGCCCAGCACCGCCTCCCCGGTGGCGACGCTGACCTTGAACTTCTTCTCGTCACCGACCACATGGGCATTGGTGACGATGTGCCCCCTGTCGTCGTACACGATCCCGGAGCCGAGCCCCTCCGAGGCGTCGATCTGCACCACCGACGGCAGGACGTCGTTGATGACGCCCTGGTAGGCGTTCTCCAGATCGTCGGGGGCGCGCTTCACCGCACCCTGTGCCGTGCCCGACGCACTGGACTCGGGGGCCGGGGCCGACGGACCCGTACCGGAGCAGCCGCCGGCCAGGGCGATGGCGCAGACGGCCGCGGACAGGGGAAACAGCAGCCTGCGCGCCCGGCTGCGGGAGGGGGATGCGTCCATATCCGGAGTCTGGTGCGCGGCCCGTCCGGGTGCCCGTGCTGATGGGCCGAACGGGCCGGCCGCCCTCCGGTCAGCCGCGTACCCCGCACAGATGCAGCAGGGCCGCCACACCCCGGTACGGGTCGGTCCGCCCGGCCCGGTCCTCCAGGGTCAGGACCCGCTCCAGCTCCTCGGCCGGCAGCTCCACGTCGTTGCCGACGTTGTCCGTGAAGACCCGCACCCCGTACCAGGCGTGCAGCGGGGCGGCGATCCCGGCGAGCGTGGCCCGCAGGGCGTCGAGCCGGTCCGCCCGCACGGTGAGGCCGAGGCGGTTGGTGTACGCGGGGGTGTCGAAGGCGGCCAGGGCCGCACCGAAGTCACCGGCGAGCCCCGGGCGCATCGCGAGCGCGTCCGCGTTCCGTACGAGCAGGGAGAGCAGACCGCCGGGCGCCAGCATCCGGGCGAGCCCGGCCAGCATCGGGTCCGGCTCCTCGACGTACATCAGGACGCCGTGGCACAGCACCACGTCGAAGCTGCCGGGCAGGAAGTGCACGCCGGTCTCCCGGCCGTCGCCCTCGATCAGCCTGACCCGCTCCCGGATGCCCTCCGGCTCGCTCGCCAGGGACGCCCGGGCCGACGCCAGCATCTCCGCGTCCGACTCCAGACCGGTCACCGAGTGACCGGCCCGCGCGAGGCGCAGCGCCTGGGTGCCCTGGCCCATGCCGACGTCCAGGACCCGCAGCCGCCGGCCCACCGGGAACCGTCCGGCTATCTGCTCGTCCAGCTGCCGGGCGACCAGCTCCTGGCGGACCTTGTTGCGTACGCCGTCGAGACCCGCCAGCCAGGCCGAGGAGACCCCGGTGAAGCCGGAGGCCTCCGTGCTCAGGGCCGCTCTCCGCGCTTGACCTGCGGCTTCGGCAGCCGCAGCCGGCGCATCTGGAGCGTGCGCATCAGGCCGTACGCCACGGCTCCGCGCTTCGGCGTGTCCGGGAAGCGCTCGCGGAGCTGCTTCTTCAGGCGGATCGACAGACCGATCGAGTCGATCACGATCAGGATGATCACACCGAGCCACAGCAGCAGCGAGATGCTCTGGATGTTCTGCACCTGGATCACGCTGAGGATCAGGATGATCACGGCGAGCGGCAGGAACCACTCGGCGACGCAGAAGCGCGAGTCCACGTAGTCGCGGACGAAACGGCGGACCGGGCCCTTGTCGCGGACCGGCAGATACCGCTCGTCGCCCGACGCGAGCGCCTCGCGCTGCCGGGCCAGGTCGGCGCGGCGCGCTTCGCGCTGGCGCTTCATGGCCGCCTTGCGGTCGCCGGGCGCCGCGGACGCGGCACGACGCCGCTGCGTCTGGGCCTCGCTGCGCTTGGGGGTGGGGCGACCCTTGGGAGCCTGCGGGTCGCGGGGCTGCTGGGAGAGGTCCGCCGTCACCTTGTCGGTGGGGGCCTTCTCTGTCTTGGCACGGCTACGGAACACAAAACCCAAGGGTACGGGGTCGGCGTGCGGACCCGGCGACGCGGGCGGCCACGATCCGGCAACGGACGGGTGCCCACAAGGGCCCCGACCGGCCGATACGGGCGTTTACCGACCGTTCGGAAGTCCGTCACGGGACGGCCCCGGGGCCTCACCTACACCCTGGGCGGGAGCGTTCGCCGTACGCACTCGTCCTTGGGGAGGAGCACATCGGTGCCCGAACAGTGCGGTAATAGAGGCAGGGCCCGTACTGTGGGTTCTATCGGGAGTGCTGGAGCTCAGTCCGTCAGAAGGGGGCGCGCGAAGCCCATGAGCGGTGTCATGAAGCGTATGGGAATGATCTTCCGCGCGAAGGCAAACAAGGCCCTTGACCGGGCCGAGGATCCGCGCGAGACCCTCGACTACTCGTACCAGAAGCAGCTGGAGCTGCTTCAGAAGGTGCGTCGCGGCGTCGCCGACGTGGCGACGTCCCGCAAGCGCCTGGAGCTGCAGCTGAACCAGCTGCAGGGCCAGTCGTCCAAGCTGGAGGACCAGGGCCGCAAGGCGCTGGCGCTGGGCCGCGAGGACCTGGCGCGCGAGGCGCTCTCACGGCGTGCCGCCCTTCAGCAGCAGGTCACCGACCTGGAGACGCAGCACACCACGCTGCAGGGCGAGGAGGAGAAGCTCACCCTCGCGGCGCAGCGCCTCCAGGCCAAGGTCGACGCCTTCCGCACGAAGAAGGAGACCATCAAGGCCACCTACACGGCGGCCCAGGCCCAGACCCGGATCGGCGAGGCCTTCTCCGGCATCTCCGAGGAGATGGGCGACGTCGGCCTCGCGATCCAGCGGGCCGAGGACAAGACGCAGCAGCTCCAGGCGCGGGCCGGCGCCATCGACGAGCTGCTCGCCTCCGGCGCCCTGGACGACCCGACCGGCACGGCGAAGGACGACATCGCCGCCGAGCTGGACCGGCTCTCCGGCGGCAGCGACGTGGAGCTGGAGCTCCAGCGCATGAAGGCCGAGCTGGCCGGCGGCTCCTCGTCCTCGCAGCAGGCCATCGAGGGCGGCGCCCAGGGCGGCTCCCAGCAGTCGCAGCAGTCGTCCCCGCACAAGTTCGACAAGCAGTGAGGGCAGCGTCATGATCGTACGGATCATGGGGGAGGGCCAGGTCAAGCTGGCCGACAGCCACATCGTCGAGCTGAACGAACTCGACGACGTCCTGCTCAAGGAGATGGAGAGCGGCGACGGCCCCGGCTTTCGCACGACGCTCCACGCACTCCTGGACAAGGTGCGCGAGCTCGGCACCCCGCTGCCGGACGACTCCCTGGAGCCGTCCGAGCTGATCCTGCCGGCTCCCGACGCCACCCTCGAAGACGTGCGCTCCATGCTCAGCGACGACGGCCTCATCCCCAACTGACCTCGGGCCGCCCACCAGCCCCCGGGGCCTGTCGGCCCCAGCACCCCTGCCCCGCGTCCGGTCCGCCGGCCGCGGGGCAGGGGTGCTTCCGGTCCGGGCCGGTCCCGGCCGGTGGCCCCGCCCGCTCGCGGAGGAAGGGGTACGCCGCCCACGACCGGCCGCGTACCGTTGCTGGGCGTGACCACCCTCTCGTCCGGCTTCGCGCGCGCCCGCCGCTGGCTGCGGGACCATCCGCTCGCCTTCGACGCGACCCTGGCGTTCTGCACCCTCGTCGCGATGATCTGCGGCTCGTTCACCGACCCGGGTGACGGCCACGGGCCGCCCGCCTTCGGGGCCCGTACGCCCGAGCTGTTCAGCGTGTTCCTGATGACCCTCGCCGCCGCGGCCCTCGTGCTGCGGCGGCGCCGCCCGATGCGGATCCTCGCCGTCACCGCGGCGCTCGCGGCCGTCGAGTACGTTCTGATGGACCCGTCCGCCCCCGTGGTCATGAGCACCGTCATCGCCCTCTACACCGTCGCCTCGCGGACCGACCGTCCGACGACGTGGCGGGTCGGGCTGCTGACCATGGGAGGGCTCACCGCGGCCGCGATGGTCTTCGGCTCGACCCCCTGGTACAGCCAGGAGAACTTCGGCGTCTTCGCCTGGACCGGGCTCGCCTCCGCCGCCGGGGACGCCGTACGCAGCAGGCGCGCGTTCGTCGACGCCATCCGGGAGCGGGCCGAGCGTGCCGAACGCACCCGGGAGGAGGAGGCCCGCCGCCGGGTCGCCGAGGAGCGGCTGCGGATCGCCCGGGACCTCCACGACGTCGTCGCCCACCACATCGCCCTCGTCAACGTCCAGGCCGGGGTCGCCGCCCACGTCATGGACAAGCGCCCGGACCAGGCCAAGGAAGCGCTCGCCCATGTCCGCGACGCCAGCCGCTCCGCCCTCAACGAACTCCGGGTCACCGTCGGCCTCCTGCGCCAGCAGGGCGACCCCGAGGCGCCCACCGAACCGGCCCCCGGGCTCGCCGTCCTCGGCGAACTGGTCACCACCTTCCGCAACGCCGGGCTCCCCGTCGAGGTGGCCTGCGCCGACCGCGACCGGCTGCCCGCCGCCGTCGACCTCGCCGCCTACCGGGTCATCCAGGAGGCCCTGACGAACGTCCGCAAGCACGCGGGCGCCGGGGCCAGGGCCGAGGTGAGCGTCGTACGGGTCGGCGCCACCGCCGAGGTTACCGTGCTCGACAACGGCCAAGGGAGCGCGGGCCGACGCCCCGGAGCCGCACCCGGCGGCGGGTCCGGTCCGGACGGCGGCGGCCCGGGCGACGGCGACGAGCAGACCGGCGGCGGTCATGGCCTGGTCGGCATGCGGGAACGCGTCACCGCCCTCGGCGGAGCCCTCACCGCGGGGCCTCGGTACGGCGGCGGGTTCCGGGTCCATGCGATCCTTCCGGTCGAGGCCCGCACGGGTGAACCGGACCGGCCGGGCACAGCGGGCGGGACGGGGCTCCGCCGATGACCCAGCCGACTTCGGCAACGACGGCCGAGGCGCGGGAAGCGCCGATCAGGGTGCTGCTCGCCGACGACCAGGCACTGCTGCGCAGCGCGTTCCGGGTGCTGGTGGACTCCGAGCCGGACATGGAGGTGGTCGGCGAGGCCGCCGACGGGACCCAGGCCGTCGAGCTGGCCCGCGCCACGGGCGCCGACGTGGTGCTCATGGACATCCGGATGCCGGGCACCGACGGGCTCGCCGCCACCCGCATGATCAGCGCCGACCCGGAGCTGGCCGCGGTGCGGGTGGTCATGCTCACCACCTTCGAGGTCGACGAGTACGTGGTCCAGTCGCTGCGCGCCGGGGCTTCCGGCTTCCTCGGCAAGGGCGCGGAGCCGGACGAACTCCTCAACGCCATCCGGATTGCCGCGGCCGGCGAGGCGCTCCTCTCCCCGGCCGCGACCAAGGGGCTCATCGCCACGTTCCTGGCCCAGGGCGGCAGCCCGCAGGAGGGGCCGGACGGCGCGGAGTACGCGGAGCGGCTGGCGGCGCTCACCGGCCGCGAACGCGAGGTGCTGGTGCAGGTCGCGGGCGGCCACCCCAACGACCGGATCGCCGAGCGGCTGGAGGTCAGCCCGCTCACCGTCAAGACCCATGTGAACCGGGCGATGGCGAAACTGGGCGCCCGGGACCGGGCCCAATTGGTGGTCATCGCCTACGAATCGGGCCTGGTGCGTCCCCGGGCGGACTGACCCGGAGGCGGGCACGGTGTACGGCGACGTACTCCACCTGCGGTATGCGCGGCACGAGAAAGCAGCCCGGCGGGCGACGTTTCGGCAGCGCGGAGCGGAGATCGTAGGACTGGGCCGGAGAGGTGGCCCCCGATGTTCTCCCCTCCCCGCCCTCCGCCGCGTACGCCACAGAAGAGAGACCCACCCATGTCCTGGCTGTCCAGATTCAGCCTCGCGCAAAGGGCCCTGATCGGGCTGATCTCGATCGTCGCGCTGGCCTTCGGCGCGATAGCGATCCCGCAGCTCAAGCAGCAGCTGCTGCCGACCATCGAACTGCCGATGGTCACGGTGCTGGCGCCCTACCAGGGTGCGTCTCCCGATGTAGTCGAGAAGCAGGTCGTCGAACCGCTGGAGAACTCCCTCAAGGCCGTCGACGGCGTCGAGTCCGTCACCTCCACCGCCAGCGAGGGCAACGCCCTCATCATGGCGACCTTCGACTTCGGCGACGAGGGCACCAAGCAGCTCGTCGCGGACATCCAGCAGGCGGTGAACCGGGCCCGCGCCCAGCTGCCCTCCGAGGTCGACCCGCAGGTCATCGCCGGTTCCACGGACGACATCCCGACGGTGGTCCTCGCCGTCACCTCCGACGAGGACCAGCAGACGCTGGCCGACCAGCTCGACCGCACGGTCGTCCCGGCCATCGAGGGCATCGAGGGCGTCGGCCAGGTCACCGTGGACGGCATCCAGGACCTCCAGGTCTCCGTCGTCCCCGACGACCAAAAGCTCGCCGCGGCCGGTCTGAACGCGGGCACGCTCGCCCAGGCCCTCCAGTCGGGTGGCGCCACCGTCCCGGCCGGCTCCTTCTCCGAGTCGGGCAAGAGCCGCACCATCCAGGTCGGCGGCTCCTACACCTCCCTGAAGCAGATCGAGGACCTCCAGGTCGTCGCGAAGGACCCGGCGGGCGGCGCGGACGAACCGGGCAGGCCGGTGCGCCTCGGTGACGTGGCCGAGGTGAAGCAGGAGCCGTCCACGGCGGTCTCCATCACCCGCACCAACGGCAAGCCGAGCCTCGCCGTGATGGCGACGATGGACAAGGACGGCAGCGCCGTCGCCATCTCGGACGCCGTCAAGGACAAGCTGCCCGGCCTCCGCGAGGACCTCGGTACGGGCGCCGAGCTGACCGTCGTCTCCGACCAGGGCCCCGCCGTCTCCAAGTCGATCTCGGGTCTGACCACGGAGGGCGCGCTCGGCCTCGTCTTCGCGGTCGTCGTGATCCTGGTCTTCCTCGCCTCGATCCGCTCGACGCTGGTCACCGCGGTCTCCATCCCGCTCTCGATCGTCCTCGCGCTGATCGTGCTCTGGACCCGCGACCTGTCGCTCAACATGCTCACCCTCGGCGCGCTCACCATCGCCATCGGCCGGGTCGTCGACGACTCGATCGTGGTCCTGGAGAACATCAAGCGCCACCTCGGCTACGGCGAGGAGCGCCACGCGGCGATCATCAACGCGGTCAAGGAGGTCGCCGGAGCGGTCACCTCCGCGACCCTGACCACCGTCGCGGTCTTCCTGCCCATCGGTCTGGTCGGCGGCATGGTCGGCCAGCTCTTCGGCTCGTTCTCGCTGACCGTCACCGCCGCGCTGCTGGCCTCCCTGCTGGTCTCGCTCACCGTGGTGCCGGTCCTGTCGTACTGGTTCCTGCGCGCGCCCAAGGGCACCCCCGAGGACGCGGCGGAGGCCCGGCGCCTGGCCGAGGAGAAGGAAGCGGCCAGCAGGCTCCAGCGGATCTACGTCCCGGTCCTGCGCTTCGCGACCCGGCGCCGGATCACCAGCCTCGTCATCGCCGTCGCCGTGCTCCTGGGCACCTTCGGCATGGTGCCGCTGCTGAAGACGAACTTCTTCGACGCCGGTGAGCAGGAGGTCCTGACCGTCAAGCAGGAACTCGCCCCCGGCACCAGCCTGGAAGCCGCCGACGAGGCCGCCCGCAAGGTCGAGAAGGTGCTGACCGAGGACAAGGGCGTCAAGGACTACCAGGTCACGGTCGGCTCCTCCGGCTTCATGGCCGCCTTCGGCGGTGGCACCGGCTCCAACCAGGCCTCCTACCAGGTCACCCTGAAGGACGCCGCGGACTACGAGGACGCCCAGGACCGCATCGACGAGGCCCTCGGCAAGCTCGACGGCATCGGCGACACCACCATCGCCGCGGGCGACGGCTTCGGCTCCCAGGACCTGAGCGTCGTGGTCAAGGCCGCCGACGCCGACGTCCTGAAGAAGGCGTCCGAGGCGGTCCGCGACGAGGTCGCCACCCTCAAGGACGTCACCGACGTCCAGAGCGACCTGGCGCAGAGCGTCCCGCGCGTCTCGGTCACCGCCAACGACAAGGCGGCCGCCGCCGGATTCGACTCCGCCGCCCTCGGCGGGATCGTCGCCGGAGCCGTCCGCGGTACGCCCGCCGGCTCCGCGACGCTGGACGACACCGAGCGCGACATCGTCATCCGGTCCTCGAAGCCGGCCGCCTCCGTGGCCGAGCTGAAGGCCCTGCCGCTCGGTCCCGTCAAGCTCGGCGACATCGCCGACGTGAAGGTCGTCCCCGGCCCGGTCTCGATGACCCGGATCGACGGACAGCGCTCCGCGACGGTCACCGCCAAGCCCGTCGGCGACAACACCGGCGCGGTCAGCGCCGATCTCGCCAAGAAGATCGACGCCCTGGACCTGCCGGAGGGCGCCACCGCCACCATCGGCGGCGTCACCGAGGACCAGAACGAAGCGTTCATGCAACTCGGCCTCGCCATGCTGGCGGCCATCGCGATCGTCTTCATGCTCCTGGTGGCCACGTTCCGGTCGCTCGTCCAGCCGCTGATCCTGCTGGTCTCCGTGCCGTTCGCGGCGACCGGGGCGCTGGCCCTGCTGCTCGTCACGGGCACCCCGCTGGGCGTCCCCGCGATGATCGGCATGCTGATGCTCATCGGCATCGTGGTCACCAACGCGATCGTGCTGATCGACCTGATCAACCAGTACCGGGCCCAGGGCCTCGGGATCATGGAGGCGGTCATCGAGGGCGGCCGCCACCGCTTCCGCCCGATCATCATGACGGCGCTCGCGACCATCTTCGCCCTGCTCCCGATGGCGCTCGGCGTCACCGGCGAGGGCGGCTTCATCTCGCAGCCGCTGGGCGTCGTGGTGATCGGCGGTCTGATCAGCTCCACGCTGCTGACCCTGCTGCTCGTGCCGACGCTGTACGCGATGGTCGAGCTGCGCAAGGAGCGCCGCGCCAAGAAGAAGGCCGCCAAGCGCGCGGCCAAGGCCGGCGTTCCGGACCGGCCGGAGCCGGAGGAGGCCCGCGAGGCCGAGCCGGCCCAGGCCTGACCGGAAGAGAGGCAGGGGCCCGTCCCACGCGCTCGCGCGGGACGGGCCCCTGTGGCGTACGGCGGCTCCCAGACGTCTGCGCCCAGCCGCCCGGAACGGATACGCCTTACGGCAGCGCCAGCATCCGCTCCAGCGCGAGCTTGGCGTACTTCTCCGTCTCCGGGTCGACCTCGATCCGGTTGACCAGCTTGCCGTCGGCCAGCGACTCCAGGGTCCAGACCAGGTGCGGCAGGTCGATGCGGTTCATCGTCGAGCAGAAGCAGACCGTCTTGTCGAGGAAGACGATCTCCTTGTCCTCGTCGGCGAAACGGTTCGCCAGGCGGCGCACCAGATTCAGCTCCGTACCGATGGCCCACTTCGAGCCGCGCGGGGCCGCCTCCAGGGCCTTGATGATGTACTCCGTCGAGCCCACGTAGTCCGCGGCGGCGACGACCTCGTGCTTGCACTCCGGGTGCACCAGCACGTTGACGCCGGGGATCCGGGCGCGCACGTCCTCGACCGACTCGACCGAGAAGCGGCCGTGGACCGAGCAGTGGCCGCGCCACAGGATCATCTTCGCGTCCCGCAGCTGCTCGGCGGTGAGGCCGCCGTTCGGCTTGTGCGGGTTGTAGACGACGCAGTCGGTGAGGCTCATCCCCATGTCCCGCACGGCCGTGTTGCGGCCCAGGTGCTGGTCGGGGAGGAAGAGGACCTTCTCGCCCTGCTCGAAGGCCCACTCCAGGGCGCGCTTCGCGTTCGAGGAGGTGCAGATCGTGCCGCCGTGCTTGCCGGTGAAGGCCTTGATGTCGGCGGAGGAGTTCATGTACGAGACGGGCACCACCTGGTCGGCGACCCCGGCGTCCGTCAGCACGTCCCAGCACTCGGCGACCTGCTCGGCGGTGGCCATGTCGGCCATCGAGCAGCCGGCCGCCAGGTCGGGCAGCACGACCGCCTGGGCGTCGGTGGTCAGGATGTCCGCGGACTCGGCCATGAAGTGCACACCGCAGAAGACGATGTACTCCGCCTCCGGGCGCGCGGCGGCGTCGCGGGCCAGCTTGAACGAGTCACCGGTGACGTCCGCGAACTGGATGACCTCGTCGCGCTGGTAGTGGTGGCCGAGGACGAACACCTTGTCCCCGAGCTTCTCCTTCGCGGCGCGGGCGCGCTCCACCAGGTCCGGGTCGGACGGGGAGGGGAGGTCGCCGGGGCATTCGACGCCGCGCTCGCTCCTCGGGTCGGCCTCGCGGCCGAGCAGCAGCAGCGCGAGGGGTGTGGGAGTTACGTCCAGGGGCTGGGCCGTGGTCACGTCACGCACCCTTTCTTCTTCTGCGTTCTGCTCTGCGGCTTCGGCGAACGCGCCTTTTCGTCTATTTGACGCTATCTATGATAGCCGCTTCGTGTCACTTTGACGATGCCGATAGCGTCGATGTGACGCATCCCCCGGGCGAGTGGGTGTGCGAGCATGAAAAGGAACAGACACGCGCTTGGCCCGGAATGATTCCGGGGCTGAGACGGTTGAACCGTCGGCAAGCAGTCCGTACAACCCGGGAGAGAAGCAGATGTCCGTATCGGACGAGACCACCACCGTGAGCGACGGCATCCTCCTGTCCGACGCCGCCGCAGCCAAGGTCAAGGCCCTGCTGGAGCAGGAAGGCCGCGAGGACCTGGCGCTGCGCGTCGCCGTTCAGCCCGGCGGTTGCTCGGGCCTGCGCTACCAGCTCTTCTTCGACGAGCGCTCGCTCGACGGCGATGTGGTGAAGGACTTCGACGGTGTCAAGGTCGTCACCGACCGCATGAGCGCCCCGTACCTGGGCGGCGCCTCCATCGACTTCGTCGACACCATCGAGAAGCAGGGCTTCACGATCGACAACCCCAACGCCACCGGCTCCTGCGCCTGCGGCGACTCGTTCAGCTAAGCGCCGCGAGCGGAAGACGCACGGCTCACGGCATACGGAGGCGGCCCCGGGAATCACTCCCGGGGCCGCCTCCGTCTTTCCTGCCCTGTCCCGCGCCGGCGTCCGGGTCAGCCGCGCGGCACCGCGCTGCCCGAGGCCGCGTCGATCACCGTGCGGTCGCCCAGCGGCTTCTCCAGCGTCACCGTCCGGGTCAGCTCCTTGGCGATCATGATGCAGGCCTTCTTGCCCTCCTGCGGCTTCTCCGTCACCGTGATCCGCACCTGGCCCGGGCTCTCCTTCGCGCTCGCCGTGTACGTACTGCACACACCGCCCCAGAAGGTCACCTCAAGAGTCCGCCCGTCCGCACCGTACGAGGTCACCTTCCGGTCCCCGGAGGGCGTCGTCGGGGCGTCCGGCTGCTCGATGAACTTCGGGTCCACCGCCACCTGCGTGACCGTGTTCTCCGGGCCGCCGGGGGCCTGGCGGACCGTGAAGAGCCAGGACGGCACCAGCGTCTGCCGGCCGTCCACGTAGTTCAGCGCCAGACCGAACACCGCGTCCTCGACCGTCTTCGTCACCGGCGCCCGCTTGCCGTTCGACGGCACGCACTGCGGATCGGAGGGAGGCTTCGGCTCGCCCTCCAGCGGTACGGGAGTGGCGCAGCCGCCGATGTCCCGGCCGCCGTCGCCCTTGCCCCGGCTCGCCTCGTTCAGCTGCTTCAGCGCCTCGTCCGCGCCGACCGCCGGGTAGGTGGCGCCCTTCTCCAGCGCCTTCAGGTGCCCGCTGCCGCCGGTCACCTTGCCGTCCGGCCCCACCTGGACCCCGGTCGACCAGCCGTACGTCGGGAGCCCGTCGACCTTCGGATCGGCGTTCACCACACGGACGTCGCCCATGAGCTGGCCCGCGTTGAGCGCCGCGTCGTCCTGGCCCGCCGCCTTGAGCACCGGGGCCGCGGCCGCCTTCGCCGCCTTCTCGCTCACCGGGTCGCCGCCGGGCTCCGTTGCGCCGTTCGCGCACATCGTGCCCGGCTCGCAGGGCTTGGTCGGGGTGGTGCGGGCGAACGTCCAGGTGCCCGGGGCCTGCTTGGCCACCTTCAGGAGCGCGCCGGGACCGTCGTCGTCGCCGACCACCCACGAGGTGCCCTCGGTGCGCGGCGTGCCCGGGATGCCCAGGGCCTTCGCCAGCCGGGCGACATCGGCCGACGCCACCGTGCCCCTGGCGTGGTGGACGGCCGCCTCGTCCGGACCGTCGGGGAGTTCGCCCGCGGCCCGGTAGATCACGGGCGGCCCGCCCGGATCCGGCTCACCGGGGGCGATACCGGCGGGCGGGGAGTCCGAGGCGGAGGACGGGGAGCCCGGTCCGTCCGCCGCGGCGTCCAGGGCCAGCATGGGGGCCTGCTTCTTCGCCGCCGTGGCACTGTCGGCCCCGCCGCCGTCGCCCGAGGCGGTCGAGGCCCAGTACGCCCCGCCACCCCCGGCCAGCAGCACGGCCGCGGCCACCGAGGCCACCGCGAGCGGCGGACGCCGCCGCCGGGGGCCGGTCACGTCGTTGTCGGGTCGCTCGGTGCTCACCGGATCGCTCCTTCGCCTGCGTTGCCGTCGCGGCGCCTACCGCGTGCCCCGGACGGGGACACCGATGGGACGGAGCCGAGGAGCGTACGGTTCCACCGGCCGGGGGAGACCCGGACGCGGGCAGCGCACGATTCACGCCGGGGCGGGCGCGGAAAGGCCGAAAGGCGATCCTGCCCGCCCGGTCCCTCACCGGCCCTTGCCGGTCCTCGCCGGTGCTCAGTCCCCGTACTCGGACATCGCGTCGATCAGCCGCGCCGACGAGGGCGGCACCGTCACCCCGCTGATCAGGGACGGCCTCACCGGGACCGGGGCGGTCTTCACCGGCGCCCGCCAGTGCGGAGCCATCCGCGCACAGTCACCGCGCAGTGCGGCCAGGCTCAATTCCGACTCGGGCAATGCGGTGTGCTTCGACATATCCGCACCGTAACCACGGTCGCACTCAGGTAGAAAGCCCTACTATCGGGTAGTTTTCCCTTTTCCTGGAGGTCGGGTCACCCGGTAGCGTGAACTGTCACGTCGTCCCGGAGGGCGCACTCACGGCCCTTCGCCTTCCGCAGGAGCAGTCTCCCCGTGCGTATTGCAGTCACCGGCTCGATCGCCACCGACCACCTCATGACCTTCCCCGGCCGCTTCGCCGACCAGCTGGTCGCGGATCAGCTGCACACGGTCTCCCTCTCCTTCCTGGTCGACAACCTCGACGTCCGCCGCGGCGGTGTCGCCGCCAACATCTGCTTCGGCATGGGCCTGCTCGGCACCAAGCCGATCCTGGTGGGCGCCGCCGGGGCCGACTTCGACGAGTACCGCGCCTGGCTCGACCGGCACGGCGTCGAGACCGGTTCGGTCCGTATCTCCGAGGTCCTGCACACCGCCCGCTTCGTCTGCACCACCGACGCCGACCACAACCAGATCGGCTCCTTCTACACCGGCGCGATGAGCGAGGCCCGCCTCATCGAGCTGAAGAGCGTCGCCGACCGCGTCGGCGGCCTCGACCTCGTCTCCATCGGCGCCGACGACCCCGAGGCGATGCTCCGCCACACCGAGGAGTGCCGCTCCCGGAACATCCCGTTCGCCGCCGACTTCTCCCAGCAGATCGCGCGGATGGACGGCGAGGAGATCCGCATCCTCCTCGACGGCGCCACCTACCTCTTCTCCAACGAGTACGAGAAGGGCCTCATCGAGTCCAAGACCGGCTGGAGCGACGAGGAGATCCTCTCCAAGGTCGGCCACCGCGTCACCACCCTCGGCGCCCGCGGTGTCCGGATCGAGCGGGCCGGCGAGCCGGTCATCGAGGTCGGCTGCCCCGAGGAGGACACCAAGGCCGACCCCACCGGCGTCGGCGACGCCTTCCGTGCCGGCTTCCTCTCCGGTCTCGCCTGGGGCGTCGGCCTGGAGCGCGCCGCCCAGGTCGGCTGCATGCTCGCCACCCTGGTCATCGAGACGGTCGGCACCCAGGAGTACACCCTGCGCCGCACCCACTTCATGGACCGCTTCACCAAGGCGTACGGACACGAGGCCGCCGCCGAGGTCCAGCAGCACCTGGCGTGAACAGCACCCTCTGACTCAGCCGAGCCGGCGGACCACATAGGCCGAACCCCGGTCCGCCGGCTCTTCGCCCACGTACTCCTGACCGCGCATCTCGCACCAGGCCGGGATGTCCAGGCGCGCCGCCTCGTCATCGGCGAGCACCGTCACCGTGGCGCCCACCGTTACCTCCCCGATCACCTTTGCGAGTTCGATCACCGGGATCGGGCAGCGGCGGCCCAGCGCGTCGACCACCCGGGACGCGGCGGGCGCGGGGGAGGGGGGCGCGGACACCGGCGCCCCGAGCCGCTCCCGTACCTCCGCGACCACCCCGGGCAGCACCTCCAGGAAGCGGTCCACGTCCGCCCCGGCCGTGCCCCGCGGCAGCGACACCCGCACGTTCCCCTCCGAGAGCACCCCCATCGCCTTGAGCACATGGCTCGGCGTCAGCGTGCTGCTGGTACAGGACGAACCGGACGATACGGAGAACTCCTTCCGGTCCAGCTCGTGCAGCAGGGTCTCCCCGTCGACATAGAGACAGGAGAAGGTGACCAGATGCGGCAGCCGCCGCACCGGATCGCCCACCACCTCCACATCGGGCACCCGCTCGGCCACCACGCTCCGGATCCGGTCCACCAGGGCCCGCAGCCGCACCGCCTCCGCCGCCGCCTCGCCCCGTACCGCGCGCAGCGAGGCCGCCGCCGCCACGATCGCCGGGAGGTTCTCGAACCCCGGCGCCCGCCCCGCCTCCCGCTCCCCTCCCGGGCCCTGCGGCGAGAAGCGGGTCCCCTTGCGGACCGCGAGCAGCCCGACCCCGGCCGGCCCGCCCCACTTGTGCGCGCTCGCCGTCAGCAGCGACCAGCCCGCCGGGACCGGCCCCCAGCCGAGCGACTGGGCCGCGTCCACCAGCAGCGGCACCCCGGCCCCGGCGCAGAGCGCGGCGACCTCGGCCACCGGCTGCTCGGTGCCCACCTCGTGGTTGGCCGACTGGAGACACGCCAGCGCGGTGTCCGCCCGCAGCGCCGCCGCGTACGCCGCCGGGTCCACCGCCCCGGACCGGTCCACCGGGACCTCGGTGCACGAACCGCCCGCCGCCTCGTGGGCCGCCGCCGCATGGAGCACCGACGAGTGTTCGACAGCCGAGTGGGCCAGATGGCGGCCGACACGCCGACGGCCCGAAAGAGCCCCGGCAATTCCCGCGTGCACCGCCGTGGTCCCGGACGAGGTGAAGACCAGCTCGTCGGGGCGGCACCCGACGGCCTCCGCGGCCGCCTCCCGGGCCGCGTCCAGGAGCAGCCGGGCCCGCCGCCCCTCCCGGTACAGGCGGGCGGGATCGGCCCAGCCCTCGTCGAGCGCGGCAAGCAGGGCCTGGCGTGCGACGGGGTGCAGGGGGGCGGCGGAGGCGGCATCGAAGTAGGGCACCCCGCCACGCTAGCCCGCACCCGGCCGGACCTCGCCGGGGGCCGCTCCTCCCGGACGGGCGAGTGGGCGTCAGATGGAGGCCGGAGCCCCGCATTCCACCCCAAGGGGGTGTCCGGCGGCGCGTTGGGCACCCTCCCCGCGCGACCCCAAATAGCGTCCAGTAGGGTTTGGTCCGCATAAACATCCAAACCCCTGCCCGCGTCAGGGCCGGCGACCGACCAGAGACATACGGGCGCGCCGACCGTGCGGGCGAGACTCTCGGGAAGGCGCTACGTGAGTCCCAACGGCTCCGACCGCTCGTCGCGGCGCCCGATGCGGCGGAAGCTGCCGCAGGTGCTGACTGCGGGCCTGGTCCTGGCGACGGCCTCCGGTTGTTCATACAACTGGGAGGATTTTCCCCGCCTCGGTATGCCCACCCCGGTAACGGAAGAGGCCCCTCGGATCCTCTCCCTCTGGCAAGGCTCGTGGGCGGCAGCGCTCGTCACGGGTGTCCTTGTCTGGGGGCTGATCCTCTGGAGCGTCTTCTTCCACCGGCGTAGCCGGACCAAGGTGGAGGTACCTCCGCAGACCAGGTACAACATGCCCATCGAGGCGTTGTACACAGTGGTTCCCCTCATCATCGTCTCGGTGCTCTTCTACTTCACCGCGCGTGATGAGTCGAAGCTCCTCGAGCTCTCCGACAAGCCGGCCCACACCATCAACGTGGTCGGCTTCCAGTGGAGCTGGGGCTTCAACTACATCGAGAAGGTGGATGGCCAGCCCGCTGCGGGCCCCGAGGTCCCCAAGGAGCTCAACGCCATCCCCGACAAGTACCAGAAGGACTTCCCCGAGGGGGCCGGCGGCGTCTACGACGTGGGCATCCCCGGGACCCGCAACCCGCAGAACGGCAACCCGGGTCCGACCCTGTGGCTGCCGAAGGGGGAGAAGGTCCGCTTCGTCCTCACTTCGCGTGACGTCATCCACTCCTTCTGGGTGGTGCCGTTCCTCATGAAGCAGGACGTCATTCCGGGCCACACCAACGTGTTCGAGGTGACCCCCAACCGCGAGGGCACCTTCATGGGCAAGTGTGCCGAGCTCTGCGGCGTCGACCACTCCCGGATGCTCTTCAACGTCAAGGTCGTCTCCCCGGAGCGTTACCAGCAGCACCTCAAGGAGCTGGCTGAGAAGGGTCAGACGGGCTACGTGCCGGCAGGGATCGCGCAGACGGACCCGGCCAGGAATGCGGAGAAGAACCAACTGTGAGCATCCTCAACGAACCTCAGGGTGCCGCTCCGGCAGACGACTCGTACGAGGACGAACTGCCCGTGCGGCGCAAGCAGCCCGGAAACGTCGTCGTCAAGTGGATGACCACCACTGACCACAAGACGATCGGCACGCTCTACCTGGTCACGTCGTTCGCCTTCTTCATCATCGGCGGACTCATGGCGCTCTTCATGCGCGCCGAGCTCGCTCGTCCCGGCACGCAGATCATGTCGAACGAGCAGTTCAACCAGGCGTTCACGATGCACGGCACGATCATGCTGCTGATGTTCGCGACGCCGCTGTTCGCCGGATTCGCGAACTGGATCATGCCGCTCCAGATCGGCGCGCCCGACGTGGCGTTCCCGCGGCTGAACATGTTCGCGTACTGGCTCTACCTCTTCGGCTCGCTCATCGCGGTGGCCGGGTTCCTCACCCCGCAGGGCGCGGCCGACTTCGGCTGGTTCGCCTACGCGCCGCTGAACGACGCGGTCCGCTCGCCGGGCATCGGCGCCGACATGTGGATCATGGGTCTGGCCTTCTCCGGCTTCGGCACGATCCTCGGCTCGGTCAACTTCATCACCACGATCATCTGCATGCGCGCACCCGGCATGACGATGTTCCGCATGCCGATCTTCACCTGGAACGTCCTGCTGACCGGTGTTCTGGTCCTGCTGGCCTTCCCGGTTCTGGCCGCCGCGCTCTTCGCGCTGGAGGCGGACCGTAAATTCGGTGCGCATATCTTCGACTCCGCCAATGGCGGCGCACTGCTCTGGCAGCACCTCTTCTGGTTCTTCGGACACCCAGAGGTGTACATCATCGCGTTGCCGTTCTTCGGAATCATTTCCGAGGTCATCCCGGTCTTCAGCCGCAAGCCGATGTTCGGCTACATCGGTCTGATCGCCGCGACGATCGCCATCGCCGGCCTTTCCGTGACGGTGTGGGCGCACCACATGTACGTCACCGGCGGTGTGCTGTTGCCGTTCTTCTCCTTCATGACGTTCCTCATCGCCGTACCAACAGGCGTGAAGTTCTTCAACTGGATCGGCACGATGTGGAAGGGGTCGTTGTCCTTCGAGACACCGATGCTCTGGGCCGTCGGCTTCCTGATCACCTTCACCTTCGGTGGTCTGACCGGCGTCATCCTCGCCTCGCCCCCGATGGACTTCCACGTCTCCGACTCGTACTTCGTCGTCGCGCACTTCCACTACGTCATCTTCGGCACCGTGGTCTTCGCGATGTTCTCCGGATTCCACTTCTGGTGGCCGAAGTTCACCGGCAAGATGCTGGACGAGCGGCTCGGCAAGATCACGTTCTGGACGCTGTTCGTGGGCTTCCACGGCACGTTCCTGGTGCAGCACTGGCTCGGTGCCGAGGGCATGCCGCGGCGTTACGCGGACTACCTCGACGCCGACGGCTTCACCGCGCTGAACACGATCTCGACGATCTCCTCGTTCCTGCTCGGTCTGTCGATGCTCCCGTTCTTCTACAACGTCTGGAAGACCGCGAAGTACGGCAAGAAGATCGAGGTCGACGACCCGTGGGGTTACGGCCGTTCGCTGGAGTGGGCGACCTCCTGCCCGCCGCCGCGGCACAACTTCCTCACCCTGCCGCGGATCCGCTCCGAATCCCCGGCGTTCGACCTGCACCACCCGGAGATCACCGCGCTGGAGCAGCTCGGCCATGACTCCGAGTCGGACAAGGCCCTGGCCGGCGGCAAGGAGGCAGGCAAGTGAAGATCCAGGGACAGATGTTCATCTGGCTGAGCGTCTTCATCCTCGGCATGGCCGTCGTGTACGGCGTGTGGTCGAAGGAGCCGGTCGGCACCACCGCCCTCTTCCTGGCCTTCGGCCTGGCCATCATGATCGGCTTCTACCTGGCCTTCACGGCCAACCGGGTCGACGCGATGGCCCAGGACAACAAGGAAGCCGATGTCGCCGACGAGGCGGGCGAGCTGGGGTTCTTCTCCCCGCACAGCTGGCAGCCGCTCTCCCTGGCGGTCGGCGGGGCCTTCGCCTTCCTGGGCGTCGTCTTCGGCTGGTGGCTGCTCTACTTCTCCGCCCCCCTGCTCCTGATCGGCCTCTTCGGCTGGGTCTTCGAGTACTACCGGGGCGAGAACCGCACCCAGTGACACCGCACCCCGTGCCACCGCCCGGGCGGTGACACGCGCTACACCACGAAAGGCCCGCGCCGCCGCAAGCGACGCGGGCCTTTCGCCCGTTTGCAGTCACTGAACGCGCTGGAACGGAGGAGTCTTCCTAGCGTGGAGCGCATGAACCACACGCCGCGCATCCGCACCGCAGTGAGCTGCACCCTCCTGGTCGTGACCCTCGTCGCGGGTGCGACCGCCTGTGGCTCGCCCGACGACCACCCGCTCTCCACGAAGCCTTACGACGCGGGCGACCAGATCTCCTTCAACGGCCCCTCCGACAAGGAGAAGGCCGACCCCGACAAGCCCCTGGAAGTCACCGTCAAGGGTGACGACGGGCGCATCACCGACGTCAGCGCCGTGGACACCGGCGGCCGCCACCTCGCGGGCGAACTCTCCGCCGACGGCAGGCGCTGGCGCTCCACCGCCCCGCTCGCGGCAGGCACCGGATACACCGTCAGGGTCTCCACCGAGAACGGCGACGGCGCCCCGGGCGTCCGTACGCTCTCCTTCGACACCTCCTCGCCCAAGAAGCTGCTGAAGGTCGCCTTCGGCCCGGAGGCGGGCACCTACGGCGTCGGACAGCCCATCACAGCGGAACTCAGCGCTCCGATCACCGACAAGGCGTCCCGGGCCACCGTCGAGCGCGCCCTGAAGGTCCGCTCCACCCCGGCCACCACCGGCTCCTGGTACTGGGTCGACGACAAGAAGCTGCACTACCGTCCGAAGGAGTACTGGCCGGCGAACGCCACCATCGAGGTGCGCTCCAACCTGGCCGGCATCAAGGTGACCAACGCGCTCTACGGAGCCGAGGCCAAGCCCCTCAAGCTCACCACCGGCGACCGGATCGAGGCCATCACCGACGCCGCGAACCACAGCCTGACGGTGTACCGCAACGGAGAAGTGATCAATACCATTCCGGTCACCACCGGCAAGCCCGGATTCTCCACCCGCAACGGGGTCAAGGTGGTGCTCGCCAAGGAGCAGTTCGTCCGCATGCGCGGCGAGTCCATCGGCATCGCCGCCGGCTCCTCGGAGTCCTACGACCTGCCGGTCTACTGGGCCACCCGGGTGACCTGGAGCGGCGAGTACGTCCACGCCGCCCCCTGGTCCACCGGCTCCCAGGGCAACGCCAACGTCAGCCACGGCTGCACCGGCATGAGCACGAGCAACGCCGAATGGTTCTTCGACACCGTACGCGAGGGCGACATCGTCAAGGTCGTCGGCAGCCAGGGCGAGGACATGGACCCGTTCGGCAACGGGTTCGGCGACTGGAACCTCTCCTGGGAGAAGTGGCAGCAGGGCAGCGCGCTGCACGAAGGGGTGCCGGACAGCCCGCGGACGCTCCGGACCGCCCGGCTGCGGCCCCACGTATGACCGGGCAGGGCCCGCGAAGTCGCCGAGAAGCCCCCACGCCCCCTGCGGGCCGTGGGGGCTTCTGTGCGCCTCAGGAGGCTCTCAGGCCTCCACGGCGAGCCGCTTGCGCAGCAGTGCCGCCAGGGCGTCGGCGAACTCGACCGGGTCCACCGGCAGCGTCACAGCGGCCTCCGCGCGGCTCCAGGTGGCCAGCCACGCGTCCTGCGGGCGGCCGATCAGCAGGAGGACCGGCGGGCAGCGGAAGATCTCGTCCTTGATCTGGCGGCAGACGCCCATGCCGCCGACGGGAGCCGTCTCCCCGTCCAGCACGCACACGTCGATGCCGCCGCCGTCCAGCGCCTTCAGGACGGCCGGGAGCGTCGCGCACTCCAGGAACTCCACCGGTGGGACGTCCGCGGCAGGCCTGCGACCGGCTGCCAGCCTCACCTGCTCGCGGATGTTGGCGTCGTCGCTGTAGACCAGGACCGTGGCGGTCGCCTGCATTGTTCCTCCGTGACATCGACGTCGTCGGGGCTCTCGGGGCATGAACCGATGCGCGGATCGTACTCCGCCCGACCGGCCGTCAGCACCGGTAATGACGACGATCCGATGGGCCGTTCGGCGCAGGGCGGGACCCCTGCCGACGGTACGGACACACCGAACGGCACCCCCCGGGGTGAGGGCGGGATAAGCGACCGACATAATGTCGGTCGTGGCGACAGCAACGACAGTAGAAACCGGGCACGCGCACCCGTCGGTCAATCGGCCGAACCTCACCAGCGTCGGAACCATCATCTGGTTGAGTTCCGAGCTGATGTTCTTCGCGGCCCTCTTCGCGATGTACTTCACCCTGCGATCGGTGATGGGACCCGATTACTGGAAGGAGATGTCCGATCATCTGAACTTCCCGTTCTCGGCGACGAACACCACGATCCTGGTGCTCTCCTCACTCACCTGCCAGCTCGGCGTCTTCGCCGCCGAGCGGGGCGATGTGAAGAAGCTCCGCACCTGGTTCATCATCACGTTCGTGATGGGTGCGATCTTCATCGGCGGCCAGGTCCTGGAGTACACCGAGCTGGTCAAGGACGCGGGGCTCTCCCTCTCGTCCGACCCGTACGGCTCGGTGTTCTACCTGACCACCGGCTTCCACGGTCTGCACGTGACAGGCGGTCTCATCGCCTTCCTGCTGGTCCTCGGCAGAACGTATGCGGCCAAGAGGTTCACCCACGATCAGGCCACCGCCGCCATCGTCGTGTCCTACTACTGGCACTTCGTCGATGTCGTATGGATCGGCCTGTTCGCAACGATCTACATGATCAAGTAACCGGGCTCGCACCCGCCCACCATCGACGCAGAAGATCCTGACACCGGGGTAATCCGTGAAAAAGCTCTCCGCACGACGACGCCATCCGCTGGCGGCGGTCGTCGTACTACTCCTCGCGCTGGCGGCTACCGGGGGGCTGTACGCCGCGTTTGCGCCTGCGGGCAAGGCGCAGGCCGATGAAACCGCCCAGTCCCTCGCCATCGAAGAGGGCAAGAAGCTCTACGCCGTAGGCTGCGCCAGCTGCCACGGAACCGGCGGTCAGGGCACCACCGACGGGCCGTCCCTCGTGGGCGTGGGCTCCGCCGCCGTCGACTTCCAGGTCGGTACGGGCCGCATGCCCGCGCAGCAGCCGGGCGCCCAGGTACCGAAGAAGAAGGTCATCTACAGCCAGGCTGAGATCGACCAGCTCGCGGCGTACGTCGCGTCGCTCGGCGCCGGTCCGGTCACCCCGACCGACAAGCAGGTCGACCCGGCGGGCGCGGACGTCGCCAACGGCGGCGAGCTGTTCCGCACCAACTGCGCCCAGTGCCACAACTTCACCGGTAAGGGCGGAGCCCTGACGGAGGGCAAGTATGCACCGGACCTCGAAGGTGTGAGCTCGAAGCACATCTACGAGGCCATGCAGACCGGCCCGCAGAGCATGCCCTCCTTCCCCGACACGGTGATGCCGGAGCAGGAGAAGAAGGACATCATCGCGTACATCGAGTCCGTGAACGGTGACGAGACGGAGAGCCCCGGCGGTCTGGCCCTCGGCGGCCTCGGTCCGGTCAGCGAAGGTCTGTTCGCCTGGATCTTCGGGCTCGGCGCGCTCGTCGCAGTCGCCGTTTGGGTCGCGGCCCACACCGCTAAGGCCAAGAAGTCATGAGTAGCCAACAGATTCCAGAAGACAGCCTGCCCGCAGTGCAGGAGAACGCGCACGGCGCGGTCGAGGGTACGGACGACCCGTTCGCCGACCCGGGGCTGCCGGCCCACCAGCCGCGCATCCAGGACCTCGACGAACGCGCCGCGAAACGCTCCGAGCGGGCCGTCGCGCTCATGTTCACCCTCTCGATGCTGGCGACGGTGGGCTTCATCGCCTCCTACGTCATCTTCCCGGTGGACAAGATCGTCTACATCTGGCCGTTCGGCCATGTGAGCCCGCTCAACTTCTCCCTGGGTCTCACCCTGGGCGCGGCGCTCTTCTTCATCGGCGCGGGAGCCGTCCACTGGGCGCGCACCCTGATGTCCGACGTCGAGGTCGCCGCCGAGCGTCACCCGATCGAGGCCACGCCCGAGGTCAAGGCCCAGGTCATGGCCGACTTCAAGGCCGGTGCCGAGGAGTCCGCGATCGGGCGCCGCAAGCTGATCCGCAACACCATGTTCGGTGCGCTGGCCCTGGTGCCGCTCTCCGGTGTGGTGCTGCTGCGCGACCTCGGTCCGCTGCCGGAGAAGAAGCTCCGCAAGACCCTCTGGGCGGAGGGCAAGGAGCTCATCAACATGAACACGATGAAGCCGCTGCGCCCCGAGCACATCACCGTCGGGTCGCTGGCCTTCGCCATGCCCGAGGGGCTCGACCCGGAGGCGCACGACTTCCAGACGCAGATCGGCAAGGCCGCCCTGATGATCGTCCGCATCGAGCCGGGCGACATCAAGGACAAGCGCCAGCGTGACTGGGCCCACGAGGGCATCGTCGCGTTCTCCAAGATCTGCACCCACGTCGGCTGCCCGATCAGCCTGTACGAGCAGCAGACGCATCACGTGCTCTGCCCGTGCCACCAGTCCACCTTCGACCTCTCCGACGGCGCTCGCGTCATCTTCGGTCCGGCCGGCCACCCGCTTCCGCAGCTGCGGATCGGTGTCAACAGCGAGGGCAACCTCGAGGCGCTCGGCGACTTCGACGAGCCCGTCGGTGCTGCCTTCTGGGAGCGCGGATGAGTACTGCGACGAAAAACCCCTCCGCCGCCGAACCGGCGAGCGGGCGCAAGGCTCCGGCCGGTGAGCGGGTTGCCGACTGGGCGGACGGCCGGCTGGGCATCTACGGCCTGGCCAAGGCCAACATGCGCAAGATCTTCCCGGACCACTGGTCCTTCATGCTCGGTGAGGTCTGCCTCTACAGCTTCATCATCATCATCCTCACGGGTGTGTATCTGACGCTGTTCTTCCAGCCGAGCATGGGCGAGATCGTCTACCACGGTCCGTACGAGCCCATGCAGGGCATCCGGATGTCCGAGGCCTACGCCTCGACCCTGAAGATCAGCTTCGAGGTCCGCGGTGGTCTGCTCGTCCGGCAGATCCACCACTGGGCCGCGCTGATCTTCCTGGCCGGCATGTTCGTGCACATGATGCGCGTCTTCTTCACGGGCGCCTTCCGCAAGCCGCGCGAGATCAACTGGCTGTTCGGCTTCCTGCTGTTCGTGCTCGGCATGTTCACCGGGTTCACCGGCTACTCCCTCCCGGACGACCTGCTCTCCGGTACGGGTGTCCGCTTCACCCAGGGCGCGATCCTGTCCGTGCCGATCGTCGGTACGTACATCTCGATGTTCCTGTTCGGCGGCGAGTTCCCCGGCCACGACTTCGTGGCCCGGTTCTACTCGATCCACATCCTGCTGCTGCCGGGCATCATGCTCGGCCTGCTGGTGGCCCACCTGATCCTGGTCTTCTACCACAAGCACACGCAGTTCGCGGGTCCCGGCCGGACCAACAAGAACGTCGTCGGCATGCCGCTGCTGCCCGTGTACATGGCGAAGGCCGGAGGGTTCTTCTTCCTCGTCTTCGGCGTCATCGCGATCATCTCGGCCATCGCCACGATCAACCCCATCTGGGCGCTCGGCCCGTACCGGGTCGACCAGGTGTCCACCGGCGCCCAGCCCGACTGGTACATGGGCTTCGCAGAGGGTCTGGTGCGTGTGATGCCGGGCTGGGAGATCAACCTGTGGGGCCACACACTCGCCCTCGGGGTGTTCATCCCGCTGGTCGCCTTCGGTCTGGTGCTCGGTGTCATCGCGATGTACCCGTTCGTCGAGTCCTGGATCACCGGCGACAAGCGCGAGCACCACATCCTGGACCGCCCGCGCAACGCCCCGACCCGTACGGGCCTCGGAGTCGCCTGGATCACGGCGTACTTCGTCGGTCTCGTCGGCGGTGGAAACGACCTGTGGGCCACGCACTTCCACCTGTCGATCAACTCGATCACCTGGTTCGTCCGGATCTTCTTCTTCGTCGGACCGGTCATCGCGTTCATCGTCACCAAGCGGATCTGCCTCGGCCTCCAGCGCCGCGACAGGGAGAAGGTGCTGCACGGTCGCGAGACCGGCATCATCAAGCGCCTGCCGCACGGTGAGTTCGTGGAGATCCACGAGCCGCTCAGCCCGGAGCAGCTGCACACGCTCACGGCGCACGAGCAGTACAAGCCGCTCGAACTCGGCCCCGCGGTCGACGAGAACGGCGTCAAGCGCAAGATCTCCCCGGTCCAGAAGCTGCGCGCCAAGCTCAGCAGGGGCTACTTCGCCGACGGGAACCAGATCCCCAAGGCGACCGCCGAGGAGTACAAGGAGATCAGCGAGGGCCACGGCCACCACTGATCGCCTGACCTGATCGCCACCGCGAGAGCCCCGTCCATTCGCTGGACGGGGCTCTTCGCGGTCCCCGGGGCTGGATAGGGTGGAGCCCGACCCTTCTTACCGGCTGTGGACCCTGGAGCGGACCATGAACGTTGTGACCCCGAACGGCGGCGACAGCGTGGCGGACCGCTCCTGGCCCGGCCTCCTGAACCCCCTGCTGCGCGGCGAGAACCTCAGTTCCCAGGAGACCGCCTGGGCCATGGACCGCATCATGAGCGGCGAGGCGACCGACGCGCAGATCGCCGGGTTCGCCGTGGCGCTGCGGGCCAAGGGCGAGACCGTCGACGAGGTCACCGGCCTGGTCCGCGCGATGTACGCCCACGCCAACACCATCGAGGTGCCCGGCCGCACCGTCGACATCGTCGGCACCGGCGGCGACCTCGCCAAGACCGTCAACATCTCCACCATGTCCGCGATCGTCATCGCCGGTACCGGCGCCAAGGTCGTCAAGCACGGCAACCGGGCCGCGTCCTCCGCGAGCGGTTCCTCCGACGTACTGGAGAAGCTCGGCGTCAACCTGGAGCTGACCCCGCGCCGGGTGGTCGAGGTAGCCGAGCAGGCCGGCATCACCTTCTGCTTCGCCGTGAAGTTCCACCCCGCTCTGCGGTACGCCGCCAAGGCCCGCAAGGAGCTCGGCGCGCAGACCACGTTCAACATCCTGGGCCCCCTCACCAACCCGGCCCAGGTGCGCTCCCAGGCCGTCGGGGTGGCCGACGCCCGGATGGCGCCCATCGTCGCGGGCGTGCTGGCCGAACGGGGCAACTCCGCCCTCGTCTTCCGCGGCGACGACGGGCTCGACGAGCTGACCACCACCGCCACCTCCCGGGTCTGGGTGGTGCGCGACGGCGCGGTCCGCGAGGAGGTGTTCGATCCGCGGGACGTCGGGCTGCCCATCGTCCCGGTCGAGGCGCTGCGCGGCGCCGACGCCTCGTACAACGCCGATGTGGCCCGCCGCCTGCTGGACGGTGAGACGGGCGCGGTACGGGAAGCGGTGCTGCTCAACACGGCGGCGGCGCTGGTCGCCCTGGACCCCGGCCCCGGCACGCTGACCGAGCAGCTCGCGGCGAAGATCGCGGTGGCGGCCGAGTCCATCGACTCGGGGGCGGCCAAGAGGGCCCTGGAGCGCTGGGTGACGGCCAGCAACGCCTGAGGGCGACCCCCGGGGCACATGGTGTGAGGCAGGGCGCAGTCCGGAATCCGGACTGCGCCCTTGCGCGTGTGCCTACGTATGGCAAGATGCTGCGCAGGTCATGAGTGACAGCGACTACGGCCCCGGCCCGCTGTCCGGCAACCCTCCGTCCGTGGCGGGGTGCCCCGGGTGAAGACCAGGCCGCAGGCAGCGAGGTCTGCGGCAAGCGCGGGCCCCTCGGCATCCAGTGGATGTCAGCCCCCGGGGTCCTGGTCCCTAGGGAGCCTCTTGTGAGCAAGCGAATGCGTTAGGGCCGACCGCCCTTCTTCAGCGCACCCTTTTCCTTTTCTCTCCGCGCCGCCGCGTATCCGCGGGCGCGTGGGTTTCGCCTGCCTGTTACGGGAGTTCGCCATGTCTGTCTCCACCGCTGCCCTCGGCCCGTCGGTTTGTGCCGCCCTGACCGTTCTGGGGCGGGACGTCACCGTTCCGCTCGTCACCGGCGGTGAGGTCACCTACGCCGCGCTCGACTACGCCGCCAGCGCGCCGGCCCTCCAGCGGGTCTGGGACGACGTCGCCGCGTACGCCCCGTACTACGGCAGCGTCCACCGCGGTGCCGGCTACCTCTCGCAGCTCTCCACCGACCTCTTCGAGAACAGCCGCCGCACGGTCGCCGAGTTCCTCGGCTGCCGCGCCGAGGACCAGGTGGTCTTCACCCGCTCCACGACCGACTCCCTCAACCTGCTGGCCGCCGCGCTCCCCGCGAACTGCCAGGTCTTCGTGTACGAGACCGAGCACCACGCCTCCCTGCTGCCCTGGCGGAACGCCCGGGTCACCTACCTCGACGCACCCCGCACCCCGGGCCAGGCCGTCGAGACCCTGGAGCGCGCGCTCGCCGACCGCGACCCCTACGGCCCCGCCCTCGTCTGCGTCACCGGCGCCTCCAACGTGACCGGTGAGCTGTGGCCCGTGCGGGAACTGGCCGCCGCCGCCCACGCCCACGGCGCCCGCATCGTCCTGGACGCCGCCCAGCTCGCCCCGCACCACCCCGTCGACATCGCCGAACTGGACGTCGACTGGGTCGCGTTCTCCGGCCACAAGCTGTACGCGCCGTTCGGCTCCGGGGTCCTGGCCGGCCGCGCCGACTGGCTCCGGGCCGCCGAGCCGTACCTCGCCGGCGGCGGCGCGTCCCGCAAGGTCGCGCGGCGCGCCGACGGCGGCGTGGACGTCGACTGGCACACCACCGCCGCCCGCCACGAGGCCGGTTCGCCCAACGTCATCGGCGTCCACGCCATCGCCTCCGCCTGCAAGGCCCTCACCGAGGCGGGCTTCGACAACCTGGTCGCCCGGGAGCAGGAGCTGGTCTCCCGGGTGCGCGAAGGGCTCGCCGAGGTCCCCGAGGTGCGGGTGCTCTCGCTGTTCGGCGACGACGCGCCCCGGGTCGGCGTCATCTCCTTCGTCGTGCGCGGCTGGAACAGTTCGCACTTCGCCGCCGCCCTCTCCGCCGAGTACGGCATCGGCGTCCGCGACGGCCTCTTCTGCGCCCATCCGCTCGTGCGCACCCTCCTCGGCGGCGACCCGCAGGAGCCGGGGGAGTGCGGCGCGCCCGAGGCCGGGCCGGGCGAGCGGAGCGAGGTGGGGGTCCCTCCGGCCGAAGGCCGGGGGAGGTCGCTCAACGCCATCCGGGTGAGCTTCGGGGCCGGTACGCCCGACGAGCACATCGACCGCTTCCTGCGCGCGGTCCTTGAGCTGGTGCGCGAGGGCGCCCAGTGGAAGTACCGCACCGAGGACGGCCGCTGCGTCCCGGACCGCGGCGAGGCCGCGCGGGTCTGAGGCCCGGAAACCACGTCGGCCGGGGACGGGCGCGCTGCCCGCCCCCGGCCGAGGGGTGCCGGAGTTACGCGTCGAGGCCGATGGCGAAGGCCGCTTCCAGGTCGTGCTGGGAGTACGTACGGAACGCCACATGGGTGTCCGTGCCCTCGACGCCCGGGATCTTGCTGATCCGGCCGGGGATGACATCGGCGAGGTCGTCGTGGCGGGCTACCCGGACCATGGCGATCAGGTCGTAGGTGCCGGTGACGGAGAAGACCTCGCTGACACTGTCCAGCGCGGCGATGGACTCGGCGATCTCCGGAATCCGGTCCACACTGGTCTTGATGAGCACGATCGCGGTGATCACGGCTGGCTGTCTCCCTCGGTGGCTGGAACCTTCACTCTAGCCCTCCGCCCATAGCCCACCCAGGCGCAGAGGAACCCCGCCGCGAACCCGGCCACATGCGCCAGATACGCCACGCCCGGCCCCGCGTCCGCCCCTTGCGCCGCCGCCCACTGGAGGGCGAACCAGAAGATCAGCACGATCCAGGCGGGAAAGCGCAGCGGCAGGAAGAAGAGGAACGGGAACAGGCTGGTCACCCGGGCCTTGGGGAAGAGGTACAGGAACGCGCCCAGCACCGCCGAGATCGCCCCCGACGCCCCGACCAGCGTCTGCCCGGAATCCGCGTGCGCCGCCGCGTAGCAGACCAGCGCCACATAGCCGCAGCCCACGTAGAACAGCGCGAACCGCACCCGCCCCATGCGCTCCTCGGCCATCGCGCCGAACACGTACAGGAACAGCAGGTTCCCCAGCAGGTGCAGCCAGCTGCCGTGCACGAACAGCGCCGTGAACGGGGTGATCAGGGCGTGCGCGGAGCCCTCCCACAGCTCGGCCGGGATCACCCCCCACCGCTCGAAGTACGCGGCCTGCGCGGCGATCAGCGCCTCCTCGCTCCGGTGGGCGGCGCCGCCGAACCCGGAGAGCGGGCTGATCAGGAAGACCACCCCGCAGACGCCGATCAGGCCGTACGTGACCGGGGCGCCGCTCCTCACCGCCGCGTCCCGGATCCTCCCCGCCGTGGTCCGCCAGTCGGCCTGCCGCCACTCGATCATGTACAGAGCATGACGTACGGGTCGAGAACGGGACGGAGCGCCTCGCCGTGCCCATGCCTATACGCGAGGCCGTAGGGTTACGCCAGGACTTCCGCAGTTCGACGGCGCACCGCGAGATCCTTGACGTAGACAGGTGGAGTCGCGGCGGCGCGCCCGGCGCGGGCTCCCGGAGACGACGAAAGAGGACGCAAACGATGACGACGGTTCCCCTGCCGACGGACTCGACCCGCTGGCGCTGCACCCTGTGCGGCAACCTCACGCGCTTCGACGTGACCCGCTCCTCCAAGGTCGTGGAGTACGTGCACCTCGACCTGGCCGGTGAGTCGAGTGTCGAGGAGCGGGAGGTCGTCAGTGAGACCATCGAGTCGGTCCGCTGCCGTTGGTGCAACGCGGTGGACCAGATCGAACTGGTGGACAGGCCGGGTGCCGCTTCCTGAGGGAGCGCACCCTTCGACATATATGGGGTGACGGACGGTGGATCAGCCGACCAGCGGCGCCGGACCGGCCGATGAGGCCGGCGGCGGTGCAGAGGTGCTCGGCCGTCCGCTGCCCGAGGGTGTGCGACGGCGGGTGATCGCGCTGGTGTCGGACGCCTTCGGCGCCCTGACCGTCGCCGAACTGCCCGCCCAGCTGCGGCAGTACGCCCGGTTCACCCCGACCCGGCGGGCGAAGTTCGCGGGGAACGCGATGGCCGCCGCGCTGGAGAGCGACGCCGTCTTCCGGCAGCGCATCGGTGAGCGGCTCGGCCAGTCCCAGCCCGAGCTGACCGGTGCGCTGGAGGCGGGCGCGCCGCCCGCCGCCGCCGACCCCCTCGACGTGGCCGCGGCCGCCTACGTGCTGCGCCCGGCCGGCTGGGTCAAGCTGGTCGAGTCGGCCGGCGAGGAGGTCCAGCGCGCCGACGCGGAGCGGGCCGACGAGGAGACCCGTCGGGAACGGGACCACCTGCGCGAGGAGCTGGAGCGGGCCCGCGCCCACACCCGTACCGAGACCGAGCGGCTGCGCACCGAGCTGGAGGCGGCCCGCAAGGAGTCCGAGTCGCTGCACCGCAAGCTGCGGAGCGCGCTCAGCGAGGTGAAGCGCGGTGAGGCGGCCCTGCGCCGCAGCGCCGCCGAGGCCGACGCCGTACGGGCCGAGTCGGCCGCCCAGCTCTCCGCCCTGGAGAGCGAGTCGCGCCGGCTCAAGGCGCGGCTGGGGGAGGCCGAGGCGGCCCTGGAGGCGAGTCGCCGGGCCGCCCGGGAGGGCCGCTCGGTGGAGGACATGCGGCTGCGGCTGCTCCTGGACACCGTGCTGGACGCGGCCTCGGGGCTCCGGCGGGAGCTGGCGCTCCCTCCGGCGACCACCCATCCCGCCGACACCGTGGACGCGCTGGAGCCGGGCCGGATGTCGCCCAAGGACATTGCCGCGCGCGCCCTTTCGGAGACCGACCCGGCGCTGCTGGACCAGCTGCTGGCGCTGCCGCAGGCGCATCTCATCGTGGACGGCTACAACGTCACCAAGACCGGCTATCCCCAGATGCCGCTGGAGAAGCAGCGGTTGCGGCTGCTGGGCGGGCTCTCGGTGCTCGCGGCCCAGACCGGCGCGGAGATGACCTGTGTCTTCGACGGGGCCGAACTGGCCGCCCCGGTGCTGCTCGCCCCGCCGCGCGGCGTACGGGTGCTGTTCAGCAAGCCCGGCGTCACGGCGGACGAGGTGATCCGTCAACTGGCCCGTGCGGAACCGGCCGGGCGGCCCGTGGTGGTCGTCTCCACCGACCGCGAGGTGGCGGACGGTGTGGCGAAGGCCGGGGCGCGACCGGTTGCGTCCGTGTTGCTCCTCAAGCGCCTTTCGCGCGTCTAAAGGGGTTTGGGTGTCATGTGTGACATGCCGGTTTTCTGGGAACGTACCGTCAAGTCGCCGCTACACCCGGTGGGGTGAGAGTAAAGAGTTGCCTGGTGTGACGAGAAAATTCCTGTGAGGATTTGAACTGATCACAAGATGGTCACTAGGGTCAGGCCTCGAACCTTCGCACGGTTGATCACCCATTGGGGGTGACGGCGAAGGAACCGCCGAGTCCGTCATGTGCACGGAGCCGGGGATTCTGTCCCCCACAAGCCCGGTAGGCGGCTCTGAGGAAGAAGGAGCTCGCCTTCGTGGCGTCCCACCGTCGTCCCAAGCAGCCGAGCCGCACCCGCGTGACCGTGCTCACCGCGACCGCCGCCGCGGCCGTGGCCCTGACCTCCCAGGCCGCCCACGCCGACCCCAAGCCGAGCAAGAGCGAAGTCAAGGCGAAGGTCGACAAGCTCTACCACGAGGCCGAGGCCGCCACCGAGAAGTACAACGGGGCCAAGGAGCAGCAGGACAACCTGAAGAAGGAAGTCGACGCGCTCCAGGACAAGGTCGCCCGCGGCCAGGCCGAGCTCAACACGCTCCGCACCGAGCTGGGTTCGATCGCCACCGCGCAGTACCGCTCCGGCGGCATCGACCCGTCGGTCGCCCTCTTCCTCGCCTCGGACCCGGACAGCTTCCTGGACCAGGCCTCCGCGCTCGACCAGCTGACGGTCAAGCAGACCGAGGCGCTGCAGAAGATCCAGTCCAAGCAGCGCACCCTCGCCCAGCAGCGCAAGGAGGCCCAGGACAAGCTCGGCGACCTCGCCGACGTCCGCAAGGCCCTCGGCGAGAACAAGAAGAAGTACCAGGGCAAGCTGGCCGACGCCCAGCGGCTCCTCAACACGCTGACGCAGGCCGAGCGGGCCAAGATGCAGCAGGACGAGCAGCGCGCCAGCCGTGCCGCCAGCGACCGGGTCGAACTCGGCAACGAGGCCCCCGCGTCCAACCGCGGCGCCGCCGCCCTGGCCGCCGCCGCCACGCAGATCGGCAAGCCGTACGTCTCCGGCGGCTCCGGCCCCAACTCCTACGACTGCTCCGGGCTGACCCAGTGGGCCTTCGCCCAGGCGAACGTCCACATCTCCCGGACCACGTACACCCAGCAGCACGACGGCCAGCGGATCGGCCGCAGCCAGCTCAAGCCGGGCGACCTGGTCTTCTTCAACGGCCTGTCGCACGTCGGCTTCTACGCCGGCAACAACCAGATCCTGCACGCCCCGAAGCCGGGCACCGTCGTCCGCTACGAGTCGATGGACTACATGGGCACCTTCCAGTTCGGCGTCCGCGTCTGACCGGTCCGCTCCGGGCGGCACACCATGGCACGCCCGAACGAGGGAATCGCCGCGCCCCGCACTGACGCCCCCGCCCCGCCGGAGACCAAGGTCACCGGCGGGGCGGCGGCTTCCGGGCCCGTCCTGCGCCACCGGCGCGGTCTTTGGCCGCCGCGTAGTCGTCCGATTACTGTCTGGCTGCTGCGCAGCTCCCGGACTCCGTCCGCCCGCCCGGGTGGCAGGGACTGCGCACCACCGCGTCAGCGGAAGGGAGTGCGGCTACCAGTGGTGTCCCATCGCCGTTGCACACAGTCCGGCTTCACCAGAGGCGTCCGGGTCACGGTCGTCTCGGCGGCCGCCGCCACCGCGGCCGCCACCCTGACCGGGGCCCCGGCGAGCGCCGACCCGAAGGACACCCGGGAGAGCGCCAAGGCCGCCGTCGACCGCCTCTACGAGGAGGCCGAGCGGGCCACCGAGCGGTTCAACGCGGCCGGGGAGCGCGTGAAGGTGCTGCGCGGCGAGGCGGACCGCGCCCAGGACGCCACGGCCCGGGGCCAGGAACGCGTCAACGAGATGCGCAACGCGCTCGGCGCGATGGCGGGCGCCCAGTACCGCACCGGCTCCATCGACCCGTCGGTCGCCCTGCTGCTCTCCGCCGACCCGGACACCTACCTGGAGCAGGCCGCCGCCCTCGACCGGGCGGGCGCCCGTCAGGCGATGACCCTGGACAAACTGCGGCACGCGCAGCGAAAACTCGCCCAGAACCGCGCCGAGACCACCCGAGCCCTGACCGACCTGGAGCGCAACCGGGCCGCCGTCAGCCGGCACAAGCGCGCCGTCGAGTCCAAGCTCCGCGAGGCCCGCCGGCTGCTCGACTCGCTGCCGCCCGAGGACCGCGCCTCCTTCGACCGGGCCTCCCGCTCCGGCCGCGAAACACTGCCCGACCTCTCCGGCGTCGCCCCCGGCTCGGCCCGCGCCGTCGCCGCCGTCGCCGCCGTCCACCGGGCACTCGGGAAACCGTACGTCTGGGGCGCCAACGGGCCCTCCGGATTCGACTGTTCCGGCCTGATGCAGTGGGCCTACGCCCAGGCCGGGGTGAGCCTGCCCCGCACCTCCCAGGCCCAGCGCTACGCGGGCCGCATGGTGCCCCTCTCCCAGGCACAGCCCGGCGACCTCGTCGCCTACCGGGCGGACGCCAGCCACATCGGCATGTACGTCGGCAACGGCCAGGTCATCCACGCCCCCTACCCGGGCGCCGCGGTCCGCTACGATCCGGTCGGCATGATGCCCGTCTCCTCCGTCACCCGGATCTGACCGTACGATCGGCAGGGTGGCCGTACGAGAACGTGACGCGCGCGGGGGAGACCCCCGGGGACGGCGGCGTGCGGCGGGCCTGCTGCTCGCCGCGCTCCTGACCGCGTCCGCCTGCACGGCCTCCACCGACCCGGACCCCCTCCTCACCACCGGGGCCCTCGACGCCACCCTGGAGCGCCGCGCCGCGGCCGTCCTCGCCCACGACCCGGCGGGCTACCTCGACGGCCTCGCCCCGGACGCGGCGAAGTTGCGGGCCGCCCAGCGCACCGAGCTGGAACGCCTCGCCGACGTGCCGCTGAAGTCGTGGACGTACGACGTCAAGGACATCACCGAGCAGGACGGGCGGTGGGCCACCGCCGAGGTGGAGCTCCGCTACCGGATCGACGGCTACGACACCGCCCCGGTCGCCACCCGCCGCGTCCTGGAGCTGATGCGCGACGGCGACCGCTGGTACATCACCGCGGACCGGCCCGCCAAGGGCGCCTCCGGGCAGCTGTGGCAGCAGGGGGACGTGGAGGTCGTCCGGGGCGCCCACAGCATCGTCCTGGGCGTAGGACGGGGCGAGGAGGAGCTGCGGCAGATCGCCGACACCGTGGACCTCGCCGTACCGGCCGTCTCGGACGCCTGGCCGCGCCCCTGGAACCGCCGTGTGGTCGTCCTCGTCCCGGACTCCGTCGCGTCCATGGCGGGGCTGCTCGGCTCGCCGGAGGCCAGCTACCGGGGCATCGCCGCCGTCACCACCGGCGAGGTCGGCGGCACCGGCGAGCGCCCCGCCATCGCCGACCGGGTGATCGTCAACCCACAGGCGTACGCCACCCTGGGCAGCTTCGGACAGCGGATCGTCCTGACCCATGAGACGACCCATGTCGCCACCCGGACCAGCACCTCCACCGCCACCCCCGTCTGGCTCTCCGAGGGCTTCGCCGACTGGACCGCCTACCGGGGCGAGGACCGCGCCGCCGACACCATCGCCCCCGAACTGGCCGAGGCCGTCCGCGGCGGCCGGACCCCCGCCGAACTCCCCGCCGACCCGGACTTCGGCTTCGACGGCGACCCGGCGAAGCTCGCGGGGGCGTACGAGGGCGGCTGGCTGGCCTGCGAGCTGATCGCCGAGCGCTGGGGCAAGGAGAGGCTGATCGCCTTCTACGAGACCGTCGGCGCGCACGACGGGCGCGAGGGAGCGGTGGAGAAGGCCCTGAAGGCGGTGCTCGACACCACCCTGGAGCAGTTCACCGCCGACTGGCGCGACTACCTCGCCACCCGGCTCGGCTGACCCCCGGCCGCTCCCCGCGCGGCCTCCGCACGCGGCCCGACCGGCCGGTCCGGCACCGTCGACCGCCACAGCCGCCGCGCCGCGATCAGCGAGGCCGCCACCAGCAGCCCGTTCCGTACGACCAGGAGCGTCACGCCCCACGCTTCGCTCGCCACCACACTCCCGAAGCCGATCGGGAACTCCAGCAGCGTCACCCCCGCCGCCACCAGCACCAGGACCGCGGGCAGGGCCATCGCCGTCCCCCGGAACACCAGGCACACCGCGGCCAGACCGACCAGCCACACCACGTACTGCGGGCTGATCACCCGGCTGGTCACCGTGAACAGCAGCACCGCCGTGAACGCCGCCTCGGCCGGAGTGCGCACCGCGAAGAGGCGCGCCCGCAGCCGCCACAGCAGCAGCCAGCCCAGCGCCAGGACCGCGAGCCCCAGCGCCAGCGCCGACACCAGCTCCACGTGCGGCCCCACGAACTCCACCGAGCCGTAGCGCAGCTCCACCCGCCCCGCCCAGCCGAACTGCCGGGCGATGTGGAAGACCAGCGCCCCCAGCGACTCGATCTCGGTGCCCCGGTCCCGCTGGAAGGCCAGGAACGCGAACGCCCCGGGCATCCACAGCGCGAACGCCACCGTCAGACCCGCCGCGCTCAGCGCCGCCGAGGTCCAGGCCGCCCGGGTCGGACGCCCCTTCCGCACCCCCACCAGCAGCAGCGCCGGCCACCCCTTCAACAGCGCACCGAACGCGGCCAGCGCCCCCAGCGCCCGGGGCCGGCGCACGCCCGCCAGCAGCGCCGCCACCGCGACCGCCGTCACCATCAGGTCGTAGCGGGCGTAGACCGTCGGGCCCAGCAGCGGCACCCCCGCGACCCACACCCAGGCGCCCGCCGCCCGTATGCCCGGCCGCCGCCCCGCGTACAGCAGCAGCCCCAGCACCAGCGCGTCGCAGACCAGCACCAGGACGAAGAACGCGGTCGCGTACTCCCAGGACGGCAGCAGGGCGGGGGAGAGGATCGCCAGGGCCGCCCCCGGCGGGTACTGCCAGGTGACGTCGTCCAGCGGGTACGTGCCGGTCAGCAGGACCTCGTACCAGCCCCGGTAGATCACCGAGACGTCCACCGTGACGTCCGGGCCCGCCACCGTGACCACCTTGAACACGCAGGCCAGCAGCCAGCCGCGGGTCAACGCCCAGACCGCGTACGGCCACGGCCCGGTGCCGGTGGGTGCTCGTCCCGTCGTCATCGCCGCCCTCGTCGTCGCTCGTCCCCGGCCGCCCCCTCCGGCCGTTCATGATGCCGTCGGGAGAGGGCGTCAGCGGTGAAGCGCGGCCGTTCGGTACTGTCGGCGGCGATGGACAAGACCTTGATCGTGACCAACGACTTCCCGCCCCGCCCCGGTGGCATCCAGGCGTTCCTGCACAACATGGCGCTGCGGCTGGATCCCGAGAGGGTCGTCGTCTACGCCTCCACCTGGAAGCGCGGCGAGGAGGGCGCGGCGGCCACCGCCGCCTTCGACGCCGAGCAGCCCTACCCCGTGGTCCGCGACCGGACGACGATGCTGCTGCCGACCCCGCGCGTCACCCGCCGGGCCGCCGAGCTGCTGCGCGAACACGGCTGCGCCTCCGTCTGGTTCGGCGCCGCCGCCCCGCTCGGCCTGATGGCCCCGGCGCTGCGCCGCGCGGGCGCGAGGCGGCTGGTGGCCACCACCCACGGCCACGAGGCGGGCTGGGCGCAACTGCCCGCGTCCCGGCAGCTGCTGCGCCGGATCGGGGAAGGCACGGACACGATCACCTATCTCGGTGAGTACACCCGCTCCCGGATCGCCGCAGCGCTCACCCCCGACGCGGCCGGCCGCATGGTCCAACTGCCGCCCGGCGTCGACGAGAAGACCTTCCACCCGGGCTCCGGCGGCGACCGGGTGCGGGCCCGGCTCGGGCTGACCGACCGCCCGGTGGTCGTCTGCGTCTCGCGACTGGTGCCCCGCAAGGGCCAGGACACGCTGATCCTGGCCATGCCCGCGATCCTGGCGCGGATTCCGGACGCGGTGCTGCTGATCGTCGGCGGCGGCCCGTACGCCAAGGACCTGAAGCGGCTGGCCGAGGAGACCGGGGTGGCGGACTCGGTGCGGTTCACCGGGCCCGTGCCCTGGGCCGAACTGCCCGCGCACTACGGGGCGGGGGACGTCTTCGCGATGCCCTGCCGGACCCGGCGCGGCGGGCTCGACGTGGAGGGCCTGGGCATCGTCTACCTGGAGGCGTCGGCGACCGGGCTGCCCGTGGTGGCCGGTGACTCCGGGGGCGCCCCGGACGCGGTGCTGGACGGCGAGACCGGCTGGGTGGTGCGTGGCGGCAGCCCCGAGGAGTCGGCGGACCGGATCGTCACGCTGCTCGGCGACCCGGAGCTGCGGCAGCGGATGGGGGAGCGCGGCCGGGCCTGGGTCGAGGAGAAGTGGCGCTGGGACCTGCTGGCGGAGAAGCTGAAGACGCTGTTGTGACCGTACGGGGGGCGGCCGGGGCTGACCCCGCCGCGCCGCCCTCTGAGCCGTACGCGAAGGGGCCCGCGCTTGTCGGAAAGCGCGGGCCCCTTCGCCGTACCCCTCAGGCGCGGTAGATCGACTCCACCTCGTCCGCGAAGTCCTTCGCCACCACGTTCCGCTTCAGCTTCAGCGACGGGGTGATGTGGCCCGCCTCCTCGGTGAACTGGGTCGGGAGGATACGGAACTTGCGCACCGACTCCGCCTTGGAGACCGCCGCGTTGCCGTCGTCCACCGCCCGCTGCACCTCGGCCAGCAGCTCCGCGTCCTCGCGCAGCGACAGGGCCGTCGAGCCGGCCGGCTTGCCGTTCTCCTCGGCCCAGCGGCTCAGGAACTCCTCGTCCAGGGTGACCAGCGCGGCGACGAACGGGCGGCCGTCGCCGACCACCATGCACTCGGCGACCAGGGCGTGCGCGCGGATCCGGTCCTCGATGACGGCCGGGGCGACGTTCTTGCCGCCCGCCGTCACGATGATCTCCTTCTTGCGGCCGGTGATCGCGAGGTAGCCGTCCTCGTCGAGCGTGCCGATGTCCCCGGTGTGGAACCAGCCGTCGGCCAGCGCCTCGGCGGAGGCCGCCTCGTTGTTCCAGTAACCGGTGAACAGGTGCTCGCCGTGCAGCAGGACCTCGCCGTCGTCCGCGATCCGGACGACCGAGCCGGGCAGCGGCTGGCCGACCGTGCCGATCTTCGGCCGGTCCCACGGGTTGAACGCCGTGGCCGCGCACGACTCGGTCAGGCCGTAGCCCTCCAGAACCGTGAAGCCGATGCCCCGGTAGAAGTGGCCGAGCCGCTCGCCCAGCGGGGCGCCGCCGGAGATCGCGTACTCGCCCCTGCCGCCGAGCACCGCGCGGAGCTTGCCGAAGACCAGCTTGTCGAAGAGCTTGTGCTTGAGCTTCAGACCCAGCGTGGGGCCCTGCGGGGTGGACAGCGCCCGGCTGTAGGCGATCGCCGTGTCGGCGGCCCGGTCGAAGATCTTGCCCTTGCCGTCGGCCTGCGCCTTGGCGCGGGCCGCGTTGTAGACCTTCTCGAAGACCCGGGGCACACCGAGGATCAGCGTCGGCCGGAACGAGGCCAGCTCTTCGGTGAGGTTCTTGATGTCGGGGACGCAGCCGAGCTTGATCGGGGCCATCACCGAGGCCACCTCGACCAGCCGGCCGAAGACGTGCGCGGCGGGCAGGAACAGCAGCACCGAGCACTCGCCCGTACGGAAGAGCGGCTTCAGCCGCTCCACCACGTTGCCGCACTCCGCGAAGAAGCTGCGGTGGGTGAGCACACAGCCCTTCGGGCGGCCCGTGGTGCCCGAGGTGTAGACGATCGTCGCCGGGTCGTCCGCCTTGGCGCTGACCATCCGCAGGTCCATGGTCTCCTCGGAGACCTCGGCACCCGCCTCGCCGAGCGCCTCCATGGCACCCGCGTCGATCTGCCAGACATGTGCCAGCTCCGGCAGCGAGTCCCGTACGGAGGCCACGGCCGCGGCGTGCGCGTCGCTCTCCACGAGCACCGCCACCGCCCCGGAGTCACCGAGGATCCACTGCACCTGCTCGGCGGAGCTGGTCTCGTACACCGGCACGGTCACCGCGCCCGCGCTCCAGATCGCGAAGTCCAGCAGCACCCACTCGAAACGGGTGCGCGACATCAGGGCGACCCGGTCGCCGGGCTGCACCCCCGAGGCGATCAGCCCTTTGGCGGCGGCTCTGACCTCAGTCAGGAACTGGGTGGCGCTGACGTCCGTCCAGACGCCGGCCACCTTGCGGCTCATCACCGCGACTTCGGGATGCTGAGCGGCATTGCGGCGGATGAGATCCGTCAGGTTGCCGTCCGTCGGGACCTCGTACAGGGCCGGAAGGCTGAACTCGCGCAAGACTGCTGCTCCTCATCGGGCTCCGGTGCCACGGCTCTGTGTGACGCACCGGCTGCGGTCCAAGAATGGCGGGTGCTCAGTGGGGGTGAGCACGACTGGACTGCCCGGACGTTACCCACCGGTACTCGGTTCCGGATAGGGGGTTCCGGCCAGATGTCTTATGCATCACACATGCGGGTGGCCCTTTCGCGCACAGTAGTGCACTGCCGTCCCGACGTGGAAGTAACCGCAGGTCCGGAGGGTCTACCAGGGGCCGGAGGGGCGCTCTAGGGTGATCGCATGCGAGGTAGCGAACCGGACAGCCGGGGCTCGGCCACCAGGCCGACCCGGATCCACGTGGTCAGCGACGTGCACGGAAACACCGAAGCCCTGGCCCGCGCGGGGGACGGCGCCGACGCGCTGATCTGCCTCGGTGACCTGGTGCTCTTCCTCGACTACGCCGACCACTCGCGCGGCATCTTCCCCGACCTGTTCGGCAAGGAGAACGCGAGCCGCATCGTCGCCCTGCGCACCGCCCGCCGCTACGACGAGGCCCGCGCCCTCGGCCGCGAGCTGTGGGCCGGCCGCGACCGCGACACCGAGATCCTCGGCGCCGTACGCAGGCAGTACGCCGAACTCTTCGCGGCCTTCCCCACCCCGACGTACGCCACCTACGGCAACGTCGACGTCCCCCGCCTCTGGCCCGAGTACGCCCGCCCCGGCACCACCGTGCTCGACGGCGACCGCGTCGAGATCGGCGGCCGGGTCTTCGGCTTCGTCGGCGGCGGCCTCAGGACCCCGATGAACACCCCCTACGAGATCAGCGACGAGGAGTACGCGGCCAAGGTCGAGGCGCTCGGCCCGGTCGACGTCCTCTGCTCGCACATCCCGCCCGAGGTGCCCGAGCTGACCTACGACACCGTCGCCCGCCGCTTCGAACGCGGCAGCACCGCCCTGCTGGACGCGATCCGCGCCACCCGCCCCCGATACGCGCTTTTCGGCCATGTTCACCAGCCGTTGGTCCGCCGGATGCGCATCGGTACCACCGAGTGCGTCAACGTCGGCCACTTCGCCTCGACCGGAACACCCTGGGCGCTGACCTGGTGAGCGCGGGCGGCCGGGGCGTGGACCGGAGCGCCCCGGGCACGCGATAGCCTGCACAGCGGCAGGCTCCTGCCGACAGCGACCGGAATCACCGCACTGGAGGGCCACGGCGATGGCTGAACACACCAGCTCGAGCATCACGATCGAGGCGGCGCCGGCCGACGTCATGGGCGTGATCGCCGACTTCGCCCGCTACCCGGAGTGGACCGGCGAGGTCAAGGAGGCCGAGGTCCTCTCCACCGACGCCCAGGGCCGCGCCGAGCAGGTCCGCCTCGTCCTGGACGCCGGGGCGATCAAGGACGACCACGTCCTCGCCTACACCTGGACCGGCGAGAACGAGGTCAGCTGGAGCCTCGTCAAGTCCCAGATGCTGCGCTCCCTGGACGGCACCTACGCCCTCGCCCCCCTCGCCGGCGGCGAGCGCACCGAGGTCACCTACCGGCTCGCCGTCGACGTCAAGATCCCGCTGCTCGGCATGATCAAGCGCAAGGCCGAGAAGGTCATCATCGACCGCGCCCTCGCCGGTCTGAAGAAGCGCGTCGAGTCCGCCCCCCAGGCCTGAGCGACGTGCGTACGGTCCTGGTCACCGGCCCCGGCGGCGCGGGCCGTACCACCGTCGCGGCGGCCACCGCACTGGCCGCCGCCGACGACGGCAGCCGCACCCTGCTGCTCTCCGCCGAGGCCATACCCGGCCTCCCGGCCGGCACCGGACCCACCCCGGTCACCGACCGCCTCGACCACGTCCGCATCGACTCCGGCGAGCACTTCCGCGCCGAGCTCACCGAGCTGCAGAACCGTGCCTCCGGCGTCCTCGACCTCCTCGGCGCGGGCCGGCTGGAGGGCGAGGAGGTCACCGAACTCCCCGGCTCCCCGCAGCTCGCCCTGCTGCACACCCTGCGCCGGGCCGTGGCGGGCGATCTGACCGGCTACGGCACCCTCGTCGTCGACCTCCCGCCGCTGACCGAGGCCCTGGCCCTGCTCGCCCTCCCCGAACAGCTCCGCCGCTATCTGCGCCGGCTGCTCCCCGCCGAACGCCAGGCCGCCCGCGCCCTGCGCCCCGTCCTCGCCCAGCTCGCCGGGGTCCCGATGCCCGCGCAGTGGCTGTACGAGGCCGCCGCCCGCAAGGACGAGGAGCTGGCCGACGTCCAGGCCCTCATCGAGGACGGAGCCACCACGCTCCGGCTGGTCGCCGAGCCAGGACCGGCCGCCGAGGACGCCCTGCGCACCGCCCGGACCGGCCTCGCCCTGTACGGACTGACCGCCGATCTGCTGGTCGCCTCCCGGGTACTGCCCCGGCACTCCGTGGACCCCTGGTTCGCCGCGCTCGCCGCCCGGCAGGAGAAGTGCCTGGACCACTGGCACCAGGACCTGGCCCCCGGTCTCCCCGTGCACGAGGCCGCCCACCTGGGCCGCGACCCCGAGGGCGCGGGTGACCTGGCCGGACTGGGGATCCCCGCCCCCGACGACCGGACGCCCGGCCGGACCGGCGACCCCTGGTGGACCGAGGAGGAGCGGGACACCGACGACGGCACCACGACCATCGCCTGGTGCCTGCCGCTGCCCGGGGCCGCCAAGGAGGACCTGCGCCTGGTCCGCCGGGGCGACGAACTGCTCCTGACCGTCGGCCCCTTCCACCGGATCGTGCGGATCGCCTCCGCGCTGCGCCGCTGCACCGTCTCCGGCGCGGCCCTGGCCGACGGGGTGCTGCGGGTACGGTTCACCCCGGACCCGGCCCTGTGGCCGCGTACCTCCTGAACGCCGTGCGGCCGTTCGGGTAACGTCGGTAGTACGTGAACCGCAGGCCGACCGTCGGCCGCCCGCGTCGCAGGAGTCCGCCATGAGTGAAGCCACCGATCGTCCCGTCGACGGCGACGCGTGGGCCGACGCCTGCGCCGAGGACCTCGCGGCCGAGCAGGCCCGCCGCCGCGCGCAGTACGGCCCGCAGCCCGGATCCGCCGCCGAGGAGCTGCGCAAGCTGGTCGACGCCGTCGCCGACAAGGTCTCCTCGCTCCAGACCCCGCTGCTCGGCGTCGCCGCCCAGGGCGCGGTCCAGCAGGCCATCCGGCAGGCCAGGTCCGCCGTCGAACCGGTCATCGAACGCAACCCCCAGGTCTTCGACCACCTCGCCGCGGCGGGCAACGAACTGCTGGCCGCCTACCGCTCCGCGGTCGAGGGCCAGGAGAGCCGCTGGACCCGCACCACCGAGGGCGCGTCGGGCGGCCCCGGCCCCTCGAAGAAGGCCGCCGACGACCCGTCCGACCCCCGCGACGAGGGCCCTTCCGGTACCGAACGGATCGACCTGGACTGACCGGCTCCGGCCGGTGCCGGGCGCGGCCTCGGGTACGGTTGGCCCTAGCGGGGCTCGACCGAAACTGAGGGATTCATGGGACTCACCATCGGCGTCGATATCGGCGGCACGAAGATCGCGGCTGGAGTGGTCGACGAAGAGGGCCGGATCCTCTCGACGTTCAAGGTGGCGACCCCGCCGACGGCCGAAGGCATCGTCGACGCGATCTGCGCGGCGGTCGCCGGGGCGAGCGAGGGTCACGACGTGGAGGCCGTCGGCATCGGCGCCGCCGGCTACGTCGACGACAAGCGCGCCACCGTCCTCTTCGCACCGAACATCAACTGGCGTCACGAGCCGCTCAAGGACAAGGTCGAGCAGCGCGTCGGCCTGCCGGTCGTCGTCGAGAACGACGCCAACGCCGCGGCCTGGGGCGAATACCGCTTCGGGGCCGGCCAGGGCCACGACGACGTCATCTGCATCACGCTCGGCACCGGCCTCGGCGGCGGCATCATCATCGGCAACAAGCTGCGCCGCGGGCGCTTCGGCGTGGCCGCCGAGTTCGGCCACATCCGGGTCGTCCCGGACGGTCTGCTCTGCGGCTGCGGCAGCCAGGGCTGCTGGGAGCAGTACGCCTCCGGCCGCGCTCTCGTCCGGTACGCCAAGCAGCGCGCCAACGCCACCCCCGAGAACGCCGCCGTGCTGCTCGGCCTCGGCGACGGCTCGGTGGACGGCATCGAGGGCAAGCACATCAGCGAGGCCGCCCGCCAGGGCGACCCCGTGGCCACCGACTCGTTCCGCGAGCTGGCCCGCTGGGCCGGCGCCGGACTGGCCGACCTCGCCTCGCTGTTCGACCCGTCCGCGTTCATCGTCGGCGGCGGCGTCTCGGACGAGGGCGAGCTCGTCCTCGACCCGATCCGCAAGTCGTTCCGGCGTTGGCTGATCGGCGGCGAATGGCGCCCGCACGCCCAGGTGCTCGCCGCCCAACTCGGCGGCAAGGCGGGGCTGGTGGGCGCGGCCGACCTGGCCCGCCAGGGCTGAGTTCCGTACGGTACGACGCACCGGACGCCCGCCGCCGCCCTCCGGGGCAGCGGCGGGCGTCCGCCGTATCGTGGCCCGCATGGTCCTGACGCCGCTGCCCGACTCCCGTACCGAGCCGGACGGTTCAGCCGTGATCCGGGTGCTGAGCTACAACGTCCGCTCGATGCACGACGACACCGCCGCGCTGGCCCGCGTCATCCGCGCCTGCGCACCCGATCTGGTCCTCGTCCAGGAGGCCCCGCGCTTCTTCCGCTGGCGCAAGGCCGCCGCCCGGCTCGCGAAGAGCAGCGGCCTGGTGGTGCTGAGCGGCGGGGCCACCGCCGCCGGGCCCCTGCTGCTGTGCTCGCTGCGCGCGCGGGTCGAGCGCACCGAGGACGTCCTGCTGCCCCTCACCCCCGGCCTGCACCGCCGGGGCTTCGCCACCGCCGTCGTGCGGATCGCCGGTGCCCGGCTCGGGGTGCTGAGCTGCCATCTGAGCCTCCAGCGCGACGAACGCCTCGCCCAGGCCGACCGGCTGCTGGAGCAGCTCGCCTCGATGGGCGTGGAGCACGCGGTGGCCGGCGGCGACCTCAACGACGTGCCGACGGGGAAGGCGTTCCGGCGGCTCGCCGGAGAGCTCCAGGACTGCCGGGCCGTCGCCCCGTGGGGCGGCGAGCTGACGTTCCCGCCCGACGAGCCCCGCAAGCGCATCGACGCCGTCTTCGCCACCCCGGGCATCGAGGTGCTCGGCTGCGGGGTGCCGGCCGGGCTCCCCGGGGTCAGTGACACAGACCTGAGGGCGGCCACGGACCACCTGCCGGTCCTGGCCGCCCTCGGAGTGCCTGCCACGCGGTGAGCTAGACGACCGCGCCCCGCCCCGGGTCGCCGAAGGTGTCGTCATCGTCGTCGCTCGGCATCCGGGCCACCAGGGTGGCGAAGCCGCCGAGGAAGCCGCCGATGCAGATAGTGGTGAGCCACCATGTCATCTCCCACTGGAGCAGCACCGCGATCAGCATCAGCACCGGCCCGCCGATCACCGCGAGCCAGGCGAACTTCGCCGTGACGTCGGCCTCCGGCAGCGGCGGCGGCTCCGGGGGCACGAAGTGGCCCTCGTCGCCGTCGTCCGGCTGGTCGATGCCGTCGTCCTTGGACTCGGGCAGTTCGTAATCACGCGGGCCCGCGACGCCGGGCGCGAAGACCACCGAGCTGCCCAGCGGCTTCTTCTCCGGCGGCTTCGGGGGCGTCTTGCCGGACCCCTTGTCCGCCGGGTCACCGGCCGGGCCGTCGCCGGGCCCCGTCACATTGCGCTGGTCGTCCTCCAGCAGGGCCAGGTCCTCGACGGACTTGAACGGCTTGGCGCCCGGCGGGTCCGGCGGCTCCTCCCCGTACCCCGCGACGATCGCGGCCCACGCCGCGTCCTCGTCGATCGCCCGCTCCTGCTCCGCTCCCTCGGCCCCCGTCGGCTTCGTCCCCTCCGGGACGGCCGCCGGCTCCGTGGGGCGCGGTTCGCGCTCCTCGTCGCTGCCTGTGCGATCCGCGTCGTGCTCAGCCACCGGACGTGCTCCCCTTCATCCCGACGTTCGGTGCGAGACGGCCGATGAACCGGTAGCTCTCATCGAAGATCCGCTCCGCATCATGGTCCAACGTCGCCACGTGGTAGCTCTGTTCCAGCAGGATCTCGGAAACATCCGTGGAGGAGATCCGGCTGAGGATCCGCGCGCTGTCGGCGGGCGGCACGACATGGTCCTGCGGGCTGTGCAGCACCACCACCGGCTGGGTCACCTGGGGCAGCTCCCCGTCGACCAGCCGGAAGAACTTCCGCACCGAGTGGGCGCAGTGCAGCGGGACGCGGTCGTACCCCACCTCGTGGGAGCCGGGCAGCGCGATGTCGTCGGCCAGCCCCTTCGTCGTACGGACGAGATGGCGGGCGACCGGCAGCGCGTACGCCGAGAGGCCGTGCACCTTGTTGGCCGGGTTGACCAGCACCAGACCGCTGATCGCGTCCCCGTGCCTGGCCGCGAGCCGCAGGGACAGCGCGCCGCCCATGGACAGCCCGAAGACGAAGACCTGCTCGCACTTCTCGGTGAGGACCCGCAGCTCCCGGTCCACCTCCGCGTACCAGTCCTGCCAACCGGTGGCCGCCATGTCCTCCCAGCGGGTGCCGTGGCCCGGCAGCAGCGGCAGCGAGACCGTCAGTCCGCGCTCGGCGAGATAGTCGGCCCAGGGACGCAGCGACTGCGGGGATCCGGTGAAGCCGTGGCAGAGGAGGACGCCGACCTCTCCGCCCTCGTGGCGGAACGGCTCGGCTCCAGGGAGGACCGGCACCAGGGTCTCCTGTTCGTGGGACGGGGCGGGGGAGGACGCACCTGGGGGAGTGCTTGACGGATGACTTCACCGTACGCGACCGGACCGACACCGACCAGGGCCGTCACGCCCCCACGCGGCGCCCCGCACGGCCCGGCCCGGACGCCGGCGTCTCCCCATGCCGGGCGGCGGGCGCGACGACGGCACAGGCTAATCTCTAGCGACAGCACACAGGAGGAACCAGAGTTGATCTACGGCGCCATGAAGTTCTCCATCGGCGGGTCCCTGAAGCTCGCCTTCCGGCCGTGGGTGGAGGGCCTGGAGAACATCCCCGAGCGCGGGCCCGCGATCCTCGCCAGCAACCACCTCTCGTTCTCCGACTCGTTCTTCCTCCCGGCCGTGCTGGACCGCAAGGTCACGTTCATCGCCAAGGCCGAGTACTTCACCTCGCCCGGAGTGAAGGGCAAGCTCACCGCCGCCTTCTTCAAGGGCGTCGGCCAGCTCCCCGTCGACCGCTCCGGAGCGCGCGGCGCCGGTGAGGCGGCGATCCGGGCGGGCATCCAGGTCATCGAGAGCGGCAACCTCTTCGGCATCTACCCCGAAGGCACCCGCTCGCCCGACGGCCGCCTCTACCGCGGCAAGCCCGGCGGCCTCGCCCGGGTGGCCCTGGCCACCGGCGCCCCCGTCATCCCGGTCGCCATGATCGACACCGAGAAGATCCAGCCGCCCGGCCAGGTGGTGCCCAAGCTCATGCGCCCCGGCATCCGGATCGGCAAGCCGCTGGACTTCAGCCGCTACCAGGGCATGGACGGCGACCGCTTCATCCTGCGCTCGGTGACCGACGAGGTCATGTACGAGATCATGAAGCTCTCCGGCCAGGAGTACGTGGACATCTACGCCACCGCCGCCAAGCGCCAGATCGCCGACGAGGCGAAGGCCAGGGCCGAGGAAGCCAAGCGGGAGCGGAAGCAGGCCGCCGCGGGCAACGAGAACGGAACGGAACGGTCCGGCGCGTAACCGCGTCGTTCACCGTCCGGGGGGTGGGGCATGGCCAAGCGTGAGCGGGTCGTACGGATGTCGGTCGAGCTGCCGCTGTGGCGGGCGCTGACGGGCTACCGCGTCCTGACGATGGTCTACGCGGTACTGCTCGCGATCTTCGGCAAGGACAACTTCGGGCGGGAGAGGTTCGAGCGGCCCTGGATCGCCGTCGCCTATCTGGCGTTCCTCGCCGTGTGGACGCTCGCCACCCTGCCCAAGGTCCGCTCGGCGGCGAACTGCACCAAACGCTTCCTCGTCGCGGACCTCGTCGTCGCGCTGACCGGCATCCTGCTCACCCCGCTCGCCGACGTCGACTCCCAGACCTTCGACGGCCCGACGCTGCCGTCGATCTGGACGGCCGGCGCGGTCCTCGCCTTCGCCATCAAGGGCGGCTGGCGGTGGGCGGCCTTCGCCTCCACGTTCGTCGCCGCCGCCAACATCATCCAGCGCGGCGAGCCCAGCCGGGACACCTACCACAACGTCCTGCTGGTCTGGGTCGCCTCCATCGCCATCGGGTACGTCGTGGAGGTCGCCCGCGCCAGTGAGCGCACCCTCGCCCGCGCCCTGGAGATCGAGGCCGCCACCCGCGAACGCGAACGGCTCGCCCGCGACATCCACGACAGCGTGCTCCAGGTCCTCGCCATGGTCCAGCGCCGCGGCACCGCCATCGGCGGCGAGGCGGCCGACCTGGGCCGGATGGCCGGGGAGCAGGAGGTCGCCCTGCGCACCCTGGTCTCCAGCGGTCTGGTGCCCCCCACCCGGGTCTCGGAGGACGCCGCCGAGGGCGCCGTGGTCCGCACGGTCGAGGTCGACGAGAAGGCGGACCCCGCCGACCGGGCCCCCTGCGACCTGCGCGCCCTGCTCGCCCCGCACGCCGGGTCCCGGACGAGCTTCGCCGAGCCGGGTGCCCCGGTCCTGCTTCCCGCCGTCTCCGCCCGGGAGCTGGCCGCCGCCGTCGGCGCCGCCCTGGACAACGTCCGGGTGCACGCGGGCCCGGACGCCCAGGCGTGGATCCTGGTCGAGGACGAGCCGGACGAGGTGATCGTCACCGTCCGGGACGACGGCCCCGGCATCCCCGAGGGACGGCTCGCCCAGGCGGAGGGGGAGGGGCGGCTCGGGGTGGCGCTCTCCATCCGGGGCCGGCTGCGCGACCTGGGCGGCACGGCAGAGCTGATCTCGGTGCCCGGACAGGGCTGCGAGGTCGAATTGAAGGTTCCCAAAGCACCGAAGGTTTCCCGGGGGAAGGCAGGAACGGGCCGATGAGCACGCAGAACACACCACAGGACGCGCAGGGGGCGGCGGACCGGCCCATCAGGGTCATGGTCGTCGACGACCACCCCATGTGGCGCGACGCGGTCGCCCGCGACCTGACCGAGTCCGGCTTCGACGTCGTCGCGACCGCCGGGGACGGCCCGCAGGCGGTCCGCCGGGCCAAGGCGGTGAGCCCGGACGTCCTGGTCCTCGACCTGAACCTCCCCGGCATGCCCGGCGTCCAGGTCTGCAAGGAGCTCGTCGGCTCCCACCCCGGCCTGCGCGTCCTGGTCCTCTCCGCGAGCGGTGAGCACGCCGACGTCCTGGAGGCGGTGAAGTCCGGGGCCACCGGCTATCTCCTGAAGTCCGCCTCCACCCAGGAGCTGACCGACGCCGTCCGCTCCACCGCGGCCGGCGACCCGGTCTTCACCCCGGGCCTGGCCGGTCTGGTCCTCGGCGAGTACCGCCGGCTCGCCTCCGACCCCGCACCCGTGGCGTCCGACGAGCCCAAGGCGCCCCAGCTCACCGACCGGGAGACCGAGGTGCTGCGGCTGGTCGCCAAGGGACTCTCGTACAAGCAGATCGCCGAACGCCTGGTGATCTCTCACCGCACGGTCCAGAACCATGTGCAGAACACCCTCGGCAAACTCCAGCTGCACAACCGGGTGGAGCTGGTGCGGTACGCCATCGAGCGCGGCCTCGACGACGTCTGATCCGGCGGGGGCGGGGCCGTGGCCGTATATTCGCGCTGACCGGCCCTGCCCTGCTCCGTCCCCAGACACAGCTCGGGAGAACCCGTGGAAATCCTGGCCTTCGGTGTGCAGTCCGACGAGAAGCCCCTGATCGAGAGGGCCTTCGAGGGGCTGCACGAGGTCCGCTGCCTCGACGTCTTCCTCAACCGGGACACCGCCCCCATCGCGGCCGGCCACGAGATCATCTCCACCAGCGTCAACGCCGACCTGAGCGCCCCGGTGCTCCAGACGCTCGCCGCGGGCGGCACGCAGATGATCGCCCAGCGCTCCACCGGCTTCAACAACATCGACCTGGAGGTCGCCGAGCGGCTCGCCCTGCGCGTCGCCCGGGTCTCGTACTACTCGCCGTACTCGGTCGCCGAATTCGCCTGGACCCTCGCCATGGCGGTCAACCGGCGCATCATCCGGGCCGCGAGCCGCACCCGGGACTTCGACTTCCGCCTCGACGGGCTGCTCGGCCGGGACATGCGCGGCCGGACCGCCGGCGTGCTCGGCACCGGCAAGATCGGCGAGGCGTTCACCCGGATCGCCCACGGCTTCGGCATGAAACTGCTCGGCTGGGACGTCGTGGAGAACCCGGCCTGCGTCGAGCTGGGCATGGAGTACGTGGAGAAGGAGCGGCTGTTCGCCGAGGCCGACCTCATCAGCCTGCACGTACCGCTGCTGCCCGCCACCCAGCACATCATCGACGAGGGCGCCCTCAAGGCGATGAAGGACGACGCGATCCTCGTCAACTCCAGCCGCGGCGGCCTCATCGACACCTCCGCCCTGGTCACCGAACTCCGCGCGGGCCGTTTCCTCGGCGTCGGACTCGATGTGTACGAGGCGGAGGCCGGGCTGTTCTTCCTCGACAAGTCCCTGGAGGGCATCGACGACGACACCCTCGCCCGCCTGGTGACCTTCCCCAACGTCGTCGTCACCTCGCACCAGGCGTACTACACCGAGGACGCGGTGGGCCAGATCATCGACGCGACCGTCGAGAACGTCACCGACTACCTGGCCCGCCGCCACAGCGAGAACGTCCTCGTACCGAGGACTCCCTAGGACCTGTCGTCACACTGCCGTCTGCCGCGCGACGCCCGGCACGCACGCTCGCGGCGTTGCCCAAATGCCCTGGTAGCTCCGCTACAAGACCATTCAGGCGCCTTGCGATCGCACGCACCGGACGCCGCGCGGCCGCCCTCCGGGCGACGACGGCAGTGTGACGACAGGACCTGGCGGAGCCCCGCCTCAGCCCGCCACGGGCAGCCCCGCCAGCAGCTCCGTCACGATCGCCGAGCCCCGCACGGTCAGCACCGACTCCGGGTGGAACTGCACCGAGGCGAAGCCCGGCCCGCGCAGGGCGTGCAGCTCCCCGCTCTCCTCGTCCCGGCTCACCTCGACCCCGTGCGTGGCCAGCTCGGCGGCGGCCGAACCGTCGCAGCGGGCGGTGAAGCTGTTGTAGAACCCCACCGTCTCCGGCCGCCCGAACAGCTCGATCCGGGTCTGCGCCCCCTGGTACGGCACCGCCTTGCGGACGATCTCCAGGCCCAGCTCCGCCGCGATCAGCTCGTGCCCGAGGCAGACCCCCAGCAGCCCGTGCCGGTGGTCGCGCAGCAGCTCGGCGGCGATCTCCCGCAGCAGCCGCATCTTCGGGTCGGTGAGGTCACCCGGGTTCCCCGGGCCGGGGCCCAGCACCACGGGCCCCTCGTGCGCCCGGACCACCTCGCGCAGCCCCGGTTCGTCGTAGCGGCGCACCGAGACGTCAAGACCGGACGCCCGCAGCAGATGGGCGAGCATCGCGGTGAACGTGTCCTCGCCGTCCACCACCAGGGCGTGCCCGGACAGGTCCCGGACGCGCTCCTGCATCCGCAGCCAGAACGGGGCGAGCCCGCCGCGCCGGTCGTCCAGCGCCGCCTGCACCCGGGGGTCGGAGGCCAGCCGCGGCCCGTCCGCCTCCGCCGCCGGACGGCCAGGCCGCACCCCGAGGGCGGCCAGCACCCCGGCCGCCTTGGCGTGCGTCTCGGCGACCTCGCCCGCCGGATCCGAGTGGCGTACGAGCGTGGCCCCGACCGGCACCTTCAGCGAACCGTCGGGGGCGATGTCGGCGGTACGGATCAGGATCGGCGAGTCCAGCGTCTGCGCCCCGTTCGCGTCCCGGCCCAGCAGGGCCAGCGCCCCCGCGTAGTAGCCGCGGCCCCCGGACTCGTACCGCTCGATCACCCGGCACGCGTTCTGCACCGGGGAACCGGTCACGGTCGCCGCGAACATGGTCTCGCGCAGCACGTCCCGCACGTCCAGCGAGGACTTCCCGCGCAGCTCGTACTCGGTGTGCGCGAGGTGGGCCATCTCCTTGAGCCGGGGCCCGACCACCACCCCGCCCATGTCTCCCACCGTGCACATCATCTTCAGCTCCTCGTCGACCACCATGGACAGCTCCTCGCTCTCCTTGCGGTCGCCGAGGAACGCCAGCAGGCTCTGCGCGGTCGGCCCCTCCGGCGGGTAGCGGTACGTCCCGCTGATCGGGTTCATCACGACCGTCCCGCCCGACATCCGCACATGCACCTCGGGGCTGGCGCCCACCAGGGTCCGCCCACCCGTCGCGCGCCGCCGCCCCGGGACGGAGGGCTCCTCGGGCCCGCTGCCGCCCGTGTGCACCACGAACGTCCAGTACGCGCCCCGCTCGCCCGCCAGCAGCCGCCGGAACAGCGCCAGCGCGTCCGCCCGCCCGAAGCCGGGGATCTCGCCCCGGAACGTCCGCCGGATCACGAAGTTCGCGCCCTCGCCCTGCCCGATCTCGTCCCGGATCACCCGCCGCACGATGTCCGCGTACTCCTCGTCCGGCACATCGAAGCCGCGGTCCGACACGGTCACGTCATGCGCGGGCAGCGCCGCCAGCACCTCCGCGAGCTCCAGCTCATGAAACTCGTCGGCGACCAGCACGCTCAGCGGCGTGCCGTCGTCGCGGACGTCGAAGCCGCGCTCGGCGATCTGCCGGAACGGCACCAGGGCCAGCGCGGGCGCCGGGCCCACCGGCAGATCGGCCAGCCGGTCAGCCTCCCGCACCCCGCCGATCAGCAGTTCGACGTGATCGTGGTCACGGCCGGGCGTCCGGCGGCGCAGCAGAGCGAACGGCGGGGCGTCCTCCGCCAGCAGCCGGCCGATGAGGGCGGAGGCGGATCGGGACGAGGTCTGGGACATGGGAGCAGCTTCCTTCCGGACGGTCCGTACGGAGGGCCCACAGGGGATCCGCACGGGGTTCACAGGGAGAGGAACGGCTCCTGGAAACAGAAAAGGCCGCCCCTCGGGCGGCCTTCGCGAAGTGTCAGCGCGATGAATCAGCGGGCCGCCGGATGAGCGGTCCACCACCAGTTCTGGATCGAGATCTGGATCTGTTGCGTCGACATGCCCCGACCCTAGCGGACGATCCGGGCACCGAAGCGGGTGTCTCACCCATTGAGCGTCCGGATGGATGCCTCCCCGGGACCCCGTAATGTTGTGCACGTGACCGTGAACGCCAATACCTCCGTCGCCGGTGGCAACACCTGGCGAGACCTTCCCGCGGCGCAGCAGCCCGAGTACCCCGACTCCGAGGCGCTGCGCGATGTACTCGCGGACCTCGCGTCGTATCCGCCGCTCGTCTTCGCGGGCGAGTGCGACCAGCTGCGCGCCCGTCTGGGAGCCGTCGCCAAGGGCGAGGCGTTCCTGCTCCAGGGTGGCGACTGCGCCGAGGCCTTCGACGCCGTGTCCGCCGAGCACATCCGGGCCAAGCTGAAGACGCTGCTCCAGATGAGCGCCGTCCTGACCTACGCCGCCTCCGTGCCGGTCGTCAAGGTCGGCCGGATCGCGGGCCAGTACTCCAAGCCGCGCTCCAAGCCGACCGAGACCCGCGACGGCGTGACCCTGCCGACCTACCGCGGCGACTCGGTGAACGGCTTCGCCTTCACCGAGAAGGACCGGGTCCCGGACCCGGCGCGGCTGAAGCAGATGTACCACGCGTCCTCCTCCACGCTGAACCTGGTGCGCGCCTTCACCACCGGCGGTTACGCCGACCTGCGCCAGGTCCACGCCTGGAACCAGGACTTCGTGAAGTCGTCCCCCGCCGGCCAGCGCTACGAGGCGCTGGCCCGCGAGATCGACAGCGCGCTCAACTTCATGAAGGCGTGCGGCACCGACCCGGCCGAGTTCAAGGCGGTCGAGTTCTACGCCTCGCACGAGGCGCTGCTGCTGGACTACGAGACGGCGCTGACCCGCACCGACTCGCGCACCGGCGAGCTGTACGACACGTCCGGCCACATGGTCTGGATCGGTGAGCGCACCCGCCAGATGGACGGCGCGCACATCGAGTTCGCCTCGAAGGTCCGCAACCCCATCGGCATCAAGCTCGGCCCGACGACCACCGTCGACGAGGCGCTCGGCTACATCGACCGCCTCGACCCCGAGCGCGAGCCCGGCCGGCTGACCTTCATCGTCCGCATGGGCGCCGACAAGGTCCGCGACAAGCTCCCCGAGCTGGTCGAGAAGGTCACCGCCTCCGGTGCGACCGTCGCCTGGGTGACCGACCCCATGCACGGCAACACCTTCGAGGCCGCCTCCGGCCACAAGACGCGCCGCTTCGACGACGTCCTGGACGAGGTCAAGGGCTTCTTCGAGGTCCACAAGGGCCTCGGCACCCACCCGGGCGGCATCCACGTGGAGCTGACCGGCGACGACGTCACCGAGTGCGTGGGCGGCGGCCACGAGATCTTCGTGGACGATCTGCACCAGCGCTACGAGACGGCCTGCGACCCCCGGCTCAACCGCAGCCAGTCGCTCGACCTGGCCTTCCTCGTCGCCGAGATGTACCGCGACCAGTAAGAAGTCTGCACCGGACGCACCTGTGGGGCACGGATCGATGTGATCCGTGCCCCACAGTCGTACCCAGGGCTTTTACGCCACCCGGGGGACGGGTAAGGTTAGGTTAGCCTCACCGATCAAGACGGGGACGGCGCCAGCGACCGACCCGCAGGGAGGTGAACCGCATGTACGTCTGCTCCTGCTTCGGCGTCACCGAGGCCCAGGTCAAGAAGCATGCGGACGCCGGTGCCTGCACACCCCGGCAGATCGCGTCGGCCTGCAAGGCCGGCACGGACTGCGGTGGATGTGTGCGCCGTATCCAGGCCCTGCTGGGACGCGGTGACTGCCCGCGCCGCGAGCTGCTCGACCAGCGGCAGGAACCCGTGGTCGCCGCCGTCACGAGCCCGGTCCTCTCCGACGCCGCCTGACGGTCGTCCCCGACCGCCCGGGTCAGCTCTCCGGCTGCTCGATCAGCTGGGCGATGTAGAGCGGCTCACCGAGCTTCTCGACCAGCTCCAGCTGGGTGTCGAGATAGTCGATGTGGTGCTCCTCGTCCTCCAGGATCGACTCGAAGATGTTCGCGGAAGTGATGTCGCCCTTGCCGCGCATCACTTCGATGCCGCGCTTGAGGCGGTCGATCGCCTCCACCTCGACCTGGCGGTCCGCCTGGAACATCTCGGTGACCGTCTGGCCCACCCGGACGTGGAACAGCCGCTGGTAGTTCGGCAGCCCGTCCAGGAACAGGATCCGGTCGGTGAGGATCTCGGCGTGCTTCATCTCGTCGAACGACTCGGCCCGGGTGTACTTGGCGAGCTTGGTCCACCCGAAGTTCTCCTGCATCTTCGCGTGCAGGAAGTACTGGTTGATGGCAGTCAATTCGGCGGTCAGCTGCTCATTGAGAAACTCAAGGACCTCGGGGTCGCCCTGCATGGCAAAGGCTCCTTCCAACCGGTGATCGATCTGGCAAGTTGGCCAGATCCTCGCACCGCGCTCAGCGACCGTCCAGTAAGTGCACGCTTAGTACGAGTTGCCCCCATGCGGGTCCTCCCTGGTCATGACCACCCCTGCCTGTCTGTCACCATGGAGACATGGGTCAGCCGGAAAGCCGGGAGAATCGCGGAGCAGAGCAGTCGGAGCTTCCACCAGGACAGCGACTGCAGCGCGGATGGCCGGTCACCCACTACGGGCCCGTTCCCAAGTTCAAGCCCGACCGCTGGGAGTTCCGGGTCTTCGGGGCCACCGCCGACGGCGAGAAGCACTGCTGGAGCCACCAGGACTTCTCGGCGCTGCCGTTCTCCTCCGTCGTCGCCGATCTGCACTGCGTGACGAAGTTCAGCATGCTCGGCGCCGAATGGGGCGGAGTCCCGGCGAGTGCGATCCTCGCACTGGCGCCGCCCGCCCCCGACGCCACCCATGTGATGGTCTGGGCCGAGTACGGCTTCTCCTCGAACCTGCGCCTGGCCGACTTCGCCTCCGAGCGCACCCTCTTCGCCACCCACAAGGACGGCGAACTCCTCACCGCCGAGCACGGCTTCCCGCTCCGCCTCGTCGTCCCGCACCTGTACGCCTGGAAAGGCCCCAAATGGGTCCGCGGCATCGAGTACATGACGGCGGACCGGCGCGGATTCTGGGAGGAGCGGGGCTACCACAACATCGGCGACCCCTGGTCCGAGCAGCGCTACTCCTACCAGGAGGAGCCGGGGGACGGCCCCGAGCTGTAGCGGAGCCTCACCTGCGGGTGCCGCGCAGCTCCTTCAGCCGGGCCACGTCCGCCGCGTGCCCCTCCTTGCCGCCGGGCGTCTCGATGATCAGCGGTACGCCCTCGGTCGCCGGATGGGCGAACAGCTCGGCGAACGGCTCCGCCCCGATATGACCGGCGCCGATGTTCTCGTGCCGGTCCTTGTGGGCGCCCACGACGTCCTTGGAGTCGTTGGCGTGGATCAGCTTCAGCCGCCCCTCGCCGACCGTCTCCACCAGCAGGTCCAGCGTCTGCCGCATCCCCGACGGACCGGTCAGGTCGTGTCCGGCGGCGTAGATGTGGCAGGTGTCCAGGCAGATGCCCAGCTTCGGATGGGAGTCCAGCGCCTCGAAGTACGGCCCGAAGTCCCAGGTCCGGGAGCAGAGCGAGAAGCCCTGGCCCGCCGTCGACTCCAGCAGCAGATCCGGGTCGTCGTCATGGGTCAGCTCGTCCAGCAGCGGCCGCATGTGCTCCCGCACCTGGGCCAGCGCCTCGGCGCGCGGCCGCCCGCCGGTCGCCGAACCGGTGTGCACCACCACACCCAGCGCGCCGATCTCCCGGGCCCGCCGCAGCGAGTGGCGCAGGGACTCCACGGACCTCTCCACCGTCGCCTCGGTGTGCGAGCCGAAGTTGATCAGATACGGGGCGTGGACGTACGCCGGCATCGAGGCCGCCGCGCACTCGGCACGGAACAGCTCGTCCTGCGCCGGGTTCCCGGCGGGCGTCGCCCAGCCGCGCGGATTCGCCACGAAGACCTGCACGGTCTCCGCCGCCAGCTCGCGCGCGTACTCCAGGCCCACCTTGGCGAGGCCGCCGGCCACCGGGACATGCCCGCCCACCGGGTTCCGCAGAGAATCCATCAGGTTCTAGAACCCCTTGGTCTTGATGGTGATCGTGGAGCCCTCGGGGGCCTGCTCGCCGCCGTCGACGGACTGGCTCGCGATCGTGTCGCTGAAGGACAGGAACGGCCGGTCGACCTTCACCTCGAAGCCCGCCTCCTCCAGGGTGCTCCGTGCCTCGTCGACGTCCCGGCCGGTGACGTCGGGGACGTCCAGCATCCGGGGGCCCTTGGAGAGGGTCAGCTGGATCGTGTCGCCCTCGGCGGCCTCGGTCCCCTCGCCGGGGGACTGCTCGGCCACATCGCCCGCGGCCTCGCGGGAGTGGACCCGGCCGGGCAGCACCTCGGCCTTCAGCCCCTCGGCCGCCAGCTCGGCGGTGGCGTCCTCGGCGGAGAGCCCGGTGACGTCCGGGACGTCGATCGGGGCGCCCTTGCTGACGACGAGCGCCACGGCCGTGTCCGGATTGCGGTCCGTACCGGCGCGGGGATCCGTGCGGATCACCTTGCCCCGGTCCACGTCCTCGCTGAACTCCCTGGTCACCATCCCCGGGACCAGGCCCACCTTCTTCAGGGAGCGCCGGGCGTCCGCGAGGGAAGCACCCGCCACATCGGGCACCCGCACGATCTCCGGGCCCCGTGAGACGACGAGCTTCACCGAGCCGTTGCCCCGGATCCGGTCGCCCGAGGCGGGCTCGCTGCTGACGACCTCGCCCCGCTCGACCGTGTCGCTGAAGACCCGGTCCACGCCCTTCAGCCCGAGCCCGGCGTCCGCGAGCCGCTTCTCGGCGGTCTGCTGGGTCTGCCCGAGCAGCGAGGGGACCTGGGTGAACTGGCCGGAGTTGATGTACCAGACGCCCGTGCCGATCCCCAGGGTGAGCAGGACGGCGGCGAGCGCGATGATCAGCTTGCGGTGCGGCCCGGCGAACGGGCCACGTCGGCCGGCCGGGCGCCGGGGCGCGGCATCGACTCCCGCCGGAGGCATCGCCAGGCGGCTGGTGCGGTGCACCCCGGCCCCGTCGCCGTCCTCCGGGAGGGCCCGCGGGATCACGCTCGTACGGTCGTCCGCGCCGTCGTGGGAGTCCGACAGCGCCTGCGGCGGTACGGCGTCCAGCTCGGCGTCGGTCAGCCCGGCGCGGGCCTCACGGGTCTCGGCCAGCAGCAGCACCGCGTCGTGCGGGCGCACCTCTGGGTTGCGGGCGGTCGCGCTCGCCACCAGGGAGTCCAGCGCGACCGGGAGCCCCGGCACGACGGCGGACGGGGGCGGGACGTCGGCGTTCAGGTGCTGGTAGATGACCTGGGCGGCGTTCTCGCCGGTGTGCGGCTTGGCGCCGGTGAGCATCTCGTACAGCACGACCCCGCAGGCGTACACATCGCTGCGGGTGTCGGCGGTGCCGTGCTCGATCTGCTCGGGGGCCAGATACGACACCGTGCCCAGCAGCGAGCCGGTGGTGTCGGTGGCCGTGCCGACCGCCCTGACCAGGCCGAAGTCGGCGACCTTCACCCGGCCGTCGTCCCCTATCAGGACGTTCTCCGGCTTCATGTCGCGGTGCACGAACCCGGCCCGGTGCGCGGCGCCGAGCGCGGCGAGGACCGGCTCCAGGATGTCCAGCGCCGCCCGGGGCTGGAGGGCCCCGCGCTCGCGCAGCACGTCGCGCAGGGTGCAGCCCGCCACGTACTCCATCGCGAGGTAGACGTACGCGCCCTCGGCGCCTTGGTCGAAGACCGCGACCACGTTGGGGTGCGCCAGGCGGGCCACCGACTTGGCCTCCCGGATGAAGCGCTCGACGAACGAGACGTCGGTGGCGAGCGCCGGGTGCATCACCTTGAGGGCGAGCACCCGGTCCAGGCGGGTGTCCACGGCCCGGTAGACCGTGGCCATCCCGCCGACGGCGATGCGCGCCTCGATGCGATACCGGCCGTCGAGCAGTTGCCCGACGAGCGGGTCCTGGAGGGTCGTGTCCACCCCGAGAGTCTACGAGCCGCCACCGACACCCCGGACGGGCCGGGGCACCCCCGGGGCCGTTCTGCAGCCGATCCGTGACAGGGACACGTCCCTTGGTCACGCCCCCGGGTGGCCGGCCCGTGCGGGGACAATTCAAGCCCCTCCGGCGATCGAGGAGCGGGGGTCCGGGGGCGGCGCCCCCGATCACGTACCCGGCGCTCAGAACGCAGGCCGCTCCGGGTCGAACACCGCCCGCCCGTCCACCGGCGACGACGCCTCGGCGAAGTGCCGGCGAGGAATCCGGCCCGCCCGGTACGCGAGCCGACCGCCCTCCACCGCGTGACGCATCGCACCCGCCATCAGCTCCGGCTCCTGCGCCCGGGTCACCGCCGAGGCGAGCATCACGGCGGCGCACCCCAGCTCCATCGCCTGCGCCGCGTCCGAGGCGGTCCCGGCCCCCGCGTCGAGGATCACCGGCACCCCGGCCCGCTCCACGATCAGCTCGAAGTTGTGCGGGTTGCGGATGCCGAGCCCGGAGCCGATGGGGGAGCCCAGCGGCATGATCGCCGCGCACCCCGCATCCTCCAGCTTCCGGGCGAGGACCGGGTCGTCGTTGGTGTACGGCAGCACCGTGAACCCGTCGTCGACCAGGATCTCCGCCGCGTCCAGCAGCTCGATCGGGTCGGGCAGCAGGGTCCGCTCGTCGGCGATCACCTCCAGCTTCACCCAGTCCGTGCCGAGCGCCTCCCGGGCCAGCCGGGCGGTCAGCACCGCCTCGCCCGCGGTGAAGCAGCCCGCGGTGTTCGGCAGGACCTGGATGGAGAGCCGCTCCAGCACCGAGAGCACCGATCCCCGCACGGTCGGGTCGAGCCGGCGCATCGCGACCGTGGTCAGCTCGGTGCCCGACGCGATCAGCGCGCGCTCCAGCACCTCCAGGCTCGGGGCCCCGCCCGTGCCCATGATCAGCCGGGACCCGAACGTGGCCGGTCCCAGCGTGAAGACGTCGTCCGACATGGTCAGCCTCCCTGTACGGCGGTCAGGATCTCGACACGGTCGCCGTCGCCGAGCGTCGTGGCCGCCCACCGGCCGCGCGGGACGACGCTCTCGTTGACCGCTGCGGCGACCCCGGACGGGGCCCGGGTGAGCGTGCCGACCAGGGCGTCCAGACCGGTCCCGGCGGGAACGGCACGGGCTTGCCCGTTCACCGAGACGGAAACGGTGGCGGCTGTGGTGCCTTCGGGTACGGGGGTGCCTTCGGGTACGGGGGTGGCTTCCGGTACGGCGTCGGCTTCCGGCGCTGCTGGCTGCTGGCTCATACGGGCTGCTCCTGGAGTACGGGGGCGGCGGGTCCGAAGCGGCCGGGGGCGAAGGGCCGGGCCGGCTCGGGCAGCTCGCCGGTGGTCAGGACGTCGGCCATCGCGTCCCCGGTGACCGGTGTCAGCAGGACGCCGTTGCGGTGGTGGCCGGTGGCGAGCAGGAGACCGGGCAGGGCGGTCGGGCCGAGCAGCGGGGCGTTGTCGGGCGACGCGGGACGCAGACCGGCCCGGGTCTCGGTGAGCGGCAGCTCCGTGATGCCCGGCACCAGCTCATGGGCGTCGCGCAGCAGCTCGTACACCCCGCCGGCGGTGACCGTGGTGTCCCAGCCCATCTCCTCGCTGGTGGCGCCGACGACCAGCTCGCCGTTCTCGCGCGGTACGAGGTAGAGGTGGCCGCCCCGGACCACGGCGCGCACGGTACGGCTGAGGAAGGGGGCGTACGCCGGGGGCACGGTGAGCCGGAGGACCTGGCCCTTGACCGGGCGGACCGGCGGCACGAGCTCCGGCGGAAGCCCCGCGAGCCGGCCGCTGAGGCTGCCCGCGGCGAGCACGACCTGATCGGCGGCGAACTCCGTACCGTCGCCCAGCGCCGCCCCGGTGGCCCGGCCCCCGCCGACGGTGAGCCGCTCGGCGGTCGTCCGGCGGAACGCGACCCCGGCCCGCTCGCACGCCGTCAGCAGCGCCGAGGCGAGGCGGCGCGGGTCCACCTGGTGGTCGCCGTCGACCCGGAGGCCGCCCCGGACGCCGGGAGCGAGCATCGGTTCCAGCCGCCGGCACTCCCGGCCGGTCAGCCAGACCGACTCCAGGACCGAACGCTCCTGGAGGGCGTGCAGTTCGCGCAGATGCGCCCGGTCGTCGGAGTCCAGGGCGACGGCGAGCGTGCCGCAGCTCCGGAAACCGGTGTCCCGGCCGCTCGCCTCCTCCAGCTCCCCGACGAACGCCGGATAACGGGCGGCGGAGGCCAGGTTGAGCCCGAGCAGCGTCTGCTCGCCGTAGTGCAGTTCGGTGACGGCGGCCAGCATGCCCGCCGCGACCTGTGCGGCGCCGCCGCCCGGTGCGGGATCGGCCACGGTGACGGTCAGCCCGCGCTGCGCGGCCCGCCACGCGGTGACCAGGCCGATGATGCCGCCCCCGATGACGAGGACGTCGGATCCGGAGGTTCTCGTCGAGGCTCCTGAGGCGTTCCCCGAGGCGCACATGGGTGTCCAACCCCTCCCTTCGCCGGCATGACCCGGAGCAGGTTCGTACGGTCGGAGGCCGGCCAGCCTCCCTCTCAGCCCGGTGCGTCCGGGCTCCCGCGAGTGTTCTACGTTGGCCACCCTAAACCCACCCGCTTTCGCCCAGTAAGGGAGCAGCCCCATGGCCCGTTCGCTCGACGGACTCGTCCTCGCGCCCGTCGCCGACCAGGCCCCGGGCCAGGTCGGCACCCGCACCCGCTTCACGTACCACGAGCGGGACGGCCGGATCTGGGCCGAGTACACGGGCGGTGACGTGGTCCGCGGCCATCTCGTCGGCACCCGGGACGGGGACGCGCTGGACTTCCGCTACGTCCAGCTCAAGCAGGACGGAACGACCTCCTCCGGGCACTGCCTCTCCACCGTCGTCGATCTCGCGGACGGCCGGGTCCGGCTGGAGGAACGGTGGCAGTGGGAGTCCCAGGAGGGCAGCGGGACGAGCGTGGTGGAGGAAGTGGCCTCCTTCTGACGGCCGTCGTCCCACCGGCCATCTTTCTGACGTGTCATCAGGTGATTAAGGTGGACGGGTGAGCGAGCAGCAGACGGAGAAGAGTCCCGCCCGGAACGTCGTGATCGTCGGCGCGGGCATGGCAGGCGTGCAGAGCGCCGTCGCCCTGCGCGAGGCGGGCTTCACCGGCCCCGTCACCCTGATCGGTGCCGAGCCCCACCAGCCCTACGACCGCCCGCCGCTGTCCAAGGCCGTGCTGCTGGGCAAGGCCGAGGACTCCGCCTTCGACGTCGACTTCGAGGCGCTGGACATCACCCTGCGCCTCGGCCTGGACGTCACCGCCCTGCGCGCCGCCGCCCATGTGCTGGACACCGCCGAGGGGCCCGTCCCCTACGACTCCCTCGTCCTCGCGACCGGCGCGGAGCCCCTCGCCCTGCCCGGCACCGAGGGCGTGCCCGGCGTCCATCTGCTGCGCACCCTCGACGACGCCGCCCGGCTGCGGCCCGTCCTGGAGCGGCAGCACGACGTGGTCGTCGTCGGCGCGGGCTGGATCGGCGCGGAGTTCGCCACCGCCGCCCGCGCCGCGGGCTGCGCCGTCACCGTCGTCGAGGCCGCGGCCCGCCCGCTCGCGGGCACCCTGCCCGCCGAGGTGGCCGCCCCGATGGCCGCCTGGTACGCCGAGAGCGGCGCCGAACTCCTCACCGGGGCCCGGGTCGAGCGCGTCGAGGAGGGCGCCGTGATCCTCGCGGACGGCCGCGCCCTGCCCGCCGGGGCCGTGGTCGTCGGCATCGGCGCGCGCCCCGCCACCGGCTGGCTGGCGGGCTCCGGGATCGCGCTCGGCCAGGACGGCTCGGTCACCGCCGACAGCGCCCTGCGCACCTCGCTGCCCGATGTGTACGCGGTCGGCGACTGCGCCTCCTTCCCCTCCGCCCGCTACGGGAGGCGCCTCCTGGTCCACCACTGGGACAACGCCCTCCAGGGGCCGCGCACCGCGGCCGCCGCGATCATGGCGGCGGAGAGCGGCGGACCGCTCCCGGTCCACGACCCCGTCCCGTACTTCTGGTCCGAGCAGTTCGGCCGCTTCGTGCAGTACGCCGGACACCACGCCGACGCCGACACCCTGCTGTGGCGCGGCACCGCGGCGGACGCGGCCTGGTCGGTGTGCTGGCTGAGCGAGGGCGCGCTCGTCGCCGTGCTCGCCGTGGGCCGCCCGCGCGATCTGGCCCAGGGGCGCAGGCTCATCGAGTCGGGGGCCGTCCTCGACCCGGAGAAGGCCGCCGACCCCGCCGTACCGCTGAAGTCCGCCGCCCTCTGACCGCCCCGGCGGCCGGCGCCGGCACCCCCGTACGGTCGGCCCGGCTACCGGCTGTCAGTCCCAGGTGGCACGCTTGTCCCTGTGACCGAGATTGACGCAAAGACCGATGCTCTCGTCCCTGCCTGGCTCCACCTCCCCGACATCGCCGAGATGCTCGATGTCGAGGTGACCCGCGTACGCCAGCTGGTCAAGGAGGGCCAGCTCATCGCCGTACGCCGTGGTGAGAACCGGACGCTCCAGGTGCCCGCCGCCTTCATCGACGGCGACAAGGTGGTCAAGGGCCTCTCCGGCACCCTGACCCTCCTGAAGGACGACGGCTTCTCCGAGGAAGAGATGCTGGAGTGGCTCTTCACTCCCGACCCGACCCTGCCCGGCACACCCGCGCAGGCGCTGAGCGAGAATCGCGGGACGGAGGTGAAGCGCCGCGCCCAGGCGCTCGCCGTCTGACCGATACGACAGGAAGCGGTGCGCGGGCCGTCCGACACGGCCCGCGCACCGTCACGACCACGGCGGATTCCGCTCCGCCGTGACGACCACGGGGGAGCTCCACGATGTCCACGCCGCCCACGCCGCGCGAGCAGCTGTCCGACGCCCGGCTCTACCTGTGCACGGACGCCCGCAAGCGCCAGGGCGACCTCCCCGCCTTCCTGGACGCCGTGCTCGCCTCCGGCGTCGACATCGTCCAGCTCCGGGACAAGGGCATGGAGGCCGCGGAGGAGCTGGACCACCTCGCGCTCTTCGCCGACGCCTGCCGCCGGCACGGCAAGCTCCTCGCCGTGAACGACCGCGCCGACGTCGCCCACGCCATCGGCGCCGACGTCCTCCACCTCGGCCAGGGCGACCTGCCCGTCCCCGCCGCCCGCGCGATCATCGGCGGCGGCCGGCTGATCGGCCGCTCCACCCACGCCGAGGCCGAGGTCGACGCCGCCGTCGCCCAGGACGGCGTGGACTACTTCTGCACCGGCCCCTGCTGGCCCACCCCCACCAAGCCCGGCCGCCACGCCCCCGGCCTCGACCTCGTGCGCTACGCCGCCTCGCTCGGCAGCCGGCGCCCCTGGTTCGCGATCGGCGGGATCGACGCGGGCAATCTGGACCAGGTGCTGGACGCCGGGGCCCGCCGCGTCGTCGTCGTCCGGGCGATCACCGAGGCCGACGACCCGGCCGCCGCCACCGCCGAACTGGCCCGCCGCGTCCGGGAACACACGGTCTGAACCCCGGGTGCACGGGCGACGGGCAGCCCGGGGCCGCTGTCCGGGAGTGTCCGAGGAGTGGACAACACTCCGGCAAAACCAGACAAAGTTTCCCGCTCTGGTTGGGGGAGTGTCCGCCCCCTGGTTAATCTCCCCTTATGGCCCTTGGAACAGCTTCCACCAGGACGGATCACGCGCGCACCGTGCGTGAGCTGCTGGCGACCGGCAAGACGTCCTACTCCTTCGAGTTCTGGGCGCCCAAGACGGAGAAGGGCGAGCGCAACCTCTGGAACGCGCTGCGCCGGGTCGAGGCGGTCCGGCCGAGTTTCGTCTCCGTGACGTACGGCGCCGGCGGTTCCACCCGGGCCGGGACGGTCAAGGCCACCCAGGAGATCGCGGCGGACTCCACGCTGACCCCCGTCGCCCACCTCACCGCGGTCAACCACTCGATCGCCGAGCTGCGCAACATGGTCGGGCAGTACGCCGACGCGGGCATCAGGAACATCCTCGCCGTCCGCGGTGACCCGCCGGGCGACCCGATGGGCCCGTGGGTGGAGCACCCGCAGGGCGTGAAGTACGCCGCCGACCTCGTCCGCCTCATCAAGGAGTCGGGCGACTTCTGCGTCGGCGTCGCGGCATTTCCCGAAATGCACCCCCGGTCCACCGACTGGGAGACGGACATCGGTCATTTCGTCGACAAGTGCCGGGCGGGCGCGGATTACGCGATCACTCAGATGTTCTTCCGCCCGGAGGACTATCTCCGGATGCGTGACCGCGTGGTCGCTGCGGGTTGCGAAACGCCGGTGATCCCCGAGGTCATGCCCCTCACCAGCGTGAAGCAATTGGAAAAGTTCTCCCAGCTCAGCAACGCGACCGTGCCCGCGTCGTTGAAAGAGCGCATCCTCGCAGCCAAGGACGATCCCGCCGCTGTACGCTCCATTGGCATCGAGTTCGCAACGGAGTTCTGCGCGAAGCTGCTGTCCGAGGGTGTGCCCGGGCTGCACTTCATCACGCTCAACAACTCGACGGCTACGCTCGAAATCTACGAAAAACTCGGACTGCACAAGCAGTCGTGACCGGTCGTACCCGCCCCCGAAGCGGTGACGGCCGAAGGAGGGGGCGGGCGTGGGCTGGACGGTCCTCTACATCGCATTCGGTCTGGTGGCACTGTGGCTGCTCGGCGAGGTGCTGCTGCAGTACAAGGCACGACTGCGCTGGCGACTGCTCGCCTTCGCCGGCTTCCTCGGCGTGGTGGTCGGGGTGCTGCTGGCCTCCGTTCCGGTCATCGTCGTCGGCACGCTCGCCTTCGCCACCGGCCAGACCTTTGTGACGCTGTCCTTCCGGCGCGGCTTCTCCACCGGCTGGGCCATAGGCGGCACCCCGGGGGAGAGCCGTCGGCGCAAGGGCGGCGAGGGCGCGGCGACGAAGGAACCCACGCTGGAGGTCTCGGACCTGGAGGTCTCGGAGCCGGACGCCCCCGCCGGCTACGACGCGCCCCCGGCCGCTCCGCCCGCCCCGTCCGTCTACGCCACGGAGCCGCTCCCCGACGACACCGGCCAGTACGGCGTGTACGGGGGCACCGGCTACGACACGAACGGCCACGCCCACCAGGACCAGGGCCACGACGCGGACCCCTCGGCCCAGCCGCAGCACGCCGCGTACGACCCGTACAGCGGCTACGGCCAGCAGCCGGCCCAGGACCCCTACGCCGGGACGTACGACTACGGCACCGGGGAGCAGAGTTACGCCGCCTACTCCGACCCGTACATCGGCACCACCAACCAAGCCCCCTCCTACGGCTACGACGCCTACGGCAACGGCAACGACAGCCAGGGGGGACAGCAGAGCTACGCCGACCCCTACGCCCAGAGCTACGGCGCCGACCCGTACGGCACGGGGGCGTACGCCACGGACACCCCGCCCGGCGGCGTCTGGGTCCCGCAGCAGCGCGACGCCGAGCAGTACCCCCCGATGCCGCCGGAGCAGCCCACCCCGTACGGCAACGGCTACGACACCGGCCAGAACGAGCAGTACCGCTACTGAGCGCGGGGCCGTAGCCGGGGGCGCGACCCGTCGGCGGCGGCCCCGCTTCGGCACCGGAGCCGGAGACGGCCCGGGCGCCACTCGGGCGGCCGACACCTCAGCGCGAACCGCTGAAGCCGTCGCCCTCCACCACGAGCCCGGCCACCAGCGTCCCCGACATCCCGGCGTGCGCGAGCCCGCCGCCCGGATGCGCCCAGCCGCCCGCGAGATACAGCCCCGGCAGCCGGGTGAGATTGCCCGGGTGCAGATACGCGCCACCGGCCCCGGCGAGCGCGGGCGGCGGCACCGCACCGCCCTCGGCTCCCGTCTCCGCCTCGGTCTCCGCCGGTGTACGGATCTCCGTGTGCAGGATCCGCTCCCGCAGCCCGGGCACGGCCGCGCCCGCCCGCTCCACCAGAACGTCGGCGAACCGCTGCCGCACCCCCGCGTCCCGCCAGTCGACCGGGCCCTGCGGAGCCACCGTCGCGGTGAGCGTCACCGCCTCGTGTTCCGCGTCCGGCCGGGTCGCCGGATCGTCCGGGCGCAGCACCGTCACCGTGGGGTGGCCCGCCACCCGGTCCGCGACCCGGTCCGCGGCCCGGCCCCCGAACACCGCCTCCCACTCCGCCGCCCCGTCCCCGCTGTGCACCACGGTCCGGTGCACCGCGTCCGCCTCCCGGGCCCCGCGCAGCGACAGCAGCACCGTGAACCGGCCCGCCGCACCCGCGTCCGAGCCCGCCCGGACCGGCACATCGCCCGGGCCCCACACCTGCTGACCAGGCACCAGCCCCGGACGCGGCCGGACCCCCAGCACCACTCGGTCGGCCTCGGCCACCTCACCGCCCGCCAGCTCCACGCCCGCCGCCCGGCCGTCCTTCTCGATCACCCGGACCACCTCGGCCCCGAAGACGAACTCCACCCGGCGGGCCACGCACCGCTCGTACACCGCCCGGGCCAGCTCCCGCATCCCGCCCAGCACGTACCAGCTGCCGAAGGTCTGCTCCATGTACGGCAACAGCGCGGCGCTCGCGGGGGCGGTGCGCGGGTCGAGGCCGTGGGCGAGCGCGTACCCGTCGAGCAGGGCCGCCAGGCGCGGGTCCGCCAGCTCCCACGTGCCGATCTCCGCGACCGTGGCCGCCTGCCGGGCCGCGCGCAGCAGCCGGCGCTGCCGCACCGCCGGATACGGGTCGCGCCCCAGCACCTGGTGGTCCGCGCGCAGCGGCTCCTCCAGCAACGGTCGCCGCGAGCGGTCCCAGGCATCCCGGGCCCGGTCCATGAAGTCGCTCCACCGCGCACCGGAACCCGCGCCCAGCGCCCCGTCCAGGGCGGCGGACACCCCGGCCCGGGAGGCGTTCGGCAGGGACACCGCCGTGCCGTCCGCGAAGAGATGGCGGCTCGCCGGATCGACCTGGGTCAGCGTCACGCACTGCTCCAGGGACTCCTTGCCGGTCTTCACGAAGAGGTCGCGCTGGACGGCGGGCAGGTGCAGCAGCCCGGGTCCGGTGTCGAAGACGAAGCCCTCGTGCTCATGGCGGCCGACCGAGCCGCCGTAGCTCGCGGACCGTTCGTAGACGGTCACCTTCTCGCCCGCCACGGCCAGCCGGGCGGCCGCCGCCATCGCGCCCGTGCCGGCGCCGATCACCGCAATTCGTGCCATGCCGGTGACTTTATCGACCGGCACCGGCGGTTCAGCCGGGAGGCCAGGGCGCGCCCGTCCCGGCCAGGCGTTTCTCCTCGCGCCGCTGGGCCCGGCGGCGCAGGAAGCGGCGGATCCGCGAAGCGAGGAAGACCACTGTGACGATGCCCAGCACCAGCAGCAGGGCCGCGATCACGGCGGCCGCCACCGGGTTGAATATGGCGAACGTGACGACCCCGGCGACCCCGAGGTCCTCCGCGATGCTCATCGCGACGTTGCTGAAGGGCTCCGGAGAGGTGTTGACGGCCATCCGCGTGCCCGCCTTGACCAAATGGCTCATCAGCGCGGTGGACCCGCCGATCGCCCCGGCCGCCAGCTCCGGCAGCGAACCGCTCTCCCCGGCCAGGAGCGCGGCGATCACCGCCCCGGCCACCGGCCGGATCACGGTGTGCGCCGTGTCCCAGACCGAGTCCACGTACGGGATCTTGTCCGCGATCGCCTCGCAGAGGAACAGCACCCCGGCCACGATCAGGACGTCGGTGCGCTGGAGAGCGGCGGGCACCTCGTCGGAGACGCCGGTGGCGCCGAAGACGCCGAGGAGCAGGACCACCGCGTACGCGTTGATCCCGCTGGCCCAGCCGCTGGTGAACACGAGAGGGATGACAGACACGCAGGCGATCGTAACGACCCCGGCCGGGGACCGGGCGGGGTATCGGTGCGGTGCTCTGAGTATCCGTACCTAGGCGCACAGATGAGTACCCGCGCGGATGGGCCCCCACCCGCGCGGACGGCAGAGTGATGACCACGGGAGGGGCGCTGCGCCAGGACCGCCGGCACGGGGCGGCGGAACGGCGCGGTTCCCCCGACGCAACGGGGGTGCGACGGAGCCCGGGGACCACGGGGGGGGACACACGGGGTCACGGGGAACGGGTTTCCGACAAGCACGGAAGACGCCGGTCCGACGAGGTTCGCGGGGGATGCGAACCTCGCCGGCCGGCGTCTTCGGCGTTCCCGGCGCCCTCCGGGCGGCGCGGCCTCAGTGCCCGCTGACCCGCCCGTGCAGGAGCAGCGACAGCGCCGAGTGGACCTCGTCGATCGAGCGCTCCGGCTGGAAGGCCTGCCAGTCGAGCGCCGCCACCAGCACCATCCCGACCAGCGCGGCGGCCGTCAGCGGGATGTCGACCTCCTCGCTCAGCTCACCGCTGCGCACCGCGTCGCGCAGGACGTCCTCGACGACCGCCACGGCCTCCTGACGTACCACGAGGAGCGTGGACTGCCAGGCGCGGTTGGTGCGCCAGAGTTCGGCCACGTACAGCTGGGTGAAGGCCGGGTAGCGGTCGATGAAGGCGAGACCGGCCCGGATCATCGCGTCCAGCGCCTCGACCCGGGTGCCGCCACGCTCCTCGGTCTCCTCCGCGGCGGCCCGCAGCGAGGCGGTGAGCAGGCCCACGCCGTGCCTGAGCAACTCCTCGAACAGCTCGGTCTTGCTCTTGAAGTTGTAATAGACCGTGCCCTTGGCGACCCCGGCCCGCTCGGCGATCTCGTCGACGGTGGTCGCCGAGAAACCCTTCTCGGCGATGAGCGTCACCGCCGCCTCGTAGAGCTTCTGCCGGGTGGCCTGGCGGCGCGTGGTGCCACTGCTTTCCATGGCGCCGATTCTTCCAGGCCCGGGCGCACCCGGGGACGCGACCGCGGGCGCGCTCACAGGCTCAGCTCCGGGTGCAGCCGGCTCAGGCTCCACACCTGCTTGCGGCGGGCGGTGAACGCGGTCAGGGCGAGCGCGCCGACGGTGAAGGCCGCCAGCACCGCGCAGCCCAGCCAGACCGGGGTGAGCGGTCCGCCCGTGATCAGCCTGCGCAGCCCCTCGACGACGTACGTCATGGGGAGGTACGGGTGGATCGCGCCGAAGAATCCGGGGCTGGTCTGGACGGGGTACGTGCCCCCGGCCGAGGTCAGCTGGAGCATCAGGACCACCAGCACCAGGATCCGCCCCGCCGCCCCGAAGCAGGCGTTCAGCCACTGCACGATCGCGGCGAAGCAGCAGGTCACCAGGGCCAGGAAGCCGATCGTTCCGGCGGCGTGGGCCATCTGGAGACCGAGACCCCAGTGCAGGACGGCCATCAGGGCGCCGACCTGTGCCGTGCCGATGGCGGCGACCGGGAGCCAGCCGGCGAACGCGATCCGCCAGGAGGAGGCCCCGGCGGCGAGCGCCCGCCGGTTCATCGGCTGGATCAGCATGTACGCCACCATCGCGCCGACCCACAGGGAGAGCGGGATGAAGTAGGGGGCGAAGCCGGTGCCGTAGTTGGGTGCCGCGTGCAGCGACTTGGAGGCCAGCTGGACGGGGTCGGCCATGACGTCCGTCCGCGCGTCGCGGTCCTTCTTGTCGTAGTCCGGGATCTTGGCCACGCCGTCGTTGAGGCCCTGGGCCAGCTCGGCCGACCCGTCGCCGAGCCGGAACAGCCCGCCGTCCAGGTTCTCCGCGCCGGTCTTCAGCTTGCCGACGCCGGTGTCCAGGTTGCTGGAGCCGGTCTGCGCGGTACCGAGACCCGTGTGCAGCGCCTGCGCGCCCTTGGCGACCTTCTTGGCCCCGGTGTTGAGCTCGTTGACCTTGGCCACGGCGGACGCCAGGTCGTCGTCGAGCGTCGGGGCGCGCTCGGCGAGCGCCTCGGCCTGCTTCTGGAAGGCGGTGAGCTGGGTGCTGAGCTTCTTCAGATCGCCGTTCTGGTTGGTGATCAGGGTGTTCACATCGGCGGCGATCTTCGCGGCGTCCTCGGAGGCGACCTTGGCGCGCTCCAGGGGCGGGCAGGCCGTGGCGTCGGGCTCCTCGGCCTCCTCGCACTGGGTCCGGTGGATCTCGGCCAGCTCGTCGGCGGCCTTCCGGGCGCCCGTCGCCGCGGTGGGCGCGGTCTGCACCAGCACGTCGAGGTTGTGCCGGACGGCCCCCGAGGTGTCGGCTACCAGCCGGGCGGTGTCCTGGATGGACTTCCCGTTGTCCTTGAAGAACGGCCGTACGTCACCGGCGATCCCGTTGACCTTGTCGGCCAGGACCTGGGTGCCCCCGGCGACCTGCTGGGAGCCCGTCGCGAGGTCGCGGGAGCCCTGGTTCAGCTTCACGATCCCGTCGGAGAGCTTCTTGCTGCCCGCCTTGGAGTCCTTGAGGCCGTCCGCGAGGTCCTTGGAGCCCTGCTTCGCCTTGGAGATGCCGCCCTTGAGGTCGTCGGCGCCCTTGGCCGCCTCGGCGGTCTTGTCGTGCAGATCGGAGAAGTTGATGAAGATGCGGTCCAGGAAGCCCCGGGAGGCGTTCGTGGAGGCGGCGTTGCGCACCTCGCCGAAGACCGTCTTCGAGATCTGGCCGACGATGTAGTTGTTGGCGTCGTTCGTCCGCACCTGGAGCGCGCCGGTCTCGGGGGAATCGCCGCCGCTGGAGGCGATCTTCCTGCTGAAGTCCGAGGGCATCGTCAGCGAGAGGTAGTACGTGCCCTCCTCGACGCCCTTCTCGGCCTCGGCGGAGCTGACCTCGTGCCAGGCGAAGACCTTGGAGTCGAGGAGCTTCTCGCTGATCTCGTCCCCGGCGGTGATCCGCTTGCCGTCGCTGGCGGCCCCCTTGTCCTCGTTGACCAGGGCGACGGGCAGCTTGTCGAGCTTTCCGTACGGGTCCCAGAACGAGCACAGGTACAGGGCGCCGTAGAGCAGCGGCAGGAGCAGCAGCGCGACGAGCGCGGCGGCGGGCAGCCTGCCCCGGCCGAACCGCTTCAGCTCAAGCGCGGCGAGCTTCGGGACGCGCATCGGCCGTCTCCTCTTCGGTGGTGGGTTCCTGGGGGGCGTCTTCGGCGGCGGGTTCCTCGATGGCCGGCTCTTCGACGCGGGCTTCCTCGGTGGCCGGGGCGGTGCGCACGACCTGGGTGTTCCCGGGGGCCTCGCTGCACACGGCGAGCACCGTCGTCCCGGCGTCGGCCACCGAGCGCAGCAGTGCCCAGGCCTGCTCGCGTTCGGCGTCCGAGAGCTTGAGGTCGGTGTCGTCGACGGCCAGCAGCCGCGGCCTGCCGATCAGCGCCAGCGCGACGGACAGCCGCAGCGCCTCAAGGCGCTCCAGGTCGCGTACGGAGGTGCGCCCCGACTTCGGGAGCGTGGCGGGGTCGAGGCCCGCGGCCTCCAGGGCCTCGTCCACCCGTACCTCGGCGGCGGCCCGGCGCTGGGCGCGCGGGCGCAGCAGGGCGCGCAGGGGCGAGCCGTAACGCCCCTGGAGAAGGGCGCGTTCGCCCAGGTGCTCGGCGACGGTGAAGGCGGGGTCCAGCTCGCTGACGCCCGGCACCGGGCCCAGGGCGGCGATCCCGCGGACGGCGGCGGCCTGCTTCGGCAGCCGCAGCCCGCCGGTCTCCGCGTACCCCTCGGTGGTGCGCATCCGGCCGGTCAGGGCGAGCAGCAGACAGGTGCGGCCCGAGCCGGACGGGCCCTCGATGGCCACCAGTTCCCCCGGCTCGGCTCTGAACGTCACGTTCCGGAAGACCCGGCCGCGCGGTCCCTCCAGTCCGAAGTCCTCGGCGCTGACAGCCGCGCCGTGCGGGCTCTCCACAGAGACCCTCCCCTTTTTGAACTGACCAGTCAGTTCAAAAAGGTAGTCCGAACTCGCGCTCGAAGCAAAATGGCAGGTCAGAGCCTTCTGTGGGTCGATTGTCAGTGGTGCCCGCCACCATGGACACAGACGGCCACGGAGCCGTCACACGACGACAGGAGGTTCGTCATGGCCAGCTCGTCCGCAGCCGCCGCCCCGCGGCGCCGCGCAGGCAGCCCTGCCCCCTCACTGACCGGTCCGGCCGCCGATGTCCACCCCGTCCTGCGGCGCGCCGCGGCGCCGCCCGCCGCCCTCGACCTGCTCGCCAAGGCCCGCTCCGGCCTCGACGAGGCCGCCGTGCTCCGCGAGCCCAACGAGCGGTACGCCACCGCCCACCTCGCCGCCCTGCGCATCGCGGCGGCCGTGCTGGCCGCCCGCGGGCGCCCCGAGACGAACAAGCGCCGCCGCGAACGCATTCGCAGCGCCTGGGAAGTCCTCCCGGAGATAGCCCCGGAGCTGACGGAATGGAGCGCCCTCTTCGCCTCGGGCGCCGACCGCCGGGCCCGCGCGGAGGCCGGCATGCCGGGAGCCGCCAGCGGGCGTGACGCCGACGATCTGCTGCGCGACGCGGCCATGTTCCTGCGCCTGGTGGAACGGCTCCTGGTGCTCCAGCCGATCCTTCCGCAGCCCCGTCCCGAGCGTCCGGGCGGCGGGTGAGCCGTCCAGGGGCGCGAGGCAATAGGGTGGTGACCGCTCACATCACCACCCGCACTGTTCACGCTCCGCCGTCCCAGGCGGCACCGTGCCGAGGAGTCATCTGCCGTGTCGGACCAGCCGCGCCCCCGCGCCTCCCTCCGTACCGCTGTGGTCTGGGAGGTCCTCAAGGAGGCTCTGGACCGCCGGGTCAAGGCGACCGGCAGGGACGCCCTGGATGTCCTCGACACCGGCGGCGGCACCGGAAACTTCGCCGTGCCCGCGGCCCGGCTCGGCCACCGGGTCACCGTCGTCGACCCCAGCCCCAACGCGCTCTTCGCGCTGGAGCGCCGCGCCGCCGAGGCCGGGGTCGCCGACCGGGTCCGGGGCGTCCAGGGCGACATCCTCGGCCTCTTCGACGTCGTGGAGCGCGACGGTTTCGACGCGGTGCTCTGCCACGGCGTCCTGGAGTACGTCGACGAGCCCGCCGAGGGCGTACGCAACGCGGTCGAGGCCCTGCGCCCCTCCGGCGCGCTCAGCCTGCTCGCCGCCGGCCTCGGCGGAGCCGTTCTGGCGCGCGCACTCGCCGGACACTTCACCGAGGCCCGGCAGGCCCTGGCCGACCCGGCGGGCCGCTGGGGCGAGGGCGACCCGGTGCCCCGCAGGTTCACCGCCGAGCAGCTCTCCGGCCTCGTCTCCGACGCCGGGATGGAGATCGCCGCGGTGCACGGGGTCCGGGTCTTCGCCGACCTCGTGCCGGGCGTCCTGGTGGACACCGAGCCCGGCGCCGTGGAGGCGCTCCTGAAGCTCGAAGCGGCCGCCGCCGAGCAGCCCGCGTTCCACTCGGTCGCCACCCAGCTGCACGTTCTGGGCGAGAAGCGCCGCTGATCAGCAACGAAGCTGCGGACCGAGTGGGACTCAGGACCCCCGTACGAGGCGTAAGCCCCGTATGATCGGGTGACACCATCCGGCATGGCGGATCGGTCGTCGGGGAATCTACGCCTCAACAACCGAGCCGACATAGCGGTCCGGACTGGCTGAGCGCTAGAGGGCGGGTTTCACGGGGGCGAATCCCTGCCTATCCTGGAAGGGCCGCATACCGGTCGCCCCCGCGGCCGACGACGAGGAGGATCCCGTGCCGCTCTCGGAGCACGAGCAGCGCATGCTCGAGCAGATGGAGCGAGCGCTGTACGCCGAAGATCCCAAGTTCGCGACAGCGCTCGAGGGAAGCGGGCTGCGTACGTACACCCGCAAAAGGGTCTACCAGGCGGTCGCAGGCTTCCTGGTGGGTATCGCGCTCCTCATGGCCGGAATGGTCGCCCAGCAGATCTGGATCAGCGTGGTGGGGTTCCTCGTCATGCTCGGCTGCGCCGTGCTCGCGGTCACCGGATGGCGCAAAGCGCCCAAGCCCGGTGAACAGCAGTCGGCCGCCGAAGGTGGCGGGGACAGCGGCGCACGCCGCCGACCGAGACAACGCCGGTCGATGATGAACCGCATCGAGCAGCGGTGGCAGCGCCGCCGCGACGAACAGGGCCAGTAAGCAGTACGCGTCAGGCCCTGTCCTTCCCACAGGGACTGACGTCGGCGCCACGCAGGACACCGATGGGTGAGGGGCGGCCGCATTTCCGCGGCCGCCCCTCAGCCGTTGCCGGACGGCCCCCCGGGCGGTAGAGCCCACTTGAGCGTCCCGCGGAGCCGACAGAGCCGACAGAGCCCATGGAGCGTCCGGCGGGGCGGGGAAGACCCCGGCGGAGCCGGGAAGACCTCCGGCGGAGTCGCGAACGCCTCCGGCCCGGACCCCTTCGCGGGGTCCGGGCCGGAGGCGTTCCCGGGCGGGGTCCGGCCCGCCTCAGCCGTGCTGGCGGGTGAGGCGGCGCAGCCGGGCCGTCCAGCGACCGGCCCCCGCGCGGCCCGCCCACCGCTCCGCGAGCGCGGTCCTGCGGTCGGCGACGGCCCACACCACCCGGACGGACGAGCGGGGCAGAAGCGTTGCCCGCAGCCGGGCGCCCCGGCCCGCCGTGGCCCGTAGTCCCGCCCGCACCGCCGCCGCGTCCCCGGCCAGGCCGCCCGCCGGGCGAGGCTCCGGGGCGTACAGCACCTGCTCCACCGAGCCCGCGATCCGGTGCACCGACTCGGCCGCCGCGGTGTCGAGTCGGCCCAGCCGCACGATCCGGGCCGCCGCCTTGCGGGGCGTCAGCGAATCGTCCGGGGCGATGCCGTGGTCCCAGGCCGTGTCGGTGATCTCCCGCCAGGCGGCCAGCGTCCGCGCGGCGGCGTCGGCGGGCGTCCGGCCCGCCGAACCCAGCCGGCGGCTTCTCGTCCGGATCCGCCACAACAGCGGTGACAACAGCAGCGCCAGGGCCAGGACCGCCGCGAGGACCACCAGCAGCACCGTCCCGAGCGGAGTGCCCCGGTCGGTCGGCCCCGCGGCTCCCGCCGCCTGCGACGGCCCGCACCCGCCTTCCTGGCGCAGCAGCGGCGGGCAGCTGTCGTCGGCGGAGGGAAGGGCGGACGGTTCGGTGGAGGCGTCCGCGGAGGGCTCGGCCGCGTCGCTCGCGGTGTCCGTGGGAAGCTCGGGCCGGGTCCACGAGGGGGTGCTGCCCCGGCTCGGGGTGGGCTCGAACCGGGTCCACCCGACGCCCTCGAAATACAGCTCGGGCCAGGCGTGCGCGTCGCGCAGGCCGACCGAGATCGCCCCGTTCGACTTCAGGGTGCCCGGGGTGAAGCCCACCGCGACCCGGGCCGGGATGCCCAGGGTCCGGGCCATCGCGGCCATCGAGAACGAGAAGTGGACGCAGAAGCCCTCCTTGTCACGGAGGAAACGGGCGATGGCGGACGACCCCGTGCCCGAGGTCACCGTCGTGTCGTAGGTGAAGCCGCCCTCGGAAGCGAACCAGTCCTGGAGCTTCACGGCCCGCTCGTAGGCGTTGGCCGCGCCCTCGGTGACCTGCGCGGCGGTCTCGGCGACCACCTCCGGCAGCGAGCCGGGCAGCTGGGTGTACTCGCGGAACAGCTTCTCGGGCGGCGAAGGCGCGGCCGCGAGCTGCCGCGCCGTGGGCTCGACGACCAGGCTGCCGACCTCGTACTGCGCACCGCGCGTGGTCTGCCCGTCGTCGCCGACCAGGGTGCGGCCCTCGGGTTCGTACCGCCAGCGGCCGCCGACACGGACCTCGCTCGCCGGGTAGGGGAGCGGCAGATACGTCTGCTGGTAGGAGCGCGAGGCGGAGATGTTCGTCCGGACCTCCGTGACCGAGACGTCCCCACCGAGCCCCGCGGGCTGGGGGAGCCGGTCGGGAACGTCCGTCAGCCGCCGGGTGGAGGAACGCCACTCGCTGCCGTTGAACTCGTCCAGGGCCAGGATCCGGAGATAGAGGTTCTGCGGGTTCTCGATGTTGCTGCGGTACGTCATCACCTCCCGGTTCTCCGGCTGGTTGAGGTTGTTCTGCAACGAGACCAGCGGATTCACCGCGGAGATCGTGCCACCGCCGCTGCCCTTGCCGTTCCCCGGGCCGTTCCCGCCGAGCAGACCGCTGTCCAGGGCGGGCAGGGCGAGGGGCGCCACCAGGGCGATGCCGAGCGCCAGCACGCCGATCCGCCGCCCGGTCCGCACGGGGGAGGAGCCGCCGCCCGCACCGGACAGCCCGTCGGCCAGACCGCCCCTGGTCCGCGAAGTCCCGCCGAAGACACGGCCCCACTGGGAGAGCCGGTCCCGGCCCTCCGCCAGCAGGAGCAGCAGATAGCCGGAGGCGGCCAGCAGGAACCACAACCAGCCGGCACCACCGTCGGAGAGCCCGGCCGCGACCGAATACAGGGCGAGGAGCGGCAGCCCGGCCGGGGCCGCGCTGCGGAAGGTCACCGCCATGGCGTCCACGACGAGGCCGATCAGGACCACCCCGCCGACCACCATCAGCTTGATGCCGTCGGTCAGCGGGGCCGGGGCGGAGTACGTACCGACGTCCTCCCCGCCCGCGACCAGCAGCTCGCCGAGCCGCATGACGGCCTGCGGCCCCGGGACCGCCCCGAACAGGGCGTGGTCCCGGGCGAACACCAGGGTCAGCAGCACCAGCGTGACCAGCGCCTGGGCGGCGACGGTCAGCGTCCGGGCCAGCGGGACCCGGCGCGCCAGGGCGCCCACCCCGCTCTGGACACCGAGCAGCACCGCCGCCTGCACCAGCCAGCCGACCCCCTCCACCAGCGGGATCAGCGCCCCCGCCGCCAGCAGTGTCGCCGCATAGGCGCTCAGCGCCAGCCTGGCCCGCCCGCTCATGACCATCCCCCCGCGAAACCGTTCGAGCCGCCGCTCGGGGCGGACGGCGTGTCCGTGCGCATCCCGCCGGCCAGCCGCCACAGCTCGGGCAGCCCGTCACCCGGCTCCACCGGCACCGCCGTCCAGCCGGACTCGCGCAGTCGGCGCAGCCGGTCCTCGGCCGCGCCCGCCGCGCTCTCGTCGCCGGCCCACGCGGCGCTGTCCAGGACGAACGCGACCCCGGCCCCGGCCCGCTGCCGCATCCGGGCCGCGACCGCGGACTGCTCCTCGTCCAGATCGCCGAAGAAGGCGATGAGAAGCCCCTCGTTGCCGCCGCGCAGCACGTCATGGGCGCGGCTGAGACCCCCGCCGTCGGAGTGGCCGACCACCGCGAGCGTGTCGAGCATCAGCCCCGCGGAGTCCGCGGACTCCTGGGTCGAGCCCGCGTATCCGTCGGTCCCCTCGCCGGGTACCGCGTTCCCGTCGTCGGTGAGCAGCCGGACGGCGAAACCGCGCTCCAGCATGTGCACGAGGGCGGAGGCCGCCCCCGAGACCGCCCACTCGAACGCCGAGTCGGGCCCGGCGCCCCGGTAGCCGATCTCCCGGGTGTCCAGCAGGACCGTGCAGCGGGCCCGCTGTGGCTGCTCCTCCCGGCGCACCATCAGCTCGCCGTGGCGCGCGGTGGAGCGCCAGTGGACCCGGCGCAGATCGTCGCCGTGCCGGTAGCCGCGCGGAATGATGTCGTCCTCACCGGCGAGCGCGAGCGAGCGCTGCCGCCCGTCGCCGTACCCGGAGGCCTCGCCCGCCAGCCGCAGCGCGGGCAGCGGCACCGTACGCGGAATGACGACGAGGGTGTCGTACGCACTGAAGGAACGCGTCAGCTCGCACATGCCGAAGGGGTCGCTGAGCCGCAGCTGCAACGGGCCGAGCGGATAGCGGCCGCGCAGGTCGGAGCGGACCCGGTAGGACACCTCGCGCCGGCCGCCCGCCTCCACCCGGTCCAGGACGAAGCGGGGCCGCGGACCCAGTACGTACGGCACCCGGTCCTGGAGCATCAGCAGACCCGTGGGCAGCCGCGAGACGTTCTCCATCCGCAGATGCACCCGCGCCTCCGCGCCCGCGGGCACCCGGGACGGCGAGAGCCGGCGGGTGCCCGTGACCCGGTAGCGGGTGCGGTAGAGGACGGTCACACAGACCAGGGGCAGCACGGCGAGCAGCAGCCCGACCCGCAACAGGTCGCCCTGGCCCAGGACGTACGCGCAGACGGCGGCGGCGAGACCGGCGGCCAGGAACGAGCGCCCCCGGGTGGTCAGTCCCCCCAGGGCCGTTCGGAGGCCGCCCTTCCGCCCGCCGTCCTCCACGGCGCCGGGCTCGCCGGCCGCCATCACAGCCGCCGTGCCCCGGGCTGCTGCTGGTGGTACAGCGGGCGGCCCTGCTCCCGCGCGGGCGGCGCGGTGCCACCGGCCGAGGCCGGTACGGGGACGCGCTGGATGATCTCCCCGACCACCTGCTCCGCCGTGCGGCGGTTCAGCTGGGCCTGGGCGGTGGGCAGCAGCCGGTGCGCCAGCACCGGAGTGGCCAGCGCCTGGACGTCGTCCGGCAGGGCGTAGTCGCGCCCGCTGAGCGCGGCGGACGCCTTCGCGGCGCGCAGCAGATGCAGGGTCGCGCGCGGGGAGGCGCCGAGCCGGAGATCGGGGTGGGTACGGGTGGCCGCGACCAGTTCGACGGCGTAACGCCGCACGGCGTCGGCGACGTGCACCGTACGGACGGCGTCGATCAGCTTCACGATGTCGTGGGCGTGGGCCACCGGCTGGAGGTCGTCCAGCGGCGAGAGGCCCCCGTGCACATCGAGCATCTGGAGCTCGGCCTCCGGGCTCGGGTAGCCGATGGAGACCCGGGCCATGAAGCGGTCGCGCTGGGCCTCGGGCAGCGGGTAGGTGCCCTCCATCTCGACCGGGTTCTGCGTGGCGACCACCATGAACGGGTCGGGCAGCTCGTAGGTGTGCCCGTCGATGGTGACCTGACGCTCCTCCATCGACTCCAGCAGCGCCGACTGCGTCTTGGGCGAGGCGCGGTTGATCTCGTCGCCGATCACGATCTGGGCGAAGATCGCGCCCGGCTTGAACTCGAAGTCCCGCCGCTGCTGGTCGAAGATCGACACACCGGTGATGTCCGAGGGCAGCAGGTCCGGCGTGAACTGGATCCGCCGCACCGAACAGTCGATGGACCGCGCCAGCGCCTTGGCCAGCATGGTCTTGCCGACCCCGGGCACGTCCTCGATGAGGAGATGCCCCTCGGCGAGCAGCACGGTCAGCGATAGCCGTACGACCTCTGGCTTGCCCTCGATCACACCCTCCACCGACCTGCGCACCCGCTCTGCGGTGGTGGTCAGATCAGTGAGGCTCGCTCGATCGTCATAGGTCGTCACCCGGCCCTCCTCGGCCCTTTTGCGCAGGGGCCGTCGCGCGTACCCGCGCGGCCCACCCCGAAAAATCGGACACTCCTCCGGAAGACCCGGGGGATGCCACACCCGCATTCTTGTTGCCGTTACCGCTTCGTGTCACTCGCCTGTGGACAAGTGGGTGTGAAAAGGCGGTGTCTGTCACGATTCCGGTGCCGCGGGGCACGGCGATGCGTGCGTGAGGTGCAGCGGAGGGCCGGGAAGCGGCGGGAGTCCGTTCAGGAAACGGAGTCGATCTCCCGCAGCAGACCGGTGGTCACGTCGAAGACGAACCCGCGCACATCGTCGGTGTGCAGCAGGAACGGCGAGGTCCGCACCCGCTGCATCGACTGGCGCACGTCCTGGTCGGCGTCCTTGTAGGCCTCCACGGCCCAGGCCGGACGCTGGCCCACCTCGCGCTCCAGGTCCTGCCGGAAGTCCTCGGTGAGGGACTCCAGACCGCAGTTGGTGTGGTGGATGAGAACGACGCTGCGGGTGCCGAGCGCCCGCTGGCTGATGGTGAGCGAGCGGATCACGTCCTCGGTGACCACACCGCCCGCGTTACGGATCGTGTGGCAGTCACCGAGCTCCAGACCGAGCGCCGCGTGCAGGTCGAGACGGGCGTCCATGCAGGCGACGACGGCGACCTGAAGGACGGGACGCGCGTCCATGCCCGGATCGCGGAAGTCCTTCGCGTACTCCGAGTTCAGCGCGACGAGGCGGTCGGTGACCTGGCCCCCTTCGCGGACCGCGGCGGCGGTGGACGTCACGGACTCGGCGGGGGAGTGAGCAGAAGTCGACATGACTACGACGTTAGCCTTCCCACCTGGCACGGGCGGGCTGTGAGAGCGGACAAAGAACGCCAACACGGCTTGTTGTGAGCTAACCCACAGGACCTGTGGGCGCACCCGTTCGGGTGGGTTTTCCTCATCCGGTCGGGTGGCGCGACGCGCTGGGCGGTTCGTTGATCGCGAATCGATCGAATGGCAGGGTGGACTAAAGTAACGCGAAGTCAACACCCGAATTCCCGCCCCACCGCCCCGACACACCTCCCCGCACCTCCTGCACATTCCGTATTTCCCCCGTGATGTGCGGCGTACGTGCGACCCGGCCCTCTCCCGCTCTCGGTCGGCCGACGCCCCTTCCCCGGCGCCGGCGGGCCTCCCCTTCAGAGCGGGCGGGGACCAGGACGTACGTGCCGGCCGCGCGGGACAGAGCCTGAGAGGGCGCATTGAGCCAGACCCGACACGTCCCGGTGATGCTCCAGAGGTGTCTGGACCTGTTGGCCCCGGCTCTCCAGGACCCGGCCCACCCGCAGCCCGTGGTCGTCGACTGCACCCTCGGCCTCGGTGGCCACAGCGAGGCCCTGCTCGCCGCGTTCCCCACCGCCCGGCTGGTCGCCCTGGACCGCGACAAGGAGGCGCTCCGGCTCTCCGGCGAACGGCTCGCCCCCTACGGCGACCGGGCCACCCTCGTCCACGCGGTCTACGACGAACTCCCCGAGGTCCTCGCCCGGCTCGGGATCCCGAAGGTCCAGGGCGTCCTGTTCGACCTCGGTGTCTCCTCCATGCAGCTGGACGAGGCCGACCGCGGGTTCGCCTACGCCCAGGACGCCCCCCTCGACATGCGCATGGACCAGTCCACCGGGATGGGCGCGGCCGAGGTGCTCAACACCTACCCGCCCGGCGAGCTCGTGCGGATCCTGCGCGCGTACGGCGAGGAGAAGCAGGCCAAACGGATCGTCTCCGCGATCGTGCGCGAGCGCGAGAAGGAGCCGTTCAGCAACAGCGCCCGGCTCGTCGAGCTGATCCGCGACGCGCTGCCGCAGGCCGCCAAGCGGACCGGCGGCAACCCCGCCAAGCGGACCTTCCAGGCCCTGCGCATCGAGGTCAACGGCGAGCTCAGCGTCCTGGAGCGGGCCATTCCGGCCGCCGTCGACAGCCTCGCCGTCGGCGGCCGCATCGCGGTGCTCTCGTACCACTCCCTGGAGGACCGGCTGGTCAAGCAGGTCTTCGCGGCCGGCGCCGCCAACACCGCGCCCCCCGGGCTGCCCGTCGTCCCCGAGCGCTACCAGCCCCGGCTGAAGCAGCTCACCCGGGGCGCCGAGCTGCCCACCGAGGAGGAGATCGCCGAGAACCGGCGGGCCGCCCCCGCCCGGCTGCGCGGCGCCCAGCGCATCCGCGAGGAGGAGCGATGAGCACCGGGGCCGGACGCCGCAGCGGGGGAGTCGTGGGGTGAGCAAACCGGCCGCACCGCTGAAGGGGCGGGCCGCCCGGCTCGCCCGGCTGATGCCGTCCACCGGGCCCAGCACCGCGGCCCGCACCCCCTTCGTCCTGCTGGTCGTCCTGCTCCTGGGCGGCGGACTCATCACCCTGCTCCTGCTGAACTCCGCGCTCAACGAGGGTTCCTTCCGGCTCAGCGAGCTGAAGCGGGACACCACCGAACTCACCGACGAGCAGCAGGCCCTCCAGCGCGACGTCGACAGCCGGTCCCAGCCCGACGCCCTGGAGAAGCGCGCCCGGGAGCTGGGCATGGTCCCCGGCGGCAGCCCCGCCTTCCTCAACCCCGACGGCACGGTCCGCGGCAATCCGGTGGAGGCGACCGCCCCGCCGTCGCCGAGCCCGAGCCCCACCCCGAGCCCCAGCGCCTCACCGGACCCCGACGCCCCGGCGGCCGGCCCCTCCGGCTCCCCCTCGCCCTCCGCGTCCGCCTCCCGGCCCGACCCCGCGGCCGGCCCCGCGGCGGAGAACAGCCCGCCCCCGACGAGCCCCGGCAGGTGACGCAGTGCCGCCCAAGGAACCGCCGCGCCGCCGCGTACCCGGACCGGCCCGCCCCCGTAACGGGGCCTCCCGGTCCGGCAACGGGGCCTCCCGGTCCGGCCGCCCCGGCGCGCGCCCACCGGCCCGCCGCCCCCGCCCCGCCCAGGGCGGCACCACCCGGCGCGGCACCGCACCCCGCTCCCTGCGCCTCGGCAGCCCGCGCCCCCGGCTGCGGCTCGTCAGCCTCGGGCTGACGCTGGTCATGCTGGCCTTCGTGGCCCGGCTGCTCCAGGTCCAGGCCGTCGACGCCAGCGCGTACGCGGCCAAGGCCGAGAAGAACCGCTACCTGGAGTACACGGTCGCCGCCGAGCGCGGCGAGATCACCGACCGCAACGGCATCGCGCTCGCCACCAGCGTGGACGCGCACAACATCACGGCCGACCCCAAGCTCTTCACCCCCGAGGAGAGCAAGGCGCCCGACGCCCCGCAGCAGGCCGCCGCGCTGCTCGCCCCGATCCTCGACAAGGACGTCGACGAGCTCGTCAAGAAGCTCTCGGCGCCCAAGAGCCGCTACACCGTCCTCGCCCACCGGCAGACCCCGCAGGTCTGGAAGCAGATCAAGGACCTCAAGGCCGTCTTCGCCGAGAAGGCGTCCGAGGACAAGCTCAAGGGCGGCCCGGGAGCCAATGTCCTGGCCGGTGTCCTCCAGGAGCCGACCACCAAGCGCGTCTACCCCAACGGGGACCTCGCCGCCGGGATACTGGGCTTCGTCAGCGCCGACGGCAAGGGCGGCGGCGGCCTGGAGTCACAGCTGGACAAGGAGCTGGCGGGCGAGGACGGCAAGATCCGCTACGCCCAGGCGGGCGGCCGGCGGGTCCCCACCGCGGGCAGCAGCGAGATCCCGGCCGTGCCCGGCTCCGACATCGAGCTGACCATCGACCGCGATATCCAGTGGGCCGCGCAGAAGGCCATCAGCGACCAGGTCGCCAAGTCCAAGGCCGACCGCGGCTACGTCATCGTGCAGAACACGAGGACCGGCGAGCTGCTGGCCATGGCCAACGCCCCCGGCTACGACCCCAACGACCTCTCCCAGGCCACCTCGGCCTCGCTCGGCAACGCGGCCCTCCAGGACGTGTACGAGCCCGGCTCCACCAGCAAGGTCATGTCGATCGCGGCCGTGCTGGAGGAGGGGGCGGCCACGCCCGGCACCCATGTCACCGTCCCCAACCGGCTGCACCGGGGCGACCGCCTCTTCAAGGACGACGTCGACCACCCCACCTGGTACCTCACGCTCAACGGGGTCCTCGCCAAGTCCAGCAACATCGGCACCATCCTGGCGACCGGTCAGCTCGGCAAGACCCAGGCCGAGTCGAACAAGGTCCTCTACGACTACCTGCGGAAGTTCGGCCTCGGCAAGAAGACCGGGCTCGGCTACCCCGGCGAGTCGCCCGGCCTGCTGGCCCACCCGAAGGACTGGTCGACCTCGCAGCAGTACACGATCCCCTTCGGCCAGGGCCTCTCCGTCAACGCCGTCCAGGCCGCCTCGGTCTACTCCACGGTCGCCAACGGAGGCGTCCGGATCGCCCCCACCCTCGTACGCGGAACGAAGGGCTCCGACGGCCGCTTCACGCCGGCCGAAGCCCCCGAGGAGAACCGGGTGGTCAGCGAGAAGACCGCCAAGACCCTGGCGGCCATGCTGGAGTCCGTCGTCGACGACAGCGAGGGGACCGGCACCAAGGCCGCCATCCCCGGCTACCGGGTCGCGGGCAAGACCGGAACCGCCAACCGGGTCGACCCCGTCCGCGGCGTCTACAAGGGCTACACCGCCTCCTTCGCGGGCTTCGCCCCCGCCGACAACCCGCAGATCACCGTCTACTGCGCGATCCAGAACCCCACCAAGGGCAGCTACTTCGGTGGCCAGATCTGCGGCCCGATCTACAAGCAGGTCATGGAGTTCGCGCTCAAGACGCTCCAGACCCCACCGTCCGGCAGCGAGCCGCCCCGGCTGCCGGTGTCCTTCAAACCCGGCGAGTGAACACGGGGATGCGCGAGCATCTCCTCCAAGGGAACCCTCAGTGACAACGATCACCCCCGACCCCGGGAACCGGAACGAGAACCGCCGGAACCAGGGTCCCTCGCTTCGCGAGAGCCCGCACCGGCCCGGTACGCTCACCGCCGTGCCCCACGCTGATCAGTCCCAAACCTCTCAGAAGGACGCGCCTGTGACCTACCCGGGAGCGCCCCGACCGGACCGGCTCCGGCCCACCCCCCTCGGCGAGCTGGCCGACCGGCTCGGCGTCGAGACCGCCGGGAGCGGTGACGTCACCGGCATCACGCACGACTCGCGGGCCGTGCGACCCGGAGACGTGTACGCGGCCCTGCCCGGCGCCCGTATGCACGGCGCCGACTTCGCGGCCCAGGCCGCGGGGCTGGGCGCCGTCGCCGTCCTCACCGACCCCACCGGCGCCGAACGCGCCGCCGCCACCGGACTCCCGGTCCTGGTCGCCGAGAACCCGCGGGCCGTGATGGGCGAACTGGCCGCCGACATCTACGGGCGGCCCGGTATCGGCCTGCTCCAGATCGGCATCACCGGAACCTCCGGCAAGACCACCACCGCGTACCTCGTCGAGGGCGGGCTGCGCGCCGCCGGACGCCCCACCGGGCTGATCGGCACCGTCGAGATGCGGATCGGCGACGAGCGCATCAAGTCCGAGCGCACCACCCCCGAGGCCACCGACCTCCAGGCGTTGTTCGCCGTCATGCGCGAACGCGGCGTCGAGGCCGTGGCGATGGAGGTCTCCAGCCACGCGCTGGTGCTCGGCCGGGTCGACGGCTGCGTCTTCGACGTGGCCGTCTTCAACAACCTCAGCCCGGAGCACATGGAGTTCCACTCCGGCATGGAGGACTACTTCCAGGCCAAGGCGCAGCTCTTCACCCCCGAGCGCAGCCACCGCGGCGTGGTCAACTTCGACGACGAGTACGGCCGCAGGCTCATCACCGAGTCCGGCGTGCCCGTCACCACCTTCTCCGCCGAGGGCCACCCGGACGCCGACTGGCACGCCGAGGACGTCGAGGTCGGACCGCAGGACAGCACCTTCACCGCCGTCGGCCCCAAGGGCGAGCGGATCACCGCCCGGGCCCCGCTGCCCGGCCCGTTCAACGTCGCCAACACCCTCGCCGCGATCGTCACGCTGGCCGTCGCGGGCGTCGACCCGCAGATCGCCGCCGACGGGGTCGCCGCCGTGCCCGGGGTCCCGGGCCGGCTGGAGCGGGTGGACGCCGGACAGCCCTACCTCGCCGTCGTCGACTACGCGCACAAGACGGACGCCGTCGAGTCCGTCCTGCGCTCCCTGCGCAAGGTCACCGAGGGCAAGGTGCACATCGTCCTCGGCTGCGGCGGCGACCGCGACACCACCAAACGCGGCCCGATGGGCGCCGCCGCGGCCCGGCTCGCCGACACCGCCGTACTGACCTCCGACAACCCCCGCTCCGAGGACCCCCTCGCGATCCTCGCCGCGATGCTCTCCGGCGCCGCCGAGGTCCCCGTCCACGAACGCGGCGACGTGCTCGTCGACGCCGACCGGGCCGCCGCCATCGCCGCCGCCGTCGCCCGCGCCGAACCGGGCGACACCGTCCTGGTGGCGGGCAAGGGCCACGAGCAGGGCCAGGACGTCCACGGAGTGGTCCGCGCCTTCGACGACCGCAAGGTCCTGCACGCAGCCATCGAACGGTCCCTGGCGCACCCCGGCGCCGACCGTGCCCCTCACCACGAGAACAACAGTCAGGGATGACCAAGTGATCACCCTTTCCCTCGCCGAGATCGCCGGAATCGTCGGCGGGCAGCCGCACGACATACCGGACCCGGCAATCACCGTGACCGGACCCGTCGTCATCGACTCCCGCGAGGTCGCGCCCGGCAGCCTGTTCGCCGCGTTCGCCGGCGAACGGGTCGACGGCCACGACTACGCCCAGCGCGCTGTCGAGGCGGGCGCGGCAGCCGTGCTGGCGGCCCGCCCCGTCGGCGTTCCGGCGATCGTCGTGGACGATGTCGTCGGCGCGCTCGGAGCCCTCGCCCGGGCCGCCGTGGAACGCCTCGGCACGACCGTCGTCGCCCTCACCGGCTCGGCGGGCAAGACGTCCACCAAGGACCTGATCGCGCAGCTCCTCCAGCGCCACGGCCCGACCGTCTGGACGCCCGGCTCCCTCAACAACGAGATCGGGCTGCCCCTCACCGCGCTGAGCGCCACCGCCGAGACCGAGCACCTGGTCTTGGAGATGGGCGCCCGCGGCATCGGCCACATCCGCTACCTCACCGAGCTGACCCCGCCCCGGGTCGGCCTGGTCCTCAACGTCGGCTCCGCGCACCTCGGCGAGTTCGGCAGCCGGGAGGCCATCGCCCAGGCCAAGGGCGAGATGGTCGAGGGCCTTCCCGAGGACGGCTGCGCCGTGCTCAACGCGGACGACCCGCTCGTCCGCGCCATGGCCTCGCGCACCAAGGCCCGCGTCCTGCTCTTCGGAGAAGCCCCCGAAGCGGACGTACGGGGCGAGAAGGTCAGGATGACCCCCGACGGGCGGCCCGCGTTCGAGCTCCACACACCCACCGGGTGCAGCGACGTGACCATGCGCCTGTACGGTGAGCACCACGTGTCGAACGCGCTCGCCGCGGCCGCCGTCGCCCATGAGTTGGGCATGTCCGTGACCGAGATCGCCGAGGCGCTCTCGGAGGCGGGCACCCTCTCCCGCTGGCGCATGGAGGTCACCGAGCGCGGGGACGGTGTGACGGTGGTCAACGACGCCTACAACGCGAACCCCGAATCCATGCGAGCCGCACTGCGTGCGCTGGCCGCCATGGGCCAGGCCCGAGGGGCCGACGGGGGGCGCACCTGGGCGGTGCTCGGTCAGATGGCCGAGCTCGGTGACGCGTCGCTCGCCGAGCACGACGCGGTCGGACGGCTCGCCGTCCGGCTCAACGTCAGCAAGCTCGTCGCTGTCGGGGGAAGAGAAGCCTCCTGGCTGCAACTGGGCGCATATAACGAGGGTTCGTGGGGTGAGGAGTCGGTGCACGTGTCCGACGCGCAGGCGGCCGTCGACCTGTTGCGCAGTGAACTGCGCCCGGGAGACGTCGTGCTGGTGAAGGCGTCCCGGTCGGTCGGCCTGGAGAAGGTCGCCCAGGCACTGCTGGAGAACTCGACCGAGGGCGAGGTCGCCGGCCGATGAGGCAGATCCTCTTCGCGGGGGCCATCGGGCTCTTCCTGACCCTGGTCGGTACCCCGCTGCTGATCAAGCTGCTGGCCCGCAAGGGCTACGGGCAGTTCATCCGGGACGACGGCCCGCGCACCCACGGCAGCAAGAAGGGCACGCCCACGATGGGCGGCATCGCCTTCATCCTGGCGACGATCATCGCGTACCTCCTCGCGAAGATCATCACGGGTGAGGACATCCGCTACTCCGGCGTCCTCGTGCTCTTCCTCATGGCGGGCATGGGCCTGGTCGGCTTCCTCGACGACTACATCAAGATCGTCAAGCAGCGTTCGCTCGGCCTGCGGGCCAAGGCGAAGATGGCCGGACAGCTGATCGTCGGCATCGCCTTCGCGGTGCTCTCGCTCCAGTTCCCCAACTCCGCGGGGAACACCCCGGCCTCCGACCGGCTCTCCTTCGTGGAGGACTTCGGCTGGTCGATCGGCCCGGTGCTCTTCTGCGTCTGGGCGCTGTTCATGATCCTCGCCATGTCCAACGGCGTGAACCTCACCGACGGCCTCGACGGTCTGGCCACCGGCGCCTCCGTGATGGTCTTCGGCGCCTACACCTTCATCGGCCTCTGGCAGTTCCAGGAGTCCTGCGCCAACGCGGACAAGCTGACCAACCCCAGCGCCTGTTTCGAGGTCCGCGACCCGCTCGACCTCGCCGTCGTCGCAGCGGCCCTGATGGGCGCCTGCTTCGGCTTCCTGTGGTGGAACACCTCGCCCGCCAAGATCTTCATGGGCGACACCGGCTCGCTCGCCCTCGGTGGCGCGCTCGCGGGTCTCGCGATCCTGTCGCGCACCGAGTTCCTGCTCGCCATCCTGGGCGGCCTCTTCGTGATGATCACCATGTCCGTGGTCATCCAGGTCGGTTCGTTCAAGATGACCGGCAAGCGCGTGTTCCGCATGGCGCCGCTCCAGCACCACTTCGAACTCAAGGGCTGGTCCGAAGTCCTGGTCGTGGTCCGCTTCTGGATCATCCAGGGCATGTGCGTGATCGTCGGACTCGGCCTCTTCTACGCGGGATGGGCAGCCAAGAAGTGAGCACCGTGGACTGGCAGGGCAAGCACGTCACCGTCGCCGGGCTCGGCGTCAGCGGAATCCCCGCCGCCCGCGCCCTGCACGAGCGCGGCGCGCTCGTCACCGTCGTCAACGACGGCGACGACGAACGCGCCCGCGCGCAGGCGGCCGAACTGGAGGCGCTCGGCATCACCGTGCGCCTCGGCGACGGCGCGACCCTGCCGCCGTCCACGGAACTCGTCGTCACCGCCCCCGGCTGGCAGCCGGACAAGCCGCTCTTCCTGGCTGCCGCCGAGGCGGGCGTCCCGGTCTGGGGCGACGTCGAACTGGCCTGGCGCCTGCGCGGCGACAACGGCAGGAAGGCCGCGCCCTGGCTCGCGGTCACCGGCACCAACGGCAAGACCACGACCGTACGGATGCTGGCCTCCATCCTGGAGGCGGCGGGCCTGCGCACCGCGGCCGTCGGCAACATCGGCGTATCGCTGCTGGACGCCGTGCTCGGCGAGAGGGAGTACGACGTCCTCGCCGTCGAACTCTCCAGCTACCAGCTGCACTGGGCGCCCTCCCTGCGCGCCCACTCCGCCGCCGTCCTCAACCTGGCCCCCGACCACCTCGACTGGCACGGTTCGATGGAGGCGTACGCCGCCGACAAGGGCCGCGTCTACGAGGGCAACACCGTGGCCTGCGTCTACAACGCCGCCGACCCGGCCACCGAGGACCTGGTCCGCGAGGCCGACGTCGAAGAGGGCTGCCGCGCCATCGGCTTCACCCTCGGCGCCCCCGGCCCCTCCCAGCTCGGCGTGGTCGACGGCATCCTCGTCGACCGGGCATTTGTCGCCAACCGGCAGACGCAGGCCCAGGAGCTGGCCGAGGTCGGCGACGTCAACCCGCCGGCCCCGCACAACATCGCCAACGCCCTCGCGGCCGCCGCCCTCGCCCGCGCCTTCGGCGTGGAGCCGGCCGCCGTCCGCGACGGCCTGCGCGCCTTCCGCCCCGACGCCCACCGCATCGAACACGTCGCGGACATCGGCGAAGTCGCCTACGTGGACGACTCCAAGGCCACCAACACCCACGCCACCGAGGCCTCGCTGGCCGCCTACGACTCGATCGTCTGGATCGCGGGCGGCCTCGCCAAGGGCGCCACCTTCGACGAGCTGGTCACCGGCGCGGCGAAGCGGCTGCGCGGCGTCGTGCTGATGGGCGCCGACCGCGCCCTGATCCGCGAAGCCCTGACGCGACACGCCCCGGAGGTCCCGGTGGTCGACCTCGACCGGACCGACACTGGGGCGATGTCCGAAGCGGTCGCGCGGGCCGCCGAGCTCGCCCGGCCGGGCGATACGGTACTGCTGGCCCCGGCCTGTGCCTCGATGGACATGTTCACCAACTACAACAAGCGGGGCGAGGCGTTCGCGGACGCGGTCCGCGCACGCGCCGACGAGAGCGCCTGACCGACCGGGCTCCGCGCCCGGGGTCACGGGCCCCGGGCACGAGCAGTGGAGGGGACAGCGACAATGCCGGCCGACGAGAGATTCGCCGTACGGCGGGAGAGCGCACGGGCCTCGGTACTCCGCCCCCTCACCGCGGCGCCCGCCCCCGCCGGCGTACCCGTGCCCCCCGGGCTCGCCCTGCGCGGCCGGCTCGCCACCGGCGCCCGGCGCCCCGAGACGTCCCGCGGCTCCGGACGCGGTGGCTCCGGACGTGGCGGGTCCGGCTCCCGTACCCCGCGCCCGGGGCGGGGCGGCGGACCGCGGCAGGCCTACGAGCGGGCGCGGCGGGCCTGGGACCGGCCCCTGACCGCCTATTACGTGATCCTCGGCTCCAGCCTCCTGATCACCGTGCTGGGCCTGGTGATGGTCTACTCCGCCTCGATGATCAAGGCGCTGGACATCAGCAAGCCCGCGACGTACTTCTTCGGCAAGCAGTTCCTCGCCGCCGTCATCGGGGGCGGACTGATGCTGATCGCGGCCAAGATGCCCGTGAAACTCCACCGGGCACTGGCCTACCCGATACTGATGGTCACCGTCTTCCTGATGGTCCTGGTCCAGGTGCCGGGGATAGGGATGTCGGTCAACGGCAACCAGAACTGGCTCTACCTGGGCGGCCCGTTCCAGCTCCAGCCCAGCGAGTTCGGCAAGCTGGCGCTCATCCTGTGGGGGGCGGACCTGCTGGCCCGCAAGCAGGACAAGCGGTTGCTGACGCAGTGGAAGCACATGCTCGTCCCGCTCGTCCCGGTCGCCTTCATGCTGCTCGGCCTGATCATGCTCGGCGGCGACATGGGAACAGCGATCATTCTCACGGCGATCCTGTTCGGTCTGCTCTGGCTGGCCGGCGCCCCCACCCGCCTCTTCGCCGGGGTCCTCGGCTTCGCCGCCGTGCTGGCGTTCCTGCTGATCAGGACCAGCCCCAACCGGATGTCCCGGCTCGCCTGCATGGGTGTGAGCGAACCCGATCCGGAGGGCGGCTGCTGGCAGGCGGCCCACGGAATCTATGCTCTGGCGTCCGGCGGATGGTTCGGTTCCGGGTTGGGTGCGAGTGTGGAAAAATGGGGCCAACTCCCAGAACCCCACACCGATTTCATCTTCGCGATCACCGGTGAGGAACTGGGTCTGGCGGGGACGCTGTCCGTGCTCGCCCTCTTCGCGGCTCTAGGCTATGCGGGTATCCGCGTGGCCGGACGCACGGAGGACCCCTTCGTGAGATATGCCGCGGGAGGCGTGACCACGTGGATCACGGCCCAGGCCGTGATCAACATCGGTGCGGTGCTCGGCCTGTTGCCGATCGCCGGGGTCCCGCTCCCGCTGTTCTCCTACGGGGGATCGGCCCTGCTGCCGACGATGTTCGCGGTCGGGCTGATGATCACCTTCGCACGGGAGGACCCCGCGGCGAAGGCGGCCCTGGCCATGCGGAGGCCCGGGGTGAGATGGAAGACGATGAGACGGCGCGTCAAGAAGCGTCCGTCCGGAGAGCGGTGAATTTCGGTGCATGTCGTACTCGCCGGCGGGGGGACCGCCGGACACATCGAGCCCGCGCTTGCCCTCGCAGACGCCCTGCGCAGGCAGGACCCGACCGTGGGAATCACGGCCCTCGGCACGGAACGCGGCCTGGAGACCAGGCTCGTACCCGAGCGGGGGTACGAGCTGGCGCTCATCCCGGCCGTACCGCTGCCCCGTAAGCCCACGCCCGAACTGATCACCGTCCCGGGCCGGCTGCGCGGCACGATCAAGGCCGCCGAGCAGGTCCTGGAGCGCACCAAGGCGGACTGCGTGGTCGGCTTCGGCGGCTATGTCGCCCTGCCCGGCTACCTGGCCGCCAAGCGGGCCGGGGTGCCGATCGTGGTCCACGAGGCCAACGCCCGCCCCGGCCTGGCCAACAAGATCGGCTCTCGGTACGCCCACGGGGTCGCCGTCTCCACCCCGGACAGCAAGCTGCGCGGCGCCCGCTACATCGGCATCCCGCTGCGCCGCACCATCGCCACCCTGGACCGCGCCCGGGTCCGCCCGGAGGCCCGCGCCTCCTTCGGCCTCGACCCCAACCTGCCCACGCTGCTGGTCTCCGGCGGCTCGCAGGGCGCGCGCCACCTCAACGAGGTGGTCCAGCGGGTCGCGCCGCTGCTCCAGCGCTCGGGGATCCAGATCCTCCATGTGGTCGGCCCGAAGAACGAATTGCCGCGCATCGACAACATGCCCGGGATGCCGCCCTACATCCCGGTACCGTACGTGGACCGGATGGATCTCGCGTACGCCGCGGCCGACATGATGCTCTGCCGCGCGGGCGCGATGACCGTCGCCGAACTCTCCGCCGTCGGGCTTCCCGCCGCCTACGTCCCGCTGCCCATCGGCAACGGCGAACAGCGGCTCAACGCCCAGCCGGTGGTCAACGCCGGCGGCGGCCTGCTGGTGGACGACGCGGCGCTCACCCCGGAATGGGTGCAGGGCAACGTCCTGCCGGTGCTGTCGGACCCCCACCGGCTGTACGAAATGTCCCGCGCCGCCGCAGAGTTCGGCCGGCGCGACGCCGACGACCTGCTCGTCGGCATGGTGTACGAAGCGATCGCCTCGCGTCACTAGGCGTGCGGCGCGATGCGGTGCGGACCCGGGGCGGGCGCCCCGGGTCCGGCGAAGGAGCGAGCGTGGCCGGACCGACGACCGCCCAGCGCGGCGCACCCGGGCGGGCGGACACCTCCGCCCGCCCGCCGCACATCGGCTCCGAGGGGCCCCGGATCAGCCGTCGTCTGCTGCTGATCCTGATCGGCGCCGCGGCCGCCGTCCTCGTCGCGGTCCTGATCTGGGCGCTCTACGGCTCCTCCTGGCTCCGCGTCGAGAAGGTCACCACGAGCGGCGTTGAGGTCCTGACCCGCGAAGAAGTGGAAGCGGTTGCCGCGACACCGATCGGAGCCCCGCTGGTCTCCGTGGACACCGACGCGATGGAACGCCGGTTGCGCCAGAAGCTGCCTCGTATCGACAGAGTTGATGTCGTTCGCTCCTGGCCGGACGGAATCGGCCTTAAGGTGACGGAGCGAAAGCCGGTGGTTCTGGTCGAAAAGGGCGGGAAGTTCGTGGAAGTGGACGCCAAGGGCGTGCGCTACGCCACCGTGGCCAGGGCGCCGAAGGGCGTGCCCCTGCTGGAACTGGAGCCCGAACCGTCCGCGAGCCTCCGCCGCTTCGGGGGTGACCGTCTGTTGCGGGAAGCGGTCCGGGTCACCGGCGACCTTCCGGCGGCCGTCGCCAAGGACACCGAGGCCGTCCGGGTCACCTCGTTCGACGCGATCTCCCTGCGGCTCACCCGGGGCCGCGAGGTGATCTGGGGCAGCAGTGAGAACGGCGCCGCGAAGGCGCTCATCCTTGCCGCGCTCATGAAGGCGGCACCCAAAGCGGGACAGTTCGACGTAAGCGCTCCCACCGCCCCGGCGGTATCGGGGAGTTGACGGGCATTTGTGCTGGCCAGCACCCTGGTTGGTCAGCGCTACGGGTGATCACATAGGGTGAAAAGAAAAACGGGAGGTTCGGCGTGTTCGTTGAACGTGCGCCACTTGTCGACTTAGTGTCCTGTTCGGAAGAGTCCAGGAAGCAGACACACTGGTAACCCTAAACTTCAGCGTTAGGGTTTGGGTCGGCGTTCGGACCGTCCCCATCGACATCAGTCGTCGCCGCGGGGCCACCGCAGAGCGACGACACGTAACTCGAGGCGAGAGGCCTTCGACGTGGCAGCACCGCAGAACTACCTCGCAGTCATCAAGGTCATCGGTGTCGGCGGCGGTGGTGTCAATGCCATCAACCGAATGATCGAGGTCGGTCTCAAGGGCGTCGAGTTCATCGCGATCAACACGGACGCACAGGCCCTGTTGATGAGCGACGCCGACGTCAAGCTCGACGTCGGCCGCGAACTCACCCGGGGCCTCGGCGCCGGGGCGAACCCGGCCGTCGGTCGTAAGGCGGCAGAGGACCACCGTGAGGAGATCGAGGAGGTCCTCAAGGGGGCCGACATGGTCTTCGTCACCGCCGGAGAAGGCGGCGGCACCGGCACCGGCGGCGCACCCGTCGTCGCCAACATCGCCCGCTCGCTCGGCGCCCTGACGATCGGCGTGGTCACCCGCCCGTTCACCTTCGAGGGCCGGCGGCGCGCGAACCAGGCGGAGGACGGCATCGCCGAACTCCGCGAAGAGGTCGACACCCTCATCGTCATCCCCAACGACCGCCTGCTGTCCATCTCGGACCGCCAGGTCAGCGTGCTCGACGCGTTCAAGTCGGCCGACCAGGTGCTGCTCTCGGGTGTCCAGGGCATCACCGACCTCATCACCACCCCGGGCCTGATCAACCTCGACTTCGCCGACGTCAAGTCGGTCATGTCCGAGGCCGGATCGGCGCTCATGGGCATCGGCTCGGCGCGCGGCGACGACCGCGCGGTGGCGGCGGCGGAGATGGCGATCTCCTCGCCCCTCCTGGAAGCCTCCATCGACGGCGCCCGCGGGGTCCTGCTCTCCATCTCCGGCGGCAGCGACCTCGGTCTCTTCGAGATCAACGAGGCCGCCCAGCTGGTGAGCGAGGCGGCCCACCCCGAGGCCAACATCATCTTCGGCGCCGTCATCGACGACGCCCTGGGCGACGAGGTCCGGGTCACCGTGATCGCCGCGGGCTTCGACGGCGGACAGCCGCCGGCCCGCCGGGAGAACGTCCTCGGTGCGAACAGCGCCAAGCGCGAGGAGCCGGCCGCCCCGGTCAGGTCCGCCCCCGAGCCCGCGCGCCCGGCCGGCGGACTCGGTTCCGTACCCCCGCGCGAGGAGAGCCCGGCCCCGGCCGAGCCCGCCCCGGCGCCGGCTTCGGCCTCGGGCGAGAGCACGCTCCCGCCCGTCTCCCCGCCGCACGTCCCGCCGGCCCGTCCCTACCAGGACACCCAGGCCGAAGAGCTGGACGTACCGGACTTCTTGAAGTGATAGATCAGCACCGGACGGAAACCGTCACGGGCAGCGCTCATTTCGCCTTCACCGACCGGTGGGGCGGAGTGAGCGCCGCTCCGTACGGCGAACTCAACCTCGGCGGCGCGGTCGGAGACGACCCCGCCGCCGTCGGCGCGAACCGGGAGCGTGCGGCGCGCGACCTCGGTATCGACCCGGCGCTCGTCGTCTGGATGAACCAGGTGCACGGCCGGGACGTCGCGGTGGTGGACGGGCCCTGGGGTGCGGACGCGGAGATTCCGGCCGTGGACGCGGTGGTGACCGCCCGGCGCGGGCTGCCGCTCGCGGTCCTCACCGCCGACTGCACCCCCGTTCTCCTCGCCGATCCGGTCGCCGGAGTCGTCGGGGCGGCGCACGCCGGGCGGCCGGGACTGGTCGCCGGAGTCGTACCGGCGGCGGTCGAGGCGATGATCGCGCTCGGCGCACACCCCTCCCGGATCACCGCGCACACCGGCCCGGCCGTTTGCGGCCGGTGCTACGAAGTACCGGAGGCGATGCGGGCCGAGGTCGCCGAGGCTGTCCCCGGCACCTGGTCCGAGACCAGCTGGGGAACGCCGGCGGTGGACGTCACCGGCGGAGTGCACGCCCAGCTCGCCGTTCTCGGAGTGACCGACCGGCACCGTTCGCCGGTCTGCACCCGGGAATCGGGCGACCACTTCTCGTACCGCCGCGACCGCACCACCGGGCGGCTCGCCGGATATGTCTGGCTGGACGGATAGGGCATGACGGACCGTAAGGCTCAACTCGCGGCGAATCTCGCACAGGTGGAGGAAAGGATCGCCTCCGCCTGTGCCGCCGCGGGGCGCGAGCGGGAGGAGGTGACCCTGATCGTGGTCACCAAGACCTACCCCGCGAGCGATGTGCGGATCCTGCATCAACTCGGTGTGCGTCATGTCGCGGAGAATCGTGACCAGGACGCCGCCCCCAAAGCCACTGCTTGTGCGGATCTTTCGCTGACGTGGCACTTTGTCGGACAATTGCAGACGAACAAGGTTCGCTCTGTGACCGGTTATGCCGATGTGGTGCAGTCGGTGGACCGTGCCAAGCTGGTCACCGCTCTCTCCGCCGCCGCGGTGCGCGGGGAGCGTGAACTCGGCTGCCTGATCCAGGTCGCCCTGGACGCGGAGAGCGGCGAGCGCGGTGAGCGCGGCGGTGTCGCGCCGGACGGGGTCGAAGAGTTGGCGGCCGCGATCGAATCGGCTCCCGCGCTCCGGCTCGACGGGCTGATGACCGTGGCGCCGCTGGCCGGGGAGTACGCCGGCCGGCAACGGGCCGCGTTCGACCGGCTGATGGAAATCTCATCCCGCCTGCGCGCCGGTCATCCGGCTGCGAACATGGTCTCCGCAGGTATGAGCGGGGATCTGGAGGACGCGGTGGCGGCCGGAGCGACACATGTACGCGTCGGTACGGCGGTACTCGGAGTCCGACCCCGCCTCGGGTAACGTCGCGAAGCAAGTCGGACCACAGCAGAAAATATGGTCATTCCCACTTCTAGCGGGCAGGCCACAGTGGATCGCTGGCACTTGGTGACGAATGCCGATCCACCACAGAGCGGAGGACTCGGAGCATGGCCGGCGCGATGCGCAAGATGGCGGTCTACCTCGGCCTCGTGGAGGACGATGGGTACGACGGTCCGGGGTTCGACCCCGACGACGAATTCGAACCTGAGCCGGAGCCCGAGCGCGACCGGCGGCGGCACCAGCCCCCGCACCAGGTGGAGCGGGACCGGGAGCGCGACCGCGAGCGCGAAAGGGACGAACCGGTACGAGTGGTGCAGCCGCCCGCCCAGCGCGAGCCGGTTCAGCTCCCCGCGGAAAGCGTGCGACCCGCCCGGATCGCACCCGTGGCATCCATCACACCTGAACGCCCGAACATGGAGAAGAACGCACCGGTGATCATGCCCAAGGTCGTGTCCGAGCGGGAGCCGTACCGCATCACCACGCTGCACCCCAGGACCTATAACGAGGCCCGTACCATCGGGGAACACTTCCGTGAGGGCACTCCGGTGATCATGAATCTCACGGAGATGGACGATACGGACGCGAAGCGACTTGTCGACTTTGCCGCAGGACTCGTCTTCGGTCTCCATGGCAGCATTGAACGCGTGACGCAGAAGGTGTTCCTGTTGTCGCCTGCTAACGTCGATGTCACGGCGGAGGACAAGGCCCGCATCGCAGAGGGCGGATTCTTCAACCAGAGCTGAGAACACGACACCGGGAACGACCCGGCCGCGAGGCCGGTGCCGGCCGAGAGGCCGGAGCTGACGAGAGCCAGGGGAGAGGGAAGCGCGAGACATGGGCGTCGCACTGGATGTGGTCTATATCGCGCTGATGTGTTTCCTCATCGTGCTGATCTTCCGGCTGGTCATGGACTACGTCTTCCAGTTCGCACGTTCATGGCAACCCGGCAAGGCGATGGTGGTCGTACTTGAGGCCACCTACACTGTCACCGATCCACCGCTCAAGCTTCTGCGGCGGTTCATTCCGCCGCTGCGTCTCGGGGGCGTGGCACTCGACCTGTCCTTCTTCGTTCTGATGATCATCGTCTACATCCTGATCAGCGTTGTGGTCAGGTTGTGAGCGATACGGTCTTGCCGACTGCCGACGACTACGTAGAGGTGAAGAAGAGATGCCGTTGACCCCCGAGGACGTGCGGAACAAGCAGTTCACGACCGTCCGCCTCCGAGAAGGCTATGACGAGGACGAGGTCGATGCCTTTCTCGACGAGGTCGAAGCGGAGCTGACCCGTCTGCTCCGTGAGAACGAGGACCTGCGGGCCAAACTGGCCGCTGCGACGCGCGCCGCCGCGCAGAACCAGCAGCAGCAACAGCAGCAGCAGGGCATGCGCAAGCCCCCGGAGCAGCAGGACCGCCCCGGTGCGCCCGTTCCCGCCGCCATATCTGGACCGCCGCAGCAGCAGCAGCCCCCGCAGATGGGTCCGCCCCAGCTGCCCGGTGGCGCGCCGCAGCTGCCCGCAGGTCCCAGTGGCCATGGCCCCCAGGGTGGCCACGGTCCCGGTCCGCAGGGCCCGCACGGCCCCGGCCCGATGCAGGGCGGTCCCATGGGCGGACCGATGGGTGGCCCCATGGGTCAGCACCCCCAGCAGCAGATGCAGCAGATGCAGCCGCCGCAGATGCAGCAGCAGGGGCAGGGCCCCGGTGGCGACAGCGCCGCCCGTGTCCTCTCGCTCGCGCAGCAGACCGCCGACCAGGCGATCGCGGAGGCCCGTTCCGAGGCCAACAAGATCGTCGGCGAGGCGCGCAGCCGCGCCGAGGGCCTGGAGCGCGACGCGCGTGCCAAGGCCGACGCCCTGGAGCGGGACGCGCAGGAGAAGCACCGTGTGGCGATGGGCTCGCTGGAGTCGGCCCGCGCGACGCTGGAGCGCAAGGTCGAGGACCTGCGTGGCTTCGAGCGCGAGTACCGTACGCGGCTGAAGTCCTACCTGGAGAGCCAGCTGCGTCAGCTGGAGACCCAGGCGGACGACTCGCTCGCCCCGCCGCGGACGCCGGCCGCCGCTTCGCTGCCGTCGTCCCCCTCGCTGGCCCCGGCCGGTGCGGGTGCGATGGGTCACTCCATGGGCGGCTCCAACCACGGTGGCCACGGCGGCCAGCAGATGGGTGGCGGTCAGTCGATGGGCAGCGGTCCGTCCTACGGTGGTCAGCAGCAGATGTCGCCGGCCATGACGCAGCCGATGGCGCCGGTGCGGCCGCAGGCTCCGCAGCCGATGCAGCAGGCGCCGTCGCCGATGCGTGGGTTCCTGATCGACGAGGACGACAACTGAGCGGTGCGCGCTCGCTGAGCGCGTAGCCGTCGGCAGTCAGAGGGCCGGGCCCCGGGTTTTCCCGGGGCCCGGCCCTCTGTCGTGGGCGGGGGCCGCCCCCCTGTGTCCTCAAGCGCCGGACGGGCTGTTTCGGGGTTCGGGGGCGGAGCCCCTGAGGGGGTACGGGAAAGGGCCCGCCGGAACTCGCTCCGGCGGGCCCTTCCCCTTTCGTGCGGGCTCCCCCTACCGCTTGCGCAGGCGGAACGCCAGCGCCAGGCCCTCGTCCTCGAACGGCGTGCCGTACGTCTCGTCCGCCTCGCCCTCCGCGTAGTCCACGGCCAGGACCTCGTCCGAGATCAGGGGCGCGTGCTCCGTGAGGGCCTCCCGCGTGGCCTCGGACGTCGAGGTCCAGCGGACGGCGATGCGGTCCGCCACGTCCAGGCCGCTGTTCTTGCGGGCCTCCTGGATCAGGCGGATCGCGTCACGGGCCAGGCCCGCGCGACGCAGCTCGGGAGTGATCTCCAGGTCCAGGGCCACCGTCGCGCCCGAGTCCGAGGCGACCGACCAGCCCTCGCGCGGGGTCTCCGTGATGATCACCTCGTCGGGGGAGAGCGTGACCTGCTCGCCCTCCACCTCCACCGACGCCGTGCCTTCGCGCAGGGCGAGGGAGAGCGCGGCCGCGTCCGCGTTCGCCACGGCCTTGGCCACCGCCTGCACGCCCTTGCCGAACCGCTTGCCCAGCGCCCGGAAGTTCGCCTTGGCCGTGGTGTCCACCAGCGAGCCGCCCACCTCGGAGAGCGAAGCCAGCGATGTGACGTTCAGCTCTTCCGTGATCTGCGCCCGCAGGTCGGGGGAGAGGGACTCGAAGCCGTTCGCCGCTACCAGGGCCCGGGACAGCGGCTGGCGCGTCTTCACGCCCGACTCCGCGCGCGTCGCCCGGCCCAGCTCCACCAGGCGGCGCACCAGCGCCATCTGGGAGGAGAGGGTCGGGTCGATCGCCGATACGTCCGCCTTGGGCCAGGCGGAGAGGTGTACCGACTCCGGGGCGTCCGGCGTGACCGGGGCGATCAGGTCCTGCCAGACCCGCTCGGTGATGAACGGCACCAGCGGGGCCATCAGACGCGTGACCGTCTCGACGACCTCGTGCAGCGTGCGCAGCGCCGCCTTGTCGCCCTGCCAGAAACGGCGGCGCGAGCGGCGTACGTACCAGTTGGAGAGGTCGTCCACGAACGCCGAGAGCAGCTTGCCGGCGCGCTGGGTGTCGTAACCCTCCATCGCCACCGTCATCTGGTCGACCAGCGCGTTGAGTTCGCTCAGCAGCCAGCGGTCCAGGACCGTGCGGTCCGCCGGCGCCGGGTCGGCCGCCGACGGGGCCCAGGACGAGGTACGTGCGTACAGGGCCTGGAAAGCCACCGTGTTCCAGTACGTCAGGAGCGTCTTGCGGACGACCTCCTGGATCGTGCCGTGGCCCACCCGGCGTGCCGCCCACGGGGAGCCGCCCGCCGCCATGAACCACCGCACCGCGTCCGCCCCGTGCTGGTCCATCAGCGGGATCGGCTGGAGGATGTTGCCCAGGTGCTTGGACATCTTGCGGCCGTCCTCGGCGAGGATGTGGCCCAGGCAGACCACGTTCTCGTAGGACGACTTGTCGAAGACCAGCGTGCCGACCGCCATCATCGTGTAGAACCAGCCGCGGGTCTGGTCGATGGCCTCCGAGATGAACTGCGCCGGGTAGCGGCTCTCGAAGACCTCCTTGTTCTTGTACGGGTAGCCCCACTGCGCGAACGGCATCGAACCCGAGTCGTACCAGGCGTCGATGACCTCCGGGACGCGGTACGCCTCCAGCTGGCAGTTCTCCCGCGTGCAGGTGAAGGTGAACTCGTCGATGAAGGGGCGGTGGGGGTCGAGGGACGACTGGTCCCTGCCGGTGAGTTCGCTCAGTTCGGCTCGCGAGCCCACGCACGTCAGGTGGTTGTCCTCGCAGCGCCAGATCGGCAGCGGCGTGCCCCAGTAGCGGTTGCGGGACAGCGCCCAGTCGACGTTGTTGTTCAGCCAGTCGCCGAAGCGGCCGTTCTTGACCGAGTCCGGGAACCAGTTGGTCTTCTCGTTCTCCTGGAGGAGGCGGTCCTTGATGGCCGTCGTCCTGATGTACCACGACGGCTGCGCGTAGTAGAGCAGCGCCGTGTGGCAGCGCCAGCAGTGCGGGTAGCTGTGTTCGTACGGGACGTGGCGGAAGAGCTTGCCGCGCGCGTCCAGGTCCGCGGTGAGCGCTTCGTCGGCCTTCTTGAAGAAGACCCCGCCGACCAGGGGGAGGTCCTCCTCGAACGTGCCGTCGGGGCGGACCGGGTTGACCACCGGGAGGCCGTAGGAGCGGCAGACCACGAGGTCGTCGGCGCCGAACGCGGGGGACTGGTGGACCAGACCCGTACCGTCCTCGGTGGTGACGTACTCGGCATTGACCACGTAGTGGGCCTCCGCCGGGAAGTCGACGAGGGTGAAGGGGCGCTCGTAGGTCCAGCGCTCCATCTCGGCGCCGGTGAACGACTGGCCGGTCACCTCCCAGCCCTCGCCCAGCGCCTTCTCCAGGAGAGGTTCGGCGACGACCAGCTTCTCCTCGCCGTTCGTCGCGACGACGTAGCGGACCTCGGGGTGCGCGGCGACCGCCGTGTTGGAGACCAGCGTCCACGGCGTGGTCGTCCAGACCAGGAGCGCCGCCTCGCCGGCCAGCGGGCCCGACGTCAGGGGGAAGCGGACGAAGACCGAGGGGTCGACGACCGTCTCGTACCCCTGGGCCAGCTCGTGGTCGGACAGGCCCGTGCCGCAGCGGGGGCACCAGGGGGCGACCCGGTGGTCCTGGACCAGCAGGTCCTTGTTGAAGATCTCCTTCAGCGACCACCACACGGAGTCCACGTACTCCGGGTCCATCGTGCGGTAGGCGTCGTCCAGGTCGACCCAGTAGCCCATGCGGGTCGTCAGTTCGGCGAACGCGTCGGTGTGCCGGGTCACCGAGTCACGGCACTTGGCGTTGAACTCGGCGATGCCGAACGCCTCGATGTCCTTCTTGCCGTTGAAGCCCAGCTCCTTCTCCACCGCGAGCTCGACCGGCAGGCCGTGGCAGTCCCAGCCCGCCTTCCGGCCGACGTGGTAGCCCTGCATCGTGCGGAAGCGGGGAAAGACGTCCTTGAAGACGCGGGCCTCGATGTGGTGGGCGCCCGGCATGCCGTTGGCGGTGGGCGGGCCCTCGTAGAAGACCCACTCGGGGCGGCCCTCGGACTGCTCCAGGCTCTTGGCGAAGACCTTGTTCTCCCGCCAGAAGTCGAGCACGGCGTGCTCCAGCGCGGGCAGGTCTACCTGGGCGGGTACCTGGCGGTACTGCGGCGATGTCATGTGCGGCTTCCTCCGGCGGATGTCTTCCACTTCCGTCGGAGGGACGAGAGCGTCTCGGCTCCCGCGGTACCACCCTCCTTGGCCCCGGGCGCAGCCCGTGGCCCCCTCATTGGGGTCGCGATGCCGGGTCTAGTGGCTCGGTGCCCGTGGGGGAACCCACGCGTCCCGGGCGTTCTTCCGGCGGCTCAGGGGTGATCTTCACATCGCGCTCGCCCCCGGGCTCCCACCGTCCCCGGGTCGCTGCTGGCTGCGTACGGCGCTACTCGTCCCGTCGATGCCTCTCGCTGAGGCCAGTGTACGGGCCCGTACGGGCGACGGCCGACCGGTTTACCGGGGGCGCGTGGGCGTGACCCGAGTGGCGGGACGGGGTACAAGCACTTCCCGGCGAGGCCCCGGGGACGGATTACCGGACGGGGAGCTGGGAACAACGGAGGCAGGCGCGCCACGACCGGACACGGGGGGAGGCGAGAGGGCGGCGTGCCCCGTTGCCGCGGGGCTGGAGTCGATTTATCGTCCCAGCACGATTCGCGAGCAAGATCACCATATGTGAAGGGGCCGCGGCCATGGTGGCGAAGAAGGCAGCGAAGAAGACGGTGGAGAAGGCCGCCCCCAAGAAGACCGCGGCCAAGAAGGCGGCGGCCAAGAAGGCGGCGGCCAAGAAGGCGGCGGCCGGCGACAAGTCCGCCGCCGAGAAGAGCACCACCAAGAAGACCGCGAAAAGGGCCGCACCGGCGGCCACGGAGGCGGCCCGGGCCGCCGAGCAGACGGGAGCCCCCACGGTGGCAGCCAAGAAGAGCGCGAGTCGTCCCGCAGCAGGCGCACAGGCCACGGCCCCCGTGCCGCCCGCCCGTGCCGCCGCCCCGGACGAGCTGGCCGTCCGGCCCGGCGAGGACCCCTGGACACCCGAGGAGGTCACCGAGGCCCGCACCCTGCTGACCAGCGAGATCCTGCGGCTCCGCACGGAGCTGGAAGCCTCCGGCGCGGCCCTCGCCGGGCTGATGCGGGACTCCGGTGACGGCGCGGGCGACGACGAGGCCGACACCGGCACCAAGAACATCACCCGCGAGCACGAGCTGTCGCTGGCCGCCAACGCCCAGGAGATGCTGGAGCAGACCGAGCGGGCGCTCGCCCGGCTGGAGGCGGGGACGTACGGGCTCTGCGAGATCTGCGGCAAGCCGATCGGCAAGGCGCGCATGCAGGCCTTCCCCCGGGCCACCCTGTGCGTCGAGGACAAGCAGAAGCAGGAGCGGCGCGGCTGATCCGCACAGGTGTGTCGTACCCTCGTCCGAAGGCAGGCACCTAGGGTTGAGGGACTTACGTGGCAGAGGCGGAGCGCATCATCGGTACGCCGGACGATCCCGAGGCCGAGGGCACGGACGAGGGCGGCAGCACGGCCGCCGACGCCGCCGTCAACGCGGGCCGGGGCAAGCGGAAGGTCCTCGTTCTCCTGAGCGTGGCCGTCGTGGCCTATCTGCTCGACCTGGCCACCAAGATGATCGTGGTCGCGAAGCTGGAGCACCAGCCGCCGATCGACGTCATCGGCGACTGGCTGCAGTTCCGGGCGATCCGGAACGCGGGCGCCGCGTTCGGGTTCGGCGAGGCGTTCACGGTGATCTTCACCATCATCGCCGCCGGTGTGATCGTGGTGATCGTCCGGCTGGCCCGCAAGCTCTACAGCCTGCCGTGGGCCATCGCCCTGGGTCTGCTCCTGGGCGGTGCGCTCGGCAACCTCACCGACCGGCTCTTCCGGGCGCCCGGCGTGTTCGAGGGCGCGGTGGTCGACTTCATCGCCCCCAAGCACTTCGCCGTCTTCAACCTCGCCGACTCCGCCATTGTCTGCGGCGGCATCCTCATCGTGATCCTGTCCTTCAAGGGCCTGGACCCCGACGGGACCGTCCACAAGGACTGACCGGGCTGCACGGGCAGCGTGTCGCGCAAGGCATACTCGACTGGTGAGTACGCATCCCGAGATCCGCACCCTGCCCGTACCGGACGGCCTGGAGGGCGAGCGCGTCGACGCCGCCATCTCCCGGATGTTCGGTTTCTCCCGCACCAAGGCCGCCGAGCTGGCCGCCGCCGGGAAGGTCCAGGTGGACGGTTCGGTGGCCGGGAAGTCCGAGCGGGTCCACGGCGGCGCCTGGCTGGAGGTCGAGATGCCGGGGGCGCCCGCTCCCGTCCAGATCGTCGCCGAGCCCGTCGAGGGCATGGAGATCGTCCACGACGACGACGACATCGTCGTCATCATGAAGCCGGTCGGCGTCGCCGCCCACCCCAGCCCCGGCTGGACCGGCACCACCGTCATCGGCGGCCTCGCCGCCGCCGGCTACCGGATCTCGACGTCCGGCGCCGCCGAGCGCCAGGGCATCGTGCACCGCCTCGACGTCGGCACCTCCGGCCTGATGGTCGTCGCCAAGTCCGAGCGCGCCTACACCCTGCTCAAGGCCCAGTTCCGCGACCGGGTCGTCGACAAGAAGTACCACGCCCTCGTTCAGGGCCACCCGGACCCGATGAGCGGCACCATCGACGCGCCCATCGGCCGTCACCCCAACCACGACTACAAGTGGGCGGTCACCGCCGAGGGCAAGCCGTCGGTCACCCACTACGACCTGATCGAGGCCTACCGCGCCGCCAGCCTCCTCGACATCAAGCTGGAGACCGGCCGCACCCACCAGATCCGGGTCCACATGTCCGCCCACCGCCACCCCTGCGTCGGCGACCTCACCTACGGCGCCGACCCGACGCTGGCCAAGCGCCTGGGGCTGACCCGGCAGTGGCTGCACGCCGTCCGCCTGGGCTTCGAGCACCCGGCCGACGGGAGCTGGGTGGAGTTCTCCAGCAGCTACCCGGCCGACCTCCAGCACGCCCTGGACACCATCTCCGCGGAGAGCCAGTGACCGCGGCGCCCACCTCGTACAGCACGCGCAGAGCCGTCGAGGAGAGCGACCTGGCGGCCTGCTTCCAGGTCCGCAAGGACGTCTTCGTCGGCGAGCAGAACGTGCCCGAGGAAGTGGAGTACGACACCTACGACGCCACCGCCGTGCATGTCCTGGCCGTCGCCGCCGACGGCACCGCCCTCGGCACCGGACGGCTGCTGCACGGCGCGGCCGCGGCCGGGAAGACCGGCGGCGACCCGGCCGTCGGATCGCTGGGCCGGCTCGCCGTGAGCCGGGAGGCGCGCGGCCTCGGCGTCGGCGCCGCCCTCGTACGGGCCATCGAGGACGAGGCGCGGGCGCTCGGCCTGGCCGCCGTCGACCTGCACGCCCAGACGCACGCCCTCGGCTTCTACGAGCGGCTCGGTTACGTCGCGTACGGCCCCGAGTTCCCCGACGCGGGCATGCCGCACCGGGCCATGCGGCGGGAGATCCGCCGGGCCTGAGCGCCTCGGATCCGGCGGGATCGACCGGTTCCCGGGAGGATCTGCGGAAACGCGCACCCCGCGTGGCAGGGTGGAAGCCCTGTTCGGCCGCTCGTGACCCGCCGGACCCGCATGCTCCGGAAGGCCCCCGTGGAACAGATGACCCTGCTGCTCCTGCTGCTGCTCGGAGCCGTGGTCACGGTGCCGCTGGGCGACCGGCTGGGGCTGCCCGCGCCGGTGCTGATGACGCTCGCGGGCATCGCGATGGCGTTCACGCCGTTCGTCCCGAACGTGGACGTGCCGCCGGAGATCATCCTCCCCGCGCTGCTTCCGCCCCTGTTGTACGCCACCGTCCAGCGCACCTCCTGGCGGCAGTTCGCCGCCAACAGGCGTCCGATCTTCCTGCTGGCCGTGGCCCTCGTCTTCGTCACCACGGCCGCCGTCGCCGCGGTCGCCAACTCGATCGTGCCGGGGCTGCCGATCGCCGCCGCCGTCGCGCTCGGCGCGCTCGTCGCCCCGCCCGACCCGGTCGCGGCGACGGCCGTCGCGGGCTCGGTGGGGCTGCCGCGGCGGCTGGTGTCGATCCTGGAGGGCGAGGGCCTCTTCAACGACGTGACCGCCATCGTGCTCTACCACGTGGCCATCGCCGCCGCCGTCAGCGGTACCTTCTCGCTCCCCGAGGCCTTCGGCCTCCTGATCCTCTCGGCCGTCGTCGCGGTCGCCGTCGGCCTCGCGATCGGCTGGCTCACCATCAAGCTGATGAACCTGCTCGGCGACGCCACGCTCCAGGTCGGGCTGACCCTGCTGGTGCCGTTCGTCGCCTACGTCCTCGCGGAGGAACTGGAGGGCTCCGGCGTGCTGGCCGTCCTGACGGTCGCGCTGTTCCTCGCCGAGCACACCGCCGACGCCGACGACGTGCTGGGCCGGCTCACCGGACGTACCTTCTGGGACATCGTCGACACCCTCGTCACCGGCGTCGCCTTCGGGCTGATCGGCCTGGAACTGCACTCCGTCTTCGGCACGGCCGACGGGCACGCCCTGGAGATGGCCGGCTGGGGGCTCGCGATCGTCGCCGTCGTCGTGGGCGTACGGCTGCTGTGGCTGCTGCCCGCGACCTGGCTGGCCAAGCGGCTGCACACCCGGCGGGACGTCAGCGAGGAGATCCCCACCAGCTGGCGGGAGACCGTCGTGATGTGGTGGGCCGGGATGCGCGGGGTGGCCTCCGTCGCCCTGGCGCTGGCGATCCCGCTGGAGACCGACGACGGGCAGCCCTTCCCCGGCCGTGAGGAGATCATCTTCATCGCGTTCGCGGTGATCATGGCCACCCTGGTCTTCCAGGGGCTCACCCTCCCCTGGCTGGTGCGCAAGCTGAGGGTGGGGGCCGACACCGCCGCCGAGGAGGCCCTGGAGCGGGACCTCGCGATCCGGGCCGCCAAGGCCGCCAAGTACCGGCTCAAGGAGATCCAGGAGGTCGAGGAGTTCCCGGAGGAGGTCGTGGAACGGCTCCAGCGTGCCGCGTACGACATCGGCGCCCGGATCAGCCCCGACATGATCGACGAGGAGCGGCGCGAGGCCTACGCCCAGCGGGCGAAGCGCTTCAAGGCGGTCAGCCGCGTCCAGCGCGAGATGATGTCGGCCGCCCGCCACGAGGTGCTCTCCGCGCGCAGCGAGCCCGGCTCCGACCCGGAGGTCGTGGACCGGGTGCTGCGGTACCTGGACTTCCGCTCGCTGCGGTGAACCCCGGCGCCTTCAGCCCCGGCCCGTGCGCGGGGCCCTGGAGTCGTCCCGGTCCGCGGGCGGGGCGGAGCCGTTGCTGCCCGCCCGGCCCGCCTTCGCTCCCGTCAGCTCCGCCCACTGCTCGCCCGGAGGCAGTACGGCGGGGGAGGTGGCGATCCGCGGGAGTGCGTACGGATGGTGGTCGCGCAGCCAGCCGATCAGCTGCTCGCGCACCGCGCAGCGCGCCGTCCAGATGTCGTCCGCGTCCTTCGCCGTCATCACCGCCCGCACCTGGATCGTGGACGGCGTCGTGTCCGTGACCGCCAGCGACCAGTCCCGGCCGTCCCAGGCGGCGATGTCGCCGAGGATCTCCCGCAGCTTCTCGCGCATCGCGGCGACCGGGGCGGAGTGGTCGAGGTGGAAGAAGACGGTGCCGGTCATCTGGGCCCCACCGCGCGACCAGTTCTCGAACGGCTGGCTGGTGAAGTACGAGACCGGCATCGTGATCCGGCGCTCGTCCCAGGTCCGTACCGCCAGGAACGTCAGGGTGATCTCGTCGATCGTGCCCCACTCGCCGTCCACCACGACGGTGTCGCCGATCCGCACCATGTCGCCGAACGCGATCTGGAGCCCGGCGAAGAGATTGCCCAGCGTCGACTGGGCGGCGACGCCCGCGACGATGCCGAGGAGACCGGCCGAGGCCAGCATCGAGGTGCCGACCGCCCGCATCGGGGGGAACGTCAGCAGCATCGCGGCGATCGCGACGACCGTCACGACGGCTATGACGACCCGCTGGATCAGCGTCACCTGGGTCCGGACCCGGCGGACCCGGGCGGGGTCGCGGGTGCCCATGGCGTACCGGGCGTAACTGGCCTCCACGACCGTCGCCGCGATCCGCACCACCAGCCAGGCCGACGCGCCGATCAGCACCAGGGTCAGGATCTGGCCGATGCCGGCCCGGTGCTCCCACACCCAGGCGATCTCCGTCTGGTGGTAGCTGCCGCGCAGCAACGCCGTGATCACCACCACCTGCAACGGCGGGCGGCAGCGTCGCAGCAGCCCCCACAACGGGGTCTCGTGGTGACGGCTGTCGGCCCGCCGCAGCAGCAGGTCGACCAGCCAGCCGATCAGCAGCGTGATCACCACGGAACCGCCGATCACGATCAGCGGGCGCAGCACGCTCTCCATTCGTTCGTCCTCCCAGACATAGGGCGGCCCTCAGAGGGTGCGAAATGGCACCATGGGCCTCATGAACATCATGCTTTTCCACTCGACGTACGGGCTCAGGCCCGCCGTGCACGCGGCGGCCGCGCGCCTCAGGGACGCCGGCCACGAGGTGCGCGTGCCCGATCTGTTCGAGGGACACACCTTTGACACGGTGGAAGAGGGCATGGCCTACAAGGACGAGGTCGGCAAGGACGAACTGCTCAAGCGTGCCGTGCTGGCCGCCGCGCCCTACTCCGACCAGGGGCTCGTCTACGCCGGCTTCTCCCTCGGCGCGGCGACCGCGCAGACCCTGGCGCTCGGCGACGCGAAGGCCCGGGGGCTGCTGCTGTTCCACGGCACGTCGGACATCGCCGAGAACGCCGCGGTGGACGAGCTCCCCGTCCAGCTGCACGTCGCGGACCCCGACCCCTTCGAGTCCCACGACTGGCTGAACAGCTGGTACCTCCAGATGCAGCGCACCGGCGCGGACGTGGAGATCTACCGCTACCCGGGGGCCGGGCACCTGTTCACCGACCCCGATCTGCACGACTACGACCAGGCGGCCGCCGAGCAGACCTGGAAGGTCGCGCTCGGCTTCCTGGCCACGCTGTAGTCCGCCTCCGGCCCCCCCCGGTGAAGCGCGTGGAAGCCGGTGCTCCCGGGCGGTCCGGCCGCCCGGGAGCACCGGCTTCCACGCAGCTGCCAGGCGTTACGCCTTGAGCGCCTTGTCGATGGCCTTGGTGAACTCGTCGGCCGTCATCGGGGCGTTCTCGCTGCCCTCGGCGGTGATCTTCTTGTCGTCCATCTTCAGCGTCGGCGTGCCCTGCACCCCACTGCTGTCGAAGGTCTTGGACATCTTCATCGCCCAGGCGTCGTACGTGCCGTCCTCGACGTTCTTCTGGAAGTCCTTGTTGTCCTTCAGCGCGTCCACGGAGTTCGCGACCTCGATGAGGTAGCTGTCCTTGGCGAACTTGTCGTCGCTCTCCTCGGGGTGGAACTCGGCCGAGTACAGCGCGGCCTTGTACTCCAGGAAGGCCTCGGGGCTCACGTCCAGCGCCGCACCGAGCGCGCTCAGGGCGTTCTTGGAGCCCTCGCCGTTGTCGGTGTTGTCGATGAAGGTCGCGCCGATGTACTGGACCTTGTACTTGCCGGCCTCGACGTCCTTCGAGACGGTCTCGCCGACGCCCTGCTCGAACGTGGCGCAGACCGGGCAGCGCGAGTCCTCGTACAGCTCCAGGGTCTTCTTCGCGCTCGACTTGCCGATGACGACGGTGGTGCCGTCCTTGCCCGAGGTGTTCTTCGGGGCGGTGACGTTCTTCGCGTCGGCGGCCGCCTCCCAGGCGTCCGGCTTGTTCAGCTGCATCACGCCGTAGCTGATGCCGCCGACCACGGCGAGGGCGGCGACGACCGACACCGCCACGACGACCTGCTTGCGGGTCTTGTCCTTCTTGGCCTGGCGCTCGCGCTCGGCCCGCAGCCGCTCGCGGGCCGCCGCCTTGTTCGCCTGGCTGTTGCGCTTGCTCATGTTCGTTTCTCCGTGCGTACGTGTGTGGGGAGTGGGTCTGCCGTGCACCGCGTGTCGCCGTGCCCTCAGGCAGCGGCGTACGGCGCGGGCGGCGGGCCCCGGCGACCCACACTGTGTACGAGGAAACGGGCGGTCAGCGGCGGGTGCGGACGCCCGGCGGGCCGGGAGCGGCGGGCCGCGGCCCGCACCCCGGCGCGCACCACGGCGACCGCGGTCAGCAGCGGCCGGAACGCCAGCAGGGCCGCCGTGCGCACCAGCCCGGCCAGGGCGGCCTCGCCGCGCCGCAGCCAGGCCGCGGCGAGCAGCCCGACCGCCACATGGGCGACGAGCAGTAGCCACGGCACCGCGGGTCCGGGCTGGGCGAGGAGCGCCGCCGCGCGGTCGCCCGCACCGGCCACATCGGCCAGCGGGGTGCCCACCGCGCCGACGCCCGCCATCCGGGCCCCGCCCGCGCCGACCTCGCCGCCGCCGCACAGAACGTCGAAGCCCACCGCGCGCAGCGGGCCCGCGACCGGGCCGCCGGCCGCCCCGTAACAGAGGTGCTGGCCCGTGGTGAACAGCGTGTCGGCGGCCAGCTCCAGCGGGACCAGCAGTCCCGCGATCGCCCCGAAGCCGCGCTCCCGGCCGGCCAGCGCGTACGCCACGGCGAAGACCGCGGCGGCCGGCAGGGCGACCGCGGTCAGTGGCAGCGGCACTCCGGAGAGCAGCACATGGGACGCCGTGGACAGGGTGACGACGAGCGCGGTGAAGACCGCCGCGCGCGCGACCCTGAGCTGCGTCCCTGAGATGTCCATTGCCGGAAAGTGTGTCATGCGTGGCGGTAAGCGGACCTTAAAAGAGGCTGAGAGTCTCGCCCGGCAGGCCGTTCGCCGACGCCCCTAGGTCCTGTCGTCAAACTGCCGTCGTCGCCCGGAGCGCGGCAGACGGCAGTTTGACGACAGGTCCTAGAGTCCCGGGATCCTCCCGTTGCGGAAGAGGTCCACGAAGATCTGGTGGTCCGCGCGGGCCCGCGCCCCGTAGCTGTGGGCGAAGTCGACCAGCAGCGGCGCGAAGCCCTCCTCGTCGGCCGCGATGGCCGCGTCGATCGCCCGCTCCGTGGAGAACGGCACCAGCGAGTGGCCGCTCTCGTCGTCCGCCGCCCCGTGCATCGTGGCCGTCGCCCGGCCCAGGTCCGCGACGACCGCCGCGATCTCGTCCGCCTCGTCGATGTCGGACCAGTCCAGGTCGACCGCGTACGGCGAGACCTCGGCGACCAGCTGGCCCGCCCCGTCCAGCTCGGTCCAGCCCAGCCACGGGTCCGCGTGGGCCTGGAGCGCCCGCTGCGAGATCACCGTGCGGTGACCCTCGTGCTGGAAGTACTCCCGCACGGCGGCGTCCGTGATGTGCCGGGAGACCGCCGGGGTCTGCGCCTGCTTGAGGTAGATCACCACATCGTTCTCCAGGGCGTCGCTGTTGCCCTCCAGCAGGATGTTGTACGAGGGCAGCCCCGCGGACCCTATGCCGATGCCCCGGCGGCCCACGACGTCCTTGACCCGGTAGGAGTCCGGCCGGGTCAGGCTCGACTCCGGCAGCGTCTCCAGATAGCCGTCGAACGCGGCCAGCACCTTGTAGCGCGTCGCGGCGTCCAGGTCGATCGCCCCGCCGCCGTCCGCGAACCGGCGCTCGAAGTCCCGGATCACCGTCATCGAGTCCAGCAGCGAGAACCGGGTGCGCGAACGGGCGGCCCGCAGCGCGCCCAGCAGCGGGCCGTCCGCGGTGTCCAGCGTGAACGGCGGCACCTCGTCGTTCTTCGCGCCCGTCGCCAGCGCGTGGATCCGCTCGCGGTAGGACGTGGCGAAGATCCGGACCAGCTCGGTGATCTGCTCGTCGGCCAGCGCCTTCGCGTAACCGATCAGCGCCACGGAGGCGGCGAACCGCTTCAGGTCCCAGGTGAAGGGGCCCACGTACGCCTCGTCGAAGTCGTTGACGTTGAAGACGAGGCGGCCGTTGGCGTCCATGTAGGTGCCGAAATTCTCCGCGTGCAGATCGCCGTGGATCCACACCCGGCCCGTGCGCTCGTCCAGGAACGGGCCGCCGTGCCGCTCCCGCTCCAGGTCGCTGTAGAACAGGCAGGCCGTGCCCCGGTAGAAGGCGAAGGCCGAGCCCGCCATCTTGCGGAACTTGACCCGGAACGCGGCCGGGTCGGCGGCCAGCAGCTCCCCGAAGGCGGTGTCGAAAACGGCGAGAATCTGCTCCCCGCGCTGCGCTGCGCCGGTCTGCGTTTCCGACATTTCTTACTGCCTCCTGCGGTAGCTGGCGTATGGCGTCGAAGCCTGGAGTCCATGTGACCGAGTGCATGACAAATCGGACACGCGTTCCGCTCTCTCCAACGCTCGGCGGGAGCCGGGAGTGCCCGTCGTCCGACTCCGTCACGTCGTAGACTTCCACGCTGTCCCCCCGTCCGTCATCGCCCGACTTCCCGGAGGCCCGACGCCGTGACCAAGCCGCCCTTCACGCACCTGCACGTTCATACCCAGTACTCGCTGCTGGACGGTGCGGCGCGGCTCAAGGACATGTTCGAGGCGGCCAACGAGATGGGCATGACGCACATCGCGATGACCGACCACGGCAACCTCCACGGCGCCTACGACTTCTTCCACTCGGCGAAGAAGGCGGACGTCACCCCGATCATCGGCATCGAGGCGTACGTCGCCCCCGAGTCGCGCAAGCACAAGCGCAAGGTGCATTGGGGACAGCCGCACCAGAAGCGCGACGACGTGTCCGGTTCCGGTGGTTACACCCACAAGACGATCTGGGCGTCCAACAAGACGGGGCTGCACAACCTCTTCCGGCTCTCCTCCGACGCGTACGCCGAGGGCTGGCTCCAGAAGTGGCCCCGGATGGACAAGGAGACCATCTCCCAGTGGTCCGAGGGGCTCATCGCCTCCACCGGCTGCCCCTCGGGCGAGGTCCAGACCCGGCTGCGGCTCGGCCAGTTCGACGAGGCGGTGCAGGCGGCCTCCGACTACAAGGACATCTTCGGCGAGGGCAAGTACTTCCTGGAGCTGATGGACCACGGCATCGAGATCGAGCGCCGGGTCCGCGACGGGCTGCTGGAGATCGGCAAGAAGCTGAACATCCCGCCGCTGGTCACCAACGACTCCCACTACACGTACGCCCACGAGGCCACCGCCCACGACGCCCTGCTCTGCATCCAGACCGGCAAGAACCTCTCGGACCCCGACCGCTTCCGCTTCGACGGCACCGGTTACTACCTGAAGACGACGGACGAGATGTACGCCGTCGACTCCTCCGACGCCTGGCAGGAGGGGTGCGCCAACACCCTCCTGGTCGCCCAGCAGATCGACACCACCGGCATGTTCGAGGCGAAGAACCTCATGCCGAAGTTCGAGATCCCCGAGGGCTTCACGGAGATCACCTGGTTCCAGGAGGAGGTCCGGGTCGGCATGGCCCGCCGCTTCCCGAACGGGGTCCCCGACGACCGGCAGAAGCAGGTCGAGTACGAGATGGACATCATCATCCAGATGGGGTTCTCGGGGTACTTCCTGGTCGTCGCCGACTTCATCATGTGGGCCAAGAACAACGGCATCGCGGTCGGCCCCGGCCGTGGCTCGGCGGCCGGTTCGATCGTGGCGTACGCCATGGGCATCACCGACCTCGACCCGATCGAGCACGGGCTGATCTTCGAGCGGTTCCTCAACCCCGAGCGCGTCTCCATGCCCGATGTCGACATCGACTTCGACGAGCGCCGGCGCGTCGAGGTGATCCGGTACGTCACCGAGAAGTACGGCGCCGACAAGGTCGCCATGATCGGCACGTACGGCAAGATCAAGGCGAAGAACGCCATCAAGGACTCCGCCCGCGTGCTGGGCTACCCGTACGCGATGGGCGACCGGCTCACCAAGGCGATGCCCGCCGACGTCCTCGGCAAGGGCATCGACCTCAACGGCATCACCGACCCCAAGCACCCGCGCTACAGCGAGGCGGGCGAGATCCGGGGGATGTACGAGAACGAGCCGGACGTCAAGAAGGTCATCGACACCGCCAAGGGCGTCGAGGGCCTGGTGCGGCAGATGGGCGTGCACGCCGCCGGCGTCATCATGTCCAGCGAGCCGATCGTCGACCACGCCCCCGTCTGGGTCCGGCACACCGACGGCGTCACCATCACGCAGTGGGACTACCCGCAGTGCGAGTCGCTCGGCCTGCTGAAGATGGACTTCCTCGGCCTGCGCAACCTGACGATCATGGACGACGCCATCAAGATGGTGAAGTCCAACAAGGGCATCGACCTGGAGATGCTCTCCCTGCCGCTGGACGACCCCAAGACGTACGAACTGCTCTGCCGCGGTGACACGCTCGGCGTCTTCCAGTTCGACGGCGGGCCCATGCGCTCCCTGCTCCGCCAGATGCAGCCCGACAACTTCGAGGACATCTCCGCCGTCTCGGCCCTCTACCGGCCGGGCCCGATGGGCATGAACTCGCACACCAACTACGCGGAGCGCAAGAACGGCCGCCAGGAGATCACCCCGATCCACCCGGAGCTGGAGGAGCCCCTCAAGGAGGTCCTCGGCCTCACCTACGGCCTGATCGTCTACCAGGAGCAGGTCCAGAAGGCCGCCCAGATCGTCGCCGGGTACTCGCTGGGCGAGGCCGACATCCTGCGCCGCGTGATGGGCAAGAAGAAGCCCGAGGAGCTGGCGAAGAACTTCGTCCTCTTCGAGAAGGGCGCCAAGGAGAAGGGCTTCTCCGACGAGGCGATCAAGGCGCTGTGGGACGTCCTGGTGCCGTTCGCCGGGTACGCGTTCAACAAGGCGCACTCCTCGGCGTACGGCCTGGTCACCTACTGGACCGCCTACCTCAAGGCGAACTACCCCGCCGAGTACATGGCCGCCCTGCTGACCTCGGTCAAGGACGACAAGGACAAGTCCGCGGTCTACCTCAACGAGTGCCGCCGCATGGGCATCAAGGTGCTCCCGCCCAACGTCAACGAGTCGCTGTCCAACTTCGCCGCCCAGGGCGACGACGTGATCCTCTTCGGCCTGACCGCCGTCCGCAACGTCGGCCAGAACGTCGTCGACTCGATCATCCGGTCCCGCAAGGCGAAGGGGAAGTACAGCTCCTTCCCCGACTTCCTGGACAAGGTCGAGGCGGTCGTCTGCAACAAGCGCACCATCGAATCGCTCATCAAGGCCGGCGCCTTCGACGAGATGGGCCACACCCGCAAGGGCCTCGTCGCCCACCACGAGCCGATGATCGACAACGTGGTGCAGGTCAAGCGCAAGGAGGCCGAGGGACAGTTCGACCTCTTCGGCGGCATGGGCGAGGAGGAGAGCGACGAGCCGGGCTTCGGCCTGGACGTGGAGTTCTCCGACGTCGAGTGGGAGAAGGCCTACCTGCTCGCCCAGGAGCGGGAGATGCTCGGCCTGTACGTCTCCGACCACCCGCTCTTCGGCCTGGAGCACGTGCTGTCAGACAAGGCCGACGCCTCCATCTCCCAGCTCACCGGCGGCGACTACAGCGACGGCTCCGTCGTCACCGTCGGCGGCATCATCTCCGGCCTCCAGCGCAAGATGACCAAGCAGGGCAACGCCTGGGCCATCGCCACCGTGGAGGACCTGGCGGGCTCCATCGAGTGCATGTTCTTCCCCGCCACCTACCAGCTGGTCTCCACCCAGCTCGTCGAGGACACCGTCGTCTTCGTCAAGGGACGCCTCGACAAGCGGGAGGACGTGCCCCGGCTGGTCGCCATGGAGATGCAGGTCCCCGACATCTCCAACGCCGGGACCAACGCGCCCGTCGTCCTCACCATCCCCACCGTGAAGATCACCCCGCCCATGGTCACCCGGCTCGGCGAGGTGCTCAGCCACCACCGGGGCGACACCGAGGTGCGCATCAAGCTCCAGGGCCCCCGCAAGACCACCGTCCTGCGCCTGGACCGGCACCGGGTCAAGGCCGACTCGGCGCTCTTCGGGGACCTGAAGGTGCTGCTCGGCCCGTCCTGCCTGGCCGGCTGAGCCCGAGCGCGACACGACAGGACGAGAGGGGCGCCCCGCCGGTGCGGGGCGCCCCTCTCGCTGTCCTCAACGCCTGTCGCTACTCACTACCGCAAGCGGCCGACGGTCAGTTGTGGCCGAAGCGTCGCTGATGCTTGCGCGCCACGTCGGACGGGCTGCCCTGCGCCTGCGCCTGCGACTGGTTCTGGGACTCGAACGCCGTCGACTTGGCCTGCTCCGCGCTACGCTCCGCCGCGGACGCGCGGTCGTGCTGGCTGCCCTGCTTGCGGTTCTTGTTCTTGGCCATGGTGAATGCCTCCTGTGGGGAATCCTGGGGGGCCAGGACCGCTGTCAGACTCACATAGCCCCGCAAACACCGCATGTTGGATCATTACCGTGCGTAGCGATTTCCGTGGTGGCCCCCGATTCCACGCACCTTCTTCCTTCCTTTTCCGCTTCCTCCCCAGATCCGCCACGCCGATGATCCAGTTCCGGCCGTTAACCCCTGCGCGGTCGGGCAGACTCGAAGGAAACCCTGGGTAAGCGGACCCGGTCATCGAGGAACGGGCCGCTGAACCGTTCCCGAGTTCTGGAAGAGGGTGGAACCCGTGGACCGTTGCGTCGTCCTGGTGGACGCCGGCTACTTGCTGGGCGCAGCCGCGAGTCTGCTGGCCGGAGAGCCCGCCCGTTCCCGCATCACCGTCGACCACGCCGCCCTCATCCAGGGACTGCGCGAACGGGCCGAGGCCGACACCCAGCAGCCCCTCCTGCGGATCTACTGGTTCGACGGCGCCCCCGACAGGGTGCCCCAGCCCGAACACCGCCGGCTCCGCGTGATGCCCCGGGTGACCGTACGGCTCGGCGCCCTGACCCGCAGCGACGGACGCTGGGCCCAGAAGGGCGTCGACGCCGCCATGCACGCCGAGCTCACCGAACTGGCCAGGAACCGGGCCTGCTCCGACGTGGTCCTGGTGACCGGCGACGGCGACCTGCTGCCCGGCCTCATGTCCGCCAAGGAACACGGGGTCGCCGTCCACCTCTGGGCCGTACAGGCCGCCGACGGCGACTACAACCAGTCCGAGGACCTCGTCGCCGAGGCCGACGAACGGCGCGTCCTCGACCGGGCCTGGATCACCAAGGCCGTACGCGCCAAGGACCTCGGCGGCGCCTGCGCCCCGCAGCCCGTCACCCGCCCCGAGATCGCCGCGATCCTCTCCGCGCCGCTGCCCGAGGCCGCCCTCGCCGCCTCCGCCGAACGAGCCTCCGAGGCGGCCCAGGCCGCCGCCGCCCGGCCGAGCCGGACGGAGCCGGCCGAGAGCGCGCCCGCCGCCACCGGCACGCCCGCCGCCACCGGCCACAAAGGCGTGCCGACCCCCAAGGACCTGGCCGCGCTGCGCGCCCACGCCACCCACCCGGACCGCCAGCAGCCGGCCCAGCCCGCGGGCGCCACCCTGCGCTGGTCCTCCGACAAGGGGTGGGTGGAGCGCGGCGGCGCGCTCGGCGAGCCGCCCGAGACCGCGTCCCTGCCGACCCTCGCCCAGGTCACCAGCGCCGAGCAGCGCTGGGCCGACCGGGAGGAGGACATCACCACCGTCGGCGGCGACCCCTTCGAAGTCGGCCAGGTCTTCGCCCGCCGCTGGATGGAGCGCCTCCCGGAAAGCGTCCACCTGCAGAAACTCTCCACCATGTACCCCCGCATCCCGCACCGGATCGACGGCGAACTGCTGCGGTACGCGGCCCGCTTCGGACTCCTCGCCCACAAGGACGACCAGATCGACGAGCACGACCGCTACGCGATCCGGGCCGGCTTCTGGCGGGAGATCGACGTACGGGCCGCCGCCGAGCACGTCCCCGCGGGGGAGTAGGAGGGGAGCGGGCGGGGGGAGCAGCCGTCCGTCCGGGAGGCGACGCGGAGTGGCCCCGGGCGCGAACCGGGGCATGTGACCCCGTACCCTCGTACCTCGTGAGTACGGGCACAGCACAGGCGCAGCGGGACACCGGCACCGTGTGCGCGGTGCGCGATCTGGTCAAGACCTACCCCGCGACCCGGGGCCGCCGGGGCGCACCCGCGACACCCGAGATCCGCGCCACGGACGGCATCAGCCTGGACGTCGAGCGCGGTGAGATCTTCGGACTGCTCGGCCCCAACGGCGCCGGCAAGTCGACCCTGGTCCGTCAGCTCACCGGGCTGATGCGGCCCGACTCCGGCAGCGTCGAGGTGCTGGGCCACGACCTCGTACGCCACCCCGAGCGGGCCTCCCGGCTGATCGGCTACCTCGGGCAGGAGTCCACCGCCCTCGACGAACTGACCGTCTCGCTCGCCGCCGAGACCACCGGCCGGCTGCGCGGCCTCCCCGTCCAGGAGGCCCGCGCCGAGCGCGACGCCGTCCTGGAGGAGCTGGGCCTCACACCGATCGCCGGACGGCCCCTGAAGAAGCTCTCCGGCGGCCAGCGCCGGCTCGCCTGCTTCGCCACCGCCCTCGTCGGCGACCGGCCCGTCCTGGTCCTCGACGAACCGACCACCGGCATGGACCCGGTCGCCCGCCGCGCCGTCTGGGCCGCCGTCGACCGCCGCCGGGCGGAGCGCGGGGCCACGGTCCTGCTGGTCACCCACAACGTCATCGAGGCCGAGACCGTCCTCGACCGGGTCGCCGTCCTCGAACGCGGCCGGGTCATCGCCTGCGACACGCCCGCCGGGCTCAAGGAACGGGTCGCCGGGGAGGTCCGCGTCGAGCTGGTCTGGCGCGAACGGGCCCCGCTGGACGTCCCCGAGGTGGCGGCGCTGCGGGCGTCCGCCCAGGAGTCCGGACGGCGCTGGATGCTGCGGCTCGGGCCGGACGAGGCACGGGCCGCGGTCGCCGCGGTGACGGGCGGCGCGGCCTTCGCCGCGCTGGACGATTTCACCCTGGCCACCCCCAGCCTGGAAGATGTCTACCTCGCGCTCGGGGGAGACGCCGGCGACGCGACCGAGGGGCTGGTGAAGGCGTGAGAGGCGTACGTGTGGCCGGGGACGTGAACGTGCCGGGCGCGGGGGACGTACTCGACGGGCGGGGCGAGTCCCCCGGACCGGACGTGCTGGACGTGTTTGACGTGGTGGATGTGTCTAAGGGGAGCGGCCTCAGGTGACGAGCATCATTCCGGCCGGGACCGCGGCGACGCGTACCCGGCCCGCGCCCGGCCCCTCGGACGCCGGCCCCGCCTGTACCGTCACGGCGCCCCTCGCGCCGCGCGCCCGGCTGCTGCCCTCGCTGGCCGCCGTCTACCGCGCCCAGCTCTCCCGGGCGCGCGTCGCCCGGATTCCGCTGCTCTTCGTGGCGACCTTCCAGTCCGTCGGGATCATGATCCTGATGCGGGGTGTCGTGGACGGCGGCTCGGAGGCGCGCGCGGTGGTCGCCGGGTCCAGCGTCCTGGTCGTGGCGTTCGTCGCGCTCAACCTGCTCGCCCAGTACTTCGGGCAGCTGCGGGCGAGCGGCGGACTCGACCACTACGCCACGCTGCCCGTGCCGCCCGCCGCGGTGGTGCTCGGGGCGGCCGCCGCGTACGCCTCGTTCACCGTGCCCGGCGCGGTCTTCACCGCGGTCACCGGAAGCGTGCTGTTCCAGCTGCCGATGACGCACCTGTGGGTCCTGGTCGCCGTCGTCCCGCTCTCCGGCGCCGCCCTGGCCGGGCTCGGCGCGGCCCTCGGGCTGCTCGCCCCGCGCCCGGAGCTGGCGACGCTGCTGGGGCAGCTGGGCATGTCCGCCGCCCTGCTCCTCGGGGTGCTGCCGGCCGAGCGGCTGCCGGAGCCGGTGGGGTGGGCGCGCGACCTGCTGCCCTCGACGTACGGGGTCGAGGCGCTGGCCCGCTCCTTCGACGCCCGCCCGGACTGGGGGATCATCGCCTTCTTCCTCGCGATCTGCGCGGCGGTGGGGGTGCTCTCGCTGGCCGTGGCGACGTGGGCGTACCGGCGGGCGGCCGTACGGTAGCTCCCCGGGGCCGACAAGCACGGGTGCGGTATCCGGTGAGGCGCCGCACAGGGTGGCCTGGCACGATGGCACGGTGACCGCACCTCTGACGCCGCCTCACCAGCCCGGCCCCCACGACCCGTGGCAGGCACCGCCCTCGGGTTCCCACCTCGCGCCCTACGCGGGTGCCCCGGACGACCCGGACACGGCCACGGAGCTCCGTCAGGCCGCTGTCGTCACCGCCCTGGTCGCGGTCTCGGGCATCGCGCTCGGGCTGCTGTGGCTGTGGCTCGCGCCCCGGGTTCCGCTGGTCTCCGACGACACGGCGGTCTTCCTCAAGAACAGCGAGGGCGAGGAGGCGATCGGGGCGGAGGGCACGTTCGTCCTGCTGGCCATCGGCTTCGGCGTGCTCTCGGCGGCCCTCGTCTTCTGGCGGCTGCGGCGCGGGGGCGTCCTCGTGGTCGTCGGTCTGGCGCTGGGCGCGCTGCTGGCCTCGCTGATCGCGTGGCGGGTCGGTGTCTGGCTGGGGCCGTCGTCCGACGTGGTGGGGCGGGCCCGGGAGGCGGGGCAGGGCGTGACGTTCGACGCCCCGCTGGAGCTGCACACGGTGTGGGTCGCGGTGCTGGCGTGGCCGTTCGCGGCGATGGGGATCCATCTGCTGCTGACGGCGGCGTTCGGGCCGCAGGACGTGGAGCCGGACTGGTCCTCTTACCAGGGTCCGGTGCAGGGGCCTCTGGCGGGGCCGGGGGCTCCGTCGTAGCAGCCTGCGGGTGGTGCCGGGCGGGGCGGGGTCCCGGGGGCCCCTGCTTGGACCCCGCTCCTCATGCGCCGGAGGGGCTGACATTTCCCCGGGCCCGCTGATCAAGTGCGGGCGAGGCCGGGAAATCCAGCCCGTCCGGCGCTTGAGGACATCTCTCGGCCTCGCCGGCGTCCGAGGCGCGGGGGACCCGGGGGCAGCGCCCCCGAAGGGTGCTCAGACGCCCCGCGCGATCTCCGCGAACGTCGCCCCCGTCAGCTCCGCCAGGTCCGTCGCCGACAGCTCGACCTCCAGGCCACGGCGCCCCGCCGAGACGCAGATCGTGGCGTGCGTCCGCGCGGAGGCGTCCAGCACCGTGCGCAGGCGCTTGCGCTGGCCCAGCGGGGAAATGCCGCCCCGGACATAGCCCGTCGTGCGTTCCGCCGCCGCCGGGTCGGCCATCGTGGCGCGTTTGCCGCCCACCGCGGCCGCCAGGGCCTTGAGGTCCAGGGAGCCCGCCACCGGGACCACCGCGACCGTCAGGGCGCCGTCCACGTCCGCGACCAGGGTCTTGAAGACCCGGTCGGGGGAGACGCCCAGGGCCTCGGCGGCCTCCTCGCCGTAGGAGGGGGAGGCCGGGTCGTGGTCGTAGGCGTGGACCGTGAACGCGGTGCCCGCCGCGGTCAGGGCGACCGTGGCGGGGGTGCCGCCCGGCTGGTTCTTCTTGGGTTTCTTCGCCAACGCAGGCCCGTCCTCGTCGTCAGTTGGGGTGGGTGGGGGCTCGTGTCAGGTCCGTCGCCGGCAGCGAGGGCAGATGCCGGATGACCGCCGTCTCCTTGCGCAGCAGCGTCAGTTCCTCGCGCAGCCGGGTCGCGGTGTCCGGGGCCTGGAGCAGGCGCTGCCGGGTGGGGACGTCCAGGACCGTGGCCGCCGCGACCAGGTAGGAGATCACGGACGGGTCGTCGGGGAGTTCCGCGCCCGTCGCCAGCGAGCGTTCGCTCGCCCCGGCCAGCCGCTTCTGGTAGGAGCGGAAGGCCCGCAGCACCCCCTCCGCCAGAGCTCCGGCCTCGTCGGCCTCGTCCCCGGCGGGCGGTTCCTCGGCCAGGTCCTCGACCTCGGCGGTCAGGTAGGGGCCGTCCGCCTCGACGGACAGCAGCCTGACCCGGGTGGTGCCGGTGGCCAGCACCTCGAAGCTGCCGTCGGCGCGCTCGCGGATCGTCGCCGCGTCGGCGACACAGCCCACCCGGTGGAAGGTCTGGATCGGATCGGGGCCGAAGCCGTCCGCCGGGGCGCGCTCGGCGACCGGGGCCGCCGCGACCGTGTCCGGCATGCCGGTGGCCGTCGGGGCGGTCTCGCGGCCGTCGCGGATCGCCACCACGACGAAGCGGCGAGGTTCGTCCTCGTCACTCTTCAGCAGCTCCCGCATCATGGCGCGGTAGCGCTCCTCGAAGACGTTGAGCGGCAGCACGAGGCCCGGGAACAGCACCGTGTTGAGCGGGAAAAGGGGGAGACGGGCGGTGGTCACAACGCTCAAGCGTAATGGCCCCTGGGGCGGCCGTGACCGGCCCGGTCGCGCAGCGGGGTCAGGGAGGCCACCTGGAGGCGTGCGCCGTCCCGCGCGTCCAGGAACCGGCCGAGCGCGTCCTCGGACACCGACGACCACGGGAACGACGTCGCGTGCAGCCCGATCAGGTTGAACTGGTGCAGCGCCTCCGCCCAGCGGCCCCGGGCGAGCAGGACGTACGCGAGGAGGTTGCGGACCTCGGCCGGCCATGGGTCGCCGGGTCGGTAGGCGGCGGAGAGCCTGATCGCCAGGTCGGCCGCCGCGTCGATCCGCTCCTCCAGCACGGACGTGGTCCGACCCGCCGCCTGGGTGTCCAGCAGCAGGTCGAAGGCCGCCCGGACCGGCAGGGCCTGCACCAGCGAGTCGGGCAGCGCGTCCGCCGCCGCCTGCTCGGCGAAGTCGAAGCACTCGCGGTGCGAGCCGTACCAGGCGGCGGAGAGATAGCGCAGCGCCGCGACATGGCAGCCGTAGTGGTGCGCGGAGCGCCGTACGGCCTGCTCCCACAGCGACTCGAAGGCGGTGTGGCCGGCGTGGGTGCCGCGTGCGTGATCCAGGGCGAGGCGCCACGGCACCGGGTCGCGCGGGTCCGCGTCCGCGGCCGCGGTGATCAGCGGGCCGACCTCGCGGAGCCGTTCCGCGCGGGCGGGCGACTCCCAGGCCCGGCGTACCGACAGCTCGGCCTTGACCAGCAGCGCGTCCGGATCGCGAGGGGCGGCGGCCAGCCAGTCGACGAGCCAGCCGTCCCGGTTGCGGGCGAAGACGACGAGCCGGCCGAGGTAGCGGTCCCGGTTCTCCCAGTCGGCGGAGTCCCGGGTACCGGCGAGCAGCTTGGCGGCCGGTTCGTAGTCGCCCAGGGCAGCGGCGACCAGCGCGGGGGAGAGCCGCTCGTCGGGGGCGTCGAGCAGCACCGCGTCATCCGCGGACAGTCCGGCGGACAGCACAGGGCTGTTCCGGACGATGCGCGCGGTACTGAGCAGAGCGCGAAGGAATGCCATGGTGCAGACCATTGAAAAGCGCTGGTGAGGGCCGCGCCAGAGGCGTGCTGTGAAGCTTCTGTGCCGAGTGAATGGGTTGTATCGGGCCCGGTCAAGAATGGGCAAAGGAAGTGACCGCCGTTGGCTTGATCGCATCCATCCGGAGCTCTCCTCCGTCCCGGTGGCCACCGGGCGCGCGGGCGGCCGGGGCCGAGCGCCCGGCCGCCCGCGATCGTACGGTGACGCCGCCGGGAGCGGCCCCGTACGGGCATCCGGCCTCCGTCCGCCCGGTCTGGCGGGTCAGCCTCTGCGGAGCGTCCGGGTCGCCCCCGCCGCCACCGTGGTGGCCAGAACCCATCCCACCAGCACCAGACCGGCCGCGGCCCACTGCCAGGCGTCCTCCATCCGCCAGTAGCCGTCCTGCCCGAGGTTGATCACCGGGATCAGCAGATCCAGCGCGTAGAGGGCGGGGTTCCACTGCGGATGCTCCTCGCCCTTGACCGAGGCCGGGGAGTGCTGCGCGAACGCCGCCGTACCCGCCGCCCACAGCACCGCCATCCACACCGCCGCCCGCCCCGGCCGGTAGCCGTACGCCACCGTCCAGTCCTGGAGATACCCCCAGGCCTTCGCCGCGGGCGGCAGCGTCTCCCGGCGGCGGCGCTGCTTGGCGAGCAGCACCTCGCGGGCGTCCGCGTCCTCCCCGCAGCTGCGCATCACCGTGGCCAGCCGCTCGTACGGCTCGGGGACGTACTCCGGGGTCGCGGCCTGCACCCACTCCAGCCGCCGGGAGAGCGGGAAGTGGCCGTAGGGGACGAGGTTCTCGTAGACGAAGCCGCCCATCGCCAGGCCCCCGGGGCCCGGCCAGCTCGTCGACAGGTCGATCAGGGTCACCACCTTCGCGCCGTTCAGCACGACCCGGCCCTCCTCCGGGCGCTCCGCGTTGAACCGCAGCTCCGGCGTCACGATCCGGCGCAGCGACAGCTCCTCCTGCCGGGTCATGGTGAACCGCGCCTGGTGCAGGTCCACCGCGTCCCCGAACCGCCCGTCGTCCAGGCGCACCCCGCCCCGGCACTCGAAGATCTGCGAGCGGGTGCCGCGCGCCGGGGTCGGGGCGTAGACCACGCCGTACGGGGGAGTGGTGCCCTGGTTCCCCGTGTCGACGCTCACCCACGCCTCGGTCATGTAGAGCGTGCGCTCCACCGTCAGCTGCGGGGCGTTCAGCGCGCGCCGGTCCTCCGCGGCGCGCAGTCGGCTGCCGCGCAGGCTCAGCGAACCGCCCACCTTCGTCCCGCGCAGGCTCAGCTCGCCCAGCGTCTCGATCATCTCGGCCTGGAGGTCCTGCGCGACCGTCATGCCGTCCCCGACGATGGCCCGCCCGTGCCGGTCCGGGCCGACGCTGAGCTGGTTGACCAGCAGATCCGTGCCGATCTGGGCATCGGTCAGCCGGATGCCCCGGTCGACCCGGCAGCGCGGCAGATGCAGATCGCCCTCGGTCTGCAACCGTGCCGCCTCCAGCCGGGGCAGCGCGCAGCCCACCAGCCGCAGGGTCGTGAAGTGGCACTCGGGAAGCAGCACCTCCTGCTCGAAACGGCAGCCGGTCAGCTCCACGTACGGCGAGACCCGGCCGCCCGCCAGATCCAGCTTCCCGGTGATCCGCACCCCCCGGAGCTTCAGCGCCGCCACCCGGCCGGGCCGGGCGGGCGGACCGTCCAGCAGCAGCCGCGCCACCGTGCGCGCGCCGACGCTCCGCTCGGGCCCCCAGGTGTGCGGGGTGAACGGGTCGTTGCGGGTCGTGTCGTAGGTACGTAAGTCGTAGGTGGTCCCGTTGCGGAACGACTGCCACATGCCCAGCTCCGCTGCGCTGAGGCCGTCCGGGATATCGCCGTCGTGCGGCTCGGTCACGGCCGCTCCCTCCGTGCACACATGCTGTCGCGCTGCCGCCATGCCCTCGTGGGCACACATGCTGTAGAGCCGTTATGCCCCTGTGTGACGCGGTGAAAGCCAGCGGTCAGCAGTGACAGCCGGACATGGCCGAGACACGTATCAGCCAGTGGTGCGGACGGCCGGTATCAGCCAGTGATACGGGCGACCGGCCGTCCGGAACGGTCTGAGAGAATTGCCGTGTGATCTCTCGAATCGATCTGCGCGGTGACGCCCTCCCCGAGGGTGGAGCCCTGCGCGACCTGCTGCCCCGTGCCGAGTTCGACGTGGAAGCCGCCCTGGAGACGGTGCGGCCCATCTGCGAGGACGTACGCCATCGTGGCTCCGCGGCAGTGATCGACTGGGGAGAGAAGCTCGACGGTGTCCGGATCGAGTCGGTCCGGGTGCCCGCCGCGGCCCTGACGAAGGCCCTCCAGGAGCTGGACCCGGCCGTCCGGGCCGCGCTGGAGGAGTCGATCCGCCGCGCCCGCCTCGTCCACCGCGAGCAGCGCCGCACCACGCACACCACCCAGGTCGTCCCCGGCGGCACCGTCACCGAGAAGTGGGTCCCCGTCGAGCGCGTCGGGCTCTACGTCCCCGGCGGCCGCTCGGTCTACCCCTCCTCCGTCGTGATGAACGTCGTCCCGGCCCAGGAGGCGGGCGTCGAGGGCGTCGCCGTCGCCTCCCCGCCGCAGAAGGACTTCGGCGGCCTCCCGCACCCCACGATCCTCGCCGCCTGCGCCCTGCTCGGCGTCGACGAGGTGTACGCGGCCGGCGGCGCCCAGGCCGTCGCGATGTTCGCGTACGGCACCGGGGACTGCTCCCCGGTCAACCTGGTCACCGGCCCCGGCAACATCTACGTCGCCGCCGCCAAGCGCCTCCTCAAGGGCCGTATCGGCATCGACGCCGAGGCCGGACCCACCGAGATCGCGATCCTCGCCGACGCCACCGCCGACCCGGTGCACGTGGCCGCCGACCTGATCAGCCAGGCCGAGCACGACCCGATGGCCGCCGCCGTCCTGGTCACCGACTCCGAGGAGCTGGCGGCCGCCACCGAGGCGGAGCTGGCCGGGCAGGTCGCCGCCACCAAGCACGTCGCCGACCGCATCGAGCCCGCGCTCGCCGGCCGCCAGTCCGCGATCGTCCTGGTCTCCTCGATCGAGGACGGCCTCAAGGTGGTCGACGCGTACGGCGCCGAGCACCTGGAGATCCAGACCGCCGACGCGGCCGCCGTCGCCGACCGGGTCCGCAACGCCGGAGCGATCTTCGTCGGCCCCTGGGCCCCCGTCTCGCTCGGCGACTACTGCGCCGGCTCCAACCACGTCCTGCCCACCGGCGGCTGCGCCTGCCACTCCTCGGGCCTCTCCGTGCAGTCCTTCCTGCGCGGCATCCACATCGTCGACTACACCCGCGACGCGCTCGCCGAGGTCACCCACCATGTCGTGACCCTCGCCGAGGCGGAGGACCTCCCCGCCCACGGCGCGGCCCTCAAGGCGAGGTTCGGCTGGAAGGTCCCGCAGCAGTGACGAACGGCAGCACCGCCCCCCGCAACCCCTGGGACGAGCTCCCCATCCGCGACGAACTGCGCGGCCAGTCCCCGTACGGAGCACCCCAGCTCGACGTCCCCGTACGCCTCAACACCAACGAGAACCCGTACCCGCTCCCCGACGCCCTGGTCGAGCGGATCGCCGAGCGGGTCCGCGAGGCCGCCCGCGGCCTCAACCGCTACCCCGACCGGGACGCCGTCGAGCTCCGCACCGAGCTGGCCCGCTATCTCACCCGCACCGCCGGGCACGGGGTGACCGCGGCCCACGTCTGGGCCGCCAACGGCTCCAACGAGGTCCTCCAGCAGCTGCTCCAGACCTTCGGCGGGCCCGGCCGGACCGCGATCGGCTTCGAACCCTCGTACTCCATGCACGCCCTGATCTCCCGGGGCACCGGCACCGGCTGGATCTCCGGGCCGCGCAACGAGGACTTCACCATCGACGTCGAGGCCGCCCGCGCCGCCATCGCCGAGCACCGCCCCGAGGTCGTCTTCATCACCTCGCCCAACAACCCCACCGGCACCGCGGTCGAGGCCGAGACCGTCCTCGCCCTGTACGACGCCGCCCAGGCCGCCGGGCCGTCGATCGTCGTCGTCGACGAGGCGTACGGCGAGTTCAGCCACCGGCCCTCGCTGCTCCCGCTGATCGAGGGCCGCCGCAACCTGATCGTCTCGCGGACCATGTCCAAGGCGTTCGGCGCGGCCGGGCTCCGCCTCGGCTACCTCGCCGCCGACCCGGCCGTCGTCGACGCGGTCCAGCTGGTGCGGCTTCCGTACCACCTCTCCTCGGTCACCCAGGCCACCGCGCTCGCCGCCCTGGAGCACACCGATACGCTGCTGGGGTACGTCGCGCAGCTCAAGAGCGAGCGCGACCGGCTGGTGGCCGAGCTGCGCGCCGCCGGCTACGAGGTCACCGACTCGGACGCCAACTTCGTCCAGTTCGGCCGCTTCGACGACAGCCACACCGTCTGGCGGCGGATCCTCGACAAGGGCGTCCTGGTCCGGGACAACGGCGTACCGGGCTGGCTGCGGGTCACCGCGGGCACCCCGGCAGAGAACGACGCGTTCCTCGATGCGGTACGCGAACTCAAGAAGGAGCACGACGCATGAGCCCCCGCGTAGGCCGCGTGGAACGCACCACCAAGGAAACGTCCGTGCTCGTCGAGATCAACCTCGACGGCACCGGTAAGGTCGATGTCGCCACCGGGGTCGGCTTCTACGACCACATGCTCGACCAGCTCGGCCGCCACGGCCTCTTCGACCTCACGGTCAAGACCGAGGGCGACCTGCACATCGACACCCACCACACCATCGAGGACACCGCCCTCGCCCTCGGCGCCGCCTTCAGGCAGGCCCTCGGCGACAAGGTCGGCATCTACCGCTTCGGCAACTGCACGGTCCCGCTGGACGAGTCGCTCGCCCAGGTCACCGTCGACCTCTCCGGCCGCCCCTACCTGGTGCACACCGAGCCGGAGAACATGGCCCCGATGATCGGCACCTACGACACGACGATGACCCGCCACATCTTCGAGTCCTTCGTCGCCCAGGCGCAGATCGCCCTGCACATCCACGTCCCGTACGGGCGCAACGCGCACCACATCGTCGAGTGCCAGTTCAAGGCGCTCGCCCGCGCCCTGCGCTACGCCTCCGAGCACGACCCGCGCGCCGCCGGCATCCTGCCCTCCACGAAGGGCGCCCTGTGACCGGCCTCAGCACTCTTCTGATCGTCGTCGGCCTCTTCCTGGCCGGCGGCGTCTACTCCTTCGCCAAGCAGGGGATGCCCAAGGGCGTCATCGTGCTGCTGTCGATCGGCTCCGTGATGTGCCTGGTGGCGGGCATCCTGCGGATCCAGGGCCTGTGGGACTGAGAGCGGGTACGTCATGAGTGAGAACCAGAAGAAGGTCGTCGTCTTCGACTACGGCTTCGGCAACGTCCGGTCCGCCGAGCGGGCCCTCGCCCGCGTCGGCGCGGACGTCGAGATCACCCGCGACTTCGACCGCGCGATGAACGCCGACGGGCTGCTCGTCCCCGGCGTCGGCGCGTTCTCCGCCTGCATGGACGGGCTGAAGCGGGCCCGCGGCGACTGGATCGTCGGCCGCAGGCTGGCCGGCGGCCGCCCGGTCATGGGCATCTGCGTCGGGATGCAGATCCTCTTCGAGCGCGGCATCGAGCACGGTGTGGAGACCGAGGGCCTGGACGAGTGGCCCGGCACGGTCGGCCCCCTGAAGGCCGACGTCGTCCCGCACATGGGCTGGAACACCGTCGAGGCCCCCGAAGACTCCCGGCTCTTCGCCGGACTGGACCCCGATGCCCGGTACTACTTCGTGCACTCCTACGCGGCGCACGACTGGACCCTCGAAGTCACCAACGCCAAGATCCGCGCGCCCAAGGTCACTTGGTCCACGCACGGTGAACGGTTCGTGGCCGCCGTGGAGAACGGCGCGCTGTGGGCCACCCAGTTCCACCCCGAGAAGTCCGGCGATGCCGGCGCCCAGCTGCTGACCAACTGGATCGAGACGCTGTAATGCCGAAGCTTGAACTGCTCCCCGCCGTCGACGTCCGCGACGGCCAGGCCGTCCGCCTCGTCCACGGCGAGTCCGGCTCCGAGACCTCCTACGGCTCCCCGCTGGAGGCCGCCCTCGCCTGGCAGTCCGCCGGCGCCGAGTGGCTGCACCTCGTCGACCTGGACGCCGCCTTCGGCACGGGCGACAACCGCGCCCTGATCGCCGAGGTCGCCGGGGCCATGGACATCAAGGTCGAACTGTCCGGCGGCATCCGCGACGACGCCTCGCTGGAGGCCGCCCTCGCCACCGGCTGCCGCCGGGTCAACCTCGGCACCGCCGCCCTGGAGACCCCCGAGTGGGTCGCCAAGGTCATCGCCGAGCACGGCGACAAGATCGCCGTCGGCCTCGACGTCCGCGGCACCACCCTGCGCGGCCGCGGCTGGACCCGCGACGGCGGCGACCTCTACGAGACCCTCGCCCGCCTCGACGCCGAGGGCTGCGCCCGCTACGTCGTCACCGACATCGCCAAGGACGGCACCCTGGAAGGCCCCAACCTGGGCCTCCTGCGCGACGTCTGCGCCGTCACCGACCGCCCGGTCGTCGCCTCCGGCGGCGTCTCGTCGCTCGACGACCTCCGCGCGATCTCCCTCCTCGTCCCCGAAGGCGTCGAGGGCGCGATCGTCGGCAAGGCGCTGTACGCGAAGGCGTTCACGCTGGAGGAAGCCCTCAAGGCGGTCGCCGTATGACGGACGAGGCTTCCCCGGTGCGCCGGATCTCCACCGGCGCCCCCTGGGAGGAGAAGTTCGGCTACTCGCGCGCCGTCGAACTCCCCACCGGGCTCGTCCTGGTGGCCGGCTGCACCTCCGTGGTCAACGGCCAGATCGCCGCCGGCTCCCCGTACGAGCAGACGGTCACCGCCTTCGACGTCGCGTTCGCGGCGCTGGAGCAGCTGGGCCTGGGCCGCGAGGACGTCGTCCGCACCCGGATGTACATCACGCACGCCCGGGACGTCGACGAGGTCGGCCGCGCCCACAAGGAGCTGTTCGACGCCGTACGCCCCGCCGCCTCCATGATCATCGTGTCCGGTTTCGTCGATCCGAGCCTGGTCGTCGAGGTCGAGGTCGAGGCCTACCGAGGAGGTGCGAAGTGACTCTCGCCGTACGGGTCATCCCCTGCCTGGACGTCGACAACGGCCGGGTCGTCAAGGGCGTCAACTTCCAGAACCTGCGGGACGCGGGCGACCCCGTCGAGATGGCCAAGCTGTACGACGCCGAGGGCGCCGACGAGCTGACCTTCCTCGACATCACCGCCTCCAGCGGCGACCGCGAGACGACGTACGACGTGGTCCGCCGCACCGCCGAGCAGGTCTTCATCCCGCTCACCGTCGGCGGCGGCGTCCGCACCCCGGAGGACGTCGACAAGCTGCTGCGCGCCGGGGCGGACAAGGTCGGCGTCAACACCGCCGCCATCGCCCGCCCCGACCTCATCCGTGAGATCGCCGAACGCTTCGGACGCCAGGTCCTGGTGCTCTCGGTCGACGCCCGCCGTACTCCGGAGGGCACGTTCGAGGTCACCACGCACGGCGGCCGCAAGGGCACCGGCATCGACGCCGTCGAGTGGGCCCACCGGGCCGCCGAGCTGGGCGCGGGCGAGATCCTGCTCAACTCGATGGACGCCGACGGCACCAAGGACGGCTACGACACCGAGATGATCGAGGCGGTCCGCAAGCACGTCACCGTCCCCGTCATCGCCTCCGGCGGCGCGGGCCGGCTCGCCGACTTCGCCCCGGCGATCGAGGCGGGGGCCGACGCGGTGCTCGCCGCGTCCGTCTTCCACTTCGGCGACCTGCGGATCTCCGAGGTCAAGGGCGCGCTGCGGGACGCGGGCCACCCGGTGCGCTGAGCCCGTACACGGTGCGAGGCGGTATCACCGGTCTGCCGAGACCGGTGATACCGCCGATGCGTACCCCGGGGACGCGGGGTGAGAGTGGCGACCGCCGGCGAACGACGCCGGCGGCCACGCGGTGTCCCCCGAGAACTCCTGGACGACGGGCTCACGGGCCGCGCGTGGTGTGGTTGCCCGCCACCACCGAGAGGATCCCCCCGTGCAGCAGCACCTCCCCTCCGGCACCATCCCCCCGCACCCCTCCCGCCCGAGCCGCTCCGGTACGTTCACGGGTCGCTCCCGCACTCTGACGGGTCTGCTGACCGCGGCGGCGGCCACCGCCGGCCTCCTGCTGACGGGCCTGGCGCCCGGCGCACAGGCCGCCGACAATCCCTACGAGCGCGGCCCGGCCCCCACCAACGCCTCCATCGAGGCGAGCCGCGGCTCGTACGCCGTCTCCCAGACCTCCGTCTCCTCGCTCCTCGTGAGCGGATTCGGCGGCGGCACCATTTACTACCCGTCCTCCACCGCCGACGGCACCTTCGGCGCGGTCGTCATCTCGCCCGGCTTCACCGCGTACGAGTCCTCGATCGCGTGGCTGGGACCGCGCCTGGCCTCCCAGGGCTTCGTCGTCTTCACCATCGACACCAACACCACGCTCGACCAGCCCGACAGCCGGGGCCGCCAACTCCTCGCCGCCCTGGACTACCTGACCCAGCGCAGCTCGGTACGGACCCGGGTGGACGCCGGGCGCCTCGGCGTCATGGGCCACTCGATGGGCGGCGGTGGCTCGCTGGAGGCCGCCAAGAGCCGTACGTCGTTGAAGGCGGCGATCCCGCTGACCGGCTGGAACACCGACAAGACCTGGCCCGAACTGCGCACGCCCACGCTGGTGGTCGGGGCGGACGGCGACTCCATCGCTCCGGTCGCCACGCACTCCAAGCCCTTCTACTCCTCCTTGCCCGGCTCGTTGGACAAGGCCTACCTGGAGTTGCGCGGAGCCTCGCACTTCACGCCGAACACCTCCAACACGACGATCGCGAAGTACAGCATTTCCTGGCTGAAGCGATTCATCGACAACGACACCCGCTACGAGCAGTTCCTCTGCCCGCTCCCGCAGCCGAGCCTGACCATCGCGGAGTACCGGGGCAACTGCCCGCACACGGCGTAAACCCGGCGCTCCCGACCCTGCCGCGCTGTGCCGGAGCACAGCGCGGCAGGGCATCGGCTGGGAGCCCGCCCCGCACCGGGCGGTCCCCGGACGCGGCGCTTCCGCCCCCGCCGACGGATACGTACCGTGCCGGTGTGACCCCATCGACGACCGTGAGCAGTCCACTCCGGCTGTACGGCCGGGACGATGAACTCGCCACCCTCGGGAACCTGCTGGCGCTGTTACGGCGAGGTGACGGGGGTGCGCTGGTGCTGGCGGCGCCGCCAGGTCTCGGCCGTACGGCGCTGCTCCGCGCCGCGGCGGAGACCCACCGCGACCGGGGCCCCGTGCTCTACGCCACGGCCGCCCCCGCCGAACGCGCCGTGCCCTGCAGCGGCTTGGGCACCCTGCTCGGCGTGGGCCCGGCCGGGTCTTCGCCGGCCGCTCCGCCCGTCGGCATCACGCCCGACGCCCTGGCGGGCCGGCTACGGGAGTTCGCCGACGGTGGGCCGCTGCTGGTCTGCGTCGACGACGCGCACGCCTGGGACGCGTCGTCGCGGGCCGCCCTTGCCTTCGTGGCCCGCGGGCCGGGTGCGGGCAGCCGGATCGCCTTCCTCCTCTCGGCCGCGGACGGCACCGCCTTCGCCGGACTGCCCACTCTGCATCTCGCGCCCCTGGACGCAGCGGCGGCGTCGGCGCTCCTGGACCGGCTGACCGCCGGTACGGACGGTCTCGACCCGGTCGTGCGCGCCGAACTCCTCCGCGAGGCGGGCGGAAACCCTCGCCTGCTGGCCGGGCTCACCGGCCGCCTCACCCCCGACCAGCTCGCCGGACGCACCCCCCTGCCCTGGCCCCTGCCCGGCGGCGAAGCTGTGCTGGCCGCCCACGCCGAACGCCTCGACGACCTCCCGGACCGGACCCGCACCCTGCTCCTGCTCGCCGCGGCGGCGCAGGAACACGAGCCGGAGGGCGCTGGGGCGGACGCGCTGCTTCTGCTGCGCGCGGGTACGCGGGCCGGACTGCCCCGCCTCTTGCTGGACCGGGCCCTGTTCGACGGCGCCGGAACCGGTGGCCTCCTCCAACGGGTCGGCAGCCGCGTGCACTTCGCCCACCGCCTCACCGCCCGTGCCGTGCTCCACCACGCGCCCTGGGCCCGTCGCCGCGCCGCCCACGAACTGCTCGCCACCCTGCTGGCGGAGATCGGCGACCGCGGCGGGCCGGACGATGCGCCGGCCCGGGAGGCGCCGGGCCTTCCGGACGCCCCGGAGCCCCGTACCGCGCACACCGCGGCCGCGCCGTCGGCCCTCCACCTCGCCGCCCTCGTCCAGCGGGCCTGCGCCGCTCCGGGGCCGGACGCGGCGCTGGCCGCCGGGCTCGAAGCGGCCGCCATCGCCCCCGTCCAGCACGCCGCGCGCTCCGCCGCCCTGGCCCGCGCCGCTCTGCTCTCCCCGGGGCCGGCCCTGCGCGCCGTCCGGTTCGCCGCGGCGGCCGAGCAGGCGCGGCTGGCGGGCGACCCGGCCCTGGCCCGGGCCCTGCTGGCCAGAACCGGGCCCCGCACGGCCGATGCGGACCTGGCCGCCGGGCGCGGCGCAGGGGGCGGGGCCACGGAGCCCGGCGAGGCGGATCCACCCGCCGGTCTCGCCCCCGTCGGCGCCGGCACCGGCATCGGCCTCGCGCCGGGCCTCGCCCCGTACGTCCACGGCATGCTGGCCCTCCGCTCCGGGCCCGTCGCCGACGCCCACGAGGTCCTGCTCGCCGCGGCCCCGCTCCTCGCGCCGCACGATCCCCGTCGGGCCATCGAGGCCCTGCTCGCCGCGGCCGAGGCCGCGTGGGCGGCGGGGGACGCCCTCGGCTACCTCGACGCCATGAACCGTCTCGCCCGCAGCCCGGCGGACGAGGGCGTGGAGCACTACCGGGCCGGCATGAGCGCCGTCCTCGAAGGCCGCACGGCCGAAGGGCACGCCCGCCTCCGCCGTTGCCTCGCCCCCGGAGGGGACCCCGGCGACCCGGCGGCGCTGCTCCGGGCCTGTGTCGTGGCCCTGGTCCTCGGCGACGTGGCCGCCGCCTGCCGCGCGGGAGCCCGTGCGCTCGCCGCCGTACGGACCAAGGGGCCCGACGCGCTCCTGCCCCAAGCGCTCGAGCACCTCGCGTACGCCGAACTGCGGGCCGGGCGGCACACCGGTGCGCGGGCCCACGCGCTGGAGGGGCTGCACGCCGCCCGCCGTACGGGGCAGCCCAACAGTTCCGCCCATCTGCACGCCGTGCTCGCTCTCGCCGCCTCCGTGGAAGGGCCCGCCGAGGCGTGCGCCGCGCACGGGGACGCCGCGCTGGCCGGGGCGGGCCCCCACGGGCTGGCCCAGGCCGCCACCCTCGCCACCTGGGCCCGGGCCCGCGCGGACCTGGCGGCCGGGCGGCCGGGCGAGGCGGCCGCCCGGCTGGCCCCCCTGATCAAGGCCGGGCCGGGCCGGGGCCACTTCGCCACCCGGACGCTCGCCGTGCCCTGCTGGGTGGAGGCCGCCGTGCTGGGCGGACGGTCACCCGAGGAAACCCGTGAACTCCACGCCGCCGTCGACGAGTTCGCGGCCTGGGCCGTCCGGACCGCCGACCCGGGCGCCCCCGCTCAACTGGCCCGCTGCCGCGCCCTGCTGGCCCCCGCCGACGAGGCCGACGCCCGCTACGCCGAGGCCCTGGCACACCATGAACGGGCGGGCGGCGAGTTCGAGCAGGCCCGCACCCGGCTGCTGTACGGGCAGTGGCTGCGCCGCCGCCGGCGCACCCGAGAGGCCCGCGACCCGCTGCGCGACGCCCTGGTCGGCTTCCAGCGCTGTTCGGCCCGCGCCTGGGCGGACCGGGCGGCCGGGGAGCTGCGGGCGGCGGGGGAGCAGGCCGGGGAGCGACCGGACTCCGCCGGCGACCCGTTGGCGGCGCTCACCCCGCAGCAGCAGCGCATCGCCCGCTGCGTCGCCGAGGGGGCGACCAACCGCGAAGTGGCGCTGCGGCTCTCGCTCAGCCCGCGCACGGTCGACCATCACCTCCGCAACGTCTTCGCCGCCCTCGGCATCCGCTCCCGCACCGAACTGGCCCGGCTGCTGCGCCCCTGAACCCCCGGCAGGGCCGTTTCGCGGCCGGGAGGTTGCGAGACCGTGATGACGAGTTCCGCGCAGACCCCTAGGTACCGACTGGGCGGTATGTCATTCTGCGGGCGTCAGGATCGTCTCGCCGCGCTCGCGCCCCGCCCGGGCCGGTGCGCCGGGCCCGCCGCTCGCGCGGCAGGCCGATTCCCGGTGGAGGCCGCCATGCCACAGGTCGTACGTTCGCGGATCGGGGCGCTGCACGGCCCCTCCCCGGTACCGCCGTTGCCGCACCGCTTCCGGTCCCTGGCCGACCGTGAGGCCGTCGAGGTGCTGCACCGGGCAGCCCGGGTCCTCGTCGCCTCGCTGCCCGCTCTCACCGACCGGCTCGTCGAGGCCCTGCACGCCCAGGAGCCTGCCTACCGGGCGGCGATCGACTCCGACCGGGCCGAGGTCTGGCAGGAGGTCCACCACTCGTTGCGGCACAACGTCGGCTCCCTGATCCAGCCCCGCGAGTTCCGGGAGTCGGCCCACCGCACCTCCCGCTGGATCGGCGAGATCCGCGCCGAACAGGGCGTACCGCTCGACGCCGTGCTGCACGCCTTCCGGATGGGCGGCGCGATGGTCTGGCAGGACCTCGTGGACGAGACCGCCCGGCGCGACCCCGACGACATCCGGCTGCTCGTCCATGTCGCCGCCGATGTGTGGAACTTCGTCGACGAGCACTGCGGGGTCGTCGCGGACGCCTACCGGCAGGCCGAACGGCGGCTGTCCTGGCGGCGCGAGAACCGGCAGCGGCTGATGGTCGCCGCCCTGCTCGACGGGACCGCCCGGATCGCGGATCTGGCCGAGGCGGCGGAGATGCTGGGACTGCCGGAGCAGGGGCGGTACGCGGTGCTGGCGATGGCGGCCGGCCCGCGCGGGCCGGGGGCCGGTGGCGTGAAGGGTGCGGGGGCCGCCCAGCGCGGGCCGGGGCCCGCCGTCGCGAGCGGTGCGGGCGCCGCCCGGCCCGGGCCCGGGGCCGTCGCCCGCCCGCCGGTGGAGCTGCCCGTGGGCGCTCCGGGAACCATGGCGCTCTGGCACCCGGGCCCGGACGCCGAGTTCGCGATCCTGCCGCTGGCGGGCTCGCCCGGCGAGCTGAGCGCACTGGCCGCCGCGCTCGACGTGCCGGCCGGGACCCGGGCCGGGATCGGCTCCGCCGTCGATGGCCTGGCCGCCCTCGGCGACGCCCGGCGGCTCGCGGAGACCGCGCTGCGCGCCTGCCCGGCCTCAGGGGGGACCGTCCTGCTCGACGAGCACCTCCCGGACGCCCTGGTCGTGTCGTCCCCGGCGCTCGCGGGAGCCCTCGCCGACCGGGTGCTGGGCCCGCTGGACCGGCTGGACCCCGCCGACCGCGACGTCATCGTGGAGACCCTCACCGCCTGGCTGGACGCGGACGGCTCGGCGCAACGCGCGGGCGCGCGGCTCTACTGCCACCGCAACACCGTCCTCAACCGCCTCCGCCGCTTCGAACAGCTCACCGGCCGCTGCCTCACCCGCCCCCGGGACGCGGTGGAGGTCTCGTTGGCCTTGGCGGGGCGGCGGCTGCTGGGCACCTGAGGACCCGGACCACGCGACGGCTGCTCGACACCTGGAGCCCCTGCCTGTCCGACACCGACCACCACCCGAAAACTCCACAACAAATATTGCGCAATTCTTATTGCGCAATATTTCCTGTGCATCTACGGTCGTGTCATGCCCCGTGACGAACGACGCCGCATCTCCGACCTCGACACCCTCAAGGCGATCGGCCACCCCCTGCGCCTGAAGCTGTACCGCGCCCTGCACATCAAGCGCACGGCCACCGCCTCCCAGCTCGCCGACCAGGTCGACGAGGCGGTCTCCCTCGTCAGCTACCACCTGCGCAAGCTCGCCGACCACGGACTGGTCGAACCGGCCGAGGGGCGGGGCACCGACGGCCGAGAACGCTGGTGGCAGCCGTCCTCCCGGGGGCTGACCTTCAGTGACGCGGACTTCGACGACGCGCCGGACAGGGCCGCCGTCTACGCCGCCGCCAACCGCATGTCCTTCGACCAGCACGTGGAGCTCTACCGCGCCCACCAGAGCACACGGCACACCTGGGACGCGGAGTGGCGCAGCGCCTCCTGGAGCTCGGAGAACCTCCTCAGGCTCACCGCCACCGAACTGGCCGCCCTCAGCCAGGAGATGGGCGCGCTGATCGACCGTTACGAGGAGGCGGGCCGCGTCCGCGACGACGCGGGCGACACGGAGGGCCGGGAGAGCGTAGCCCTGCACACCTACGGCTTCCCCTTCCGCCCGTGAGCCCGCCCGACTCTTCCAGAAAGGAACCCGTGACCGACACCACCGTGGAAGCCCCGGACCGCCCCGCGCACCGCGACCCGAACGTCCTGCGCTGGCTCGGCGCGTACACCGCCTCGATGATCGGTGACAGCGTCTATTTCATGGCTCTCGCCTGGGCCGCCGCCCGTACCGGCAGCGCCTCCGGCACCGGCCTCGTGTTAGCCGCCGGCTCCCTACCCCGGGCGCTTCTCATGCTCGGCGGGGGAGTGCTCGCCGACCGCATCGGGCCCCGCCGCGTCGTCATCGGCAGCGACGCCGCCCGCGCCGTCCTGGTCCTCGTCCTCGCCGCGATCCTGGTCCTCACCGCGCCCACCGTGGGCGTCCTGGTGACCGTCGCCCTGCTCTTCGGCGCGGTCGACGCCCTGTTCCTGCCCGCGGTCGGAGCGCTGCCGCCCCGGATCAGCACCCCCGGCCAGCTCGCCCGCATCCAGGGCCTGCGCGCCCTGGCCGCTCGCGGCTCCTCGATCGTCGGCGCGCCGATGGGCGGGGTTGCCGTGGCGACCGGTGGCCCCTCGCTCGCCTTCGCCGCCGCCGGAGTGCTCTTCGCCCTGTCCCTGCCGCTGCTTCTGAGCCTGCGGATCAGACCCCTGGCCGAGCCGGAGACCCCCGGCGCGGCATCGGCCGCCGAGAAGGCGGCGATCGCCGAGGAGACCCCCGACGCCTGGCGCGATCTCGTCGGAGGGCTCCGGTACATCCGCCGCCACTCCCTCCTCGGCCCGCTCATGCTCGTCATCGCCCTCAGCGAGCTCGGCTTCGTCGGGCCGCTCAACCTCGGCCTGATCCTGCTCTCCGAGCAGCGCGACTGGGGCGCGGCCGGCATGGGCTGGATCGTCGCCGGATTCGCCGGCGGGGCGGCCGGCTCCGCCCTCCTCCTCGCCGTCCGGGGCCGGGTGCCGCGCGCCGGACTCGTGATGTGTCTGATGGCGCTCGTCGGCGCCGTCGGCATCGCCGCCGTGGCCCAGGTCTCCACGGTGGCCCTCGCCGCCGCGATCACCGCGTTCGTCGGCCTCACCGCCGGTCTGGCCGGGGCGCTGTGCGGAGCTCTCGTCCAGACCGCGGCCGACCCCGCGTACCTGGGCCGGGTCACCTCCGTATCGACGTTCTTCACCTACGCCATCGCCCCGCTGAGCTACCCCGTCACCGGGGCCGCCGTCGCCTTCTGGGGCACCGGACCGGTCTTCGCGGTCAGCGCGGCCGTGTGCGCGTCCGGCGGCGTGATGGGGCTCGCCCTCGCCGGACTCCGCCGCGCCGAACTGCCCCGCTGACCGGGCGTCACGGGGTACCGGGCGCTACATCCCGAGCTCGGCCTTCCGCAGCCGCTCCACCGCCGCCTCGTCGCCCTCCACCCGCACATCCGCCGAGTCCTGCCGGCCGGAGGCGTACAGCAGCAGCTCGGCCGGCTCCCCGGTCACCGTCACCACCGGGGTGCCCTTGTGGGCCACCGCCGTCCGGCCGTCGGGGCGACGCAGCACCAGCCCCACCGGGGACCTGCGCCCCAGCAGCCGGGAGGTCTTCTCGGTATGGGACCAGAGCACATCGGCGAAGACCGGGTCCAGCTCGCGGCGCGACCAGTCGGGCTGGGCCCGGCGCACGTCCTCCGCGTGGACGAAGAACTCGACCGTGTTGGCCGCCTCGTCGATCTGCTTGAGGGCCATGGGGGAGAACCGGGGCGGGCCGGTACGGATCAGCTGGATCAGTTCCTCGTACGGCTTCGCCGCGAACTCCGCCTGCACCCGCTCCAGCCGGGACTTCAGCGCGCTCACCAGCAGCCCGCCCGCCGCGTCCGCGCGGCGTTCGCGGACCACCACATGGGCGGCCAGGTCGCGGGTCTTCCAGCCGTCGCACAGGGTCAGGGCCTCGGGACCGGCCGCTTCCAACAGATCGGCGAGCAGAAGACGTTCACGCTTCGCATGGGTCGACATGCCCGCCAGCGTACGACCGTCACCCCGTGTCCGCCCAGTGGACGTCCGGCCGGAAGACGCCCGGCGCCACGGCACAATGGGCCCATGACCAGCACGCCCGACCCCGCACCGCCCGCCGGCAACCTCGACCCCGCCATCGCCGCCCGCCTCAAGCGCGGCGCCGACGGCCTGGTGCCGGCCATCGCCCAGCAGTACGACACCGGTGAGGTGCTGATGCTCGGCTGGATGGACGACGAGGCGCTGCACCGCACCCTGACCACGGGCCGCTGCACCTACTGGTCGCGCAGCCGCCAGGAGTACTGGGTCAAGGGCGACACCTCCGGCCACATCCAGCGGGTGAAGTCCGTCGCCCTGGACTGCGACGCCGACACCGTCCTCGTCAAGGTCGACCAGAGCGGCGCCGCCTGCCACACCGGCGACCGCACCTGCTTCGACGCCGATGTTCTGCCCCTCCTCGACCAGTAAGGTCAGCGGCCATGGATCTCGACACCTTCCGCAAGCTGGCGGTCGACCGGCGCGTCGTCCCCGTCAGCCGCCGCCTCCTCGCGGACGGCGACACCCCGGTCGGCCTCTACCGCAAGCTCGCCGCCGAGCGCCCCGGCACCTTCCTGCTGGAGTCCGCGGAGAACGGCCGGACCTGGTCGCGCTACTCCTTCATCGGCGTCCGCAGCGACGCCACCCTCACCACCCGCGACGGCGAGGCCCACTGGCTCGGCACCCCGCCCGTCGGCGTCCCCGTCGCCGGCGACCCGCTGGACGCGCTGCGGGCCACGATCGAGACCCTCCACACCCCGCGCGACCTGGTCGCGGACGAGGGCCTCCCGCCGTTCACCGGCGGCATGGTCGGCTACCTCGGCTACGACATCGTGCGTCGGCTGGAGAAGATCGGCGAGCACGGCGGCGACGACCTGAAGCTGCCCGAGCTGACCATGCTCCTCACCTCGGACCTCGCCGTCCTCGACCACCAGAACGGCACCGTCCTGCTGATCGCCAACGCGATCAACCACAACGACCTCGCCACCGGGGTCGACGAGGCCCACGCGGACGCCGTCGCCCGCCTCGACGCGATGGAGCGCGACCTGCGCCGCCCGGTCGAGAACGCCCCCGCCCTCCTGCCCCCGTCCGAGCTGCCCCCGTACACCGCCCTGTGGGGCGGCGAGGCCTACCAGGAGGCCGTGGACGACATCAAGGGGCGCATCCGGGCCGGCGAGGCGTTCCAGGTCGTCCCCTCCCAGCGCTTCGAGACCCCCTGCGCCGCGAGCGCCCTGGACGTCTACCGGGTGCTGCGGGCCACCAACCCGTCCCCGTACATGTACCTCTTCCGCTTCGACGGGTTCGACGTCGTCGGCTCCAGCCCCGAGGCCCTCGTCAAGGTCGAGGACGGCCGGGCCATGGTCCACCCGATCGCCGGAACCCGGCACCGCGGCACCACCCCGCAGGAGGACCAGGCGCTCGCCGAGGAACTGCTCGCCGACCCCAAGGAGCGCGCCGAGCACCTGATGCTCGTCGACCTCGGCCGCAACGACCTGGGCCGGGTCTGCGAACCGGGCAGCGTCGAGGTCGTCGACTTCATGTCCATCGAGCGCTACTCCCACGTGATGCACATCGTCTCCACCGTCACCGGCCGCGTCACCGAGGACCGCACCGCCTTCGACGTCCTCACCGCCTGCTTCCCCGCGGGCACCCTCTCCGGCGCCCCCAAGCCCCGCGCCATGCAGATCATCGAGGAGCTGGAGCCGAGCCGCCGCGGACTGTACGGGGGCTGCGTCGGCTACCTCGACTTCGCCGGGGACTCCGACACCGCCATCGCCATCCGCACCGCCCTCCTCCGCGACGGCACCGCGTACGTGCAGGCGGGCGCCGGTGTCGTCGCGGACTCCGACCCGGTCGCCGAGGACACCGAATGCCGCAACAAGGCGGCGGCCGTGCTCCGCGCCGTCCATACGGCCAACCGGCTCCACGACCGCTGAACGGCCGTCGGACCGCTGACGGCCGACCGGCTCCACGGGCATCGGGGCGGTAGGGGATAGTGGAGAGCGTGAGTGCTGTCCCCGTACCCCAGCCCCGTGCCCGAACCGCCGACCCCGCGTCCGGCGCCGCGCCCGACTCCGCGGGGAGTCGCCGCTCCCTCGCGGCCGGTCTCCTCCTGGGCGCGGCGGGCGCGACCGTCGTCCTCCTCGCCTCCGGGCAGACCTGGGCCGAGGGCCGGGCGGCCACCGGCGGGGGCGCCCTGCCGCTGACCGCCGACGGCCGGGACGTCACGGGTGTCCCCGCCGCCCTCGCCATCGTCGGGCTCGCCGCCCTCGTCGCCGTCTTCGCCGTCCGCGGCGCGGGCCGCCGGATCGTCGCCGCGCTCCTGGCCCTCAGCGGCCTCGGCGCCGCCCTCAGCGCCTGGGCGGGCGCCTCCGACAGCACGGCCCTGGACGAGGAGGCCGCCAGGACCACGGGCGACGCGGCGGCCACCATCCACGCCCTCAGCCACACCGCCTGGCCCTACGTCACCGCCGCCGGCGGCCTGCTGATCCTGCTGGCCGGGCTCCTCGCCCTGCGCTACGGCAGCCGCTGGCCCGCCATGTCCGGAAAGTACGAGCGCGACGGCACCCCCCGGCCCGGCAAGGCGCCCCGCACCGCCCCGGACCCGGACCGGCCCGAGGACCTGTGGAAGGCCCTGGACCGCGGCGAGGACCCGACGCGCGAGGCGTGACCCCACGATCACCCCCGGCGGCCCCGTACGGGACAATGGACCCGAGCCGCCCTTGGGGGCGGCGGCCCCACCTACAGCGTCACCCACAGCGCAACACCAACGAGGAGCAACTCATGGCGGGCACGAGCCACGGACACACCCCGGCCGCCTGGACCGGTGTCATCATCTCGTTCATCGGCTTCTGCGTCGCAGGCGTCTTCATGGTCGCGGCCAACCCGCTCGGTTTCTGGGTCGGCGTCGCCGTGGTCTTCGGCGGCGGACTCGTGGGCCTCGCCATGCGGGCCGCCGGTCTCGGTGCGCAGAAGGAGTCGGCCGAGATGGCCGAGGCCAGGGCGCGTGCCGGGCAGGCGCAGATCTCCCACTGAACCGGCCGCCGGACCGTCCCGGCGACCGACACGCAGACAGGCGCAGCCCCCCGGGGCTGCGCCTTTTCGCGTCGGCGGGGGACAATCACCGGGTGGACGCCACTCCGACCCCCGCCGCACCCGAGCCCTCGGACCCCGATCCCCAGGGCGTAGGCCCCTGGAACCTGTCTTTGACGGTCTGCCCGTCCCCGGACATGGCAGTACCCGCCACCCACGAGAACCCCGCCACCCCGCCCCTTCCGGCGCGTGAGAACGGAACCCTCGCCACTCCAGTCCGTCCGGCGGACCAGCCGGGCCGGACCGGCCGGGTGCGTCGGCTCGGCACGCCCCTGGGCATCCTCGCCGCCGTCACCGGCGCCTTCGCCTACGTCGGCACCGTCGACCCCAACGAGCCCGGCCACTACCCCGTCTGCCCCCTGCTCAAGCTGACCGGCGTCTACTGCCCCGGCTGCGGCGGCCTCCGCAGCGCCCACGCCTTCATCACCGGCGACCTCGGCGCGGCGCTCCAAGCCAACGCGATCGCCACCGTCGGCTACTTCCTCTTCGCCGCCGTCTGGGTCATCTGGCTGGTCCGGGCCTGGCGCGGAAAGCCCCTGCGGATCGCCCTGTCACCCGCCTGGTGGTGGGGCCTGGGCGCCGTCCTGCTGGTCTTCACCGTCGTCCGGAATCTGCCGTTCGGCTCGGCGCTGGCCCCCTGAAATGCCCAGGGAGTGGGACGCCGCGTGGCCGGATGCGAGCGCCGGGCCCTCCTGCGGATACCATCGGTACGGCTGATCCTGTTCCCTATTCACCGTTCCGGAAGGGGGCCGCTCGCGTGAGTGTGCTCGACGAGATCATCGACGGCGTCCGCGCCGACCTCGCGGAGCGACAGGCGCGCGTCAGCCTCGACGAGCTGAAGGAGCGCGCCGCCCGCGCCCCCCAGGCCAAGGACGGAGTCGCCGCCCTGCGCGGCGAGGGCGTCACCGTCATCTGCGAGGTCAAGCGCTCGTCTCCCTCCAAGGGGGCCCTGGCCGCCATCGCCGACCCGGCCGCGCTCGCCGCGGACTACGAGGCGGGCGGTGCGTCCGTCATCTCGGTCCTCACCGAGGAGCGCCGCTTCGGCGGCTCGCTCGCCGATCTGGAGGCCGTCCGCGCCAAGGTTGACACGCCGATTCTGCGCAAGGACTTCATCGTCACCTCGTACCAGCTGTGGGAGGCCCGCGCCTACGGCGCCGACCTCGCCCTGCTGATCGTCGCCGCCCTCGACCAGGAGGCCCTGGTCTCCCTCATCGAGCGCGCCGAGTCGATCGGGCTCACCCCGCTCGTCGAGGTGCACGACGAGGAGGAGGTGGAGCGTGCCGTGGACGCCGGAGCCAAGATCATCGGGGTCAACGCGCGCAACCTGAAGGACCTCAAGGTCGACCGCTCCACCTTCGAGCGGGTCGCCCCCGAGATCCCCGACCACATCGTCAAGGTCGCCGAGTCCGGTGTCCGCGGCCCGCACGACCTGATCGCGTACGCCAACGCCGGCGCCGACGCCGTCCTGGTCGGCGAGTCCCTGGTCACCGGCCGCGACCCGCGCGCCGCCGTCGCCGACCTGGTCGCCGCGGGCGCCCACCCGGCCCTCCGCCACGGCCGCGGCTGAGCGGGAGACCCGACGACGATGACCGGACGTCCCGCGCCCCGTACCCGGCCGGGCCTCGGCCCCGCCGGGGCCCCGGCCCGGGACCCGCACGCCCCGCTGGCGCGCGGCTGCCGGCCGCGTGGCTGCCGCGCCCCCGCCCGGCGCGTGCACGGACGGCGGGTGCGGTACGTCATCGGGGACGAGCCCGGCCAGGTCAACGGCATGCGATGGCGCCCGGGGTCCGCGCAGTAGCGAGCCCCGGCCGACGTACCGCAGTACCCGCAGCACGTCCGTACGACCGCATCACCGTGACCGCACGCCGGTTCCGGTGGCGCTCGCCGCTCCGCGCATACGGTGCACCCATCCGTTGCCATGCCAAGGAGCACGTCGCATGACGTCCGAGTTCTTCATTCCGGACCCCGAGGGTCTGATCCCCAGCGCCGAGGGCTATTTCGGCGCGTACGGCGGCAAGTTCATCCCGGAGGCGCTCGTCGCCGCCGTGGACGAGGTCGCCGTCGAGTACGACAAGGCCAAGGCCGACCCGGCGTTCGCCGCCGAGCTCAACGAGCTGATGGTGAACTACACCGGCCGCCCCAGCGCGCTCACCGAGGTCCCGCGCTTCGCCGAGCACGCCGGCGGCGCCCGGATCTTCCTCAAGCGCGAGGACCTGAACCACACCGGCTCGCACAAGATCAACAACGTGCTGGGCCAGGCGCTCCTCACCAAGCGCATGGGCAAGACCCGTGTCATCGCCGAGACCGGAGCCGGCCAGCACGGCGTCGCCACCGCGACCGCCTGCGCCCTCTTCGGCCTCGACTGCACCATCTACATGGGCGAGATCGACACCCAGCGCCAGGCGCTCAACGTGGCCCGGATGCGGATGCTCGGCGCCGAGGTCGTCGCTGTGAAGTCCGGCTCGCGGACCCTGAAGGACGCCATCAACGAGGCGTTCCGCGACTGGGTCGCCAACGTGGACCGCACGCACTACCTCTTCGGTACGGTCGCGGGCCCGCACCCCTTCCCCGCGATGGTCCGCGACTTCCACCGGGTCATCGGCGTCGAGGCCCGCCGCCAGCTCCTGGAGCGCGCGGGCCGCCTCCCGGACGCGGCGGTCGCCTGCGTCGGCGGCGGCTCCAACGCCATCGGCCTCTTCCACGCCTTCATCCCCGACGAGGGCGTCCGCCTGGTCGGCTGCGAGCCCGCCGGGCACGGGGTGGAGACCGGCGAGCACGCGGCGACCCTCACCGCGGGGGAGCCCGGCATCCTGCACGGCTCCCGCTCCTACGTCCTCCAGGACGACGAGGGCCAGATCACCGAGCCGTACTCCATCTCGGCGGGGCTCGACTACCCGGGCATCGGCCCCGAGCACTCCTACCTCAAGGACGTCGGACGCGGCGAGTACCGCGCGGTCACCGACGACGCGGCCATGCAGGCCCTGCGCCTGCTGTCCCGCACCGAGGGCATCATCCCGGCCATCGAGAGCGCCCACGCCCTCGCCGGGGCCCTGGACCTCGGCAAGGAGCTGGGCAAGGACGGGCTGATCCTCGTCAACCTGTCCGGCCGCGGTGACAAGGACATGGACACCGCCGCCCGCTACTTCGGGCTCTACGACACCGACGCCGTCGTCGAGGCGGACGCCGACAGCGACCGCGCCGAGATCGAGGGGGACGCCAAGTGAGCGGCAACATCGAGCTGTTGAACACCACCCTGGCCGCCGCGAAGGCCGCGGACCGGGCGGCGCTCATCGCCTACCTCCCGGCGGGCTTCCCGACCGTCGACGGCGGCATCGAAGCGGTCAAGGCCGTCGTCGCGGGCGGCGCGGACGTCGTCGAGGTCGGCCTCCCGCACAGTGACCCGGTCCTCGACGGGCCGGTCATCCAGACGGCCGACGACATCGCCCTGCGCGGCGGCGTCCGGATCGCCGACGTGATGCGCACGGTCCGCGAGGCGTACGAGGCCACCGGCGTCCCGATCCTCGTCATGACGTACTGGAACCCCATCGACCGCTACGGCGTCGAGCGGTTCACCGCCGAGCTGGCCGAGGCGGGCGGCGCCGGGTGCATCCTGCCCGACCTGCCGGTCCAGGAGTCCGCGCTGTGGCGTGAGCACGCCGACAAGCACGGTCTCGCCACCGTGTTCGTCGTCGCCCCCAGCAGCCAGGACGCCCGTCTCGCCACCATCACGGCGGCCGGCAGCGGCTTCGTCTACGCCGCGTCCCTGATGGGCGTCACCGGCACCCGCGCCTCCGTCGGCGCCCAGGCCCAGGACCTGGTGGGACGCACCCGCGCCACCACCGGCCTGCCGGTCTGCGTCGGCCTCGGCGTCTCCAACGCGGCCCAGGCCGCCGAGGTCGCCGGATTCGCCGACGGGGTGATCGTCGGCTCGGCCTTCGTCAAGGCCATGCTGGACGCCCCCGACGAGGCCGCCGGCCTTGCCGCCGTCCGCTCCCTGGCGGGCGAACTGGCCGAGGGTGTTCGAAAGCGCTGAGCCCGTGAACCACCCGAACGGGTGGATTGTGGACCGGGGAGGCGCGGAGGTGCCTCCCCGGTTCGTTCCCCGGGTGTGAGCGACAAGATCCCTGAGGGAAACAGAAGCGCGCGCGAGCGCCTGGCCCAGCAGCGCGAGCGGGAGAAGGGGCGCGAGAAGCGCCGCCGGACGCTGATCGTCGCCTCGGCGGTGGTCGGGGTGCTCGGCCTGGCCGCCGTGGTCGGCCTGATCGCGGCCAACGCGGGCAAGGGCGACGGCGGCGACTCCGCCTCCGGCCCGGCGGTCGCCCCGTCGGGCGCGATCGGCGAGGCCGCCCTGACCCTGCCGGTCGGCGCGGCCGACGCCCCGTCCACCCTCACGATCTGGGAGGACTTCCGCTGCCCGGTCTGCGCCCAGTTCGAGACGGCCTTCCGGGACACCATCACCGAGCTCGCCGAGGACGGCCAGATCCGGGTGGAGTACCACCTGGCCACGATCATCGACGGCAATCTCGGCGGCACCGGCTCGCTGCGCGCCGCCAACGCCGCCGCCTGCGCCCAGGACGTCGGCAAGTTCGCCCCGTACCACGACGTCCTCTTCAGCAACCAGCCCCCCGAGCCGGACGACGCCTTCGCCGAGAACAGCCGGCTGATCGAGCTGGCCGGCAAGGTCGAGGGGCTCGACACGCCGGGCTTCCGCAGCTGCGTGGAGGACGGCGATCACGACAGCTGGGTGAAGAAGTCCGACACGGCCTTCCGCGAGGGCGGCTTCCAGGGCACGCCGACGGTGCTGCTCAACGGGGAGTCCGTGTTCCCGAGCAAGGGCGAGGAGCAGATCTCCGCGGAGAACCTGAAGAAGTGGGTCGCCGAGGCCAACAAGGGCAAGAAGCCGGGCACCGCCACCCCGGCCGAAGGGTCCACGGCCCCGTCCGCCCCGGCCGAAGGGTCCACCGCCCCGTCCGCTCCGGCCGACGGATCCGGCGTCCCGCCCGCCCCGGCCGAAGGGGCGGCCACCCCGGTCGCGCCCTCGTCCGCCGCCGGTTCCTGACCGCGTTCCGCCGCCGGTCCCCGACCGCGTTCCGGGCCCGCCCGTGACGCGGTCCTCGTTACCCAGACGTTGCCGGGTGGCTTGCCGTACCCACCGCCCGGCAAGGTAGCGTCGACCTCGCCATGAATCTTGCCTCCATTCCCAGTCCGTCGACCGGCGTGATCGAGCTCGGCCCGATCCCGCTCCGCGGCTACGCGTTCTGCATCATCATCGGTGTCTTCGTCGCCGTCTGGTTCGGCAACAAGCGCTGGATCGCCCGGGGCGGCAAAGCCGGCACGGTGGCCGACATCGCCGTCTGGGCGGTGCCCTTCGGCCTCGTCGGCGGACGGCTCTACCACGTGATCACCGACTACCAGCTGTACTTCAGCGAGGGTGAGAACTGGGTCGACGCCTTCAAGATCTGGGAGGGCGGCCTCGGCATCTGGGGCGCCATCGCGTTCGGCGCCGTCGGCGCGTGGATCGGCTGCCGCCGCCGGGGCATCCCGCTGCCCGCCTGGGCCGACGCACTGGCCCCGGGCATCGCCTTCGCGCAGGCCATCGGACGCTGGGGCAACTGGTTCAACCAGGAGCTGTACGGCAAGCCCACCGACCTCCCCTGGGCGGTGGAGATCAGCGAGGGCACGAACCGGGTCGCCGGGACCTACCACCCGACCTTCCTGTACGAATCGCTGTGGTGCATCGGTGTGGCGCTCCTGGTCATCTGGGCCGACCGCCGCTTCAGCCTCGGCCACGGGCGGGCGTTCGCGCTGTACGTCGCCGCCTACTGCGCGGGTCGCGGCTGGATCGAGTACATGCGTGTCGACGAGGCCCACCACATCCTGGGCCTCCGCCTGAACGTGTGGACCGCGATCTTCGTCTTCGTCCTCGCCGTCGTCTACATCGTGGTCTCCGCCAAGCTGCGTCCCGGCCGCGAGGAGATCGTCGAGCCCGACCGGGACTCCACCCCCGGGAAGGACTCCGACGCGGACGGCCCCGCGCGGTCGGACGCCGACGCCAAGGACGCCGAGCAGGACACCGACGCGGAGAAGGACCCGCTCAGCAAGGACGAGCCGGGCGAATCCGGCAAGCACCTCAGCGCCGGGAGCACCGAAGCGGCGGCCGAGAAGGGCTGACCCCCCGGCGCCCTCCCCGGGCGCACCCCGCACCACCTCCCGCTCGCCGGGCGGGCCCGCAGTCTCAGGCCGGCCCGGCGAGCGCGATCGTCCGGCGGGCGGACGCCACCACCGCCGCGTCCACGAACCGCCCGTCCGGCAGCGCCAGCGCCCCCGCCTCCACCGCCGAGGCCGCGACGATCTGCTCGGCCGCCTCGATCTCCTCCGCCGTCGGCCGGAACGCCCGCTCGATCACCTCCAGCTGACGCGGATGGATCGCCGCCCGCCCCAGCATCCCGAGCGCCCGTCCCCGCCGGCACGAGGCCCACAGCCCGTCCAGGTCCTGGACGTCCGGGAACACCGACTGGACCGGCGGGGGAAGGGCGGCCGCCCGCGCCGCCACCACGACCCGGCTGCGCGGCCAGTCCAGCCCGGAGTCCTCCCGTACACCGAGATCGGCCCGGAGATCCGCCTCGCCCAGGGCGATGCCCCGGACCGCGTGGTGCGCCGAGGCGATCGAGTACGCGTGCTCGATGGCGAGCGCCGACTCCAGCAGCGGATACAGCGGTACGCCCGGTGCGACGGCCGCCACATGGTGCACCGAGACCGCATGGGTGATCTTCGGCAGCCGGAACGCGGCCAGACCCGGCAGCCCCGCCAGCGCCCGGATGTCGTCCTCGCCGTGCACCCGGACATGGACCGGTACGGCGTCGGGGGCGGCGGTCACCTGGTCGCCGAGGAGTTCGGCGGTGGCGGAGCGCGCGTACTCCTTGCGGTCCGGCGCGACGGCGTCCTCCAGGTCGACGATCACCACGTCCGCCCCGGAGCCCAGCGCCTTGGCCACCACCTCCGGCCGGTCCCCGGGGACGTACAGCCAGGTCAGCGGCGGCCGGCCGAAGTCGTCCCGCGGGTCCTCCGGCAGGGGCGGGAAGGGCGTGTCGCAGCCGGTCACAGCGCCCCCTGGTCCCGCAGCGCCGCGATCCGCGTCTCCGAGAGGCCGAGCCCGGCCAGGATCTCCTCGGTGTCCGCCCCGTGCGGGCGGCCGGCCCACCGGATGCCGCCCGGGGTCCGAGAGAGCCGGAAGAGGACGTTCTGCATCCGCAGCGGCCCCAGCTCCGGGTCGTCGACCTCGGCGAACGTGCCCAGCGCCCGGTACTGCGGGTCCTCCATCACCTCCCGTACGTCCTGGATCGGCGCGACGGCCGCCTCGGCCTTCTCGAAACCGTTGAGCACCTCTTCCCGGCTGTGGCGGGAGATCCAGTAGCCGACGGCCCCGTCCAGTTCCTCGGTGTGTTCGGCGCGGGTGGTGCCCGCGCCGAACCAGGGCTCGTCGATCAGGTCCGGGCGGCCCACCAGGCGCATCACCCGCTCCGCGACGGACTGGGCGGAGGTGGAGACCGCGACCCAGTGGCCGTCGGCGGTGCGGTAGGTGTTGCGCGGGGCGTTGTTGCGGGAGCGGTTGCCGGTGCGCGGCTGGACGTAGCCGAGCTGGCCGTACCAGAGCGGCTGCGGGCCCAGCACGGTCAGGATCGGCTCGATGATCGCCAGGTCCACCACCTGCCCCTCGCCGGTCTTCTCGCGTCCGGCGAGCGCCGCCATCACCGCGTACGCCGTCGCCAGCGCCGCGATGGAGTCCGCCAGTCCGAACGGCGGCAGCGTCGGCGGCCCGTCCGGCTCCCCGGTGATCGCCGCGAACCCGCTCATCGCCTCGGCCAGCGTCCCGAAGCCGGGGCGGTGGGCGTACGGCCCCGACTGGCCGAAGCCGGTCACCCGGGCCAGGACGAGCCGCGGGTTGACGGCGTGCAGCTCCTCGGGGCCGAGCCCCCAGCGCTCCAGCGTCCCGGGCCGGAAGTTCTCGACGATGACGTCGGTCCCGGCGGCCAGCCGGAGCAGCACGTCCCGGCCGCCGGGCGCGGAGAGGTCGAGCGTGAGGGTGCGCTTGTTGCGGCCGAGCAGCTTCCACCAGAGGCCGACCCCGTCCTTGGCGGGCCCGTGCCCGCGCGAGGGGTCCGGCTTGCGGGGGTGTTCCACCTTGATCACGTCGGCGCCGAAGTCCCCCAGCATCGTGGCGGCGAGGGGGCCGGCGAAGAGGGTGGCCAGGTCGATGACCTTCAGCCCGGTCAGGGGTCCCGCTGTCGTACTCATACGGCCTCGGCCTCGATCTCGCTGCGGTAGGGCATGGATGTGGACGCGCCCGGCTTCTGGACGCAGAGCGCGGCGGCGGAGGACGCGAACGCCACCGCCTCGGCCACCGGGCGCCCCTCGCCGAGCGCCACGGCCAGCGTTCCGACGAAGGTGTCCCCGGCCCCGGTGGTGTCGACGGCCGTCACCGAAGGGGCCTCGAAGAGCACCGGTTCGCCGCCCCGGGCCGCGTACAGGCACCCCTTCGCGCCGAGCGTGACGATGACCTCGGGCACCCGGCGCAGCAGGATCTGGGCGGCGGCGTGCGGCTCCGCCTGCCCGGACAGCTCGGCGGCCTCGTGCTCATTGGGGACCAGCAGGTCGATGTGGTCGAGGAGCTCGTCGGGGAGGGGCTGTGCGGGGGCGGGGGTGAGGATGGTCCGTACGCCCTGGGCCCGGGCCGCGCGGGCGCCCTCGACGACGGCGGACAGCGGGAGTTCGAGCTGCATGAGGAGGATCTCGGACGCGGCGATCGCCGCGATCTCCCCGGGCCCGAGCGCGGTGACGACGCCGTTCGCCCCGGGGACCACCACGATCGCGTTGGATCCGGTGTCGTCGACGACGATGTGCGCGGTGCCGCTGGGGCCCTCGGCGGTGTGCAGGAGGTCGGTGTCCACTCCGGCGTGTTCGAGGCCCTCGCGCAGCTGTGTTCCGTACGCGTCGTCGCCGACCGCGCCGATCATCATCACCTCGCCGCCCGCGCGGGCGGCGGCCACGGCCTGGTTGGCGCCCTTGCCGCCGGGGATCGTCCGGAACTCCCGTCCGGTGACGGTCTCGCCGCGTCCCGGCGCGCGGGCCGTGTAGGCGACGAGGTCCATATTGATGCTGCCGAGCACCGCGATGCGGGTCATGGGCGCAGAGCCTCCTGGTGGGTCAGTGCGGCGAGGGCGTCGAAGCCGATCCGGTCGAAGCCGGGTACGGAGGTGGCGAGCCGGTTCTTCAGCGGGGCGGTCCAGTGCTCGGGCAGGGCGTCCGGGGTTCCCGCGAGGAGTCCGGCCAGAGATCCGGCGGTGGCCCCGTTGGAGTCGGTGTCCCAGCCGCCGGAGACCGCGTTGCCGATCGACCGGGTGAAGTCGCCGTCGGCGTGGGTGAGGGCGGCGGCGAGCAGCGCGGCGTTGGGCAGCACGTGCACCCAGTGATGGGTGGCGGCGTAGACGGCGTGCAGCCGGTCCACGACGGCGTCGAACTCCCTTTCCGCGCGCGCTGTTTCGATGCCGAGCCGGACCGCGCGGGCGTACCGCGAATGCGGCGGCACCACCCGCAGCCCGGCCGCCAGGCACCCGTGCGCATCGCTCTCGCCCCCGGCCGCGACGGCGAGCGCGGCGGCGGTGAACATCGCGCCGTACACCCCGTTGCCGGTGTGCGTGAGGACCGCGTCCCGGTGCGCCTGGGCGGCGGCCCCGGCCGGGTCGCCGGGGCGGGTCCAGCCGTGCACGTCGGCCCGGATCTGCGCGCCGATCCACTCCCGGAACGGATTGCGGCGGCGGGCCGTCTCCGGGGGTTCGACGCCCGCCAGGAGGTTGCCGTACGCGATGCGCTCGGCGGTGAAGGTACGCCCGGCCGGAAGCTCGTCCAGCCAGAGCCGGGCCAGGTCGGCGGTGGTGAAGGAGCGCCCGTGCCGCTGGAGCAACAGCAGAGTCAGCAGGGGGTGGTTGAGGTCGTCGTCCTCCGGCATGCCGTCGATGTTCTCGGCGAGCGACGTGGGGGCCGAGCGGCGGTTCCAGGGGTGGGCGGCGAGCAGCTCGGCGGGCACACCGTGCGCCGTGAACCAGGTGGTGAGGGGCCAGTTGCCGGTGGCCCGGGCGAGCGCGCGGATGCCGGACAGCGGCAGCTTCTCGACCGGCTTGCCGAGGAGGCAGCCCGCCGCCCGGCCGAGCCAGGCGGCGTGCAGCCGGTCCCGCCCGATGGCGGGGGCGGCCCCGGGCGGGCCCGGCCACTGCGGGCAGGCGGCGACGACCGCGTCCAGTCCGGTGGGCTCGTCGGCTGCCAACGGCGATTCCAGCAGGGCCAGTTCGTCGAGGAGTCGAGCGGCCAGCGCCCGCAGCCGGGGCGGTGCGGGCGGTTCGGAGGCACCCGCGCGGTCCGGGGCGGGGGAGCCCCCGGCCGCGTACCACCGCTCCTCGATCTCCCGGGCGTCCCGGCCGTCCTGCGCGGCCTGCCGCAGCTCGTGCCCGACCAGGTCCTCGGGCTGCACCCAGGTGAGCCGGACCCGCGCATCCCGGAGCGGGCGGGCGTCCGCGTCCGGGACCGGCGCCCGGGGTGAGCCGGCGTTCACCGGTCACCGGCCAGCGCGGTGAACGCCTCCTCGTGGGCCGCGCGCCGCTCCAGGTCGCGGGCGAAGACCTCCCGGGCCACCTGCGCCAGCGCCCGGGCCGGGGCGTGCAGATCCAGGCGGCTCGCCTCCGCCACCGTCTCCGCCCAGTCGGCCGGGATCCCGCCGCCGAGCGCGCCCACGATCGCCCCGCTCATCGTCGCGATGGAGTCGCAGTCGCGGCCGTAGTTCACCGAACCCAGCACCGTACGCCGGTAGTCGCCGCCTCCGACCAGCAACATCCCCAGGGCGACGGGCAGTTCCTCGATGGCGTGCAGCCGGGACGGGCGGCGGGCGCCGAGAGCGGGGGAGCGGTAGTCGGGGCCGACCGTGTCGAAGGGCTCCACCGCCGCCCGCAGCGGTGCGATCGCGGACTCGAAGTCGTCGTGGTGAGCGGCGACTTCGCAGACCGCTTCGATCGCGGACCGGGTGCCGTCCTTGGCGAGGGCGAGGGCGGCGTCGATCACCGCGTCGGGGGTCGCGCCCGGGTGGCAGGCGGCGGCGACGGCGGCGGCGAAGACCCCGGCGGCCTCCCGCCCGTACGAAGACTGGTGCGGGGCGGCGACCTCCAGCGCCTCCGCGTACGCGGCCTCCGGGTGACCGGCGTTCACCAGACCGACCGGGGCCATGTACATCGCCGCCCCGCAGTTGACGATGTTGCCCGCCCCCGCCTCGCGCGGGTCCATGTGCCCGTAGTGCAGCCGGGCCACGATCCACTTCTCCGCCAGGAAGACCCGCTGGAGGGGGAGTGCCTCGGCCTCCAGTTCCGGGATCCAGCGGGGCGAGAGCAGATCCGGTACGAGATGGTTGGCGACGGCATAGGCGTCGAGGTGGTCGCGGACCTTCTCGTAGACCCGGATCAGGGCGTGGGTCATCAAGGTGTCGTCGGTGACGTGCCCGTCGCCCTTGTGGTACGGCGCGATGGGGCGCGCGGTGCGCCAGTCCTCGCCGTACCAGGGGCCGACGATCCCGGTCACCCGGCCGCCGTGGCGCTCGGCGATCTGCTCGGGGGTCCAGCCCTCGACCGGGCCGCCGAGCGCGTCGCCGACGGCCGCGCCGACGAGGGCCCGGGTGATGCGGTCATCCAGTCCGGGGGTGGAGGGGGAGGTCTGCGGGGTCGAGACGGCGGGAGCCGTGGCCGTTGTGGGCGTCATGCCGGAATTGTCCACCCGAGAGGGCTGGTTCCGTGGCTGCCAGCAGCCCGGCGAGTTCGATCAGGTCCGTGCCCGCGAGCCGGGGCAGTGCGCAGCCCGCGAGCGTCCGGCACGCCTCGCGCCAGCCCGCCGGTACGGCGGTGACCGAGCCGATCGCCCCGGTCAGCGCCCCGGCCAGGGCGGGGGCGGAGTCGGCGACCCGGGAGAGGCAGGCGGCGGCCGGGATCGCCTGGGCGATCTCGCCCCGGGCGGCGGTGGTGAGGGCGAGCGCGACGGGGACGGTCTCGGCCGCCGCGATCCCGTAGCTGTAGACGTGGTCGACGATCTGGTGCTCCAACACCGGGACCAGGGCGAACGCCCCGGCCGGCTCGTCCGCGAACTCCCGGGCCAGGCGGACCGCGTGCACGGCGTTGCGGGCGATCTCGGTGCCCTCGGGGAGCCGGTCCAGGGCGGCGTTCACCACGGTGTCGACGTCCGCCCCGGCCAGCGCCACGGCGATCGCGGCGGCCACGGCCCGGGCGCCGTGCACCCCGTCGCCGTCCTGGGTGTAGCGGGCGTCGAACTCCGCGAGGGCCGCCGCCTCCGCCGGATCGCCCGGGTGGACGACGGCGAGCACGGCCGCCCGGACGCAGGCGGCGTCGTCGAAGTAGTGCGGGTTGTCGTGCCCGGTGGCGGGCGGCCGGAGTCCGGCGGCCAGGTTGCCGAGCCCGGCCCGCACCGAGATCCGGGCCCGCAGCGGAAGGACGGCCGCCTCGACCTCGGGGGCCCGGGCGCTGGCGGCGGCGACGGTGGCGGCCAGCGCGTTCCAGGCCCGGTCGACCGCGTCCCGCATCCGGCGGCCCGGGGCCAGGCCCGCCGCGTCGTCGGCCGCCGCCAGCACCGTGCGTGCGGCGAACGCGGCCCACTCGGCGTCGTCGGACGGGCCGAGCCGCAGTGGTTCGGGCGGCTGGTTGAGGGCGATGGGCACGGGGAGCGTGGTGGTGGCGTTCTGCTCGGCGAAGGTGTCCAACTCCCGGGTGAGCCGCCGGGTCCACTCGGGCATCCGGGCCGCCCGGTGCCGCGCGGCGGGCCACCCGGCGGCGTCCCCGGCGGCCAGCCCGAGCAGCAGCCCCTCGATCCGGGCGCGCCGGGAGGGGCCGGGGGAGGGGGCCGCTTCCGCACCCGGCCGGGTGACCCCGGGGCTTCCGGCGGGCCCGGGGCTTCCGGCGGGCCCGGGGCTCCCGGCGGGCCCCGCCGTCGCCCTGCCCGTCGTTGTCCCGCCTGCCGTTGTCCTGCTTGTCGCCGTCCTGCCCGTCGTTGTCCCGCCCGTCGCCGTCCTGCCCGTCGTCATCGGCCCTCCTCCCGTCCCGGCTCGAAGGACACCGCCACCGACGCCATGTCGCGTACGGCCGAAGGTTCACGTCCGCCGCCCCGCTCCCGCGTGGCGCCCGGGGCGGCCGCGTCCGGGTCGTCCGGGGTCAGCAGTTCCGCGATGTCCAGCACGTGGTAGCCGCGCATCGAGGGCAGGCAGCTGCCCCGGACCGGGCCGATCGCGGCCGCCCAGTCCGGCGGGATGGCGCTCGCCCCGTGCAGCGCCCCGGCCAGCGCCCCCGCCACCGCCGCCGTCGTGTCCGCGTCCCGGCCCATGTTGACGGCCGTGAGCACCGCCGCCGGAAAGTCCCCGCGCGCCGCCGTGAACGCCCCGAACGCCAGGCCCACCGCCTCCGGCGCCAGGTCCGTCCAGGGGTAGCCGGCGATCACCACCGCCGAGCGCACCGCCCGCTCCATCGTGAGCCGGTCGGGGTAGGGGCGCTGGGCCGCCGCCACCGCCCGGCGCAGCGAGCGGGCCGTCCAGGAGTCCATCGGGACCACCGAGAGCGCGGCCGCGATCACCGAGGCGAGGCCCGAGCCGACCATGGCCGCCGCCACCCCGGCCGCCACCGCCTGGCCTCCGTAGATCCCCTCGCCCTCGTGGCTGACCCGGCCGTCCACCGCGACCAGCCGGGCCGCCTCGGCGGGGCGGCCCGCCGCGAACACCCCGAAGGGCGCCGCCCGCATCGCGAGCCCGTCGCTCCAGGCGTGCCGGTGCTGGGCCGAGATCGGTGCGGCCAGACCCCGGCGCAGGTTCTCCAGCGTGCCGCGCTCGCTGAACCCGGCCCCCCGGAACGGGCCCTCGTCGAGATCGGCGATCCAGTGGTGCCAGGCCCGCTCCACATGGGTGACGTCGAGTGCGGAGCCGTGCCGGGCCAGCAGCAGCCCGGAGAAGATCGCGTACTCCGTGTCGTCGGTGCCCGCCGGGTCGTCGCTCACGAACCCCTCGATCCGCCCCCAGCGGCGGCGGATCTCGGAGGGCCGCAGGTTCTCCGCCGGGGCGCCGAGCGCGTCCCCGACCGCCAGCCCCAGCAGTGCGCCCCTGGCCCGGTCGTGGCCGATGGCCGTGTTCATCGCGTCGCCCTTCCGCTCGTCCGGCGGGTCCGCCCGAGTCGGACCGGGGCCTGCGGCGGGCCCTGTCCGCATCTGTCCCCCGTGGAGTGCGAAGGGAGGCGGGAATCGGCGGGAAAGGGGCCAGGAGGATGACGGCCCGGGAAGCTGAGGCTGCCCTTCCTTCGCAGGTCAGAGGGGGTGTAGGGCAGCCTTGCCTTGCTGGCGGCGATCGCTCGGACGGCGTACTTTGGACTTTGTCGAAGATTGTACTCAGCAGGGGAGAAGTGAGTCGTGGCCCTCATCGTGACCGACGCCGTGGTGCACGAGGCGCACCGTGACAACCACACCCACCGGGATGTCAACGGCGGCTGGCTGCGCCCCGCCGTCTTCGGCGCGATGGACGGCCTGGTCTCCAACCTGGCCCTGATGACCGGCGTCGCCGGCGGTGCGGTCTCCCAGCAGACCATCGTGATCGCCGGGCTCGCCGGTCTCGCCGCCGGGGCGTTCTCCATGGCGGCGGGCGAGTACACCTCTGTCGCCTCCCAGCGGGAACTGGTCGAGGCCGAGCTCGCCGTCGAGCGCCGCGAACTCCGTAAGCACCCCCAGGACGAGATGGCCGAGCTGGCCGCGCTCTACGAGTCCCGGGGCGTGGACGCCCCGCTGGCCCGCGAGGTCGCCCGCCAGCTGTCGCGCGATCCGGAGCAGGCGCTGGAGATCCACGCCCGCGAGGAGCTGGGCATCGACCCCGGCGATCTGCCCTCGCCGCTGGTCGCCGCGGTCTCGTCGTTCGGCGCGTTCGCCCTGGGTGCCCTGCTGCCTGTCCTGCCCTACCTCCTCGGTGCGAGCGCCCTCTGGCCCGCCGTGCTGCTCGCCCTCCTCGGCCTCTTCGCCTGCGGTGCGGTCGTGGCCCGGGTGACGGCCCGCAGCTGGTGGTTCAGCGGACTGCGCCAGCTCGCCCTCGGTGGTGCGGCCGCCGCGATGACGTACGGGCTCGGCACCCTGTTCGGTGTCGCCGTCGGATGACCCGGGCGGGCGGGCGGCCCGGTGACCGGTGAGGTGACGTCCGCGGGCGGTCCGGTGAACGGCGCAACCGGGCCGCCCGAACGGCGCAACCGCCCGGCAACGCGTGTGACGTACGTCTTGGCGCCGCCCACTGGGCGCGACGGGCCCCGCGGCCGTAAAATGAGACGCTATGCAGCGCTACACATAAGTAGCCGTTACTCGGTGGTTTCGTTTCCCGTGCCGCCGGGCAAGAGCCGTAAGCACCGCAGGCAACGACGCCTGCACTCTGCGACTCCCGGGCGCCGATCGTCCCGACAGCGACCCACCCCCTGGTCAGCCGGTCACCTCTGGTCACCCAGTCACTTCCGGTCACCACGGTGTCCGTATGTTGGAACGAGCCTTCCGCTTCTTGAGAAGCGCCCCATCATGTAACCTGCACGAAATTTCGCAGAGGGCCAACGTCGTCCCTCGGCACCGCAAATGCCACGACGACGACGGGAGAGCCGATGCGTATCGACGCCTGGTCGCCCATGGACGGTCGCCCCGCCCAGCAGGGGATGTACGACCCCCGTAACGAGCACGACGCCTGTGGCGTCGGGTTCGTGGCCACTCTGACCGGTGTGGCCAGCCATGAGCTGGTCGAGCAGGCGCTGACCGTGCTGCGCAACCTCGAACACCGCGGCGCCACCGGCTCCGAGCCCGACTCCGGCGACGGCGCCGGCATCCTCTGCCAGGTCCCGGACGCCTTCCTGCGCGCCGAGACCCCTTTCGAACTTCCCGAGGCCGGCTCGTATGCCGTGGGCATCGCCTTCCTCCCCGCCGAGGACTCCACCGAGGCGGTCCGCGCGATCGAGAAGATCGCCGCCCAGGAGGGCCTGAAGGTCCTCGGCTGGCGCGACGTCCCGGTCACCCCCGAACTTCTCGGCAACGGCGCCCGCGCCACCATGCCGACCTTCCGCCAGGTCTTCGTCGCCGACGGCGAGAGCGCCGGCATCGTCCTGGACCGCAAGGCGTTCGTCCTGCGCAAGCGTGCCGAGCGTGAGGCCGGGGTGTACTTCCCCTCGCTCTCCGCCCGCACCCTCGTCTACAAGGGCATGCTCACCACCGGGCAGCTGGAGCCGTTCTTCCCGGACCTCTCCGACCGCCGCTTCGCCTCCACGGTCGCCCTGGTCCACTCCCGGTTCTCCACCAACACCTTCCCCAGCTGGCCGCTGGCCCACCCGTACCGCTTCGTCGCGCACAACGGCGAGATCAACACGGTCAAGGGCAACCGCAACTGGATGAAGGCCCGCGAGTCCCAGCTCGCCTCCAGCCTCTTCGGCGAGGCGCAGCTCGACCGCATCTTCCCCGTCTGCACCCCGGACGCCTCCGACTCGGCCTCCTTCGACGAGGTCCTGGAGCTGCTCCACCTCGGCGGCCGCTCGCTGCCGCACGCCGTGCTGATGATGGTCCCCGAGGCGTGGGAGAACCACGACTCGATGGACCCGGCCCGGCGCGCCTTCTACCAGTACCACGCCTCGATGATGGAGCCCTGGGACGGCCCGGCCTGCGTCACCTTCACCGACGGCGTCCAGGTCGGCGCGGTCCTCGACCGCAACGGTCTGCGCCCCGGCCGCTACTGGGTCACCGACGACGGCCTCGTCGTCCTCTCCTCCGAGGTCGGCGTCCTCGACATCGACCCGGCCAAGGTCGTCCGCAAGGGCCGCCTCCAGCCCGGCCGGATGTTCCTCGTCGACACCGCCGAGCACCGCATCATCGAGGACGACGAGATCAAGGCGTCCCTCGCCGCCGAGCAGCCCTACCAGGAGTGGCTGGAGACCGGCGAGATCGAGCTGAGCGACCTGCCCGAGCGCGAGCACATCGTGCACACCCACGCCTCGGTCACCCGCCGCCAGCAGACCTTCGGCTACACCGAGGAAGAGCTCCGCGTCATCCTCGCGCCGATGGCCCGCACCGCCGGAGAGCCCCTCGGCTCCATGGGCACCGACTCGCCGATCGCCGCGCTCTCCGAGCGCCCCCGGCTGCTCTTCGACTACTTCACCCAGCTCTTCGCCCAGGTCACCAACCCGCCGCTGGACGCCATCCGCGAGGAGCTCGTCACCTCGCTGCGCTCCTCGCTCGGCCCCCAGGGCAACATCCTGGAGCCCACCGCAGCCGCGGCCCGCAGCGTCACGCTGCCGTTCCCGGTGATCGACAACGACGAGCTCGCCAAGCTGATACACATCAACGCCGACGGCGACATGCCGGGCATGCGGGCCGCCACCCTCTCCGGTCTCTACCGGGTCGGCGGCGGCGGCGACGCGCTGGCCGCCCGGCTCCAGGAGATCTGCGCCGAGGTCGACGCCGCCATAGAGGACGGCGCCCGCCTCATCGTCCTCTCCGACCGGCACTCCGACGCCGAGCACGCGCCGATCCCCTCGCTGCTGCTCACCTCCGCCGTCCACCACCACCTCATCCGCACCAAGCAGCGCACCCAGGTGGGCCTGCTGGTCGAGGCCGGGGACGTCCGCGAGGTCCACCACGTCGCTCTGCTCATCGGTTACGGCGCCGCCGCGGTCAACCCGTACCTCGCCATGGAGTCCGTCGAGGACCTGGTCCGGGCCGGCACCTTCATCGAGAACATCGAGGCCGAGCAGGCCATCCGGAACCTGATCTACGCGCTCGGCAAGGGCGTCCTCAAGGTCATGTCCAAGATGGGCATCTCCACCGTCGCCTCCTACCGCGGCGCCCAGGTCTTCGAGGCCGTCGGCCTCGACGAGGAGTTCGTCGCCACGTACTTCAACGGCACCGCCACCAAGATCGGTGGCGCCGGCCTGGACGTCATCGCCAAGGAGGTCGCCGCCCGGCACACCAAGGCGTACCCCGCATCCGGCATCGCGGCCTCCCACCGCGCGCTGGAGATCGGCGGCGAGTACCAGTGGCGGCGCGAGGGCGAACCGCACCTGTTCGACCCGGAGACGGTCTTCCGCCTCCAGCACGCCACCCGCAACCGGCGCTACGACATCTTCAAGCAGTACACGGACCGGGTGAACGAGCAGTCCGAGCGCCTCATGACGCTCCGCGGCCTCTTCGGCTTCACCTCGGACCGGGCCCCGATCTCCATCGACGAGGTCGAGCCCGCCTCCGAGATCGTCAAGCGGTTCTCCACCGGCGCCATGTCCTACGGCTCCATCTCCCGCGAGGCCCACGAGACCCTCGCCATCGCGATGAACCGGCTCGGCGGCAAGTCCAACACCGGCGAGGGCGGTGAGGACCCGGAGCGCCTGTACGACCCGGAGCGCCGCTCCTCCATCAAGCAGGTCGCCTCCGGCCGCTTCGGTGTGACCAGCGAATACCTGGTCAACGCGGACGACATCCAGATCAAGATGGCCCAGGGCGCCAAGCCCGGCGAGGGCGGCCAGCTGCCCGGCCACAAGGTCTACCCGTGGGTCGCCAAGACGCGTCACTCGACGCCCGGCGTCGGCCTCATCTCGCCGCCGCCGCACCACGACATCTACTCCATCGAAGACCTCGCGCAGCTGATCCACGACCTCAAGAACGCCAACCCGCAGGCCCGCATCCACGTGAAGCTGGTCTCCGAGGTCGGCGTCGGCACGGTCGCCGCCGGTGTCTCCAAGGCCCACGCGGACGTCGTCCTCATCTCCGGCCACGACGGTGGAACCGGCGCATCGCCGCTCACCTCGCTCAAGCACGCGGGCGGCCCCTGGGAGCTCGGCCTCGCCGAGACCCAGCAGACCCTGCTGCTCAACGGCCTGCGCGACCGCATCGTCGTGCAGACCGACGGCCAGCTCAAGACCGGCCGGGACGTCGTCATCGCCGCGCTCCTCGGCGCCGAGGAGTTCGGTTTCGCGACCGCGCCGCTCGTCGTCTCCGGCTGCGTCATGATGCGCGTCTGCCACCTGGACACCTGCCCCGTCGGCATCGCCACCCAGAACCCGGTGCTCCGCGACCGGTTCTCCGGCAAGGCCGAGTACGTCGTCAACTTCTTCGAGTTCATCGCCGAAGAGGTCCGCGAACTCCTCGCCGAGCTGGGCTTCCGCTCCATCGAGGAGGCCGTCGGCCACGCCGAACTCCTCGACACCGACCGGGCCGTCTCCCACTGGAAGGCGCAGGGCCTGGACCTGGCCCCGCTCTTCTTCGTGCCCGAGCTCCCCGAGGGCGCGGTCCGCCACCGGATCATCGACCAGGACCACGGTCTGACGAAGGCGCTCGACAACCAGCTCATCAAGCTGGCCGCCGACGCGCTGGGCGCCGAGAGCCCCGAGGCGGCCCGCCCGGTCCGCGCCCAGGTCGCGATCCGCAACATCAACCGGACCGTCGGCACGATGCTCGGCCACGAGGTGACCAAGAAGTTCGGCGGACCGGGCCTGCCCGAGGACACCATCGACATCACCTTCACCGGCTCGGCCGGCCAGTCCTTCGGCGCGTTCGTGCCGCGCGGCATCACCCTGCGGCTGGAGGGCGACGCCAACGACTACGTCGGCAAGGGCCTCTCCGGCGGCCGGGTCATCGTCCGCCCGGACCGGGGCGCCGACCACCTCGCCGAGTACTCCACCATCGCCGGCAACACCATCGGTTACGGCGCGACCGGCGGCGAGATCTTCCTCCGCGGCCGCACCGGCGAACGCTTCTGCGTCCGCAACTCCGGGGCGCTCGTCGTCTCCGAAGGCGTCGGCGACCACGGCTGCGAGTACATGACCGGCGGCCACGCCGTCGTCCTCGGCGAGACCGGCCGCAACTTCGCCGCCGGTATGTCGGGCGGTGTCGCGTACGTCATCGACCTCGACCGCAACCAGGTCAACGTCGGCAACCTCGGCGCCGTCGAGGAACTGGACGACACCGACAAGCAGTGGCTGCACGACGTCGTGCGCCGCCACCACGAGGAGACCGGCTCCACCGTCGCCGAGAAGCTCCTCGCCGAGTGGGACACCGCCGTGACCCGCTTCAGCAAGATCATCCCGTCCACGTACAAGGCAGTGCTCGCCGCCAAGGACGCCGCTGAGCTCGCCGGTCTCTCCGAGCAGGAGACCACCGAGAAGATGATGGAGGCGGCGACCCATGGCTGACCCCAAGGGCTTCCTGACCACCGGGCGCGAGGTCGCCAAGACCCGCCCCGTGGCCGAGCGCGTCAAGGACTGGAACGAGGTCTACGTTCCGGGCTCGCTGCTCCCGATCATCAGCAAGCAGGCCGGCCGCTGCATGGACTGCGGCATCCCGTTCTGCCACAACGGCTGCCCGCTCGGAAACCTCATCCCCGAGTGGAACGACTACGCCTACCGCGAGGACTGGACCGCCGCATCCGAGCGGCTCCACGCCACGAACAACTTCCCGGAGTTCACCGGGCGGCTGTGCCCGGCCCCCTGCGAGTCGGCGTGCGTGCTCGGCATCAACCAGCCCGCCGTCACCATCAAGAACGTCGAGGTCTCCATCATCGACAAGGCGTGGGACAGCGGCGACGTCACCCCGCAGCCGCCCGAGCGCCTCTCCGGCAAGACCGTCGCGGTCATCGGCTCCGGCCCGGCGGGACTCGCCGCCGCCCAGCAGCTGACCCGGGCCGGCCACACCGTCGTCGTCTACGAGCGGGCGGACCGCATCGGGGGCCTGCTGCGCTACGGCATCCCCGAGTTCAAGATGGAGAAGTCGCACATCAACCGCCGCATCGAGCAGATGCGCCTGGAGGGCACCAAGTTCCGTACGGGGGTGGAGATCGGCCAGGACATCGACGCCGCCAAGCTCCGCCGCCGCTACGACGCGGTCGTCATCGCGGCCGGTGCCACCGTCTCCCGCGACCTGCCGGTCCCCGGCCGTGAGCTGAACGGCGTCCACTTCGCGATGGAGTACCTGCCGCTCGCCAACAAGGTGCAGGAGGGCGACCTGACCGTCGCCCCGATCCACGCCGGCGGCAAGCACGTCGTCGTCATCGGCGGCGGCGACACCGGCGCCGACTGCGTGGGCACCGCCCACCGCCAGGGCGCGGCCTCCGTCACCCAGCTGGAGATCATGCCGAAGCCGGGCGAGGAGCGGAACGCCAACCAGCCCTGGCCGACCTTCCCGATGCTCTACAAGGTCACCTCCGCGCACGAGGAGGGCGGCGAGCGGGTCTACTCCGTCTCCACCACCCACTTCGAGGGCGACGAGGACGGCAATGTCCAGGCCCTCCACCTGGTGGAGGTCGAGTTCAAGGACGGTAAGCTGGAGCAGAAGCCCGGCACGGAGCGGCGCATCCCCGCGCAGCTCGTCACCCTGGCCATGGGCTTCACCGGAACCGACCAGTCCAACGGTCTGGTCCAGCAGTTCGGCCTGGAGCTCGACCAGCGAGGCAACGTCGCCCGCGACGAGAGCTACGCGACCAACGTCGACGGCGTCTTCGTCGCCGGTGACGCCGGACGCGGCCAGTCGCTGATCGTCTGGGCGATCGCCGAGGGCCGCTCCGCCGCCCGCGGAGTCGACCGCTTCCTGACCGGGACCAGCGCCCTGCCGGCCCCGATCCGCCCGACGGACCGGTCCCTGCTGGTCTGAGCACCACCCGGGTTCCCCCTGGGCCACGCGGCCCGGGGGAGCCCCCTTGATACGTCCCGCACAACGGCGTGCGGAACTGAACGCGGCGCCCGCCTGTCCCCGACCGGACTCAGTGGGCGCCGTGGCGCGTCCGGGGCCGGCTTCCTTCGGCCGCCCCCGGCCCCTCAGCCGGTTCAGCCCGTCAGCGCCGAGGTCTTCACCACCACCGCCACGGCGAACAGCCCCAGCAGCACCGCCCCGCCCGCGAGCTGGAGAGGCCCGGTCCGCAGCTTCGCCGGTGCGTAGGCCAGCCCGTACGTCACCAGCGCCCCCGTCAGCAGCCCGCCCAGGTGCCCCTGCCACGAGGTGAACAGCGCCGAGAGCACCATCCAGATCAGGAACCCGGCCATGAACCGGTTGACGGCCGCCATGTCATGGCCGAGCCGCCGGTGGATGACCCAGTACGCGGCGGCCAGACCGAAGACCGCACCGGAGGCGCCGACGGTCGAGGTGTCCGGGGCCAGCAGGTACACCAGCACCGAACCGCCCACCGCCGACAGCAGATACAGGGCCAGATAGCGGGCCCGGCCGAGCTGCCCCTCCACCGCCCGGCCGATGTTCCACAGCGCGAACATGTTGAACAGCAGGTGCATCACCCCGAACGACGCGTCCGGCGGCAGGTGCAGGAACGCCCCGGTCACCAGCCGGTACCACTCGCCGTCCGCGATACCCGTCAGCTCGTAGCCCCGGAAGGTGTCGCCCCGGTAGTAATACTGCTCGCCGTCCGGCCCGGTGAGCGCCGCCCCCAGCACCGCGAACCGGTCCACGATCTCCGGCCGGACCACCTCGCCGAGGTAGACGAGCACATTGAGCGCCATCAGCACGTACGTCACCACCGGCGTCGCCGCCCGGGACACCGCACCGCCGAAGACCGTACGGGGCTGCCGCACCGACCGCTGCCCCTCCTTGACGCACTCCACGCACTGGTGGCCGACCGAGGCCTCCCGCATGCAGTCCGGGCAGATGCGGCGGTCGCAACGGGTGCAGCGGACATACGCCTCGACGGACGGATGGCGGTAACACGTGGTGGCGGCGGCCTCCATGGCCGGCTCCTTCACTGGGGGTGGGCAACGGGGCCGGTGGGGGCGGTGGCGATCAAGATAGCGAACCGGGTGACGGGCCGCGTGCCCGGGGCCCGGCCCGTGGCCTAGGCTCGTCACTCCGCGGAACGCGGAACGCCGAGTGGGGGAGCCGTCATGCCGGGTGGGGACAGGGCCGAGGGCAGGAGCGGCCCGGCCATCAGCCTGACCAAGGTCCAGGAGGCGGCTCCGGCCCTGGTCAGCCTCTACAAGAGCGCCGGGGTCTCGCTGGAGAAGCACGGCCTCGGCGGTCACCGCGCGGCCGTCTACCTCGTCATCGACTACTCCGGTTCGATGAAGCCCTACTACCAGGACGGCAGCGTCCAGGCGCTGGCCGACCGGGTCCTGGGGCTCGCGTCCCACCTCGACGACGACGGCACGGTCCCCGTCGTCTTCTTCTCCACCGACGTCGACGCGGTCACCGACATCGCCCTCGACAACCACCACGGCCGGATCGAGCAGATCGCGGCGGGCCTCGGGCACATGGGGAAGACGAGCTACCACCTGGCGATGGACGCCGTCATCGACCACTACCTCGACAGCGGCTCCACCGCGCCCGCCCTGGTCGTCTTCCAGACGGACGGCGGCCCGATCAACAAGCTCGCCGCCGAGCGCTACCTCTGCAAGGCCGCGAAGCTGCCCCTGTTCTGGCAGTTCGTCGGCTTCGGCAACACCCGCAGCAGCCAGTTCGACTTCCTGCGCAAGCTCGACGAACTCCCCGTTCCGGCCAAGCGGCCCGTCGACAACGCCGGGTACTTCCACGCGGGCCCCGACCCCCGGAAGGTCCCGGACCGCAAGCTGTACGACCGGCTCGTCGCCGAGTTCCCGCTCTGGCTGGCCGCCGCACGCGAGCGGGGGATCGTGCGGTGACCGTACGGATCCTGCGCGCCGCCGGCCTGACCCCCGCCCCCTGGAGGAACGGCGGCGGACTCACCCGGGAGATCGCCACCGGCCCCGAGGGCGCGGGAGCCGACGCCTTCGACTGGCGCGTCAGCCTCGCGGACGTCACCGCCGACGGACCGTTCTCCGCCTTCCCCGGGGTGGACCGCGTTCTCACCGTGGTCGAGGGCGCGGGCATGGACCTCGTCGTCGGCGGCGAGCACCACATCGTGGACGAGCGCCTGTGGCCGCACGGCTTCCCCGGCGATCTGCCCACCGAGGGCTTCCTGCTGGGCGGCCCCGTCGTCAACCTCAACGTCATGTACCGCCGGGACCGTACGCGGGCGGAGACCGCCGTCGTCTGCGGTACGGTCCGCCTGCTGCCGCCGGAGGGCGGCTCGGTGCTCGCCGTCTCCCTCGACGACGGCGCGGAGCTGGAGGGCGGCGGGGGCGGCGGTGTCCGGCTGGACCGTTACGACGCGGTGCTGGCGGCCGGGGAGTCGCCCGGGGTGCTGCGGACGATGGGCCGGGCGGTGCTGGTCACCTTCTCGGTCGGGTGAGAGTCCGCGAACGGCCGGGGAAATCGGACAGAAGATGTCGGGTATCCCGTGTTCCATGGCGCCCATGACGTCTTCCTCACCCGTCTCCTGGGACGGCTTCGCCACTACCGAACCCGACTTCGCCGACACCGTCCAGCGCCGCTTCCGCCTCTACAAGCACCACGTCCTCGCCACCCTGCGGAAGGACGGCTCGCCCCGGGTCACCGGCCTGGAGGCCGACTTCCGCTTCGGGGAGATGCTCCTCGGCATGATGCCGGACTCGCTCAAGGCCCTGGACCTGCGCCGCGACCCGCGCTTCGCGCTCCACGCCAACCCGGGTCCCGACGCCGAGATGAACGACGGTGACGTCCGGGTGAGCGGCCGGGCCGTGGAGATCACCGATCCGGAGGTGATCGCCCGCTTCATCGAGGAGGCCGCCCCGCCCGAGCCCTTCCACCTCTTCCGGGCGGAACTGACCGAGGTGGTCCGTATCGGGCTCGACAGCGATGAGCTGGTCATCCAGTCCTGGCGGCCGGGGCAGCCGCTGCGCACCGTGCGCCGCAAGTGACGGGCCCCTGCGGCCGGGGCGGCGGACCCGGCCGCAGGGGTGCTCACCCGGCCAGCACCCGGGCCCGGCACACCGACGGCGTCCCCCAGGCGTCCCGCAGCGGCCGGGCCCGGCGCAGCCACCACGCCAGGTCCAGCTCCTCGGTGTAGCCGATCGCCCCGTGCAGTTGCAGCGCGGTACGGGCCGCCGCGTACCCCGCCTCGCCCGCGCTCACCTTCGCCGCCGCGACCGCCGCCCCGGCTCCGGGCGACCCCCCGGCCAGCTCCACCGCCGCCCCGTACAGCAGCGGGCGGGCGAACTCCAGGCCGAGCAGGGTGTCCGCGAGGCGGTGCTTGACCGCCTGGAAGGAGCCGACGGGTACGCCGAACTGGGTGCGCTGCTTCACGTACGCCACGGTCGCCCGCAGCAGTTCCTCCCCGCAGCCGAGCGCCAGGGCCGCCGTGGCGAAGGCGGCCCAGTCGCCCGCCGCCCGTGCCGCCGGCCGTATCGCCCGGCCCTTGGCGACCGGGGCGCCGCCCGGCTCGGGACGGGACAGCCGGCGCGCCGGGTCCGCCGACGCCATCGGCTTCCCGGGGGCCGGTGCGAGCCGCAGTTCGTCGCCGGTCACCGTGAACACCGCGTCCGCCGCGTCCGCGTCCGCGGCGTACGGGCCGTACCCCTCCAGGGTCAGCGACACCACCGCCGCGCCCGAGGCGATCCCCGGCAGCCACTCCTCGGCCACCGGCCCGCCCGTCCCGGCCAGCAGCGCCCCGGCCGCCAAGGTCTCCGCCACCGGGCCGGGCACCGCGTGCCGTCCCAGCTCGACGCAGGCCACGGCCGCCTCCACGGGCAGCGGGCCGACACCCCCGTACGCCTCCGGGACCGCGAGCGCGAACACCCCCGAGTCCGCGAGCCGCCCCCACAGCGCCCGCCCCGGACCGCGATCCCCGGCCGCCCACGCCCGCAGGACCGCCGGGGTGTCCGCCGCCGTCAGCAGGGCGTCCAGCGAGCGCCCGAACTCCCGCTGTTCGGCGGTGAGCAGAAAGGGCATCAGCGCCGTCCCTTCGGCAGGCCGAGCAGCCGCTCGGCGATGATGTCGCGCTGGATCTCGTTCGTCCCGGCGTAGATCGGCCCGGCGAGGGCGAAGACGTACCCCTCCGCCCACGCGGTGTCCGCCACCTCCGCGTCCGGGCCGAGCAGATCGAGCGCCGTCTCGTGCAGCGCGATGTCGTAGCGGGACCAGAACACCTTGTTCAGGCTGGACTCCGGCCCGAGCGCCGCGCCCGCCGCGAACCGCGCCGCGGAGGCCGCCGTGAACAGCTGGTACGCCCGCGCTCCGATCACCGCGTCCGCCACCCGGTCCCGTAGCGCCGTGTCCGCCGGGTCGCCCGCCCGACGCCACAGCTCCGTCACACGGCCGGCGGCGGCCGTGAAACGGCCGGGGGAGCGGAGGGTGAGGCCCCGCTCGTCGCCGGTCGCCGACATCGCGATGCGCCAGCCCTGCCCCGGCTCCCCGATGACGTCCTCGTCCGGTACGAAGACCTCGTCGAGGAAGACCTCGGCGAACGCGGGCTTCCCGTCCAGCCGCCCGACGGGACGGACCGTCACCCCGGGCTCCCGCAGCCCGAACATCAGATACGTCAGCCCGTGATGCGGCTTCGCGGCCCCCGGGTCCGTGCGGAAGATCCCGAACGCCCGGTCCGCGAAGGCCGCCCGCGAGGACCACGTCTTCTGCCCCGACAGCAGCCAGCCGCCCTCCGTCCGCACCGCCCGCGACCGCAGCGCCGCCAGGTCGGACCCGGCCTCCGGCTCCGACCAGGCCTGCGCCCAGATCACCTCGCCGCTCGCCATCGGCCCCAGCACCCGGGCCCGCTGACCGGCCGTGCCGTGGGCGAGGAGGGTCGGGGCGAGCAGACTGACCCCGTTCTGCGAGACCCGGCCCGGCGCGCCCGCCGCCCAGTACTCCTCCTCGAACGCCAGCCAGCCGAAGAGGTCCGCGCCCCGGCCCCCGTACTCCTCGGGCCAGGAGACCGCCGACCACCGCCCGGAGTGCAGCAGCGCCTCCCACTCCCGGTGCGCGGCGAACCCCTCCTCGGTCTCCAGGGACGGCAGCGGCCGGGCCGGTACGTGCTCCCGCAGCCAGGCGCGGGCCTCGGTCCGCAGGGACTCGGTCCGTGCTGTCTGCTCCAGGTCCATCGGGGCGCCTTCCGTCGAGGCCGTTCCCTAACAAGTGTTTGGTAGGTTAACGTACGGCCCCAGCACGGTCGAGGAGTCATGAGGCGTCAGGGGGACGAGCCGATGAGCGCACCGCCGTATCTGCCGGGACACGGACTGCTGACCGGCCGCACCGCCGTCGTCACCGCCGCCGCCGGATCCGGGATCGGCGGCGCCACCGCCCGCCGCTTCCTGGAGGAAGGCGCCCGCGTGGTCATCAGCGACGCCCACACCCGCCGGCTGAAGGAGAGCGCCCACGTCCTCGTCGAAGCGTTCGGCCCCGACCGCGTCACCGCCCTGACCTGCGACGTCACCGACGAGGACCAGGTCGCCGCCCTCTTCGCACACACCGAGCGCACCCACGGCGGCCTCGACATCGTCGTCAACAACGCCGGCCTCGGCGGCACCGCCGAACTCACCGAGATGACCGACGACCAGTGGACGAGGATCCTCGACGTCACCCTCAACGGCACCTTCCGCTGCACCCGTGCCGCCCTGCGCTCCCTCAAGGCCGCCGGACGCGGCGGAGTCGTCGTCAACAACGCCTCCGTCGTGGGCTGGCGCGCCCAGCGCGGCCAGGCCCACTACGCCGCGGCCAAGGCCGGCGTCATGGCCCTCACCCGCTGCGCCGCCGTCGAGGCCGCCGACTACGGCGTACGCGTCAACGCCGTCGCCCCCAGCCTCGCCATGCACCCCCACCTGGCCAAGGTCACCTCCGCCGAACTCCTCGCCGACCTCACCGGGAAAGAGGCCTTCGGCCGCTACGCCGAACCCTGGGAGGTCGCCAACGTCATCGTCTTCCTCGCCAGCGGCTACTCCTCCTACATGACCGGCGAGGTCGTCCCCGTCAGCAGCCAGCATGCGTGAACACCCGGGCCGTGCACGGACAATGGCCGGGTGCCTACCAAGAAGAAGCCCCAGGTGACCCCCACGCCGGAGCGACGCCGGGAACTGCTCGCCACCGCCGCCGAGGTCTTCGCCGCCCAGGGATACAACGCCACCACCGTGCGCCGCATCGCGGATGAGGCCGGGATGCTCGCGGGCAGCCTCTACTACCACTTCGATTCCAAGGAATCGATGATCGACGAGATCCTCTCCACCTTCCTCGACGAGCTCTGGCAGGGCTACGACGAGGTCCTGGCGGCCGGCCTCGGCCCCCGCGAGACCATCGAGGCCCTGGTCACCGAGTCCTTCCGGGAGATCGACCGGCACCGCCCCGCCGTCGCGATCTACCAGAAGGAGTCCAAGCACCTCGCCACCCAGCCGCGCTTCGCCTACCTCGCCGACTCGCAGACCAAGTTCGAGAAGGCCTGGCTCGGCACCCTGGAACGGGGCGTCACCGAAGGCGTCTTCCGCGACGACCTCGACATCCGCCTCACCTACCGGTTCGTCCGCGACACCGTCTGGGTCGCCGCCTCCTGGTACCGGCCCGGCGGACACCACAGCCCCGAGGAGATCGCCCGCCAGTACCTCTCGATGGTGCTGGACGGCATCGCCCTGCGCACCTAGTCCCTCTGCCCGCGTGAGGAGCAGCAGCCATGACCGAGGCCTACATCGTCGAAGCGGTACGCACCCCCGTCGGACGGCGCGGAGGAGGCCTCGGGGCCGTCCACCCCGCCGACCTCGGCGCCCATGTGCTGCGCGAGCTGATCGCCCGCTCGGGCGTCGACCCGGCGGCCGTCGAGGACGTCGTCCTCGGCTGCCTCGACACCGTCGGACCGCAGGCCGGCGACATCGCCCGTACGTCATGGCTCGCCGCCGGACTGCCCGAGGAGGTCCCCGGCGTCACCGTCGACCGGCAGTGCGGCTCCTCCCAGCAGGCCCTCCACTTCGCCGCCCAGGGCGTCCTCTCCGGCACCCAGGACCTCGTCGTCGCGGGCGGCACCCAGAACATGACCCAGATCCCCATCGCCTTCGCCTCCCGGCAGGCCGCCGAACCCCTCGGCCTCACCCAGGGGCCGTACGCGGGCAGCGAGGGCTGGCGCGCCCGGTACGGCGACGCCCCCGTCAACCAGTTCCACGGCGCCCAGCTCATCGCCGAGAAGTGGGGCATCAGCCGCCGCGACATGGAGGAGTTCGCCCTCACCTCCCACCGGCGGGCCGTCCGCGCCCTCGACGAGGGCCGCTTCGCCCGCGAGACCGTCGCGTACGGGAACGTCACCGCCGACGAGGGGCCGCGCCGCGACACCACCCTGGAGAAGATGGCCGGACTGCGCCCCGTCGTCGAGGGCGGCACCATCACCGCCGCCTGCTCCTCCCAGGTCTCCGACGGGGCCGCCGCCCTGCTCATCGCCTCCGGACGGGCCGTCGCCGACCACGGCCTCACCCCCCGTGCCCGCATCCACCACCTGTCCGTACGGGGCGAGGACCCCATCCGGATGCTCTCGGCCCCGATCCCCGCCACGGCGTACGCCCTGAAGAAGACCGGTCTCACCCTCGACGACGTCGACCTCGTCGAGATCAACGAGGCGTTCGCCCCGGTCGTCCTCGCCTGGCTGAAAGAGACCGGCGCCGACCCCGAGCGGGTCAACGTCAACGGCGGAGCCATCGCCCTGGGCCACCCGCTCGGCGCCACCGGCGCCCGGCTCATGACGACCCTGCTCCACGAACTGGAACGCACCGGCGGCCGCTACGGGCTCCAGACCATGTGCGAAGGCGGCGGACAGGCCAACGTCACCATCGTCGAGCGGCTCTGAGCACACGCCCCGACCCGCGGTGGCGTGTCAAGATCCACCGCCGCGGGGGAGGGCGTGCTAGGGTGGTCCGCGTTGCAGTTTTGGTACCCATGAACTTTATGTGCGCCTGACGGGAATGCTTCGTCAGGCGTTTTATTGTTTTCCGGCTTTCTCCGGATGGGGCTCAATGCGGCGACTTGGAATTCGTAAAGTGCGGATTTCCGGCACTGCACCTGTTTTAGGAGAATGACATGGCCACCGGCACCGTGAAGTGGTTCAACTCGGAAAAGGGCTTCGGCTTCATCGAGCAGGACGGCGGCGGCGCCGACGTCTTCGCCCACTACTCCAACATCAACGCCTCCGGCTTCCGTGAGCTGCAGGAGGGCCAGAAGGTCTCCTTCGACGTCACGCAGGGCCAGAAGGGCCCGCAGGCCGAGAACATCGTCCCGGCCTAATCGTCGGACGCGTACCTCGCTGACCGGGGCCCGCACCGTGAAGGTGCGGGCCCCGGTTTGTGCTGTCCGACCGACGATCCGTCGTCATCGACCCGTTCTGTGCGCACATCCTGGGGGCGCACCCGGACGGCCGGGCCGCACATCGCAGTAAACCCATTCGGCAGTTGCCCAGGAATCCCCCAGGAGGGCAATTCCGTATGACCAGCTCCGAACGCTCCGAACGCCAGGATCGCACCCCCCGCTCCCGACCGGCCCGCGGCCGGGGCCGCGGCCAGGGCGCCGGCTCCCAGGCCCCCGCGAACGGCCGGGGCGGCGCGCCCCGCTCCCGGCCCCAGGGCGGCTCCAAGCCCGCGGCCCGCCGCAAGCCCGCCGTCGCGGCGCCCGCCGAGTTCGCCCTGCCGGAGACCGTGACCCCCGCGCTGCCGTCCGTCGACGCCTTCGCGGACCTGGACATGCCCGCCGCGCTGCTGAAGACCCTCGCCGCGCAGGGCGTCACCGAGCCGTTCCCGATCCAGGGCGCGACCCTGCCGAACTCGCTGGCCGGCCGCGACATCCTCGGCCGGGGCCGCACCGGCTCCGGCAAGACCCTCGCCTTCGGCCTCGCCCTGCTGGCCCGCACCGCCGGCCGCCGCGGCGAGCCGCGCGCCCCGCTCGCCATGGTCCTCGTCCCCACCCGCGAGCTGGCCCAGCAGGTCACCGACGCCCTGACCCCGTACGCGACCGCCGTGAACCTGCGGCTCGCCACCGTCGTCGGCGGCATGTCGATCACCAAGCAGTCCGCCACCCTGCGACGCGGCGCCGAAGTGCTCGTCGCCACCCCGGGCCGGCTCAAGGACCTCATCGAGCGCGGCGACTGCCGGCTGGACCAGGTCGCCATCACCGTCCTCGACGAGGCCGACCAGATGGCCGACATGGGCTTCATGCCGCAGGTCGTCGCCCTGCTCAAGCAGGTCGAGGCGGACGGCCAGCGCATGCTGTTCTCCGCGACCCTCGACAAGAACATCGACCGCCTCGTCAGGATGTTCCTCACCGACCCGGTCGTGCACTCCGTCGACCCGTCCGCCGGAGCGGTCACCACGATGGAGCACCACGTGCTCCACGTCCTGGACGAGACCGACAAGAAGGCTGTCGCCACGAAGATCGCCGCCCGCGACGGCCGGGTGATCATGTTCGTCGACACCAAGCGCTCCGCCGACCGTTTCGCCAAGCGGCTGCTCGCCAGCGGCGTCCGGGCGGCCGCCCTGCACGGCGGGCGCTCCCAGCCGCAGCGCAACCGGACCCTGGACCAGTTCAAGAACGGCCAGGTCACCGCGCTCGTCGCGACGAACGTCGCGGCCCGCGGTATCCACGTCGACGACCTCGACCTGGTCGTCAACGTGGACCCGCCGACCGACCACAAGGACTACCTGCACCGGGGTGGCCGTACGGCCCGGGCCGGGGAGTCCGGCAGCGTCGTCACGCTGGTACTGCCCGACGAGAAGCGCGAGATGACCCGGCTGATGCAGGACGCGGGTATCGCGCCGCGGACGACCCGGGTCACGTCCAGCGACGAGGAGCTGAGCCGGATCACGGGTGCCCGTGAGCCGTCGGGCGTCGCGATCGTGATCGAGGTCCCGCAGCCGACCCCGCCGAAGCAGCGGACCCGCTCGGGCTCCGGCTCCGGCGGCGGAACGGCACGCTCCGGCAGCCGGGGGCGCGGGCGGCGCGGATCGGGGGGCGGCGCGGGTGCGGGTACCGGTGCGCAGGGCGGTGCGGCGCGCTCGGGTGCGCCCGCACGGTCCGGCGCCCCTTCGCGGCGTCGCCGGGCGGCGTAAGGCGCCTTCCGGCCGTCCGGCGCTTGAGGGTGGGCCACATCCGATCGCCCGGTGATGGGCGAACGGGCCACAGCCAGCCGTCCGGCGCTTGAGGACCGGGGGCCGGGGCAGAGCCCCTAAAGCCCCGGGACGGAGCTTTGTCCTCAATCGCCGGACGGGCTGGAACGGGCCGGCCCGGTCCTTGGCTCCGGGCGAAGGACGTCCTCAACCGCCGGACTGGCGTGATGTGGACGGCGTCGTCCTCAAGCCCGGGTCCGGGCTTGATGGGGCGGCCCGGTTCTTGAGCGGCGGGTCCGGCATCGCGCCCAGGGCCGCGAGAGTCCGCTCCGCGTCCGCCATCACTCGCTCCACCAGCACCGCCACGCTCGGCAGGTCCTCGATCAGGGCCGCCACCTGGCCCGAGGCCATGATCCCGAGGTCCGTGCGGCCCTCCACCATCGCCGCCCTCAGCAGCATCGGCGTGTTCGCCGCAAGAAGCACCTGGCTCCAGCTCAGCTCCTTGCCGTGCCGCATCGCCAGCCCGTCCCGGACCAGGTCCGGCCAGCTCAGGCCGGACAGCCGGCGGAAGCGGGACGCCCGGCGCACCGCCCCGTACAGGGCGCGCAGCCGGCCCGCCCCGCCCTCCAGCTCCGCCACCATCTCCGTACGGAGCATCCGGTGCGGGAGCCCGTCCACCGCACGCGTCAACGTGATGTCCCTCGCGGTCGCCGCCAGGTACCGGCCCTTCACCACGTCCGGGACCGTCGAGTCCGAGGTCAGCAGGAACCGGGTGCCCATCGCGACCCCTGCCGCCCCGTACGCCAGCGCCGCCGCCAGGCCCCGGCCGTCGTGGAAGCCGCCCGCCGCGACCACCGGGATGTCCACCGCGTCCACCACCTGCGGAAGCAGGACCGTGGTGGCGACCTCGCCCGTGTGCCCGCCGCCCTCCCCGCCCTGCACGATCACCGCGTCCGCACCCCACGCCGCGACCTTCTCCGCGTGCCGCCGGGCCCCCACCGACGGGACGACGAGAACGCCCGCCTCCTTCAGCTCCGCGATCAGCTCCCGCGACGGGGCGAGCGCGAACGACGCCACCCGGACGCCCTCCTCGACGATGATCCGCACCCGCTCCCGGGCGTCCCCCGCGTCCGCCCGCAGGTTCACCCCGAACGGCGCGTCGGTCCGGGACCTCACCTCCCGTACGGCGGAACGCAGTTGGTCCGGCGTCATGGTCGCGGAGGCCAGGATGCCGAGCGCCCCGGCCCGTGCGGTCGCGGTGACCAGGCGGGGGCCCGCCACCCAGCCCATCCCGGTCTGCACGATCGGGTGCCGGACGCCGACGAGGCCGGTCAGGGCGGTCCGCATCAGGCCCCGACCTCCCGGTCCCGGGTGCGGTCCGGGTCGATGACCTCGCGGATCAGGGCGAGTTCGGCGGGGGAGGGGCCGCGGGTGTACGGGACGTCGGCAGGGACCGACAGCGCGAAGCCCGTCGCCTCGCGGACCCGGTCGATGGTGACGCCGGGGTGGAGGGAGGCGAGGCGCATCGAACGGTCCGGCGTCGCGAAGTCGAAGACCCCCAGATCGCTCACGACCCGGGGGATACGGTGGAAGCGGGTGGCCGACGGGCCCGCCGCCCGCGCGCTGTCGTGCCCGACCCCGCAGATCATGTCGACGCGCTCGACGAAGACCCGGGGGGAGTGCCGGGGGACCCAGTAACTCACCGGGTTGTTCAGGGTGTTGACGGGTGCACCGCGCACCCCGAGGAGCTGGCGCGCCGGCTGCTCCCAGTCGCCGACGCAGGAGATGTTCTGGTTGCCGAAGCGGTCGATCTGGCTCGCGCCCATCATCACGTGCCGCCGTCCGCCCGTCACCAGGGCCAGATGCCTGCGATAGGGCAGCCAGCCCTCCGCCTCGCCGTCCGCGCCGACGAGCGTCGCCTCGCCGTCGGTGAGCAGCAGATCGGGGGCGAAGGTCAGCCGGGCCAGCCGCGCCCCCACCGACGGCACCGCCCCCATCGGACTGGCCAGGATCTCTCCGTCGCCCCGCCATGCCTCCGCGCACGCTATCACGCAGTACTCGGCACGGGTGACGCTCTCCAGGGCGGACGCGTTCATTTCCGCTCCTCGCGCCAGAGGCGGACGGCTTCCCGGTAGCTCTTCTCGTCACCGTCCGGCGGCAGAAAGCGCGCTGCGAAGTCCGCCCAGGCCACGGGGTCCGCCGCCGCGGTCGCGTACGCCCTCTGGAACGGCTCGTCGCGCGGGTGATCGGGTGCGCAGGACGTGAAGTGCGCCCCGCCCGGCGTCTCCACGACACCGGTGACGGAGTGCCGTTGCACGAGGAGGGTCGGCAGTGTCCCCGCGCCCTCGGTCAACTCCCGTGTCTCCACCAGGCGTTCGCAGGAGACGTAGGCCGCCTCCGCCGCCTCGCAGAACAGGTCGTCGAAGTACGGGTCGGGGCCCAGATACTGGCCGTTGCCGAGCCGGTCCGCCCGGTTGAGGTGGACCAGCGCCGCGTCCATCCGCAGGGCGGGCATCGCGACGAACTCCTCCGCGTCCTCGTACGGTGAAGTCACCGTCCGCAGCTGGGGGTTGACCCGCATGACGTCCGAACCGAGCCCCGCCCGCACCGGCAGGAACGGCAGCCGGTTCGCCGCCGCGTGCAGCCCCCACATGAACATCGCCTCGTCGATCTCCGTCAGCGCGAACGCCCCGCGCTGCCGGGCCGCCCGGTAGTGCGGCTCCAGCGGGATCGAGTCGAGCGTCACGAACGCCGTGACCAGGCGGCGGATCCGCCCCGCCGCGGCGAGCAGACCGATGTCCGGGCCGCCGTAGGAGATCACCGTGAGATCCGTGACCGGCGACCGGAGCAGCGCTCTGACCAGGGCCATCGGCTTGCGGCGCGACCCCCAGCCGCCGATCCCGATCGTCATCCCGCTGCTCAGCCGGTCCACGACCTCCTCGGGCGTCATCGTCTTGTCGCGCGCGTACGGGGCGGTGGTCACGGTTCAGCCCTCCTTGCCGAAGGTGTCACGGACCCGGGCGGCGGTCCCGGCGAGGTTCGCCTCGAAGGTGAACCCCTGCTCGAAGCGGTAGCTGCGCTGTACGTCGACGGGGTCGATGCCGTTGAGCGCGGCCTTGGCCAGCCGCAGCAGATGGCCGTCCTTGGCGGCGATCTCCGCCGCCAGTGCCAATGCCGCGTCCTGGAGTCCGGCGGACGGCACCACCTGCCAGACCGAGCCGTGAGCGTGCAGTTCGGCGGCCGTGACGGTCCGCGAGGTGTAGTACAGCGTGCGCATCAGATGCTGCGGGACCAGCCGGGCGAGATGCGTCGCGGCACCCAGCGCCCCCCGGTCCAGCTCCGGCAGGCCGAAGACCGCGTCCTCGCTCGCCACGATCGCGTCGGCGTTTCCGACGAGCCCGATGCCGCCGCCCAGACAGAACCCCCGCACCGCCGCGACGACCGGCACCTCGCACGCGTACACCGCCGCGAACGCCTGGGCGCACCCCCGGTTGGCACCGATCAGGGACGTGTGCCCCGGATCGCGCTGCAACTCCTTGATGTCCACACCGGCGTTGAAGCCGCGCCCCTCGGCGGCCAGGACGACGCACCGCACCTCGGGGTCGTGGCCCGCCGCCCGTACGGCGTCGGCCAGGTCGTACCAGCCCTGTACGGGCAGCGCGTTGACGGGCGGATGGTCGACGGTGACGACGCGGACGCCGTCGGCCCCGGAGGGCGAGGAGGTGGAGACAGTCATCGGAGGATCAGCTACCTTTCCACCAAACATTTGTTAGGTGGACGGTAGCAGGCACCTCTGCCCGCCAACCAGCCCCACTTCCACGGGAGATGAGATGACCGCACCCGCCGCCCCCACCGCACCCCGCGCCGGACTCTGCGCGGACCGGGTCGTCGCCGTCACCGGCGGCGGGCGCGGGCTCGGCCGGGCCCATGCGCTCGCCTTCGCCGCCGAAGGGGCCCGGGTCGTCGTCAACGACCTGGGTGTCGCACCGGATGGAGCCGGAATCCGTACCGGGGACTCCGGCGGGCCGGCCCGCGCGGTGGTCGAGGAGATCCTGGCGGCGGGCGGCGAAGCCGTCGTCCACGGCGGCGACATCGCCACCGCCGCGGGCGCGGCCGCCCTGGTCGCCACCGCCCTGGACGCCTTCGGCCGCCTCGACACCCTGGTCAACAACGCGGGCTTCCTGCGCGACCGGATGCTGGTCAACCTGGACGAGGACGACTGGGACGCAATCGTACGGGTCCACCTCAGGGGCCACTTCCTGCCCCTCAAGTACGCCGCCGCCCACTGGCGCGCCGAGACGAAGGCGGGCCGCGCGCCGGTGGCCCGGGTGATCAACACCAGCTCCGGCGCCGGGCTCCTCGGCAGCGTCGGCCAGGGCAACTACGCGGCCGCCAAAGCCGGGATCGTCGCCCTGACCCTGGTCGCGGCGGCCGAGCTGGGCCGGTACGGGGTCCACGTCAACGCCCTCGCCCCCGCCGCCCGGACCCGGATGACCGAGCAGACCTTCGCCGAGGCGATGGCGGCCCCGGGTGAGGGGGAGTTCGACGCCATGGCCCCCGCCAACGTCTCGCCCCTCATCGTCTGGCTCGGCTCCGCCGCGAGCGAGGGGGTGACGGGCCGCGTCTTCGGGGCCGAGGCGGGCCGCATCACCGTCATGGAGGGCTGGCGCCCCGGCCCCACCGAAGACCGGGGCGCCCGCAGGTCCCCGGCCGAGGCGGGCGAAACGGTGCGTCGGCTGCTGGCGGACGCGGAGAAGCCCGGGCAGGTGTACGGGGCGTCGTAGACGGCCGCGGCGGTGGAGCCGGGCAACGGCCTCGGGGGGAAACCCGCTTGCCGGGACGTACGGGCGTCCGGTATCCAGCACGGGAGACCCGAGGAGCGCACGATGACGCGGCACGGCCCCCTGAACGAGTTCTGCTGGATGGACCTCAAGACCCGCGACCCCTCCGGCACCGCCGCCTTCTTCTCCACGGCGCTGGGCTGGGACTTCGCCGTGGACGAGGCGGACTGGCGCCGGGCCGTCAGGATCTCCGCCGGGGACCACCGGATCGGCGGTGTCAGCGACCTCGCGGGGCCCGGCTACCCGCCGGACCTGCCCGCCCATGTCGCCTACTACCTGGCGGTCGACGACGTGGACCACCGTACGGCCGTGGCGGCGGAGAACGGCGCACAGGTCCTCGTACCGCCCTTCGACGCGGGGGACCGGGGCCGGATCGCCACCCTGATCGACCCCGGGGGCGCGGCCGTCTCCCTCTGGCGGCCGAAGGGGTTCGCGGGGTGGCCGGTATCGCCTCCGGACGAGGGCGGGGCGTTCCCTCACCACATGGTCCTGGTCTGCGCGGACCCCGAGCGGGCCCGGCACTTCTACACCGGGACGACCGGTGCCCCGCTCGCCCGGGTCACCTTCCTGGAAGCCGCCCCCGGGGCCGCGCCGCGATGGGAACTGGCCGTCGCAGTGGCCGATCCGGACCGCGTCGCCGCCCGGGCCCACGAGCTCGGCGGCGAGCTCGTCACCCTCGCCGGAGGCGGCTCACGGCTGTCGAGCCCGGAGGGGCTGACCCTCCGCCTCACCACCGCACCGCAGGCGTCCCCGGTGTTCCTGGAGACCGACCGGCTCGTCCTGCGCCCCGCCACGGCCGCCGACGCCCCCGACCTGCTCGCCCTGGACAACGACCCCGCCGTCATGCGGTACATCAACGGCGGCCGGCCCACGAGCCCCGAGGACATCCGGGACCGGACCCTGCCGAGGCTCCTCCACGACCACCCGTGCACCGGAACCCGCGGCTACTGGATCGCGCGGGAGAAGGACACGGGGGCGTTCCTCGGCTGGTTCGAACTCCGGCCGCTGGACGACCACGACCCCGCCGTGGTCGAGCTCGGCTACCGGCTGAACCGGGCCGCCTGGGGCCGCGGGTACGCCACCGAGGGCGCACGCGCCCTGATCGACAAGGGGTTCACGGTCCTCGGGGTCCAGCGGGTCACCGCCAACACCATGGCGGTCAACGCGGGCTCCCGGCGCGTGATGGAGAAGGCGGGGCTGGCCTTTCTGCGGGCCTACACCGAGGACTGGCCGGAGGCCATCGAGGGCTCCGAGCACGGCGAAGTGGAATACGAGCTGACGCGGGAGGCGTGGCAGCGCGGACGGTGAGGAGGGCGGGGCCGGTTCGCGTACGGCTCGGCCCCGCCCCGATGCGCCCGGCCCCGCGGCCGCCGCACGCCCGCCGCCCGGCTCGCGCCTGCCCGGCTCACGCCCGCCCCGGTGCGCCCGGCCCAACGGCCGCCTCACGTCCCCTCCCCGCCTCACGCCCGCCCCCGCCTCACGCCCGCCCGGGCGCGTCCGCCTCAGCCCCGCCCCTCCAGCAGCGCCACGATCTCCGCGTGCCCCGTGTGCTGGTCCACCCCCGCCGAGGGCACCCCGTCCCGGAGCAGCTCCACCGCCACGGTCTCCTCGCCGTCCCGCCGCTCGCGGAGCACCACCGTGTCGAGCCCGGAGCCGTACGTCTCCTCCAGTCGCCGCAGCAGCTCCCGCTCCGGATCGAGCCCGGCGATGCGCCGCGCCTCGGCCAGGGCGACGGCGACCACGGTCTCCTGTCCCTCCGCCGCCGCGCCGTGCGCGAGCAGCGCCCGTACCGTCCGGACCGAGCCGCGCTGCGCCGCCAGGACCAGCATCGCCTCGCCCTGCGGGCCCGGCAGCAGCGGGTCCGCGCCCCCGGCGAGCAGCGCCTCGACCGTCGCGGCGTGCCCCAGGCCGACCGCCCAGCGCAGTGCGGTGAAGCCGAACTCCTCGCGCAGGTCCGGCCGGGCCCCGGCGGACAGCAGCGCCTCCACCACCTCGGTGTGCCCGCCGCACGCCGCCCCGCACAGCGGCAGATCACCGGCCTCCGGTCCGCTCGCCCGGTCGGGATCGGCCCCGGCCGCGAGCAGCAGCCGCACCATCTCGGGGCGGTCCTGGACCGCTGCCGTGTAGAGCGCGGTCGTGCCCTCCTCGTCGCTCGCCTCGGCCCGCGCACCCGCGCGCAGCGCCCGTACGACCGTGTTCTCGTCCTCGTACAGCGCGTCGAACAGGCTTGGTTCATCCCTGATCGGCTCGTTCGTCATCCTTCGACCCTACGGCCGGAGACGGACAACGCCCCAGGTCAGGTGTCGCACTCCAGGCGTGTGCGGCACAGCCCGCACCGTGCGCTGACCCGGCCCCTGACGGGGAGCCGGATGCGCTGGTGGCAGGTGGGGCAGGGGAAGGAGACGCGCGGCCCCGTCGCGCCGGTCTCGAAGGCGTACGGGACGTTCGGGTCCGGGCCGGCCCCGGGGTGGTCCCGGGCGTACCGCCGGTCCTTGGCGTAGCGGCGGCGGCCCGTCCAGCCGGCGGCGGTCAGCGGTGGTCTGCGCAGATCGTCCAGCGCCCGCTGCCGCCCCTTGGTGTACGCGGTGTACGCCTGGGGGCTGGTGAACCACGGGGAGGGGTCCTCGTCGAAGGCGAGCGCCCGCTTGGCCAGGACGTACCCGAACTCCTCCGGGGTCAGATAGCCGAGCTTCTGACGGGACGTGGCGTCCTCCCGGAACGCGTCCAGCAGCAGCCAGCCCGTGCCGAGGTAGGCCGTCGTGGTGTCGGTCAGGATCTCGTTGGCGCGGGTGCCGGGGAACTCCAGGCCGAGCCGGTGCAGCAGGACATGGGTGATCTCGTGCGCGAGCGCCGCGCCGATATCCCTGCGGTGGTTGCGGAAGCGGTCGTTCAGCTCGATGAAGTACTCGGGGCCCGCCGTCAGTTCCACGCTCGCCGCGTGCTCCATCGTGCGGAAGCCGACGATCATCCGGGCGTCGGGGAGGCGCAGGTGCTGGACCAGGGAGCGCGCCACCCGCTGGGCTCCCAGATGCAGATCGTCCTCGTCCGCGAACGCGGCGTCGACGGGCGCGAGGCTGGTGGCATAGGTGCGGACGCCGTCCGCCGAGAGCCGCCGGTAGAGCGCCGTGATGGCGGAGCGGACCGTGTCCAGATGCGGAAAGCCGTGGGCGACGGGTGCGCCAGGAGGGCTGTTCGTCACGCCGGAATCCCCCATCCGCGACGGTCGACGGAGCTCCACTGTATGCCGGGTGGGGGAGAGGGGCCGGAAAGCCGTCCGATGATCTTGGCCGAAAACTGTGCCTTGTGTCAGCGGTCACCCGGTACCGATAATCGGAGTGTTCTTGTCGGGTACATGACTAATCTGGTGTCCGTGCCGGAGGCCGTCACCCGACAGGGGCACGCGCGCCGGACCGCGCGAACCACAGCACCGTCGGCTCACAGCACCGTCGGCATTTCCAGCCCTTCGTACAGGAACTCCTGCACGGCAACGCGGTACGGCAACCTCCCACAGCAACCCCCCACACGAAATCCCCCCACGAAAGCAGGCATCCGTGAAGCTTCTGACTGCGCTGAAAAGGTGTTCCGTCGCCCTGGCCGCCGTCGCCCTCGCGACCGTCAGCCTCCAGCCCGCCTCCGCCGCCCCCCAGCCGATCGTCGGCGGGGAACGCGCCGAACAGGGCGAATTCCCCTTCATGGTCCGGCTCTCCATGGGCTGCGGCGGTTCGCTCTACACCCAGGACATCGTCCTCACCGCCGCCCACTGCGTGGACGGTTCCGGCGACAACACCTCGATCACCGTCACCGGCGGTGTCGCCGACCTCCAGTCGCCCGACGCCGTCACGGTCACGTCGGCCAAGGTCCTCCAGGCCCCCGGCTACAACGGCACCGGCAAGGACTGGGCGCTGATCAAGCTCGCCGAGCCGATCGACCAGCCCACCCTGAAGATCGCCACCGACGCCTCCTACGACGAGGGCACGTTCACCGTCGCCGGCTGGGGCGCCGACCGCGAGGGCGGCAGCCAGCAGCGCCACCTGCTGAAGGCCGACGTCCCGTTCGTCTCCGACGCCGACTGCCAGGGCGCCTACGGTGACCTCGTCGCCGACGAGGAACTGTGCGCCGGCCTCCTCGACACCGGCGGCGTCGACAGCTGCCAGGGAGACTCCGGCGGCCCGATGTTCCGCAAGGACGACTCCGACGAGTGGGTCCAGGTCGGCATCGTCAGCTGGGGCCAGGGCTGCGCCCGCCCGGACTACCCGGGCGTCTACACCCAGGTCTCGCACTTCGCGGCCGACATCGCCTCCGCGGCCGACTCGCTCTGACCCGGCCGGAGCGGCCCGCCGCCGATCACGGCTGAACCACCCCGGGGGCGCCCGTACGAACGGGCGCCCCCGGGCCCAGTTCCACCCACGGCCCGCCCGCGTCCTCCAGCTCCAGCACCCACACCTCGTTGACGCCCTCGCGGAGCACCGGCCCCGGCACGTACAGGATCCGCTGCGGACCCGCCGACCAGTACCGGCCCAGGCAGAAGCCGTTCACCCAGACGAACCCGCGCGTCCAGCCCGGCAGTTCGAGCCCCGCGTGACCGAGGCCCGCCGCGTCCTCGACCGTGAACTCCCCCCGGAACAGCCCCGTCCGCCCCGCGTCGCCCGCCCCCGCGGCGGCCACCACCGGCCCGAACGGGACCGCCGCCACCGCGCCCGGAACCTCGAAGGCGTCCAGCCGCAGCCCCCGGGCCCGTACCCCGTGCAGATACTGCCGCTCGTGCAGCACCCCACCCGTGACCCCCTTCGGCTCACCGAGCCGCGGCCCGTAGTTGACCCGGCCCAGCGACTCCACCCACAGTTCGACCTCCGCGGGCCCCGCCACCGGCTCCGGCAGCGGCCCGGACCCCTCGGCCAGCACCCCGGCCCGCACCCCGTCCACGGACACCACCGCCCGGTCCCGCAGCCCCGACGCGCCCAGCGGATACGCCTGACGCGGCCCCGGCACCGCCACCCGGTAGCGCACCAGACCCCGGTCCACGCCCAGCTCCTCGAACGTCGGCGGCACCCCCGACTCCGTCTCCGGACCGCCCAGCACCTCCAGTACGTCCCCGAGCCCCGCCCACCCGGTCAACTCCGCCCGCACCGGCCCCGCCAGGCCCCGCGGCTCCGGCGGCAGCGCGGGCAACGGCCGCCGCGCGTACTCCTGGAGAACCTTCCGGAACAGGTGGAACTTCGCCGTGGCCCGCCCGTACTCGTCGACCGGCGCGTCGTAGTCGTACGACGTCACCGTCGGCTGGAACTCCCCGTCCTGCAAGGGACCACCGCGATTCGCCCCCGCCCAGCCCGCGAAGTTCGTCCCCCCGTGCGCCATGTAGAGGTTCACCGACGCCCCGCACTCCAGGATCTCCCGCAGCGCCCCCGCCGCCTCCTCCGCGTCCCGCAGCACCGGTTCGGCCCCCCAGTGGTCGAACCAGCCGCACCAGAACTCCATGCACATCAACGGGCCCTCCGGCTGATGCCGGCGCAGCACCTCGAAGCCCTCCCGCGCCCCCGAACCGAAGTTCGCCGTCGCCAGCAGCCCCGGCACCGAACCCCCGGTCAGCATGTGGTCCTCCGGACCGTCCGACGTGAACAACGGGACCGACACCCCGCACTCCCGCAACAGCCCCGCCAGCCACTCCAGATACACCGCGTCGCTGCCGAAACTCCCGTACTCGTTCTCCGCCTGGACGAGGATCACCGGACCGCCCCGCTCCACCTCCCGCGCCACCACCTGCGGCAGCAGCTCCCGGAACCACCGCTCCACCACCGCCCGGTACTCCGCGTCCCGGGTCCGCACCCGCCGCCCGAACCGGCCCGTCACCCACACCGGCAGGCCGCCGTTCTCCCACTCGGCGCAGATGTACGGACCCGGCCGCACGATCGCCCACAACCCCGCCCGCTCCACCGCGTCCAGGAACCGGCCGAGCGCCCCGACATCCCGGACCTCGCCCTCCCGGGGCTCGTGCAGATTCCACGGTACGTACGTCTCGACGCAGTTCAGGCCCATCGCGGCGAGCATCGCCAGCCGGTGCCCCCACTGCTCCTCGTGCACCCGGAAATAGTGCAGGGCGCCCGACAGCAGCCGTACGGGCTTCCCGTCGAACCGGAAGCCGTCGTCGGCCACGGTGAAGTCGGTCATCGCGCGGTTACGCTCCTGTGCTCGGCCGCACCCGGCGGCCCTCCGGTCAACTGGTCCGACCACTGTCACCTCTGGCGCACAGCGGGTCCATGGACAAAGATCGCTGTTGATTGGACGCAACGGGCCGGCGGCCGGGACCCACCGGAACCAGCACGGGGACCGGAACCAGCACGGGGACCGGAACCGGAACCGACGGACCACCTGGGAGGGGAAGGCCGCGATGTACCACACCTGGATGCGCTTCTTCACCCCGAGCCCGCTCCACCACCGCCTGGGCCTCGTCTGCCTCGGCGTCGGCCTCCAGCACGGCGCGCTGCCCACCGTCGGACCCCGCACCCTCGACCACCACGTCGCCGTGATCGTCAACTCCGGCACCGGCTGGTTCAAGGGCCCCGACGGCCGCCGCACCCCCGTCACCGGCCCCAGCCTCATCTGGCTGACCCCCGGCACCCCCCACCACTACGGCGCCGACCCCGGCACCGGCTGGGACGAGAGCTTCGTCGACTTCACCGGCCCCGCGACCACCACCTACACCGAACTCGGCTACATCGAACCCGACCGCCCCCTCGTCCCGCTCGCCGACACCGCCGCCCCGCGCACCGCCGTCACACGCATCGTGCGCGCCGCCCGCCGCGGCAACCCCCTCCTGGAGGCCGAGACCGGGGCCGCCGTCCACGAACTCCTCGTCTCCCTGCGCCGCGCCCGCGCCGACATCGGCCCCGACGGCGACCCGGTGCTCCAGGCGCTCGCCCGCGACGCCTACCAGCCGCTCACCGTCGCCCAGCACGCCTCCCGGCACGGCATGACCCCCGCCGAACTGCGCACCGCCGTACGGCGCGGCGCGGGGTGCAGCCCCAAGGACTACCTGCTCGGCATCCGGCTCGGCCGGGCCAAGGAACTCCTCGCCGCCACCGACCTCCCGATCGCCGCCGTGGCCCGCCGCGTCGGCTACGACGACCCCGCCTACTTCTCCCGGCTCTTCGCCCGCCGGGTCGGCACCGCCCCCGTCCGCTTCCGCGAACAGCAGGGCCGCACCGTGCCCGGCGGCTGGAGCGACCAGGTGCCCGACCCCGACGACCCGCCGACGATCGGGCCGTGAGGACCGCCGTCTAAGCTCGCTCACCATGAGTACGAGCGAGATCGACGCGACCGTCCGGGCCGAGCTGAACCGGCTGCGCGAGAGCATCGACAACATCGACGCCGCCGTCGTCCACATGCTGGCCGAACGCTTCAAGGCCACCCAGCAGGTCGGCCGCCTCAAGGCCGACCACAAGCTGCCGCCCGCCGACCCCGCCCGCGAGACCCGCCAGATCGCCCGGCTCAGGGAGCTGGCGCAGAGCGCCAACCTGGACCCGGCGTTCGCCGAGAAGCTGCTGAACTTCATCATCGCCGAGGTGATCCGCCACCACGAGCGCATCGCCGAGGAGGCGGAGAACGGCGAGGCGGAGAACGGCGGGGCGCGGAACGCCTGAGCGGCTACCGGACCGGACCGTCCGCGGCGGGCGGAACCACGGGCCCGGGCCTCGGAACGACGGGTCCGGGCGCAGGCGCGAGCGTCCTGAGGGACGTCCCCGGTACTCGGTGTGCCGCGCCGAGGAGCTCGTAAGCGGCAGCAGCCCACGGGGGATCCACCCAGCACGATCACGCCGTCCGCCCGCGCGTCCGCCCAGGGAGAACCCACTGTGCCCGCCGTCCCCCGTACGGCAGCATGGGGCCATGTCCGTACTGACGCGCGACGAAGCGCAGACCCGAGCCCAGACCCTCGACGTGGAGCGGTACACGATCGCCCTCGACCTCACCACCGGCGAGGAGACCTTCGACTCCGCCACCGCCATCCGGTTCACCGCCCGCACGGCCGGAGACACCTTCGTCGAGGTCCAGCCCGCCACCCTGCGCTCGATCAGTCTCGACGGACAGCCCCTGGACCCCGCCCTCCTCGACGGCAACCGCTACCCCCTCCCCGGGCTCACCGCCGGCCCCCACGAACTGCGCGTCGACGCCGCGATGCACTACTCCCGCACCGGCGAGGGCATGCACCGCTTCACCGACCCCACCGACGGCGAGACCTACCTCTACACCCAGCTGTTCATGGATGACATCCATCGCGTCTTCGCCGCCTTCGACCAGCCCGACCTCAAGTCCGTCTTCGCCATCGACGTCACCGCCCCCGAAGGCTGGACCGTCCTCGGCAACGGCATCGCCGAGCACACCGGACAGGGGCGCTGGACCATCGCCCCCACCCCGCTCATCTCCACCTACCTCGTCGCGATCGCCGCCGGACCCTGGCACTCGATCACCACCGAGCACGCCGGACTGCCCTTCGGCATCCACTGCCGCCGCTCCCTCGCGCCGTACCTGAACGCCGACGCGGACGAGATCCTCGACATCACCCGCGCCTGCTACGACCGCTACCACGAGAAGTTCGACGAGCCCTACCCGTTCGACTCCTACGACCAGGCATTCGTCCCCGAGTTCAACGCGGGCGCCATGGAGAACCCCGGACTCGTCACCTTCCGCGACGAGTTCGTCTACCGCTCCGCCGTCACCGACACCGAGCGCCAGACCCGCGCCATGGTCATCGCCCACGAGATGGCCCACATGTGGTTCGGCGACCTCGTCACCCTCACCTGGTGGGACGACATCTGGCTGAACGAGTCCTTCGCCGAGTACATGGGCTACCAGACCCTCACCGAAGCCACCCTTCCCCGAGCCCTCCACTCCGCCCGAGCGGGAGAGTCCCCCTTCCCCGACACCTGGGTCGACTTCGGCGTCGCCCGCAAGGGCTGGGGCTACGACGCCGACCAGCGCCCCTCCACCCACCCCGTCGCCCCCGACCCCGACGCCGTCCCCGACACCGCGTCCGCCCTCCTCAACTTCGACGGCATCAGCTATGCCAAGGGCGCCTCCGCCCTGCGCCAACTCGTCGCCTGGCTCGGCGAGAAGGACTTCCTGGCCGGCATCAACACCCACTTCGCCCGCCACAAGTTCGCCAACGCCACCCTCGCCGACTTCATCGACAACCTGGCCTCCGCCACCGACCGCGACGTCCACGCCTGGGCCGAGCAGTGGCTGCGCACCACCGGCATCGACACCCTCACCGCCGAGGTCGGCACCCCCGCCCCCGAACCGGACGGCCCCCCGGCGAACGGCAACGGCCAGTCCTGGGCCCTCACCGTCACCCGCGACGGCTCCCGCCCCCACCGCATCGCCGTCGGCGCCTACGACCACGCCCTGGGCACCCAGGCAGGCCCCGGCCGCCTCGCGCTGCGCGACCGCTTCGAGATCGACGTACCCGGCGACGGGACACCCACGATCCGCCCCGGCCGCCGCCCCGCCCTCGTCGTCCTCAACGACGGCGACCTCACCTACGCCAAGATCCGCCTGGACACCGCCTCCTGGGACACCGTCCTGGCCGGCCTCTCCGGCCTCCCCGACGCCCTCACCCGGGCCGTCCTGTGGAACACCGCCCGCGACATGGTCCGCGACGGCGACCTCGCCCCCGCCACCTACCTCGCGACCGCCCGCACCCATCTCCCGTACGAGACCGACCTCGCCCTCGTCCAGGGCGTCCTGTCCTTCGCCGCCGGCCAGGTCGTCGACCGCTACACCGTCCCCGAGGACCTGCCCGCCGCCCGCGCCACCCTCACCGACCTCTGCCGCGACCTCATCCGCCGCACCGAGGACGGATCGCAGCCGGGCCTCCGCCTCATCGCCGTACGCCACTTCATCGACGCCGCCACCCAGCCCGACACCCTCCGCAGCTGGCTCGACGAAGGCACCGTCCACGGCGGACCCGAGCTCGACCCCGAACTGCGCTGGCGCATCCTCACCCGGCTCGCCGTCCTCGGCGCCACCGACGAGGCCGCCATCGCCACCGAACTGGCCGCGGACCCCAGCGCCACCGGCCGCGAAGGCGCCGCCCGCTGCCGCGCCGCCCTGCCCACCCCCGAGGCCAAGGCCGCTGCCTGGAACGCCCTGTTCACCGACGACACCCTGTCCAACTACCTCTTCACCGCCACCGCCCAGGGCTTCTGGCAGCCCGGCCAGGAAGAGGTGACCGGCGACTACGTGTCCCGCTTCTACCCGGACGCCATCGCGCTCGCCGCCCGCCGGGGCCCCGCCATCGCCGAGGCCGCCGGACGCTACGCCTTCCCGGTGTACGCCGCCGACCCCGAGAGCCTCGGCACCGGCCTCCGCGCCCTGGAGGACCCCGCCCTCACCCCGGCCCTGCGCCGCAAGCTCGTCGACCAGCTCGACGACCTCCGCCGCGCCCTCGCCGTACGGACGTCGGCCACCGGCTGACCGCTAGGTCCTGTCGTCAAACTGCCGTCTGCCGCGCGGCCGCCCTCCGGGCGACGACGGCATTTGACGACAGGACTAGCGGGTATCCGCACGGCCCGGACGACCATCGTCCGGGCCGTCGTTCCCCGACCGCAGATCGGCGAGCAGCTCCGCCTGGCCCGACAGCACCCCGGTCAGGATCGTCCGCGCCACCCGCAGCAGCTCCGCCACCCCCGGGTCGGCCAGCGAGTAATGGACCGCCGAGCCCTCCCGCCGGGCCGTCACCAGACCCGCGCGGCGCAGCACGGCCAACTGCTGCGAGAGGTGGGCGGCCTCGACCCCCACCTCGCTCAGCATCTCCGACACCGCGTGCTCGCGTTCACTGAGCAGTTCCAGCACCCTGATCCGCACCGGGTGCCCCAGCGTCTTGAAGAACTCCGCCTTCAAGCGGTACAGCGGCGTACTCACCGGCGGCGCCCCGTTCCGCACGGCGGAAACCCGCCGCACCACACCTGACCAGAACTCTTCTCCATGGGTTCATCCTCGCGCCTTCGCACCACGAGGATGAACCCGGGGACCGGCCGGCCGGGTCAGGCCTTCTTCAGGAACTCGGTCCTCAGCACGAGCCCCTTGACCTTCTTCGTGTTGCACTCGATCTCACCGGCGCGCCCGGTGAGCCGGATGTTCTTCACCAGCGTGCCGCGCTTGAGCGTCTCCGACGTGCCCTTCACCTTCAAGTCCTTGACCGTGGTCACGGAGTCACCGTCCGCCAGCACGGTCCCGTTGCTGTCCTTCACGACGATGTCGCTCATGGCGCTTTCCTGCCCTTCTCCACCCGGTACAGCTCTTGCACCGGACATCTCCTCACCACCACCGGACATCTCCCGACCGTCACCGGGCAGCTCTCAACGATCACGGGACCGGCGGTTCTGCCGCAGCGGGAGCGTGATCCATATGCTCTTGCCGCCCTCGTCGACATCGCCCCGCACCACCGCGCTGCCGCCCAGACCATGGGTCAGTTCCATCACGGTCGCCAGCCCCCGGCCCGGCGCTGTGCCGGCGGACGCGAACAGCGCCGGGCGGTACGGATGGCGGTCGTGCACACCGAAGGCGAACGTGCCGGGGCCGCCCGCGAACACCACCGTCACATTCGGCGAGAGCTCCGCCGCGTGCCGCACACTGTTGGCCACCAGCTCACTGACGATCAGCAGCGCCGGATCCCGGCACGGATCCTGCGCCGCCACGCCCCACTCCGCCAGCACCTGCTCGGCGGTCTCCCGGGCGATCCGCACGGCCGAACCCAAGGTGGGCAGCGTCAGCACATGCCGGTACGGCAAGGTGTCCGGAGGCGAGATCATCGGGCCGCCTCCTCGGCCGGAGCCGCCACCGGCACGTCCCGGCCGCCCCGCCCCGGCCCCGCCCCGGCCGCCACCGCCCCGCCGCCCCGCGCCGCACCGGCCACCGCCAGCCGCTCCCGGGCCGCGCCGAACGCCTCGGACGCCGTGGCGTACTCACGCCCCTCCCGCCGCAGCAGCTCCAGCGCCCCCACCGACTCCAGCGCCCGCCGCTGACCCGGCCGGATCCCGGAGGCCAGCACCACGATGCCCCGCCCGTTCAGCCGGTGCACGGTGTCCTTCAGCGCCAGCGCACCGGTGGCGTCCACCGTGGTCACCCGGCACATGCGCAGGATCACCACCCGCACGCCGGAGATCTCACCCAGCCGAAGCAGCGAACGGTGCGCCCCGGCGAAGAACAACGGCCCCTCCACCCGGTACGCCACCACCTGCCCGGCCCTCCCGGCAAGCTCGCCGCCGCCGTCGGCGCCCCCGCCACCCTCGTACGCCTCCGAGCCCGGCAGCTCCGGCCCCCCGTCGCCGTACGCCTCCGAGCCCCGCAGCTCCGGCACCCCGTCGCCGTACGGATCCACCCGGTCCACCCGCGCCTCCGCCGCGACCGCGCGCAGGGCCAGCAGCCCGGCCACCGCCAGCCCGATCACGACCGCCAGCACCAGATCCAGCACCAGCGTCGCCACCGCCGTCAGCACCAGCACCACCGCGTCCGACCGCGTCGCCCGCGCCATCGCCCGCAACGCCCCCACCTCGACCATCCGCACCGCCGTGGCCAGCAGCACCCCGGCCAGCGCGGCGAGCGGAATCCGCGACACCAGCGGAGCCGCCGCGAACACGATCACCGCCAGCACCGCGGCATGCGTCAGCGCCGCCAGCCGCGAACCCGCGCCCGTACGGACATTGACCGCCGTCCGCGCGATCGCCGCCGTCGCGGGCACCCCGCCGAACAGCGGCGCGGCCAGATTCGCGATGCCCTGCCCGAACAGCTCCCGGTCCGGATCATGCTTCTGGCCCGCCGCCATCCCGTCCGCCACCGTCGCCGACAACAGCGACTCCAACGCCGCCAGCGCCGCCACCGCGACCGCCGGAGCCAGCAGCGAACCCACCGCCGACACATCCAGGAACCCCAGCGAAGGAGCCGGCAGACCCGCGGGCAGCGCACCGATCGGCGTCGCCCCTTCCAGCCGGAACAACTGCGCCGCCAGCGTCGCCGCGACCACCGCCACCACCGAGAACGGCACACCGGGAAACAGCCGCGCTCCCGCCAGCATCAGCCCCGCCACCCCGACGGTGATCGCGAGCGCGGTCCAGTTCGGGCCGCCCACGAACTCCCCGACCGCCCGCCACGCCACCACCAGCACCTTGTCGCCCTCCGGGGCGGCCACCCCCAGGGCGTTCGGAACCTGCTGGAGAGCGATCACACACGCGATCCCGAACGTGAACCCCTCGACCACCGGCGCCGGCACGTACCGCATCGACCGGCCCGCCCGCAGCAGCGCCAGCACGATCAGCAGGCCCCCCGCCATCAGCCCGACCGTCAGCACCCCGCCCGGACCGTACTCCGCGACGATCGGCACCAGGACCACCGTCATCGCCCCGGTCGGGCCCGACACCTGGAGGTTCGACCCGCCGAACACCGCGGCCAGCGCCCCCGCCACCACCGCCGTCGCGAGCCCCGCCTCCGCGCCCAGCCCCGACGCCACCCCGAAACCGAGCGCGAGCGGCAACGCCACGATCGCCACCGTCAGGCCGGCGAGCAGATCACGGCGCGGAGCACGGGCCATGGCCGCGAAGTCCGCCCGCACGGGCAGCAGCGCCCGCACCCGCCCCCAACCGCGGGCCGCCACCACCGGGAACCCGCTCACGGCGCGGTCACCTCGGCCTCCCGCAGCTCGGCCAGCAGCCCGTCCCGGTCGGACAGCATCTCCGTCAGGATCCGCCGCGCGGCCCGCATCAGCTCGGTGACATCACCGCCCGCCGGCTCGTACACCACCGTCGAACCCTCCCGGGTCGCGGTGACGATGCCGGACCGGCGCAACACCGCCAGCTGCTGCGAGAGCGCGGAAGGCTCCACCTCGATCGCGGCCAGCAGATCCCGTACCGGCAACGGCCCCGCCTGGAGCAGCTCCAGGACCCGGATACGCACCGGATGCCCGAGCATCCGGAAGAACTCGGCCTTGGCCTGGTACAGGGGGACCGGCACGGCGGAACCTCTCCTCGGCAGAACGCCACCGCCCCGGGCGGAAGAGCCGCGCGGGGGCCGCGATCCGCGCACGACGGCGGAACGGCCCCCACAGCATGTAGTGAATTGCAGAATTTCGCAATTCACTCATTGAGCAACACGGATCATGCGAGGCCACCCCGCCGCACCCCACCCGCACACCCATCCAGCGCCCGCACACCCATACCACCCCGGCCCCCACCGGCCCGGCCGCACCGACCGCCAGTACCCCTTTCGAGTTCAGATCGTTGACCTCTTCGGCCGCGCCACCCCAAACCAGGGACAAGCTGGCAAGTCCACCCCCGCGCACCCCGAAGGACCACCCCACCCATGCCCACCCCGCCCCTCGCCGGAGGCACCGCAGGCCCCGCCGCACTGCGCCCCCTCATCGACACCGTCCTCACCGCACTCCACGACGGCGCGACCCTCCGCGGCGGCCCCCTCCCCGCCGGCGGACCCGACACCACCACCCCCCGCACCCGCACCGCCACCCACCCCCTCATCCCCGACCACGGCACCGGCCCCCACCACGCCCTGCGCGCCCTCGTCACCGCCCTCGCCCAAGGCGCCGCCGACCCCGCCCACCCCCACTGCGCCGCCCACCTCCACACCCCGCCCCTCGCCCTCGCCGCCGCCGCCGACCTCGCCGCCAGCGCCCTCAACCCCTCCATGGACTCCTGGGACCAGGCACCCGCCGCCTCCGCCCTCGAAGCCGACCTCACCAGCGCACTCGCCACCGAGATCTACCCCCACACCCCCTCACCCGACGCCGTCATCACCACCGGCGGCACCGAAGCCAACCAACTCGCCCTGCTCCTCGCCCGCGAACGCCACGGCCCCGTACAGACCGTCTGCGGCGCCAACGCCCACCACAGCATCGCCCGCGCCGCCTGGCTCCTCGGCCTCCCCGAACCCGTCGTCATCCCCGCCCTCACCGGCACCCTCGACCTCACCGCCCTCGACGACGCCCTCACCGAACTCCACCGCCCCCTCCTCGTCATCGCCACCGCCGGCACCACCGACACCGGAGAGATCGACCCCCTCGACGCCATCGCCGACCTCTGCACCACCCACGACGCCGAACTCCACATCGACGCCGCCTACGGAGGACCACTCCTCCTCAGCCCCACCCACCGCCCCCTCCTCCACGGCCTCGACCGCGCCCACAGCGTCACCCTCGACCTCCACAAACTCGGCTGGCAACCCGCATCCGCCGGCCTCCTCGCCGTACCCGAACACCACCACCTCACCCCCCTCCACCACCACGCCCCCTACCTCAACGCCGACGACGACACCGAAGCCGGCCTCCCCGACCTCCTCGGCCGCTCCCTGCGCACCACCCGCCGCCCCGACGCCCTCAAGATCGCCGTCACCCTCCAAGCCCTCGGCCGCACCGGACTCGCCGACCTCATCGACCGCACCATCGCCACCGCCCACCACCTCGCCGACCTCATCACCCACACCCCCACCCTCGACCTCTACGACCACCCCACCATCAGCACCGTCCTCTTCCGCCCCACCGACGCCGACGACCACACCGTCGCCACCGTCCGCCGCACCCTCCTCCAACGCGGCCACGCCGTCCTCGGCCGCGCCCACGCCCAAGGCCGCCTCTGGCTCAAAGCAACCCTCCTCAACCCCCACACCACCCCCCAGGACCTCCAGACCCTCCTGGACCTGGTCACCGCCACCACCACCGACCTCCTCACCGGCCCACCGGCCGACCTCCTCACCCACCCCACCCCTCACCCCACGGAAGGCGACACCCCGCGATGACCGACCGGCCCGCCCACGAACCCGACCAGCCACACGACCTCGTCGGCATCGGCATCGGCCCCTTCAATCTCTCCCTCGCCGCCCTCGCCCACACCATCCCCGCCGCCCCCGACGACCCCCGCCCCCTCGCCGCGACCTTCTACGAACAACGCCCCGCCTTCCACTGGCACCCCGGCCTCCTCCTCGACGGCGCCAGCCTCCAAGTGCCCTTCCTCGCCGACCTCGTCACCCTCGCCGACCCCACCAGCCCCTGGAGCTTCCTCAACTACCTCCGCACCCGCGACCGCCTCTTCCCCTTCTACTTCGCCGAGCGCTTCCACATCCAACGAGCCGAATACGACGCCTACTGCCGCTGGGTCACCGAACAACTCCCCGGCCTCCACTTCGGCCACCAGGTCGACGCCGTCCGCTGGAACACCGACCGCGCCCTCTTCGAAGTCGACTTCACCCAACTCGACCGCGACGGCGAAGCCGAAGCACTCGGCCGCGCCTACACCCGCCACATCGCCCTCGGCATCGGCACCGAACCCTTCGTCCCCGAACCCCTCAAACCCCTCGCCGAAGCCGCATCCGTCCCCGTACTCCACTCCGCCGACTACCTCCGCCACCGCGAACGACTCCTCGACGCCCACCACATCACCGTCATCGGCTCCGGCCAGTCCGGCGCCGAGATCTTCCTCGACCTCCTGCGCGCCCGCCCCGAAGGCGCCGAGCGAATCCACTGGCTCGCCCGCACCCAGGCCTTCGCCCCCATGGAATATTCGAAACTCGGCCTGGAACACTTCACCCCCGACTACAGCCGCTACTTCCACGAGCTCCCCGAATCCGCCCGCGACGAACTCGTCCCCCGCCAATGGCAGCTCCACAAAGGCATCGACGCCGACACCATCGCCGCCATCCACGACGAGCTCTACCGCCGCACCCTCCACGGCGGCTGGCCCGACGCCACCCTCACCCCCGGCGTCCACGTCCGCACCGCCGGACGCCTCGCCAACACCCAAGTCGAACTCCACCTCGAACACACCCAGCAAGGCACCCGCACCCGCCTCACCACCGACGCCGTCATCCTCGCCACCGGCTACCGCGAACGCCCCCTCGACGCCCTCCTCGGCGGCCTCGACCCCTACCTCCGCCGCGACGCCTCCCACCGCCCCCGCATCGACGACCAGTACCGCCTCGTCCTCGCCCCCACCGTCACCGGACACGTCTACGTACAGAACGCCGAACGCCACACCCACGGAGTCGGCGCACCCGACCTCGGCCTCGCCGCCTGGCGCAGCGCCACCATCCTCAACAACCTCACCGGCGCCAACCCCTACCCCCTCCCCGAACGCACCGCCTTCACCACCTTCGGCCTCACCCCCCACCCCCGGGCCATCCCCGCCCAGGCCCCCGCACTCGTCCCCCTGAGCCAGACCTTCTAGCCCCGGCACGGCGAACGGCCCGGGCCCCCGCAGAGGGAAACCCGGGCCGAACCAACAGCTCACACGCCGACCGAACGCATTTACAGGGAAACCCGCGTCACGGAAACCCCGGCGTCACGGGAACACCGGCGCCCCCTCACGCGTCAGCCGCCACCCCACCGAAGCGAACACCGCCGGATCCACCGAACCCTTCTCCCGCACCCACCCGATGATCGTGTTCCGGATCTCGTCCGAATTCGCCCACAGCTGCCGCGCACCCGGCACATGCGGGAAGTTCCCCCCACCGCTCGCCCGGTAGTTGTTCACCGCGAACACGAACCGCGCCGCCGGATCGATCGCCTCCCCCTCGAACGACAACCCCACGATCCGCGAACCCACCGGCTTCGCGATGTCGATCTCGTACGTCACACCCGACACCGCGTCGTAGTTGTAATCCGGAATCCCGTCCGCATTCGTCAGCTTCGCCGTGTCCACCGGACCCCCCGCAGCCGTCCGCACGAAATACCGCGCCGAATACTCCAGGTAATCCTTCAGCTGGGCACCCGTGATCAGCCGCGCCTCCAGCGTGTTCTCGAACGGATACAGCCCCGCCGCGTCCTTGATCGTCACCTCACCCGCCGGAATCCCCGCCGTACGCGAGAAGCACGACGCCTGCGACAGCACCGGCAACGCCGCGTACTCCCCGCCCGCCAGCGCCGCCCGCACCGTCTCCGTCTGCACCACGTTGATCAGATCGATGATCGGCTCGTCCTTCCACGGCGCGTCCGCCGTCGACATCGCCACCACCGACGTACCGATCACCTGGTTGACGTACTCCACCACCTCGCGGTGCTCACGCCGCAGCAACGACGTCACCTCCGGGTCCTCCGGCACCGTATTGGAGTTCAGCACCCGGGACCCGGCCCTCTCCACCACCCAACGGCCCTTCTCCCACACCACATCGAAGTCGAACAGCGTCAGCCGCTGCCCCCACTTCGCCGGCTCCGACAACACCACCTGCCGGCCGGTCTCCTTGTTCGTCACGAAGTGCTCGGCGATCTCCACATGCGCGTGCCCCACCAGAATCGCGTCGATCCCCGGCACCTGCTCCGCCACCAGAGCCGCCGCGTTCTCCACGTACGGCAACTGATCACCCCACGACGACGTCCCCGAAGAACCCGAATGCGCCGACACGATCACCACATCCGCACCCATCGACCGCAGCTTCGGAACCCACTTCGCCGCCTGCTCCTCCAGCCCCGGGAACACCATCTTCCCGCCCACATTCGCCTTGTCCCAGATCGCGATACCAGGATTCGTCAGCCCCAGCACCGCCACCCGCACATCACGCCCGCACGGCGTGTGCATCCGCTTGATCACATACGGGGCGAACGCCGGCCGCAACGTCTTCGCATCCAGCGCATTCGCCCCCAGCAGCGGAAAATCGCACTGCTCCTCGAATTTCCGCAGCACCGGAATCCCGTAATTGAACTCGTGATTGCCGAGCGCCGCCGCGTCGTAACCGATCGCGTTCATCGCCCGCGCCATCGGATGCACCGGACCACGCCGCGCCGTGATCGGATCGACCTTCGCGTAGTAGTACGACAGCTGCGTGCCCTGGATCGTGTCACCCGCGTCGATCAACAGAGTGTTCCGGCGCCCCTTCTCCCGGCGCACCTGGTCCACCAGCGTCGAGATCTTCGCCAGACCCACGTCGTTGTGGGCGGAGTCGTCGTACTCCTTGTCCGTGAAGTAGTCCCAGTTGAAAACGTTCCCATGCAGATCGGTCGTGCCCATCACCGTGAACGAGTACCGCTTCGAAGAGCGCCCACGGCCGCGGCCCTGCCCCGCGGCCCGCGCCGCACCGGCCGAGCCGACGACCGCACCGCCCGCCATCGCCACACCCGCACCCGCGGCGGCCGAACGGCCCAGAAACGTCCTGCGGTTCAACGGCATCTCTTCACTCCTCGTTCAGTAGGGCAACGCGCGTAGATTCTGGCCCAGCACCCCACACCCGCAACACCCCGCACAGGTTTCGATCTGATGACCACCAGACACACCCCCTCCCGCCACCCGCCGTGCCACAGTGAACACATGACCGACACCCCCGCACCCCACCCCTCCCACACCACCCCCACCACCCCCCGCGTCACCGTCCGCGGCGAAGCCCACCTCGAAGTCGACCCCGAGATCGCCCGCATCGCCGTCACCCTCACCGCCCGCAACACCGACCGCCGCACCACCCTCGACGACCTCAACCGCCGCAACACCGCCACCCTCGACCTCATCAAGGGCTACGGCGACACCATCGAAAAACTCGAAACCGGCACCCTCACCATCCGACCCGAACTCGCCCGCCACGGCCGCGGCGAACGCATCCGCGCCTACCACGGCAGCATCCAACTCACCGCCACCCTCAACGACTTCACCGTCCTCGGCGAAATCGTCGCCCGCCTCGCCGACCACGAACTCACCCGCATCGACGGCCCCTGGTGGGCCCTGCGCCCCACCTCCCCCCACCACGCCACCGCCCGCCGCCAAGCCGTCCAGGAAGCCCTCCAACGCGCCCGCGAGTACGCCGAAGCCCTCGACACCCGCATCGACGCCCTCCTCGAACTCAGCGACACCGGCACCCTCGGCGGAACCACCTTCACCACCGCGACCTACGGCGGCGCCGGAGTCCTCCGCTCCGCCCGCGCCGAATCCGCCCCCGAAGCGGCCCCCGTCGACCTCGAACCCGTACGCCAGAACATCGACGCCCAGGTCGAAGCAGCCTTCACCCTCATCCCGCCGAACCTCGGATAAACGCTCATCAGAGCACCCCGCCGCACAATTCAACACTTGTCAATAACCCTTCATCCAAAGGTTGTTGAGGTGTCATGCGGAGCCAAATACCTACCCGTAGGTAAGGTTTAGGCTCGACGTATGCGCCGAGCGAAAATCGTTTGTACCCTGGGACCCGCAACCGACTCATACGACCGGATCAAGGCCCTGGTCGAAGCGGGAATGGACATCGCCCGCTTCAACCTCAGCCACGGCAGCTACGCCGAACACGAAGAGCGCTACCACCACGTACGCAAGGCATCCGAGGAAACCGGCCGCAGCGTCGGCATCCTCGCCGACCTTCAAGGCCCGAAGATCCGCCTCGGACGCTTCCGCGAAGGCCCCGTACTCCTTGAACGCGGCGACACCTTCACCATCACCGTCGAACCCCTCGAAGGCGCAGGCACCGGCGACATCTGCGGCACCACCTACGACGGACTCGCCGCCGACGTCACCACCGGCGAACGCATCCTCGTCGACGACGGCCGCGTCACGCTCGAAGTCACCGCGGTCGACGGACCCCGCGTCCACACCACCGTCATCGAAGGCGGCATGGTCTCCGACAACAAGGGACTCAACCTCCCCGGCGTCGCCGTCTCCGTCCCCGCCCTCTCCGAAAAGGACATCGACGACCTCCGCTGGGCCCTGCGCACCGGCGCCGACCTCATCGCCCTCTCCTTCGTCCGCACCGGACGCGACATCGACGACGTCCACCGCATCATGGACGAAGAAGGCCGACGCCTCCCCGTCATCGCCAAGGTCGAAAAACCCCAGGCCGTCGACAACATCGACGACATCGTCGCCGCCTTCGACGGCATCATGGTCGCCCGCGGCGACCTCGGCGTCGAAATGCCCCTCGAACAGGTCCCGATCGTCCAGAAGCGCGCCATCAAACTCGCCAAGCGCAACGCCAAACCGGTCATCGTCGCCACCCAGATGCTCGACTCGATGATCGACAACTCCCGCCCCACCCGCGCCGAAGCCTCCGACGTCGCCAACGCGATCATCGACGGCACCGACGCGGTGATGCTCTCCGGCGAGACCAGCGTCGGCAAATACCCCATCGAGACCGTGCGCACCATGTCCCGCATCGTCGAAGCCGCCGAGGAAGACCTCCTCGCCAAGGGCCTCCCACCCCTCACCGAACGCAACAAACCCCGCACCCAGGGCGGAGCGGTCGCCCGCGCCGCCGCCGAGATGGGCGACTTCCTCGGCGCCAAGTTCCTCGTCGCCTTCACCCAGAGCGGCGACACCGTCAAGCGCCTCTCCCGCTACCGCTCACCCATCCCCCTCCTCGCCTTCACCCCCGACGAAGCCACCCGCGCCCAGCTCAACCTCACCTGGGGCGTCGAGACCTTCCTCGGCCCGAAGGTCGACTCCACGGACGCGATGGTCGCCCAGGTCGACGAGGAACTCCTGCGCATCGGCCGCTGCGCGAAGGGCGACGTGGTCGTCATCACCGCCGGCTCCCCGCCCGGCGTCCCCGGCTCCACGAACCTGGTCCGCGTCCACCACATCGGTGAGGACGACAGCCCGAAGTAGGGCGGTTCAGTATTTCGGCCCGACGTGCGCATCCATGAGGGCTACGGATGCCCGTCGGGCTACGGAGATGTTGTAGGGCTTGCCCGCGCGTGTGCAGTGCGTCCAGGTGATGCCGAGGGCGTCGAGGGTGTCGGTGTAGAGGCGGCGGATGTCGTCGGAGACGTTGGTGAAGTAGTACCGGGGGTACTCATAGCGCTTCCGTTCGCCCTTGACGACGCGCGACGTCCAGTTCATGTTCCGGCAGCCGTCGGAGTGTAGGAGGCCTCGGACGAGGTGCCAGGGGTGGGCGTCGACGATCGTCTGTTGCCATGCCTCGAGAACGATCGGCCGCTCGTGCTTCTTGCCCGGCCCGTGTTGGGGGAAGGCGCAGGGCCAGTGTCTGCTGTATGACTTCACTTCGACGCAGTTGTTTCGCTGCCGCCGCCCGGTGCGCGGCATGGGCATGACTGCGCGTACGGCTGTTTCCGCTTCGTCGATGATGCCTGGCCAGGAAGCGTCGCAGAAAATCGACAGGTGGTGTTGCCTACGCTTCGACGTGATGTGGCCGTCACCGAGGTACAGGCCCAGTAAATAGGCGTACGCCGCATGATCGAGTTCCCGGCCCGTGCAGACGGGGCAGTCGGTCGGCGCCTCGTACTGCACTCCGCGCCGTTTGCGATCCTCGTGCAGCCACCAGCCGACGGTGCCGCGTGGCACGTTGAGGCGTTCCGCCACTGCCCGGTTGGTCGTGCCGCTCCGCAAGAGGGCGAGTGCTTCGTCGCGTTTCGACGGATTGGGCTGATCCATGCGGCGAAGTTTTGCGCGATCTTCGAAAGTGCGCGCTCGATTCGAAGGCGCGTTCACCGCCAAGGGTGAAGATCGCCAAACTGTTGCTGAACCTTGAAATCCAAGGAGAAGTGCCCCGAGTCGGATTCGAACCGACGCTGTATGGGTTTTGAATCCATCGCCTCTGCCGCTGGGCTACCGGGGCCCCTTCGAAACGAAGGATACCGAGGACCCTCCGTGCCTCAAACATACCGTAACTAGGTAGGCTCTTGGGAGCTCACCCCTGTCCTTACCGAGGAGCCCCGTGACCACCCCCGAGTCGCCCCAGCCCGTAGACGCCGTCGACGACGACAAGTCGCACGTCCCGCCGCTGACGACCCGCGTCGTCATCGCCGAGGACGAGGCCCTCATCCGCCTCGATCTCAAGGAGATGCTGGAGGAGGAGGGCTACTCCGTCGTCGGTGAGGCGGGCGACGGGCAGCAGGCCGTCGAGCTGGCCCGGGAGCACCGGCCCGACCTGGTCATCCTGGACGTGAAGATGCCGGTCCTCGACGGGATCTCCGCCGCCGAGAAGATCGCCGAGGAGTCCATCGCCCCGGTCCTCATGCTCACCGCCTTCTCGCAGCGCGACCTCGTCGAGCGGGCCCGGGACGCCGGGGCCATGGCGTACCTCGTGAAGCCGTTCAGCAAGAGCGACGTCGTGCCCGCCATCGAGATGGCCGTCTCCCGGTTCGCCGAGCTGAAGGCGCTGGAGAGCGAGATCGCGGACCTGTCCCAGCGGCTGGAGACCCGGAAGCTGGTGGACCGGGCCAAGAGCATCCTGCAGACGGATTACGGGCTCTCCGAGCCGGCCGCGTTCCGGTGGATCCAGAAGACGTCGATGGACCGGCGGATGTCGATGCAGCAGCTCGCGGAGGCGTTGATCGCGGACGCCGAGGAGAAGAAGCAGTCGGCGGAGTAGCCGCGTACACGGCGTACCCGTACACGTACGCAACGAGAGAGGCCCGCAACCGGGGAACCGGGTGCGGGCCTCTTCCGTACGGCAGGGGCGTCAGTCCTCGCCGAGGTAGGCCTTGCGGACCGACTCGTCGTGGAGGAGGTCCGAGCCGGGGCCGGAGAGGACGATCTTGCCGACCTCCATGACGTGACCCTGGTCCGCGAGGGACAGGGCGGCCTGGGCGTTCTGCTCGACGAGCAGGATCGTGGTGCCCGCCGCCTTGAGCTCGACGATGGTTTCCATGATCTTCTGCATCATGATCGGGGAGAGGCCCATGGAGGGCTCGTCGAGCATGAGCAGTTTGGGCTGGGACATCAGGGCGCGTCCCATGGCGAGCATCTGCTGCTCGCCGCCGGAGAGGGTGCCTGCGGCCTGTTTCCGGCGTTCCCCGAGGATGGGGAAGAGGTCGTAGGCGCGCTGGATGTCCTTCTCGATGCCCGCCTTGTCGGTGCGGAGGAACGCTCCGAGCTGGAGGTTCTCCGCGATGGTGAGGCGGGGGAAGATGTGCCGGCCTTCGGGGGAGTGGGCGAGTCCGAGCGCGACGATCTTGTGCGCGGGGACGTTGCCGAGGGGTTTCCCGTCGAAGGTGATGCGGCCGCCGGAGGGCTTGAGGAGTCCGGAGAGGGTGCGCAGGGTGGTGGTCTTGCCGGCGCCGTTGGTGCCGATGAGGGTGACGACCTGGCCGGCTTCGACGGAGAAGGAGATGCCCTTGACGGCTTCGATCTTGCCGTAGGCGACGCGGAGGTCTTCGACCTCTAGCAGGGCGGTCACTGGGTTTCCCCTTCTGTGCGGGTGGTGCTGTGCGCCTCCGCTGCTTCGACTTCGGCGACTTCGTCGGCGCCGGGGGCGTCTTCGAAGGGGGTGCCGAGGTAGGCGGCGACGACGCGTTCGTCGGCCTGGACGTCGCCGGGGGTGCCTTCGACGAGTTTCTCGCCCTGGACGAGGCAGGCGACGCGGTCGCAGAGGTTGAAGATGAAGCGCATGTCGTGCTCGATGACGAGGACGGCGATGCCCATGTCGCGGATGGCGAAGATGAGTTCTTCGGTGACGCGGGTTTCCTGGGGGTTCATGCCGGCGGTGGGCTCGTCCAGGAGGAGGAGGCCGGGGTCGCTGGCGAGTGCGCGGGCGATTTCCAGCTTGCGCTGGTCTCCGTAGGGGAGGTTGCGCGCGAGGTGGTCGGCCTTGTCCTGGAGGCCGATGAACTCCAGGAGTTCCTTGGCGCGTTCGTGGGAGGCGGCTTCGGCCTTCTTGAAGCCGGGTCCGCGCAGGAGGGCGGACCAGAGGCCTTCTTTGGTGCGGGTGTGGCGTCCGACGAGGACGTTTTCCAGGACGGTCATGTTGGCGAAGAGCCGGATGTTCTGGAAGGTGCGGGCGATGCCTGCCTGGGTGACGAGGTGGGGCTTGGGCGGCAGGACGGTGCCCTTGTAGCGGACTTTGCCTTCGGTGGGGACGTAGAGGCCGGTGAGGCAGTTGAAGAAGGTGGTCTTGCCGGCGCCGTTGGGGCCGATGAGGCCGACGATCTCGCCTGCGTTGACGGTGAGGTCGACGTTGCGTACGGCGGTGAGTCCGCCGAAGCGCATGGTGACGCCGCTCGCGTCGAGCACGGTGGTGGCGGTTTCGGGTGTGGTGGTGGTCATGGTGTTCACGCCCCCGCCTTCGTGGTGCCGGAGGTGGTGCCTGCCAGGGTTTTGTCGGCTGCGTCGAGCTGGTCGGTCTCGTGGTATTCGAGCTTGGCGCGGCGGTTGGCGATGAGGCCTTCGGGGCGGAAGCGCATGAGGAGGATGAGGGCGAGGCCGAAGCCGAGGAGCTGGTAGTCCTGGAGGAACTGGAGCTTGGCCGGGATCATGTAGAGGAGCGTGGCGCCGATGAGGGGTCCGCTGATGGTTCCCATGCCGCCGAGGATGACGGCGGCGAGGAGGAAGGCGGAGTTGGGCGGCACGGGTCCGGCGAAGACGTACATCTCGGGGACGACGGTGCTCTGGACGTGGGCCTGTACGGTGCCGGCGATGCCGGCGAGGGTGGCGCCGAGGGCGAAGGCGATGAGTTTGACGCGGAAGCCGTTGATGCCCATGGCGGTGGCGGCGGTCTCGTCCTCGCGGATGGCGACCCAGGCGCGGCCGATGCGGGAGCTGCCGGCTCGGCTGAAGACGAGGACCACGAGGATCATCGCGAGCAGCATGAGCAGGTAGTAGTTGGCGTAGGAGCCGAGTTCGAAGCCCAGGACGGTGTGGGATTCGCCGAAGTCGTACCCGAGGAAGTTGAGGTCGGGGATGTTCGGTACGCCGTTGGGGCCGTTGGTGATCTGGGGTCCGGAGACGCCGTCGAGGTTGCCGACGGCGATGCGGAAGATTTCGCCGAAGCCGAGGGTGACGATGGCGAGGTAGTCGCCGCGGAGGCGGAGGGTGGGTGCTCCGATGACGACGCCGAAGATGAGGGAGACGGCGGCGCCGGTGAGGACGGAGGCCCAGAAGGGGAATTGGACGTCGAAGGCGGATGCGGTGGTGCCGGAGACGAGGGCGGCTGTGTAGGCGCCGACGCCGAGGAAGGCGACGTATCCGAGGTCGAGGAGTCCGGCCAGGCCGACGACGATGTTCAGTCCGAGTGCGACGGTCGCGAAGATGAGGATGTTGACCGCGATGAGGGTGAACTGGTCGGTGGTCTGGGTGAAGGGGAAGGCGGCTGCCGCGACGAAGGCGGCGGCGACGGCGATGGTGCGGTATTTGGTGGTGAGGGCGGAGAGGCGGGCCATGAGGCCGGCCTTGAAGAGCGCGGTGACCGCGAAGCCGGAGATGATCAGGTAGCCGACGAAGAGTTCGGGGTATTCGGTGTCGATGCCGTAGGTGATGACGTAGAGACCGATGCCGAAGGCGGCGACGATGATGAGGATTTCGGCCCAGGAGGGGAGTTCCTTGGGGCGTCCGGGTGCGGGGGCGCGGAGGCTGTTGAGGAAGCGTTCGAGGGGGGTGGGGGTGGTGGTGTCGGTGATGTTCTGGTCGTGGGGGAGGCCGAGGGAGGCGGCGACGGTGATGAGGGCGCCGACGAGGCCGATCCAGGCTCCGGGTTCCAGGTTGACGATGCCGCCGAGTTTGATGGCGATGGCGGCGAAGGTGAAGCCCATGGTGCCGAGGACGCCGAGGGCGGCGAGTCGGACGGGGCTGTTGGTGCCGCCGGGGGTGAGCCAGCCGAGGCCCTTGATGCCGTATCCGGAGAGGGTGAACAGCAGGGTGAGGGCTGCGCCGACGAGGGTGAGGACTTGGAGGCCGCCGGGGTAGCCGGTGACGGTGAGGTCGCCGGGGAATTCGGCGGTCCAGGTCCAGGCGAGGAAGGTGGAGGCGAGGGTGAGTGCGGCTCCGGCTGTGGTGATGGCGCGGGCCGCGGGGATGGCGAGGAGGGGCGTGGTGGGGTTGGTCTGGGTGGTCATCGGTATCACGCCCGATCCGTGACGCGCTCGCCGAGTAGGCCTTGTGGCCTGACGAGGAGGACGACGATGAGGAGGACGAAGGCCCAGACGTTGGCCCAGGCGCCGCCGCCGAGTTGCTGCATGCCGGGGATTTCTTCGATGTAGGCGATGGAGAGGGCTTCGGCGAGTCCGAGGACGACGCCGCCGACCATGGCTCCGTAGATGTTGCCGATGCCGCCGAGGACGGCGGCGGTGAAGGCCTTGAGTCCGAGGAGGAAGCCCATTTCCCAGCCGATCTGGCCCTTGTCGAGTCCGTAGGCGACGGCTGCGACGGCTGCGAAGGCGGCTCCGATGGCGAAGGCCATCACGATGATGCGGTTGGTGTTGATGCCCATGAGCTTGGCTGTGTCGGGGTCCTGGGCGGTGGCCTGCATGGCGCGTCCGCTGCGGCTCTTGGAGACGAACATGCCGAGGGCGAGCATGCACAGGGGTGCGAGTACGAGGATGAAGGCGTCGGCTCGCTGGAGGTAGAGGTTGTCGAGCAGGTGGAAGGAGTCGCCACCGAATTCGGGGAAGCTGAGGGGCTTCTTCGCGTCGGGGTAGAAGCCCCAGACGAGCTGTTGGAGCACGATCGAGAGGCCGATCGCGGTGATGAGCGGGGCGAGGCGGGGGGCGCCGCGCAGGGGCCGGTAGGCGAACCGTTCCGCGGCGGTGGCCACGGTGACGGAGGCGATGGCTCCACCGATGATCATGAGCGGGATGGCCACGAGGAGTGTGGTGCCGCTGGGGAGCATGAGGTAGGTGGTGAGGGCGCCGAAGCCCCCGATCATGAAGATCTCGCCGTGGGCGAAGTTGATGAGCTGGACGATGCCGTACACCATGGTGTACCCGATGGCTATGAGGCCATAGAGGGCGCCGAGGGCGAGGCCGTTGGCCAGCTGTTGCGGCAGTTCGTGCACCGCAGGGCCTCCGATGAGCTTGTCGGATATGGCTCCGCGCGAGGGCGCTGTTTGCGCCCTCGCGCGGATGGGGTCAGGTGGGGCGGGGCTGTGCTGCGGCGGTCAGTCCTCGAACGTGGCGCTCTTGACGTCCTTCCAGGCGCCCTTCTGGACCTCGTAGACGGTGAGCTGCTTGTTGGTGGTGTCACCGAACTCGTCGAAGGAGACCTTGCCGGTCACGCCGTCGAAGGAGACCTTGGACATGGCCTCGGTGACCTTGGCGCGGGCGTCCTCGGGGAGCTTGCCGTCGTTGTCGGCGACGACGGCCTTGACGGCCTGGATGATGGACCATGCGGCGTCGTAGGAGTAGCCGCCGTAGGCCGCGTAGGGGTCCTTGTAGCCGCCGGCCTTGTAGTCCTCGATGAACTTCTTGGCGGTCGGGAGGGCCTCGACGGGGTAGCCGATGGAGGTGGCGAGGTCGCCGTCGTTGGCTTCGCCGGAGGCGCTGATGAAGGCGGGGTCGTAGATGCCGTCGCCGCCCATGGTGGGGATCTTGGCGCCGGTCTTCTTGATCTGGTCGGAGAGCAGGCCGCCCTCGGGGTACTGGCCGCCGTAGTAGACGGAGTCGGCGCCGGAGCTCTTGACCTTGTCGGCGGTGCTGGAGAAGTCGGTCTCCTTGACCGTGACGTGGTCGGTGCCGATGACCTTGCCGCCGAGGCGTTCGAACTCCGCGGAGAAGATGGCGGCGAGGCCGGCGCCGTAGGTCTGCTTGTCGTCGACGACGTAGACCTTCTTCTTCTTGGCGTCGTTGTAGAGGTACTGGGCGGCGAACTTGCCCTGGACGACGTCGGTGGCGCAGGTGCGGAAGTAGGTCTTGAAGACGCGCTTCGGGTCGCCCTTGCCCCAGTTGTCGCCCTGGCTGAGGGCGGGGTTGGTGTTGGCGGGGGAGACCTGGGTGAGGTCTGCCTTGTCGAAGACGCCCTGCATGGACTGGGCGACGCCGGAGTTGAGGGGGCCGACGGCGCCGAGGACGTCGGGGTTGCCGACGAGCTTGGTGGCGTTGGCCTGTCCGGAGGCGGGGACGGCCTGGTCGTCGAGGGCTTCGATCTTGAACTCGATGCCGGGGACTTCGTTGTTCTTGTTGGCGGTCTTGGCCGCGAGGTCCACGGAGTTCTTGATGCCCTGGCCGAGCGCGGAGAGGGAGCCGGTCAGGGGGGCGTCGACGCCGATGACGACGGTGGTCTTGCCACCGCTGTCGCCGCTGCCCTTGCTGCCTTCGTCGCGCGACCCGCAGGCGGTGAGCGTCAGTGCTCCGGTGGTGAGCACTGCGGTGAGTATGAGCAAAGAACGGTGTCGCACGAGAGGGTCCTTTCCCTGGCGCGGCGCTCCTCGGGCATGAGGTGCCGTGATCTTCGCCGGGCCGTACTGGGGTGGTACAGGGCCGTGCAGCAGACGCGCCCGGCGGCGCGGTGACTGGCCGTGACTCTAAGCGCAGGCGGGGGCCAGAGGGATGGGTCGGCTGCGGATGTGACTCTCTTGTTATGCCCTTGAGCAAGGCTTGAGGTTCCTGTGAGGGGATGTGCGGGTTTCGCCTGGACTGGGCCTTGCCCACATGGTGAGAACGCGCAGCTCTGCTAAGGGGCTTGGGGTGATCTTGGTGCTGTCGCGGGGGCCGGGGCGCGAGGGGGTGGGGGGAGGCGGGCCGGGGGTGCGGGGGTGGGGGGTGCCGGGTTTTTCGTGTATTGCGCAAACGTTACGCAGTGTTACATGTGTGGGATATGTGTGCTGCGTCGGCGGGCCGGTGTCGCTGTTGAAGCAGGTCATGGAACGGGTTCCGCCGTCAAGGGTGTTGACCGTGTGTTTCCACCAACTTCCTTGAGGGGCACCGGTTATGGGGGTGCGTGGTCCGGAATGCGGTGTGGTCGTGGACGGCGAACGGCCCGCCGGTCGGGGCCGGCGGGCCGTTCGCGTGCTGTGACGGGGGTCGGTGGGCGGGGTCAGTTCGCTTCGGGCTTGGGGGTGTCGCGGAGCAGGCAGGTGAGGCGTGCGGTGCAGACCCGCTTGTCCTGGTCGTCGGTGATGACGATCTCGTACGTGGCGGTGGAGCGGCCCCGGTGTACGGGGGTGGCGACGCCGGTGACGAGGCCGTTGCGGACGCCCCGGTGGTGGGTGCAGTTGAGGTCGACGCCGACGGCGATCTTGTTCGCGCCGCCGTGGAGCATGGAGCCGATGGAGCCGAGGGTCTCGGCGAGGACGGCGGAGGCGCCGCCGTGCAGGAGGCCGTAGGGCTGGGTGTTGCCCTCGACGGGCATGGTGCCGACGACGCGGTCGGCGGCGGCCTCGACGATGGTGACGCCCATGCGCTCGCCGAGGTGGCCGGCGGAGAAGAGGGCGGGCAGGTCGATGCCGAGTGCCGCGTACTCGTCGATGACTTCCTGCGGGAAGAGGGGTGCGGTGTGCTCGCCCATGGATCCTGCTCCGTTCGTCTGCTGCGCTGGTTCGTTGCTGTCTGCACTGTTCTTATCAGACGGCTGAGCGCACGCTTAGGGGGTGGCGGTTCTCAGTCGCTGCCGGGGGCGGTGCGGGGCTCCTCGAAGCGGATGACGACGGACTTGCTGGCCGGGGTGTTGCTGGTGTCGGCCGTGGAGTCGAGGGGGACCAGGACGTTGGTCTCCGGGTAGTAGGCGGCGGCGCAGCCCCGGGCGGTGGGGTAGTGGACGACGCGGAAGCCTTCCGCGCGGCGTTCCACGCCGTCCTTCCACTCGCTGACGAGGTCGGTGTAGGTGCCGTCGGTGAGGCCGAGGGCGGCGGCGTCCTCGGGGTTGACCATGACGATGCGGCGGCCGCCCTTGATGCCCCGGTAGCGGTCGTTGAGGCCGTAGATGGTGGTGTTGTACTGGTCGTGGGAGCGCAGGGTCTGCAACAGGAGCCTGCCGTCGGGGAGTTCGGGGTACTCGACGGGGGCGGCGGTGAAGATGGCGCGGCCGGTGGCGGTGGGGAAGCGGCGCTCGTCGCGGGGGGCATGCGGGAGGGCGAAGCCGCCGGGGTGGGCGGCGATGCGGGTGTTGAAGTCCTGGAAGCCGGGGACGACGCGGGAGATGCGGTCGCGGATGGTGGCGTAGTCCCGCTCGAAGGCCTCCCACGGTGTACGGGAGCCGGCGCCGAGGACCGCGCGGGCGAGGCGGGCGACGATGGCCGGCTCGGAGAGCAGGTGGGGGCTTGCGGGGGCGAGGTTGCCGCGGGAGGCGTGGACCAGGCCCATGGAGTCCTCGACGGTGACGAACTGCTTGCCGGACGCCTGTACGTCCTTGTCGGTGCGGCCCAGTGTCGGGAGGATCAGGGCGCGGGCGCCGGTGACGGCGTGGGAGCGGTTGAGCTTGGTCGAGACGTGGACGGTGAGGCGGGCGCGGCGCATCGCGGCCTCGGTGACGGTGGTGTCGGGGGTGGCCGCGACGAAGTTGCCGCCCATGGCGAAGAAGACCTTCGCCTCGCCGTCGCGGAGCGCCTGGATGGAGCGCACCACGTCCATGCCGTGGTGGCGGGGCGAGGTGATGCCGAACTCCTTGTCGAGGGCGTCGAGGAAGGCCGGTGCGGGCCGTTCGAAGATGCCCATGGTGCGGTCGCCCTGGACGTTGGAGTGGCCGCGCACGGGGCAGACGCCGGCGCCGGGGCGGCCGATGTTTCCGCGCAGCAGAAGGAAATTGACGACTTCGCGGATGGTGGGCACGGAGTGCTTGTGCTGGGTGAGTCCCATCGCCCAGCAGACGATGGTGCGCTTCGAGGCGAGGACGAGGGCGAGCGCCTGCTCGATCTCGGCGCGGGTGAGCCCGGTGGCCTTCAGCGTCTCGTCCCAGTCGGCTGCTTCGGCGGCCTTGGCGAACTGCTCGTAACCGTGGGTGTGCTCGGTGACGAACGCGGTGTCGACGGCGCCCTCGGTGGCGAGGATGAGCTTGTTGAGGAGCCGGAAGAGGGCCTGGTCGCCGCCGATGCGGATCTGGAGGAAGAGGTCGTTGAGCGGGGTGCCCTTGATCATGCCCTGCGGGGTCTGGGGGTTCTTGAACCGCTCCAGGCCCGCCTCGGGCAGCGGATTCACCGAGATGATCTTCGCCCCTGACTGCTTGGCCTTCTCCAGGGCGGACAGCATCCGGGGGTGGTTGGTGCCGGGGTTCTGGCCGGCGACGATGATCAGGTCGGCCTGGTGGAGGTCTTCCAGGGAAACGCTGCCCTTGCCGATGCCGATGGTCTCGGTGAGCGCCGAGCCGGACGACTCGTGGCACATGTTGGAGCAGTCCGGCAGGTTGTTGGTGCCGAACTCGCGGGCGAAGAGCTGGAGCAGGAACGCGGCCTCGTTGCTGGTGCGGCCGGAGGTGTAGAAGAGGGCCTCGTCGGGGGAGCCGAGGGCGGTCAGCTCCTCGGCGATGATCGCGAAGGCCCGGTCCCAGGTGACGGCCTCGTAGCGGTCGGCGCCCTCGGGGAGGTACACCGGGTGGGTGATCCTGCCCTGCTGCCCCAGCCAGTAGCCGCTGCGCCCGGCGAGGTCGGCGACGGGGTGCGCGGCGAAGAAGTCGGGGGTGACGCGGCGCAGGGTCGCTTCTTCGGCCACGGCCTTGGCGCCGTTCTCGCAGAATTCGGCGGTGTGCCGCTTGTCGCCCTCGGGCCAGGCGCAGCCGGGGCAGTCGAAGCCGTCTTTCTGGTTGACCTTGAGGAGGGTCTGCGCGGTGCGGCGCACGCCCATCTGCTGCCTCGCGATGCGCAGGGAGTGGGCGACGGCGGGCAGCCCGGCGGCGGCGTGCGGGGCCGCTTCGACCTGCGGGGCGTCCTGGACCGGGTCACCGGTCGGCGGCTTGGTGGCCATGATGCTGCTCCCCTTCGAGCGCTCGTCCACGTGGCGGCGTGCTGATGTTCATGTCCTCACCATCGATCCTGTCACGGCCCCGCGGAAGTCGTGCCGGTCCGGATTGTCAGTGGTCCGTGGCAGGATCGGGGGCGTGGCTGAGACGGCATCGAAGAAGACGGCAGACAACCGACCGCGCCTGCTCCTCATGGACGGGCACTCCCTGGCGTACCGGGCGTTCTTCGCCCTGCCCGCGGAGAATTTCACGACGGCGGTGGGGCAGCCGACGAACGCCGTGTACGGCTTCATGTCGATGCTGGCGAACACCCTGCGTGACGAGGCGCCCACGCACTTCGCGGTCGCGTTCGACGTGTCCCGCAAGACGTGGCGGGCGCAGGAGTTCCCGGAGTACAAGGCGAACCGCTCCAAGACCCCCGACGAGTTCAAGGGGCAGGTCGAGCTGATCGGCGAGCTGCTGGACGCGATGCACGCGGACCGGTTCGCGGTGGACGGGTTCGAGGCGGACGACGTCATCGCGACGCTGGCGACCCAGGCCGAGGCGGCCGGGTTCGAGGTGCTGATCGTCACCGGCGACCGGGACTCCTTCCAGCTGATCACGGACCATGTGACCGTGCTGTACCCCACCAAGGGGGTCTCCGAGCTGACCCGGTTCACCCCGGAGAAGGTCGTCGAGAAGTACGGGCTCACCCCGCAGCAGTATCCGGACTTCGCCGCCCTGCGCGGCGACCCGTCGGACAACCTCCCGGGCATCCCCGGCGTCGGCGAGAAGACGGCCGCGAAGTGGATCAACCAGTTCGGTTCGTTCGCCGAGCTCGTCGAGCGGGCCGACGAGGTCAAGGGCAAGGCCGGGCAGAATTTCCGCGACCACCTGGACGCGGTGAAGATGAACCGCGTGCTGACCGAGATGGTCCGGGACGTGGAGCTGCCGAAGACCCCGGCCGAGCTGGAGCGCGCCCCCTACGACCGCACGGCGGTCACCGGCGTCCTGGACATACTGGAGATCCGCAACCCGAGCCTGCGCGAGCGCCTCCTCGCCGTCGACCCGGGGGCGGCGGAGGCCGAGCCGCCCGCGCCCGCCGCCGGGATCGAGCTGGACGGGGCCGTCCTCGGCTCCGGCGAGGTCGCCCCCTGGCTGGAGGAGCACGGCGCGCAGCCGCTCGGCGTCATGACCGTCGACACCTGGTCGCTGGGGGCCGGCACGGTCACCGAGGTCGCGCTCGCCGCCGCCGACGGGGCCGCCGCCTGGCTGGACCCGACGCAGCTGGACGAGGCCGACGGGCGGGCGTTCGCCGCCTGGGCCGCGGATCCGGCGCGCCCCAAGGTCCTGCACAACGCGAAGAACGTCATGCGGGTCTTCCCGGAGATGGGCTGGCAGCTCGAAGGCGTCACCATGGACACCGCGCTCGCCGCGTATCTGGTGAAGCCGGGCCGCCGCTCCTTCGCGCTGGACGCGCTGGCCGTGGAGTATCTGGGCCGCGAGCTGGCCCCGGCCGCCGCCGCCGACGGGCAGCTGGCCTTCGGCGCGGACGACCGGGCCGAACAGGACGCCCTGATGGCGCAGGCCCGCGCCGTGCTCGACCTGGGCGACGCGTTCACCACCCGGCTCAAGGAGGTCGGCGCGGCCGAGCTGCTCCACGACATGGAGCTGCCGACCTCCATCCTCCTGGCCCGCCTGGAGCGTCACGGCATCGCCGCCGACCGGACCCACCTCGAAGGCATGGAGCAGCAGTTCGCCGGGACCGTGCAGCAGGCGGTGAAGGAGGCGCACGCGGCCGTGGGCCGCGAGTTCAACCTCGGATCGCCCAAGCAGCTCCAGGAGATCCTCTTCAACGAGCTGGGCCTGCCGAAGACGAAGAAGACCAAGACGGGATACACCACGGACGCGGACGCGCTGGCCTGGCTGGCCGCGCAGACCGAGCACGAGCTGCCGGTCCTGATGCTGCGCCACCGCGAGCAGGCCAAGCTGCGGGTCACCGTCGAGGGCCTGATCAAGACGATCGCCGCCGACGGCCGCATCCACACCACGTTCAACCAGACGGTCGCCGCGACCGGCCGGCTCTCCTCCACCGACCCGAACCTCCAGAACATCCCCGTCCGCACCGACGAGGGCCGGGCCATCCGCCGGGGCTTCGTCGTCGGCGAGGGCTTCGAGACGCTGATGACGGCGGACTACAGCCAGATCGAGCTGCGGGTCATGGCGCACCTCTCCGAGGACGCCGGTCTCATCGAGGCGTTCACCTCCGGCGAGGACCTGCACACCACGGTCGCCTCGCAGGTCTTCGGCGTCGAGAAGGACGCGGTCGACGCGGAGATGCGCCGCAAGATCAAGGCCATGTCCTACGGCCTGGCCTACGGTCTCTCCGCGTTCGGCCTCTCCCAGCAGCTGAACATCGACCCGGCCGAGGCCCGGGTGCTGATGGACACCTACTTCGAGCGGTTCGGCGGGGTGCGGGACTATCTCCACCGGGTCGTCGAGGAGGCCCGGGCCACCGGCTACACCGAGACGATCCTCGGCCGCCGCCGCTATCTCCCCGACCTCAACAGCGACAACCGCCAGCGCCGCGAGGCCGCCGAGCGCATGGCGCTCAACGCCCCGATCCAGGGCACCGCCGCGGACATCGTCAAGGTCGCGATGCTGCGGGTGGACAAGGCGCTGACCGAGGCCGGGCTGACCTCGCGGATGCTGCTCCAGGTCCACGACGAAATCGTCCTGGAGATCGCGAAGGGCGAGCGGAAGCGGGTGGAGGAGATCCTGCGCCACGAGATGGCCCACGCCGTCGAGCTGCGCGCCCCGCTCGACGTCTCCGTCGGCGTCGGCGAGGACTGGGAGTCCGCCGCGCACTGAGCCACGAGCAGACGGACGGAAGGGCGGGCCCGGAACCACGGTTCCGGGCCCGCCCTCATCGGCTCCGCCGCTACCCCCGGCCGGCCGGCGCCTGTGTCCGCGGCTCCTCCGGTACGGACACGGGCCGGCCGGGTCCCCGCGTCCCCCGTCGCAGCAGCATCCACACCCCGTACAGCAGCAGTCCGGCCGCCAGCCCCGCGCCCGCGCCGAAGCAGGCCGTCGGAATGATGTCGAGCGGGCTCTCCACCCGGCCGAAGTGGGCGTACCAACGGGCGCACCGGTGGACGACACCGGCCAGCACGCACAGCGCCAGCAGACCGAGCGCACCCCATCGCTCCCGGGGGCCGAGCACCGGCACCTCCACGGGCACGGGGAGCGCCGCGGTCCGGCGCAGCCCGGTGGCGACGAACCAGCCGATCACCACGAGGGCCAGCGCCGAACTCCCGTACTGCACGAACTGGAACACCGGGAAGCCGCCGACGCTCCGGTTCAGGAACGGCAGCAGCTCCGTGCCCCACCGGCTGTGGTGGGTGAACGCGTCCCACACCACATGCGTGGCCGCGCCCAGCGCCCCCGAGGCGGCGAACCACAGCCAGGCGGACGGACCGAACGAGGCCCGCGTCCACCGCCGCCCCCGGACGAAGGCGTGCACGCGGCCCCGTACCCGCGCCGGCAGCAGCGCCACCAGCGGCTCCCGCAGCAGCGCCCACACCGCGACCAGCACGGCGGCGATGGCCACGTTCACCGTGACGATCCCGGCGAACGTGTGCGTGAACGACCCGAACTCCATCGCCCCGGGAACCACCGTGTCCGCGAAGTAGGTGATGTCGGGCGCGAACGAACCGGCGACCAGGGCCGAGGGGAACAGCGGCCACCGGCCGGTCCCGTTCCGGCGGATCGCCGGGAGCACGGCGGCTGCATGACTGATCGTGAACGGCATGGCGGCAAGTATGCGGGACCGCCGGGGCACCCTTTCGTGGCCCGCCGGACAACGTGCGCCACCACGTGCGCCAGCGAACGTGAAAAAACAGTAAGAAGCGGTCAGCCCTCGGTGCCTGGGCGACAGAAGGTGCCGTAGGGTCGCTGGAGTCGTAGCGCTGGGGAGCGCGAGCAGCCTTCGAGGGGGAGGGACCGGAACGTATGGCAGCGCACATGCGCCGACGTCTGCGCAAGGGAGCCACGACCACCGCGGTGGCGGCGGCCGCGGTGGCGGCCCTCACGGCCTCACAGGCGCCCGCGGCGACCCTGGCCGACGGATCCGCGGGCAGCGGCGACCCGACGGCGGCGGGCGAGGACACCGCGAGCGGCGAGACCGACGGCGCCGCCACCGGTAACTCGCCCTACTACACGGACCTTCCGCCCCTGGTCACACCCGACCGGCCCGGTTCGTCCAGCGGCCTCCCGGCGGCGGGCAGCGCGGAAGCGGGCATCCCCGCCTCGGTCCTGGCCGCCTACAAGCAGGCCGAGCGGACCGTCGCGTCCACCGACCCCTCCTGCCGGCTGCCCTGGCAACTCCTCGCCGCGATCGGCAAGGTCGAGTCCGGGCAGGCCCGCGGCGGCCGTGTCGACGCCCAGGGCACCGCCAGCCCCCGCATCCTCGGCCCGGCCCTCAACGGCCAGGGCTTCGCACTGATCAAGGACACCGACGGCGGGGCGTACGACGGCGACGCGGTCCACGACCGCGCGGTCGGCCCGATGCAGTTCATCCCCTCGACCTGGGCCTCCTGGGGCCAGGACGCCAACGGCGACGGCCGCAAGGACCCCAACAACATCTACGACGCGGCTCTCGCCGCCGGCCGCTACCTCTGCGCCAATGACCGCGATCTGGCCCTCGCCGCCGACCTCGACCAGGCCGTGCTGAGCTACAACCGGTCGACGGAGTACCTGCGCACGGTCCGCTCCTGGTTCTCCTACTACCAGCGCGGTACGCACGAGATCCCCGACGGCACCGGCACGCTCCCCTCCACCCCGAGCACCCCCACCCCGAGCCCGCGTCCGGGCACCGGCTCCGGCTCGGGCACCGGCCCCAGTGCCACCCCGACTCCGAAGCCCTCCCCGTCCAAGCCCGGCGGCAAGCCGAGCCCGGACCCCACGAAGCCCGGTGGCGGCGGCTCCACCAGCCCGACGCCGAAGCCGCCCACCCCCACGCCGACGCCGCCGTCCGAAACCTTCGGCTCCCTGGAGAACGCGGGCACCGGACCGCTGCGCGCCACCGCGGGCCAGGAGTTCGACGAGCGGGTCTCCGTACTGGCGCGCAACGCGGCCGGCGCCCCGCTCGCCAAGGTGCCCGTCACCTTCACCGTCACCGGCGACACCGGCACGCTCTTCGCCGGCGGCACGAAGACCGTGACGGTACGGACCGGGGCCGACGGCACCGCCACCGCGCCGAAGCTCCAGGCCGGCGAGAAGGCCGGGGAGTTCACCGTGACCGCGGTCGCGGGCACCGGCCGGCTGCGCACCCTGACATACGCGGCGACCGTCACCGCCCGCCAGGCCGACGCGATCGCCCGCACCGACGAGAAGGCGCTCGTCGCCGCCCCCGGCGAGAAGTTCGCGGACGCCGTCACCGTCAAGGCCACCTACAAGGACGCCGCCGCGGCCGGAGTGGCCGTCACCGCCACCATGGTCAAGGACCGCCTGGGCGCCATCGACAACGACAAGGGCCCGTACTTCGAGGACGCGGACGGCGAGCCGGTCCGTACCCTCACCGGCCTGACGACGGACGCCGAGGGGCAACTGCGGCTCCCGGAGATCTTCGCCGACGACAACGAGGGCACGTACCTGCTGCGCCTCACCACCGAGGGCGGCGCCTCGATCGTCGTCGAACTCACCGTCGAGGCCCCGGAGGAGACGGCTCCGGAAGAGCCGGCCGAGACCCCTGACGCGACGGAGACCCCCGCGCCCGAGACCCCGGACGCGACGGAGCCCCCCGCGCCCGAGGCCCCTGACGCGACGGAGACCCCCGCGGCCACCAAGCCCTGACCCTCTCCACCGCAAGACCACCGCAGGACCACCGCACAGCCCCTCGGCCACCCGGCCGAGGGGCTGTCCGCTCTGTTCTCATCTCGCGCCCCGGTTGCTACGGTGCCCCATCCCTGACGGCCCATCAGGCCGCCGTAACCGGACCACCGCCCCGGGAGGCCGAGCATGCGTGCCCTCGTCGCCACCGCCATCGGACTGGCCGCCGCCCTCGCGCTCGTGTTCACCGTCTCCGCCGTCGGCTCCCCGGCCGGGGAGACCTCGCCGAAACCCCTGCTGACCACCGTCCCGGGACCGAAGAGATAGCCGCCGCAGAGGGAAGAGGTCATCACCATGCGCCGCCGAGCCGGTCTCGTACTCCTGGCCCTCGCCGTGTTCTTCGCAGCCCTGTCGCCCCTGCTGCGCTGGTACGCCTTCCCGCGCCTGGCCAAGGTCCCGCCGAGCCAGTACCAGGAGATCGTCCTGGAGGCGAAGCCCGCCGTCCTCCTCGACTACACCACCCTCAAGGCGAAGAAGGTCGACAAGGTCACCATCGTCCAGACCCTCAAGGGCAACGTGGAGGAGTCCGAGAAGATCGAACGCAGCGCCGGGCGGGACGTCGTCGTCTGGGACGCGCTCTCCTACATCGAGGGCCCCGACGGCTCGATGGTCTCCGCCATCCCCGAGCGCTACATCTTCGACGCCCACACCCAGGCCCCCGTCAACGCCACCGGCGAGATGGTCGACGGCGACCCGGTCCGCCGCGAGGGCATCGAGTTCAAGTGGCCCTTCCTCACCGAGAAGCGGGACTACGAGTACTTCGACGCCCAGACCCGCACCACCGCCCCCATCCACTACAGGGGCACCCGCACCTTCCGGGGCCTGGAGGTCTACTACTTCGAGCAGACGATCCCGTGGACCGAGGTCGCCATGCCGAAGAAGATGCCCATCGAGGGCATCACCGCCGAGCAGATCGCGCAGACCGGCATGACCCGCTGGTACACCACCAAGCGGATGTTCTGGGTCGATCCGGTCACCGGGGCCCCCGTCAACGGCGAGGAGATCCACCGCGAAGAGCTGCGCGACGCCAAGAAGATGGGCATGTCCGAGGACACCGTCACCGCGTTCTCCGGCCATGTGAAGATGCGCGAGGACTACATCGCCGACACCGTCGACCTGGTGAAGTCCCAGCGCGTCCTGGTTCTCCTCCTCACCTCGTACCTGCCCTGGGGCTTCCTCGGCCTCGGTATCGCACTGGCCGCGCTCGCCCTGTGGCTGGAGGCCCGCTCGCGGCGGCCGCAGAGCGCTACGAACGCCTGAGCCGCGCCGAGGTGTACCGCGTCGCCGGTACGGTCGCGGGGTCCTCCGGCCACGGGTGCTTCGGGTAGCGGCCCCGCAGCTCCGCCCGCACCGCCCGGTAGCCCTCCCGCCAGAAGGACGCCAGGTCGGCGGTGACGGCCGCCGGGCGCCCGGCGGGGGAGAGCAGATGCACCAGGACCGGCACCCCGGCCACCCGGGGCGTCTCGGCCAGCCCGAACAGCTCCTGGAGCTTCACGGCCAGTACGGGCTGCTCCCCGCCGTACTCCACCCGGATCCGGGACCCGCTCGGCACCTCGATCCGCTCCGGCGCCAGCTCGTCCAGCCGGGCCGCCTCCCCGGTCGCCCAGGGCAGCAGCCGGCGCAGTGCCTGGCCCGCGTCGATCCGGCCCAGGTCGGAGCGGCGACGGGCCCGCGACAGCTCGGGCTCCAGCCACGCGTCCGGGTCCGCCAGCAACGCCCCGTCCGACACATCCGGCCACGGCGCCCCCAGCACCCGGTGCAGGAACGCCAGGCGCGACCGCAGCTGCTCGGTCTCCCGGCTCCAGCGCAGCAGCCCGAGCCCCTCGCGCCGCAACCCCTCCACCAGGGCCCCGCGCACCAGCTCCGGATCGGGCTGCTTCAGCGGCCGTACCGCCAGCTCCACCGCCCCCAGCCGGTCCACCGACCGGGCCACCACCTCGCCGTCCACCCAGCGGACCTCCTCGCCCCGCACCCGCAGATGCCCGGCGGCCGCCAGCGCGGTGTCCTCGTCGAGCACCGCCGCCAGCCGCACCCGGGCGGAGGCCGCGTGGGCGGGCCGGTCCGCGACCGCCACGGCCAGCCAGGGCGAGCGGCGCAGCGGCGACCCCTCCCGCAGCTCCGCGCCCGTGCCCGACGCCATCAGGAACGCCCCGTCGCCCCGGGCCCGCGCCACCCGCTCGGGGAACGCGAGGGCGGCGACGAGCCCGACGACGGCGTCATCGGACCGCCCCGCGCCGGAACCGGAACCGGAACGGCCTTCACCGGAGCGCCCCGAGCCGGAGCGCCCCGAGCCGAAGCCGGAACCGAAGCCGGAGCCGGAGCCAGGGCCCGGCGCGGCCCCGGATCCCGGCGCGGCCCCGGATCCCGGCGTGGCCCCGGATCCCGGTGACTGCCCGGGGCCCGCAGCGTCCGCCTGCCCCGACAGCCGCCGCACCTCCTGCTTCCAGCGCGCCGCGTACCCGTCCTGGCCCCGGCGGGCGGTCCGCAGCGCCGCCGCGAGATCGTCCCCGTACTCCCTCGGCGGCTCCTCGCTCAGCAGCGCCACCACCTCGGCCGCCCGCCGCGCCCCGGCCTCCGCCGCCCCGTCCAGCAGCGCCCGTGCCAGCCGGGGGTGCAGCCCGAGCCGGGACATCCGTACGCCGCGCTCGGTGACCCGGCCGTCGCCGTCCACCGCGCCGATCGCGCCCAGCACCTCCCGGGCCGCGCCCATCGCCCCGGCGGGCGGCGGGTCCAGCAGGGCGAGCGAGGAGGCGTCCGGATCGCCCCAGCACGCCGCCTGGAGCGCGAACGCCGCGAGGTCGGCCACCTTGATCTCCGGGGCCGGGAAGCGCGCGAGCCGCCCCTCCTCGGCCCGGTCCCAGCAGCGGTACACCGCCCCCGGAGCCTCGCGCCCCGCCCGCCCGGCGCGCTGCCGCCCGGCCGCCAGCGAGGCCCGTACGGTCGTCAGCGCGCTCAGCCCCCGGGCATGGTCGGTACGGGGCTCCCGGGCGAGCCCCGAGTCCACGACGACCCGGACGCCGGGCACCGTCAGCGACGACTCCGCCACCGAGGTCGCCAGCACCACCCGCCGTACGCCGGACGACCCGGCCAGCACCGCGTCCTGCACGGCGGCCGGAGCCCGCCCGTGCACCTGGAGCACCTCCGCGTCCACCCCCGCGAGCTGCCCGGCCACCCGCCCGATCTCGCCGACCCCGGGCAGGAAACAGAGCACGTCCCCCTCCCGCTCCGCCAGCGCCCGCCGCACGGTCGCCGCCACATGCGTCAGCAGCGCCGGATCGACCCTTCCCCAAGCTCTCGGCTGCGCTCGACCAGGGGAGGCCCCACCCCCGTGCGGAGGCTTCACCGGCCGCGCGGGCGGCGCCCAGAGAACCTCCACCGGATGCGAGACGCCCTCGGCCTCGATCACCGGGGCGTCGCCCAGCAGCCGCGCCCAGCCCTCCGCGTCCGTCGTCGCGGACGCCGCCACCAGCCGCAGATCGGGCCGGATCGTCTCCCGTACGTCCAGGAGGAAGGCCGCCACCGTGTCCGCGTCCAGGTGCCGCTCGTGGCACTCGTCGATGATCACCGCGTCGACCCCGGACAGCTCCTGGTCGCGCTGGAGCCGCTGGAGCAGCACCCCGGTGGTCACGACCTCCACCACCGTCCCCCGCCCCACCACACGCTCGCCGCGCACCGTGAACCCGACCCGTTCGCCCGGCTGCTCGCCCAGCAGCCAGGCCATCCGCCGCGCCGCCGCACGGGCGGCGAGCCGGCGCGGCTCGGCGACCACGACCCGGCGCACCGGGCCGTCCCCGGTCAGCCCGGCCAGCACCAGCGGGACGAGCGTCGTCTTTCCGGTGCCGGGCGGGGCGCACAGCACGGCGACGCCCCGGTCGTCGAGCGCGCGCCGCAGGGCGGGCACGGCGGTGCGGACGGGCAGGCGGTCCAGGGCTTCGGTGCGGATCACGGTCCCAGTGTCGTACGCGGTCGTCCCCCGGAGAGACGTCAGTCCCGCTCGCACACGAAGATCGCCGTGCCCGGGATCAGGTTGCCGCGCAGCGGGGACCAGCCACCCCACTCCTGGTCGTTCCAGGCGGGCCATTCCGGTTCGACCAGGTCGACCAGGCGGAAACCGCCCGCCACCACGTCACGGACCCGGTCACCGAGCGTGCGGTGGTGTTCCACATAGACGGCGTCACCGGCCTCGTCCTGCTCGACGTAGGGGACGCGGTCGAAGTAGGAGGCGGCGACGGAGAGCCCCTCGGGCCCCGGCTCGTCCGGGAACGCCCAGCGGATCGGGTGCGTCACGGAGAACACCCAGCGCCCGCCGGGCCGCAGCACCCGGTGGACTTCGCGGAAGACCCGCACCGGGTCGGCGACGAACGGCACCGCCCCGTACGCGGAGCAGGCCAGGTCGAAGGAGCCGTCCCGGAACGGCAGCCGGCCCGCGTCCGCCTCCACCAGGGGCAGGCCCTCGCCGATGCGCAGGGCGTGCTGGAGCTGGCGGTGGGAGAGGTCCAGCGCCACCGGGCGGGCGCCCTGGGCGGCGAGCCAGCGCGAGCACTGGGCGGCCCCGGCCCCGACCTCCAGGACGTCGAGGCCCTTGAGGGAGGCGGCGGGCCCCAGGAGACCCGCCTCGGCCTCGTCGAGCCCTTCCGGGCCCCAGACGAAGCGGTCGTCGCCCAGGAAGCCGCCGTGGTCGCTCTGGTACTCGTCGGCGTTGCGGTCCCACCAGCCCCGGCTGGCCCGGCTGCTCTCGGCCTCGTCCGCCGCGCGGCGGGTGGCCTCCGGTTCCGGAGACTCTGCGGGTTCTCCGGGTTCCGGGGAGTAGGTCCCGTGGATCTCTTGGCTCATCGTGCCCGTCGTTGTAGTTTGCCTTCACCCGCCGCGTGCGGTCCGTACCAGGGGGCGTGCCCCCGGGGCGTGCGGACGCGTCCCCGTGGCGCCGTGCCGTGGTGTTCTCGGACCGATGTGGCCTCGGAGAACATGAGTTGCGCCGGGAATGGGGCGATGTGCCCCGGGTGTGCGCCTTCGCGCATTGACCCTGTCCGGCTGCCCCCGTATGCTACAAGTTGCGCTGCGAGCCTGCGCGCCTCAGACCTAGCAGGCCGCGCTCGCGTCTGTTGCATGTCCCCTCGGTTGTCGAGGCGTCTCTCCGGAAACGGATTGCGCGCTTTCCAGGCTGTCCGGCTTCTGCAGAGGCGATACGGGCTTTCGGCGTAGCAGTACCTACGACTCTCTGTCCGTACCGGAGCCCTTTCCCACATGACGAGCAGCACCGAGACCACCGCCACCACTCCGCAGGTTGCGGTCAACGACATCGGCGACGCGGACGCGTTCCTCGCGGCGATCGACGAGACGATCAAGTACTTCAACGACGGCGACATCGTTGACGGTGTCATCGTCAAGGTTGACCGGGACGAGGTTCTCCTCGACATCGGTTACAAGACCGAAGGTGTCATCCCGAGCCGCGAGCTCTCGATCAAGCACGACGTCGACCCGAACGAGGTCGTCAAGGTCGGCGACGAGATCGAGGCCCTGGTCCTTCAGAAGGAGGACAAGGAAGGCCGCCTGATCCTCTCGAAGAAGCGCGCTCAGTACGAGCGTGCCTGGGGCACCATCGAGAAGATCAAGGAAGAGGACGGCATCGTCACCGGTACCGTCATCGAGGTCGTCAAGGGTGGTCTCATCCTCGACATCGGCCTCCGCGGCTTCCTCCCGGCGTCGCTCGTCGAGATGCGTCGTGTCCGCGACCTCCAGCCCTACGTGGGCAAGGAGCTCGAGGCGAAGATCATCGAGCTGGACAAGAACCGCAACAACGTGGTCCTGTCCCGCCGTGCCTGGCTCGAGCAGACCCAGTCCGAGGTTCGCCAGACGTTCCTCACCACCCTGCAGAAGGGTCAGGTCCGCTCCGGCGTCGTCTCCTCGATCGTCAACTTCGGTGCCTTCGTGGACCTGGGTGGCGTCGACGGTCTCGTGCACGTCTCCGAGCTGTCCTGGAAGCACATCGACCACCCCTCCGAGGTTGTCGAGGTCGGCCAGGAAGTCACCGTCGAGGTCCTCGACGTCGACATGGACCGCGAGCGTGTCTCCCTGTCGCTCAAGGCGACGCAGGAAGACCCGTGGCAGCAGTTCGCCCGTACGCACCAGATTGGTCAGGTCGTCCCGGGTAAGGTCACCAAGCTCGTTCCGTTCGGTGCGTTCGTCCGCGTCGACGAGGGCATCGAGGGTCTGGTCCACATCTCCGAGCTGGCCGAGCGCCACGTGGAGATCCCGGAGCAGGTCGTCCAGGTCAACGACGAGATCTTCGTCAAGGTCATCGACATCGACCTCGAGCGTCGTCGCATCAGCCTCTCGCTGAAGCAGGCCAACGAGTCCTTCGGTGGCGACCCGGCCTCGGTCGAGTTCGACCCGACGCTGTACGGCATGGCCGCGTCGTACGACGACCAGGGCAACTACATCTACCCCGAGGGCTTCGACCCCGAGACCAACGACTGGCTCGAGGGCTTCGAGGCGCAGCGCGAGGTCTGGGAGACCCAGTACGCCGAGGCGCAGCAGCGCTTCGAGCAGCACCAGGCCCAGGTCATCAAGTCCCGCGAGGCCGACGAGGCCGCTGCGGCCGAGGGCGCTGCGGCCCCGGCCGGCGCTGCTCCGGCCGCCTCCGGCGGCAGCGGTGGCGGCGGTTCGTACTCCTCGGAGTCGGCGGACAACTCCGGCGCCCTGGCGTCGGACGAGGCCCTTGCCGCGCTGCGCGAGAAGCTCGCGGGCGGCCAGAGCTGACGCTCTGACCCCGGCGGCTCATCGGCTGCGGTAGCTGTAGAGAGCGGTGAGTGAGGCCCGTCCCCTTCGGGGGGCGGGCCTCACTCGCGTATGCAGTCCGTCATGACGTCACGGCGTCACGGCGATGTTGGTCAGCCCCTTGCCGCCGGTGACGGTGTTGCTCGCGTGGACCGTGGTGGGGCAACCGGAGCTGTGGTTGGTCACGTTGATGGCGAGCTGTCTGCCGCCGGTGGCCCCGGTCAGGTCCGAGGAGTTGTTCCGGAAGACGGTGCCGCAGCCCCAGCCGCTCCGCTGCGTATGGGTCTCGTAGCCGTTGTTGGTGGTGCGCGACCCCTTGTTGCCCTCGACCAGCACGTTGTTGCCCTTCACGTCGACCCAGGAGTCGTCGTAGTTGGCGCCGGTCAGGCCGTGGCCGTCGAAGGTGTTCCCGATGATGCGGGCGCCGGTCGTGCCTTCCTTGATGTCGATGGACTCGCCGCCGACGTCCGGCCCGATGGTGTTGTTCAGGATCTGCGCGTTGTCGCTCCGGTCGGAGAGATCCCCGGCCGAACCGACGTACACGCCCTCGCCCATACCGCGCCCGTTCTGCCCGGTGTCGTAGATCCGGGAGTTCTTCAGGACGCCGTCCCGGCTGGACCTGCGGAAGTGGACGCCCTCCATGTCGAGGTCGTGCACGGTCACCGAGTCGATCACCACCCCGTTCGCCGTGTCGGCCATGATGCCCTTCTGCCCGCCTCTGACCGTGATCCCGTGGACCGTCCAGTACGAGGCGCCGTTCAGGTGCAGCCCGTAGCCGCCGCCCGCCGTCAGGACCGCCCTGCTGGAGCCGGTGAGGATGATCCGCGCGCCGGGGGTGCCGGGCCGGGTGGCCTTGAAATTGCCGGTGTACGTGCCGTCGGCGAGCCGGATCGTGTCGCCGGGGGAGACGGTGGTGAGCGCCGACTTGAGCTGGGCCGCGGTGCTCACCTCGATGACCGCGGCGTTCGCGGGCCCGGCACCGGTCAGGGTGAGGCCACCGGCCGCCAGGGCGGCGGCGAGCAGGACGGTGAGGGGGGGAGCGGGTGCGCATGGGGGGTGCCTTCCCGTCGAAGGGGTCCACGTGTTCTCGTACATGAATGCGGGATGCGTGTCTGAACGTGTTGCCCAGTGACGGTAGGGGTGGCGGCGAAGTGCGTCAAGGTCTGGACCAGGATCGGCGAGGGCGGCGCCGGAAGCGGTGAAGCGGCTTCGCACCACCGGCAACTGACGCGCCGTGACCCGCCCCCGCCGGGGAAGGGCCAGGACGCGGGGAATGCTCGTGACGCCGGTCGTGTTCTTGTCTAGGAACACGAGGAGGAGCGGTAACCGTGCCTGATCCGCAGAGTTTGTACGAATGGGAGCCGAAGGGCCTGGCCGTCGTCGACATGGCGTTGGCGCAGGAGTCGGCCGGCCTGGTCATGCTCTACCACTTCGACGGCTACATCGACGCGGGTGAGACCGGCGAGCAGATCGTCGACGGCCTGCTGGAGACGCTGCCGCACCAGGTCGTCGCCCGCTTCGACCACGACCGGCTCGTCGACTACCGCGCGCGGCGCCCCCTGCTCACCTTCCGGCGCGACCGCTGGGCGTCCTTCGAAGCCCCCGCCCTGGAGGTCCGGGTCGTCCAGGACGCCACCGGAGCGCCCTTCCTGCTGTTGTCGGGCCCGGAGCCGGACGTGGAGTGGGAGCGGTTCGCCGCCGCCGTCGAGCAGATCGTCGAGCGCCTCGGCGTGCGGCTCGCGGTGAACTTCCACGGCATCCCCATGGGCGTCCCGCACACCCGCCCCGTCGGCATCACCCCGCACGGCAACCGCACCGACCTGATGCCCGGCCACCGCAGCCCCTTCGACGAGGCCCAGGTGCCCGGATCCGCCGAGGCCCTCGTGGAGTACCGGCTGATGGAGGCCGGTCACGACGTCCTCGGGGTCGCCGCCCACGTACCGCACTACGTGGCCCGGTCCGCCTACCCGGACGCGGCGCTCACCGCACTGGAGGCGATCACCGCCGCGACCGGTCTGGTGCTGCCCGCCCTCGCGCACTCCCTGCGGACCGAGGCGCACCGCACCCAGACGGAGATCGACCGGCAGATCGGCCAGGGCGACGAGGAGCTCGTCTCCCTCGTCGAGGGCCTTGAGCACCAGTACGACGCCGTCGCCGGTTCCGAGACGCGCGGCAACCTCGTCGCCGAGCCCGTCGACCTGCCGTCCGCCGACGAGATCGGCCGGGAGTTCGAGCGGTTCCTCGCCGAGCGGGAGGGCGAGGGCTGACCGCCCGGGACCGGCCCGTAGGCTGCGGCCCATGCTGAAAGTGGGCCTGACCGGCGGCATCGGCGCCGGCAAGAGCGAAGTGTCGCGGCTGCTCGTCTCGTACGGGGCCGTCCTCATCGACTCCGACCTGATCTCCCGCGAGGTCGTCGAGCCCGGCACGCCCGGACTCGCGGCCGTCGTCGAGGAGTTCGGGCCGGGCGTCCTGACCGCCGAAGGAACCCTGGACCGCCCGGCGCTCGGTGCGCTCGTCTTCGCCGACGACGAGCGGCGGGCCGCCCTCAACGCGATTGTCCACCCCCTGGTGGGCGCCCGCGCGGCCGAACTGGAACGGGCGGCCCCCGAGGACGCCGTCGTCGTCCACGACGTCCCCCTCCTCACCGAGAACGGGCTCGCCCCCTTCTACGACCTGGTCGTCGTCGTCGACGCCTCCGCCGAGACCCAGCTCGACCGGCTGGTGACGCTGCGCGGGATGACGGAGGCCGACGCCCGTGCCAGGATGGCCGCCCAGGCCACCCGCGAGGAGCGCCGGGCCGTCGCCGACCTGATCGTGGACAACGACGGGCCGCGGGAGGCCCTGGAGGCCCGGGTCCGCGAGGTCTGGGACGAACTGGTCCGCAGGGCCGCCGCCCGCTGAGTACGGTCGGCGCAAGCGCTCCGGCGGAACAGGTCGGCCGCGGCGGACGTTGGACCCGCGCGAGGAAGCGACGAAGCGACGAAGGACCCGCGCGAGGAGATCGCGAGGAGAGGAAGGGACGCGACCGTGCCCGAGAGGAACCCGGAGACCGACGTCATCGACTTCCGTGCGGCCGAGCACCTGCTCGACGCCCGGGACCCCCGGGGCGCCGTCAAGCTCCTCGACTCGGTGATCGCCGCGCACCCGGAGAACACCGCCGCCCGGCTGCTGCGGGCCCGCGCCTTCTTCGCCGCCGCCCAACTACGCGCCGCCGAGCTGGAATTCGAGCTGGTGCTGGAGCGCGAGCCGGACAACGCGTTCGCCCACTTCGCCCTGGCCCGCACCTTCGAACGGTCCGGCAACCCGGAGCGGGCGACCCGGCACTTCCGCCTGGCGGCGGCGCTGGATCCGAAGCCGGAGTACCTGCGGGCGGCGAAGTTCGACGAGCGGGACCAGCGGGGCGACGGTCCGCACCCCTGACGGGCCGACGGTCCGCATCCCTGACGGGGCGATGGCCGGAATCCTGCGCGAGCAGCCTGCCCGACTCCGTGCGGTCAGCCGGCCGCGAGGGCGGCCGATGTGCCGATCAGGGCGAGCTGACCGGGCCCGGCCCCGCGGGGCCGGGCCTCCGCCACGAAACGGGCCAGCTCGGCGCGGAGCGTGGCGGAGTCGATGCGTCTGATCGCCGGCAGGGTGGCGTCCACGATCCCGCACGCGTCGTCGAGCCGGCCGATGCCGGCCAGGGCTGTCGCCTGCCGTACCGCGAAGCGCGCCCTGGAGTTGCCGTCCGACAGGACGGCCGGTCCGCACGCGGACGCGAAAAGATCGGCGGCCGGGCCGAAGCGGCGCAGGCCGAGCAGGCAGGATGCTTCGAGAAGGTGTGAACCGCCGTTCCCGATGCGCGGACCCCAGTGCGGTGGACGGCCGTCGGTGTTCTCGGCGGCATGGCTCCGGAACCGCTCCAACGCGTCCCGGCAGGCCCCGGCGTCACCACGGTGCGCATGGCCCAGAGCCGCGCGCCGTGCGGCGTGGGCGCGGATCGCCGGGCCGGCCGCCGGATGCCGGGCCGCCTGATCCGCGAACCCGATCGCCGCACCGGAGTCGCCGCGGTGCTGGGCGATGAACGCCTTGCGGGTCAGGGCATACGCGGCCACCGTCTCGTCCCCGCCGTACGCACCCCAGCGGACCGCGAGATTCGTCCAGCGCAGGGCCTCCGCGGAATTTCCCGCCTCCTGCGCCATCCACCCCGTGTATTCGGCGAACTTCGACGCCAGCAACCAGATCTCGGCACGCTGCTCACCGACGGCGTGCTGACCGGTGTCCGTCAGGACGCGGATGATCGATTTGATCGAAGCGGTGACGAACCTCGGTCCGGTCGATCTGCCGATGCCCTTCAGCTCTCCCAGGACCCGCTCGTACCCGGAGACCACCGGGCCGGAGTCGACGATGCCGCCGTCCCGGGGGCCGCGGCGGCCGGACCCGGCCAGCTCGGCCAGCTCCCCGTCGGCCCCGAAGGCCGCGTCGCAGGCCGCCGCCACGGCGGGCGAAGGGTTGCGCAGCCCGCTCTCCAGATTGCAGATCTGCCCCTCGGACACGTTCGCCCGCCGGGCGACCTCACGCACACTCCAGCCGCGACGTGCCCGAAGCGTGGCGAGGACGACGCCGAAGTCGCCCGGCGGCAGCAGCGTGCCGCCGGATTCCCCCGCCGAGGTTGTCCCCGCTGTGCGCTCCGCCGCATCCATACCCGCCAGCGTACGGAGACGTACGGCGGCTATTCAATCCTCGGTGAATAGCCGCCCGGGGATTGCCCCGCCCCTAGGGTGAGCACCATCCCCGCAGTCAACTCCTGCTGAAGAGAGGGAAATTGTGCCGCGCGTATTCCTCAGCTTTCGTAAACGGGATTCCCGGTGGATGCGGGAGCGCGTCTATCGCGCGCTGTCCGACCGCCTGGGGGCCGAGGAGGTCTTCAAGTCGAGCGAGTCGATCCCGCCCGGTGCCGATTTCGCCGAGGTGCTGGTGAACCAGGCCGCCGAATGCAAGCTCATGTGCGTCCTGATCGGGCCGGAGTGGCTCGACGCGCGGAACGAGGACGGTGTGCGGCTGCTGGACCGGGATCACGACTGGGTCCGTCGGGAGATCGCGACGGCTCTGCGGGCGGGAAACCGTGTGGTCCCGGTGCTCCTGGGCGACGCGACCATGCTGCCCGGCCCCTCGGAACTGCCGGTCGAGATCGCGGAGCTGGGGCGACTCCAGTGCCTCCGGGTCCCGGAGACCCATCTGCCGGACGGGCTGGAGCAGTTGGGCGACGCGCTGACGGCGCTCCTGACCGGTGCCGCCACCGACTCCGCCACCGGCCCCGGGCCGGGCACGACGCCGGCCGGGGAACCCGGCCCGCCCACGACCATGACGGCCCATGTGTCCGGCGGCGGCAGCGCCTACCAGGCGGCCCGTGACCAGACGATCAACCTGACGTGAGGGGCTGACGATGGAGGTTCCAGGAGCCGAGCGGAAGCGTCGGATCGGGCCGTACACGCTGCTCGGAAGCGGGCGCACGGTCGGCGGAGGCGAAAGCTTCGCGGCCCGCACGGACGAGGGACTGCTGGTCACGGTCACGGTCGTGGGACCCGAACCGGCCGCGAACCCGGAGTTCCGGGACCGCTTACGTGCCGCCGTCGAGGCGGCACGGAGCCTGTCCGGACTCTTCCTCGTACCCGTGGTGGATGCCGACGTCGACGCACCGGTTCCCTGGGTGGCGACCCGGTTCACCGCCGGGCTGCCGCTCCGGCACGCGGTGGACCGGCACGGGGCCCTGGGAGAGCCGGCTCTGCGCGTGCTCGCCGACGGCCTCGCCCGAGCGCTCGCCGTACTCCACGGGTCCGGAACGGCCCACGGTGAGGTGGATCCGGACGCGGTGCTGCTGACCATGGACGGCCCCCGCATCGGCGTCCTGGGGTTGGTGGGGGCCACCGCGAGTCCGCCGCCGTCGCCCACGGACGACATGTTCGACCTCGGATCGACCGTGCTGTACGCCGCCACCGGAGGTGAGCGGGACACGGACGCCCTGCCCGCGTCGCTGCGCGAGGTCATCGGCGGCTGCCTGTACCCGGAACCGTCGGACCGCCCCACGGCCGAGCAGCTCGTCGACTACCTGGAGCACCAGGGGCTGCCCGCACCGGAAGGAGGTTGGCTGCCGCCGGCGGTGACCGCCGACATGGCGTCGGCGGCCGCGGCGGTCGGCTCCGCCCGTGCCGTCCAGGGGCCCGTTCCTCCACGTCCGGTCCGCGCCCCCGGGGCAGGTGTCAGCCGCCGGAACCTGATCATCTCGCTGGCCGGAGGCGCGGCTCTGCTCGGCGGCGGGGCGGCGGCACTCGCGTTCTCCGGCGATCCGACACCGCCCCCCGAGGGCCGGGCGGGCGGACTCGGGACCACCGCGCGGCCCACCCGTCCGTCAGACGTGCGCACCACGTCCGCCCCCTCCGCGTCGCCCTCATCCTCGGACGGGCCAGAACCGGTCGTGCTGGCCGGGCCCGACGCCGCCAAGGCCTGGTCACGGGCCGGGAAGCGCGCCCCCACCTGTCTGGAAGCCTCCGACAAGGTGGTCATGGTGGTCACGGACAAGGCCACCTCGTTCATGGAGGCCGCGAGCGGAGACCGCGCGTTCGACGCGCTGAACGCGAGGAACAGCTTCGGCGCGAACTCGGGCACGCACCCCACGGCCTACGCGGACGGAGTGTTCTACCTGCTCTGCGAGACGCCGGGTCAGTGGGACCTGCTGGCGGCGTTCGACGCCGCCGACGGAAAGGTGAAGTGGACGGTCAGCCTCGCGGCGAGCGATCCGGGCGGGGCCAAGATCGTGTCGAACTACGGCAGGCAGTACCTGGCGGCGTCGGGCGGCATCGTCTACGTATGCGGCAAGGTGAACGACTACGACGGGAAGTTCTCGGTCCACGACCCGGTCACCGGCTACATCCGCGCGTTCGCCGCCACCACCGGGAAGAAGCTGTGGCAGGTCCAGGGCACGGACATCAACAACGTACTCGTGCCGTCCACCGGTTCTCGTCTGCTGGCCGCCTCGGCCATCCCGGCGAAGCAGCCCGGCCGGGTCCAGATGATCGACGCCGCCCGGAAGGGCGCCCGCGGCTGGAGGAAGCCCGTCCGACACCCCTCGTCCTACTTCACCTCCGGCTGGCCGCTGACCGGCTACGCGGACGGGCACTTCCTCTTCGCCTCCGGCAAGGGCGACACGCTCTCCGTCGTCGACGCGGCCACCGGAACCGAGAAGTGGCACCAGCGCTTCGAGGCGAGAAACGGGGACCGGGTCAGCCTGGGAGCGCCGTTCTCCAGCCCGGACGGCGCGACCGTCTACGTACCGGTCGGCAGCGACCTGGTGGCCCTGGCCACGGCCGATGGCACGCCCCGGTGGATCTCGAAGCTCGACGGAGCCAGTGACACGGGCGGTGCCAACATCTTCAGGGCCTCCCTCGGGCTGGGCGGCAGGCACGCGCAGTGCTCGGCCGACACCGTCTTCGCCACGGACGGCGCCAAGACGTTGTGGGCCATCGACGCGGCCACCGGCAGGGCCAGATGGAAGTACAGCGACCCGAGCCAGCCCGACGTGGGATTCCGGTGGACGGTGGGCGGCGACCGGGTGTTCATTGCCTCCCATCTGACCGTGACCGCGATCGCGGCCGACGGGCGCTGAGGACGGCCGTCGGGTGGTCAGAACGGCCGACGCGCGTCGAGGACGGCCGTCCGGTGGTGAGGACGACCGTCGGGCGCTGGGGAACAGAAAGAAGAGGACATGGACACGAGCGTGGAACTCGCCGCGCCGGCGACGACGGCCGCGGTTCGCCCGATCGGCCTGCCGGCGACGGGCGGCCGGGCCCTGAGCGCCACCAGGGGCGGACGGCCGTGACGGAGAACAACACCGGCGCCCCGCCGCCCCCCGCCAGGCCGCCCCGCTGGCAGCCGAAGGAGCAGAGGGCGAGTGCGACCGGCGGGGGCAGCGTCTACCAGGCGGGCCGGGACCTCCACGTGCGCCACGGCGACGAAGGCCGCAGAACCGTGCCCGGCCCGGGTGCGGACCGGGTCCCGTGCCCGTATCCGGGCCTGGCCCCGTTCGGCGCCGAGCACCGGCAGTGGTTCCACGGCCGCGAACGCATGGTCCACCTCGTGTGCGAGCGGATGGACGCCCGGATGCGGGAGGGCGGCCCCCTGGTGCTGATCGGCCCTTCGGGGGCCGGCAAGTCGTCCCTGCTCGCGGCCGGGGTACTGCCGGCCCTGGTCGAGGGCCGGCTTCCGGTGGCGGGTTCCAGCACCTGGCCCCGGCTGCTGCTCACCCCGACGGCCTCCCCGGCCCTGGCCGTGGCGGCCGCCGCCGGGCTCGACGCCGAGACCGCCCGGCGGACGGTGCCGCAGTGGCGGGCCGATCCCGCACAGTGCGTGGCCGAGCTGCGCGAGCTCACCGCAGCCGAGGAGACGGTGTCCGACCGCACCCGATCCACCGGCCTGGTCGTCGTGGTCGACCAGTTCGAGGAGGTCTTCACGGCCTGCGGTGACGCCACCGAACGGGAATGGTTCATCGACGTGCTCGACCGTCTCGCCCGGCCCGAGGGCGGTGCGGTCGTGGTGCTGGGGGTACGCGCGGACTTCTACGCCGCCTGTACGGCACATCCGCAGCTCCGGGAGGCGCTCCGGGCCGGACCGGTCCTGCTGGAGCCGATGACGCAGGCCGAACTCAAGGACGCGATCCGGCGCCCCGCCGCCGATGTCGGACTCGACGTCGAGGACGGCCTGGTCGAGGTACTGCTGGCCGACCTGGGCGCGGTGGACGGGCCGGCCGGCACGGGCAGCACGGGCCGGCTGCCCCTGCTCGCGCACGCGCTGCGCGCCACCTGGCAGCAGCGTCACGGCCACACCCTCACCGTGGACGGATACCGGGTGACCGGCGGTATCCAGGGCGCCATCGCCACCACGGCGAACCGGCTCTACGACACTCTGCCGCCGCCCTGTCACGAGGCCGCGCGGTGGGTGTTCCTGCGGCTCGTCATCGTCGGGCGGGACGCCGACGACAGCCGCCGCCGCGTCCGGAACGACGAACTGCTGCGCAACGCCCCGGACCCGGAGGCCGCCGCCAGAGTCCTGGACGACTTCACCCGGGGCCGGTTGCTGACGCGGGACCAGGACACGGTCGTGATGACCCACGAGGTGCTCATCCGTGCCTGGCCCCGGCTGCGGGGCTGGATCGAGCACGACCGCAACGGGAACCTCGTACGCCAGGAGGTGGAGGAGGCGGCCGCGGTCTGGGAAAACGCCGGCCGGGAGGCCGCCGCGCTGTATCGCGGGAACCGGCTGGCGGCCGCCCTGGCCTGGTCGGAGACGCGCGGTACGGAACTCAGCGGCTCCGGACGGGCGTTCCTGGCGGCCGCCCGCCGCCACCAGAGGCGTGGGCAGCACCTGCGGCGTGCGGCGGTCGCCACCATCACCGCCCTGGCCGTGGTCGCCTCGATGGCCGCCGTCTTCGCCTTCCGGCAGGAGGCCGAGGCCAGGAAGGCCACCGACGAGGCAGTGGCGGAACGCGACAAGGCGATCAACGCCGCGGTCATCTCCGCGTCCGTACAGCTGGCGCCGACCGATCCATCGCTGTCCGCCCAACTCGCGCTGACTTCCTACCGCATGGCCCCGACGCGGGATGCGGCGTCCCGGCTCATCACGACCGCGAACACGCCCCTGGCCACCCGCCTCCCCGGCCCGCCGGACTGGGTGCAGACCGTGGCCTACAGCCCCGACGGGCACATGCTGGCGGCCGGGAACCTCCGCCACAACCTCGTCCGGCTGTGGGACGTGTCCGATCCCGGACGCCCGGTCGCACTGGGCCGGCCCGTGCCGGTGGACCGTTCCGTGACGTCGATCCGGTCGCTCGCGTTCAGCCCGGACGGCCGGGTGCTGGCCATCGGCGGCCACACCAGCGACCACGGCGACGGCGGTTCCGGAGGATTCACCGAACTGTGGAGCCTGAGGAGCCCCAGCCACCCTGTCCTGCTCGGACGGTTGAAGAGTCCTGGCGTCCGGGGCTTCGACGCTGCGACGACCGTCGAGTCGCTGACGTTCAGCCCCGACGGCCGGACGCTGGCGGCCGAATGGCATGCGGGCCTGGTCAGTCTGTGGGACGTCACCCGCCCCGACGCCGCCCGCCCCGTGGGGAAGCCGGTGAACCTCCACTGTCCCGATGTCTTCTCCCGCCGGATCGCCTTCAGCCCCGCCGGACACACCATGGCCGCGGCGTGCGACGACAAAGCCGGCACGATCGGCCTGTGGGACCTCACCGACCCGGCCCGCCCCGACCGCGGACGTACCGTGAGGGCCGGGAGCGCCGTGAAGGCTCTCGCGTTCAGTCCCGACGGCCGGACCTTGGCCGCCGGGGCGAGGGACAGTTCGGTCCACCTGTGGAAAGGGGCCGGCACCGACCGCCCGACCCGCCTGGGCAAGCCGTTGAAAGGCCCCGCCCAGCCCCTCCTCGCGGTGGCGTTCAGCCCCGACGGGAGCACCCTCGCGGCGGGCAGCGCCGACCACAGCATCCATCTGTGGAACGTCACCCATCCCCAGTCCATCACCCTCCTGGGCCGGCCGCTGACCGGCCCGGGTTCCCAGGTGACCGACCTGGTGTTCAGCCCGGACAGCCGGACTCTCGCCGCCGCCAACGCCGATGGCAACGTCGACCTGTGGAGTCTGCCGCCGACCCGGATCCCCGGCGCGGGAGGGAATGTGGCCTCCGTGGCGTTCAGCCCGGACGGACGCACCCTCGCCGCGGCGAACCAGAACGCGACCGTCTCCCTGTGGAACACCGCCGACCCGAACAACCCGGTTCCGCGCGGCGAGCCGCTCCCGGCCCGCGAGGAGCCGGTCAACGCGGTGGCGTTCAGCCCGGACGGACGCACCCTGGCCGCAGGCGACAGCGGTGGCGACGTCACGCTGTGGAACATCGCCGACCCCAGCCGTCCCGTTCGGCTGGCCGAACCCCTCACCGGGGCGGACGGGCTCATCTTCGCCGTCGCGTTCAGCCCCGACGGCGACACCCTGGCCGCTGCCGGGGACAACCGCGACGGCAGAATCGCCCTGTGGGACGTCAGCGACCCCGCGCACCCCGCCCGTGCGTCCGGCGTTTCCGGCTCGGGCGGGCGGTCCGTGCTGTCCCTGGACTTCAGTCCCGACGGATCGGTCCTGGCGGCCGGCGGCGACGGAAGCAACGGCACCGTCGGACTGTGGAGCACCGAGCAGCCCGGAGTCCGCGTCGGGAAGAAGATCGACCAGCCGGCCGCCACCAGCACCTGGGTGGCGTTCAGTCCGGACGGCCGTACGCTCGCCACCGGGAACAGCCGCGGCGTCGTCACCCTCTGGGACTCCACCGACCCCCACCACCTCAAGCGCAGGGGCAAGCCGTTGACCGTCCCCGGCGGCAGCCTGTGGTCCGTGGAGTTCAGCCCGGACGGGAAGATTCTCGCGGCGGGCGGCCACACCGACAGCGGCACCATCCACCTGTGGAACGTCACCGATCCGGACCGTCCCACCGCCATCGGACGGCCGCTGGCCGTGGAGACCGGATTCGTCGCCGTTCTCGCGTTCAGCCCCGACAGCCGGACCCTGGCGGCCACCACCGACGACGGCGTGGCCACCCTCTGGGACCTCGATGTCGAGTCCTCCATCAGCCGCATCTGCGCCGCGAGTTCCGGCGCGCTGGGCAAGGAGGAGTGGAAACGGTACGTCGTCCTACCGCCCTACGATCCGCCCTGTGAGGAGTCCTGAAGGGGGCTGGGTTCATCCTCCTCCCGGCCGGCCGCCGTCGGTGCTGGGCCCCGGACCGCGCGGTCGGCCGTCGCCGTGGTCCGGTTCGTACGGGGGAACGTCACGGCCCGGCTGGTAGTGCGGGCCCTGGCGCATGCGGTACGTGATCACGCCGAGGTCCACCACCGCGAGCAGCAGCACCACCGCGCAGGCCGCCGCCCAGCCCGGCCGCCCGTTCATCGAGAAGGCCACCAGGCCGAAGAGGGCCCAGGCCGTTCCCCACAGGCTCAGCCAGAGCCGCATCCGGAGAGGACTGCGGGCGGTCACGGGTTCACTGCCCGTACGCATGGCGATCACCTCACTCTCCAGCATGGACCCACCGGGCGACGGGACGAAAAGCGCCGGGACGAAAAGCGCCGGGACGAAAAGCGCCGGAACGAAAAGCGGCGGCCGGAACGGTGGCGGACAGGCGGCGGGGAACCGCGCCCGGGGACGGCTCGTTCCTCCTCCATGGGCGAATCACTGGTACGTGAGGGGTACGCGGGGACGGGTCCCGGAGCCATCACGCCGGACGGGTGCGCGGTCGAGCTGTACCGCCGGCTGGCCGTCGGCGAGGAGCCGGAGGTGATCGCGGGCGTCGCCCCCGAGGGGGCGAGCATTCTCGAACTGGGCTGCGGGGCGGGCCGGGTCACCCACCCGCTGGTGCGGCGCGGGTTCCGGGTGACGGCGGTGGACGAGTCGCCGGAGATGCTGGCGGAGATCGTCGGGGCACGCACGGTGCGCAGCCCCATCGAGTCGCTGGACCTGGGCGCCGAGCGGTTCGATGTGGTGCTGCTCGGCTCGTTCCTGGTCCACGCGGGCGAGCACCGGGTGCGCGACGGGATGCTGCGTGTCTGCCGCGCCCATGTGCGGGACGACGGGATCGTCCTCGTCCAGCGCGAGGGCGTGGGGCACCGCTCGGAGCTGCCGTGGGAGCGGACCGACCCGTCCGGGTGCCTGGTCCGGATCGTCTCGGCCGATCCGGTGGGCGACGGTGTGCGCTCGGTGCGCGCGGAGTATCACTTCGACGACGCGCGGTGGACGCAGACCTTCCTGTCGCGGGAGCTGTCCGACCAGGACCTCGCCGGGCATCTGGCGGCGGCCGGGCTCACGGTGGACCGCACCCTCACCGACGACGGCACCTGGCTGCTGGCCCGCCCCGCACTCTGACCGGAGGGGCCGGCCCGCGCCCGCCCGGCCCTGGCGCTCAGTGCACGAAGCTGTAGCTGCGCCAGGGCTCGCTGCCCGGCGCCGTCACATCGGTGACCCCGGTCGGCACATAGATCGTGCTGCCACCCGTGCAGTCACGTGTGCGGTACATGATGGCGTCGATCAGCGTCCCGTTCTCCACCTCGTGGGCCCCGGCCGGGGCGATCCGGTGGCAGCCGCGTACCGACGGGCTGTTCACCTGGATCACCGCTTCGCGCTCCGTCGTGTAGGTCACCGGGCCCACCGCGGTGCGGCCGAGCCCGGAGCAGCCCGTGGCGGCGAGGGCGAGCAGCGCGACTCCGGCGGTGAGGGCGAGGCGGCGTCGGCGGCGGGGAACGGTAGCGGTCACGGACATGGGCGGGTCCTTCTCTGCTCGTCCGGTGCTCGTCCGGCGAAGTCGGTACGTCGGAAAAGACGTGCTGGCGCTGGCCACCCTGCCCGGCCCGGCCCACCCCGGCATCCCGGGCGCGGCCGACCGGGCGAGCCGCGGGGCGACGGCGGTTCCACCGGTCACAGCCGTTCGCCTGTCACCGAGCGTGGCGGCCCGCTCGCCGAGCCGGGGACGCCCGGACGTACCACTGCGGGGTCTGGCCAACCGCTGAGCTGCGGCGATGCTGCGGGCGTCCGCAGTGTCAGACCTCCCGCCTAGACTCGCGGAGTCAGCACATTCCGTGCCGACGGAGACCGGAGACCCGGATACGGGGATCGAGCGGGAGGGGGAGTGGACATGACGGAGCGGACCCGTGAAGGCGCGGCGTCGGACACCTCCGGTGCGCCCCGGACCGCCGATGTCGCCCGCCTGCTGCGCTGTGCGGCGGTCTTCCTGCCCGGCCCGGTGCCCCGGGACGGCCGCATCGCCTTCTGGGACCCGCTCGCGGACGCCGGCCCGTGGCAGGACGACGGCGCACCGGAGGTGGCCGGGGCGTCCTTCGCGTACGCGGACGCCTCCGCGCGCCCCGACACCGTCCCGTACACCTCCGCCCGGCTCACGGTCGCCCGTCCGGACGACGCCGCGGGCCCCGGGGGCGTCCGGACCGCCGAGGTGCCCGCGGCGGTGCTGTCCGTGGCCGACGCGCTGCCCCTCCTCGTCCGGGCCCGGCAGCAGGCGTCCGCCCACCCCGCCACGCGCTGCTGGGGGGCCGCCGCCCTGCACGCCCTCCACCTCGTCGCCCGAGGCCGGCTCCTGCCCGGACTCACGGCGGACGGCCACGACGCCTGGCGGGCCGGTCCTTCGGACGCCGAGGACGTCGCCCATCTGCGGGCGGTCGCCGCCGCCCTGCCGCCCGAAGGGCACGCGGTGCCGGTCCCCGGCTCCGCGCCGCCCCGGCTCCCCGCCCCCGAGGCGCTGACCGGTGCGTTCCTGGACGCCGTCGCCGACACGCTGCCGCGCACCCCCGCCGCCGCGTTCGCCATGGGCGCGCCCTTCGCCGCCCGCGAGCCCCAGCATCTGCCCCAGGCCGCGGCCTGGGCCGTCGAGGTGGCCTCGGGCCTGGACGCGGGCGTGCGGGTCTCGCTGCGCCTGGACCTCTCCGCGTACGAGCTGTTCGACACCGCCGACACCTACGCGCTCACCGCCGCCCGCGAGGAGACGGGGACCACCGGGCCGGAGCACGCCGACGACCCGGCGGTCCGCCCCGCCGCCGCCGCGATCGTGCAGGTCCACAGCCTCGCCGACCCGACGTACGTGGTGGACGCGACGGCCCTGTGGAACGGCGGGGCGGACGAGCCGTTCGGGCCGCGCTCCCAGGTCGACGCGGTGCTGGCCCTGCGCCGCGCCGCCCGCGTCTGGGCCCCGCTGGAACGCCTCCTGGGGCAGCCCGTCCCCGATGTCCTCGCGATCACCGAGGACGAGCTGTACGAGCTGCTGAGCGACGCCGGATCCCGGCTGGCCGCCGCCGGGGTCGAGGTGCGCTGGCCGCGCGAGCTGGCCCGTTCGCTCACCGCCGCCGCGGTCGTGCGGCCCGCGCCCGGATCGGCCACCGATGGCACGTCCTTCTTCGACGCCGAGCACCTCTTCGCCTTCGACTGGCAGCTGTCCCTGGGCGACGAGCGGCTGACCGAGGCGGAGATGGACGTCCTGGCCGAGGCGCACCGCCCGGTGGTGCGGCTGCGCGACCAGTGGGTGGTCGTCGACCCCGCCCTCGTACGCAAGGCGCGCAAGCGGGAGCTGGGGCTCCTGGATCCGGTGGACGCGCTCGCCGTCGCCCTCACGGGCAGCGCCGAGGTGGACGGCGAGCGGGTCGACGCCGTCCCGGCCGGGGCCCTCGCCGCGCTCCGGACCCGCCTCCTCGCCGACGACACGACGATCGCCCCGCCGCCCGGCCTGGACGCGACCCTGCGCGACTACCAACTGCGCGGTCTGGCCTGGCTGGACCGGATGACCTCGCTCGGGCTCGGCGGCTGCCTCGCCGACGACATGGGCCTCGGCAAGACCATCACCCTCATCGCCCTCCATCTGCACCGGGCGCACCCCGCGCCCACCCTCGTGGTCTGCCCCGCCTCCCTCCTCGGCAACTGGCACCGCGAGATCAACCGCTTCGCCCCCGGCGTGCCCGTGCGCCGCTTCCACGGCACGGACCGCACCCTGAGCGATCCGGACGGCGGGTTCGTCCTGACCACCTACGGCACCATGCGCTCCAGCGCCGCGCAGCTCGCCGAGCAGAGCTGGGGGCTGGTCGTCGCCGACGAGGCGCAGCACGTCAAGAACCCGCACTCCTCCACCGCCAAGGCGCTGCGCACCATCCCCGCACCGGCCCGGGTCGCCCTCACCGGCACCCCCGTCGAGAACAACCTCTCCGAGCTCTGGGCGCTCCTCGACTGGACGACTCCCGGCCTGCTCGGCCCGCTCAAGGCGTTCCGGGCCCGGCACGCCCGGATCGTGGAGAGCACGGACACGGCCGCCGGTCTCGGCAACGACGAGGCGGTCGAGCGGCTGTCCCGGCTGGTGCGCCCCTTCCTCCTGCGGCGCAGGAAGTCCGACCCCGGCATCGCCCCCGAGCTGCCGCCCAAGACCGAGACCGACCACCCCGTCCCCCTCACCCGGGAACAGGCCACGCTCTACGAGGCCGCCGTCCGCGAGACGATGGCGCAGATCGAGGCGGCCGAGGGCATCGCCCGCCGGGGCCTGATCATGAAGCTGCTGACCTCGCTCAAGCAGATCTGCAACCACCCCGCGCAGTATCTGAAGGAGGAGCCGACCCGGCTCGCGGGCCGCTCCGGCAAGCTCGCCCTCCTCGACGAACTGCTCGACACGATCCTGTCCGAGGACGGCTCGGTCCTGATCTTCACCCAGTACGTGTCGATGGCGCGGCTCCTCTCCGCGCACCTCGCCTCCCGGGCGATCCCCTCCCAACTCCTGCACGGCGGCACGCCGGTGGCCGAGCGGGAGCGGATGGTGGACCGCTTCCAGGCCGGCGAGGTCCCCGTCTTCCTGCTCTCCCTCAAGGCGGCCGGCACGGGGCTGAACCTCACCCGCGCCGCCCACGTCGTCCACTTCGACCGCTGGTGGAACCCGGCCGTGGAGGAGCAGGCCACCGACCGGGCGTACCGCATCGGCCAGACCCAGCCCGTCCAGGTCCACCGGATCGTCGCCGAGGGCACGGTGGAGGACCGGATCGCCGAACTGCTGGAGTCCAAGCGGGCCCTGGCGGACGCGGTGCTCGGCAGCGGGGAGAGCGCCCTGACCGAGCTGAGCGACCGTGACCTCGCCGACCTCGTGTCCCTGCGGAGGCCCGCATGAGCCCGCGCCCGACCACCGGCCCCGCCCCGCGCCCGACCACCGGCCCGGCCGCCCGCAGATCCGCTCCGCGCGCCCGGATCGGCCCGGACGATCTGCGGCGCACCTTCGAGGCGGTGCCCGCCCGCACCTCCGCCGATGGCGAGCCGTTCGCCGCGAGCTGGTGGGGCCGGGCCTGGGTGGAGGCCCTGGAGTCCCTGTCGATGGACGAGGCCCGTCTCGCCCGCGGCCGGGCGTACGCCGACGACGGCCAGGTCGCCGCGATCACCGTCACCCCCGGCCGGGTCGTCGCCTATGTGCACGGCAGCCGCGCCCGCCCCTACCGCGCCGAACTGCGCCTGCGCACCTTCGCCGACCCGGGCTGGGAGGCCCTGCTCGACGCGGTCGCCGCCCGGCCCGGCCATCTGTCCGCGCTGCTGGCCAAGGAGATGCCGCACTCCCTGGCCCGGACAGCGGAAGAGGCGGGTGTCCGGCTGCTGCCCGCCGCCGACGACCTCGACCCCAGCTGCACCTGCCCCGACCACGGGCGGCCCTGCAAGCATGTCGCCGCCCTCTGCTTCCAGACGGCGCTGCTGCTCGACAGCGACCCGTTCGTGCTGCTGCTGATGCGCGGCCGGGGGGAGCGCGAACTGCTGGACGCGCTCGCCCGGCGCAACGCCGAACACTCCGCCCGCGAGCGCCCCGCCGCCCCGGCCATGCCCTCGGTCGCGGCGGACGAGGCGTTCGCCGCCCGCTTCCTGCCGCCGCTCCCGGCGCCCCGCCCCGTCCCGCCGCACCCGGGCCAGCCGCCGTCGTACCCGGACCTGCCCGGTGCCCGCGACCCGCTGGGCCTGGACCACCTCGCCACCGACGCCGTCGCTCGCGCCCACGCCCTGCTGACCACCGGCCGCGATCCGCTGGCCGGTCTGACCGAGTGGCAGGACGCCGTCCGTATCGCCGCCGCGCGTCCGACCGCCGGGCTCACGGCCACCACTCGCGCGCTCTACCGCGAGCTGGCGTACGCCACCGGCCGCACCACCACCGACCTGGCCCGCGCCGTCGCCGCCTGGCGCCAGGGCGAGGCCGAGGGCCTGGCCGCCCTGGAGACGCCCTGGGACCCGCCCGCCGGTCCCTTCGACCGGGCCAGGCCCGCGCTCGCCGCCGCCGGGTTCCCGCGTTTCACGCCCTGGCGCAACCACCTCACCCACCCGGCCGGTTCGCTCCAGCTCCGCTTCGGCCAGGACCTGCGCTGGTACGGCTACGAGTCCGACCCCGGCGCCGACGACTGGTGGCCGCGCGCCGCCCCGGACCCCGACCCGGTCTCCGCCCTCGAAGCGCTGCTCGCCGGCGACTCCATCCCGGACACCGCCGGGGACGACGACCTCCACTACGTACGGTAAAACCCTTGGCCACCGGGGAGTTGCCCCTGTTAGCGTCCTCGACGTGGCGAAACTCAATCAGATCATCGCAGTGGAGAAGGGCGTCAAGTCCAAGGCGCACCAGGACCTGACGGCGGCCCATCACGGCCTCCAGAAGGCCGCGTTGCTGGCCGGGATCTCCCGTACCTACCAGCCCAAGGACGAGGAGGGCGAACAGCTTCCGCCCGAGTCGACGCTGGTCCAGGTCAAGGCCGAGGACGTGCTGCGGGAGACCGCGACGACGCTGACCCGCCTCTTCGATGTGACCGCCACGAAGGACTGGGCGAACTGCTCGGCCCGGGCCGATGTGAAGGTCGACGGCCGGGTGCTGGTGAGCGAGGTGCCGGTGGCGTACCTGCTCTTCCTGGAGAAGCAGCTGACCGACCTCAACACCTTCGTCCGCAAGCTGCCCGTCCTGGACGCGGCCGAGGCCTGGGTGCAGGACCCGTCGACCGACTCCTGGAAGACCGAGCCGGTCCGTACGCTCCGCACCAAGAAGGTCCCCCGCAACCATGTGAAGGCGGAGGCCACCGAGAAGCACCCGGCGCAGGTCGAGGTGTACTACGAGGACATCCCCGTCGGGTACTGGACGACCGTCAAGTTCTCCGGGGCGCTGCCCGCGCGGCGCGTCAACGAACTGCTGGACCGGATCGAGAAGCTCCAGCAGGCCGTGAAGTTCGCCCGCGAGGAGGCCAACGGCGCGGAGGTCACCGACCAGCGGGTGGGTGATGCGGTATTCGGTTACCTCTTCGGGTGACCGACCATGGATTCCCCGGCCGCCGTCTCAGGCGGCCGGGGTGCGCGAGGAGCGCAAGCTGAAACTGAAGCTTGTCGTGAAGGCGCGGTACCAGTGGAGGTTCGACTCCTCCCTCCGGCACGGGCCGGAGTAGCCCAAGCAGGCAGAGGCAGCCGCCGTCAATCTCAGACTCTTGCTCCAGACTCAGCATTCGCCGCCGATCGCCGGATCGAACGGGCCCGGGCCCGCGCGCGTCGAGATGCCGGTTCAAGTCCGGCCCGCAGAGCTCCGATCTGCGGTGGTCCAAAGGCAGGACGCGACGACATCATGACTGACCCGGACCCTTAAACGTGCCGGCGTGCCAGATGGGTGGCATTCACAGGGCCCGGAGGCCGGCTACGCCTCCGGGCCCGCTCCCGTCTCCGACGTCTCCGCCGCTCCCAGCGACACGCCCCCACCAGCTCCGGAGTGGCGAACCGGGTAGGGGCGGGGACGGAGCAGAGGGCACAGGTCACTGGCGATATCCGTCGAGGAAGCGGCCGATGCGGCTGATCGCCGCGTCGAGATCGTCGGCGTAGGGAAGGGTGAGGATGCGGAAGTGGTCCGGGCGCGGCCAGCTGAATCCGGTGCCCTGCACCACCTGGATCTTCTCCCGCAACAGCAGGTCCAGCACGAACTTCTCGTCGTCGACGATCGGATGGACCTTCGGGTTGATGCGCGGGAACGCGTACAGCGCGCCCTTCGGCTTCACGCACGAGACACCGGGGATCTCGTTCAGCCGCTCCCAGGCCCGGTCGCGCTGCTCGTGCAGCCTTCCGCCCGGGGCGACCAGCTCCCTGATGGACTGCCGGCCCCCGAGCGCGGCCTGAATGGCGTACTGAGCGGGCGCGTTGGGGCACAGCCGCATGGAGGCCAGCATCGTCAGGCCCTCCAGGTAGTTGCGGGCGTGCTGGTGCGGGCCCGACACCACCATCCAGCCGGAGCGGAACCCGGCCACCCGGTACGTCTTCGACAGACCGCTGAACGTCAGGCAGACCAGGTCCGGGGCGAGGACGGCCGCACTGTGGTGCTCGGCGCCGTCGTACAGGATCTGGTCGTAGATCTCGTCGGCGAACACCATCAGCCCGTGCCGCCGGGCCAGATCGAGAATGCCGTCGAGGATCTCGCGCGGATAGACCGCGCCGGTGGGGTTGTTCGGGTTGATGATCACGACGGCCTTGGTCCGGTCGGTGATCTTCGACGCCATGTCGGCGAGGTCCGGGTTCCAGTCGGACTCCTCGTCGCAGACGTAGTGCACCGCCTTGCCGCCCGCGAGCGTGGTCACCGCCGTCCACAGGGGAAAGTCCGGGGCCGGGATCAGCACCTCGTCGCCGTCCTCCAGCAGCGCCTGCACGGCCATCGAGATCAGCTCGGAGACCCCGTTGCCGAGGAACACGTCGTCCACGCCGACCTCGGTCAGCCCCATCGACTGGTAGCGCTGGGCCACCGCCCGCCGGGCCGAGAGGATGCCACGCGAATCGGTGTAGCCGTGGGCCTGCGGCAGCATCCGGATCATGTCCTGGACGATCTCCTCGGGGGCCTCGAAGCCGAAGAGCGCGGGGTTGCCCGTGTTGAGCCGGAGCACGCTGTGGCCCGCCTCCTCCAGGGCGTTGGCGTGCTCGATGACCGGGCCCCGGATCTCGTAGCAGACCTCGTTGAGCTTGCTGGACTGCCGGAACTCCATGCGCTGCCTCCCGAGCCGAATTGCGATACTTGGTTTTACCAAGCTTGAGCTTGGAAAGTCCAACAACATGTCTAGACTGCGTCGCATGCCACGTCAGCAGCAGCCAGCAGCACGTCCAGCGGCCCGACCCGTCCGCCGCCGGAGCTACGACCAGTTCGACGCCACCGCCCGCGCCCTCGACTCCGTCGGCGACCGGTGGACCCTGCTGATCGTCCGTGAACTGCTGGGCGGACCGCGCCGGTACACGGACCTGCACGCCGACCTGCCCGGGGTCAGCACGGACGTGCTGGCCTCCCGCCTGAAGGACATGGAGCAGTCCGGGCTGGCCCTGCGCCGCAAGCTGCCGCCCCCGTCCGCCGCGTCGGTCTACGAGCTGACCGAGCGCGGCCTGGGCCTGCTGCCGGTGCTCGCCGCCCTCGCCGAGTGGGGTGCGCCCGCCCTCGCCGAGCGCCGCCCGACCGACGCGGTGCGGGCTCACTGGTTCGCCCTGCCGCTGCTCGGTGCCCTGACCGGACTCACCCGGGAGGGCGTGCTCGAAGTCCGCCTCGACGAGGGGGAGTTCCACCTCCGTGTCGATGGGCGAGCGGGAGCTGTGCCGCCCGGCGGGGAGGCGTACGGGGCGGTGTACGGCTACGGTCCCGCCGAGCGCCCCGACGCCCGGCTCGTCCTCGGCGCGGAGGTCTGCCTGGAGCTGGCGCGGGGCGGGGTGACCCTCGCGGAGGCGGTGAAGGACGGCCGCGTCGAGGTGCTGGGCGAAAGCCCGCTCGCGGCGGAGCTGCGCGGGGAGTGAACGGTCCGGTGCGGTGGCCTTCCGGAGCGGCCCCCCACCGGACCGGCGATGATGGGACCGTGCGACTCGAAGCGATCACCTGGGAACGGCTGGCCGGCGAACTGGCCCGGTACGGCGACGGACTGTTCGCCGACGGCGGCGGGCCCCGGCTCGCCCTCGGGATCGACGGCGCGCCGGCCGCCCGCACCGGCGAGACCGCCGAACGCCTCGCCGCGGAGCTGCGGCTGCTCGGCCGTTCGGTCCTGGTGGTCCCCACCGAGGGGTTCCTGCGCCCGGCCAGTCTGCGCTTCGAGTACGGGAAGCAGGACGCGGACGCGTACCTCGACGGCTGGTTCGACACCGGGGCGCTGTGGCGCGAGGTGTTCGGACCGCTGGAGGCGGGCGGCTCCGGCCGGGTGCTGCCCGACCTCTGGGACTCCGTGACGGACCGGGCCACTCGCTCCCCGTACCACGCGCTCCCCGAGGGCGGGGTGGTCGTCGTGCACGGCCCGTTCCTGCTGGGGCACTGGTTCCCGTTCGCGTGCACCGTCCATCTGCGGCTGTCGCCGGGGGCGCTGCGGCGGCGCACGGCGGAGTCGGAGCGCTGGACGCTGCCCGCCTTCGCCCGGTACGAGGACGAGGTGGCACCCGCCGAGCGGGCCCATGTGGTGGTCCGGGCGGACGATCCCGCCCACCCGGCCTGGTCGGGGCTGCCGGGCAGCGGGTGAAGCCCGCGCGGCCCGCGGCGACCCCCACCGTACGCGCGGTGCGGCGCCCGGCCTCGGCGGACCGGTGGCCGCTCCCGGCGAATCGATGGCCGTGCTCAGCGGACCGGTGGCCGGCCGCCCACCGTGGCCACGGCCGCCGCCCCCGCCCGGCAGCCCTCGGCGGCTGCGGTCATCTCGTCCGCACCGGCCAGCAGGGCCGCCAGGAACCCGCCGGTGAACGCGTCGCCCGCACCCGTCGAGTCGACCGGTTCGGGCACCGGCGGGGCGGGAACGCGGCCCATCACCTCACCCCCGGCCGCCACCACGGCTCCCCGCGCGCCCAGCGTCACGACGACGCGCGGAAACCACCGGCTCAACTCGGCCGCCGCGGCACCGGGTTCGGGCAGCCCGGTGAGCAGCCGGGCCTCGTCCGCGTTCGGCAGGAGCAGCTCCGCCCCCTCCGCGAACTCCAGGAACCGCTTCGGCCCCAGCTCCCCGAGAAACCCGGCCGACGCCGGGTCCACACTCACCGGAATCGACCGCTCCAGGGCGGTGCGCAGGGCGAGGAGAGCGGCGGCCCGGCTCACCTCGGCGAACAGGAGATAGCCGGAGAGGTGCAGGCGTCCGACACCGTCGAGCAGCGTGGGCGTGAAGTCCTCGACGGCCAGCCTCAGGACCGCCCCGCCGTCGGTCAGGAACGTACGCTCCGCCGCCGCGTCGACCAGGGCGATGACGGTTGCCGTCGGCACCTCGTCGTCCACCGCGAGGTGCGCCCGCACCCCCGCCGCCGTCAGCGCTTCCCGGTGCCAGTCGGCGGACTCCGCCCCCGCGCGGGCCAGCAGCCGGACCTCCGGACAGCCCGAACGCACCGCCCAGCAGGCGACGTTGGCCCCCGCGCCGCCCGGCAGGGTAAGGATCCGGGCCTTCGTGTCCGTACCGTGCGCGAGCGTCGACCCGTGCCGCGCCACCACATCGGTGACCACGTCCCCCACCACCAGCAGCCCACGGCCGACCTCCGGACGGCCCGCGGGGCCTCGGACGCCATGAAGGCTCGTCGGACCTTGGTCGCCGTGACGGTTCACTTGGTCTCCGCCGCCGCGGCGGCGATCCGCGCCGCGAGCGTCACGTTTCCGCGTACGGCCGCGAGGTTCGCCTCCAGCGACGCGCCGCCGGTCCGCCGCATCAGCTGGTCCAGCAGGAACGGCGTGACGCCCTGCCCCGAGATGCCCCGTTCCCGGCACGCGTCCAGCGCCTCCGCCAGGACCCGGTCGTGCAGTGCCGGATCCAACTGATCCGCTTCCGGTACGGGGTTGGCGACGATCAGCGCGGACGCCGGCCCGCCCAGCGCCTCCCTCGCCCGGATCACCTCCACCACCTCGTCGGGGCCGTGCACCGTCCAGTCGACGGGTTCGCCGGAGCTGCTCAGATAGAACCCGGGGAAGTGCCCGGTGCCGTAACCGACGACACAGACGCCGAGGGTCTCCAGCCGCTGGAGGGTCGCCGGGACGTCGAGGATCGACTTCACCCCCGCGCAGACCACGGTGATCCGGGTGCCGGCGAGCAGCCGCAGATCGGCCGACTCGTCCTGGTCGGCGGCCCACTCCCGGTGTACGCCGCCGAGCCCGCCCGTCGCGAAGACGCCGACGCCCGCCCGCGCTGCCAGGAACGCCGTCGCGGACACCGTCGTCGCCCCGCTCGCCCCGGCGGCGAGCGCCGGGGCGAGATCGCGGTGCCCCAGCTTGCGTACCGCGGGGTCCCCGGCGACCCGCTCCAACTGGTCCTCGCCGAGGCCCACATGGGCCCGGCCGTCGAGAACGGCGACGGTGGCCGGGACGGCTCCGGCGGACCGGACGAGCCCCTCCAGCTCCAGGGCCACGGTCAGGTTGCGGGGGCGCGGCAGACCGTGCGCGATGATCGTCGACTCCAGCGCCACGACGGGCAGACCGGTACTCAGAGCCGCGCGCACCTCTGCCGAGAGGACCGGCTCGTAGGGTTCTGGTGAGTTCTGAGGCATGACCCATCCCTGTCGCGGGCGGGAGGGGCGCAAACCACGGCCGGACGTTCTCCGGCGGGTCCTGGTCACCCGGTGGCCGGAAGCGGTCGCTAAGGTGACCGGCCATGACGACAAACGACCAGGTCCCCGCCTCCTTCGCCGTGCACATCCCGGACGCCGAGCTCGTACCGGAGCCCCTCGATCCGGCGCAGATCGTCTCGGGCGATCCCGTGGTGACGGGCAAGGTGCTGTGGGAGTCGCCCGACGGCAAGCAGATCCGCGGCATCTGGCAGATCACGCCCGGCGTGGTGACCGACACCGAGGCGAACGAGCTGTTCGTGGTCGTCAGCGGCCGGGCGACGGTCGTGGTCGAGGGCGGGTCGACGCTGGAGATCGGCCCGGGGGACGCCTGCGTCCTGCGCGAGGGCGACCGGACGACGTGGACCGTCCACGAGACGCTCCGCAAGGCGTACCACATCAGCGTGTGAGTGCCGCGGTCTGCGACGGAGCGGCCGGGGCGGGGTCCCGAGGCAACGAGCGTCCGGACCTGCCGCGTGCGGGTCAGCCGCCGACCGCCCCCGCCTCCGGCCGCTGCCGCAGGCTCCGGCGCAGGGCGAGCGCGGCGACCGGCAGCAGCAGGGTCGCGCCGATCGCGTTGAGGGGGCCGTACCCCCACTGGGCGACGATCACTCCGGCCGTCGCCCCGCCGACGCCCGCTGCCGCGTTCATGGTCAGGTCCGACAGCCCCTGCACCGCCGCCTGGGCGGACCGCGGCACCGCGTCGGTGAGCAGCGCGGACCCGGCGATCATCCCCGCCGACCAGCCGAGACCCAGCACGAAGAGGCCCGCCGCGGTCTGCCCGTGCCGTGGCCCGGCCGTGCCCGCGAGGAGCGCGGCGCAGCTCAGCAGTCCGACGGCGAGCCCGATCACGGTCAGCCGGCCGAACCGGTCGGCCAGCCACCCCATCACCGGCGAGAACGCGTACATGCCCGCGATGTGGCCGCTGATGACGAGCCCGATCAGCTGGAGACCGGCGCCGTGCCGGCTCAGGTCGACCGGGGTCATCACCATGATCGACACCATGGCCGTGTGCGACATGGTGACCGTCACCAGGGCGAGCCGCGCCATCGGGGACGCGCGTACGGCGTCGATCCCGGCGCGCAGGGAGCGCTTCGCGGGCCCTGCCGGGCTCTCCGGGGCCAGGGCGCGGGCGGTGAGGAGCGGATCCGGGCGCAGTCCGAACGTCACGACGAGACCGGCGAGCAGAAAGACGGCGGCCGAGCAGAGGAACGGCCCCGCCGCCTCGGGCACCGGCGTACCCCGGAACAGCCGGCTCACCGGGGCCGAGATGTTGGGGCCGAGGACCGAGCCGATCGTGGTCGCCCAGACGACGGTGGAGATGGCCCGCCCCCGCCGTTCCGGCCCCACCAGGTCGGCCGCGGCGAACCGTGCCTGAAGACCGGCCAGCGCACCCGCGCCGAACCCGGTCATGCCGAGCAGCAACAGCGGGAAGCTCGGCAGCATGGTGGCCAGGACCACCAGGCCGCCGCCCAGCGCACCGATCAGATAGGCGAGACCCAGTCCGGACCGGCGGCCCCGGGAGGTCATCAGGGTGGCCAGCGGCAGCGACAGCAGCGCCGTGCCGAGGACGGAGGCGGTCGGCGCGAGGCCGGACAGCGCCTCCGATCCGCTCACCTCGGCGGCGAGCATCGGGGCCAGGGCGACACCGATGGCCACGCCGAGGCCGCCGAGTATCTGGCTGACGACAAGGACGGCCGACGTCCGGCGCTGCAGAGCGGGCAGGCCGACGGCCGGGGCCGGGGGGAGGGAGAGAGAACTCGTCACCGGCGCAGTGTGTCACCGCTCGGCCGCCGCCGTGCACCCGGACGGGTGAACGCCTCACGGGTTGAGCACGACTATCAGGACGGAACACGCCGCGGCCGTGAGCGTGTTCGTCGCCACCGGTACCGCGCGGCCGGCCGGGAGCCGTCCCGCGATCGCGGAGCACCCGGCGCCGCGCCGGCTTCGGGCGCCGGTGCCGGATCCGGCGGGCGGTGGCTCCGGTGACCCGGGCCGCCGAACCGTCTAGAACAGCGGCTGCGGCAGCACCCCCTCCAGCGCCAGCAGTTGCCGCTTGGTCTCCAGACCCCCGCTGAATCCGCCCAGGCCCCCGTCGCTCTCGACCACCCGGTGGCACGGCACCACCACCGGCAGCGGGTTGGCCCCCATGGCCGCGCCCACCGCCTGCGCCCCGTCCGGCCGGCCCACCCGAGCGGCCAGCTCGCCGTAACCGACGACCGTCCCGTAGGGCACCCCGGACGCCAGCTCGCGGAGCACCTCGCGGTGGAAGCCGGAGGTCAGCGACCAGTCCAGGGCGAGGCCCAGGTCCCGCGGCTCACCCGCGAAGTACGCCGCGAGCTCGCGTATCGGCTCGGCGAGCCGTGCCGAGCCGGGCGCCGCCACCGGCTCCGTGCCGAACCGGGTGCGCAACCGGTCGAGGGTCGCGTCCCGGACGGCGGGGCGGGCGTGGAAGGCCACGGTCACCAGGCCGGTCGCGGTCGCCGCGAGCAGCAGTGGGCCGATGCCGCTGTCCACGACATCCCACTCGACGGCCGGCTCCCCACCGACCCCGTAGCTGTTCATGCCGACCACCGTACGGCCCGCCACTGACAGCGACGGGCCGTACGGCCGAAAGACGCCGAGGGGCGGGCCCGCCCCTCCGCCGCGTCAGCTCGTCGCGTCGCGCACCACGTCGGGGAAGTTGGTGATGATGCCGTCGACCCCGTAGTCACGGACCTTCACCGCGTCCGCCGCCTTGTTGACCGTCCACGTGTTCACCCGCAGACGCTTGCCGTGCGGGCCCTTGAGCCGCTGGACGGCCGCCACGTAGTCGGCGCCGATCGTCGCGTACGACGGGTTGATCTGGTCGGTGAACTCCGCGTACGAGGGCAGGTCCGCCACCGCCGGGGTGCCCAGGAAGCCGGTCGTGATGTCGGGGCGGAGTTCGTGCACCTTCTTCACGCTGTCGGCGCCGAAGCTCTGGATGACCAGCCGGTCCCGCACGTGGGAGCGGTCCAGCCACCCCGACCGGCCCAGCGTCCGGATGATGTCCCGCTCGATGCCCGGGTAGGTCGCCGGGCTCTTGATCTCCAGGAGCAGCTTCTGCCGGTTGCGCTCCAGGCGGTGCAGGAACTGGGTGAGCGTCGGGATCCGGGCCCCGGTGAACTGCTCCCCGAACCAGCTGCCCGCGTCGAGTTTCGCCAGCTCCGCCGCGGTGAAGTCCTTGACCGCCCACGGAGCCCGGTCGGGGAAGACCTCCTCGACGTCCGTCGTGCGCTTCAGGCCGGTGTCGTGCAGCACGACGAGCACACCGTCACGGCTGCGGTGGACGTCGTTCTCGACCCAGTCGATACCGAGCGCGTCCGCGGCGTCGACGGCGGCGAGGGTGTTCTCCGGCGCGTAGCCCGACGCCCCCCGGTGGGCCACGACGACCGGGGCCGCCCGCTGCGCGGAGACCTGGTCCGGGGCCTCGGGCCGGTCGGCGGGCAGCAGCAGGGCGCCGGCGCCGAGCAGGGCGGCGGCCGTGGCGGAGGCGGTTGCGGTGCGGACGAACACGGGGACTCCTCACGTCGGGAGTGTGCGGACACGCAGAGAGTGACAGCGGCCCGCCAACGCCCGGCGGGGCGGCGATGGCCGTGAAATGAACGGAACCTTCGGTCCAGAGGACCACCACCGCGGCACGGCCCGCGACCGTGCCGATAAAATGCGCCTTCTTTTGTCTGTCTGCCGGGACTCGCCCCTTGGGGACCCTCCTCGACCCCGGGCATTCTCGAAGGGCGCACACGCATGCAAGGAACAGTCGACGGATTCACCTACGGCCTGGTGACCCCGGTCGCGGCGTTCCTCATGGCCGCGCTGGGAGCCGCCCTCGGACTCCGCTGCACCACCCGGTCCCTTCACACGACACGCTCCTGTCGCATCGGCTGGCTGGCGCTGGGCTCGCTGTCCATCGGCTCCGGGGTGTGGACCATGCACTTCATCGCGATGACCGGCTTCACCGTCCGGGAGACGCCGATCTCCTACGACAAGCCCCTCACCTTCGCCGGCCTGGCCGTGGCCGTCGTGATGATCGGCATCGGCATCTTCATTGTGGGATACCGGGGCGCGACCCGCATGGCGTTGATCACGGGCGGCACCATCACCGGTCTCGGCATCGCCTCGATGCACTATCTCGGCATGGCGGGCATGCGCCTGGCCGCACACCTCGCGTACGACACGCCCCTCGTCGTCCTCTCGGTGCTGATCGCCGGGGGCGCAGCCACGGGCGCGCTGTGGGCGGCCGTCACCCTGAGCGGAGCCCTCTCCGGCCTCGGCGCGAGCATCCTGATGGCCGTCGCGGTGACCGGGATGCACTACACCGGCATGGCGGCGCTCGACGTGCACCTGCACCTGCCGCCCACCCTGCCGGCCGACCTGGCCGACGTCCTGCCCCGCGACCGGCCCGCCGAGATCATCGGCCCGATGCTGGCAGGACCCGCCTGCTTCCTGCTCCTCGCCGCCGTCGTGCTGCTGTTCGACCCGAGGGCGATGACGGGCGGCCCCGGCCCGTACCCGCGGGCCGGACACCGCCCGCGGAGCATGGTCCGCGAGGGCGCGGCACGGGCCCGGTACCGCTGAGCCGAGGCCGTTGTCAGTGGCGGGCCGTACGGTGGTTGCATGCGGCCCGTTTCCAAGATCGAACGTTCGGTGCGGCCTTTCGAGGTCGTCAGTCCCTACCAGCCCAGCGGCGACCAGCCGACGGCCATCGCCGAGCTGGAGCGGCGTATCCGCGCCGATGAGAAGGACGTCGTCCTGCTCGGCGCGACCGGCACCGGCAAGTCGGCGACGACCGCCTGGATGATCGAGAAGCTGCAGCGCCCCACCCTGGTGATGGCGCCCAACAAGACGCTCGCCGCCCAGCTGGCCAACGAGTTCCGTGAGCTCCTCCCGAACAACGCGGTGGAGTATTTCGTCTCGTACTACGACTACTACCAGCCCGAGGCGTACGTCCCCCAGTCGGACACCTACATCGAGAAGGACTCCTCCATCAACGAGGAGGTCGAGCGGCTGCGCCACTCCGCGACGAACTCGCTGCTCACCCGGCGCGATGTCGTCGTCGTCGCCTCCGTCTCCTGCATCTACGGCCTCGGCACGCCCCAGGAGTACGTGGACCGCATGGTCCAGCTCAAGGTCGGCGAGGAGATCGACCGCGACCAGCTGCTGCGCCGCTTCGTCGAGATGCAGTACACCCGCAACGACCTGGCGTTCACCCGCGGCACCTTCCGGGTCCGGGGCGACACCATCGAGATCTTCCCGGTCTACGAGGAGCTCGCCGTCCGCATCGAGATGTTCGGCGACGAGATCGAGAACCTCTCCACGCTCCACCCGCTCACCGGCGAGATCATCAGCGAGGACCCCACGGTCCACGTCTTCCCCGCGAGCCACTACGTCGCCGGGCCCGAGCGCATGGAGCGGGCCGTCAGCGGCATCGAGCAGGAGCTGGAGCAGCGCCTGGCCGAGCTGGAGAAGCAGGGCAAGATGCTGGAGGCCCAGCGCCTGCGTATGCGCACCACGTACGACATCGAGATGCTCCGCCAGATCGGCACCTGCTCCGGCGTCGAGAACTACTCGATGCACTTCGACGACCGCGCGCCCGGCACCGCCCCCAACACCCTCCTCGACTACTTCCCGGACGACTTCCTGCTCGTCCTGGACGAGTCCCACGTCACCGTCCCGCAGATCGGCGCGATGTACGAGGGCGACGCCTCCCGCAAGCGGACCCTCGTCGACCACGGCTTCCGGCTGCCCTCCGCCATGGACAACCGGCCGCTGAAGTGGGAGGAGTTCCTGAAGCGGATCGACCAGACCGTGTACCTCTCCGCCACCCCGGGGAAGTACGAGCTCTCGCGCGGCGACGGCTTCGTCGAGCAGATCATCCGCCCCACCGGCCTCGTCGACCCCGAGGTCGTCGTCAAGCCCACCGAGGGCCAGATCGACGACCTGGTCCACGAGATCCGCGCGCGCACCGAGCGCGACGAGCGGGTCCTGGTCACCACGCTCACCAAGAAGATGGCCGAGGACCTCACCGACTATTTCCTGGAGCTCGGCATCCAGGTCCGCTATCTGCACAGCGACGTCGACACCCTGCGCCGCATCGAGCTGCTGCGCGAGCTGCGCTCCGGCGAGTACGACGTGCTCGTCGGCATCAACCTCCTGCGCGAGGGCCTCGACCTTCCCGAGGTGTCCCTCGTGGCCATCCTCGACGCCGACAAGCAGGGCTTCCTGCGCTCGGGCACCTCGCTCATCCAGACCATCGGCCGCGCCGCACGTAACGTCTCCGGCCAGGTCCACATGTACGCCGACAAGGTCACCCCCGCCATGGAGCAGGCGATCGACGAGACGAACCGGCGCCGCGAGAAGCAGATCGCGTACAACACCGAGCGGGGCATCGACCCGCAGCCGCTGCGCAAGAAGATCAACGACATCGTCGCGACCATCGCCCGCGAGGAGATCGACACCGAACAGCTCCTCGGCACCGGCTACCGGCAGGGCAAGGAGACCAAGGCCCCGGTCCCGGCGCTCGGCGGCAAGGCGGCCAAGGGCGGGACGAAGGGGGCGGCGAAGGGCAAGGCCGCCAAGCCCGGCGCGGTGACCGGGGACCGCCCCGCGACCGAGCTGGCCGGGATCATCGAGGAGATGACCGACCGGATGCGGGCCGCCGCCGCGGATCTGCAGTTCGAGGTCGCCGCCCGGCTGCGCGACGAGGTCGGCGAACTGAAGAAGGAACTGCGCCAGATGAAGGAAGCGGGCATGGCCTGATCCCGACGTCCGATCCCGCTGTCGACCGACGGTGCCGGGCCGCTCCCGGCACCGCCGACCGACACCGTTTCCACCGCACCGGGCGGGCCGCGCCGGGTGTGTTGCAAGACCGACACAAAAACGGACCGAACCTGCTGCCGCCCGGGGTGGAATGCGTAGGGTGCGGGGAAACCGCACACGGATGGCTGCGGGGCAATGCCGAGAGGGGACAGCGCGTGACGGTCAATATGACCAAGGGTCAGGCCATCAGCCTGGAGAAGAGCGACGGGGGAACCCTGACCGCGGTACGGATGGGGCTCGGCTGGCAGGCGGCTCCGCGCCGTGGCCTGTTCGGTTCGCGCACCCGCGAGGTCGACCTGGACGCCTCGGCGGTGCTCTTCGCCGACAAGCAGCCCGTCGACGTCGTGTTCTTCCGCCACCTCGTCAGCGACGACGGCTCGGTCAAGCACACCGGTGACAACCTCGTCGGCGGCGCCGGCTCCGGCGGCGACGACGAGGCGATCCTGGTCGACCTCCAGCGCGTTCCGGTCCACATCGACCAGATCGTCTTCACGGTGAACTCCTTCACCGGGCAGACGTTCCAGGAGGTCCAGAACGCCTTCTGCCGCATCGTCGACGAGACCAACGGCCAGGAGCTCGCCCGGTACACGCTCGACGGCGGCGGCCAGTACACCGCCCAGATCATGGCGAAGGTGCACCGCGCGGGCAGCGGCTGGAAGATGACGGCCCTCGGGAACCCGGCCAACGGCCGCACCTTCCAGGACCTGATGCCGTCGATCCTCCCGCACCTGTAGGGCCGGGACCTGTCCGGGTTCCGGCCCGGCAGCGGAACAGGCGGGGGCGGCTCCCGGCGGCACAGGCCGCCGGGAGCCGCCCCACGCACAGCACAACAGCGCACAGCACAACAGCGCACAGCACAACAGCGCACAGCACAACAGCGCACAGCACAACAGCGCACAGCCGGTTTACGCGGCCGTGCGCTGCGGAACACGGCATCGCACGGCCCGGCGCCCACGGCGGCGCGCGGGTCATCGTCGAGGGGGACAGGGCAATGACGGCCGAACTGGTCCGGGGGCAGAACCACACCTTGCCCCAGACCCGTCTGGAGATCCGGGTGTCGGCGGGCACGCCCGTCGTCGCGGGGGCCACCCTCGGCGACGAGCGGGGCACGGTGCGCGGCATCGAGTGGATCGCCCACCCCGGCTCGCCCCAGCTCCCCGGGCTCGAAGTCTCCCAGCAGGCGGCGGCCGACCACCGGCTCGCCGTCGATCTGGAGGCTCTGCCCCCCGGCGCCCACCGGGTCACCGTGCTGCTCGCGCTGCCCGTCGGAGTCGGCGGCCCGGTGCGGTTCGGAGCCGTCCCCGCCCCCTTCGTCGCCGTCACCGGGCTCGAAGGGACCGAGATCGCCAGCTTCACGCTCACCGACCTGGACGCCGAGTCCGCGGTCAGCGCCCTGGAGCTCTACCGCCGCCAGGACGTCTGGAAGGTCCGCGCCGTCGGCCAGGGGTATGCGGGCGGGCTCGCCGCCATGCTCGCCGACCAGGGCGTGAGGGACCCCGCCGCCCTGGCCGGAACGATCCAGGAAGCCGTCACCCGGGGCCTGGCCCGCTCGGTGGCCCCGCCGCCGCCCCGGACCCCGGAAGGCGACCGCGTACGGCACGCGACGGGCTCCGCCGACCACCGCCCGACCGCGCCGCCCCCGGCCCCGGAACCCCCCGAGCCGCTGAGCGACCCGGCTGCCACCGGCCCGGCGCACACCGCTCAGCCGCACACCGCTCCCGGACCGGCCGCCGCGGCACCTTCGGCCGCGGGACCCTCCGCCGGCGGGCCCATCAACTACGCGCACCCGCGGCGGCAGCACGCCGCGCCCCCCTCACCGCCGCCCACCGCGCCCCCCGCCCAGCCCGGACAGCCCGCCCAGCCGGTCGCGGGCGACGCCACCGGCTGGTCGATGGACGAGCGCCTCTACAACCAGATCTGGGGCATGTTCGAGGACCTGGCCCGCGCCGTCGCCGCCTACCGCAGCGCCGTCGACTTCGCCGAGTCCCGGATGGACCAGGAGCTCGACCGGACCCTGTCCGACCCGCGCAACCGGATCGGCGGTGCGGGCGACCGCGCCCGCGAGGAGGCTCGCGCCAAGCGCGACGAGCTGGCCTCCCGGGCCCGGGAGGCCCTCGACCGCGATCTGGCCCAGCTGGCCGCCGAGGCGGCCGTCGTCGAGCCCGCGCTCCCGGCGGCGTACGCCGGCTGGGGCAACCCCGTCTGGCACGCCCACCGCATCCCCATGGAGATACCGATGGCCCTGCGCATCGGGGATCTCCATCTGCCCGAGCGCACCGACCTGCGCATCCCGCTGCTCGTCCGGCTCCCGCTGGAGCGCGGGATCTGGGTGGACAGCGGACGGGCGGCGTCCGAGGCGGCGGCCCTGATGGACACCGACCGGCTGCGTCGGCTGGCCATGGAGACCGCGGTCGCGCACGCGGCGCGGCTCCTCGCGGTGTATCCGCCCGGGGAGTTCGCGGTGCACGTCATCGACCCCGCGGGTTCGGCGGCGGGCCCGCTCGCGCCGCTGGTCGAGGCGGGCGTCCTCGCCGGACCGCCCGCCGCCGGGCCCGGGGGAGTGGCGTCGGTCCTCGCCCACCTCACCCAGCGGGTGGACCTGGTGCAGATGGCGGTGCGGGCCCGGGCGGCCGACTCGCTCCCGCCCGATCTGGACACCGGTGAACAGCTCCTGGTGGTCAACGACTTCCCGCACGGCTTCGACGACCGGGCCGTCACCCAGCTCCGCTACCTCGCCGACGAGGGCCCGGCGGTCGGGGTGCACCTGCTGATGGTCGCGGACCGGGAGGAGGCCAGCGCGTACGGGCCGATCCTCGATCCGCTGTGGCGTTCGCTGCTGCGGATCACGCCGGTCGCCGACAGCCATCTCGCCGACCCGTGGGTCGGGCACGCCTGGACGTACGAGCCGCCCGCGATCCCGCCGGGCAGCCGCGTCCTGGAGCAGGTGCTCGCGGCGGTGGCCGAGGCCCGCAGGGCTGCCGGACGCTGATCGGGTAAAACGCTTCGACCTGCGAGTTTGACGACTTCTTTACTCTTTTCTTTACCTATCCTTGGTGATGCCTGTACTCTTCGGGGAACGGAGGGGAGTACTCCTTACGCGACGTGCCCGTCAATACGGACCGCAATCGGTCCCGGGGCGTCGGTCCAGGCGCGCACCACGTGCAGGGATGGAAGAGACCTCCGGCAGCGACGACGCTGATTCAGTAGCCGTAGCGAACTGCCGGAGGCGCAGTGGACGTTTCATGGACCGTTTGGGCCCTGACCATCGTGGGTCTGTCAGCCCTGATCGCCGTCGACTTCTTCATCGGGCGCAAGCCCCATGACGTGTCGACCAAGGAAGCCGGGATCTGGACAGTCGTCTGGATCGCGCTGGCCATTCTCTTCGGACTCGGCCTCATGGTCGCCGGTGAGAGCCAGGCGTCCGGCGAGTTCTTCGCAGGTTTCATCACCGAGAAGTCGCTGAGTGTCGACAACCTCTTCGTCTTCGTCCTGATCATGGCGAAGTTCTCGGTGCCCTCCCACCTCCAGCAGCGTGTGCTGCTGATCGGTGTGCTCATCGCCCTGGTGCTCCGCGCGATCTTCATCGCCGCCGGCGCCGCCGTGATCGCGAACTTCTCGTGGGTGTTCTACATCTTCGGCGCGTTCTTGATCTACACCGCCTGGAAGCTCATCCAGGAGGCCCGGGCCGGTGAGGAGGAAGAGGAATTCGAGGAGAACCGCCTCCTCAAGAAGATCGAGCACCGCTTCGGCGTCGCCGACCAGTACCACGGCACGAAGCTCTTCATCCAGAAGAACGGCAAGCGCATCATGACCCCGCTGATGGTGGTCATGCTCGCCATCGGCATGACCGACGTGCTGTTCGCGCTGGACTCGATCCCGGCGATCTTCGGCCTGACCCAGGACCCCTACATCGTCTTCACGGCCAACGCGTTCGCGCTGATGGGTCTGCGCCAGCTGTACTTCCTCATCGGCGGCCTGCTGAAGAAGCTGGTCCACCTCAGCTACGGCCTGTCCGTGATCCTCGGCTTCATCGGCGTCAAGCTGGTGCTGCACGCCCTGCACGAGAACGGCGTGCACACGCCCGAGATCTCCATCCCCTTCTCGCTCTCCGTCATCTGCGGCGTCCTGGTGATCACCACGATCACCAGCCTCATCGCCAGCAAGAAGCAGGCGGCCGCCGAGACGGCGGAGGCGGCGAAGGCGGAGACGACCGGCTCGGCCGACGAGGAGAGCAAGACCCTCAGCTGACCCGGGGCCGCCCCGGGCGGCACAGGGACACACCGGCAGCGGCCGGGGTGGAAACGGCGGACGCCGTCCCACCCCGGCCGCTTTCGTGTCGTCCAGAGCCGTGCCGCGGGCTACCAGCCGCGGGCACGCCACTCGGGCAGCCGGGGACGCTCGGCGCCCAGCGTCGTGTCGTGCCCGTGGCCCGGGTAGACCCACGTCTCGTCGGGCAGCCGGTCGAACAGCTTCGTCTCGACGTCGTTCAGCAGACTCGCGAACGCCTCGGGGTCCTGGTGCGTGTTCCCGACCCCGCCGGGGAAGAGGCAGTCCCCGGTGAACAGATGCGGGGCGCCGTGCGGATCGTCGTAGACCAGGGCGATGGAGCCCGGGGTGTGACCGACCAGATGGCGGGCGGTGAGTTCTACCCGGCCGACCGTGATCGTGTCGCCGTCCTCGACCAGGACGTCGGTCGGCACCGGGATGCCCTCGGCGTCGTAACGGCCCGCGTACGTCCGGGCGCCCGTCGCCCCCACCACCTCGGCCAGCGCCTGCCAGTGGTCCCCGTGCCGGTGGGTGGTGACGACGGACGCGATTCCGTCGTCACCGATCAGCGCGAGCAGGGTCTCCGGCTCGGCGGCCGCGTCGATCAGCAGCTGCTCGCCGGTGGCCCGGCAGCGCAGCAGATACGCGTTGTTGTCCATCCCGCCGACGGCGACCTTGGAGATCATCAGGTCCGTCAGTTCGTGCACGCTCGCCGGTCCGCCGACCTTCACCGCTCCGCTGTACGTCATGCGGCTCAGCCTATAGCGGGGGCAGCGTGGGCAACGGGCCTCCGGCCACGGTCAGCGCGGAGCCGTCGCGCCGTCCGCAGAGCCAGCCCAGCAGCTCCACGGCGGGCCCCTGCACTGTCACGAGGTCGCTCGGCGGGCCGCCGCCCGTGCTCCAGGTCCGGCCGTCCGCATCGGTCAGCCCGGTGGCGGGCACGCTCTCGTTGCCCAGGAAGCGATCGGCCAGGAAGGCGATCTCCCGCTCCACGAATGCGGCGGGGAGGTCCTCCAGCTCGTAGCCGATACCGAGGTCGACGTGGTGCAGATCGACCTCGACCCAGCGCCGGAAGGGGACCCGGGCCGCGGAGTCCGTCACCCCGTTGCGCAGGGTGACCGTACGGGACCAGTCGGCCGGTTCGGCGCAGACGGCCAGGAAGGCGTCCGCGGTCTCCCGCAGGTCGGCCAGCTGCTCGGCCGCCGGGCGGGGGGCGCCGGCCGCGATGTCGGCGTCGCGGGTTTCGCTGCTCGCGTACATCGGGAGACCCCGGAGAACATTTCCGAGCGCTTCGGCGTTACGTGACAGGTGGGCCAGAACATGGCCCCGACTCCATCCGGGCAGCCGTGAGGGCTCGGCGACGGCGGCGTTGTCCAGTTTGCCGACTGCGTCGAGCAGCCGTTCGGTCGCTTCCCGTACAGCTCCCAGGTCGTGCGCATGATCAATCATGCGGCCGAGCCTAGCTCTGCCACTCGTTCGGGTGAAGAAGGGTGAGGGCGGCCGTAAATCGAATGTGCGTGCTATACGCTCGGAATCGAAAGCTTCGTACACCGCTGTGGCGCCCCCCATACCCTGGGAGAGGGGCTCAGTTCCCCCGCTTCTCTCTAGAAAGGTGCGGACCGGCGTGGCCGACCGTCTCATCGTCCGTGGCGCGCGCGAGCACAACCTGAAGAACGTCTCGCTCGATCTGCCCCGTGACTCCCTCATCGTGTTCACCGGGCTCTCCGGGTCGGGCAAGTCGTCCCTCGCGTTCGACACGATCTTCGCCGAGGGCCAGCGCCGCTACGTGGAGTCCCTCTCCTCGTACGCCCGGCAGTTCCTCGGCCAGATGGACAAGCCGGACGTCGACTTCATCGAAGGTCTGTCCCCGGCCGTCTCCATCGACCAGAAGTCGACCTCGCGCAACCCGCGCTCGACGGTCGGCACCATCACGGAGGTCTACGACTACCTCCGGCTGCTCTTCGCCCGCATCGGCAAGCCGCACTGCCCCGAGTGCCGCCGCCCCATCTCCCGCCAGTCGCCGCAGGCCATCGTCGACAAGGTCCTCGGCCTGCCCGAGGGCAGCCGCTTCCAGGTCCTCTCGCCGCTGGTGCGCGAGCGCAAGGGCGAGTTCGTCGACCTCTTCGCCGACCTCCAGACCAAGGGCTACAGCCGGGCCCGGGTCGACGGCGAGACCATCCAGCTCGCCGAGCCGCCCACGCTCAAGAAGCAGGAGAAGCACACCATCGAGGTGGTCGTCGACCGCCTCACCGTCAAGGACAGCGCCAAGCGCCGGCTGACCGACTCGGTCGAGACCGCGCTCGGCCTCTCCGGCGGCATGGTCGTGCTCGACTTCGTCGACCTCCCCGAGGACGACCCCGAGCGCGAGCGGATGTATTCCGAGCACCTCTACTGCCCGTACGACGACCTCTCCTTCGAGGAGCTGGAGCCGCGCTCCTTCTCCTTCAACTCGCCCTTCGGCGCCTGCCCCGACTGCACCGGCATCGGGACGCGCATGGAGGTCGACCCGGAGCTGATCGTCCCGGACGAGGAGAAGTCCCTCGACGAGGGAGCCATCCACCCCTGGTCCCACGGCCACACCAAGGAGTATTTCGGCCGCCTGATCGGCGCGCTCGCCGAAGCCCTCGGCTTCCGTACGGACATCCCCTGGGCCGGACTGCCGCAGCGGGCCAAGAAGGCCCTGCTCTTCGGCCACAAGATCCAGACCGAGGTCCGCTACCGCAACCGCTACGGGCGCGAGCGCGCCTACACCACCCCCGCCTTCGAGGGCGCGGTGCAGTTCGTCAAGCGGCGGCACACCGAGGCCGAGAGCGACTCCAGCCGGGAGCGCTTCGAGGGCTACATGCGCGAGGTGCCCTGCCCCACCTGTGAGGGCACCCGGCTCAAGCCGATCGTCCTCGCGGTGACGGTGATGGAGAAGTCCATCGCCGAGGTCGCCGCGATGTCGATCAGCGAGTGCGCCGAGTTCCTCGGCCGCCTCAGGCTGAACGCCCGCGACAAGAAGATCGCCGAGCGGGTGCTCAAGGAGGTCAACGAACGGCTGAAGTTCCTGGTGGACGTCGGCCTGGACTACCTCTCGCTGAACCGTGCGGCCGGCACCCTGTCCGGCGGCGAGGCCCAGCGCATCCGGCTGGCCACCCAGATCGGCTCCGGCCTGGTCGGCGTGCTGTACGTCCTGGACGAGCCGTCCATCGGTCTGCACCAGCGCGACAACCACCGGCTCATCGAGACCCTGGTCCGGCTGCGCGACATGGGCAACACGCTCATCGTCGTCGAGCACGACGAGGACACCATCAAGGTCGCCGACTGGGTCGTGGACATCGGCCCCGGCGCCGGTGAGCACGGCGGCAAGGTCGTCCACTCCGGTTCGCTCAAGGAGCTGCTGGGGAACAAGGCATCCATCACCGGCCAGTATCTGTCCGGCAAGCGGTCCATCCCGACCCCGGACGTGCGCCGCCCGGTCGAACCGGCCCGCAGCCTCACCGTGCACGGCGCCCGGGAGAACAACCTCCAGGACATCGACGTCTCCTTCCCGCTCGGCGTCCTCACCGCCGTCACCGGCGTCTCCGGGTCCGGGAAGTCGACCCTGGTCAACGACATCCTCTACACCCACCTGGCCCGTGAGCTGAACGGCGCCAAGTCGGTGCCCGGCCGCCACACCCGGGTCGACGGCGACGACCTCGTCGACAAGGTGGTCCACGTCGACCAGTCGCCGATCGGCCGGACCCCCCGGTCCAACCCGGCGACGTACACCGGAGTCTTCGACCATGTCCGCAAGCTGTTCGCCGAGACGATGGAGGCGAAGGTGCGCGGCTATCTGCCGGGCCGCTTCTCCTTCAACGTCAAGGGCGGCCGCTGCGAGAACTGCTCCGGCGACGGCACGATCAAGATCGAGATGAACTTCCTGCCCGACGTGTACGTCCCGTGCGAGGTCTGCCACGGTGCGCGCTACAACCGGGAGACCCTGGAGGTCCACTACAAGGGCAAGTCCATCGCCGAGGTGCTGGACATGCCGATCGAGGAGGGCCTGGAGTTCTTCGAGGCCGTCCCGGCCATCGCCCGCCACCTCCGTACGCTCAACGACGTCGGCCTCGGCTATGTCCGGCTCGGCCAGTCCGCGCCGACCCTCTCCGGCGGTGAGGCACAGCGCGTCAAGCTGGCGAGCGAGCTGCAGAAGCGCTCCACCGGCCGCACGGTCTACGTCCTGGACGAGCCCACCACCGGTCTGCACTTCGAGGACATCAGCAAGCTGATCACGGTGCTCTCGGGCCTGGTGGACAAGGGCAACTCGGTGATCGTCATCGAGCACAACCTCGACGTCATCAAGACCGCCGACTGGGTGGTCGACATGGGCCCCGAGGGCGGCAACGGCGGCGGACTGGTCGTCGCCGAGGGAACACCGGAGCAGGTCGCATCGGTGCCCGCCAGCCACACCGGGAAGTTCCTCCAGGGCATCCTGGACGCGGACCGCATCGCCGAGGCGGCGGTGCCCTCGGGCGGGACTCCCCGCAAGACGGCCGCCCGCAAGGCCGCCCCGGCGAAGAAGACGGCGGCCACGGCCAAGAAGGCCACGGCGACCAAGGCGAAGGCCACCGGCACCAAGGCCGCCGCCGCCAAGAAGACGGCTCGCGCCCGCAAGGCCTGAGCCCCGGGCCCACCGATGGCGGCGACCCTCGCAGGACGACGGGGGCCGCCGCCCTCGGCAGGGGCGGCCCCCCGTCCCCGGCGGAGCGGAGGCAGGTTCCGCGGGAACCGCCCCTGGCCGCCCGCTCTCGACCGGCCCGCCCGCAGGGCTCCCGTTCCCCGCCGGTATGGTCGGTTCTGTCACCGGCACCCGCGGCCGCCGTCGTCGCTCCGCGCCCGTCCGGCGACCCGACTGCGGTGCCCCACCGCGGTCCGCCCCGAACGACACCCGTGGAGTCCGCATGCCCGGCCTGCCCGCCGCCCGCCGTACCGTGCTGAAGGGCGCCGCGCTCGCCGGTGCCGCCGGGCTCGGGGCGGCCGCCTGCTCGACCGAGTCCAAGCTGGGGCACGCCAAGAACCCCACGCCGACCGCCCCCGTCGCCCTCGGCGCGGCCTCCGAGGTGCCGGTCGGCGGAGCCAAGCTCTACCGGGAAGCGCGCCTCGTCGTGAGCTGCCCGGCCAAGGGCGAGTACAAGGCGTTCAGCGCGCAGTGCACCCACGGCGGCTGCGTCCTGACCAAGATCGAGGGCACCGAGGGCCACTGCCCCTGCCACGGCAGCCGCTTCGACACGACCACCGGTGAGGTCATCGAGGGCCCGGCCACTGTGCCGCTGCCCGCCGTCCCGGTCACCGCCGAGGGCGGCAACCTCGTCGCGGGCCCCGACGCCTGAACCACGAGCACCGGGCGGCCGCCCACGGCGCCTCCGCCCGGCCGGCTCACAGACGTACCGGGCCCGGCCGCCCCTCACTCCCAGTCCCAGTCGATCCCGATCAGCCCCGGCCGTACGCCCTCCTCCACCAGGTGCACGGTCCGGTGCCGGCCGGTCAGCGTGAGGTCCCCGCGGGCCCCGCGCGCGGCCCCCGCCGACGCCTGGGCGAACCGGCGGCACCGCACCGGGAGCGCGGCCTCGTCGAAGCCGACCTGGAGCACGTACTGGCCGCCCCCGAAGGTGAAGCCGCGCACGTACTCGCCGCTCGCCCCACCCGTACCGTCCTCGAAGCCGTATCCGAAGAGGTACGTCTCGCCGGACCGCAGCCGGGTGTCGAACAGCAGCTCCGCGACCAGCACCCCCGACTCCCCGTCCCAGCGGACCCGGCCCGTCCGGCAGTTCTCCAGGGCCCGCACCGTGATCCGCGACGGGTCACAGCCGGGATCGCCCCGGTGCACCGCGAGATAGCGGTCCACGCCGTCCCGGTGCGCGCGGACCACATGCCGGGAGGTACGGCCCGCCAGCTCCCGGCGCGCCCCGATCCGCACCCGCTCCTGGTGCCCCACCGTGTGCAGCCCGCCGTCCACCGGTGACTCCATCGCCGCGAGAAGCCGCTCCACCGAGCCCGACGCCTCCATGAGCGAGCGGTACGAACGCCCCGCCGGGCGGTCCCCCTCGCCCGCGGCGTCACCGTCGCGCAGCAGCCTCAGCAGCGAGTCCTCCGGCAGCGCGAGTACCTCCTCCAGCGCCCGCACGGCCCGCAGCGACTCGGCCCGCCGGGGACGGCGCACCCCCTGCTGCCAGTAGCTGAGACTGGTCACGCCGAGCTTGACGCCCCGGTGCGCCAGATGGTGCCGCACCCGCTGGAGCGGCAGCCCGCGCACCGACAGGGCCGTGCGCAACGCCAGATGGAACGGACCGGTCCGCAGCACCTGCGCCAGTTCGGTCTCGGTCTCGGTCTGCCGCATGGGCGGGCCTCCGGTGAACGTTCACGTGGGGAGTGGCGACACCGGCCCCCGGGGGATGCGGGGGAGCAGGTGACCGGGGCGGTGCCGTTCACACGGACGCCGTGCCGTTCACACCGTGATGTCACCTCGCATTGAAGCGTGTTGACCTGCTCCGGACAACGCCGGATGCTCTTCGTCAGCGTCCGGACGCGCTCCTCCGATCCCCACCCCCGTTTCGGGAGGAACGCCATGCGCAACCGCAATGTCAGCCCCAGACGGCCCGGAAGGACTGCAAGGTCCAGAAGGCTCTCGCTCACCGCCCTCCTGGCCGCCGCCCTCCTCGCCGTCCCCGCGGCCACCGCCACCGCCACCGCCGCCCAGCCCCCTGCCACGACCGGTTCCACCGTCGCCGCCGCCCAGCGGCTCAACATCACCATGCAGGCGCAGCAGCAGAGCAACTGGTGCTGGGCGGCCGGCGGCAACACCATCGCCGCCTGGTTCGGCCGCGGCTACTCCCAGAACCAGTTCTGCAACGCCGCCTTCAACCGCAACCAGAACACCCAGTGCCCCAACTCCCAGGCCACCCTGGGCAACGTCCAGACCGGTCTGTCCTGGGCCGGGGTCAGGCCCGGCAGTTACGTCACCGGCTGGCTGCGCTACTCGACCGTGCAGGCCGAGATATCCGCCCGGCGCCCCATCGAGACCCGGATCCAGTGGTCGTCCGGCGGCGGCCACATGCACGTCATCTACGGGTACGACGACGCCAACAGCTGGGTCTACTGGGGCGATCCCTGGCCCTCCAGCAACCGCTACAACTGGGCCTCGCACGCCTGGTACGTGAACAACAACGAGTTCTCCTGGACCCACTCGCTCTACCGGATCGGGGCGTGAGGACATGAACTCCACCACCCGGCGCACAGCCACCGCACGGGACGCGGCCACCACCCGGCGCCTCGCCGTCGCCACCGCCCTCACCGCGACCGCCCTGTTCACCGCCGCCGCTCCCGCCCTCGCCGACGACGGCCGCGCGGCTGTGCCGAAGCTGTCCGCCTCGACCCTCGAAGCCGCCCACGAGGCCGCGACCGAGCCGGCCACCCTGGACACCCTGTCCCGGTTCTTCGCCCGGGAGGGCGCGGTGAGCAGGAAGGCGAGCGCACCGAAGATCCAGGGGAAGGCCGTGCCGGTGCGGACGCTCTCGGCCGCCTTCGTCGCCGGAGAGCCCGGGGCCGCCCCGAGCACCCTGGACTACCTGGCCAGCACCGCCGTCTCCTCCGACGGCCAGAAGGCCTCCCTGTGGACCCTCCCCGGGGCGGGCGCCGACGGTGACTGGCAGGTGGTGAACATCGCCGCGGGCGACGACGAGGCCCGCTACGTCACCCGAGGGGCCCGCGCCCTCCCCGGGGGCACCGTCTTCCGCGAACCGCAGATCGACGCCTGGTACGTCCACGACGGCTCCCGGGTCCTCCCGCTCGACCAGGACGCGAGGGCCGCCGTCGGAGCCGGGGGCACCACGCTCGACGCCTACCGGACCCGGGTGAAGGAGGCGTACGGCGACAAGCTGCCCGGCTCCGGATACGCCCGCTCCGGCCGGGCGGGCGGCTACGGCCCCGACGCGGCCGGCGGACCGGCCACCGGCCCCGCGCCCGCCGCCGGCCCCGTCCCGGGCCCGGCGGCGGACCAGGCCGCCGCGGCCCGCGCCGGGGGCCCGGCCGCGGCCGGAGCGGCGCAGAGCCCCGACACGGCCCTGACCGCGGTCTCCACCACCGCGGGGGCCGGGGCGCTGCTCGCCCTGGTCCTGTGCGGGGCCGCCGCGCTGCGCCGCCGGAGCCGTACCGGGCGATCCCCGGCCACGGACGCCTGAGCGGCGGACCGGGCGACACCGGCGGCCCACCGGCCCGCGCTCCGGAGTGCGCGACACCCCACGGCACTCCGGAGTGCGGCACCAGCCGAGGACGACGCACTGTCACTGCCCGCAAGTAGGGTGTGAGACATGGCAGACCCCTCCAGCTACCGCCCCAAGCCGGGACAGATCCCCGACTCCCCGGGGGTCTACAAGTTCCGCGACGAGCACCGCCGGGTGATCTACGTCGGGAAGGCCAAGAACCTGCGCCAGCGCGTGGCCAACTACTTCCAGGACCTGGCCAATCTCCACCCGCGTACGCGCACGATGGTCACCACCGCCGCGTCCGTCGAGTGGACGGTCGTCTCCACCGAGGTCGAGGCGCTCCAGCTGGAGTATTCCTGGATCAAGGAGTTCGACCCCCGGTTCAACGTCAAGTACCGGGACGACAAGAGCTATCCCTACCTCGCGGTCACGCTCAACGAGGAGTTCCCCCGCGTCCAGGTCATGCGCGGCGCCAAGAAGAAGGGCGTGCGCTACTTCGGCCCGTACGGCCACGCCTGGGCGATCCGCGAGACGGTCGATCTGATGCTCCGCGTCTTCCCCGTCCGCACCTGCTCCGCCGGCGTCTTCAAGAACGCCGCGCGCACCGGCCGCCCCTGCCTGCTGGGCTACATCGGCAAGTGCTCCGCCCCCTGCGTCGGCCGGGTCACCCCCGAGGAACACCGGGATCTGGCCGACGACTTCTGCGACTTCATGGCCGGGCGCACCGGCACCTACATCCGCCGCCTGGAGAAGGACATGATGCAGGCGGCCGAGGAGATGGAGTACGAGCGGGCCGCCCGCCTCCGCGACGACGCCGAGGCCCTCAAGCGGGCCATGGAGAAGAGCGCCGTCGTCCTGGCCGACGCCACCGACGCCGACCTGATCGCCGTCGCCGAGGACGAGCTGGAGGCCGCCCTCCAGATCTTCCACGTACGCGGCGGCCGGGTGCGCGGCCAGCGTGGCTGGGTCACCGACAAGGTGGAGGCGGTCGACACCTCCGGCCTCGTCGAGCACGCCCTCCAGCAGCTGTACGGGGAGGAGCGCGGCGACGCCGTCCCCAAGGAGGTCCTGGTCCCGGCCCTGCCCGAGGACACCGAGGCGGTCTCCCAGTGGCTCGCCGAGCGCCGGGGCTCCCAGGTCAGCCTGCGCATCCCGCAGCGCGGCGACAAGAAGGACCTGATGGCCACGGTCCAGCGCAACGCCCAGCAGGCCCTCGGGCTGCACAAGACCAAGCGCGCCTCCGACCTGACCACCCGCTCCCGCGCCCTGGAGGAGATCGCCGAGGCGCTGGGCCTCGACACCGCCCCGCTGCGCATCGAGTGCTACGACATCTCCCACCTCCAGGGCGACGACGTGGTGGCCTCCATGGTGGTCTTCGAGGACGGCCTCGCCCGCAAGAGCGAGTACCGCCGCTTCCAGATCAAGGGCTTCGAGGGCCAGGACGACGTCCGCTCGATGCACGAGGTGATCGGCCGCCGCTTCAAGCGCTACCTCCAGGAGAAGGAGCGCACGGGGGAGTGGGAGGAGCAGCCGGCGGACCCCGCGGCCCCGGCCGACGGGCCCGCCGCGACCGGCCCCGCCCCCGGACCCGCCGCCCCCGGACCCGCCGCGACCGGCCCCGTCCCCGCCGTCGCCGAAAACGGCGAGCCCCGGGAGGACGACGGCCGCCCCAAGCGGTTCGCCTACCCGCCGCAGCTCGTCGTCGTCGACGGCGGGCAGCCCCAGGTCGCCGCCGCCAAGCGCGCCCTGGACGAGCTGGGCATCGACGACATCGCGGTCTGCGGCCTCGCCAAGCGCCTGGAAGAGGTCTGGCTGCCCGACGACGACGATCCCGTGGTCCTGCCCCGCTCCAGCGAGGGCCTCTACCTCCTCCAGCGGGTGAGGGACGAGGCGCACCGCTTCGCCATCACCTACCAGCGGGCCAAACGCGCCAAGCGCATCCGCACCAGCCCCCTCGACGCCGTGCCCGGCCTCGGCGAGACCCGGAAGCAGGCACTGATCAAGCATTTCGGCTCGGTGAAGAAGCTCCGGCAGGCGACAATCGACGAGATCTGCGAGGTCCCCGGGATAGGGCGAAGGACGGCGGAATCGGTGGCCGCCGCCCTCGCCTCGACCGCTCCCGCGGCACCTGCCGTGAACACGGCCACAGGAGAGATCATTGAAGAGGACGACGGGGGCAGCTCATGACCGAGAACAGCCACGAGACCGCACACAACACCACAGGCCCGACCGCCACAGGCCCGGCCGTCACGGAGACGGCCGACACCGCAGACCGAGCAGACGGAGCAGCAGACGTGAGTACGAACACCCCGAACGAGACGGGTGACGCGGCCATCCCCGAGCTGGTGATCATCTCCGGGATGTCGGGCGCCGGCCGCAGCACCGCGGCCAAGTGTCTGGAGGACCTCGGCTGGTTCGTCGTCGACAACCTGCCGCCCGCGCTGATCCCCACCATGGTCGAGCTCGGCGCCCGCTCCCAGGGCAACGTGGCGAGGATCGCCGTCGTCGTCGACGTACGCGGCCGGCGCTTCTTCGACAACCTCCGCGAATCCCTCGCGGACCTGGAGGCCAAGCACGTCACCCGGCGCATCGTCTTCCTGGAGTCCTCCGACGACGCCCTCGTGCGCCGCTTCGAGTCCGTCCGCCGCCCGCACCCCCTCCAGGGCGACGGACGCATCGTCGACGGCATCGCGGCCGAGCGCGACCTGCTGCGCGAGCTGCGCGGCGACGCCGACCTGGTCATCGACACCTCCAGCCTCAACGTGCACGAGCTGCGGGCCAAGATGGACGCCCAGTTCGCGGGCGAGTCCGAGCCGGAGCTGCGGGCCACGGTGATGTCCTTCGGCTACAAGTACGGCCTCCCCGTCGACGCCGACCTCGTCGTCGACTGCCGCTTCCTCCCCAACCCGCACTGGGTCCCCGAGCTGCGCCCCTTCACCGGCGTCAACGAGGAGGTGTCCGACTATGTCTTCGACCAGCCGGGCGCCAAGGAATTCCTCAACCAGTACACCGAGCTGCTCCAGCTCATCGCCGCGGGCTACCGCCGCGAGGGCAAGCGGTACGTGACCATCGCCGTGGGCTGCACCGGAGGCAAGCACCGCTCCGTCGCCATGTCCGAGAAGCTCTCCGCCCGCCTCGCCGCCGAAGGCATCGAGACCGTCCTCGTCCACCGCGACATGGGGCGAGAGTGACCGGACGCAACCTGCGGATGCGGCGCCTGAGCCGCGCCACCTCGGCGCTCTCGGGCCGCAAGCGCGGTGCTCAGCCCAAGGTCGTCGCGCTCGGCGGCGGCATGGGTCTCTCGGCGTCCCTGACGGCGCTGCGCCGGATCACCGGCGATCTGACGGCCGTGGTCACCGTCGCCGACGACGGCGGCTCCAGCGGCCGGCTGCGCGAGGAGCTGGGCGTGCTGCCGCCCGGCGACCTCCGCAAGGCGCTCGCCGCGCTGTGCGGCGACGACGACTGGGGCCGCACCTGGTCCCAGGTGGTCCAGCACCGGTTCGAGTCCAAGGGCGACCTGCACGGGCACGCGGTCGGCAATCTGCTGATCGTCGCCCTCTGGGAGCAGCTCGGCGACCACGTCCAGGCGCTCGACCTGGTCGGCAAGCTGCTCGGCGCGCACGGCCGGGTGCTGCCGATGTCGGCCGTCCCGCTGGAGCTCCAGGCCCTGGTCAAGGGCCACGACCCCGATCTGCCCGACGCGATCGTCACCGTGCGCGGTCAGGCCACGGTGGCGCTCACGCCCGGCGAGGTGCAGTCCGTGCACGTGGTACCGCCCGACCCGCCGGCCGTCCCGGAGGCCGTCGCGGCGGTCCTGGACGCCGACTGGGTGGTCCTCGGCCCCGGCTCCTGGTTCTCCTCGGTGATCCCGCACCTGCTCGTGCCGGAGCTGCTCGACGCCCTGGTCACCACGAAGGCCCGTAAGGTCCTCTCGCTGAACCTCGCGCCCCAGCCCGGCGAAACAGAAGGCTTCTCACCGCAGCGTCATTTGGAGGTTTTGGGGCGACACGCCCCTAAACTCGCCTTGGACGTGGTGCTGGCCGACGAGGCCGCCGTGCCCGACCGTGAGTCCCTCGCCGACGCCGCCCAGCGGCTCGGGGCCGCGGTCGAGCTGGCGCCGGTGGCATCGCCCGACGGCGTTCCGGTCCATGATCAGGAGCTGTTGGCCGCCGCGTACGACCGTATTTTTCGGATGCATGGAAGGATCGGCCCATGGCGATGACGCCAGCGGTGAAGAACGAAATCTCTCATCTTCCCGTCACCCGGACCTGCTGCAGGAAGGCAGAGGTCTCGGCGATTCTTCGGTTCGCGGGCGGGCTGCACCTGGTGAGCGGCCGGATTGTGATCGAGGCGGAGCTGGACACCGGCAACGCCGCCCGCCGTCTCAAGCGCGACATCCTGGAGATCTTCGGGCACAGCTCGGAGCTGATCGTGATGGCCCCCGGCGGGCTGCGGCGCGGCTCGCGCTACGTCGTCCGCGTGGTGGCGGGCGGCGACCAGCTGGCCCGCCAGACCGGTCTGGTCGACGGCCGCGGCCGGCCGATCCGCGGGCTGCCCCCGCAGGTGGTCTCGGGGGCCACCTGCGACGCCGAGGCGGCCTGGCGCGGCGCCTTCCTCGCCCACGGCTCGCTCACCGAGCCCGGCCGCTCCTCCTCCCTGGAGGTCACCTGCCCGGGCCCCGAGGCGGCCCTCGCCCTGGTCGGCGCGGCCCGCCGGCTCTCCATCGCCGCCAAGGCCCGCGAGGTGCGCGGCGTGGACCGCGTGGTCGTCCGCGACGGCGACGCGATCGGCGCCCTGCTGACCCGGCTCGGCGCCCACGACGCGGTGCTCGCCTGGGAGGAGCGGCGGATGCGGCGCGAGGTCCGCGCCACGGCCAACCGGCTCGCCAACTTCGACGACGCGAACCTGCGCCGCTCGGCCCGCGCGGCGGTCGCCGCCGGGGCCCGGGTGGGGCGCGCGCTGGAGATCCTCGGCGAGGAGGTTCCCGAGCACCTCGCCGCCGCGGGACGGCTGCGCATGGAGCACAAGCAGGCATCGCTGGAGGAGCTGGGCGCGCTCGCCGACCCGCCGCTGACCAAGGACGCGGTCGCCGGCCGGATCCGCCGACTGCTCGCGATGGCCGACAAGCGGGCCCAGGACCTGGGCATCCCGGGGACCGAGGCGACCCTCAGCGAGGAGCTCGCCGACGGCCTGGTCGGCTGACTCGGCGGCGGGCGGGGGACGTTGGTCCCGAACCCGCCGGGACCTCGGTCCCGCGCCCGCCGGGACCCACGTCCCGGCGGGCGAAACGGTGGCCCGTACTCCTACTGGCGAGTACGGGCCACCGGTCGTATCCGGTGGCGCGTAGGGGCCCTCTCGATGTCACTCACCGGCCCATGGAGAGGTAGGGTCGGAAGCGGTCGGGGACATCCCTATACAACTCGCCGGCGTCGAAAACCGGCGTACCTAACGAGGAGATCGGTTCGTGACGATCCGCGTAGGCATCAACGGCTTCGGCCGCATCGGTCGCAACTACTTCCGCGCGCTGCTCGAGCAGGGTGCGGACATCGAGATCGTGGCTGTCAACGACCTGGGTGACACTGCGACCACTGCGCACCTGCTGAAGTACGACACCATCCTGGGCCGCCTCAAGGCAGAGGTCAGCCACACCGCCGACACCATCACCGTCGATGGTCACACCATCAAGGTGCTCTCCGAGCGCAACCCGGCCGACATCCCCTGGGGTGAGCTGGGCGTCGACATCGTCATCGAGTCGACCGGCATCTTCACCAAGAAGGCCGACGCCGAGAAGCACATCGCGGGCGGCGCCAAGAAGGTCCTCATCTCGGCTCCGGCCAAGGACGAGGACATCACCATCGTGATGGGCGTCAACCAGGACCAGTACGACGCGGCCAAGCACAACGTCATCTCCAACGCCTCCTGCACCACCAACTGTGTGGCGCCGATGGCCAAGGTTCTCGACGAGAACTTCGGCATCGTCAAGGGCCTGATGACGACGGTCCACGCGTACACCAACGACCAGCGCATCCTGGACTTCCCGCACTCGGACCTGCGCCGCGCCCGCGCCGCCGCCGAGAACATCATCCCGACCACCACCGGTGCCGCGAAGGCCACCGCCCTGGTCCTCCCGCAGCTCAAGGGCAAGCTCGACGGCATCGCGATGCGCGTCCCGGTCCCGACCGGCTCCGCCACCGACCTGGTCGTCACCCTCCAGCGCGAGGTCACCAAGGACGAGGTCAACGCCGCGTTCAAGAAGGCCTCCGACGACGGCGCCCTCAAGGGCTTCCTGACGTACACCGAGGACCCGATCGTCTCCTCGGACATCGTCGGCGACCCGTCGTCCTGCACCTTCGACTCCTCCCTGACCATGGTCCAGGAGGGGAACTCGGTGAAGATCCTCGGCTGGTACGACAACGAGTGGGGCTACTCCAACCGCCTCGTCGACCTCACGGTCTTCGTCGGCGAACAGCTCTGATCCTCGGGTCGGCAGGCACATCGATGTGAGTTGAGGGGCTCGACCGGCGCAACGACGCGCCGGTCGAGCCCCTCAGGCCGTGTCGACAGACTGCCGTCTGCCGCGCGACGCCTGGCACGCACGCTCGCAGCGTTGCCGAAATGGCCAAGTAGCTCCTTCCCCAAGCTCTCAGCTCCGTTCGAGCAGGGGAGGCCCCATTCGAGACCATTCCGGCGCCTTGCGATCGCACGCACCAGACGCCGCGCGGCCCGGCCTCCGGCCGGACGACGGCAGTCTGTCGACACGGCCTAGCATGCTCATCGGTCCTTCCAAGGAGTAAACGGAACAGATGAAGACGATCGACGAACTTCTCGCCGAAGGGGTCGCGGGCAAGCGGGTATTCGTCCGCGCCGACCTCAACGTGCCGCTGGACGGCACCACGATCACCGACGACGGCCGCATCCGCGCCGTCCTCCCGACGGTCGCCAAGCTCGCCGAGGCCGGCGCGCGTGTCGTCGTCGCCTCGCACCTCGGCCGCCCCAAGGGCGCCCCGGACCCGGCCTTCTCGCTGGCGCCCGCCGCCGCCCGCCTGGGCGAACTCCTCGGCGCCGACGTCGCCTTCGCCACCGACACGGTCGGCGAGTCCGCCCGCGCCACGGTCGCCGGCCTCACCGACGGCCAGGTCGCCGTCATCGAGAACCTCCGCTTCAACCCCGGCGAGACCTCCAAGGACGACGCCGAGCGCGGCGCCTTCGCCGACCAGCTGGCCGAGCTCGCCGACTCCTACGTGGGCGACGGCTTCGGCGCCGTCCACCGCAAGCACGCCTCGGTCTTCGACCTCCCGGCCCGGCTGCCGCACTACGCGGGCTACCTCATCGCCACCGAGGTCGGCGTCCTGAAGAAGCTCACCACCGACGTCCAGCGCCCGTACGCGGTCGTCCTCGGCGGTGCCAAGGTCTCCGACAAGCTCGGCGTGATCGACCACCTGCTGGAGCGGGCCGACCGCATCCTCATCGGCGGCGGCATGGCGTACACCTTCCTCAAGGCCCAGGGCCACGAGGTGGGCAGCTCGCTGCTCCAGGAGGACCAGATCCCCGCCGTGCGGGAGTACCTGCGCCGGGCCGAGGAGAAGGGCGTGGAGTTCGTCCTGCCCGTCGACGTCGTGGTCGCCCCGTCCTTCCCGGACCTGAAGACCAAGGCCCCGGCCCACCCCACCACCGTCGCCGCCGACGCCATGCCGGAAGGCCAGATGGGGCTGGACAACGGCCCCGAGACCAACAAGCTCTACGCATCGAAGCTCGCCGACGCGGCCACCGTCTTCTGGAACGGCCCGATGGGCGTCTTCGAGCACCCCGACTTCGCCGACGGCACCCGCGCGGTCGCCCAGGCGCTCGTCGACTCCCCGGCCTTCAGCGTCGTCGGCGGTGGCGACTCCGCCGCGGCCGTCCGCATCCTGGGCTTCGACGAGAACGCTTTCGGACACATTTCGACCGGTGGCGGCGCGAGCCTCGAATACCTCGAGGGCAAGACGCTTCCCGGCCTCGCCGCACTGGAGGACTGACCTTTCATGACCACCCGCACCCCGCTGATGGCGGGCAACTGGAAGATGAACCTCAACCACCTCGAGGCCATCGCCCACGTCCAGAAGCTCTCCTTCGCACTGGCCGACAAGGACTACGAGGACGTCGAGGTCGCCGTCCTGGCGCCCTTCACCGACCTGCGCTCCGTGCAGACCCTGGTCGACGGCGACAAGCTGAAGATCAAGTACGGCGCCCAGGACATCTCGGCGCACGACTCCGGCGCGTACACCGGTGAGATCTCCGGCTCCATGCTCGCCAAGCTGCGCTGCACCTACGTGGCCGTCGGCCACAGCGAGCGCCGCCAGTACCACGGCGAGAGCGACGAGATCTGCAACGCCAAGGTGAAGGCCGCCTATCTGAACGGCCTGACCCCGATCCTCTGCGTCGGTGAGGGCCTGGACGTCCGCAAGGCCGGTAACCAGGTCGCCCACACCCTCGCGCAGCTCGACGGCGCCCTGAAGGACATCCCGGCCGAGCAGGCCGAGACGATCGTCATCGCCTACGAGCCGGTCTGGGCCATCGGGACCGGCGAGGTCGCCACCCCCGAGGACGCCCAGGAGGTCTGCGGCGCGATCCGCCGCCGGCTGGCCGAGCTGTACTCGCAGGAGCTGGCCGACGCCGTCCGCATCCAGTACGGCGGATCCGTCAAGTCCGGCAACGTCGCCGCGATCATGGCGCAGCCCGACGTGGACGGCGCCCTCATCGGCGGCGCCGCACTGGACGCCGACGAGTTCGTCAAGATCGTCCGCTTCCGCGACCAGTGAGTATGCGGTAGCGCCGATCCGTCGTACCCTTGCGGGGGCCGAGAGGTGGTCGCCCTCCGGCCCCCGCTGTACGTACAGGCAGTATTCGAGAAATCCGGAAAGTAGGGACCAGCCGTGATTCTGGCGTTCCAGATCGCCCTGATCGTCTTCAGCCTGCTGCTGATGCTGCTGGTGCTCATGCACAAGGGCAAGGGCGGCGGCCTCTCCGACATGTTCGGTGGCGGAATGCAGTCCTCCGTCGGTGGCTCCTCGGTCGCCGAGCGTAACCTCGACCGGATCACCGTGGTGGTCGGTCTGGTCTGGTTCGCGTGCATCGTCGTCCTCGGTCTGCTCATCAAGCTCGACTGAACGACCCGTTCCGCGATTCCGGTAACGGTGTAACTCCTTCCACTGGACGCACGTTGGGCCTTACGTAGACTGAGGCATCCTTCGAGCACCATCACGCAGGGAGTTACGACCGTGGCAAGTGGCAACGCGATCCGTGGAAGCCGGGTCGGAGCGGGGCCGATGGGGGAGGCCGAGCGGGGCGAGTCGGCACCGCGCCTCCGCATCTCCTTCTGGTGCTCGAACGGGCACGAGACGCAGCCGAGCTTCGCCCATGACGCGCAGGTGCCGGACACCTGGGACTGCCCGCGCTGCGGCTTCCCGGCCGGCCAGGACAAGGACAGCCCGCCCGACCCGCCCCGCACCGAGCCGTACAAGACGCACCTCGCGTACGTGCGCGAACGGCGCAGCGACGAGGACGGCGAGGCGATCCTCGCCGAGGCACTGGCCAAACTCCGCGGTGAGATCTGACATTTCTCCCCGCACGGCTCCACGGAAACCCCAGTCGTCCAACCGGCCGGACACCCCACGGGTGTCCGGCCGGACCGCGTTCCCGCGCCACCCGCCTCCTCCACGCCGTCGGCCTCCGCGATCAATTAGGTTGGAGGGGCAGCGGGGATGCTGATGACGAGTGAGAAGTGGGCTGATATCCCGGATGAACGCAGCAAGCCGAACCAAGCTCAACCAGACGCCCGAGTGGACGGCTCTCGCCAAGCACCGTGAGGAGCTCGGCGCACCCCAGCTGCGCGAGCTGTTCGCGCGGCAGCCGGAGCGGGGCACCGCCTACACCCTGCGGGTCGGCGACCTCCACCTCGACTACTCCAAGCACCTGGTCACCGACGAGACGCTGCGCCTGCTGCGCGAGCTCGCCGCCGCCACCGGCGTCGCGGAGCTGCGGGACGCGATGTTCCGCGGCGAGAAGATCAACACCACCGAGGACCGGGCGGTCCTGCACACCGCGCTCCGCGCCCCGCGCGACGCGGTCATCGAGGTCGACGGCGAGAACGTCGTACCGGCGGTGCACGCCGTCCTCGACAAGATGGCCTCCTTCGCCGACCAGGTCCGCTCCGGGCAGTGGACCGGTCACACCGGCAAGCCCGTCAAGAACATCGTCAACATCGGCATCGGCGGCTCCGACCTCGGCCCCGCCATGGCCTACGAGGTGCTGCGCTCCTTCACGGACCGCGACCTCACCCTCCGGTTCGTCTCCAACGTCGACGGCGCCGACCTCCACGAGGCCGTCCGCGACCTCGACCCGGCCGAGACGCTGTTCGTCATCGCCTCCAAGACGTTCACGACGATCGAGACCATCACCAACGCCACCTCCGCCCGGGACTGGCTGCTGACCGAGCTGAGGGCCGGTCAGGACGCCGTCGCGAAGCACTTCGTGGCGCTGTCGACCAACGCCGAGAAGGTCGAAGAGTTCGGCATCGACACGGCGAACATGTTCGAGTTCTGGGACTGGGTCGGCGGGCGCTACAGCTACGACTCGGCGATCGGCCTCTCGCTGATGGTCGCCATCGGCCCGGACCGCTTCCGCGAGATGCTCGACGGCTTCCACCTCGTCGACGAGCACTTCCGCACCGCCCCCGCCGAGGAGAACGCCCCGCTCCTGCTGGGCCTCCTCGGCGTCTGGTACGGCAACTTCTTCGACGCCCAGTCGCACGCGGTGCTGCCCTACAGCCACTACCTGTCCAAGTTCACCGCGTACCTCCAGCAGCTCGACATGGAGTCCAACGGAAAGTCCGTGGACCGCGAGGGCGACCGCGTCGACTGGCAGACCGGGCCGGTCGTCTGGGGCACGCCCGGCACCAACGGGCAGCACGCCTACTACCAGTTGATCCACCAGGGCACCAAGCTCGTCCCGGCGGACTTCATCGGCTTCGCCGCCCCGGTCCACGACCTGCTGCCCGGCCTGATCGCCCAGCACGACCTGCTGATGGCCAACTTCTTCGCCCAGACCCAGGCCCTCGCCTTCGGCAAGACGCCCGAGGAGGTCCGGGCCGAAGGCGTGCCCGAGGAGCTGGTCCCGCACAAGACGTTCCGGGGCAACCACCCCACGACGACGATCCTCGCCGACAAGCTGACCCCCTCGGTCCTGGGCCAGCTCATCGCGCTGTACGAGCACAAGGTCTTCGTCCAGGGCGCCATCTGGAACATCGACTCCTTCGACCAGTGGGGCGTCGAACTCGGCAAGGTCCTGGCCAAGAAGATCGAACCGCTGCTGACCGGCGACGGGGGACCGGCCGCCGGGCAGCTCGACAGCTCCACCGCCGCCCTGGTCGACGCCTACCGCACCCTGCGCGGGCGCTGAGCCGATGCCACCGGGGGAGGGGGAGACGGTCCGGCTGCGGCCGCCGCGCAACACGCTGAACGAGCGCGCCGTCGGCTGGTGGCGGGCCCAATGGCTGCTGACGACCGCCGTGCCCGTCGTCCCGCTCGCGGTGCTGGGCGTGCTGATCGGGCCGGCCCGTCTCTGGCTGCTGCTGCCCGCCGCGGTCCTGGCCGCGGCGGGCACGGCGGCCGCCGTCCTCTTCCCCCTGTGGTGGTTCCGTACGCACCGCTGGGAGGTCACCGAGGCAGCGGTGTACGTCCGCACCGGGTTCTTCTGGCAGGAGTGGCGGATCGCCCCGATGTCCCGGATCCAGACCGTGGACACCGTGCGCGGCCCGCTGGAACAGCTCTTCCGGCTCGCCACCGTCACGGTCACCACCGCCTCCGCCAAGGGCGCGGTCCGGATCCAGGGGCTGGACCACGAGCTGGCCGCCGACCTCGCCGGGCAGCTCACCCGCATCACCCGCGACACCCCCGGCGACGCCACATGAGCACCGCCGCCCCGCCCGCCGACTGGCACCGCCTCGACCCCCGTACGGTCCTGGTCACCGCCCTCGTCGTGGCGGGGGTCGTCGCGGGCGCCGCCGTCCCCGTCACGCTCGGGCTCACCCGCTGGTTCAGCCTCCCCGCCGCCGTGCTCCAGGTGCTCGCCGGAGCCCTCCTGGTCATCGGGGTCGCGGCGGGCGCCGACCGGGTCCGCTGGCACCGCACCCGCTACCGCGTCGGCACGGAGCGCGTCGACCTCCACACCGGCCTCCTCCTCGTCAAGCGCCGCTCCCTGGCCCGCAGCCGCATCCGCACGGTCGACCTCACCGCCAACCTGATGCTCCGCCTCCTCGGTCTCGTCACGGTCCGGATCGGCACCGGCGAACAGGGCTCCGAGTCCACCCTCGAACTGGACCCGGTCACCCGCGCCGAGGGCGAACGGCTGCGCCTTCTCCTGCTGGAGCGCGCCGCCACCGCATCGCCCGGCGTCCACCGCGAGGGCGAACTGGCCGTCCTGGACCCCCGCTGGATCCGATACGCCCCGGTCTCCTTCGTCGCCCCCATGCTCGGCGGAGCGGCCGCCGGGGCCGTGATGCAGGTCAGCGACTGGGTCGGGGCGCAGGGCCAGGTCATCGAGTGGGCCGGCGACCGCTTCCGGGACACCCCGCTGCTCTGGGTGATCATCGTCCTGGTCCTGGCCGCCCTGGTCGCGGGCGTCGTCGGGGCGCTCGGCCTCTGGATCGAGATGTGGTGGAACTACCGCCTGGAGCGCGAGGCGGGCGGCACGCTGCGGGTCCGGCGCGGGCTGTTCACCTCCCGGTCGATCTCCGTCGAGGAGGCCCGGCTGCGCGGCGTCGACCTGGTCGAGCCCCTGGGCGTCCGGCTGCTCGGCGCGGCCCGCCTCGATGCCATCACCACCGGCCTGGCCAAGGACCACGAGGCCAGGAACGCCGACCACAACACCCTCCTCCCGGCCGCGCCCCGGGCCCGGGCCGACACCGTCGCCGCCGACGTCCTGCGCGAGCGGGACACCCCGACCGGCGCGGCGCTCACCCCGCACCCCCGCGCCGCCCGGGGCCGCCGGCTGCGCTGGTCGCTCGCGGCGGCCCTCGGCCCGGTCCTGATCCTGACGCTCCTCGGGGCGCTGCTCACGCCCGTGCTGCTGTGGATCGCGCTCGGCTGCGCGGTGGTGGCCGTCCCCGTGGCGGTGGTGCTCGCCCTGGACGCGTACCGGGCGCTCGGCCACGCCCTCTCCGGCCGCTATCTGGTCACCCGCTCCGGCACGGTCCGCCGCTCCACGGCCGCCCTGGAACGGGCCGGGGTGATCGGCTGGACGGTGAAGCAGTCGGTGTTCCAGCGCCGGGCCGGGCTGCTGAGCGTCACGGCCACCACGGCCGCCGGAGGCGGTGCGTACACGGCGTACGACACCGACGCGTCCGAGGGCCTGGCGTTCGCCGCCGAGGCCGTCCCCGGGCTGCTGGAGCCCTTCCTGGAGCGCGCCGGGGACCCCGGGCGCCCGGGCCCGTAGAACGGCCGGAGAACTCGCGGGCGCCCCGCCCCGCCCCCGTCCTATCCTGACCGCTGCCGTCCGCACGGGGCGGGCCGACGGAGGGGCGGCTGCATGCCGGACGTGTACGGGTTCCTGCTGGACGCCGAGTTGAGCAAGGCGTTCGACGTGTGGTCGGGCTATCTGAACAGCCGGACCGGTGAGGACCCCGGGGTCCGCGCCCGGCTGCGCGACCTCTTGGAGTCGGCCCGCACGGCGGCCGCCGAGGACGAACTCGTCCACGCACGGGCCCTGGTGGCGGAGATGTACGACGAGGCCGAGGAGGCCGGCCTCCCGTGGGCACCGGCGCGGCCCACCGCCGAGAAGGCGGACCGCCAGGCCCGCGACTACGCCAAGGACGACCTGCGGAAGGTCTGCACGGTCCAGCGGCGCGAGGCTCTCGACACCATCGCGATCATCCTGAGCGTCACGAGACGGCGCTTTTGGGCCCTGCCCGATCTGGACGCCGCCACCCGCCGGGACATCGACTACATCTGCGCCCGCGCCGGCATGGCCCTGGATCTGGCCCACGAGACGGCGGCCCGACGGGAGCTGGAGCGCCTGGAATCCCTCGCACGACGCCTGGGCGTGAAGCCCTGACGCCCTGACGTCTCCGGGAGGGTGCCTCAGCCCCCGTGCGTCGTGTCGATGACGCAGAAGCGGTTGCCCTCGGGGTCGGCGAGCACCACGAAGTCCGGGTCCGGCGGATAGAGCTCCCACGCGACCCGCTCGGCGCCCAGGCCCATCAGCCGCTCCACCTCGGCCTCCTGCTCGTCCGAGTAGAGGTCCAGATGGACCCGGGGGACCTCTTGGACGGGGGAGGTGGAGCGCCCCAGCGCCACGCCGACGCCGGGCCCTTCGACCGGGACCAGCACCACCCAGTCGTCCGTCCCCGGCTCGCGCTCGGTGTACGTGAGCGCGGCCTTCCAGAAGGCGGCGGCCCTGCTCACGTCGGTCGCGCCCATCACCACGGTTCCGATATGCACCATGGGGCCGAGCTTTTCACGGCGAAGGCCCGGCCCGCTCAAGATATGCGGGCCGGGCCTGAAGAGCGTCAACGCTCAGGCGGAGGCCGGAGGGTAGAGCGCGCGCGGCAGTCGCGAGGCCGCCGCCGCGTCCAGCAGCCACAGCGTGCGGCTGCGGCCGTACGCGCCGGCCGCCGGGGCCTGGATCTCCCCGGCCCCGGACAGCGCGATGGCCGCCGCTTCCGCCTTGTCCTCGCCCGCCGCCAGCAGCCACACCTCACGCGCCGCGCGGATCGCGGGCAGCGTGAGCGAGACGCGGACGGGCGGCGGCTTGGGCGCCCCGTGCACACCGACGACGGTGCGCTCGGTCTCCCGTACCGCGGGCAGCTCCGGGAAGAGCGACGCCACATGCGTGTCCGGGCCGACGCCCAGCATCAGCACGTCGAACGTGGGCACCGGGCCGTGGTCCTCGGGCCCCGCGGCGGCGGCCAGTTCGTCGGCGTAACCGGCCGCCGCGGCATCCGCGTCGTCGCCGTACGGGCCGTCGGACGCGGGCATCGCGTGCACCCGGGCCGGGTCCAACGGCACCGCGTCGAGCAGCGCCTCGCGGGCCTGGGTGACATTGCGCTCCGGGTCGCCCTCGGGCAGGAACCGCTCATCGCCCCACCACAGGTCCAGGCGCGACCAGTCGACCGCGTCCCGGGCGGGCGCGGCGGCGAGCGCGGCCAGCAGGCCGTTGCCGTTGCGCCCGCCGGTCAGCACCACCGAGGCGTGGCCCCGGGAGGCCTGGGCGTCCACGATCTTCGTGATCAGCCGGGCCGCCGCGGCCTGGGCCATCAGCTCCTTGTCGCGGTGGACGACCAGTTGGGGAGGCGTCACCTGGAGGCCGCCTTCTTGGCCGGGGCCTTCTTCGCGGCGGGAGCCTTGGCCCCGGCGGCCCGGTCCGCCTTGTCCGCGGCGCTGTCGACCGGCTTGGCCGTGACCTCGCCGCCCGAGTGCAGCTTGTCGACGCCGAACTTCACCGCCGAGGCGTAGGTGTTGTCCGGGTCGAGCCGGCGCAGCTCCTCCGCCAGCAGCTCGGCGGTGTCCCGGCGCTTGAGCGCCACCGCGCGGTCGGGCTGGTTCTGCATGGAGAGCGTGGCCAGCGAACCGTCGGCCCGGTCCAGGACGATGACGCCGTTCTTCGTCTCCATCCGGACCGCGGTGAGCCCGGGGCCCTGGGAGAGCGTGCGCTCCACCGGGACGCCGAGCCGGTCCGCGAGCCACATGGCCAGCAGCTCGCAGCTCGGGTTGTCGCTCTCGCCCTCGACGGTCGCGCCGATCACCTCGGCCGGCTGCTGGTCCAGCGCGGCGGCCAGCATGGAGCGCCACGGCGTGATCCGGGTCCAGGCCAGATCGGTGTCGCCGGGGCTGTACGTCGCGGCCCGCACCGCCAGCTCGTCCAGCGGCAGCTCCGCCGAGTAGGTGTCGGTGATCCGGCGCTGGGCCAGCGCCCCGAGCGGATCGTTCGCCGGGTCGGCGGGGGCGTCCTCGGGCCACCACACCACGACCGGAGCGTCCGGCAGCAGCAGCGGCAGGACCACCGACTGGGCGTGGTTGGCCAGTTCGCCGTGGAGGCGCAGGACGACGGTCTCGCCGGTGCCCGCGTCGGAACCGACCCGCACCTCGGCGTCGAGCCGGGCGTCGCGCCGGGCCCGCGGCGAGCGGCTGACCCGCTTGATCACCGCGATGATCCGCGAGGGGTGCTCGCGCGAGGCGTCACCGGCCGACTTGAGCGCGTCGTACGCGTTCTCCTCGTCGGTGACGATGACCAGCGTGAGCACCATGCCGATGGCGGGGGTGCCGATCGCCCGGCGGGCCGAGACCAGCGCCTGGTTGATCTTGCTGGACGTGGTTTCCGTGAGATCGATCTTCATGGCCGCCTCCAGCTCCGTCCGTCACGTGCGAGCATCTCGTCGGCCTCGGCCGGACCCCAGGTGCCGGCCGCGTACTTCGCGGGCTTGCCGTGCTTGTCCCAGTACTCCTCGATCGGGTCGAGGATGGTCCAGGAGAGTTCGACCTCCTGGTGGCGCGGGAAGAGGTTGGCGTCGCCGAGCAGGACGTCCAGGAGGAGCCGCTCGTACGCCTCCGGGCTGGACTCCGTGAACGACTCGCCGTACGCGAAGTCCATCGTGACGTCCCGGACCTCCATCGAGGTGCCGGGCACCTTGGAGCCGAAGCGCACGGTGACGCCCTCGTCCGGCTGGACCCGGATGACCAGGGCGTTGCCGCCCAGCTCCTCGGTCGCGCCCGACTCGAAGGGCAGGTAGGGGGCGCGCTTGAAGACGACCGCGATCTCCGTGACCCGGCGGCCGAGCCGCTTTCCGGTGCGGAGGTAGAACGGCACGCCCGCCCAGCGGCGGTTGTTGATCGTCAGCTTGATCGCCGCGTAGGTGTCGGTCGTCGACTTGGGGTCGATGCCGTCCTCCTCGCAGTAGCCGAGGACCTCCTGGCCGCCCTGCCAGGCGTGCTCGTACTGGGCGCGCACGGTGTGCAGACCGAGGTCCTCGGGCAGCTCGACGGCGGTGAGCACCTTGAGCTTCTCGGCGACCAGGGCCTTCGGGTGGAAGGAGCCCGGCTCCTCCATCGCGGTCAGCGCCAGCAGCTGGAGCAGGTGGTTCTGGATGACGTCACGGGCGGCGCCGATGCCGTCGTAGTAGCCGGCCCGGCCGCCGATGCCGATGTCCTCGGCCATCGTGATCTGTACGTGGTCGACGTAGGACCGGTTCCAGATCGGCTCCCACATCGTGTTGGCGAACCGCAGCGCCAGGATGTTCTGGACCGTCTCCTTCCCCAGGTAGTGGTCGATCCGGAAGACCTCGTTGGGCGGGAAGACGTCGTGCACGAGCTGGTTGAGCTCCTGCGCGCTGGCGAGGTCGTGGCCGAACGGCTTCTCGATGACGGCACGCCGCCAGGAGCCCTCCTTCTGGTCGGCCAGGCCGTGCTTCTTCAGCTGCTGGACGACCTTGGGGAAGAACTTCGGCGGCACGGAGAGGTAGAAGGCGAAGTTGCCGCCCGTCCCCTGCGCCTTGTCGAGCTCCTCGATGGTCGCCTTCAGCGTCTCGAACGCCTCGTCGTCGTCGAAGTTGCCCTGGACGAAGCGCATCCCCTGGATGAGCTGCTGCCAGACCTCCTCGCGGAACGGCGTACGGGCGTGCTCCTTGACGGCGTCGTGGACGACCTGGGCGAAGTCCTCGTCCTCCCAGTCGCGGCGCGCGAAGCCGATGAGCGAGAAGCCCGGCGGCAGCAGGCCGCGATTGGCCAGGTCGTAGACGGCAGGCATCAGCTTTTTACGGGACAAATCGCCCGTGACGCCAAAGATGACCAGGCCCGACGGCCCCGCGATACGCGGGAGCCGTCGGTCCTGTGCGTCACGGAGCGGGTTGGCTCCGGGAACAGCAGACAAAGTGGTCAGCCCTCCGAGGGGGCGAGGCGCGAAAGCTCCGCCTCGGTCGACTTGAGCAGGTCGTTCCAGGACGCTTCGAACTTCTCGACGCCTTCGTCTT
>NZ_BMSG01000004.1 GCF_014649035.1 Streptomyces sindenensis
GCGGCCGTCACCATCGCCTCAATCCTGCTCTGGATCTGACCTTTGAAGACGATCTCTAGGGGGCGCCCGGGGAGGCGAGCAGGGCGTCCAGGGCCTTGCCGAACACCCGTCGCCCGGCGGAGGCGAGCAGCGGGTCACCCCACCGGGGCACCAGTCGCACCCGCAGCTCCTCGACCCACACCACATGGGAACCGGAATCCGTGGGCAGCACGTCGATCGAGGCCCGGCCCAGCACCACGGAGCCCCGCTTCTCCAGTCGGCACACCCCGGCCCGGCCCTCGGCGGGCGGCGTCCACCGCACCACTTCCATCGGATCGTCGAACGCCAGCGGGCCCAGCCCCGTACGCGCCACGAAGACCGTGCCGAGCCGCGAGGGCAGGCCCGTCGGGACCGAGATCGACGTCAACGGCACCTGCGCGGCGTGCCGTTCCCAGTCGGTCACCCGGCGCCAGGCTTCGGCTGCGGGGAGAGGGGAGAAGCGCTCGATCCGGAAGACGGCCACAGCCCGATCCTAGAGGGTGTCCCGCACACCGCGAGCCGAGCGGAATCCCGCCCGGCCGAACGTCCTGCGCGGGGCCGCCGTCAGCCCCCGGTGACGGGCGGGGCGCCGGTGGTCCCGGCGGGAGGAACGTCGCCCGCCACCACCAGACCCGGCAGATGCTCCTCGATCTCCGCGCGCAGCTCCCAAGGCAGGCCCGCGTCCGTGACCAAGGTGTCGACCTCCTCCAGCGCGGCGAAGGAACTCAGGCCCACCGTGCCCCACTTGGTGTGGTCGGCCACCACCACGATCCGGCGCGCCGCCCGCACGAAGCGGCGGTTGGTCTCCGCCTCCGCGAGATTGGGCGTCGAGAGCCCCGCCTCCGCCGAGATCCCGTGCACGCCGAGGAACAGCACGTCGAAGTGGAGGGAGTCGATGGCCCGGTCCGCGACCGGCCCGACCAGCGAGTCCGAGGGGGTGCGCACCCCGCCCGTCAGCACCACCGTCGCCGCCCCGGGGCGCGCGCCGCGCCCCCCGGCCGGCCGCTGCGCGTCGTGGAACACGTCGGCCACCCGCACCGAGTTCGTCACCACCGTCAGGTCCGGCACGTCCAGCAGGTGCCGGGCCAGCGCGAAGGTCGTCGTCCCGCCGGAGAGCGCGATGGCGCTGCCGGGCACCGCCAGAGCCGCCGCCGCCCGGGCGATGTCCTCCTTGGCGCTCGGCTCCAGCGCCGACTTCGCCTCGAACCCGGGCTCGTGCGTACTCGCCTCGACGACCGGAACCGCACCGCCGTGAACCTTCTCGATGACGCCCTGGCGGGCCAGCGCGTCCAGATCCCGGCGGATCGTCATGTCGGAGACGTTCAGCCTGCGGGTCAGCTCGTTGACCCGGACCCCACCACGCCTGCGCACCTCGTCGAGGATCAGCGCACGGCGCTGCTCCGCGAGCAGGTTCTGGTTCTCGCTCAACGCCGGGTCCGGTCCTTCCCTCTGCCGTACCGTCCGCAGCGGTCTGCGGGCGACGCTCATCCTGCCACGCAGGCATGCCCGGCGTACCAGCTGGGGAGATTCCGTGAGACCGCTCACGCGGCCGCCCCGGACCGGGGATCGTGTCTCCGGGCGGCCCGACGCATCCCCGCGCGCGGCCCGTCCGCCGCCCCGCCCGCACCCGTACCCGCTGTGCCGCCTCCCCGCAGTGCCGCTCGCCCGAGAAAGAGTCCCCCCTTGGCTCCTGCCACCCCGCCCCCGTCGGCCACCCCGTCCCCCGAGCACACCGGGACCGCACTGGAACTGCTCGTCCACGGCGTCGGCGGCGCCACCCCGCAGGAGATGCTGGGCGACCCGCGTACGGTCCGGGTCACCGGGGACACGACCGCCGCCGTGTACCGGCGCACCGAGGACGCCGACGGCGAGAAGCACCCCGAGCGCTACCGGGACGAGCCCGTCGCCGAGGCGTACTGCTGGTCCGGGCTCACCTCCGGCAACGGCTCCCGCGCGCTGTGGCTGCTGCTCCTGCCGTTCATGGTGGTCAACCTCGCCCACTGGATGCGCCCCACCGCCACCGGCCGCACCCGCGCCGTCCGGCTGTACGGGGTGCTGGTCCGGCTCGTCGCGCTCAGCCTCACCGTGCTGCTCACGGCGGCCGCCTGCGAAGTCGCCCTCGACCTGCTGGCCTGGCAGTGCGCGGGCGCCGACGTCTGCGCCGGACGCCGTTCCTGGCTCGGCTTCCTGTCGGAGCGTCAGGACGGCTGGTGGTCCCAGCCCGGCCGCCGGCTCGCCCTGGCGGCGCTCGTACCCACGGCCCTGGTGGGGCTCCTGTGGTACCTGTCCAACTGGACCTGGAGCGCGTACGAGTCCCAACGCCCGTTGGGCGGAGAGGACTTCGACGAGGACGACCCCTTCGGTGCGGCTGCGGCCCACGGCCCGGACGCACCCGGTCCGGACGCCGACGGCAGCCCGCGCAAGGCAGCCCTGGTCCGGCCCGCGCTCGGCAGGCCCGGATTCTGGTACGGCCGGCGGCTCGTCGCCCGGCTCCGTGCCGCCCACACGGCGGCCGGGTTCCTGACCGTCGCCGCGGCCGTCTCCGGCGCCGCCGCACGGCACGACCGGGGGGCCGACGGGCCGGTGCCCGGGATCATCGGCGCGGCCGTGGAGGGCGGCATCGTCCTGTGCGCGCTCGTCGTCCTCTGGGTCGTCTGCCGCCGGGGCCGCAGCGAACGGACCCTCGACATGTGCCTGGACCGCGCTCTGATCAGCTATCTGCCCGGCTCCGCGCTGGCCCTGCTCACCCTCGCCGTGCTGTACGCGTCCTGGTCGCGCCCCGACTGGCAGTCCTCGGGCGCCCTGCCCGGCGAGGCCACCTTCCGGCTCCTCGCCCTCGGCCAGGGCGTCCTCGTCGTCGCCCTCGTCGTGGTCGCCCGGGGCCTCTACCGGCGTACCCCCGAACCCCGCACCGTCCTGTACGGACTGGGCGGCCCCGCGGTCGCGATGCTCGCCTGTGCCCTCGGCGGTGTGATGACCGGCGGGGTCGCCCAGCGCGTCGCCGACTGGCTGGACGGCCCCGGCACCCCGGGCATGGGCCACGAGGCCGACATCGCCGGGCCGCCGGTCCTGCTCAGCTGGCAGGCCTCCGTCATCCCGGTGCTCCTGCTCCTCCTGCTCGTCCCCGTCCTGGTGCTGGTCGTCCGCACCGCGCGCACCGCCCGCCGCCTGGGCCCGGTCGTCGAGACGGAGTACGCCCCCGAACCGCCCGACGAGGGCCGCACCCGCCGCATCGCCCGGATCCGCGCCACCGCCGCCCTCACCGACTCCGCGCCCTGGATCGTCGGCGTGGTCTCCGCGGCCACCCTGCTGCTCGGGGCGGGCGCGATCGCCGGATCCTGGTACAGCGACCAGGTGCCGGGCCGGGCCGCCGACGGCAGCGGGCCGCTCCTCGAATCCTTCGCCGACGCCGCGCAGTCCACCGGCTCCTGGCTGATCGGCTTCGGCTTCATACTCTTCGTCGCCGGCGGCCGGCGCGCCTACAAGGACGCCTCGGCCCGCCGGACCATCGGCATCCTCTGGGACGTGGGCACCTTCTGGCCCCGCGCCGCCCACCCCTTCGCGCCCCCGTGCTACGCCGAGCGCGCCGTCCCCGACCTCGCCTCCCGGATGTCCGCCTGGACGTCGACCACGCCCCGGGGCCGGCTCGTCATCTCGGGCCACTCCCAGGGGAGCGTGCTCGCGGCGTCCGCCGTCTGGCAACTGCCCGACGCGACCCGTCGCCGGGTCGCGCTGCTCACCTATGGCTCGCCCCTGGAACGGCTGTACGGTCGGTGGTTCCCGGCCTACTTCGGGCCCGGCCCCCTGCTCGGGCTGGACCGCTCGGTGCACTGCTGGCGCAATCTCTGGCGGGCCACCGACCCGATCGGCGGTCCCGTCCGCATCGGCGCCGACCCCGACCCGGGCGTCGACCGGGGCCCCCTGAAGGACCCGCTGGCCTACGGGCGGACCACGCGGCTTCCGCTGCCCGAACCGATCCTCGGGCACTCCGACTACCAGGCCGACCCGGCCTTCGCCGACGCACGCGCCGACCTCCTGGAGGAGCTGGGCCCGCTCGTCCCCCGGCAGGGGGAGGCGCGGTCTCAGAGGGGCAGGTCGGGCAGGTCCTCCGGGTAGAGCAGGGTCAGGTCGTCCGTGCTCGGCTCGGCGAGCTGGGCGACCCGGCCCGCGTGCCGCTCCACCATCGACTCGAAGGTCTGGCGGGCGGTGCGGCCGTTGCCGAAGGCGGGGCCCTTGGGAAGCGCCGTGAAGTGCTTCAGGAGTGCTTCCCCGGTCCCCGCCGCCAGGCTGTACTCATGCTCCTCGGCCTGCTGCTCGACGATCAGCAGCAACTCCTCGGGGACGTAGTCCTGGAAGGTGATGGTCCGGGAGAACCGCGAGGCCACCCCGGGGTTGACCGTGAGGAACCGCTCCATCTCATGGGTGTAGCCCGCGACGATCACGACCACCGCGTCCCGGTGGTCCTCCATCAGCTTCACCAGCGTGTCGATGGCCTCCCGCCCGAAGTCCCGGCCGGAGTCCTCGGGGGAGAGGGCGTACGCCTCGTCGACGAACAGCACCCCGCCGCGCGCCCGGTCGAACGCCTCCTGGGTCCGGATCGCCGTCGAACCGATGTGCTCGCCGACCAGGTCGACCCGGGACACCTCGACCAGGTGGCCGCGCTCCAGCACGCCGAGCGCGGCCAGGATCTCCCCGTACAGCCGGGCGACCGTGGTCTTGCCCGTACCGGGGGAGCCGGTGAAGACGAGGTGGCGGCGGACGGACGCCGCCTTCAGACCGGCCTCGGCGCGGCGCCGGCCCACCTCGATCATGTCCGTGAGCGCCCGCACCTCCCGCTTGACGCTGTCCAGGCCCACCAGCGCGTCCAGTTCACCGAGGACCGCCGATGAGTCCCGGGCCGGCTCCACCGGGGCGGCCGGCCGGGGAGCGGGCTCCACCGGGCGCTGCCCGGGCAGCGCGCCCAGCAGGCCCGGTGTCGACTGCGTGGCCGTCAGCACCGGGGGCGGCGGCGGAGCCGGAGCCGTCCGCAGACCACTCTCGTCGCTCGTGCAGTCCCGGGCCACCGGCCCGGCCGAGGACGGCCCGTCCCCCTCGGGGAACTCGTAACCGCCCCGCGCGCAACGCTCCGTACGGCACCGGGTCAGGGTCGTCCGGCAGCCCTCCATGACATGGAAGCCGTACCCGTCACTGCCCGTCACCCGGCAGCCGTCGAAGGTGCCCCGGCCCTCGGCCGACACGTAGAACCCGGCTTCGGCGGGCGAGGTGACCGTGCAGCGCTCGATGGTGGGGTCCGCGCCCTTGGTGACGATGACCCCGGTCTGTGCCGCGTCGATGGTGCAGTTGTTCAGCGTGCCGCCGCTGCCGTGGTCGCGGAACCAGGCGCCCGTGGACGCCTCCCGGATCCGGCAGTCGTCCAGCTGCGCGGTCGCCCCGTCGCTCACGGACACGGCGGTGTTACGGATCTGGGAGAGGTCGCTGTCCACCACATCGGCCCGCGAACCCCGGTCGAGGACGAACAGCGCGTCGGGCACGTCGTGCACCCGGCAGGCGTCCAGTATCACCGTCGCGCCGTCACTGACCCACACCGCCGGATAGTCGCCCGTACTGTCGTGGATCTCGCACTGGTTGGCGTCGACCCGGGTCCCCGGGTCCCAGACCGAGAGCCCGTTGCGGCCGAACCGGCGGACCGTGGAGCGGGTCAGCGTGAGCACCGAACGCGAGCGCAGGTCGACGGCGTTCTCCGGGATGTCATGGATGTCGCAGTCGGCGAGCGTCAGCACCGCGTCGGTGTCCAGCGTCACGCCGTCCGCCGACGTGCGGTGCACGGTGCAGTCGGTGAGGTGGGCCGAGGCGCGGGCGGTGACCTGGATGCCGCTGCCCTTGATCTCGTACACCTCGCAGCCGAGGGCCTCCAGGCCGCTGCCGTCGCCGGTGACGCCGATGCCCGCCCCGGACGCGTGGTGGATCCGGCAGCGGTCCAGGCGCGGATGCCCGCCGTCGCGGACCGACACCCCGGACTGGCCCGCCGAGACGATCTCGCACTCCTCGAACACCCCGCCCGCGCCGTCCAGTACGGCGATGCCGACCCCGGCCGGATTGTCGACGGTGCACCGCCGCACGGTGGGCCGGGCCGCGCCGCGCACCTCGATGCCCGCGGCGGACCGGGTCACGATCCGCAGGTCCGTCAGCTCCGCCGTGCCGTCCTCGACCAGCAGCGCCGGGGCCGCCGAGTCCTGCCCCTCGATGTGCAGGCCCTGGACGACCGCGGAGGCGCGCACGGTCAGCGGTACGCCGTCGAGCGGCGCGATCCGCACGGACCCGGCCGACCCGTCGGGGCCGCGCAGGGTCACCGCGCGGGGGACGACGAGGTTCTCCCGGTAGGTCCCGGGGGCGACGGTGAGGACGTCGCCCTCGGCCGCCGCCTCCAGGGCCGCGGAGAGGGAGGCGTACTCGCCGGTGCGGCGGCGCCATCGCGATGTGCCGGTGTGCGTCACCTGGACCGTGCCCTGTGCCATGGCGTTGCTGTGCCCCCACCTCGTGCTGTGCGCTGCCTCGGGTCCGTCCGTCGCCGGGGAGGCGGACGGGGTCGGACCACCGTAGCGCGCGTGAGGGCCGGGAGTTGACGAGTCGGCCCCGCGGGACGGTGTCGCGGGCAACCGCGTCCGGCCGGCGGAGAGCGTGGTCAGCCGCCCGTTCCGGCCCGGCCCCAGCCCGCGCCCGCGGCGGCCCACTCCCGGTCGAGACGGCTGTACCGCTGCCGCACCATGCACCCGACGACCGCCCTGCGGCCCGCTTCGACACAGCCGGCGGCCAGCAGGGACGTACCGATGCCGGCCAGCACCGCATGCGACCGGGCGGCGCGGGCGTCCATCGGCGGGGGGACCGGGAGGCCCGCCGCGTCCGTCCAGATCCGCAGCGGGGCCCCGGGGGCGCCGGGCCCCGACGCGGTGGCCACCTCCCCGGTGCGCGGGCTGCCGTCCGGGGCCTGCCAGGACGCCACGACCCAGATGCGCGCGGCCCGTTCGGAGCCGCCCTCGGGATCGCCCACGTACCGCTCGCGCCCCGGCGCCCGCCCCACCACGACCGCGTCGACGGGGTGGCGTTCCTGGTGCTGGGCGCGGACCGACCGCTGGAGGGCGTCATGGGCGAGAGAACCTCCGGCCCAGCCCGCGACCGGGGCCCCGACCACGAGGAGCAGCAGCGCTCCGAGCGCCACCCAGGCCTCGCGGCGGTCGGTGGCGCGGCGCAGCGGATTCTCCCGCCCGCGCGACAGCCCCCGCAGCAGTGCCCACTGCCCCCTCACCCCGTGCTCCCGTCCCCGTCGATCGATGTCCCCGCGGCCTGCCTCGGCGGGCCCGTGGTGCGAAGGATCGTCGAGTGCCGAGCCCGGCCTCCGTACTCCAGGACCGCTTTCAGCCGTCGGAGGTTGCCTGGTGCGTCCCCCGGCGCACCGTGCCGTACGGAGGGTTCGCGGGTTCAGTATCCCCGGGTCTGGTACGGCCGGCTGTACGGGTCCTCGTACGGCGACTGGGCCGGTACGGGGCGCGGTGAGGCGGGGCGCATCGACTCGTACCCGGTGGCGGGCGCGGGGCGCTGCTGCTGGGGCTGCTGCGGATAGCCGCGGACGGCCGAGGGCTGCTGCGGGATGTACGGCGCGGGCGCGTGCTGCAGCTGGGCGGGCTGCATCGGCGCCTGCTGCGCCGGAGCCTGCTGGTACTGCGGCATCGGCTGCTGCTGCGGGTAGCCGTAGGAACCCGTCTGCTGCGACGGGGCCGAGGGCAGGGCCGGCAGCGCCGACGGCAGCGCGGGCAGGTAGCTGTTACCGGTGTCGTACGCGGCCGGCACACGGATGGGGGCGATCTGCGGGGTTCCCCGCTCCGCGACCAAGGAGTCGTAGATCGGAGTGTCGGGGAACGACGCGGCGTAGTAGCCGCCGCCGAAGGTGGAGCGGGGGGACGTCATGCCACCTAAGTTAAGCCCACGATGTGCCGGATGGGGAGCCCCAATCTTTGGGTTATCCGTTTTACGCAGGTTCTGTGCGCCCGGCCCCCCGAAACAGCGTTAAAGACTTCGTTAACGGCAAGGGTCTTTCCGTCGGTGGGCAGCGGCTTCGGGGGAGCCCGGCCTTGATCGGGAACGGTGCCCGGCGCGGACTCGGACGGGAAGCGAATAGCGCGGAGCAAAGGGCGGCGCCCCGCCGGTGCGGAGGCGGGGGCGCCGGTCGTGATCGCGATCATGACGGAGGGGGTACGGCTCATCGCGGTGGCGCCTGCGGTCGCATCGTCACGCCCCGTGGCGCGGACGTCCCGGTGCGCGGTCCACCCCGTCCTCTGCCGTCGGCCGGGGCCGGGCCCGGGGCCGGCGGTGCGGAGCGCGGGTGCTTCCGGTCGTCGTGCGGGCCCGGTGGGGGGTGGTGGGGGATCCGTTCACGCCACGGGAACGGGTTCCAGGGCTGCGATGTCCGCGAGCGAGAAGAGCATCTGTTCGTGGAGGAATCTCACCATGGTCCAGTGCGGCAACGCGCCCTCGTCGAAGGGCCCGAATTCCTGGCGGTACAAGGGGATCCAGCGCAGTGCCTCCTCCAGTGCCTGTTCGCGCCCCGGACCTTCCTGGTAGTTCTCGTAGGCGATGCTGCGGTGGTTGATGAAGAACCGTCCGGGGAGCCGTTCCTCGCACAGCGCGCGGTATTCCCGGGTCTGCAGGATGAGGTAGTGCCATATCTCGTCGATGTCCTGTTCGACCGGCAGGAAAAGGCCGCTGAGGCGATCCGGGTGGAGGGAGACGAGATAGAGGTATCGCAGGCATTCGGTGACCTGTCGTTCCACGAAGCCGGGCAGCGCCTCCGGTGTCTTGTCCCGGAAATGCCGCACCACTTCGGTGTGGAGTTCGTCGCCGAGCAGGTGTTTGAGGTCGTTGGCGGAGACCGTCTGTCCGCTGGTCATGGCGTTCCTTTCCGTGGAGGGCGGCGCGTCAGCCGCGTCGGCCGGTGAGCCAGGCGTACTTGCCGGACGGTCCGATGGGGATCCGGGTCCGATGCTCGATCCGGCAGTTCCGTCCGGTCAGTTCGCCGGTGCTGTGCCGCAGCGACTCCGCCTCGGGCTCCCCGAGCGGCTCGCCGGTGAACGTCGTGTACAGCAGAGTCGCTTCCGTGTCTGTGGGGAGGCGGAGTTGGTGCAGGAAGATCCGGGGGGAAGCGGCCGCGACAAGCCGGTCGAGGTCGCCCTGGGCCACCGGGCCCTTCGGGGTCGGGAGCAATTCCGCGAGCCGACCGCAGAATTGGACGATCCCGGCGGGATCCGGTGAGCCGTCCAGAGTGCGCACACAATCGCCCGACCGGTAGCGGACGAGCGGCATGCAGGGATTGCGCACGCTGGTGACGACAAGTTGGTGCATCGTGCATCCGGGGGCCACCGGCAGGAGTTCGATGCTCATCCCGTCCAAGTGCGGCCAGTACCTGCCCTCCCGGTCGCTGTAGAAGAGATAGCCCAACTCCGTACTGCCGAAGAGGTCGATGACCGGGCAGGCGAAGCGCTGGTGCAGGAAGCGCCGTACGTTCACCGGTGTGTACTCGTAGGCGTGGATGATGCTGGCCGGTTCGGGGAACGCGTCCCGCAGCCCCAACGTCTCGACTTTCCGCACCAGATGCGCCAAGTGGTAGCCGGAACAGTCGAGATGATAGTGACCCAGCGGATGCGAGGAGCGGGCCTGGTCGATTTCCCGGAGCATCCGCGACACCTCCGCACGGTCCCAGTGTGCGGGGTCGAGCCGGAGGTTGAGGTAGCAGGTGCGCTCGTCCAGCCGCCGGTCGGCCAGAGCAGGGGGCCGCTCCGGCTCCACGCCGCGCCGGGCGGCATTGACCCGGGCCACGTGCTCCGTGGCCAGGACCGTGGTCAGCGAGACGCGGGGGCAGCCCGACTCCCAGGTGCCGCCGATGTCGGGGTGGTCGCGCCACAGTTCGTAGTAGGAGCGGAGCAGGAAGTACGGAGGCCGGATGATCCGCATCCGGGCGTGGTTGGTGCCGGTGGACAGGACGAACTCCGCCTCGCCGTTCTCCAGCGCCGCCGCCAGTCGGGGCGTCATTCAGTTGCCGGGGAACCCACGGGCGATCTCCGGCTTGTCGAGCACCGGGAAGTAGCCCTTGGCCAGGGACTCCTGATAGATCGGTATGTCGCGGATATGGTCGATGACCTCGTCGGTCGGCTGGCCCTTCATTAATTCCTTCTCATGTTTCACGCAGCTGAAGAAATATGGGCTGGGAGAGCCGGAGCGGGGGCGCCGGGGGAGAGCGCCACGGTCGGGGAACGGCCTCGCGCGGAGTCGGCCCCGGTGCCCCCGCGGCGGGTCAGGAAATGCAGCCGGCCTTGGGCGCGGAACTGATGCAGCCGCTCTTGGGTGCTGCGCTGATACAGCCTTCCTTCGTGGATCCCTGTGCCGAGTTCACGGCGATCCAGTTCTGCCAGATGCCGTCCTCGGTCATCTTCTTGATGAGCTGTTCCATGAGGTTCTCCGATGACAGTGCGGAAGGTACTCCCGGTCATGGGGTCGACGGCCGATGAATTTCTCCGTCGACCCGCTCGCCGAAGGTAAAAGCAAGATTGAGTGACTGTCAACGAACGGCAATGCCGAGCCAGGGGATGCGGCCGCGCACCGGTCGGATTCGGCGCGATTCCGTGGCATGCCCCCCGCGCCGTGGCCGCCCCGGCCCACAGCGCGCCGCCATCCGCGAAGTCCCTGCTGGAGGCGGGTGGACAGCGGTGCGCGGACGCTTCCGGCCCACCCGTTGGGCAGCACCGTCACGGGAGATGGACAGGGCCGCGGCCCCCGAAGATGAGAATGCTCTCCTCAAGTCCGTTCGCCGAGTCCCACGAAGGCAGAATGGCCTTATGTTCTGGCGAGGGGTGGGGTCGGTATTAGCGGGATGCGGCGCGGGTGCTGTGGCGTTACTGGCCGTCTGGTTATGGCCCGGCCAGAGTGTGGCGCCTTCGATGGGGCCGGTGGTGGTCGTGCCCGTTCCGTACGGTCCGACGCCCTCGCCCGCCTCTCCGTCCGGACCGAGCCGCCCCGCCGTGACATCCCCCGCCGCGCCCGGCCCGTCCCGCACCTGCTCGGGCGGCCGGCCCGTGCCCCCGTCGCCGCCGCCTGCCGCCGACGACGGGGGCGGCGCGGGGACGTCACGCCCCGTCGGCGACGACGAGAAGGTCACACGGGCCCCCCGGGACGAGGTGGATGACGAGGGCGACGACGCGCGGGGCGGCGGGCGCGACGACGAGGAGACGGAGGCCGACGACGAGGAGGCGGAAACTCCGGACGGCCGTCCGGAGGCTGCGGACGACGAGTGGGACGACTGATGGCGTGGCGCACCACCAGCGCGCGCTCCCGCATCGTGGGGTGGATGCTCCTGTTGCTCGGCGCCGCCCTGACCGTGCCCACCTTCGGCATCACGATCGTCTGGCAGGCGGAACTGGACCGCCAGATCGACGCGAAGCTTCTTTCCGAGGCCGACAAGCTGCGGGCGTTCGCCCGCACCTCCCGAGACCCGTACACCGGTGAGCGCTTCACCTCCGGCGCCGCGCTGCTGACCGGGTTCATGGCGGTCCACCGCCCCGAGCACAACGCCGCGTTCTTCAGCGTCGTCGACGGGCGGGCGGACCGGCGCAGCCCCGGCCCGGCCCCGGCCCGCCTGGACCGGGACCCTGCGATCGTGGCCCTGATGGCGCGCACCTCCGACACCCGCCTACGGACGCTGGACTCCCCGGCGGGCAAGGTCCGTTACGGCGTCGTCCCGGTCCAGATGGCCGGAGACAACGCCGACACCCGGCTCGTCCTGCTGTCCTTCCGGGACCACGAACTGCGCCAGGAGCGCCACATGGCCCGGCTGCTGCTGCTCTCGGGCTGCTTCGCCCTGGTGCTCGCCGGGCTGGCGAGCTGGCTGGTCGCGGGCCGGGTCCTGGCACCGATCCGGCTGGTGCGGCAGACGGCCGAGCGGATCAGCGAGACGGACCTCAGCCAGCGGCTGCCGGTGCGGGGGAGCGACGACGTGGCGGCCCTGGCCGAGACGTTCAATCACATGCTCGACCGTCTGTCGGGAGCCTTCACCGCGCAACGTCGGTTCCTGGACGAGGTGGCGCACGAACTGCGGACCCCCATCACGGTCCTGCGGGGACACCTGGAGCTGGCGGAGGAGGGCCCCGGCAGTCTGCACGGGCAGACCCGCACCCTGCTCATCGACGAACTGGACCGGATGCGGCGGATCGTGGACGACCTGCTGCTTCTGGCGCGAGCCGAGCGCCCCGACTTCCTCGCGCCCGGCCGGACCAGTCTCACCGACCTCGTGGTCGACACGGCGGCCAAGGCCCAGGCACTGGGGCCCCGGCACTGGACGGTGGCCGAGGTCGCCGACGTCAGCGTGCGACTGGACGGACAGCGGGTCACCCAGGCTCTGATGCAGCTCGCCGCCAACGCGGTCAGCCACACCGGCGAAGGAGACTCCATCGAGATCGGATCGCGCCTGTGGCGCGGCCGGGTACTGCTGTGGGTGGCGGACACCGGGCCCGGTGTGGCCCCGGAGGACCGCGAGCAGATCTTCCAGTGCTTCTACCAGGCAGGCACCGCGGTCCCCGGCCGCGCCGCCACCGGCATCGGCCTGGGGCTCGCCCTGGTCCGCGAGATCGCCCAGGCACACGACGGCGTCGCGCGCGTCGAGGAGGCCGCCGGCGGCGGCGCGAGATTCGTCATCGACCTTCCCGCACTGGACCCCACGACCGAAGGAACCCTCTGTGAGCAGGATCCTGATAGCCGAGGACGAGGCACGCATCGCATCCTTCGTCGAAAAAGGCCTGCGCCGTAGCGGATACGTCACCCGGGTCGTCGCCGACGGCGTCGCCGCCTACGAGCACGCTCGCGGCCGGGACTTCGATCTCCTCATCCTCGACCTCGGCCTGCCCGGCCACGACGGACTGACCGTGCTGCGCAAGCTGCGCAAGGCGCGCGTCAGCCTGCCCGTCGTCATCCTCACCGCGCGCGACAGCGTGAGCGACATCGTGGCGGGCCTGGAGAGCGGCGCCGACGACTACATGGTCAAACCGTTCGCCTTCGACGAGCTGCTGGCCCGCGTACGGCTGCGCCTGCGCCGCGAGGAGCCGCCGGAGAACTTCCTGCTGCGCGTGGGCGATCTGCTGCTGGACCTTCGGACCCGCAGGGCCCAGGCCGGCGAGCGCGTCGCCGACCTGTCCGCCCGGGAGTTCGCCCTCGCCGAGATCCTCATGCGCAACCCCGACCGGGTCCTGTCCCGGGAGCAGTTGCTCAGCCAGGTGTGGGGATTCGACTACGACCCCGGCTCGAACATCGTCGACGTGTACATCCGGTACCTGCGGCGCAAGATCGGCGCCGAACGGGTCCAGACCGTGCGGGGCGTCGGCTACCGGTTGCGGGCCTGACGTACGCCGCCCCGGGCGGGACACCGGGCGGGGCCGCGTACGCACCCCTCGTACGCGATGAGAACAGTCTCACCGCTGTCTCACCGCCACCTCATGGCCCGCCCACAGACTCCTCCTTGCGGGTCCTTCGGTGACACGAGGCCCGAGAACGGCCCGATGCCGGTCGCAGCGGCCCTGCCCTCGCGCGACGAGCCGCACGCCGCTGCCGTATGTCCGTATGGAGGACCTCTGTGCGACGACTCATCGACCACGCCCGCGCCTTCCCCGCCCGCTACGGCGGAGCGGGCCGTGACCTCAAGGAGTTCGAGGCCGGCCAGCGGCCGTCCACCATGTTCATCACCTGCTCGGACTCCCGGGTGGTCCCCGCCCTGCTGACCGACTCCGGACCCGGTGAACTCTTCGAGATGCGTACGGCGGGGAACATCGTCCCGCCGTACGATCCGGACGCGCCCACCAGCGAGATGGCGACCATCGAGTACGCCGTGTGCGTGCTGGAGGTGTCCGACATCATCCTCTGCGGACACTCCCACTGCGGTGCCGTCGGCGCCCTGGCCCGGGGCGAGGACCTGCGGACCCTGCCGGCGGTACGGGGCTGGCTCGGCCGGTCCGCCCCCGAGGGCGGCTTCCGGGCCCCCGGGGCTTTCGGCCCCGACTGCGAACAGCCCGTACAGCGCCATGCGGTGGCTCAGCTGGACAACCTGCGCGCCTATCCCTGCGTGAGCCGGGCCGCGGGCGAGGGGCGGCTCGGCCTGCACGCCTGGTACTACGAGGTCCACACCGGCTCCGTGCTGATCCACGACGCCGCCAGCGGACATTTCTCCTCCCTGTGACAGCGACCCGAGGGTGAGCAGCGCGGGCCGCCCCCGCCGCCACCCGCTGTCTCCCCCCACCCCTAGGAGCTGAAGCTCTCATGTCCTCACTCCCTCTCCGGTTACGCCCGGACGTCCTGTCCCGTGACGTCCTCGCCTCGATCGTGGTGTTCCTCGTCGCCGTCCCCCTCTGCGTCGGGATCGCGGTCGCCTCCGGTGTCCCCGCCGAACTGGGCCTGGTCACGGGCATCGTCGGCGGACTGGTCACCGGCGCCATGCCGGGCAGCTCGCTCCAGGTCAGCGGACCGGCCGCCGGACTCACCGTCCTGGTCCACGAGGCCGTCACCACCCACGGGGTCGCGGCCCTCGGCGTCCTCGTCCTGGCGACGGGAATCCTCCAGGTCGGGCTGGGCCTCATCGGCTTCGGCCGGTGGTTCCGCGCCATCTCGACCGCCGTCGTCCACGGCATGCTCGCGGGTATCGGTCTCGTACTGATCAGCAGCCAGCTCTACGCCATGGCCGGTTCCTCCGCCCCCGGCAGCGGTCTCGACAACCTGGCCGGACTGCCGGACCTGTTCACAGGGATCACCGCGGCCCCGGCGATCTCCTCCTGTGCGATCGGCGCGGGCACCATCGTGATGCTGATCCTGTGGAAGCGGCTTCCCGGACGGCTGCCCGGGATGCTCCCCGGGCCGCTGGCGGCCGTGGGACTGGCCACCGCGACGGTGGCCGTGTTCGACCTGCCCGTCGCCCCGATCGAGGTCCAGGGGCTGGTCGATTCACTGCGGCTCACGGGCCTGGACGACTTCGGTCTCCTCGCGGATGCCGGTCTGCTGGGCGTCGTCCTCGCCTTCACGCTCATCGCCTCGGCCGAATCCCTCTTCAGCGCCGCAGCCGTGGACCGGATGCACGACGGCCCGCGCACGCACTTCAACAAGGAACTCGTGGCCCAGGGGACGGGCAACACCATCTGCGGCCTCGTCGGCGCACTGCCCATGACCGCCGTCATCGTGCGCAGTGCCGCCAACGTGCAGGCGGGGGCGTGCACCAAGGCGTCCCGGATCCTGCACGGCGTGTGGCTCCTGGTGTTCGCGGCCCTGTTCCCCGCGATGCTCGGCCTCATCCCGGTGGCCGCCCTCGCCGGGATCCTCGTCCACGCCGGCGCGAAGCTCATCCCGGTCGCCACCATCCGTCCGCTCTGGCGTGAACACCGGGGCGAGGCCGTGGTCCTGATCGTGACCGCGCTGGCCATCGTCCTCACGGACATGTTCATGGGCGTGCTGCTCGGTATCGGGCTCGCCGTGATCAAGACCGCCTGGGAGACCTCCGCGGTCCGGATCGACATCGACGAACGGGACGACCGCACCACGGTCTCCCTCGGCGGCAATGCCACCTTCCTGCGCCTGCCGCTGATCCTCGACACCCTGGAGGCGCTGCCGAAGGACCGGCCGGTGGAGCTGGACCTCTCGCGGCTGCGCCACCTCGACCACGCCTGCCGCACCGCACTCGAAGCGTGGAGCACGCACAGCGGCGCAGTGCGGCGCCACGGACCGGCGACGGACGGAACACCGCGCGAGGCCGCCCTCGCGGGGCTCGCCCGGAACGGCGACGGCTCTCCGCGCACTCCCTAGGACCTGTCGTCAAACTGCCGTCTGCCGCGCGACGCCCGAGGCTTTCCCACCACCGGCAGCTAAGTTGTGGGGGGAAAGCCTGCGGGCAGCCGGACACGCGATGGGGGTCAGGATGAGCATGAAAAAGGGAAGCAACGTTCCGGTGCCTTCCGGCACCGTCCGCGTCGAACTGGGGTGGCACGCCGCACCCGGCGTCCCGGACGTCGACGCCTCCGCCCTCCTCCTGGTGGCGGGCAAGGTCCGCGGCGACACGGACTTCGTCTTCTACAACCAGCCGGCCCACGCGTCCGGAGCGGTCCGGCACGAGGGCAAGCGGACCGCTCCCGACGGGGTCACCGACACCCTCCTCGTCGACTTCGGGAAGGTCGAGCCCGCGATCGAGCGCATCGTCGTCGCGGCATCGGCCGACGGCGGCACCTTCGGCCGGGTGAGCGGGCTCCACGTACGGGTCACGGACGCGGCCGGCGGCGCGGAGCTGGCCCGCTTCGACAGCACGGACGCCACGGTCGAGACCGCCTTCATCCTCGGCGAGCTGTACCTGCGCCAGGGGGCGTGGAAGTTCCGCGCGGTCGGGCAGGGCTACAGCACCGGCCTGGAAGGCCTGGCGACGGACTTCGGCATCTCCGTCGACGAACCGCAGCAGGCCCCGGCGGTACCGGGGACCACGGCGGCCGCTCCCGCCCCTCCGCAGCCCCGGCCCGCTGCCCCCGCCCCGGCTCCGGCCGCTCCCGCCCCGGTCCCGGCTGCTCCCGTCCCGCCGGCCCCGGCGCCCGTACGACTGACCAAGGTCACGCTGACCAAGAGCGCCCCGTCCGTCTCGCTCGCCAAGCAGGGCGGCACCTCCGGCGCGCTGCGCGTCAACCTCAACTGGGAGGTGCGCAAGCAGTTCAAGGGCTGGGGCGCCAAGCTCGGCCGGGCCGTCGCCATGCACGCCGATCTCGACCTCGACCTCTGCGCCCTGTACGAACTCGCCGACGGCCGCAAGGGAGTGGTGCAGGCCCTCGGCAACGCCTTCGGCTCACTGGGTCAGCCGCCCTTCATCCATCTCGACGGCGACGACCGCACCGGCGCGGTCTCCACCGGCGAGAACATGACCATCAACCTCGACCACAAGAACCTGCTGCGGCGGGTACTGATCTTCGTCACCATCTACGAGGGCGCCCGGAGTTTCGCCGATCTCCACGCCACCGTCACCCTCCAGCCGCAGAACGGCGCGCCCATCGACTTCTCCCTCGACGAGTGCACCGTGCCCTCCACCGTCTGCGCCCTGGCCCTGATCACCAGCGACGGCGGCGACCTCACCGTGCGGCGCGAGGCCCGCTACCTCGTCCCGGACCGGGGCGTCAGCCCCCAGCGCACCATCGACGCCGCCTACGGCTGGGGCATGAACTGGACGCCCGGCCGCAAATGACTACCCGCGCCCGCCCGGACCGGCCCCCCGCCTCCCGGCGGCGTCACCGGTCGGGCGCGGCCTCCGGGCGCGCATACGTACGGCCCTTCCAGGCCGCGCCCCGCCCCCGGTAGTGCTGCACCGCCGAGTCCACCGTCATCAGCAGGTACAGCACCGCCGTCAGCGGCAGCAGCGGGCCCAGCCACGGCGACTGCCGGTAGTACGCCAGCATCGGCAGGTACGTCGCCGTCATCAGCGCCCAGGCCGCGCCGCCCGCCCAGGCCGCCACCGCGTCGCCCGCCGACACCCCCGCCACCAGCGTCACGGGCGGCGCCACATAGACGAGCAGCAGCCCCGGGACGGTCCCCGCCAGCAGCAGCGGGCTGTGCCGCAACTGCGCGTACGCGCTGCGCGCGACCATCCGCCACAGATCCGCGAGCCGTGGATACGGCCGCACACTGTCCACCCGCTCCGCCAGTCCCAGCCAGATCCGGCCACCGCTGCGCCGCACCTCCCGCGCCAGCGACACGTCGTCGATCACCGCCTGCCGGATCGACTCCGGGATCCGCGCCCGCTCGGCGGCCTCCGTACGCAGCAGGACACAGCCGCCCGCAGCCGCGGCCGTCCGTGACCGGGCGCTGTTGACCCGGCGGAACGGGTAGAGCTGCCCGAAGAAGTAGACGAACGCGGGCACCACCAGGCGCTCCCAGACGCTCTCCACCCGCAGCCGCGCCATCTGCGACACCAGATCGAAGCCGTCGGGGCCGCCGGGACCGGCCGCGGCCACCAGATCGCGCAGACTGTCCGGCTCGTGCGCGATGTCCGCGTCGGTCAGCAGCAGGAAGTCCGGCTTGTTCCGCCGGGCCACCGCGATCCCGTGCCGCAGGGCCCACAGCTTGCCCGTCCAGCCCCGCTCGGGCTCCCCGGGCGTCACCACCGTCAGCGGGAGACCGCCGTACCGGGTCGCCAGGTCCCGGGCCAGCGGCCCGGTGCCGTCGCTGCTGCAGTCGTCGACGAGGATGATCCGGGCCTCCCCCGGATAGTCCTGGACCAGCAGCGACGGCAGGCTCACCGGCAGCATCGCCGCCTCGTCGCGGGCCGGCACCACCACCGCGACCGACGGCCAGCTCGCCGGGTCGCCGCGCCGGGGGAGCCGCTGGTCCGTCCGCCAGTAGAAGCCCTGCCCCAGCAGCAGCCACACCCACACACTCAGCGAACCCACGGCGATCCAGGCAACGGCGCTCATCCGCCGAAGTCTGCCCCACCGAGCCCGGTTCGCAAGGGCTGTCGGCTAGGGTGACCGGGTGAAGATCGCGCTCATGGACTCCGGAATCGGCCTGCTGGCGGCAGCGGCCGCCGTGCGCCGCCTGCGGCCCGACGCCGAGCTGGTGCTCTCCTCCGACCCCGGCTCGATGCCCTGGGGACCCCGCACTTCCGAGGACCTGACCGCGCTGGCCCTGGACGTCGCCCGCGCCGCCGCGGCCCAGCGCCCCGACGCGCTGATCATCGCCTGCAACACGGCCTCGGTCCACGCCCTGCCGGCGATCCGCGCCGAGCTGGAGCCGGCCCTGCCGGTCATCGGCACGGTCCCCGCGATCAAGCCCGCGGCCGCGGGCGGCGGCTCCGTCGCCATCTGGGCCACCCCGGCCACCACCGGCAGTCCCTACCAGCGCGGACTGATCGCGGAATTCGGCGGCTCCGCCGAGGTCACCGAGGTGCCCTGCCCCGGTCTCGCCGACGCCGTGGAGTTCGGCGACGAGGCCGCGATCGACCGGGCCGTCGCGGCGGCCGCCGCCCGCACCCCGTCCGACGTGCGGGCCGTCGTCCTCGGCTGCACCCACTACGAGCTGGTCGCGACCCGGATCCGCGACGCCGTGCAGCGCCCCGGCCGCCCCCCGCTCGCCCTGCACGCCTCCGCCGGGGCGGTCGCCGCCCAGGCGCTGCGCCGGATCGGTGCGGAACCCGCTCCGACGGCCGCCCCCTCCGGCGCGCTCACCGTGCTGCGGGCGGGCCGCGTCGCCGCCCTCCCGGACGCCGCCCTGACGTATGCGGAAGGCCGGATCCTGGCCGCCGGAGCACCCGTCCGCTGACCGTCCGGCCGCTCGGCCCGCTCGCCCGATCGGCCCCCGCCGCCCCGGCCGGGAGCCCGGAACGCGGTTACGCTGCTGAATATGACCGACCACCCCGAGAGTGCGAGCCACGGGTCGAGCCAGGCGCCGCCCACGGAGTGGAACGGCCGCGCCACCAACCGGCTCCAGTGGGTGCTGGCCCTCGCGGGCGCCGGCTGCGTGGCGCTCGGCATCGAGCTCGCCGTCGACGGAGCCTGGACCTCGGGCATCGCCCCGCTGCTCATGTCCGTGATCGGCTGCCTCGCCGCCGGACTGCTGATCCTCTTCGGCACGCTCGCCTTCGTCCATGTGGCCGTCAGGGTCGACGGGGACAGCCTGGAGGTCCGCTGCGGCCACGCCGGACTGCCCCGCCGCCGGATCCTGCTCAGCCATGTCACGGGCGCGGAGTTCGTCCCCCGGATCAATCCGCGCGAGTGGGGCGGCTGGGGCTACCGCTGGCGCCCCGAACAGGGCACCGCCGTGGTGGTCCGCAAGGGCGAGGGCATGGCCCTGCGCCTCGGCGACGGCCGTACCTTCACCGTCACGGTCGACGACGCGGAGACGGCCGTACGGTTCATCCGGCAACGCCTGCACCTGCCCTCCTCCGGGAAACGGCCCCGCGACTGACCGGGCGGCCCCGGCGCCCGGGACCCCCGCCGGACGCCGCGCCGCCCCAGCGGGGGCCCGCTCCGAAGCCCCGGCGGCGAGCCGCCCCCGGGCCGCCCGGGTCCCGGCCCTGCGCAGGTCGACGCCGCCGCGCACAGCCGCCCGGGCCCCGGCCCCGCGCAGGTCAACGCCGCCGCGCACAGCCGCCCCCCGTAGACTCCGGCGGGTGAGCGCCACCATGACCCCCGTCGACGATTCGCCGCCCCCGGCAGCGGCCCCCCGGGCCGCCGGGCTGCCGCGGCGGCTCTTCCGCCCGGCCGCCGCCGTGCTGTCCGGGCTCCTGCTCTACGCGAGCTTCCCGCCCCGGACCGTGTGGTGGCTCGTGCTGCCCGGGTTCGCGCTGCTCGGCTGGGTGTTGCACGGGCGACGGCTGCGGGCCGCGTTCGGCCTCGGCCTCCTGTCGGGCCTCGGCTTCATGCTGCCCCTGCTGCACTGGACCGGCGAGGACGTCGGCCCGGTGCCGTGGCTGGCCCTGGCCGTCGCGGAGGGGCTCTTCATCGCCGTGGGGTGCCTCGGTATCGCCGCGGTGACCCGCCTCGCGTACTGGCCCGTGTGGGCGGCCGCGGTCTGGACGCTGGACGAGGCGGTCCGGGCCCGGATCCCGTTCGGCGGCTTCCCCTGGGGCAAGATCGCCTTCGGCCAGTCCGAGAGCCCCTTCCTGCCGCTCGCCGCCCTCGGCGGCACCCCGCTGCTCTCCTTCGCCGTCGTGCTGTGCGGCTTCGGCCTCTGCGAGGCGGTGCGCCGGATCATGGCGTACCGCTCCACCGGGAAGATCCCCCGCGCCGCCGTCGCCGGGGCCGCCGCGAGCGTCCTCGTACCGATCGCGGGGGCCTTCGCCGCGCTGCCCCTGGTCGACGACTCGGCGGAGAACGGCACCGCCACCGTCGCCGCGATCCAGGGCAACGTGCCGCGTCTCGGCCTCGACTTCAACGCCCAGCGCCGCGCCGTCCTCGACAACCACGCCCGGCGCACCGCCGAACTGGCCGAGGAGGTGAAGGCGGGCAAGGAGAAGCAGCCCGACTTCGTGCTGTGGCCGGAGAACTCCTCCGACCTCGACCCCTACCTCAACACCGACGCCCGCCAGGTCATCGACGACGCGGTCAAGGCGATCGGCGCCCCCACGGTCGTCGGCTCGGTGGTCGAGAAGGGCTCCGACAGCCTCCGCAACACCCTCATCGAGTGGGACCCCGACCGGGGCCCCGTCGACACCTACGACAAGCGTCACATCCAGCCGTTCGGCGAGTACATGCCGATGCGCACGGTCGCCCGCTTCTTCAGCGAGGACGTCGACCGGGTGCAGCGCGAGTTCGTCCCCGGCACCGAGGTGGGCGTCTTCGACCTGGCGGGGACGAAGGTGGGGCTCGTGACCTGTTACGAGGCCGCCTTCGACGACGCCGTACGCGACACGGTCAAGCACGGCGGACAGATGATCGCCGTGCCGAGCAACAACGCGACCTTCGGGCGCAGCGAGATGACCTACCAGCAGCTCGCCATGTCCCAGGTGCGGGCCGTCGAGCACGGCCGGGCCGTCGTCGTCCCCGTCACCAGCGGGGTCAGCGCGGTGATCCGGCCCGACGGCACGATCGTGGAGAAGAGCGGGATGTTCACCCCCGCCGCCCTCGTCGACGAGGTCCCGCTGCGCTCCTCGCTCACCCCCGCCACCCGGATGGGCCCCCTGCCCGAGGGCGTCATCGCCCTGCTGGCCCTGGCGGGCCTGGGCTGGGTGAGCGTCTCGGCGGTCCGGGCACGCAGGGCGCACGGTGCCGGGAAGTAGCACCACCACCGGCCACGTAGGCTCGGATCCATGGCTACTCCCGACTTCATCCGTGACATCCGCGCCACCGCCGGGCACCAGTTGCTTCTGCTGCCCGGCGTGACGGCCGTCGTTCTCGACGACGAGGGCCGCGTCCTGCTCGGCCGGCGCGCGGACACGGGGAAGTGGGCGGTCGTCGGCGGGATCTCCGAGCCGGGGGAGGAGCCGGCGGCGACGGCGGAGCGCGAGGTGCTGGAGGAGACCGGCGTGCACTGCGTGGCCGAGCGGCTGGTGCTCGCCCAGGCGCTGCAACCCGTGCAGTACGCCAACGGCGACCGCTGCCAGTACCTGGACATCACCTTCCGCTGCCGGGCGACCGGCGGCGAGGCGCGGGTCAACGACGACGAGTCGCTGGAGGTGGGCTGGTTCCCGCTGGACGGGCTCCCGCCGCTCGGCGAGTTCGCCCTCTTCCGGATCAAGCAGGCACTCACCGAGGGACCCGCCTGGTTCCAGCCCACCCCGAGCACGACCTGAACCTCTACCGCACGGTGAAGGTTCCGGTGGCGCCGCTGAACGGTGTGATCTTGCCCAGCAGGTTCTTCGCGTCCCCGTGGTGCACGATCCGGTAGGTGCCGGGTGTGGTGTCCGCCGCGATCCTCCAGGTGATCGTGGCCTTCGAGGTGCCGGTCAGACCGTTGAGCCGGGTCCAGCGGTAGGTGGTCTCCCAGTCACCGTCGTCCAGGACGCGCTTCCAGGTGCCGTTCTCCAGCCGCTGGACCTCCAGGAAGGTGGAGCCCCGGCGGAGGTTGTTCTTCGGGTGGCCGGTGGCGAACTCGACGGTGGCGGTGGAGCCGCGCGCGTACGAGCCCTCCGGGGCCTTCAGGACCGCGCCGAACGCCTTGCCCGAGGGCGGGTTGTCGTACACGACCCCCGTCTGGAAGGTGAACTGCCGGCCCGACTCGTCCGTCGGCATCGTGCCCCGGTCCAGCGCCGTGCCCGCGCGCAGGGACTGAGCGATCCGGGCGTACTCCTGCTGGTAGGCGGGCAGGGTGTAGCGGCCGTACAGCGTGGAGCCGCCCTCGTAGTTCTGGGTGTCGTACTCCTCCGGCGTCGTGACGTACTGGCTGTAGGCGTTGGCGTACCCCTGGAGCAGGACGCGGTCCAGCGGCACGCCCAGTTGCTCGGCCACCGTGCGGCGTACGCGGAGGCCGGAGGCGATGGTGAACTCGCCCGGGGCGGCCACCAGGTGCAGCTCGCCGATCTTCATGATCTGGAGGGGGAGCCGCTTCGGGGTGACCGGGTGGACGTTGCTCAGCAGACCTGTCGGGATCAGGCTCGCCTTCGGGTACTGGCAGGTGGCGAGCCAGGACGGGGTGTCGACGCGCAGCGCTTCGAGGACGGTGGCGATCGGGGTGCGCATGCCCTCCTCGAACAGCGGGATGGCCGGCCCGTCCTCGACGCTGCCGGCGAGCGTGGAGGCGCCCACGACGGCGGGGCAGGTGCGGTGTTCCTCGCCGTCCGGTGTGTACTCCGGCCGTACGGTCACGTTCTCCATGTCGACGTACGCGAGCCGGGAGTCGACCCCTCCGGCGACGGGCCGCGCCTCCTCGTAGATCTCCCTGGCCTTGTCGAGCTGGCGCTCACCGATGATGCGCGCGTTCTCGAACTCGTCCTCGGTGGGCCCGGAACCGGGCTTCAGATTGAGGTTGGGGGACATGTCGCCGGCGTTGGTGTTGGGGAAGGCGGCGACGAACCCCGGGGTGTCGTCGAGATGGCGGACGCCCTCGTGGTCGTGCTCCCAGGCGTGAGCGGCATAGCCCTTGTTGTCGGGGCTGATCAGCGTGTTCTTGTTGGTGATCGAGGTGTTGTGGGTGGCGAACCAGCTGATGGCGCCCGCGTCCTTGTCGCCCTGCTTGAACCGCAGCACGGTCATCGCCGGGTCGATGCCGTCGGGGAAGGCGGCCCGGTCGGCGGCCGGATTGCGGTCGAACGCCTCCCGCGAGCGGTTGACGCTGGCGTTGGTCAGGGTCCCCGTGCCCAGGCTCATCGTGCCCGGTTTCAGGTCCTCGTGCGCCTCGGCCACGGACTCGGTGATGCCGTCGACGACCGCCCGGTAGGTCTCCTTCTGGAAGCCGAGGACGGAGAGGTTGTAGGCGACGTTGTGGGAGTACCCGCCGGGCCCCGAGTGGGTGTGCGTGGCCGAGAGGAGGACGTTGTCCTCCCCGTACAGGCTGCCGTAACGCTCCTTCAACTGCGCCATGACGCCCTGCCGGACGGACTGGAAGATCATCGCCAGGTCCGCGTTGACGTACACCACGCGCTTGCCGCTCGCCCGGTCGACGACGACGAAGGCGCGCGACCGCTGCCGCTGATGGATGCCCGAGGTCTTCTGGTCGAAGCTGGAGTAGCCCATCATCCCCGTCTCGGCGGCCTCGCCCGTGACATCGGCGATGCCGCGACCGACGAGGTAGCCCGCCTCCTCGGCGGTGTCCGACGCGGACGCGGGGGAGGGGGCGCCGAGGGTGACCGCGCCGAGGGCGGCGGCGAGCAGCGCGACGGGCAGCCGGCGCCGGGAGCGGCGGACGGTGGGGGGTGGCATGGAACCTCCTGGGGCGGGAGACGGGATGCCGGGCCCGGTCGGCGGCTCACCGACGTGGGAGGCCGGGCAGTGCCCCGACCGTAGAGCAGTGTGACCTGCGTCGCATAGATGTCTACCGGCCAGTAGAACTCTCGGGCCGGTGTTCCGTCCGCGTTCCGTCCGCATCGCGTCCGCGTTCCGCCCGCATACGCCTCGTTGACATGCGCATGGCGTATTGTTCTACTGAGTGGCGGATCAATTGGCCAGTACGGGAGGAGGATATTCATGCAGGCAGTTGAGGAAAAGGTCCAGAGCGGAACGGACCGGAACGCCGATGAGGTATTCGATCTGGTGATCGGCGATCTGGAACAGGAAATTCCGCCGCTCGCTTCTCCGACGAACTCGGGCAGCGGCACCGCCTGTGGTACGTGCGCGGGCGTCTACTGCTGTTGACGCGTGGCGGGTGGCGCCGGCCCGGTCCGGCGCCACCCGGTCGCGTCGTTGGGCCCATCGGTGACGAGTCGGAGGCTGCTGTGCCGGATTCCCCCCTGGACGCCCGGGCGCTCTGGGAGATGCGCGCCCCGGACGACGCCTCCGGAGAGGGCGCAGGCCGGGAGGAGGTGGTTCCCCAACTGCCCTCCGTCGCCCGGCGGATGGTCGACGCCGTTCGCAAGGGCGAGGCCGGTGGAATGTTCCCGCCCGTGGTCGCAGCGGGCCCCGAGGGAACCGTCGCGGTCGACCGGCTGCTCGGCGGCGAGAGCGACGCGCGGATGATCGAACACGCTGTCCGCGACCGGCGGTTCGCACCGCTGCTGGATCTGTGGGAGCGGCTCGACGGCTGGTGCGCCCATTCCCGGCAGGCCTATTCGGCCGTTATCTCTCCCGAAATACTCGACATCACGAACGCCGACATATTCGGGCCCGTGGTATCCGAGGCATTTGTCGCCTGCGCTGCCGGAAGGCCGCACTACGCCCGCGACCGGGTGGCCGAGTGGGCGGTGCGCTGCGAGGAATTCCTGACGCTCTTCCTCGAACGGTTGCTGCGGGACATGGATGCCTGCTGGCCCGGTGAACCGGCGTTCCGGGGGCCGGTCGTCGGACTCTGGACCCACGGCGAGGAGACCCACAACGGACGCCAGCGCGTCCTGCGCCTCGACTGCGCGGGCGGCGGCCGTATCGCCTACAAACCCCGTCCGGCCTCCGGCGAGCTGCTGTTCACCAGGGCCGCCGGAACCGGCACGACCGGACCGCCCGCCTCACTGTTCCACCTGCTCAACCAGGCGCCCGCCGCGTCCGGCGAGATCCGGCTGCCCGTGCTGTCCTGCTGGCCCGGGGCCGAGCCCGGCTACCTCTGGCAGGAGTGGATCGAACCCCCCGCCCAGTGGGGGCCGATCCGTACCTCCGGACCGTGGGAGCTGACCGGCACCCGGCTGACCCCGAAGGAGTCGGGACGGTTCTGGCACCGAGCGGGCTCGCTGACGGCCGCCGTGTTCGCCTTCGGGATCACCGACATGATCGGCGGAAACGTGGTCACCGGGAGCAGGCCCGGCGACCCGGAGCCGCTGCTCCACCCGATCGACCTGGAGATCTACTTCTGCCACGTCCCGCGCCTCTACGACACCGGCCTCCTGCACGACGCGACCGCCGAGATCGACCAGCACCACGTCGGCCTGGAACGCACCGCCCGCTGGTGCAGCGCCGAGGGCCCGCCGGTCGTCTGGAGCCCGCGGCCGACCGGCGCGCTGAGTCTGCACCGCCGCCGGGTCTCCTTCGCCCGGGACGAGACCAGGAACGTCGTCGCCGACACCGACGGGCGGACCGGCTACGGGCCCTACCTCCCGGCCATGCTGCGCGGCATGTTCGACGCCTGGACCCTGATGTGCCGGCAACGGCCCGCCATCCGGGACCACCTGGCGACCGCCACCGCCGGCCACTACGTCAGGGTCCTGCGGCAGCCCACGTTCCGGTACTTCGACGCGCTCGTGCCCCGCTGGCTGTCCGGGGGCGGGGCCGCGCCGCGCCCCGCCGAACCCGACGTCCGCTTCGACCGGCCCGAGACCGAACAGCTGCGGCGCATGGACGTGCCCTACTTCGTCCGCTCGCTGGAGGGCGGCCCGGTGCTCGGCGTCGAACCCCCGCCCGGGCCGTTCGGCACGTCCCGGGTCGCGGCCCGGCCGGAACCCGAGGGCGGCTGGCCCCCGCTGCCCCACCTGCTGGCGGGGGAGAACCTCACCCTCGCCGGTCTCGGGGTGGCCCTGCGGGACGCCGCCGAGCACGTCTTCGACGATGTGACCGACCACGCCGTCACGGACGCCGCGCTCGGCGTGCGGCTGCGTCTGCAGAGCCCCTCCGAGGGCCGGGTCTCCTTCGACTGGCCGGAGGCCGGACGGCGGATCACCTATGTCTGGGACCGCAGGACGGTGCGGCTGAGCGTCGACCCGGTCGACGCGCCCGAGGCCCCCGCCGAGCCCGCGCCCGCCGGGGAGATCCGGCGCAGACTGCTGCGGCTGGACCGGCTCGACGGCGCGATCCGGATGCCGTGGGCCGACGGCGGCATGCGCGACGAGAGCGCGGAGCGCCGGCTGCGGGAACTGACCGACGCCGGAATCGCCTGGCTCACCACGGTCGTCGCCGAGCACGGATGGCCGGGGCACTCCCTCGTCGGCGCGGAGGCGGCCGCCGCCGCGAGCCGTCTCGTACAACACGCCAGGGGGCACCTCGACTTCCGGCGGCATTGCCTGGAGCTGATGCGGGACGCCGCGGAGCGCCGCGATCTGCCGTGGCGTGAAATCGCCTACCTCACGGACGAGTTGCGCGTCGGTGAAGGTCTCCCGCAGGTCTACGGCACCAAGTTCGAGCCCGTCGCGGGCGAGCTGGTGCCGTGGCCGATCGAGGAGCCGGACCGGGTCGACCGGCGGCGCGCCGCGCTGGGCATGGAACCCCTGGCCGATCACACGGACCGGATCCGGCGGCGCTTCCCCCTCGGGGACGCCGGGCGGACCCCGGCCGGAAGGGAAGCGACATGAGCACCCTCGCCCCCGAGACGCGCCGGACGCCGCCCGACGGCGTCGACTGGGAGCTGTTCGGGCAGCGCTACTGGGACCGGCGGCCCGTCCGGCTGCCCGCCCGGCCGCCGTTCGGCCTCGACGCGGTCCACCCCCTGAACGTCGCCTCGTGCGCACCCTTCCGCGCCGGAACCCGGTTCTGGGTGATGCCCGACGTGCGGTTCCTCGTCGGCGACGGCTGGCTGCGCGCCCCCGGGGCCCTCCTGCCGGACGCCACCGATCCGAGCCTGGAGGCCTACCTCGACCGGCTCGACGCCGACAGCGGGCGCCAGGGCTATCTGCTGACGGTGCGTCAACCACTGCTCCTGGACCACGCGCTGTGGTCCGCCGTGCGGGACACGGTCAGCAAGCTGTGGCGGCGGGTCGGCTGGCCCAACCTCCCCGTCGTCGCCGAGGTGCTGACCGGTGACCGGTTCACCCAGCACGTCGGCGCGACCGAGGCCCCGACCCACGCGGCGCTGACCTGGGTGCTGCGCGGCCGGATGGACGTACGGCTGTGGGACGAGCGCGGCGGGCCGCCGCCCGCGGACATCGCCGAGCCGGACCGGGCGGTGCCCGGCGTCCTGACCCTGAGCGCCGGGGCCGGGGAACTGCTGTACTGGCCCGGCGACCAACGGCACGTGGACACCTACCGGGACCGGTGCGTCGCCCTGCGTCTGCGGATCCCCGTCGACCGGACCCTGCCGTTCACCGCCCTGCGGGATCTGCTCGCCGACCTCGTGCACGCCGGGCAGGGCAACGACGAGACCGTGCCGTACTTCCCGTTCGGCCCCGGAACCGGCATCGACGACGAGGGCGGCGTGCTGCCCCGGCTGACCGGCCTCGGCGACGACCTGCGCACGGTCGTGGACGGCGAACACCTGCGCAGGACCCTGCGGATCCGGTGGGCCGCGCTGCGCTCCGCCGCCGGCCTCGAACCGATCCCGGAGCCCCGCGAAGGTGTCGCCATCACCCGGGCCACCCGCTTCCGCCGCACCGGCGAGATCGTCCGGATGCCCGACGGGCCCGCCCACGAGGTCTGGGCGGTGGAGGGGAACGTCTTCACCCTGCCGAGTGCGGCGGCCGACCGGGTGTACGCCGCACTCGGCGCCGGAGAGGAGACCGGGGCCGACGAGGTCTGCCGCGCGCTGGCCGCGGGCGACGACGACCGGAACGCGGCGACCGTGCTCGCGCTGCTCGACAAGCTCCACCGGCTGCGCGGCATCGATCTGGCCGGGGAGGGGACACGATGACGCTGACCGTCGAGAAGTCCTTCGACTGGGACACCTTCACCGAGCGGTTCTGGGACCGGCGGCCCGTGCTCTACAAGGCGGTCGACGCCGTCCCGTTCGCCGAGTCCGAGGTGTTCCGGGCCGCCGTGCTCGGCAGCCGCCCGCCCCACCCGCTCGCCGTACCGGGCAACCTCCAGTTCCTCGTACGGCGACGGCAGCAGACCCGGCCCCGCGACTATCTGCCCGAGCTGTCCGACGGATCGTTCGACGGCTACGAACAGCGCATGGCCGACCGGCTGGGCGGCCAGCGCTACGCCCTGGTCGTCCACCGCTTCCACTCCTTCTCCCACCCGCTGTGGGACCGCGCGCAGCGGTTCTACGCCGGACTGTGGGAGCGGGTGGGCCAGCCCACGCACAGCGCGGGCTCCACGATGTTCCACGGCTCCTACGAGCACAGCCCGGTCGGCGTGCACCAGGACCGCTTCGCCACCTTCATGTTCTGCGTACGCGGCACGAAGCGGATGCGGTTCTGGGCCGAGCGGCCGTGGTCGGACCCGGTGCACACGGTGCTGGACTACCAGCCCTACCTGGACTCCTCGTTCGTCGCCGAGGTGGAACCGGGCGACCTGCTCTACTGGCCCTCGCGCTACTACCACGTGGGGGAGAGCGCCGGGGACGCCCCGGCGACCAGCGTCAACGTGGGCATCCCGCGCCGCGAGCACCGGCCCTACTACGAGATCAAGGACCTGTTCCGGGGCACCCGGCCCACCGCGTCCGCCCCCCTGTTCACCCCCGACGCCGCCCCGGGCGGCCGGCTCGCCGCCGAACTGCCCACGGCCCTCGCCGACGCCGTGGACGCCTTCGCGACCCGCCTGGACGAGGACCGGTTCACCGACCGGGCCACCGAACTCGCCCTGCGGGTCAGGACGGCGGGCGGCTTCTGGCCGACCGAACCGCCCGCCGAGCCACGCCCCCTGGACGACGACACGCCCGTACGCGGCTGCGCCCCGCTGCTGCCCGCGCCCGGCGAGGGCCCGCGCCGCTGGGCCACGGGCGGCCATGTCACCTCCGGCACGACCACCGCCGAAGCCCTCGCGGTGCTGCACCGGCTGGATGCCGGGGAGGCGGTACGGGTCGGCGAACTGCCCGCGACCGGCCGCGCGGAGGTCCGCCGCCTGCTGGAGGAACTGGAGAGCTTCCGTGCCGTCATCCGCGTCGACACCCACTGACCGCTCGCCCCGGGAGCCGGCGGGCGGGGAGGCCGCCGCCCGGACCGACCGCTCGCCGTCCGGGCCGGCGGGCGGGGGAGCCGTGGCCCGTACCGACCGCGAACCGGTGCACCGGGAGGCCGCCGCCCGGGTCGTCGCCGAGATCGCGGACCGGCTGGCCGACCCCGGGCGAGTGGCCCGGACCGCGGGCGCGCCGGACAACCTCATGCACTACCCGGGCGACCCCCAACCGGTGTGGGACCCGCTCCAGCTCTCCGACGGACACCCCGGAGTCGCCCTGCTGTACGCCGAGTTGGCCGCCACCGACCCGGCCCTGCGGCACCGGGCCCACGCGCACCTGTCCGCGGGCCTCGCGGCCGGGATCAGGCCGGCGCCCCAGTCGCTGTTCGGCGGCATGGTGGCGCTCGCGTACGCCGGGCACACGACGGCCGCCGGCTCCGGCGGCTACACCGCGATGCTCGCCGGACTGGACCGGCACATCCTCGACCGGGTCCGCACCCGCGCCCGCGCCGACCTGGAGCGAACCCGCGCCGGGGAGCCCGCCGGAGCGTGGAGCCGCTACGACGTCCTCGCCGGCACCGCCGGGATCGGCCGCTATCTGCTGGCCCGGCACCGGGGAGCCGACGGGCCGGAGGCGCGACAGGCGGCCGGGGCCGCGCTGACCGAGGTGCTCACCTCCCTGGTGGCCGTGGCCACCGCCGACGACATCACCCGGCACGGCTCCCGGCTGCCCGCGTGGTGGATCACCGACTGGCTGGACCACGGGCTCCCCGAGCACGTCAACCTCGGCCTCGCCCACGGCGTCCCCGGCCCGCTGGCCCTGCTCGCCCTCGCCTGGCGGGCGGGGGTCCGGGTGGACCGCCAGGACGAGGCCGTCGAACGGATCATGGCGCTGCTGACCCGCCTGCGCACCGCCGACGAGGCGGGCCCGCGCTGGCCGCACCTGATGTCACGGGAACGCATCGAGAAGGGGGAGCCGCCGGAGCGCGGACGGGACTCCTGGTGCTACGGAGCGGCCGGTGCGGCCCGCGCCGTCCACCTCGCCGGAACCGCCCTGGACCGGCCGGAGTGGCGCGCCGACGCGGAAGCCGCACTGCGCGGTGCGCTGACGGCGGCGAGCGACGAGTCGATCCGTGACTCCGCGCTGTGCCACGGCTGGGCCGGGCTCCTCCAGATCGTGCTGCGTACGACCGAGGACACCGACGACCCGGAACTCCACGCCACCGCGGACCGGTTGGCGGCCCGGGTGCTGGACGGATTCGACCCCGGGGCCCCGTTCGGCTTCCGCTACGCCCACGCCCTCGCGCACCGGCCGCTCGACCGCCCCGGCTTCCTGGAGGGTGCGGCGGGCATCGCCCTGGCCCTGCACACGTACGCCACCGGCCGTGCGCCGGTCACCTCCTGGGACAGCGCCCTGCTGCTGAGCTGAACGCGGTCGCACACCGGTGCGATAGTGGGGACGAACCCGTCAAGGCCCCGACCGGAGGAATCGCCCGTGCCCTACGAACTCGCCGACCGGCTGGTCATCGGGATCGCGTCCAGCGCCCTGTTCGACCTGACCGAGTCGGACGCCGTCTTCCGGGAGCAGGGCGAGGAGAGCTACCGCGCCTACCAGGAGAAGCACGTGGGCGACCCGCTCCGTCCGGGCGCCGCGTTCCCCTTCATCCGCCGGCTGCTGTCCCTGAACGACCTGGGCGAGGTGAACGACCCCCTGGTCGAGGTGATCGTCCTGTCCCGCAACGACCCGGACACCGGGCTGCGGGTCATGCGTTCCATCGAGAGCCACGGGCTGCCCATCAGCCGGGCCATCTTCATGCAGGGCCGCTCGCCCCACCGGTTCATGCCCGCCCTCAACATGTCGCTGTTCCTGTCGGCGCACGAGCGGGACGTCCGGGAGGCGGTTGCCGCCGGACTGCCCGCCGGGCATGTCCTGGGCGCGCCCTACGAGGACGACGCGGACGACCACGACCTGCGGATCTCCTTCGACTTCGACGGGGTCCTCGCCACGGACGCCTCGGAGCAGGTGTTCCAGGAGGGCGGGATCGAGAAGTTCCGCGCCCACGAGGTCGCCAACGCCGCCGTTCCGCACGACGCCGGGCCGCTGCGGGACTTCCTGGCGAACGTGAACCGGATCCAGCAGCGGGAGGAGCAGGAGCGCCGCAAGGACCCCGACTACCGGATCCGCCTGCACGTCTCCATCGTCACGGCACGCAACGCTCCCGCGCACGAGCGGGCGGTGCAGAGCCTCAAGGGGTGGGGCGTGACCGTCAACGACGCGTTCTTCCTCGGCGGCATCGACAAGGGCCGCATCATGGGCATCCTGAAGCCGCACATCTTCTTCGACGACCAGCAGGGCCACCTGGTGAGCACCTCGCGGACCACGCCGAGCGTGCACGTGCCGTTCGGGAAGCTCAACGCGTCGGTGGCCCCCGCGCTCCCCGGCGCCTGAGCGCGCCCGGACACGGGCCGAGGCGTGCTCAGCGGGCGCCCTCCGGCCGGTGAACCGTCACCTCCCCGTGGGCCGAGAGCGCGGCGGTCAGGTCGACCGGGACGCGGCGCAAGGTGGCGTCGAGGAAGGACAGGGTCGCCCCGGCGGTGATCCGGTGCCCCTCCGTACGGCCCAGGGAGCCCACGATCCTTGGGACCGGCGGCAGATAGAGCGGGGCGTCGGTGAAGGTGAGGTGCGCCGCCCCGGGGACGGTCAGCCGGTAGCTCGTCGCGGTGCTCCGTTCCAGCACCCGGGTGAGCCGGGGCAGATAGTCCGGGTCGGTACCCCGCCCGATCTCCTGGGTCAGTGCCAGCACCGGCTGCTCGAAGGGACTGCCGACGGGCCCGTGCGGGAAGCCGTCCAGATCGACGACCGCGTCGAACCGGGGGTCCTGGCGGGCCGCCCGCAACGCGGCCGCGCCGCCGATCGAATGCCCGGCGGCCGCGACCCGGTCCACGTCGAGGCGCCCGGCCAACCGTCCCTCGGCCCCACCGGGTTCCAGCCGCTCCAGCCGGGTGAGCACCGCGCGCAGGTCCGCCGCCCGCGTCCGGGTCCACTTCTCCGCCAGGGCCCGGTCCTTCGCCCGGTCGCCGGTGGCGGTGACCCGGGTACGCAGGGTCCGCCCGTCCGAGAGGACCACGGCGGCGGAGTCGTACGGGTGGTCGACGGCCGCCACGACGTAGCCGTGGGAGGCGAGTTCCTCGGCCCAGGCGGTGTTCTGGGTGCGCACACCGCCCAGTCCGGGTGAGAACAGCACCACGGGGAAACGTCCGCCGCCGGTCGCGACCGGTGCGCCGGGCACCGCGTGGCTCCGGGCTCGCGGCAGACCGTCGAGAAGGAACGCGGGAACGCCCGTGTAGTCGGCCAGTCCCGCCGAGACCGTACGCGCCTCCGCCTCCGTACGCCCGAGGTACGGGGCGCGCCGGGCCTCCGGGGCGCTGCGCCCCGCCGGGTACCAGAGCTGCACCACGAGCGGGCGCGGCCCGGCGGCAGGCGGTCGCCTCTCCCGCTCGGACCGCGTCGCCGGCACCGGCCACTCCACCGTCTCGGTGCCCACCGGGAAGCGCCCCGACGGCGCGGGGAAGTCCGGTACGGGAAACGCCCACGCCGACACCGGCCCCGTCGCGACGAGCGCCGCGCACACCACGGACCCCGGCGCCGCGAGCCACCACCGGGCCCGCCGCGGGGTGCGGCCAAAGCGCCGGGCGAGCAGCGGGGCGAGCGCGAACCCGCCGGTGACTGCCGCCACGACGAGCACCGGGACCAGCTGCCAGCGCGGCCCCGTCGCGACGAGGACGGTCACCGACCCGGCCAGCAACGCTCCGGCGGCGAGCGCGGCCGGGCCGCGCAGCCGCTCGGGGAGCCAGCGGGCCAGGACGAGGACGAGGGCGCCGAGCACCGTGAGGGCTTCCGGGGCGGACAAGGGCAGCCCCGCGGTCGGTTCGGTCATGCGGCCATCGTCGGATCCGGCGGGGGTCCGGCACATCGCGCTCACGTCGCGCCTCCGTGCGACCTGAGACGCATACGGCGGTGGCGCACGTCATCCCGTATGCGTATCCCACCGCACCGACGGAAACGGCCGGGCCCGGCCGTGCCGGGCGTTCAGCAGGCCGTTCGGCCGGAACGCGGCGGTCTTCACCAGGACTCCGTCCCGGCAGAGGTTCACCTCGGTCCTCGCGTCACCCGCCGGGGCCAGCGTGGAACAGCTCCACGGAGCCTCGGCCCCGACGTGGTCGCCGTTGTGCACCGGGTCGCCGGCGCTGACCGTGCGCCGGCCGAGGACCTGGGCCTCCCGGGCGGTCGCCCGGAGCACACGCCCCTCGTGCGAACGCTGATGGTCGCGATCCTGGTCCGTGACATGACCAGGTGGGGGTGTGGGAGAGTGCATCCCTGCGGAACACGGGGGTTCCGCGTACGGGGAGGGATGGAGCATGGATCTGTTCGACGGAGAGCTGGGCGGCCGGGACGACCAGGGGCTGGACACCGGAGGCGGCTGGTCGTGGTGCGGCGTCATCACCGTCGGGATCTTCATCCTGCTCGCGGTGCTGATCAGCTGGATCTTCGGCCTCGTGGGCCGGATCTTCTGAGCGCCCGCCCGGCTGTCTGCTCGCGCGTTCGCTGCGTGGTGCCGGGGCGCGGGGTACGGTCGCCACCGGGGGCCGGCCGGCGTGCGTCCGGCCGACCGTCAGGTACGGGAAGCGGGCAGAGGAGAGCCATGAGCGCCGACGACGACGAGTTCCGCCGCAGCATCCGGTCCGACGTTCCCCACTCGGCGCGCGTCTGGAACGCGTGGCTGGGCGGAAAGGACCACTACCCGGTGGACCGGGAGCTGGCCGAGGCGGTGAGCGCGGCCTACCCGCAGATGGCCGACATCGCCCGGGCCTCCCGCGCCTTCCAGATCCGCGCGATCCGCCATCTCGTCTCGGTGGGCGTGCGTCAGTTCCTGGACGTCGGGACCGGGTTGCCGGTGGCGAACAGCACCCATGAGGTGGCGCAGAGCATCGCGCCGGAGTCCCGCGTGGTCTACGTCGACAACGATCCGATCGTCCTCGCCCACGCGGAGGCGCTCCTGACCGGCGCGCCCGAGGGCCGTACGGACTACGTGGACGCCGACCTCTCCGCGACGGACGTGGTGGTGGACGAGGCGGCGAAGACCCTCGACCTGTCCGAGCCCGTCGCCGTGCTGCTGCTCTCGACCCTCGGGCACCTCGTGCCGGCCGAGGGCATCGAGGTCGTCCAGCGGTATCTGGCCCGGATGCCGTCGGGAAGCCATCTGGTGCTCTGTGACACGGTGAAGACCCCGCAGACGCTGGCGGCGCAGGAGGCGTACGCGTCGGGCGACAACCCGCCCTACTTCGTGCGGGAGCCGGCGGAGATCACTGGTTGCGCCGAGGGGCTGGAGCTGGTCGAGCCGGGTTTCGTCCCGATCGACCGCTGGCGCCCCGAGGAGGAGGACGCGGTGCCGGTCGACCAGTGGGGGCTCGTCGCCCGCAAGCCGTAGCCGGCGGCCGTGGTCGGCAGCAGTAGCCACTAGCCGGCAGCTGTGGTCGTACGGCGGGTCCGGGCGGGATGTGCCCGGACCCGCCCCCGTGCGGTCAGTCGCCGCGCCGGCGGGCAGCCGTGTCCTCGCGCAGCCGACCGGTGTGTCGGGTCATCGAGTCCACGCGGTCTGCCAACTCCCCGTGCCCTGGGGCGAGATGGGGGTGCAGTGCGGTGAGCGGGGTGACCAGGGCGGCGGCGTCGTCGGTGCCGAGCGCCTGCCGGAGCCGGTCCAGCGAGGCGTCCGCCGCGGCGGGGAGATCGGTCAGCGCCGCGATCCGCCCGGCGAGCGACCGCAGATCCGCCGCGTTCTGCCGGGCCCAGGTCGTGATCGACCGGTCTCCCGCCCGGCGGTCCCGGGTTTCCCGGACCCGCTCTTCCCCGGTGCTGCCCTCGGAGCCGGGGCGCAGGCGTAGATAGCGCCGCTCGGCCGCCTGGCGGCTCGCGACGCCCAGGGGGTCGGCGAGGTCGGCCCAGCTCGCCCCCGCCGCGCGGGCCGTCTCGATCAGCCCGGTCTCCCAGCCCGCGAGCTGCTCCCGCACGTCGCGCAACAGCTGGAGCGAGGCCAGGGCCTGGGCCCGCTCCGTGGCCGGTGGCGGACCGGAGGTGGCGTCCCCGGCGTGGCCGCGTGCGTCGCGGACCGCCTCGTCGATGGTCTGGAGGGCCGCCCATGCGGCAAGGAAGGAGACGGCGTCCGGGGTGGAGCGCCGGGGCGGTTCGGATTGGGTCGGTGGGGTCACAGGGGGCTCCTTGCTGCGCTCGACGCCGCCGTCATCCTTTCGGTGACACAATCAGTTGTCATCGAATGGATGACATGCTACAACGGTGGCAGGTGAAAAGCGCGGGCTGACCGCCTGATCGACCGGAGGTGTTTCCGTCATGCTGATGCGTACCGACCCCTTCCGTGAACTCGACCGGATCACCGAGCAACTCCTGCGCCCCGGCACCTGGTCGCGCCCCTCGGCGATGCCGATGGACGCGTATCGGGAGGGCGACGAGTACGTGGTGGCCTTCGATCTTCCCGGCGTCTCGCCGGATGCGATCGACATCGACGTCGAGCGGAACATGCTGACCGTCAAGGCCGAACGACGGCCGGCGGTGAACGCCGACAACGTCCAGATGGAGCTGTCCGAGCGTCCGCTGGGTGTCTTCTCCCGGCAGATCGTCCTCGCGGACACGCTCGACACCGAGCGCATCGACGCCGACTACGAAGCGGGTGTGCTGACCCTGCGCATCCCGATCGCCGAGCGCGCCAAGCCCCGCAAGATCGCCATCGGCGGGGAGTCCCGGCGCAAGCAGATCAAGGGCTGACCCGGGCCGGCCCGCGACAGCGGCGGGGACCGGAACGCGGACCCCCTTCTTCCCCCCCGGTTCCGGCCCTCGCCCGCATCACCCTGGGAGGCGGCTGAGGTGACCCTGCGATGGGAAGCGTTCCTGGACCGGGTCCAGGAACGCGGAGAGTACGGGACGCACGGGGAGGCCGAACGCGCCGCGCGCGTCGTCCTGGCCCTCCTTGGCGCCCACCTGGTGGGCGGGGAACGGGCCGAGCTGGCCGCCCGGCTCCCGGAGACCATGGCCCTGATCCTGCTCAACCCGCTCCAGGCCGCCGAACCGCTCTCCCCGGAACGGTTCGTGCGCGCCACCGCGGCCTGGATCGAGGGAGCCGGCGAACAGACGGCCCGATGGGACGTCGGAGCCGTCCTCAGCGTCGCCGCCGAGGCGGCGGGCGAGGATCTCACCCGACGCATCCTGCTTCAACTGCCGCCCGGGTATGACGTGCTCTTCGGCGGGCATCCGAAGAGCACCTGACTTTGATCCACCGCTGTCCGCCCCCGCGCCTGCTCGACGACGAGCCGCGGGGGCGGACAGCGCATCGACACGAGCAGTACGGACGAGAAGGGCTGCCGCCACGATGATCCACGAACCCCGGAGCGCCGACGCACCGATGGACGCGACCTTTGGCCTGCTGTTGGAGAAGATCCGGTACGAGGGCGCCTACCCCACGCGTGAACGCGCCGAGGAGAGCCTGCGCGCCGTGCTGGGGGCGCTCGGCCGCCAGGTCACCGGCGACGAACGCGTCGCACTCGCCGCCGCCCTGCCCGAGGAGGCCGCCCGGGTGTTCACCGCGGAAGTGCCTGCCGTGAAGCAGCTCGCCGGGGCCGCCTTCGTCGCCGAGCTCGCCGAGCGCACCGGGGGCACCCCGGCGACCGCCCGGTGGGACGCGGGGGTGGTCCTGAGCCAGATCGCCGCGCTGATCGGCGAGGACCTCGTCGCCGAGGTGGTCAGCTGCCTGCCGCCCGGCTACGCGCTCCTCTTCGGCCGCGCGGAACTCCTCGCCCAGGCCGCCTGACCCGGCACGGCTGCGAGGGACCCGGATTCCGGGTCCCGCGCAGCCGCGGGGGGACAGTGAACGAGACCAGCGGCCGCCGGGCCGCGGGAGTTCGGATGCTCCGCCTCCCGGGTCCGCCCGCTCCCAACAGGAGCGGGCGGACCCGGGAGCGTACCGGGGCTACTTGAGACCGCTGTTGATGGCCGTCACGAGTTCGCCGTTGGCCGTGTCACCGTTGAACTCCCAGAAGAACGCGCCGCCCAGGCCCTGGCTCTTGGCCCACGCCATCTTGGTGCCGACGGTCGCCGGGGTGTCGTAGCTCCACCAGTCGTTCCCGCAGTGGGCGTACGCCGTGCCTCCGACCGTGCCGGTGGCCGGGCACGACGTCTTGAGGACCTTGTAGTACTGGTTGCCGGGCTCGATTCCGGCGGCCGGGCCCGTGGCGGTGCCGCCCGGAGCCGACTGAGTGACCCCCGTCCAGCCGCGGCCGTAGAAGCCGATGCCGAGGAGCAGCTTGGAGGCCGGGACGCCCTTGGCCTTCAGCTTGGCGATGGCGTCCGCCGAGTTGAAGCCCTGGGCCGGGATGCCGGGGTACGAGGTGAGCGGGGAGTGCGGGGCTGTCGGACCCTGCGCCGCCCAGGAACCGAAGTAGTCGTACGTCATCACGTCGTACCAGTTGATGTACGGGGCGGCGCCTCCGTAGTCGGCGGCGTCGAGTTTGCCCCCGTCGGAGCCGTCCGCGGTGATGGCGGCGGTGAGCAGGTTGTCCGGGCCGAACTCGGCCCGCATGGCCTGCATCATGTTCTTGAACGCGGCCGGGCCGCTGGTGTCGCAGGTCAGGCCGCAGGCGTTGGGGTACTCCCAGTCCAGGTCGATGCCGTCGAAGACATCGGCCCAGCGGGGGTCCTCGACCAGGTCGTAGCAGGACTGCGCGAACGCGGCCGGGTTCTGGACGGCCTGGCCGAAGCCGCCGGACCAGGTCCAGCCGCCGAACGACCAGAGGATCTTGATGTGCGGGTACTGCGCCTTCAGCTTGCGCAGCTGGTTGAAGTGGCCCCGCAGCGGCTGGTCCCACGCGTCGGCCTTGCCGTCGACCGACTGGGCGGCGGTGTAGGACTTCTCGTAGTCCTCGTACGCGTCGCCGATGGTGCACTTGCCGTTCTGCACGTTGCCGAAGGCGTAGTTGATGTGCGTGATCTTCTCGGCGGATCCTGAGGTCACGAGGTTCTTCACCGTGTAGGAGCCCCAGTTGGTGAAGTAGCCCAGGTTGATCTTCCCGTTGCCGCCGGGGTTCTCGCCGCCGCCTCCGCCACCGGTGGTACGGACCGTCGTGGCGGCCGAGGCCGGTCCGGTCTGGTCGGCGGTGTCGCGGGCCACCACGGAGTAGCTGTAGTCCGTGCCCGCCGTCAGTCCGGTGTTGGTGTACGTGGTGCCGGTGACGGTCGCGACCGTGGCGCCGTCGCGCTTGACGTCGTAGTTCTTGATGCCCTTGTCGTCCGTCGCGGCCGCCCAGGACAGCTTCACCGAGGAGTTGGTGATGTCGCTCGCGGTGGGCTTGCCCGGAGCGGAGGGGGCGTTGTCGCCGGGGTTGGTGGAGCCGCCGTCGCACGGGTTGCCGTTGAGCTTGCAGCCGGAGGGCGCGCCGGAGCCGGATCCGTTGAAGCCGAAGGAGACGGACGCGCCGGGGGCCAGGGTGCCGTTCCAGCCGAGGTTCTTGGCCGTCCAGTGGTTCGCGGAGTTGGTGACGGTGGCGTCCCAGGCCGAGGTGACCTTGGTGTTCGCCGGGAAGTCCCACTCGACGGTCCAGGTGGAGAGCGTAGTGGTGCCGGTGTTCTTCACCGTCCACTTTCCCTCGAAGCCGCTGCCCCAGTCGGAGGCCTTGGTATAGGTGGCGGTGGCCGAGGCGGCTGCTTCCGCCGGGGTCGCGAGGCCCACCATGGCGGCCAGGGGCACGAGGAGCGCAGTGGCTCCCGCGACTGCCCTGGACCGCCTGCCGGGGGAGGCGCTCCGCGGGGATCCGGTGCGGCGCCCTCGTATGTCTGTACTCAAGGCTGCTCCATGAGTGGCTCCAGGGGGACAGGGGGGTCCCTGTCCCGTCAACCCTGCGGGGCCAGGAGCACAGGGCTCTCGCCGACGATCGCGCAGTGTTGCCGTGACCCTAGGAAGGCCTAGACCAATCGTCAAGAGGTCTGGACCAAGGGAATGGGCGGGGCTCCCCTGGGGGACGGCCGCTGAGGAGAAGGCAGTTGAGGGCTCCGCGCGGCAGGGGACAGCGTGCCGGCCCGTGGATCAGCTCGAGAAGGTGGCGGCGGGGGGACTCCAGCGGCGGGCGCGGTGTGAGGCGGACGTGACGCCGTAGGCGTCCTTGAGCTGTTCGGGGATGGCGTAATGCATGACGCGTCCGCGGGTGAGCGAGGACAGTTCGAGAAGGGTGGTGAGGCGGCCGAGGCGGTCCAGCGCCCTGGCGCCCAGAGGCGAGCGGTCCTCGATCGTCTCCAGGAAACCGAGGAGGTGGGGTACGGCCTTGACGGCGGTGTCCCACGAAGAGCGGGGCACCCGGAGCCAGTCGGCGCAGGTGTCGCCGATGAGGTGCCGGATGAGCGCGGAGACGACCGGGTCGAAGAGGGTTCCCGGTACGACCTCCTCGTAGAGATCGATGAGCTGCCGGGTGAGCAGGGCGCCCTCCTCGGAGGGGCCCATGTGCCGGACCATGTACAGGTCCAGGAAGGCCCGGGCGTCGTCCAGGGCAGGGGGTACGGCTTGCTGGTCGACGCCCAGCATCGCCCCGACCACGCGCCAGGCGTAGTAGTAGGCCTCCGCCCCCTCCGTGGACATGTGGATGCCGAGGCGGTGCAGGCTGTCGAGAACGAGCAGGGAGAAGAACATCTGCCCGCCGATCATGTCCTCCTGACAGATCGGCGTTCCCAGCGCGCCGGTGTCCCAGCGGTTCTCGCGCTGAAGGTGATGGCGGATGGACGCGTGCAGAAGACGGACCTTCTGGGCGGCGGGGATGAAGCGGCCGCCGGCCTCGAAGGCATCGGGTTGCATCAGGTAGACGGTGAACTGGCCGGTCTCGGCCATGCGTTTGGAGGGGTACTTCAGTCCGTGGGTGGCCGACAGCAGCCTCGCCACGTGCGGGACCACATAGCAGGCCGGCATGGAGGCGAACGACAGAGCGGTGGAGATGTGCACGTTGTTGTCGATGAAGAACAGCCGGGCCTTCTCCATCAGCTCCCAGTCGACCCAGTCCGGCGGGGCGCTCGTGGTCCGGAGGTACTCCCGGGCGACATCGGGCAGCCCGTCCGGAAGGGGGGTGCCCGTGGTCGACACATGGCGCATCAGGGTGTTGAACGTGCCCACCTCTCCGCGCTCGAAGAGCGCCGCGACGGTGGCGTCGGCCAGTTCGTCGCCGCCCTGCCGCAGGACGTTCATCGAGGCCTCGGTGTAGTTCATGGCGTAGCTTCCTTGTCGTTGAGGCGGCCGGCAACGGCGCGTGTCAGGACAGGCGGACGGTGGCCGAGTTCGCCAGGGCGCCGAGCGCATCGGCCGCGCCCGCCGGAAGGTCGAGGCCGCCGAGCGCGCCGAGAGCTTCCTCCACCCGTGCCGTGATCATGTCTTCGACGAGAGAGGGGGCTCTCAACCGGCACATCACCTCACGCACGGCGTGGAGCCCGGCTTCGTCCAGGCCGCGTTTGCCCAGGAGGGCCCGGAGACGGGTCCGGTCGTCCTCACCGGCGATGCGCCAGGTCTCCGCCAGCAACGCTGTGGGCCGTTGCCCGCGTACGTCGTCCGCGTTGGCCTTGCCGGTGCGTTCGGGGTCTCCGAACAGCCCGAGCAGGTCGTCCCTGAGCTGGAACGCCTCGCCCAGGGGCAAGCCGTAGGCGGAGTAGCCTTCGCGCAGCCGCCCACCGGCCCCGGCCAGCGCGCCACCGATCAACAGAGGCTGCTCGACGGTGTACTTGGCGGTCTTGTACCGGATCACCTGCAGTGACGCTGCGGTGTCCGGCTCACTTCCGGTGCGCAGGATCTCCAGACACTCGCCCGCGATCAGCTCCCGGCCCAGAACCGACCAGAGCGGACGGGCCCGGCCCAGATAGGCGGCGGGCAGGCCGCTGGTGGCGAACAACTGCCCGGCCATCCCCATCAGCAGGTCCCCGATCAGCATGGCCAGCGACCTGGCGGCCGCCGCGGAACGGGGACGCCGTCGCACGGCTCCGCGCAGAGCGACGTGGGCGGTGGGACGGCCGTGCCGCAGAGGACTGTCATCAATGAGGTCGTCATGGACGACAGCGGCGGCGTGGATCAGCTCCAGGGACGCGGCCGCCCGCAGCAGAGCGGAGCTGTCCGGCTGTCCCACCGCCCGCCATCCCCAGTAACAGAACGCGGCTCGCAACCGTTTGCCGTCCTGGACGGCGCCCTCCAGCTGGGTGGCCACCGGAGCGAGTGAGGGATCGATCTCCGCGAACAGATCGGCTTCCCGGGCGACGAACTGATGCAGGACCTCGTCGACCCGGGTCTTGAACGCGGCCGCGTCCCACCGGTCAGACATCTTCGGTGGACCGCCGTGCGACGGCCTGCCGGGCCAGGATCTCCAGATGGGCCGGGGGCGGGGCCGCGTACCGGTCGAGCACCAGGCGCCCCCGCGCCTTCAGCTCCTGCTCAGCCTCCGCCGCCAGCTCGGCGGCGTCCGAACGGCGCAGCAGCCCTCGGACCGCGCCCAGGGCCGAACCGATCGCGCCCACCGCCAGATCGGCTGCCCCCGCCACCAGCAGCACCGCACGTTCGTCGAGAGTTTCGCCGTGGTCCGATGCGCTCGTCATGCCGCTCCCCGCCTCCCCGCTTTCGCCGGCGCAGGTCGCGCCCTCTGCCACAGGATCCCCACGTACCGGGGAGCGGGTGGGCAGAACCCACCATCGAGTGAGCGAGGTGCTCTCCTGTGCGATCGTCGGGTCCGGCCGGCGGGCCCGAGTCCGGCGAACGGCAAGCTGATCCCTGACGGCGGGGGACACGGCGTCCGACGCGGACACGCGCTTCGCGCTGGAAGTCGCCGGGCTGCGTCCGGCGGGAAGGGCGATCGGGTCCGCCGTGGCTCCCGCTGTGTTCGCAACGGACCCGCCCTCGCGCGATCACTGGACGCGACGACGCGCTACCGCCGGCTTCTCGTCCAGGTCCGGACGAGGAGCCGGCGGTGAACTACTGCCGGATCGTCACCGGCTCGATCTCCGCGTTGTTGTGCCGGCGCGCCCAGTTCTCCAGGGCGACCCGGCAGGCGTGGTCGAGGTGGCGCAGCCCGGTGAGGTCCAGCTCTATGGGCTGGTCCTGCGGAAGTTTCTCCAACTGTTCGAGGATGCGGGGCAGCCGGAGGAAGGTGGCGTTGCCCGTGAGGGTCACCACGACCCGGCCGCCGGTGAGCTCATGGGTGGTGAGCTGGACGTGCGAGGTCTCCCAGGCCGACTTGACCACCGCCAGCAGCAGACCGAGCACGACCCCCTCGAAGAGGTTGGTCACCACGATGGCGGTTGCGGTGATCGCCAACAGAACGGCCTCCCCGCGGTGTTCGCGCCACAGCGGGCCGAACTCCTTGGCGGGCACCAGCTTGCACCCGGCGTGCACGAGGACTCCGGCGAGCGCGGCCAGCGGGATGATCCCGACGGCGGCGGGCAGGAGCGCGGCGAAGAGCAGCAGCCACAGACCGTGGGCGATCCGCGAGAGCGCGGTGGTCGCCCCGGCCTGGACGTTGGCGGTGCTGCGGACGACGACCGCGGCCATCGGGAGCGCGCCGAGTGCGCCGCAGAGGGTGTTGCCGACACCCTGGGCCACCAATTCCTTGTCGTAGGCGGTGCGGGGCCCGTCCTGCATCCGGTCGACGGCCGCCGCGCTGAACAGACTCTCGGCCGAGGCGACGAGTGCGATGGCCAGCACGGTGCCGATGACCGTCACATCGGCGAGCCGGGCGAAGTCCGCCCCGCCGGGCGGATCGATGGACTGCAGCAGCCCGTTCACATCGGCCACCGCCGGCCGCAGTCCGGCCAGGGAAGCGACTGCGGTGGCCAGGGTGACCGCGACGAGGGGGGCCGGTACGAGGCGTACGGTGGCCGGGAGTCTGGGCCACAGCAGCAGCACGGTGACCGTTCCGGCGCCCAGGCCGAACGCGGTCAGGGCCTCGTGGTTCGTGACGATCTCGACGGCGAGATGCGGAAGACCGGCCAGCGTGGCGAGACCGCTGCCCGGCTGTTCGGTGTCCGCCATGGCGTACACCTGGCCGAGCACGATGATCAGGCCGATGCCGGCGAGCATGCCCTGCACCACGGAGACGGAGATGGCGCGGAACCAGCGGCCGAAGCGCGCCAGACCCAGCGCCACCTGGAGCAGCCCGGCGGCCAGCACGATCGGACCGAGCGTGCTGATGCCGAACTCCGTGATCGATTCGAGGACGAGCACGGCGAGTCCGGCGGTGGGGCCGCTGACCTGGAGCCTGCTGCCCGGCAGGAAGCCGACGACCAGCCCGCCGACGATGCCGGTGACCAGGCCCAGTTCGGCCGGGACTCCGGACGCGACGGCGACGCCGACGCACATCGGCAGCGCGACGAGGAAGACGACGAGTGACGCCATGAGGTCACGTCGTACGACGTGGGGGTTCTTGAGTTCCTTCGCGGAAATCACGATGGCTTCCCTTGTGGGTACGGTCGCGCCCGGCCGGGGCCGAGCGCGGGGACGCGGGGGGAGGGAGAGCCGTCAAAGGCGGGCGAACTCGGTGCCGCGCTCGGGTCGGTGGATGCTGACGGAGCCGGTGTGCACATCGTAGTACCAGGCGTGCAGGCCGAGGGAGCCCTCGGCGAGCCGCTCGCGCACCGCGGGGTAGCCGCGCAGGGTGTCGAGCTGGGCGAGCGCGTGCGCCTGGACCGCGCCGGGGAGGTCGCCGGCGTCCTCGGGGGGTGTGCGGCCGTCCGTGGAGCGCTCCAGCCAGTGGCGGACGGCGGGCATGGCGGAGAGGTCGTCGCCGCGGAGGATCGCGCCCACCGCGCCGCAGTGGGAGTGCCCGCAGACGATGATGTCGCGCACCTTGAGCACGCACAGCGCGTACTCGATGGTGGCCGCCTCGCCGGTGGGCCGGTCCCGGCCCGGATAGGGCGGAACGATGTTGCCCGCGGTGCGGAGTTCGAAGAGCTGACCCGGGCGGGCGCCGGTGATCAGCGAAGGGACGACACGCGAGTCCGAGCACGTGACGAAGAGTGCTTCGGGGGTCTGGCCGTCCGCGAAGTGTTCGAAATCCTTTGCGTTCGCGGCGACGTGCTCGGTGAATGTCCGGGCGTGTTCTACGAGGGACTGCATGGTGGCCTGCCTCCTGCATCCGGCGGTGCCGGGGAGCGGTGTGGTCGGGTCATATCAACGAATGCGTTAGCTGTATCCGTATGCGTGTTCGGAATAGGTGGAGGGGTCCTCACCTTGATGTTTGCCGGACGGCAGCCGTCGTGAGGCCCGCTCCGGCCGCTCCGCACGGATACGGTTACAGCTGAGCATATAGACCAGAACTTTGCTATCGCATTACCTTCTCGTGAAGGAACGTAAATGCGCCACTCAAGTCATTCATTCGGCTTGTTCTTTGTGATTGCCAATGGATGGAGAGTGTGAAGAGTTCCGAGAGGCAGGACTGGGCCGTCAGATGCGCCGACCGTGCACGAAGATGTGCGGCTCCGGTTCGCCCGCCGGGTGGTCCGGGGTGAACAGCGCGCTGTGCGTCCACTCCACGGCGGCCCCCGCCCGCGCGACCAGGGCGGTGAACTCCTCGGCGCCGAAGCTGGAGACCCGGACCGGCTGCCCCATGAACACCGCGTCGACCCCCTCGACGTCCACCGGCACCGTGGCGGCGACCAGCAGCCCGCCGGGCCGCAGGGAGCGCACGAGCCGCTCCAGCAGGCCGGTCTGCTCGCCGCGCTCCAGCTGGAGCAGCGAGAAGTACGCGCAGACCGCGTCGAACTCGCCCTCCGCCAGAGGGAGGTCACGGATGTCCGCGCACCGGAACTCGGCCCCCGGTACCTGCCGGGCCGCCAGTGCGGTCATCACCGGCGACACATCGACGCCCAGCACCCGGTGGCCCGCGTCCGCCAGGGTCTGGGCGGTCGGCCGGCCCGTCCCGCTGCCCACGTCCAGCACGCTGCTGCCCGGGGCCAGGCCGGCCAGCAGCCGCTCCAGTGACTCCCGGTGGGCGGCCGACGAGGCGAAGGCCCGTTCGTACTCCGCGCCGAGCGCGTCGAACACCGCCGCGGCCGGACTTTCGTGACCCTCGCCCGCGCGTCCCTGGCTGTCACCCATCGAGGCGGTCCTTCCGTGGTCCGGCGGCCGGCCGGGGGCCATGTGCCCGGCCGCTGTGAGCGTCCCCCGGCGAGCGCCTGAGTATGCCCGTCCCGCGCTCCTGAGTACGTTCTCCGATGGTCCGGGCCGCCCGGCCGCTGTTCGATGGCCGTATGACCACCGAAGCGCCGCGCCGCCCCCGTATCGAGCACGTCACCACCGCCGGCTCCGCCCTGGCCGTCACGCTGCTCCCGCTGGTGGTCGGCGTGCTGCTGGCCAAGACCATGGCGGCGGACCCGATGACATCGGTGAACGCGCTCGTCACCAACGGGCACCGCCCGCGGGTCTCGCCCAAGGAGTGGCGCCGGTGCGGCGGCCACGCCCTGCGACGGCTGCGGGCCGCCGAGCGCCCCTTCTGCGCCCGCATCGGCTCGCGCTGACGCCGCCCGGCCGGAGAGGTCCGGCCGGACGGCGTCGGCGTGCGCCGCCGCGGGCGTGGAACCCGGGTCAGCCGACCGGCTGGGCCGGCCGCTCCTCGTCCGATGACGGCCGCTCGAACTGGGTGCGGTACAGCTCCTCGTACCGGCCGCCGGCCGCCAGCAGTTCCGTGTGCGTGCCGCTCTCGACGACCCGGCCCGCCTCCAGCACCAGGATCCGGTCGGCCGCCCGTACGGTCGAGAGCCGGTGCGCGATCACCAGGGCGGTCCGGCCCGACAGCGCCTCGGCCAGCGCCTCCTGGACGGCCGCCTCCGAGGTGGAGTCGAGGTGCGCGGTCGCCTCGTCGAGGATCACGACCCGCTGACGGGCCAACAGCAGCCGGGCGATGGTCAGGCGCTGGCGCTCCCCGCCGGAGAGCCGGTAGCCGCGTTCGCCGACCACGGTGTCGAGCCCGTCGGGCAGCGAGGCGATCAGACCGTCCAGCCGGGAGCGGCGCAGGGCGTCCCAGATCTCGTCCTCGGAGGCGTCGGGCCGGGCGATCAGCAGGTTGGCGCGTACCGACTCGTGGAACAGGTGCCCGTCCTGGGTGACCATGCCGAGCGTGTCCCGGATCGAGTCGGCGCTCAGGTCGCGGACATCGACACCGTTCAGCCGTACGGAACCGGCGTCCGCGTCGTACAGCCGGGGGAGCAACTGGGCGATCGTCGACTTGCCCGCGCCCGAGGAGCCCACCAGGGCGATCGTCTGGCCCGGTTCGGCCCGGAACGACACCTGGTGCAGGACCGGTGTGCCGCCCCGGTCGTCGAGCGTGGCGACCTCCTCCAGCGACGCCAGGGAGACCTTCTCGGCGGTGGGGTAGCCGAAGGACACCGCGTCGAACTCCACGGAGACCGGTCCTTCGGGCACCCGGCGGGCGTCCGGCTTCTGTTCGATCAGCGGCTTCAGGTCCAGGATCTCGAAGACCCGCTCGAAGCTGACGAGCGCGCTCATCACCTCGACCCGGGCCCCGGCGAGGGCGGTGAGCGGCGCGTACAGCCGGGTCAGCAGCAGTGCCAGCGCCACCACGGCGCCCGGGTCCAGGCTGCCGCGCAGGGCGTAGAAGCCGCCGAGCCCGTAGACCAGGGCCAGTGCCAGGGCCGAGACGAGGGTGAGAGCGGTGATGAACGCCGACTGGGCCATCGCCGTACGGACGCCGATGTCACGCACCCGGCCGGCGCGGGCGGCGAACTCGGCCGACTCGTCCGAGGGCCGGCCGAAGAGCTTGACGAGCGTCGCGCCGGGGGCGGAGAACCGCTCGGTCATCTGCGTGCCCATCGCGGCGTTGTGGTCGGCCGCCTCCCGCTGGAGTCCCGCCATCCGCGCTCCCATCCGGCGGGCCGGCACGACGAAGACCGGAAGCAGCACCAGCGACAGCAAGGTGATCTGCCAGGAGATCGTGAGCATCACCGCGAGCGTCAGCAGCAGCGTGACGAGGTTGGAGGCGACGCCGGAGAGCGTGTTGCTGAACGCCCGCTGTGCGCCGATCACGTCGTTGTTGAGCCGGCTGACCAGGGCGCCGGTCCTGGTCCGGGTGAAGAAGGCCACCGGCATCTTCTGCACATGGTCGAAGACGGCGGTGCGCAGGTCCAGGATCAGCCCCTCGCCCAGCGTCGCCGACAGCCAGCGGGTGAGCAGACCCAGACCGGCCTCGACGACGGCGATGAGCGCGATGAGCAGGGCGAGCCGGGTGACCGCTCCGGTGTCCTCGCCGTTGACGATCGTGTCGACGACCTTCCCGGCCAGCAGCGGAGTGGCCACCGCGAGCAGCGCGGTCAGGACGCTCAGCAGCAGGAAGCGGCGGATCCGCCGTCGGTGGGGGCGGGCGAAGAGCATGATGCGGCGCAAGGACGCCCGGGAGAAGGGCCGGCGGTCCTGCTGGGCGTTCATCGCGCTGTGCAGCGAATGCCACGCCGTGACTTCCATGTCCATGGGGCGCTCCGATGTCGATGGCCCCCGGATCGCCCGGCGGCCTGCGGACCCCGCCGGCCGTGCGGCCCCGGGTTCACTGGGAACGCTAGAACCTGAAGTTTGCTTGAGGTCAAGGTCGACGGGCGTGCCGGGAGCGGTCATGCGGGGCTGGCATGATCGAGGGATGAACGAGAGCATCATCGCCGCGTGTGACGGGGCGTCGAAGGGAAACCCCGGGCCGGCCGCCTGGGCGTGGGTCGTCGCCGACGCGCAGGGCGAGCCCGTGCGCTGGGAGGCCGGTCCGCTCGGCACCGTGACCAACAACGTGGCCGAGCTGACGGCCCTGGCGCAGCTGCTGGAGTCCACCGATCCGGCGGTGCCCGTCGAGGTCCGGATGGACTCGCAGTACGCCATGAACGCCGTGACCAAGTGGCTGCCGGGCTGGAAGCGCAACGGCTGGAAGACCTCCGGCGGCAAGCCCGTCGCCAACCGCGAGCTGGTCACCCGCATCGACGCCCTGCTCACCGACCGCCCGGTGACGTTCCGCTACGTCCCGGCCCACCAGGTGAACGGCGACCCGCTCAACGCGATCGCCGACCAGGCGGCCAGCGAGGTGGCCGTCACCCAGCTTCCGGCCGGTACGGCGCACGGCGCGACGGCTCTGCCGGTGCCCGCGCCCGCGCGCTCCACGAAGGGGCGTACGGAGGCGTCCGGGGGGACGGGCGGCCCGAAGGGCAGGGGGGCCGGGGGCGCGTCCCGGAGCGGGCGGTCCGGCGGCACGATCAAGGCGCGCTTCGCGGGCCGGTGTCACTGCGGCAAGCCGTACGCGGCCCAGGAGCCGATCGCGAAGAACCCGAACGGCTGGGGCCATCCGGAGTGCCGTACGGCCCCCGCCTGACCGGGCGGGGAGATCGCGAGGGGAGTCTCAGAGGTCGGCCCAGACGAGCCGGCCCGCCAGCGCGGCGCGCGTGCCCCAGCGGGCCGCCAGCGCGTCGACGAGCAGGAGGCCCCTGCCGTCCTCGGAGAGGCGGGCGAGCGCCTCGTCGCCTTCGAGGTCGGCCGACGCCGGGACCTGTCCGACGGGAAGGCCCGCCGACTCGGCCGGGGAGGCCGGAGCCGGTATCCGGGCGCGACCGCGGTTCCACACACAGATGCGGACGCCCTGCGTGGAGTGCAGGAGCCGACAGCGGATACGCCGGGTGCTGGTGTGCTGCACCGCGTTGGTGACCAGCTCGGTCACTATCAGAGCCGCCGCCTCGATCCGGTCGGCCGGTTCACCCCAGGCCCGCATGGCCTCCTGGACCCGGTGGCGGGCCTCCGGCACGCCGGCCGGCAATCGGGGGACCCACCAGCTGTGTGCACTTCGGGTGCCTCCGGCACCGTGGACACCTCCGTCATCGGGGGCACGCTCCGCGCAACTGACTATTTCCGACATGTATGCACTCTCGACGCAAAACGCATACTTTGCAAGCGACAGAGTGTGTCATGCTCCGCCAGGGGGCTCGACGAAGAAGGTAGGCGCATGCGAGCCCGGTCCGGCCCCACCGTGGAACACCGCGTCCTCGCGGTCCGCCTCCGCATGCTGCGGGAACGCGCGGGCGTCAGCCTGCGGACCGCCGCCGAGGCGCTGGACGCGCACCCCGCCACCGTACGGCGCATCGAACGCGCCGAGACCGGTCTGGACGCCCGGCAGGTCCGCGAACTGCTCCGCTGCTACGGCGTGCCGCCCGCCGTGGCCGAACCCATCATGGCCGGGCTCGCGGCCGCGAACCTGCCCGGCTGGTGGCACCGCTGGCGGGACACGATGGAGACCTGGCAGCAGGAGGTCATCGGCGTGGAGTCCTCGGCGAGCCTCGTGCGGACCTGGCACCCGGCGCTCGTGCCCGAACTGCTGCGCACCCCCGCCTACGCCGCCGCCCTCCACCGCACGCAGTACCCCGGAGACAGCCCCGCCCGGCGGGAACGCCGGGTCGAGCTGCTGCGCGAACGCCGCCGCCGGCTGTGCGAGCGCGGGGCCGCCCTGTGGGCCCTGTTCCCCGCCGCGGCCCTCCACACGCGGGTCGGCGACCAGGAGACCATGGAGGGGCAGCGGGCCGCGCTGGCCGAGGCGATGAAGGAGCAGCGCGTCACCGTCCAGGTGGTGCCCCTCGACCACCCGCCGCACCCCCTGACCGGCGTACCGCCCCTGCACATCCTCCGGGTGCCCGCACCCGAGATCGGGGACCAGGCGGTGCTGGAGACCCCGGGCGTCCGGGTCGACCTCATCGACGACCCCGAGGCCGTGACGGCCCACCGCATCCGGCTCGACGCCGCGTGCGCCGCCGCGCCCGGCCCCGGGACCCCGCTGCCGGAGTGACCGGGTCCGGCCCGCCGCCGGGATGCGGCGGGCCCCGGTCCCGTGCAGCGTGGGGGAGTGGTGCGGCAGCGCAGGGTCAAGTGGATCCCGCTGGGGGTCATCGTGCTGGGTGTCGTGCTGGACCTGGCGACCCCGGCGGGTGTCACCTCGGCGCCCCTGCTGATGGCGGCCCCGGTCGCCGCCGCGCCGCTGCTCGGCCTGCGCGGCATCATTGCGATCGGGGCGCTCGCCATGGCCGTCCACGCGGTCCTCGCGTGGTACGACGGCACCTTCGGCTGGCAGCGCGGCGTCGCCAACAGCTCACCCTGGTGGCCGTAACCGTGCTGGCCGTCCTCATCAACCGTTCCCTGGAGGGCCGGGACGCCCGGACCCGGCGCGCCCGCCATATCGCCGCCGTGGCCCAGAGCGCCGTCCTGCCCCGGCCGCCTTCGCGCCTCGGAGAGCTCCGGATCGCCGCCCGTTACGTGCCCGCCGAGGACGAGGCCATGATCGGCGGCGACCTCTACGTCGTCCAGGACACCCCGCACGGGGTGCGCGTGATGGTCGGGGACGTGCGCGGCAAGGGCCTGGGCGCGGTCAGCGCGGTCTGCGCGGACCTGGGGGCCTTCCGGTACGCGGCGGACGAGGCGGAGGACCTGCCCGGCCTGGTCGCCGCGCTGGAGCGGGCCCTGCTGCGCGAGGGCGACAGGCGCGGCGGCCAGGATCAGGACGAGGGGTTCACCACCGCGCTGATCGCCGAGTTCGCCGACGACCTCGGCACCGTACGGGTCGTCAACCGCGGGCACCCGCCGCCGGTGCTCCTGGACGCCCGGGGCCGGGCCACCGTCCTCGAACCCTCCGAAGAGGCGCCCCCGCTCGGCATGAGCGGCCTGGGGACCTGGTCGTGCCCGGTCGACACGTTCCCGTTTCCGCCCGGCGCCACCCTCATCTGCTACACGGACGGGGTCACCGAGGCGCGTGACGAGTCCGGGGTCTTCTACGACGCGTCCGTCCGGCTGCCCCTCCTCGTCCAGCACCGCGCGCTGGTCGGCTGCCCGGCCTCCCCGGCGCAGATCCTCCACCTGCTGATCGAGGACGTCGGCCACCACGCCGGGGGCCGGATCCAGGACGATCAGGCCCTCCTCGCGCTGCACCGCCCGCCGGCCCCTCCGCTCGCGTAGCCGGCCCTGCGCCTCTGGCCCCCGGACCCGCCCGCCCGATACGTGTTTGAGGCGTCGATCGTCGGTCACCCGCACGGAAGACACGTACGGCAACACACCGACGACGTCACGACATTCGGGAGTGAGCAGAGTTGAGCAGCACCGAGAACTGGCGCTTGCACGCCGCCTGCCGCGAGGAGGACCCGGACCTGTTCTTCCCCATCGGGACAACGGGCCCCGCGGTCGTCCAGACCGAGGAGGCGAAGGCCGTCTGCCGGACCTGCCCCGTCCAGGCCGCCTGCCTGGAGTGGGCCCTGGAGAACGGCCAGGACTCCGGCATCTGGGGCGGCCTGTCCGAGAACGAGCGGCGCGCCCTGAAGCGCCGCAGCCGCAGGCGGGCGGAGGCCCGGGGACGCGGCACGGCCTGACCCGCACCCGCCGCGGGGGCCGCCGCCCGGAGCGGGCCTCGTGATGCGGGACGCGGGGTCGCGCCGCCCGGAGCGGTGTTCGTGATCCGGGAACGAATGGGTACACGATGAGCCATGGACACCACCGCATGGCTCGTTCTCGGCGCTGTGGCCGCGCTGATCATGCTGGCCCTGGCCGTCGTGCTGCTGGTCCGCGTCTTCAGCGCCAGGAAGCTCCTGGCCGACGCCGGGGTCCCGCTGCGCAGCAAGGCGCTCTTCTGGGCGGCCGTCATCTACACCGTGTCACCGGTCGACCTGCTGCCCGACCCGATCTACCTCGACGACATCGGCTTCCTGCTGGTCGCCCTGCGCTTCCTGCACTCGGCCGCGTCGGCCGCCGGAGTGCGTACGGGAGCGGGGGCCAAGACCCCGGTGGCCCCGGGGGAGCGCCGCCCCGACGCCGTGGGCTGAAGGGCGGCCGGACCGCCGCTCCGCCCCGGCCACCGGCCACCGGGTCAGCCGAAGGCGGGCGCGCCCGGCGGGGGCGTCCCCGCGTCGGGCTCCTGCGGGGCCCCGGTGCCCGGGGCGGGCGGCTGCGGGGCCGGCTGCGAGCCGGGCGAGCCCGGCGGGTCCTCCGGCGCGGGCTCGGTCCCCGGGTCGTCGGCCGGCGGCTCCGAGGTCGCCGGGTCGTCCGGCGGGGGTTCGGAGGTCGCCGGATCCTCACCGGGCCGCGATGCCGGGTCGTCCGGCGCGGGCTCCGACGTGGTGTCCCCGGACGAGCTCGGGCAGGCGTCCGAGCCGGGCGGGCAGGGCGACTCGGAGGCGTTCTTCGGCGGATCCGTCTTCGTGTCACCGTCGCCCGTGTCACCGGCCGGCCGCTTGAACCAGTCGCCGTTCTCCGGGTCGACCATCACGAACTCTTTCACCGGCTTCTCGGACGGCTGCACGACGACCACGTCGGAAGCCCGGTACCCCGGCCACGCCTTGCCCGTCTGCCGCGGGTCGTCCTGGGCGACGGGCGGCAGCAGCGGGTTCCCGCACGCACACCGCACCCTGGGCACCCCCCGGTCGTCGACGAGGACCGCCGTACCCGCCTGGAGCACGGCCTGATAGGCGTTGGCCTCGCCGTCCCGGTAGCCGTGGTTGGTGACCCGGGTGTCCATGCGCAGCGCAACGGGGGTGAGCCCGCGCAGATACCCGGGGACGGCGGACGGCTCGATGTCCTGGACCGAGGCGAACGCCCGGTTCTTGTCCGGCGCCGCCCGCAACACCTCGACCTGCTGCTCCACATCGCAACTGGAGACCTTCCGGGTCCCTCCGTACAGCCCCGGGGCCGCGCCGTCCACGCCCCGCGTCACCGGCGCACCGGTCTTCGACGGGCTCGGTGCGACGGAGGGGCTGGCGGTCCCGGGTTCGGGGGCGTCGTCCTTCGCCGTGGACTTCGTGAACGGTTCTGGCCCGGACTCGCCCGCCGCCTGGAGGAAGACCTCGCCGCCCTCCTCCGACCCGCCGCCGCCCTCGGGCCGGGTCAGCACGACCACCAGAACCACCGCGGCGACCAGAGCCGTCGCGATCGCCGCGATCCGGGGCACCGAACGCCACCAGGGACGGTCGGGGCGGGGGCCGGGGGCGGCACCCGAGCCGCCGCCCGGACCGCCCGGGCCACCGCCCGAAGCGCCGGAACCGCCTGAGTCGCCCCCGCCCCCCGAACCACCGGGGCCGTGGTCGCCGCCGCTGGGCGGGCCGGGCGGCGGGCCCGAAACGGTCGGAGGCGGCGGGGTGGGGCCGGACTCCGAGGGGCCCGAGAGCGGGCCGGACGGTGGTCCTGTGGGGCGGCCTGACGGCGGTGGCTGGACACTCACGGGCTCTGCTCCCCGTTGTCGGTACCCGCCCCGGACGAGACCGTGCCCGCCCCCGATTCCTTACCGGGGCCAGAAGCGATGATCCAGGGCATTTCGCCCCATTGTCTGCTCTGCCCCGGCGGTCCCCGCAAGCGGAGGAGCGAACCGTTTCCTCGGGGAGCGAAGCGTTCGGTCCCTGCTTAGCGTGGGGTCGTGAACGTCCGGGCGAGCAACGACGAGAGCAGCGCACGCACCCCGCACGGCTGGCGCGACGCGCTCCTGGCGGTCCTCACCGGGGTGCTGGCCATGGTGGTGACCGCGGCGCTCGGCCTGTGGGCCGCGGGTGCGGCCGGGCTGCCCGGCGGCGCCTTCCCGGCCGTCGTCGCCGCGGTGGCGGTGATGGCGGCGGGCGGCTCGGTCGGGCTGTCCGGGGACGCCGGTTCCCTCGTGGGAACGCAGGCCGACCTCTCGGTCCTGCCGCTCTCGGTCACCCTCGTGGGCGCGCTCCTCGTCGCCCGCGGCTTCCTCCGCCCGCTGCACCACCGGGCCGTCGCCGGGGGCCGCGAACTCGCCGGCTGGGCGGGCCGCGTCGCCGCTCTGTGGCTCGTCGCGCTGATCGTCCTCTCGCTGATCGCCCGGCACACCTTCACCCTCTCGGCCGAGGACCTCACCGGCAGCGGGGCCGGGGACCTCCTCGGCAGTGACCCGAAGATCGGATTCCGGGCGGAGATCCCGCTCACCCTGGTCTTCGGGCTGCTCTGGCTGGCCGGGGTCCTCGTACTGGCCCTCATCGTCTCCCGCCGCGCCCCGCTCCCCGCCCGGCTGCTGCGCTTCCAGGAAGCGGTGCGCCCGGCGGCGTACGCCATGGTCGTGCTGCTCCTCGCCTGCGTCGCGCTCGGTGTCCTCGCCGGAATCATCGTGATGATCACGCGCGGCCACCCCGCCGAAACCGCCGCGGTGATCCTCCTCGGCCTGCCCAACCTGGTCTGGCTCGCGCTCACCCTCGGCCTCGGCGCGTCGTGGGAGGGCAAGGTCGAAGGCCCTTTCGGGCTGCCCATGCCCCAGGTGCTCGACACCGTCCTGCGCACCCCCGACCTCTCCACCCTGAACCTGAACACCCTCGCCGAACAGGACGGGCGCGTCCGCTGGCTCGTGGTCGTCGTCGCCGTGCTGGTGCTGTCCGCCGCCTTCCTCATGGCGGCGAGGTCGCCCGCCCGGACGCGCCTGTGGCAGCACGCGGTGCACATGGCGGTGGCGCTCACCCTGACCGTGCTGTTCATCTGCCTCACCGCCCGGATCTCCGCCCACTACGGACTGTCCCTCCTGGGCCTCGGGGACCTGGGCGGCGGACTCGGCGGGGAGGTGTCCCTGCGCCCGAAAGGGTGGACGGGGCTCGGGTTCGCGGTGCTGTGGGGCCTGGTCACCGGCTTCCTCGGCGGCCTCGCGGCCACCCGGGTGCACCGGCGCGGCGAGGTCGTGGACCCGGGGCCGGGCCTCGGCTCGGGGTCTGGCTCCGGCTCGGGGTCTGGCCCCGGTTCCGGCTCCGACGTCTGAAGGGCCGGGGCGCGGTGCTCATCCGTCCCTCGGAGGTGTCCGGTGGGCCCGTTCAGCCGGCCCCCGGGAACACCGGGGCGGCCCAGCGCGGCGGGGCGGGCGGCGGTTCGGGGGCGGCCGACCAGGAGCCGGCCGGTGCGTCCACCCGGGTCGGCGGGTGCTCGCCGGGGCCGATGCCCGCCGCCGCGGCCCGCAGCGCCGCGACGAACCTGAGGCAGGTCTCGTAACGGTCCTCCGGCGACTTGGCGAGCGCCTTCGCCAGTACGCCGTCGACGGCGGCGGGCAACCCGGGCCGCAGACCGCTCAGCGGGGTGGGCGGGTCGTACTGGTGGGCCCACAGCAGTGCCATGTCGTCGTCCCGCTGGAAGGGGGGCGCCCCGGTCAGGGTCTCCTGGACGACACAGGCGAGGCTGTACACATCGCACCGCCCGTCCACCGGCCGCCCGGAGATCTGTTCCGGCGCCACGTAGTCGAGGGTGCCGACGAACTGGCCGACCGTGGTGAACCCGGTCAGCGACAGCGACTTCTTCGTCAGCCCGAAGTCGGTCAGGTACACATGTTCCGGATGGTCGCTGTCGGTGCCCGCCGCCACCAGGATGTTGCCGGGCTTCACGTCCCGGTGCACCAGGTCGTGGTCATGGGCCGCATCGAGCGCGGACGCGACCTGGGCGGCGATCCGGACGGCGGCCGTGAGGTCCAGCGGCCCGCGCCGGTCGATCAGGACGCGCAGATCCGCGCCCGCGACGAACCGCATCGCGATGTAGAGCACCCCGTCGGTCTCGCCCGCCTCGAACACCGGCACGATGTGCGGGTGGTCGATCGCGGCCGCCACCCGCGACTCGTGCGTGAACCGCTGCCGGAAGGTGTCGTTGCGGGCCAGTTCGGGGGCGAGCAGCTTGAGCGCGACGATCCGGTCGAGCCGCAGGTCCTTGGCGCGGTAGACGACCGCCATGCCGCCGCGCCCGATCTCGGCCTCCACCAGATAACTCGCGATCCGCTTGCCGACGAGATCGTCCTCGCGCCCGGAGGGCACCCCGGCATCGTGCGAGGGGGGAGGTGGCGGGGCCATCGCCGGTCACCGCCCGCCCGTCGAGCGGTCCGACGCCCCGCCGCCGGATGTTTCATCGGGCCCGGCGACGGTGATGGCCCGGGTGGGCTCGGGGGCGTCGGGTCCGTCGGGGGTGTCGTGGCAGGTGGGTTCGGGTCCGTCGGGGGTCTCGTGGCAGGTGGGTTCGGGGCCGTCGGGGGTGACGAGGCGGGTGGGTTCGGGGCCGTCGGGGGTGACGAGCCGGGTCGGTTCGTGTCCGTCGGGCGGCGCGACCGACATACGGTCCGCTTCGGCCGGCGTCACGACGCGCGCCGGTTCCGGCCCTTCGGGCGGTGCGACGGGGGTGGCTTCCGGTTCGACGCGGGTGGGTTCCGGTTCCTCGCCGGTGACGACGCGGGTCGCCCCGGGCGACCCGGGCGCAACCACCCGCGTCGGCTCCGGGCCCGCGCTCGCCGCTACCCGAAAGGGCTCCGGCGACTCCGCCTCCCCGGACGCCGAAGCCGGTGCCGCCGCCCCCGGGCCCGCCTCCGCCGCGTACGTGCTCAGCCGGGTCCCGTCGCAGAAGACCCACCGCTCGTGCTCGGCGTCGTACAGCCACACCGACTCCCCGTCCACCACCATCCCGACCCGCAGCCCCCGCGTCCGCTGCCGGAAACCCTCCCCGTCGCTGCGGCCCTCGGCCAGGTCCTGGGCGGCCCGGCGGTACCGGCTCAGTGACTCCTCAGCCCTGGCCAGCAGCGGTCGCGGGTCCGCGGTGCGGGCGAGCGGCGCCCCGGGGGCGGGGGGCGTCCGCGGTACGGAGACGAGGCGGCGGCCGTCGACCCAGGCCGACCAGCCGTTGGAACAGGCGACGTACGCCCAGTCCCCGCGCCGGTCCTGCACCTGCACGGGAAGCAGCGCGTCCAGCGGATCGGTGGGCCGGGCGACGTCGGGGGACTCCCACGCGGGCAGCCCGTCCGGCGGGACGACGTGCGTGGGGCGGAATTCCGGGGTCGGGGTCGCCATCGAACCAGCTCACTTCCGCATGACCGCGGGCTCGTGCCGCCTCAGCAGTCTCGCGACTACGTATCCGAAGACGACCGAGAGGACGACCATCATGCCCATGTTGAGCAGCCAGATCCCCGCCGAGTGGTCGAAGAGCGGATCGGAGGTCAGCTCGCCCGGCACGATCCGCGCCAGATCGATCGTCCCGGCCATCGCGCCGAGCGCCCACCGCGACGGCACCAGCCAGGACAGCTGCTCCACACCGGGGACACCGTGCAACTTGAGCAGCGCGCCGCAGAAGACGACCTGGACGATGGCGAGGAGGACGAGCAACGGCATCGTCACCTCCTCCTTGCGCACCAGCGCGGAGACCAGCAGGCCGAGCATCATCGCGGTGAAGGACAGCAGTGCCACGGCCAGTGTGATCTCCACGAGGGGCGGCAGGAACACCCCTTCGCCGCCCGGCGCGCCGAGATCGACGCCCACCAGGCCCACCAGGGTCAGCACCACGGCCTGGAGGACGGTGATGGTTCCGAGCACCACGATCTTCGACATCAGGTACGCGGATCTGGACAGGCCGACGGCTCTCTCGCGCTGATAGATCACCCGTTCCTTGACCAGCTCCCGTACCGCGTTGGCCGCCCCGGTCAGCACTCCGCCCACGCACAGGATCAGCAGGGCGTTCATCGCCGTCTCCTGCGTGAGCCGACTGCCCGCCAGCGCGCGGGCCATGGCGCCCATGACGAAGGGCAGCGCGATCATGATGATCAGGAACGTCCGGTCCGCGCTCAGCGCGGAAGCGTACCGGCGTACCAGGGTGTTCAGCTGCGCACCCCAGCTACGGGTCTTGGGCGGTGGTGCGACCATCGCACCGGGCGCGGCGGGCGGCAGATGCGGTTGGGCCGTGGCGTTGTCGATGTACTGCCGGCGGAAGGGCGAGGCGGAGTAGGTGGCCGCCCAGTCGCGGTCGCGGTTGTTCTCGAACGCCTCGAACGCCTCCGGCCACTCCTCGAAACCGAAGAAGGCGAGGGCGTCCTCGGGCGGACCGTAGTAGGCGATGCGCCCGCCGGGCGCGAGGACGAGCAGCCGGTCGCAGACCTCCAGACTCAGCACGCTGTGCGTCACCACGATGACGGTGCGGCCGTCGTCGGCCAGGCCGCGCAACATGTGCATGACCGAGCGGTCCATGCCGGGGTCGAGCCCCGACGTCGGCTCGTCGAGGAAGAGCAGCGAGGGCTTCGTCAGCAGCTCCAGGGCTACGCTCACCCGCTTGCGCTGGCCGCCCGAGAGCGAGTGGATCGGCTGGTCGGCGCGCTGTTCGAGGCCGAGTTCCTGGATCACCTCGGTGACCCGTGCCTGCCGCTCCGCCTTCGCGGTGTCCTGCGGGAAGCGGAGCTCGGCGGCGTAACCGAGGGCTTTGCGCACGGTCAGCTGCGCGTGCAGGATGTCGTCCTGCGGTACGAGGCCGATGCGCTGGCGCAGCTCGGCGAAGTCCCGGTAGAGATCACGGCCGTCGTAGAGCACCGTGCCCCGGTCGGCCGGGCGCTGGCCGGTGAGCGCGTTGAGCAGCGTGGACTTGCCCGCGCCGCTGGGGCCCACCACGCCGAGCAGGCACTTCTCGCCCACGGGGAAGGAGACCTTGTCCAGCAGGGTCTTGCCGCCCTTGCCCGCGCGGCCGACCGTCACCTCCAGGTCCTGGACGTCCAGCGACACCTCACCGGTGTCCACGAACTCCTGGAGGGAGTCGCCGACCAGGCAGAACGCCGAGTGGCCGATACCGACGATGTCGCCGGGGCCGACCGGGCCGCGGGCGACCGGCTGGCCGTTGAGGAAGGTGCCGTTGTGGCTGCCGAGGTCGACGATCTCGTACGTCCCGTCGGCCAGGGCCCGCAGTTCGGCGTGGTGGCGCGAGACGACCAGATCGTCGATGACGAGGTCGTTGCCGGCGTCGCGGCCGATCCGTACGGTCCTGGCGGGCAGCGGCCGTACCGTCGTCGGCTGCCGGAACGTACCGGTCGCCCGGGGCATCGAAACGGAGGAGGGGCGGTCGGTCGCGGCGGAGGGCGCGGGGGGTTCCCGGCCCAGCAGGACGGCGCGCGGTCCGTCGCTCGGATTGCCGAAGCGGATCTCGCTGCCCGCACCGACGTCCGAGGCGTGGATGCGCCGGCCGGCGGTGTACGTGCCGTTGGTGCTGTCCTCGTCCTCGATCGTCCAGTGACCGTCCTCGGGATGCAGGATCGCGTGGTGCCAGGAGACCCGGTCGTCGTCGATGACGATGTCGCTCTCGGGATCGCGCCCGACATGGTAGTCCCGGCTCGGACTCATCACCGTGGAGCCCAGATCGGTCTCCAGAACGAGTTCGGGCGCAGTCGGCGTCGCGGGCCGCTCTCCCATGTCTGAATTCTATCGATACGTACCGATCGGCGCCCGCCGTCGAGAGTTTCGCCGCCTCGGCCTGCTGTGCACTCGGACCGTCTCGACCTCAGCGCTCCACGGTGGCCAGGATGACCTTCCCGCCGTCCACCGTCGCGCGGACCCCCACCTCCTGGGCCAGCCGCTGGACCATCGGCCAGCCGAACCCACCGGTCCGGCCGGTCAGGTCGGGCGTCCGGTCCTGCGGGAGCGCCGGGCTGGGGTCGGTGACCCGGATGTGGACGCCCCTGCGATCAGCGGTCAGCCACAGCGCGGTGACGGCCCCCGCGTGCCGGACCGCATTGGTGACCAGCTCCGACACGAGGAGCAGGAGGTTCTGGACCATGTGCGAGTTCGGCGCGGGATGCAGCCGGGCGACGAAGGCGCTGACGGCGTCCCGTGCGTCGGCGGCCTTCTCCGGCCGGCAGACGAAATCGGTACGGGTTTCGCCGTCCGGTGAAAACGTCATCAGAATGCGGTCGTTCATAGCGTCCACCCCGTCGCTTGAGCTGTCTGGCTGGAGTTCGGATACCCCCGAAACGGCGTTTCATGGAGAACGGTGGCGTGGTGCTTTCGTCGAGCAGCCCGGAGCGGGGCACTGCCCGTGGGGCGACGACGCCGGCCGCTTCGTGGTGACGGTCGCATCGTTCCTACGCCACCGTCGTCAGCCAGGACGGCCGGCGCACCGAGAATCCCTTCTACCTCCAGTACGGTCAGGGGGCGTTCGCCTTCTCCACCCCGGGCGGCAAGCGCGCGCGCCTGGAGACCGTCCCGGAGACCGGGAAGTGGTACCACCTGGTCGGAGTCCGCAAGGGTGACGAGATCACGCTGTACGTCGACGGGAAGGCCGCCGCGACCACCGAGGCCGGCCCGGCCGACGTGAGCACCGGTCCGCTCTCCGTCGGGCGGGCCCAGTACGACGGCGCCAAGGTCGACTTCTGGAACGGCTCCGTCGATCAGGTCGAGGTTTGCGACAGGGCCCTGACGGTCGAGGAGGTGTCCGTGCTGCACGGCCGTCAAAAGCCGTAAGCCGTAAGCCGCAAGGGCCGGGGCCTCCTTCCGCCGCATCCGGAACCTCTGGGCGCGCCGGAAGGGGAGCGGACCTCGCAGCCGGGTGCATGGTTCTCCAACTCGCGGACCATTCACGTCTGTTGCTGTCATTCCCGAGACGTAGAGGAGTTAAGGCCCCGGGAGGGATACGCAGACGTACACAGGTCCGACAAGATCCTCCTGTCCGAACATGTGACCGGAAGGATCGATATCGTGCGCAGACGACGTCTCGCGCCCCTGGTGGCCGTGACCGCCATGGTGACGCTGGCCCCGGCGCTCGCCGCCTCGACGGCCACCGCGGCCCCGGCTGCCGCCCCCTCGGCCGGGACCGCCTCGGCCGCCTCCTCGCCCGCCGTCAAAAGTGTGCTCGACCGGTACGCGAAACAGAAGCCCGCGTGGAAGCGGTGCGACCCCGACATCTCGGCGGCGTACCGGTGCGCCACCGTCAAGGTCCCGCTGGACTATCGGAAGCCCGGAGGCAAGCGGATCGACCTGGCGATATCCCGGATCAGGACCGCCGACCCCGGCAAGCGGCGCGGCATCCTGCTCTCCAACCCCGGCGGCCCCGGCGGCGAGGGCCTGTGGATGCCGCTGATGATGAAGGAGGAGCTGCCCAAGTCCGTGCTCAAGAGCTACGACCTGGTCGGCCTCGACCCGCGCGGAGTCGGCCGCTCCAGCCCGGTCTCCTGCAACCTCACGCCGGAACAGGAGAACTGGCTGCGGCCCTACAAGGCGCAGACGTACGCCAAGGACGTCGCCTGGGCGCGGACGGTGGCGGACAAGTGCCGCAAGAAGATGGGGGACCGGCTCCCGCACATCACGACCCGCAACACCGCGCGCGACATGGATCTGGTGCGGGCGATCCTCGGCGAGAAGAAGATCTCCTACGTCGGCTACTCCTACGGCACCTATCTGGGGGCCGTCTACGCCCAGCTCTTCCCGAAGCGCGCCGACCGGTTCGTCCTGGACAGCGCGGTCGACCCGCAGCGCGCCTGGCGCGGGATGATCCAGTGGTGGGCCGAGGGCGCGGAACCCGCGTTCGACCGGTGGACCGAGTGGGCCTCCGCGCGCTCGAAGACGTACGGCCTCGGCAACACCCCGAAGAAGGTCGACCGGACCTTCTGGGATCTCGTCGCGCGGGCCGACGCGGACCCGATCGAGGTGGACGGGCAGCCCACCAGCGGCGACGACATCCGCCAGGGGATGCGCGCGTTGGCCTTCACCCCGCAGTCCGCCTCCGAGGCGGTCGTGGAACTGAAGAAGGCCGCGAAGGGCAGGCCCGCCTCCGCGAAGAAGCTCGCCAGGATCACCGAGGGCGGCGGGGCCCCGGCGCCCGAGTGGGCCAAAAAGGCCCCGCTCGCCGCGGAGCCCCCCGCCGACAACATGACGGCCAGCTTCTGGGCCGTGGTGTGCGGCGACAACTCGGCCGTCTGGTCGCGCGATCCGGAGACGTACCGGCGGGACGCCATCGAGGACAAGGGCCGCTACCCGCTCTTCGGGGATTTCGCCTCCAGCATCAAGCCCTGTGCCTTCTGGGGGAAGTCCGCCGAGCCGGTGACCGTGGTCAAGAACAAGGTCGGCTCCCTGGTCGTCCAGAACGAGTGGGACTCGCAGACCCCGCTGCCCAGCGGCCAGGCCCTGCACGCCCAGCTGAAGGGCTCGAAGATGGTCACCGTCCTCGGCGGCGAGGGCCACGGTGTCTACCCGAGCGGCAACTCCTGCACGGACGGCGCGGTCAACCGCTACCTGGCCACCGGCAAACTGCCCGCGAAGGACGTGACCTGCAGGGCGACCGCGGCGTCGAACGCGCAGGCCCGCCAGAACGAGAAGCCGGACGAGCTCCCCGGGTCCCCGGTCCCGGAACGCGCCCCGAACCGCTTCTGACTCGCTGAGCCCGGCCGGGCGCCCACCCGGCCGGCTCCTCCCGGTGAGAACCCACAGGGGCCCGGCGGCGACGGAGGGAACCTTCTCCGTCGCCGCCGGGCCCCTGCCCGTGCCCCCAGTCGGGTCGGGTCACGGCGCCCACGGCGTGTCCCCCCACGTCGTGTCCTCGGTGAGCAGCGCCGGGCTGTCGAAGGGCTGCCCGCCGCCCGGCGTGGCGAGCCACACCTCGCGCCATGTGCCCTCACTTCGCCCGGAGGCAGCTTCGGGAGGCGGTACGACAGCACGGTGCCGGACGGGTGTCCAGGCCCCGCGCAGAGCCGGTTCCGTGCGGCGAGCCGCCGGTCGCGGAAGCGCCCCGGCGACTCGCCGACACTTTTTGGAAACGCACCGACCACGCCCTTGCCGCCCGTGCCGCACCGCCTATATAACGTTGTAAACCGAGCCGCCGACAGGCCGCGCAGGCTCTCACGACCGCTGTTCCCGCAGTCCGGAGCAGGGGCCTGAGGAATGCAGTGGCATCGGCTGCCCCGTGGCCGATGCCTCGTCCCGCATGCCCGACCCCACGCCGATCAGCGTGCCGTCAACCCGTCAAGGAGCGTTCCGCGCATGGTGATCCAGCGTCGATCCCGTACCCTCGCCGTGGCCTGCGTCCTGGCCGCCACGACGCTGGCCGCCGCCGGCCGCGCCAAGTCGGAGACCTCTGGGGCTGCCCGTCGCCCGGACGAAGATCCTCGTCCACACCCTCACCGGACTGCGCGCCGGACTCGCCGGGGCGCTGAACGCCGCCCCGCCTCTCCTCCGGTGTCACCATCGTCGGCGTCGGCATGGAACTGGACGCGATCTCCGCCGTCGTCATCGGCGGCACGCTCCTCATCGGCGGAGCGGGCTCGTTCAGCGGCACCCTCTGGGGCGTCCTGCTGCTGGCCGTGATCCAGAACCTGATCAACCAGATCGGCTCGCTCAACTCCTCGTACCAGTCGGTGGTCAGCGGCGGCTTCCTTATCGTTGTCGTGGTGGCGCAGCGTTACCTCGCGCGCAGCCGGAGAGCGACCTGAACCGCACGGGCCGGGTCGAGTCGAACCAAGAGAAACAAGGAGTGCCGTGGGCGTCAGCCTCAAGGACGTAGCTCAACGGGCGGGCGTGTCCATCAAGACCGTGTCGAACGTGGTCAACAACTACCAGCACGTCACCCCGAAGATGCGGGCCAAGGTGCAGCAGGCGATCGACGAGCTCGGCTACCGGCCGAACCTCACCGCCCGCCATCTGCGCAAGGGCCGCACCGGCATCATCGCGCTGGCCGTCCCCGAGTTCGGCAACCCGTACTTCGCCGAGCTGGCCGGCGAGGTCGTCGACGCGGCCGCCCGGCACGACTACACCGTCCTGGTCGACCACACGGCGGGCCAGCGCGAGAAGGAACTGCTGGTCTGCCAGGGGTTCCGCTCCCACGTCATCGACGGCCTGATCCTCAGCCCCATCCACCTGGAGACCGAGGACCTGATGGCCCGCACCGAGACCGCGCCGCTGGTGCTGCTCGGCGAACGCGAGTACGAGGCCCCGTACGACCACATCGCCATCGACAACGTGGCCGCCGCCCGCGCGGCCGTCGCCCACCTCATCGCGCTGGGCCACCGCCGTATCGCCTTCCTCGGCTCCCGCACCGGGCGGGAACGCCAGCCCGCCCATCTCCGGCTGCGCGGCTGGCGCGAGGAGCTGGCCGCCTCCGGCATCACCCCCGACGAGTCCCTGGTCGTCGTCACCGACGGCTACGGCCGCGAGGACGGGGCCGCCGCGATGGCCTCCCTCCTCGACCGGGGCGAGCGGCCCGACGCCGTGTTCGCCTACAACGACCTGATCGCGATCGGGGCCATGCGCACCCTCACCGAACACGGCCTCACCGTCCCGGGCGACATCGCCGTCGTCGGCTTCGACGACATCGAGGAGAGCCGGTACGGGGCCACCACCCTCACCACCATCGCGCCGGACAAGGCCGCCATCGCCCGGCTCGCCGTCGACAGCCTCGTCGAACGCCTCGCCGGCACCCCGGTCGCCGAACCCCGGCGGCCCCGCCCCGGCTACCGCCTCGTCGTCCGCGAATCCACCACACCCCGCGAGGCCCCCGGACCGCCCAGCTGACGCACCCCCGCGAGGCCCCTTCCGCACCCCCCAAGGAACTCTTCATGCCCACCGTGCACCGCAAACCGTTCGGCCGCGCCCACGGCCAGAGCGAGATCGACCTCTGGACCCTCGACTCCGGCACCGGCGTCCGAGCCGAGATCCTCACCTACGGCGGTGTCCTGCACAGCCTCACCGTGCCGGACACCTCCGGCGAACCCGGCCCGGTCGTCCGCTCGCTGCCCGCGCTCGACGACTACACCGACAAGAACCCGTACTTCGGGGCGATCGTCGGCCGGTACGCCAACCGCATCGCCCACGGCCGCTTCACCCTCGACGGCACCACGCACCACCTCCCCGCCAACGACCGCGGCCATACCCTGCACGGCGGCCCGGACGGCTTCCACACCAGGATCTGGCAGGCCACCGGACACCGCACGGACACCGCCGCCGTCCTCCGGCTCACCCTGCACAGCCCCGACGGCGACATGGGCTTCCCCGGAGCGCTCGACGTCACCGCCACCTACACCCTGGACACCGCCGGAACCCTCGCCGTCGACTACACGGCCACCACCGACCGGCCCACCGTCGTCAACCTCACCCACCACGCCTACCTCAACCTCGGCGACGACGACATCCTCGGCCACACCCTCCAGGCCGACGCCGACACCTATCTCCCCGTAGACGCCGGCTCCATCCCCGAAGGCCCGCCCGTCCCGGTGACCGGCACCCCCTTCGACCTCACGACCCCCCACCGCATCGGCGAACGCCTCGCGCACCCCGACGCCCAACTGGAGCAGGCCGGCGGCTACGACCACTGCTGGATCCTGCGCCCCGCCACCCCCGGCACCCTGCGCCGCGCCGCCCGCCTCACCGCCCCCGGCGACCGGCGCACCCTGGAGCTGTGGACCACCGAACCGGGCCTCCAGATCTACACCGCCAACCAGCTCGACGGCGCGTTCACCGACGGCACCGGCCGCCGCCACCAGCGCCACGGCTCGCTCTGCCTGGAGACCCAGCACCTCCCGGACTCACCCAACCGCCCCGGTCACCCGAGCACGGTGCTGCGCCCCGGAGCCGTCCTGCACAGCCGCACCGAATGGCGCTTTCCGCACCTGGCGGAGTAGGCGCGCATCCGGGCGGCCGGGCTGTGCGTATCGTTCGCCGAACCACTGACCGCCGCCGAGCTCAAGTCCGCGCTGCTCACCGCGGGCCAGGTCGTCGGATTCGTCCAGGAGGTCACCGGACCCCTGCCCCCCGAGAAGCTCGCCACGTTCAAGCCGGAGCCGGGTCCCGACGAAGGGGTCATCGCCAGGCTCGTCGAGAACGTCACCGAAGCCCAGGGCGTCTGAGGGCGGTGACGACCCGCCGCACCGCGAGGAGTACCTGCTGCGCACGGTGCGACGGGTCGTGACGGAAGGCCGGGCCGCTACTTGAGATACGGCCCCGCCGCGCCGATCTTCCCCGGCGCGGCGTTCTTCCCGCCGAGGTCCAGGACGTACACGCGCAGGTTGCCCTTCCCGGGGGCCGGGACCGTGAGGGTGCCGCCGGTGACCTGCTTGGTGTCGCCCGTGACGGCGTCCTTGTACGTGCCGTTCGGGATGCCCGTGTACGTGGCGCTCCCGGAGACCGTCACCAGGGCGAAGCTGTCCGTGCCGGTCGCCGCGTCGGTGTAGCGGCGCTTGTACGCCATGGAGCCGCTGATGCCCTCCGTCGAGTACTGGCCCATCTGGAGCGCGGGCACGGCCCGGCGGATCTCGTTGAGCCGCTGGAGGTGGCGGGCGAGCGGGGCGGCCAGGGTGTCGGCGACCTTGCCGGTGGCCGAGGAGACCTTGCCGAAGTCCGAGGCGGTGACCTCACCGGCCAGGTGGTCCCCGAAATAGGCCCGCCCAGTGGTCGCCAGCGGGCACGTCGGGCCGCAGTCGATCTTCTTCCCCTTCTGGAATTCGATCTCGGAGCCGTAGTAGAGCGTCGGGATGCCCCGGAAGGTCCACATCAGCGACATGTTCTCGGCCCAGGCGTCCGTACCGCCGGTGTAGCGCTCGCTGCTCTTGTTGGGGCCGTAGTCGTGGCTGTCGACGTAGACGACGTTGTACGTGGCGTCGTTCACCGCGTCGTCGGAGTCCTTGCCGTTGTGGAACGCGTTGGCCGCGTCACCGAAGTTCATGTGCATCCGCATGTCGATGATGTTCATCCCGGAGAACCGGCTGCGGTCGGGCGCGTGGTAGGCGTTGCCCTTGAGGAAGGCGTTGTCCGAGACGGGCTGAGCCGCCGTGCCCCGCTGCTGCTCGTAGTCGTACATCTCCAGGGCGGCCTTCTCGTCGTCCGCGCTGTACTCCCCTCGCTCCTTCCACGTGAAGAACTGCGCCGAGTGGTTGACCGAGCCGCGGTTCCACTTGTCGTTCACGAAGGCCGCGACCTCACCGAAGACGAAGAAGTTCTCCGCCGCCTCCGCGCCGAACCGCTGCGTCACGCGCTCCTGGATCGCGGGCAGGAAACGGCGGTTCCAGGTGGTGCGGGGGATGTGCACCGCCGTGTCCAGCCGGAAGCCGTCGACCCCCATGTCGATGTACTTGTTGTAGGCGCCGATCAGATAGTTCTGGACCTGGGCGTTCTCGGTGTTGAAGTCGGCGAGGTCGTCGTGCAGCCAGCAGGAGCGGGAGTCCTCGCCCTCCCAGTTGCCGATCCAGCAGGTGTGGTAGAGCGCCTTCGGGAACATGCCCGAAGTGGGGCTCGGCCACTGGCAGTTGTAGATGCGGTAGCCCTCCGGCGAGGTGTGCCCGGTGGGGGTGCCCCAGCCCACGCAGGTGTTGCCCGTCGGCTCCGCCGTGGACCACAGGTCGCCGTTGTAGTACGACTTCCCGGACTTGGGCTCGACGGTGAGGCCGTCGTAGGTGAACCCGTCGTTCTTCTCGTCGTAGTACCAGCTCCACTGCGCGTCGCGCACGCCGTACGCCTTCGGGGTGAACAGGCCCTTGGCGCCCCATCGCGAGGAGTGGTTGTGGACGACGTCCTGGTAGATCTTCATGCCCTTGGCGTGGGCCGCGTCGATGAGGTCCTGGTAGGAGGCCCCGGCGGACTCCAGCCGTGGGTCGACCTTGTAGAAGTCGTAGCCGTGGTACCCGTGGTAGTCGTAGTCCGAGCGGTTGAGCACGACCGGGGTGATCCAGACCGCGGAGAAGCCGAGCCCCTTGATGTAGTCGAGCTTCTGCACCAGCCCCTTGAAGTCCCCCCGGAACATGGGGTCGTCGTTGGCGGCGTTGCCGGACTTCTCGTGCTGACTGCCACCCCGGTTGTTCGTGGCGTCGCCGTCGTTGAAGCGGGCCGTGAGCACGAAGTAGATCGGGTCCTTGCGGGGATCGGTGCCCAGGGGTGTGCCGGTGGCCGGGGTGGTGGGCTTCTCGCCGGTGGTGACGGTGGCCGGTGCGGAGTCGGCCGAGACGTTCCCGGCGGCGTCGACGGCCCGGACGGTGTAGCGGTAGGCGGTGTGGGCGTCGAGCCCCGTGTCGGAGAAGACGGTCGAGGTGGTGTCGACGACCACCGTGCCCTTCGTCCCGCCGGTCCTGGTGACCTGATACGCCGTCACGCCCCGGTCGTCCGTGGCGGGTTCCCACGTCAGCACGACCGCCACCCCGTCGGCGGCAGCCTTCACCGCGGTGGGGGCGGACGGTGCCTCGGTGTCCGGTTCCTCGGCGGCGCACGGGTCCTTCGCCGAGGCCGTCACCGTACGGTCCTTCACCGTGGTGAGCCCGGTCGACAGGGTGTAGTCGCCGCCGTTGTTGTTGTCCCAGACGCCGTTGCCGTTGTTGAACGCGGCCTGGAGGCCGGTGGCCGCCCCGAGGTCCACCGTGCGCTTCATCCAGCCCGTACAGGCGGCTTCCATGCCGATGCCGGGGACGGCCGTCCACGCTCCGCCGTGCGGGCGGTAGTGGAGATTGACGGTGGACCAGCCGACGGTGGAGGTGGCGTAGTAGACGGAGGCCGTGTTCGGCCCGCCGGGCTCCTCCGGCTCGTCGGGGCCCGTACCCGCGCACGGGTCGCTGTGCGCCACGGTCCCGTCCTGGACCGTGATGTTCCCGGTGCCCAGGTCGTAGTTCCGGCCCGCGTTGTTGTCCCAGGTGCCCGAGCCGTCGGTGAAGGTCGCCTTCAGTCCGGCCGCACCCCCGAGCGGGACCGTCAGCTTGACCCAGTCGGCGCAGGCGGCCTGCATCCGGGTGCCGGGGACGGTGGTCCAGGAACCGCCGTCGGGGGAGTAATGCAGGTAGTAGGCCGACCAGGCGCGGGTCTTCGTGGAGTAGAAGACGGTCGCCGTGCCCCCGGCGGCGGAGGAGGAGGCGACGGGTTCGCCCGCCGGGGCGGGACGCGTCTGCGGTACGGCGGTAAGGAGTCCCAGCAGCCCGGCCGCTGCCACGGCCGCCGCGAGCGGTCGGCGCAGCAGCCGGTGAGGAGTGCGTCTCATGCGTGTCTCCAGGTGAGGGGAGAACCCTGACGCGCCTCGGGGTTCGGTGAGTGAACACGATCCGACGGCAAGCTCTGCCGGAATCTTGCCGCAATTCCTTGCGGGAAGGAAGTTACCGGTGCATGACAGGTGCGTAAAGGGATCCGGCACCCCCGTCCACCCGGAATGGACGGCCGGGTCCGGTTGTTCGCACGGTCATGACCTTCTCCGTTGACGTGACCGTGCGCGGCTACGAGCTCGACACCCAGGGCCACCTGAACCAGGCCGTCTACCTCCAGTACGCGGAGCACGCCCGCTGGGAGCTGCTGCGCGCCGCCGGACTGCCCCAGGAGAAGCTGCTGGCCGACGGAATCGGCCCGGTGCAGCTGGAGGTGACGGTCAAGTACCGCCGCGAGCTGCGCGGCGGCGAGCGCGTACGGGTCACCTGCCGGTTCGACTACGGCACGGGCAAGACGTTCACCCTGGAGCAGCAGATCATCAAGGAGGACGGCACGGTGGCCGCGGAGATCACCGGAGTCGCCGGCGTCCTCGACCTGACCGAACGCCGCCTGGTCCCGGACCCGCAGGGGCGCTTGGCGGCACTGGCGGGCAACCCCGGCCTGCTGACGGGCTGATGCCGTGTCGGGCACCCGGGGAGGGGGAGCGCGACGGAGGGAGCCGGCGCGTACGAAGCCGCCCGCGTCCTGCCGATCCGCCTGACGGCCGAGGTGCGGCGCGGGGGCGCGCGTCGGGTCCAGGAGCACGCGCGCGGCGCCGCGCTCGCGCCCGGCCCGGTGGAGACGATCTCCGGCACTCCGGTCGCCGCCCGGCGGCGTTCGACCTCGACGGCCGCGTCATCGGGGACCCCGCCCCGCGGCGGCCCCCGATGCTCCCGAGCGGCCGCCACCCCATGCTCGACGGAGCGACACCGTGCCTCAGGGCCCGAGCAGTGCCGAGCCGTACCAGTCCGAGGCGTCGGCCACCCCCGGCAGCGCCAGGAAGTAGCCGCCGCCCGTCGTGGTGCTGAAGTCCGCGAACCGCTCGCCCTCCAGCCGCCTCTGCACCGTAGCGAACTGCCGGTCGACATCCCGCTGGTAGCAGCAGAAGACCAGCCCCACATCGAGCGTCCCGTCGGGAGCGAGGCCCCGGTCCACGTTGTAGCTGCGGCGCAGCAGGACCGAGTCCTCGCTCCCGGGCGTACGGGGGTTGGCACGGCGGATGTGGGAGTCCAGCGGTGTCACCCGGCCCTGCGGGTCCCGCCCGTAGTCCGGCGTGTCGCTCTCCTTCTTCCCGTCGAGCGGCGCACCGGTCGACTTGCGCCGGCCGAAGATCCGCTCCTGCTCGCCCAACGGCACCCGGTCCCACGCCTCGGCCCTCAACCGGATCGTGCGCAGCACCTGGTAGCTCCCGCCCCGTGCCCAGCCCGGCCCCTCCGGCCCGACCCAGACCAGCCGGTCCATCTCCCGCGCCGACGCGGTGTCCGGGTGCGCGGTCCCGTCCTTGAAGCCGGTGAAGGACCGGGGGCTGCCCTCGGGGCGCGGCGGGTTCACGAACCCGTCGGCCCGCCACCGGGCCCGCAGCAGCCCCGCGGTCTCCCGCGCCAGATCCCGTACGACATGGAGGACGGCGTCCGGGTGCTGCGCGCAGACCTGGACCAAGAGATCCCCGTGGCAGCCGCCTGGTTCGAGCCGGTCCCCGGGGAAGCGCGGCATCCGGGTGAGGCCGGGCGGCCGCGCACCCGCCAGCCCGAAACGCCCGTCGAACAGCGAGGCGCCCACCCCGACGGTGATCGTCAGCCGGTCCTCCGGCCCCCGCACCGCCGCCACGTCCGGATCCTTCGGGGTGACCCCGGCAGTGAGGACACGGGACCGCACGGTCAGCTTCCGGAAGAGCGCCGCCAGCTCCGCCCGGTCCCGTGCGAGCACGTCGAAGGCGACGAAACCGCCGAACCGCTGCTGCGGGGTCAGGATCCCCGCCTGGTGCGCGCCGTGGAACGGCACCCGGCCCTCGTCCGGGGCTGCCGCGGGGGCGCCGGAAGCCGCGCCCGCCGACACCGTACCGATCAGTCCCGCGCCTCCCACGACACTCGCGGCACCCCGTACGAAGGTCCGCCGCCCGAGACGGGCGTCCCGGTGTTGGTCACTTTCCGTCATGGCCGTTCCCCTTTTCGCGATGCGGACGGGCCGCTCTGTCTTTCTCACCTCTACCGCGCGGAGCACCAGCTCAGCGCCGCTTCCTCCGTGCGGGGCGGTTCGGCTGGGCCGGGAGGCCGAGCGCCGGGGCGTACGCCCCCTGATCGGCTGACTGCGAACAGTGAGTGACATGTTTCGCGGCGCGGCGGGGCACACAGGGGAGGTCTGTTCCCGGACCTGGCACCGGGATGTCCTGAACACCCCGAACCGGCCATGGGGAGAACCTCGGTGGAGAACACCTCGGTGCAGAACAAGGAATCCGTACGGAACTGCCCGTTCGACTACGCGCAGCAGCTCGAGTTCGACCCCCAGCTCCGGCAATTGCTGACCGAGGAGCCGGTCTCCCGTATCCGGATGGCGTACGGCGAGGGCGAAGCCTGGCTCGTCACCCGCTACGAGGACGTCCGCACGGTCACCACCGACCGTCGGTTCAGCCGCAGCGCCGTCCTCGGCCGCGACTTCCCCCGGATGACCCCGGAGCCGATCGTCCAGGCAGGGGCCATCAACCTCATGGATCCGCCCGCCAGCAGCCGGCTCCGCAGCCTGGTCGCCAAGAGCCTCACCCCGCGCCGCGTCGAGCAGATGCGCGGCGGGACCCAGCGCGTCGTCGACCGGCTGCTGGACGAGATGGCCGGGGAGGGCGCACCGGCCGACTTCGTCGCCCGGGTCTCCTCGCCGCTGCCGCTCATCACCATCTGCGAGGCGCTCGACATCCCCGAGGCCGACCGCCCCTGGCTCCGCGCCCACGCCATGACCATGATGAACGTCGGGGCCGCCGGCAAGCAGGACGCCGTACGCGCCAAGGCGGAGCTGCGCGGGTACTTCCAGGAACTGACCGCCGACCGCCGCCGCTCCCCGGGCGAGGACCTCATCAGCACCCTGGCCACCGCCCGGGACGGCGCCGAACTGCTGGACGACGACGAACTGGCCGTCATGGCGATGGTCCTGCTCATCACGGGCCAGGACACCACCACCTACCAGCTGGGCAACATCGCCTACACCCTGCTCACCCGCCCCGAACTCCTCCACTCCCTCCAGGCCGAACCGGCGCGGCTGCCGCGCACCCTGGAGGAGCTGCTGCGCCACATCCCCTTCCGCAAGGGCGTCGGCATCCCGCGCATCGCCCTGGAGGACGTGGAGCTCGGCGGCGTCCTCATCAAGGCCGGCGACGTGGTCCACGTGTCCTATCTGACGGCCAACCGGGACGCCGCGAAGTTCGACCGCCCCGACGAGCTGGACCCCGACCGGCCGTCCATCCCCCACATGACGTTCGGCTGGGGCGCCCACCACTGCCTGGGCGCGCCGCTGGCCACCATGGAGCTGGAAGTCGCCTTCTCCACCCTGCTGACCCGCTTTCCGGCCCTGCGTCTGGACGCAGCGCCCGAGGACATCGCGTGGAACACGACGTCCATCTGGCGCTACCCGCTCGCCCTGCCCGTCACCTGGTGACGAGAGCCTCCGCTCCCAGACAAGAGCCTCCGCTCCGAGATACGAGGAGAATCCATGGCGACCCTGTGCAGACCCGCCATCGCTGTGCCCGAGCACGTCATCACCATGCAGCAGACCCTGGACCTGGCCCGCGAGACCCACGCCGGGCACCCGCAGCGCGATCTCGTCCTGCGGCTCATCCAGAACACCGGCGTCCAGACCCGGCACCTCGTGCAGCCCATCGAGGAGACCCTGAAGCACCCCGGATTCGAGCTCCGCAACCGGGTGTACGAGGCCGAGGCCAAGAGGCGGGTGCCCGAGGTCGTCCGGCAGGCCCTCGCCCACGCCGAGACCGACCCGTCCGAGATCGACCTGATCGTCTACGTCTCCTGCACCGGCTTCATGATGCCCTCGCTGACCGCGTGGCTCATCAACACCATGGGCTTCAGGGCCGAGACCCGCCAACTGCCCATCGCCCAGCTCGGCTGCGCGGCGGGCGGCGCGGCCATCAACCGCGCGCACGACTTCTGCGTGGCCTACCCCGAGGCCAACGTCCTCATCGTCTCCTGCGAGTTCTGCTCGCTGTGCTACCAGCCCACCGACATCGGCGTCGGTTCGCTGCTCTCCAACGGGCTCTTCGGGGACGCCCTCTCCGCCGCCGTCGTCCGGGGGAAGGGCGGCACCGGGATGCGGCTGGAGCGCAACGGTTCGCACCTGGTGCCCGACACCGAGGACTGGATCTCCTACGCGGTCCGCGACACCGGATTCCACTTCCTGCTGGACAAGCGGGTCCCCGGCACCATGGAGATGCTCGCCCCGGTCCTGAAGGACCTGGTCGACCTGCACGGCTGGTCCGTCCCGGACATGGACTTCTTCATCGTCCACGCGGGCGGGCCGCGCATCCTGGACGACCTCTGCCACTTCCTGAAGCTGCCGCCGGAGATGTTCCGCTACAGCCGGGCCACCCTCACCGAACGCGGCAACATCGCCAGCTCCGTCGTCTTCGACGCGCTGGCCAGGCTCTTCGACGACGGCGGAGCAGCCGAGTCCGCGCAGGGCCTCATCGCCGGTTTCGGACCCGGCATCACCGCCGAGACGGCCGTGGGCACCTGGACCACGGACGACCTCCGCCCGTCCGTCGAGGCCGGCCTCGACGAGCTGGAGCTGACCGCCGGCGTTGCGCTGTCCGGCTGAACCGGCTAAGGCGACCGGCGGACGGGGACGAAGGAACGGGTGTTCGCGCTTCGCGGATGCACTGGCTCCGCGAACGGATCCCCATCCCGAGGAGAATGCATGCGCCTGCCCGCCCGATGGGCTACGGCCGCCCTGCCGCTGATCGCCCCGCTGATCGCCATCCCCGCCCCGGCCTCCGCCGACAGCGGGCCGGAAGGGGTCGCGGTGGAGCAGTCCGCCCGGGCCGTACCCGGGCAGTACATCGTCACCCTGGAGCCCGAACTCTCGCCGGACACCGTCCTGCGGGAGCTCGGGCTCAGCCCGATGTTCCGTTACGGGAACGTCCTGCACGGCTTCGCCGCCACGCTCACCGCCTCCGAACTCGAAGCGGTACGCACCGTGCCCGGCGTCCTCGCCGTCGAGGAGAACGCCGAAGTGGCGGTGGAGGCGCCCCGGGCGGGAAGCCTCTTCCGGGCCCCCGCGGCCGGCTGGGGCACCGACCGCATCGACCAGCGCACCCTGCCGTTGGACGACACCTTCACCACCACGGCCACCGGCGACGGCGTGAAGGTGTACGTCGTCGACACCGGGATCGACGCCGCGCACAGCGAGTTCGGCGGCCGGGTCGTCAACGGCTACGACGCCGTGGGGGACGGCCGCGGCGGCATGGACTGCAACGGGCACGGCACCCATGTCGCCGGCACCGCGGGCGGCGCGACCTCGGGCGTCGCCGAGGACGCCTCGCTGGTGAACGTCCGCGTCCTGAACTGCGAGGGCCGGGGCACCTGGGCCGGCATCCTCGCCGGGTTCGACTGGGTCGCCAAGGACGCCGAGCGCACCAAGACCCCCGGCGTGCTGAACGCCTCGCTGGGCGGGGCCCGCTCCAGCGCCGTCGACGCGGCGGTCGAGGCCGTCGCCGACGCGGGCGTGCTGCCCGTCGTGGCCGCCGGGAACGACGACCGGGACGCCTGCGACGTCTCCCCGGCGGCCGCCGACGGCGTGGTCACGGTCGGCGCGAGCGACCGGCAGGACCGGGAGACCTCCTTCAGCAACTGGGGTTCCTGCCTCGCGCTGTACGCCCCCGGGGCCGACATCGTCTCCGCCCGGCTCGGCGGCGGCACCGTCTCGCTGAACGGCACCTCCATGGCCAGCCCGCACGTCGCGGGCGTCGCCGCGCTCTACAAGCAGGAGAACCCCTCGGCCTCGCCCGCCGCCGTCGCGCGGTGGCTCACCGACACGGCCACCCCCGACGTGCTCGTCGGCCTCGGCCAGGGCTCGCCCGACCGGCTGCTGTACACCGGCGGCCTCTGACGGCCCATCGGACGGTCTGTCCGGTTCCCTGCGGCGGGGCCGGACAGGCCGTCCGCCTGTTGCCGGAACGGTGGACGGTCTCGCATTTCTCTGCAACTCTCTGACGGCACAGCGCAAAATGAGCCGCAGCAAACGCAGAAATGCATGTCCCCTGGCTGCGGTGACAGAGCCGCGCCCTCGGCGCGCCCCGCGCCGAGGCCGAAGATCGGGGAGCTATGAGAGCCCAACGCTGGAGCTGGCGGGCGCTGTCCGCCGTCGTCACGACCAGTCTTCTGATGATCGGCATACCGTCGCTCGCCGCCGCGGCGGCCGACGGACCCAACCTCGCCGTCGGCCGGGCCGCGGCCGCGAGCAGCGCCCACGCCGAGTACGGCGCGGCCAACATCACCGACGGCAACCGGTCGACGTACTGGGAGAGCGCCGGGGGCGGACTGCCCCAGTGGGTCCAGACCGACCTGGGCGCGGGGACCCGCGTCGACGAGGTGCGGCTGACCCTTCCGGCGGGCTGGGAGACCCGCACCCAGACGCTGTCCCTCCAGGGCAGCGCGGACGGCACCAGCTTCGCGACCCTGAAGAACTCCGCGACGTACACCTTCGCCCCGGGAGCCGCGAACGAGGTCACCATCGCGTTCCCGGCCACCCTGACCCGCTTCGTCCGCGTCAACATCACCGCCAACACCGGCTGGCCGGCCGCCCAGCTCTCCGAACTGGAGGTCCGGGGCGCCAACGACTCCTCGGCCGACCTCGCCGCGGGCAAGACCCTCACCGCCAGCAGCAGCAACGGCTCACAGATCCCGGCCAACGCCAACGACGGCAACCGCGACAGCCACTGGGCGAGCCGGAACGACCAGTTCCCCCAGTGGATCCAGGCGGACCTGGGCGCGTCCTTGGGCGTGGACCGGGTCGTGCTGCGACTCCCTGACGGCTGGGCGGCCCGCAGCCAGACCCTGAAGCTTCAGAGCAGCGCCAACGGCACGGAATTCACCGACCTCACCGCGTCCAAGGCCCACCGTTTCGACGCGGCGGGCGGACAGTCGGCGACCATCAGCTTCGACGCCACGACCGCGCGGTACGTCCGTGTCCTGTTCAGCGCCAACACCGGAGCAGAGGCCGCCCAGCTGGCCGAACTGGAGATCTACGGGCCCGCCACCGGCGACACCCGGGCTCCGACCGTGCCGACGAACCTCGCCCTCACCGAGCCCGCCACCGGCCAGATCCGGCTGACCTGGAAGGCGTCGACGGACGACAAGGGTGTCACGGGCTACGACATCTACGCGAACGACGACCTGCTCACCAGCGTGGGAGGCGACGTCACCACGTACACCGACACCCGCCCGGCCGGGCAGAAGGTCAGCTACTTCGTCCGCGCCAAGGACGCGGCGGGCAACGTCTCCGCCGACAGCGACACTGTCACCCGGGAGGGCGACACCGGCGACACCCAGGCACCCACGGCGCCCTCCGCCCTGGCGTTCACCGAACCCTCCAGCGGTTCGGTCAAGCTGACCTGGCAGGCGTCCACCGACGACAAGGGCGTCATCGGCTACGACATCTACGCCGACAATGTGCTGCGCGGCAGCGTCGCGGGCGACGTCCTGACCTATACCGACACCCGCTCGGCGTCCACCACGGTCAGCTACTTCGTGCGCGCGAGGGACGCGGCTGGCAACGTCTCCGGTGACAGCAACACCGTCACCCGCAACGGGCAGAGCGGCTCCGCCTCCAACCTCGCCGTGAACAAGCCGATCACGGCCTCCTCCGTGGTCCACACCTACGTCGCGGCGAACGCCAACGACAACAGCACCTCGACCTACTGGGAGGGCGCGGGCGGCAGTTACCCCAACACGCTCACCGTGCAGCTCGGCTCCAACGCCGACACGGAGAACGTCGTCGTCAAGCTCAACCCCGACAGCAGCTGGGGGCCCCGCACCCAGCGCATCGAGGTGCTCGGCCGGGAGCAGAGCTCCTCCTCCTTCAACTCTCTGGCTGCCGCGAAGGATTACGCCTTCAGTCCGGCGTCCGGCAACACGGTGGCCATCCCGGTCTCCGCCCGCGTCGCGGACGTCCGGCTGAAGTTCACCGCCAACAGCGGCTCCGGCGCCGGCCAGGTCGCCGAGTTCCAGGTCCTGGGCGCCCCGGCGGCCAACCCCGACCTCCAGGTCACCGGCATCACCGCCGCGCCCGCCGCCCCGGTCGAGACGGACGAGATCACTCTGACCGCGACCGTCCGCAACGCCGGAGCGCTCGCCGCCCCGGCGAGCAAGGTCGAGCTGCGGCTCGGCTCCACCAAGGTGGCCACCGCCTCGGTCGGCGCCCTGGCGCCGGGCGCCTCCACCGAGGTCAGCGCCGCCATCGGGGCGCGGAACGCGGGCAGTTACGAACTGAGCGCGGCCGCCGACGCGGCGGACGAGATCATCGAGGAGAACGAGACCAACAACACCCGCACCAGCGCCTCCCCGCTGATCGTGAAACCGGTCTCCAGCTCCGATCTGGTGGCCGCCGCGGTCACCACCTCGCCGTCGGCCGCCTCCGCCGGCGACACGGTCACCTTCTCAGCCGCCCTCAAGAACCAGGGCACGGTGGCCTCGGCGGGCGGAGCGCACGGCGTCACGCTGACCCTCGTGGACAGCAAGGGTGCCACGGTGAAGACCCTCACCGGCGCCCACAACGGGGCCATCGCGGCGGGCGCCACCACCGCACCGGTCTCCCTGGGCACCTGGACCGCCGCCAACGGCTCGTACACCGTACGGACCGTGATCGCGGCCGACGCCAACGAACTCCCGGTCAAGCGCGAGAACAACACCGCCACCCAGGCGCTCTTTGTCGGACGCGGCGCCGGCATGCCGTACGCCATGTACGAGGCGGAGGACGGCACGACCGGCGGCGGCGCCCAGGTCGTCGGCCCGAACCGGACCGTCGGCGACATCGCGGGCGAGGCCTCGGGACGCAAGGCGGTCACGCTCAACAGCACCGGCAATTACGTGGAGTTCACCACCCGGGCCTCGACCAACACCCTGGTCACCCGGTTCTCCGTGCCCGACGCCCCGGGCGGCGGCGGTATCGACTCCACGCTGAACGTCTACGTCGACGGCGCCTTCCTCAAGGCGATCGACCTCACCTCCCGGTACGCCTGGCTGTACGGGAACGAGACCGCTCCCGGCAACTCCCCGGGCGCCGGGGCGCCCCGTCACATCTACGACGAGGCGAACGTGATGCTGGGCAGGACCGTCCCGGCGGGATCGAAGATCCGGCTCCAGAAGGACAGCGCCAACACCTCTACGTACGCGATCGACTTCATCAATCTGGAGCAGGTCGCCCCGGTCGCCAACCCGGACCCCGCCGCGTACACCGTGCCGGCCGGCTTCACCCACCAGGACGTCCAGAACGCCCTGGACAAGGTCCGCATGGACACCACCGGCACGCTGGTGGGCGTCTACCTCCCGCCGGGGGAGTACAGCACGGCGAGCAAGTTCCAGGTGTACGGCAGGGCCGTGAAGGTCGTGGGGGCCGGGCCCTGGTACACCCGCTTCAACGCCCCGGCCGCGCAGGACAACACCGACGTCGGCTTCCGGGCCGCGGCCGACGCGAAGGGGTCGTCGTTCGCGAACTTCGCGTACTTCGGCAACTACACGTCACGGATCGACGGACCCGGCAAGGTCTTCGACTTCTCGAACGTGTCGGACATCGTGATCGACAACATCTGGAACGAGCACATGGTCTGCCTCTACTGGGGCGCCAACACCGACGACATCACCATCAAGAACTCCCGGATCCGCAACATGTTCGCCGACGGCGTCAACATGACCAACGGGTCCACCGGCAACCTCGTGACCAACAACGAGGCGCGGGCCACCGGTGACGACAGCTTCGCGCTCTTCTCGGCGATCGACGCCGGGGGAGCGGACATGAAGAACAACGTCTACGAGAACCTGACCTCGATCCTCACCTGGCGCGCGGCGGGCATCGCCGTCTACGGCGGGTACGACAACACCTTCCGCAACATCCACATCGCCGACACCCTGGTGTACTCCGGGATCACGGTCAGCTCGCTGGACTTCGGCTACCCGATGAACGGGTTCGGGACCGGACCGACGACGATCGAGAACGTCTCGATCGTGCGCGCGGGCGGTCACTTCTGGGGGTCGCAGACCTTCCCCGGAATCTGGCTGTTCTCTGCGTCGAAGGTGTTCCAGGGCATCCGCATCAACCACGTGGACATCGTCGACCCCACCTACAGCGGGATCATGTTCCAGACGAACTACGTCGGCGGACAGCCCCAGTTCCCGATCAAGGACACCGTGCTGAGCGACATCTCCATCTCGGGGGCGCGCAAGAGCGGCGACGCGTTCGACGCCAAGTCGGGCTTCGGGCTGTGGGCCAACGAGCTGCCGGAGGCGGGGCAGGGGCCGGCCGTCGGTGAAGTCACCTTCAACGGGCTGAAGTTCAGCGACAACGCGCAGGACATCAAGAACACGACGCCCGACTTCACGATCACCGTCAATCCGTAGGCCGGGAGAGGACGTCGAAGTGATCGCGAAGGGGTGAGCGCACGGGGGTGCTTCCCGGCGGCCGGGAAGCACCCCCGTTGTGTGCGTTCTTTGCATTCATAAGTCAATTGTTTGCATTGCTTGCGCTAGCCTTGCGGCATGACGCGACGACTTGCTCAGGTTGCCAAGAAGGTTGGGGTCAGCGAGGCCACGGTGAGCCGAGTGCTGAACGGCAAACCCGGGGTGTCCCGGGTCACCCGGCAGTCCGTGCTGACGGCCCTGGACGTCCTCGGCTACGAGCGCCCCACCCAACTGCGGGGCGAGCGCGCCAGGCTCGTCGGCCTCGTCCTGCCCGAACTGCAGAACCCGATCTTCCCCGCCTTCGCCGAGGTGATCGGCGGCGCCCTCGCCCAGCAGGGGCTCACCCCCGTCCTGTGCACCCAGACCAAGGGCGGGGTCTCCGAGGCGGACTACGTGGACCTCCTGCTCCAGCAGCAGGTCTCCGGTGTGGTCTTCGCCGGCGGCCTGTTCGCCCAGGCCGACGAGGCCCACGAGCACTACCACCGGCTCGCCGAGCGCCGGATCCCCGTCGTGCTGGTCAACGCCCCCATAGAAGGGCTCGACTTCCCCTGCGTCTCCTGCGACGACGCCGTCGCCATCGAGCGCGCCTGGCGCCATCTGGCCTCCCTCGGCCACGAGCGCATCGGGGTCGTGATGGGCCCCTCCGACCATGTGCCCTCCCGCCGCAAGCTCGCCGCGGCCCGGTCCGTCGCGTCGGCCAGCGGCGGGGAGCTGACCGAGGCGCACGTGGAACGCTCGATGTTCTCCCTGGAGGGCGGCCAGGCGGCGGCCGCCCGGCTGCTGGAGCGAGGGGTCACCGGCATCATCTGCGCCAGCGACCCCCTGGCGCTCGGCGCCGTCCGCGCGGCCCGCAGACGCGGCCTCGGGGTGCCCTGCGACATCTCGGTCGTCGGCTACGACGACTCGGCGTTCATGAACTGCACCGACCCCCCGCTCACCACCATCCGCCAGCCCATCGAGGCCATGGGCCGGGCCGCCGTCGAACTGCTCTGCGCGGGCATCCAGGGCGGATCGCTCCCGCCGGACGAACTGCTCTTCGAGCCGGAGCTCGTGGTCCGGGGCTCCACCGCGAAGGCGCCCCGTTGACTCCGGGCGCCGGTCCTTCCCCCGCCGTCCGGGCACGCCGGGTTCGCGGGGCGCGTGCGGCTGCGGCACAGTGGGGCACATGGACGACCTCAACGTAACGGCCGAGGAACACCTGACCGCCGCCCGCGCCTCCGCACACGGCCGCAGCGCCCACCTGGTGCTCCAGCAGCCTCCCTTGCGCCAGACGGTGATCGCCCTCACCGAAGGGACCGCGCTCGACGAGCACAACGCGCCGCCCGCCGCCTCGCTCCTCGTCCTGCGCGGCGGCGTCCGCCTCACCGCCGCGTCCGGCGACGCGGACCTGTCCGCCGGAACCCTGCACCCGATCCCGCAGGAACGGCACGGGCTGCTGGCGCTCAGCGACGCCGTGGTCCTGCTCACCGCCGTCAACGACTGACCGGCCGACGGTCGCCGGGGCACCCCGGGTGTGCCCCGGCCGCGACGTGGCAGGAGAGGATCGAGCGGGGGTCGGCACGTCCGGGAACGGGCAGGTCACCCCGGTCGCCGCAGCCACCCACGTCCCCGGAGTACCAGCTTGCCCACCCAGACCGCCTCCGCCGCGGACAGCACCGCCCCCGCCGACGGACCCGCCGCACCGCACCGCCCCTGGCTCACCGCTCTGCGCCGTACCCCGGTCTCGCTGTGGAACGACGACATCACCGACTGGGCCGCGGCTCTGACGTACTACGCCATCCTCGCCCTGCTCCCGGCGCTCCTGGTCACCGTCTCCGTGATCGGCCTGGCCAACCCGGACGCGACCAGCGCCCTGATCTCCGACATCACGGCGTTCGCGCCCGCCGAGTCCGGGGAGGCGCTGCGCAGACCGTTGGAGGCGGCGACCGAGGAACGCTCCGCCGTCTGGCTGCTCGTCGTGACCGGGTCCGTGAGCGCCGTCTGGTCCGCGTGCAGCTACCTCGCGGTCTTCCGCCGGGCGATGCACGCGATGCACGGAGTCCGGGACCACCGCCCGCCCCTGCGCCAGGCGCACATCATCGTCGTCTCGGCGATCGGCCTGCTCCTCCTCCTGATGACCAGCGCCTTCGCCCTCGTCATGACCGGCCCGCTGGCCCGCTGGCTCGGTCGTCGCATCGGTCTGCCGCACGAGGGCGAGACGCTGTGGGCGGCGCTGAAGTGGCCGCTGCTGGTGTTCCTCGTCGCCTGCCTGATCATGGTCCTCTTCAGCACCGGCCCCCGCTCCGCGCGGGGCGTCCGCCGGGGCCTGCCCGGTGGGATACTCGCCGCGATCTGCTGGCTCGCCGCATCGGCGCTGTTCGCCCTCTACGCGACCCAGGTCGGCAGCTACAGCAGGCTGTACGGATCGCTCGCCGGGCTCGTCGTCTTCCTGATCTGGGTCTGGTTCGCCAACCTCTCGCTGCTGGCCGGAGCCCAGTTCAACGTCGAACTGCGGCGGCCCGAACCGGGAGGGGAAACCGGTACGGGCGTGGACTGAGCCGGGCCGGGAGCCAGGGGTCTTCCTCGGCTCAGCCCTTGGTGCGGTAGCCGGCGACGATCGGCATGGTCTCGCGCAGCACCCGTACGCCGTCGTTCTCCGGGTCGCCCAGCCGGTGGCCCTCCCACGTCCCCGTCGCGCTGGAGAACCGGCTGATGCGGCGGCAGTGGTCCCCGCACGCCGAGCGGTACGCCATGATCGTGTAGCGCGTGCCGTCCTCGGTGACCCAGCCGGTGTTGTACGGGCGGTTCCGGCTCACGCTCATCGAGCCGCCCGGGTTGCCCGCCAGCGTCGTACGGTCGTGGGCGAGGCCCAGGTTGTGGCCGATCTCGTGGCTCGCCGAATCCAGATCGATCCCGTCGACGTCGACGACCGCATAGGCGTACGCGTCCGTGGAGCTGTCGAGGACGGGCGTGTAGTCCGCCGTGCCGCCGCCCCGCTCCGGCCGGTCCACGATGAGCGTGACCAGATCGGCGCCGTACCGCGTCCGCTGTTCGTGCGCCTCGCGTCCGATCCCCGCCGACGCGTGGTCCTTGAGGAGGGCGTGCGCGGCACGGAACTCCTCCGGCCCCTCGTATCCGGTCACCGTGTGCGGGTGGACGACGCGGATGATGCCGCAGAGCCCGCCGCCCGCCAGGGACCGGTTCATCCGGGTCGCGATCCGCTGGGCCGAGGCGGGCACCCGGTGTTCGCCGCCGACCCGCCGCGCGGCCTTCGGTGTGTAGAGAACCAGCACGTCGACCTGGGGACACCGGGCCGGCCTCGTTGCCTTCGCCGCAGGGTGTGCCGTGGCGGTGGCCGGGGCGTCGGCCGAGGCCGCGCAGAGCGACGCACCGGCCACCGCCACGGCCAGTGCTGCTTTGAGCAGGTTCGCGCGCATGGGGAGCCGACTCCGTCCGGAAGGGGCAGGCTACGAGACCAACCCATGACTGTGAGTGATCAATATCTAACATTGAGTGACGTATGGCGCCTCTTGCGTACGCACCGGCCCGGCGGCCGTCTACTCGCCGGTCACAGGGGTGTGGCGGTGAGGAGGTGGGCAGGTACACGTGTGCGAACTCGCGCGAATGGAACGGCAGTCGGCGGCAGAGGGGCGTGTGTGACGTGACGGAACAGAGCGAATGGCGGTTCTCCGACGACCGGGGTCAGCAGTCGGCGGCGCCCCGGCCGCCCGGGCGGGTGCTGGCCTATGTCCAGGCCGGGGCGACCCTGTGGGACCTCGGAATCCGGCCGGTGGGGATCTTCGGCTCCGACCATGACGGCCCCGACCCCGACACGGCGAAGACGGGGACTCTGCCGCTCGCCGATGTCGAGTACGTGGGTGCGGGCGGTGCCCTGGACGTCGAGCGGCTCCTGAGCGCCGAGCCGGACCTCGTGGTGGCCGTCAGCTACGGCGGCGGCCATGTCTACGGACTGGCCCCCGAGACGGCCAAGCCCCTGGAGGAGCGGGTTCCGGTGGTCGTGCTCGACGTCAGCCAGGCCCGTACGTTCGGCGAGATCGGCGACCGGTTCGCCGAACTCGCCCGCTCGCTCGGCGCCGCGCCGCGGCCGGACGCGGACCAGGACCTCGACGCCGCCCGGGAGCGGCTGCGCGCGGTCGTCGCCGCCACCTCCGCCGACGCGCCCCGGGTGCTCGCCCTCTCCCCGGCCGGCCCGGACCAGGCCCATGTCGCACGCCCCAGGATGTGGCCCGAACTGCGCGTCCTCGCCGAACTCGGCGTCCGGCTGGTGGAGCCCGCCGAAGGTCCGGGGGCCAACTGGTCCACGCGGAGTCGCGCCGACACCTTCGCGCTGCGCCCCGAGGTGATCCTGACCGACATCCGCGCCCATGCCGCGCCCCTGGAGGAGCTGCGGGGGAGTGAGGGCACGCCGGCGCCCGTCGTCCCGTGGAACCCCGAACCCCTCTACGGGCCCCGCGACCACGCCCGTTTCCTGGGCCTTGTCGCGGACGCCCTGGAGGCGGCGCGGGCGAGCTGAGTCCCGGACCCCGGGTTCTTCGGGGCGTTCCCGGCTTCTACGGGGCGGGGGCGAGGCCGTCGGCGACGAGTCCGGCGAGCACCGCCTCGCCCAGCGCCTGCACGGCGGACGCCGGACGGACCATCACGGTGAACTCCTTGATGCGTCCGTCCTCGTCCAGGTGCACCAGGTCGATGCCGTGGATCTCCTTGCCGCCGGCCTTCGCCCGGAAGAGCAGGACCGCCGACGGGGCCTCGGTCCCGTCGGCGCTCGTCTGCGAGGTGCCCGCGAACTCGCCGACGTACCGGAAGTCCTCGAAGGTGCGCAGCAGGACGCCGAACAGCCCCAGCACCGCCGGCCGGCCCTCGAACGGAGTGAACTTCACCGGGCTGTAGAGCCGGATGTCCTCGGTGAACAGATCGTCCAGGGCGCCGAGGTCGCGGTTGTCGACGGCGGCGCGGAAGCGTTCCACTGCGGTGGTCATGTGCCCTCCTCATAGTCAAGAAAGTGACTAGTCAGTTTCATGACTATCATGAGGGCCGGTGTTCCGGACAGGGGTGGACCGGGGTCCGCCTCGGTCCGGCTGGGCTCGGGGTCCGGCGCGACGGAGAGGGAGGCGGTCCGATGGCGTTGCGCCATGCGGTGCTGGCGGCGCTGCTCGACGAGGAGCTGAGCGGCTATCAGGTGACGAAGGCGTTCGCGGCGGGCGTCGCGAACTTCTGGCACGCCCTGCCGCAGCAGGTCTACGCGGAGCTGGCGAAGCTGGAGAAGGAGGGCCTGGTCGCCGGGCGTGAGGTCGTCCAGGAGGGCCGTCCCAACAAGCGGGTGTTCCGCGTCACCGGGGAAGGGCTGGCCGAGCTGGAGAGCTTCGCGTCCGCCGCCGCCAAGCCGTCGTTCCTCCGGGAGGACCTGCTGGTCCAGGTCCAGGCGGCCGACCATCTCGACGCCGGCGTGCTGATCGAGCGGCTCACCGAGCGGTACGCGTTCGCCGAGGCCAAGGCCGCGCTGTTCGAGGAGCAGTTGCACAGGATGCGCGGAGGGCTGGACGAGGCGGACTTCCTGCTCCGCGGTGCGTCGCGCGTCGGCCCGTATCTCACCTGCCGTAGGGGCCGGGACTTCGAACGCGCCAACCGTGACTGGTGCCGGGAGGTGATGGAGGTGCTGCGGGCGCGCGGGGCGGAGGGCCGGGGAGGCGCCTGACGCCCGGCTCTCCGTGGCTCCCAGCTTCCCCAAAAAAATTCTGCAAAAACTATTTGGGAAAGTGTTCCCGCCGTTCTACGCTGCTGCCATGGACAGCGAAGACAGAGGTCGCGTACTCGATCCGACGCAGGACGGGGCCGCCCTCAAGGCCCTCACCCACCCCCTGCGCCTCACCCTGCTCGGGCTGCTGCGGCAGCACGGCCCGGCCACCGCCAGTGAGCTCGCGGTGAGGACGGGGGAGTCCTCGGCCTCCACCAGCTACCACCTGCGGGTGCTCGCGAAGTACGCGTTCGTCGCCGAGGCCGACCACCGGGACAGCCGGGAACGCCGCTGGAAGTCCGTGCACGACGTCACCTCGTGGAGCAACGAGGCGATGCACGCCAGCCCTGGCGGCACCGTGATCCTCAGCGTCCTGCGCCGCCGCCAGATCGAGCACCTCCAGCAGTCCCTGGACCGCCACGAGGCGGACCTGGACAGCGGCCGTCTCGGTGAGGAGTGGCAGGAACCCTCGGGTCTCAGCGACCTCATGCCCCGGCTGACCCCGGAGGCCCTCGCCGAGCTGTGGGAGGTGTTCCGCGCGAAGACGGCCGAGCTGGCCGCCCGTGACGCCGAGGACCCCCGTGCCGAGCAGGTCGTGCTGTTCACCGCCGGACTCCCGCTGGCCCCGGACCCGGTGGACGGTACGGACGCCTCGGCTGCCGGAGACGGCTCATGACCGGCCGGCCGGTGCCCGCCGCCGTCTCCCCGGGTTACGCCGGCCTGGACGGCGCTACCGCGCGCCGCCGCTACGTCACGGTCTCCTTCCTCTTCTGGCTCCCCATCGGCATGTCCATCGCGACGGGCGTGCTCCTCTTCACCGAACGCGGTATGGGTCTCGCAGCCATCGCCGGCTGCTACGCCGTGCACTCCCTCACGGCCGCCGCGATGGAGCTGCCCACCGGCGGCCTCTCCGACGTCATCGGGCGGCGACCCGTCCTGGCCATCGCCGGACTGCTCAACCTCACCGCCTTCACTCTCATCGGCCTCGGCGCGGCGGGCTGGGCGATCGCCCTCGGCATGGGGCTGATGGGCCTCGCCCGCGCCCTGTCCAGCGGACCCGCCGAGGCCTGGTACGTCGACACCGTCCACGCCCACGAGGGCCCCGACGCCGATCTGCGTACGGGCCTGGCGCGCGGCAGCTCCGCCACCTCGGCCGCCCTCGCGTTCGGCACCCTGCTCGGCGGCGGGCTGCCCTGGGTGCTCGGCCTCGCCCCCGGCGTGGGGGAGTGGCTGGCCGGCACGACCGGCGGCCTGGTCATCCTGCTCTCCGTGCCCGCCCTGCTCGGCGCCCTGGTCGAAGGCGTCTTCGTGCTCTACGTGCTGAGCGCCCTGCCCGAACCGACCCGGCCCCGCACCACCCTGCGCCGCGTCGTGGGCGGTGTGCCCGCGGCCATCGCCGCCGGACTCCGGCTCGGTGCCCGGGACACCCTGATCCGGCGCGTTCTGCTGACCGCGAGCGCCGCGGGGGCCGCGCTCGCGGCCGTCGAACTGCTCACCCCCGGCCGGGCAGCCGCCCTCATGGGCACCGCCGAATCCGGGGCCCTGGTCTTCGCCGGGCTCGCCTGCGCCGGTTTCCTGTGCTCCGCTCTCGGTAGCCAACTCGCCCCGCTCGTAGCCCGGTTCACCGGCGGCAGCGAGCGCGCGGTGCTCACGAGCCTCGGGCTGGTGACGCTGGGGCTGACGCTGCTCGGCCTCACCACGCACTCGATGAGCCCGCTCGCCACGACGGTCGCCGTCACCGGCTACGCACTCGTCTACCTGGGTCTCGGAGCCGCGGGCCCCAACGAGAACGAACTGCTGCACCGCCGGGTCGACGCCTCCGGCCGCGCCACCGCCCTCTCCGTCCAGTCGCTCTCCCTGCAACTGGTCGCCGCCGGCGCCGGACTGGGCGCGGGCGCCCTGCCCCCCGGACCGCTGCCCTGGCTGCTGGCCGCCACGGCCGTGCTGGCCGGCGCGCTGCTCTGGGTCCGCAGGGCCGCCCCCGCGAAGGGACCGGCCGGCCCGGACGCCGCGCCCGGCCACCCGGACGCCGCCGCCGTCCCCGCCGGACCGCTCCACGACACCGCGCCCGAGGAGATCCGCCCCCATGCCCGACCGATTTGATCCGCTGGTCATCGGCGAATGCGTCGCCGACATCGTCCGGCAGCCGGACCGGGCCGACCGGGTCCACCCCGGCGGCAGCCCCGCGAACGTCGCGTACGGACTGGCCCGGCTCGGCCATCACCCCACCCTGCTCACCCAGTTGGGCGCCGACGCCCACGGGCGGCTCATCCGGGACCATCTGACCGCCGCCGGGGTCGAGACCCACACCGACGACGCCACCGGGCCCACCCCCTCGGCCGTGGTCACCCTGGACGCCCAGGGGCACGCGACGTACGCCTTCGACGTCGGCTGGACCCTGGGCCCGGTCCCGCTCGACCGGACGCCGGGGCATGTGCACACCGGCTCCATCGCGGCCGTCGTCGAGCCCGGGGCGACGACGGTCCTGGCCGCCCTGGAGGCGCTGCGGGCCGCCGCCACCGTCAGCTACGACCCCAACGTGCGGCCCGAGTTGATGGGTGAGCACGCCCGGGCCGTGGACCGCGTCGAGCGCTGCGTCGAGCTGAGCGACGTGGTCAAGGCCAGCGACGAGGACCTGCGGTGGCTGCACCCGGACGAGGAGCCGGAGCGGATCGCCGGGCGATGGCTCGCCGCCGGACCCGCGCTCGTCCTCGTCACCCGGGGCGAGGCGGGCGCGTTCGCCCTGTTCCCCGGCGGCCGCGTCACGGTCGAGGCCCCGGCGGTCGAGGTCGCCGACACCGTGGGCGCGGGCGACGCGTTCATGTCGGGGGCCCTGCACGCCCTCGCCGCGCACGGGCTCCTGGGCCCGGACGGCCGGGACCGGCTGTGCGCGGTGGACCGGGACACCGTCGCCGACGTCCTGCGCCACGCGGTCGCCTCCGCGGCCGTGACCGTCGCCCGGGCCGGGGCCAGTCCGCCCGGCCCCGACGAGCTCCGTGCGGCGCTCGGCGTCAACTGACGCCGCGTCATGACCCGTTCGGCGCAGTCGAACGCATCCCCGTGAGACGTTCCACCGTTCGTCAACCTGATGCAGTACGACAACGGGATCGGGGCGACGGGTGGCAGCGGGGCGACGGGTGGCACGGAGACGGGCGGCCGACAGGGGTGCGGAGCCGGGGACGCGGGCGGGCGTCTTAGCGGCCGGGACGCGCACGGCGGTGCTCCAGGGCGTGGCGGGCTGGGTGCCGGGGGAGCCGGTCGGCAACGAACGGCTGCCCGCCGACTGGGACGTGGACGACGCCTGGGTGCGCCGCCGCACCGGCATCGGCAGCCGGCACCGGGCCGGACCGGGCGTGGCCACCGGCGACCTCGCGTTCGAGGCGGCCTCCCGGCTGCTGGCCGGCGTCCCGGCGGCGGGCGGGGTGGACGCGGTGGTCCTGGCCACCGCCACCCCCGACCACCTCTGCCCCGGGACCGCCCCCGCGCTCGCGGCCCGGCTGGGGCTCGGCACCGTACCGGCGCTGGACATCGCCGCCGTGTGCAGCGGCTTCGTCTACGGCCTCGCCGTCTGCCACGGTCTCGTCACCTCGGGCCTCTACGGGCGGATCCTGCTCGTCGGGGCCGACGTCTACTCGACCTGGCTCGACCCCGCCGACCGTTCGGCGGGCGTCGTCTTCGGCGACGGGGCGGGCGCCGCCCTGGTGGCGGCCGGGCGCCGGGGCGATCCGGGGGAGCTGCTCGCGTTCGACCTGGGCAGCGACGGTACGGGCTACGACCTGATCACCGTCCCCGGCGGCGGGGCCCGCGCGCGGGCGAACGGGAAGCCGCCGGGCCTGACCGACGGCTTCTTCCGGATGCAGGGCGGCACCGTCTACCAGCATGCCGTGGAGCGGATGACCGGCTCCTGCCGGATGCTCCTGGACCGGGTCGGCTGGGACCCGGCCGACGTCGACCGCTTCGTACCGCACCAGGCCAACGCCCGGATCCTGCGCGCCGTCGCCGAGCGGGTCGGCATCGCGCCGCAGCGCTGCGTGACCCATCTGGAGCGGGTCGGCAACACCGGCGCGGCCTCCATCCCGCTGGCCCTGGCCGACGCGGCGGACGGGGGACGTCTGCGTCCCGGCGACCGGGTGCTGCTCACCGCCTTCGGGGGCGGACTGACCTGGGGTTCGGCGGCACTTCGCTGGCCCGGGACCCCGCAGACCATGTGCATGGACTCTATGGAAGGAACACAGCATGTCGCTCCCCGCTGATCAGGGCACCGAGGCCCGAGCCGGCACCGCCGTGGCGGTGACGGGCGTCGGCCTGGTGACACCCGCAGGGGCGGACGAGCACAGCTTCTGGGAGGGGCTGTGCTCCGGGCGGTCCACCGCCCGGCGGATCGAGGAACTCGCGGGCCTGCCGGTCGACTTCGCCTGTCCGGTCGACGGCATCGACCTGGACGCGGCGGTGGGCGGCCGGTCGGTGTGGCGGATGGCCCGGTTCGTGAAGCTGGCGCTGGTGGCCGCCCGGCAGGCCGTCGCCGACGCCGGTCTCGACCCCGCCCGGTGGGACGGCGCCCGGGTCGGCGTCGTGCTCGGCGTGGGCGTCGGCGGCGTCTCCGTGCTCGTCGACAACGCGGCCAAGCTGGCCGCCTCGGGCCCCGACGCGGTCTCCCCGCTCCTCGTCCCGATGATGATCCCCAACGCGGCGGCGGGCGAGGTCGCCATCGCGCTGAAGGCGGGCGGCCCGAGCCTCGCCCCCGCCACCGCCTGCGCCTCCGGGGCCACCGCCGTCGCCGTCGCCCGCGATCTGCTGCTCGGCGGCAGCTGCGACGTGGTGGTCGCGGGCGGCGCGGAGTCGGTGCTCACCCCGCTGGTGGTCACCGCGTTCGCCCGGATGGGCGCGCTGTCCACCCGCACCGGTGAACCGGCCGCCGCCTCACGCCCGTTCGCCGCCGACCGGGACGGCTTCGTCATCGGCGAGGGCGCCGCCATGCTCGTCCTGGAGCGCGAGGAGGGAGTACGGGCCAGGGGCGGCCGGACCCGCGCCCTGCTCACCGGGGCCGGTTCCAGCACCGACGCCCACCACCCCACCGCTCCGGCCCCCGACGGACACGGCGCCCAGCGTGCGGTGCGGGCGGCGCTCGACCAGGCGGGCTGGGCACCGGGCGACGTCGACCACATCAACGCCCACGGCACCTCCACTCCCCTCAACGACGCCATGGAGACCACCCTGATCTCCCGGCTCTTCCCGCACCGCCCGCCGGTCACCGCCCCCAAGGGCGTCACCGGACACACCCTGGCTGCCGCGGGTGCGATCGAGGCCGTGGCCACCGTCCTGACGCTGGAACGTTCCGCCGTGCCGCCGATCGCCAACCTGGACGCGCTCCCCGACGCCTTCCGCCTCGACTGCGTGACGAAGGAGCCCCGTCACCAGCGGGTCGAGACGGCCCTGAGCCACTCCTTCGGCTTCGGCGGCCACAACGTCGCGCTCGCTTTCCAACGCGCCTGACAGACACGGGCATTTCGGGACGGCGGGGGTGTCCTCGCCGTTCCTTGATCGTTACATGGTTGTGACCGTAACCACGAGCGACGCGACCTCGCCGTCCACGAACGATTTGCTGACCGCAGTGCTCTTCGGGCCGAACTTCCGCCAGGAGCACGGATTCTGGCGTCGCCTGCTGACAACAGAACTGTTTCGCCGACCCGGTGGCGGCACCCCCGACGAACGACTCGCCCTCTCCTACCACCGGCTGCGCATCCTCAACAACGCCCTCGACAGCGGCGCCCGCCTGGCCGCCGACCCCCGGGCGCTGGCCGCCCTCCACGAATGGCTCGGCCCCGTCGACCCGGCGCTGACCACCGTGGCGGGCATCCACTACAACCTCTTCCTCGGCAGCCTCCTCGACCACGACGCCGACACCCGGCGCGACCTGTCGGACTTCCTCGCCCTGCGCCGTGTGGGCACCTTCCTCTGTACGGAGGTGGCGCACGGCAATGACGCGGCGGCCATCGAGACGACCGCGACGTACGACCGCGAACGTGACGGCTTCGTCCTGCACACCCCGCACGCCGGGGCGCAGAAGTTCATGCCCAACACCAGCCCCGCCGGCGGTCCCAAGTCCGGTGTGGTGGCGGCCCGGTTGCTCGCCGACGGCACCGACCACGGGGTCTTCCTCTTCCTCGCCCCGCTCACCGACGCCCACCGTGCCCTGCCCGGTGTCCGGGTGCGGCGGCTGCCCGCCCGGATGGGCTCCCCGGTCGACCACTGCCTCACCTCCTTCGACCGCTGCTTGGTCCCGCGCGACGCGCTGCTCGCCGGACAGCACGGACGGATCGGAGACGACGGCCGGTTCCACAGCGAAGTCCCCAACCGCAGAAGGCGGTTCCTCGCCTCCATCGGCCGGGTCACCCCCGGCAAGCTCTCCATGAGCGCCTGTGCGGTCGGCTCCGCCCGGGTCACGCTGGCCATCGCCGTCCGCTACGCCGGCCACCGGATGATCTCCGGATCGCGCGCCGCCCGGCGGATCCCGGTGTACGCGCACCGCACCCACCACGGCCCGCTGGCCGCGGCGATGGCGACCGTCTACGCGATGAGCCTGCTGCACCGCAAAGCCCTGGACGGCTGGGAGTCGGCCTCCGGGGCCGACCGGGACGAGGCCGAACGCCTGGTCGCCGTCGCCAAGGGGTGGATCACCTGGCAGGCCCGCGACGTCATCGTCGAATGCCGCGAACGGTGCGGGGCCCAGGGGCTCTTGGAGAACAACGGGATGACCGAGCTGGTCACCGGCATCGAGGGCGCGATCACCGCCGAGGGCGACAACCTCGCCGTCCACGCCAAGGCCGCCGCCGAGATGCTCTTCGGCGTCACCGACCGGGACCCGGCCGAGGACGAGGGCCCCGGCGACCCGAACGACCCCGCCTTCCTCGGGCGGCTCTTCGGGGACGTCGAGGACCTCTGGTTCGCCCGCGCCCGCGAACGGATGAGCGCCGCCCCGCCCGGCGACCCGCTCGGCCGCTGGAACGCCGCGTCGTCGGCCGCACTGCGCGGCGTCGAGGCCTACGCCTACCGGCAGGCGGACGAAGCGTACGCCGAGGCCGTCGCGACCCTGCCCGAAGGGGAGGCGCGCGACCGGCTCACCGAGCTGCGCCGGCTCTTCGCGCTCCGGTGGATCGACCGCAACAGCGGCGACCTGCTCGCCTCCGGACGGCTGACCGCCGATCAGGTCGCCCTTCTGCCCGACGCGGTGGAGGAGGCGACCGTGGCCATGGCCGAGCACACCCCCGCCCTGGTGGAGACCTTCGCCCTCCCCGAGCGCCTGATGTCGGACTGGCCGATCGCCGGACCCCGGTACGCGGACGTCTACGACGACCCCGAGGGGGCCTGGCACCGGAGGCGCAGGGCGGGGATCCGGGGCCGCGCGGCGGAATTCCGGCGTCCCGTCTGCGGCAGCCGGAGGCGCCCGCTGCGCGAGAAGTTCGCGGCGCTCGGCACCCGCGGGGTCCTTCTGGCGTACTGGGGAACCACCTCAGTGCTCTCCCGATGGTTCGAGAAGCCGCAGGTGAGCGTAGACGAATCGGTTCACCGGAAGGCGTAACCGGAAGATTGTCATCCAGTTATTTCGGTCGGTGGGCAACTCCCTTCACCCCCGCCGCTCGGACGAACTCGATGACCCCGATGAGAGGAACGACCATGAAGACCATTCACCCCAAGATCACCGAGGTACTGACCGGGACGTTCAAGGTGCCCGCCCACGAGGTCCTGCCGGAGTCCACGATGGACAGCCTGGAGATGGACTCCCTCGCGGTCGCCGAGTTCGCCGTCATCATCAAGGAGACCCTGGGCGTCGACGCCGACTCCGAGAAGCTTTACAAGGACGCCACGCTCGCCGACATCTCCGCGTACATCGACGCGGCCGTCGGCAGCGCGGCGGCCGAGGCGACGGTGCCGGTGAGCAACACCCGATGAAGCGACCCGCCATCGCCGTGACAGGACTGGGGATGATCACCCCGGTCGGCCACACCACCGACACCACCTGGGACGGGGTCCGCGCCGGGCTCTCGCCCGCCCGCACCGTCCCCGAACTGCAGGGCTGCGCCGTCGACTTCGCCTGTACGGTCGCCGGCATCGACCTCGACGAGGCGGTCGGCGGCCGGTCCGCCTTCCGGATGGGCCGGTACGTCAAGTTCGCCCTCCTGGCCGCCCGGGAGGCGGTCGCCGACGCCGGGCTCGACCCGGCGCACTGGGACGGCGCCCGGGTCGCCGTCGTCGTCGGCACCAGCAGCGGAGGCTCCGCCGGACTCACCGAACAGGCCGTCGCCCTGGAGCGACGCGGCCCCGAGGCCACCTCACCCTCGGGCATCCTGCTGACCATCCCGAACATGCCCGCGGCCGAGATCGCCATCGCGATGAAGGCCACCGGACCCAGCCTGGCCCCGTGCACGGCCTGCTCGTCCGGGGTGACCGCGCTGTCGGTGGCCCGGGACATGCTGACCCTGGGCCAGTGCGACATCGTCATCGCCGGGGCCACCGAGTCGATCGTCTTCCCCGTCGCCATGACCGGTTTCGCCCGCTCCGGCGCGGCGGCACGGCGGGACGGCGACCCCGCCCGGCTCTGCCGCCCCTTCGCCGCCGACCGGGCCGGGATCGTCATGGGCGAGGGCGCGGCGATCATGGTCCTGGAGCGGGCCGAGGAGGCCCGCGCCCGAGGAGCCTCCCCCCGAGCGCTGATCGCGGGGACCGGGGCCACCACCGACGCCCACCACCCCACCAGCCCGCACCCGGCCGGGGAGGTCGCGCGGGCGGCCGTCGGCGCCGCGCTGCGCGACGCGGGCTGGCGGGCCGAGGACGTCGACCACGTCAACGCGCACGGCACGGCGACCCCGCAGGGCGACGCCACCGAAGCCGCCCTCATCGGCCGGGCCTACCCGCACCGGCCGCCCGTCACCGCCCCCAAGGGCGTCCTGGGCCACTGCATGGGGGCGGCCGGAGCCATCGAGGCGGGCCTGACGATCCTCACGCTCCAGCACGGGGTGATCCCGCCGATCGCGAATCTGGACGCCCCCGAGCCCGGGTTCGCCATCGACTGCGTCACCAAGACCCCGCGCGAGGTCCCCGTACGCCGGGCCGTCAGCCACTCCTTCGGCTTCGGCGGCCAGAACGCGGTGATCGCCCTCCAGGCTCCCCAGGTCTGAACGGAATCCGCGCGGCCGGTACGGCGGGCCGATCCCGCGCCGCACCGGCCCCGCGGGCCGTGGCCCACCGCACCGCACCCGGACTGCGAGAACACGCGCGACTCCTTGCCCGGGCCGGCCGGACCCCAGCGGCGGGGCCGGGGAATCCGGTGCGAATCCGGACCCGGCGGACCGCCCGCGCCCCGGACCCGCCCCTCCCGGCCCCAACGCCCCCGGACAGCCCGCCGGGCGGACTCGAAGCTGCGAGCCCGCCCGGCGGCCGAGGACTGGGAGCGGCCGTGTGGCCACCTGGGAGACGTACGGGTCAGCGGCGTCGCCCCTGGCCGAACTCGCCCCCGGCGTCCTTGCCGGTGCCCATGTCCTTGCCGTCCGCGTAGTCGATCTTCTCCTTGCGGATCTCGGCGGAGACTTCCTTCTGCTCGGTGACCCGGTTGGTCTCCAGCCGGACCCGCTCCACCGGCACGGCCTCCTTGCGTACGGTGGCGCGTTCCGCGTGCAGCGTGACCTCGACGTCCTGCTCGGCGAAGTCCGTGGTCCCGGCGGTCTTCTCGCCGGGCTGGAGCGGTTCGCGGACCACCCGCACCTCTTCGTGGGAGACCGGCACCGTCCGGGTGACCTCCTCGGTCACCACGTACTTGTGCAGCCGTGCCTTGCCGCTCTCGTACTCTTCCTTGCCGACGTGCAGCTGCTCCTCGGAGCGGATCATCTCCTCCTTGCCGCTCATGTCGGCCGCCCGGGACGTGCCCGCACCGGCGCCCGCCAGCGGACGTGCCGTGGCGGACGCGTCCGTGTCGCGGTGCCTGCCCGTGCCGCTGCCTGCTCCTGCCATGCCCGCAGCTCCTGTCGTTCCCGCGCCGGCCATTCCGGCGCTCGTCCCGGCGGTGGTCCCCTGCCCGGTCGCCTTGGCGCCGGGGGGCGTTCCGGTGCCCCGCGCCGTGCCCGCGGCACCCGCCGCGCCCATCGCCCCGGTCCCGGCGACGGTCGGCGCGTCCATGCCGGGCGACCGGTTCCCACCGAGGTTGCCCGACTTCCTGCTCAGGCCGTAGTGCCGGTACAGCTCCTCCTCCTCGGCCACGGAGAGGTGCGCGTCCGCGTCCACCCGGGGCGCGTCCTTGACGCTCTCCTTCGGATGGGCGACGTGCAGGTCGGAACCCACTCGACGGGCTCCGGCGAGCGGGACGAAGCTCTCCTTCATACCGAACAGGCCGGTCTTGACCGTGACCCAGTCGGGCTTGCCGGTGTCGTCGTCGACGTACACCCGGCCCACGCTGCCGACCTTCTCGCCGTCGTTGTCGTACACGGTCAGACCGTCGAGTTCTCCGGAATCCGTGAAACCGTCAGCGGCTCCCATAACCGATTCCTCCTCTCGGGCACGCCCTGTGGCTGGCTCCACCGGAGGTGGCGCGTCCGGCTTCCATCGCGCCTCACCCACATGGACGCTGCAACCGCCCGTCCGCCCCGATCGCGGCTCCCGGAGGCCCGTTGCGGGGCCCCCGGGCCCCGTGCGGCGGCGCCGGGCCACTCCGGGACGCGTTACGCCAATCGGGTGAACCGCCCGCGCTCGCATAGGATCGGCGGACCACGGCGGCCGCAGGACGGACCACCGCCGACCCGCCGAACCACCAGGGGTGCGCCATCTCTTCCGTACGTCCCGGGCTGCCCGCGCAACGCGGCGAACCGCGCGCGGACCTTCGCGACCGGCACGAGGGCGGACAGCACCTCCACCACCTCGTGTGGCGGCTGGGGCCGGGCGTGCGGGTGTGCAGCAGCGCGGTGCTCGGCGGTGGCATCGGCTCCCGGGCCTGGATCCTCAACGCCCAGGTCCCCGGTGGCTACCCGCGTCTCGACCCGGACCGCCACCTTGCCGAGATCGCGGCAGCGGAAGGGCTCTCCGGGCCGGGGGCCGGGCTGATGACCGCCGCCGACGTCGCCGCGTACACGACCGCCGAGGACGGCGGCGTCACGGCGACCGTCACCACGGGCCTCGGTGTGCGGGGCTGGGCGGCGGCCCCCGACGACGACCGGCCGCCCTCGTTCCGGCCCGGGACGGTCAACATCGTCGTCAGCCTTCCCGTGGCGTTCTCCGACGCCGCCCTCGTCAACGCCGTCGCCACCGCCACCGAGGCCAAGGTCCAGGCGCTCCTGGACGCGGGGCTCGACTGCTCGGGCACCCCGACCGACGCCGTGTGCGTCGCCGCCCCCGAACCGGGGCCCGACGGCGGAGAACCCTTCGCCGGACCCCGCTCCACCTGGGGCGCGCGGATCGCCCGCGCGGTGCACAGCGCCGTACGGGCCGGGGCCCGCCCGGCGGCTCAACCGGCCGGCCCGCCGTCGCCGGGTACCGGGGTTCGGACCACCGTCACCGGGTGCCGAACCCCCGCGTCGAACGGATAGCCCTGGGTGTTGTCCGCGGTGGCCATCGGCCGCGTCCGCCACCCCGTCGCGCCGCTCCAGCCGGCGGGCGGGCTCCAGCGCGTTGGGGTGCGCCGCTGCGGGGTCCTGCCGGTGCTGGTTCTCGGGGGCGTGGCAGGCGGGAAAGAGGTCCTTCAGCGGGCGGCTGGAACCTCGGCGATCGAACGACCCGCCCACGCGGGCGCGGGCTCGACGAGCGAGGCCAGCCGTTCCCGTACGGCATCCGGGAACGGAGCGGTGCGGCCGGCTCGTTGGTCCACATGGAGCGCCAGCAGTTCGGTCGTCGCCACAGGCGCGGCCTCCGGCGCTGGTACGTCGTCGGGGGCGTCGACCACGTACAACTCGTGGCAGAAGCGCGCCTTCTTCGTGTCCACGCCCAACAGCCGGGTACGGACGGCGAGATGAGCCCCCTCGGCCACTTCACGGAGATAGCGGACATGCGACTCGGCGGTGTAGAGCGAGCAGCCGGTGCTCTCCCGGTATCCGGCGTGCAGCCCGGTCTCGATCATCATCGCGTCGGTGGCGTATCCGAAGACCAGGACGTAGAACGCCTCGCTCATATGGCCGTTGTAGTCGATCCATTCGGGCCGGACGGTCCGGTGGAACAGCGGGAGCGAGGTGACGTAGTCGGCCACGTCGGCCACGTCGGCCACGTCAGCCACGTCGGTCTGCTCGGCCACGGCCTTCTGCTCGGCCACAGCGGTCTGCTCGGCCACGGCGGTCTGTTCGTGGGTGTGCTGCTCGGTCATCGGGTCGCCTCCTCGGCGGTACGGGGCAGGCGGCCGGTCGCCCGCAGGATGTCGATGACGCCCCGGTCGCGTTCGGCGACCAGGTCGGCGATGCTCCGGCCGTTCGCGGCCTCGTCGCAGCCGGCCACCACCGCCTCGTACAGGGCCCGGTCCAGCTCGGGTGCTTCGAGCCGGGTCCAGGGCGACTTCAGCGAGGGGCCGAAGTGGTCGAGCATGTGGGCCATCCCGCCCTCGCCGCCCGCGAGCGCGAACGTGAGCATCGGCCCCATCACCGCCCAGCGGAGCCCCGGCCCCTCGGTGATCGACGCGTCGATCTCCGCGACCGTCGCCTCGCCGTTGGCGACCATGTGCAGCGCCTCGCGCCACAGGGCCTCCTGGAGCCGGTTGGCTATGAAGCCGGGCACCTCGCGGTCCATGGTGATCACGGACTTGCCCGCGACCTCGTAGAAACGCGAGGCCCACTCCACCGCGGCGGGGTCGGTGCGTTCACCGCCGACGACCTCCACCAGGGGGATGAGGTAGGGCGGGTTGAAGGGGTGCCCGACGACGAGCCGCCCGGGGTCGGCGGCCTGCGTCTGCATGTCCGTCATCGGATAGCCGGAGGTCGAGGAGGCGATCACCGTACCGGCGGGGGCGGCGGCGTCCAGCCGGGCCAGCAGATCGCGCTTGAGGCCGAGCTTCTCGGGGGCGCTCTCCTGGACGAACTGGGCCTCGGCCACGGCCTCTTCGAGGGTCGCGGTGACGGTCAGCCGGTCCTGCGAGGCCCCGTCGGCCAGCCCGAGCTGTTCCAGCGCGGGCCAGGCGGCGGCGATGAGCCGGTGCAGCCGGACGGCCGCGTCGGGGGAGGGGTCCCAGGCGGTGACGTCGTAACCGCGGGCGAGGAAGTGGGCGGCCCAGCCACCGCCGATCACCCCGGCCCCGACGCACGCCACACGGCGTACGTCCTCGGGGGCGCAGGAGGAGAAGGGACCGGGGGGCGGGGCGGGGGAGGGGATGACGGTCATGGGCGGCACTCCGGAAAGACGGTGAGGGGAAGAGGAGTCGGGAGATCGGGGGGATCAGGTGCGGGGGCGCAGGCCGAGCTTCTCGCGGGCCTCGTCGGGTGTGGCGACCCGGGAGCCCAGGGACTCGGTGATCCGCACGGCGCGCTCCACCAGCTGGCCGTTGGTCGCCTTGACGCCCTTGCCCAGATAGAGGTTGTCCTCCAGGCCGACCCGTACGTGTCCGCCGAGCAGGATCGACTGGGCGACCCAGGGCATCTGCATCCGGCCGAGCGCGAAGCTCGCCCACTGGGCGCCCCGGGGAAGCATGTTGACCATCGACTGGAGGACCCCCGGGTCGGCGGGCGCGCCCCACGGGATGCCCATGCAGAGCTGGAAGACCGTGGGGTCGTCGAGCAGCCCCTCGGCGAGGAGCTGCTTGGCGAACCACAGCTGCCCGGTGTCGAAGATCTCCAGCTCGGGCCTGACGCCGAGTTCCTGGATGCGCTTCGCACCGGTGCGCAGCATGTCGGGGGTGGAGACGTAGAGGTTGCTGCCGTCGCCGAAGTTGAGCGAACCGCAGTCGAGCGTGCAGATGTCCGGCAGCAGCTCCTCCACGTGCGGCAGCCGGTCCAGCCCGCTGACCAGGTCGGTGCCCGGGAGCTGGCGGAGGGGGGCCTCCGGGTCGATGACCAGGTCCCCGCCCATACCGGCGGTCAGGTTGATGACGACGTCGGTGCCGGTCTCCCGGATCCGCTCGACGACCTCCCGGTAGAGCCGGGGGTCGCGGGAGGGTGCGCCGGTCTCCGGCTCGCGGACGTGGATGTGGACCACGGCCGCGCCCGCCCCGGCGGCCTCGACGGCGGAGGCGGCGATCTGCTCGGGGGTCACCGGGACATGGGGGCTGCGGCCGACGGTGTCGCCGGCTCCGGTGAGGGCACAGGTGATGATGACGTCTTGGTTGACGGGCATGCGGAAACATCTCCTCCGGGGGAGCTGGGGGGTGGTGTGGGGGGCTTGTCGTCGTACGGGGATCAGTCGGCGGCCGTGGGAGCCGCTGTCAGGCAGGCATCCACATGGGCGATCAGCGTGTCGTGCATGGCCTGGGCGCCGGTGTACGGGACCGTGTCGTGCGGGCCGCCGGGTTCGGTGGCCAGGACCTGGGAGGCCAGGCCGTCGATGAGGGCGGTGAGGGCGAGGGCCGCGCCGTCCGCGTCGACCGGGCGGAACACTCCCTGCGCGACGCCGCGCCGGATCACCTCGGCGACCGTTTCCCGCCACTGGCGGTAGTACTCGACGTGGAGTCGCCCGACCGTGGTGGACCGGGCGGCCTCGGCCCACAGGTCGAGCCAGACGCACCACTGCCGCCGTTGCTGCTCGGTGCGGGGCGTCTGGAGTTCGATCAGCAGGCGCAGTTCGTCCCCGGCGTGCCGCGTACCGGCCGTGGCGTCGGCGCGGCGACGGGTGTCCTCGTCCATGCACCAGCGGACCGCGGCTTCGAGCAGTTCGTCACGGCCGGGGAAGTGGTAGTGGATCGCCGCCGTGCTGGTGTGGCAGGCCGCGGCGATGTCCGCGACCCGGACGGCATGGAATCCGCGCTCGGCGATGAGCCGGACGGTTTCGCGCACGATCTGGAGAGGCCTGCCGCCCTCCGGCGGGGGCGGCGACGGGCGGGGGCCCGACACAGGACGTACGGGCGACGGCGTCGCCGCCGACCCGAGCAGCCGGCCCACGTCCACGCCGCCGATGTCCGCGATCCGGGCCAGCTCGGCGGCGGTGAAGCGGCGAGTGCCGTTGAGGGACCGGGACAGCTTCGACGGATCGATGACGATCCGCCGGGCGAACTCGCGCGCGCTCACACCCGCCGCGTCGATCACCTGCCGGACCCGTGCGGCCACCTCGTCCTGCTGCTGCATGGTCAGCCACCGTAACGATGTGTTGAGAAAACCTCAACACAAGGAGGGTGCGTACCATGAAAGAGGAGGGGTGTTGCGGTTCTGACTGATGCATCAGTCAGAACCGCAACACCCCTCGTCCGGGCTGTTCGCCCGGCGGTCACTCCTGGACGAGCATCCCGCTCCGCAGCTTGCCCAGCATCCGGCTGAGCAGCCGCGACACGTGCATCTGCGATATTCCGAGCTCCGCGCCGATCTGCGCCTGGGTCATCTCCTGGCCGAAGCGCATGTCGATGATCCGGCGCTCCCGCTCGTCCAGTTCGTCCAGCAGGGGCGCGAGGGCGTGCAGGTTCTCCACGGTCTCCATGGCGGGGTCCGCATCGCCCAGCACGTCGGCGAAGGTCCGTCCGGCGGCCTGGCCGGGGCCGGCCTCCGCGGTATCGGTCGGCATGTCCAGGGAGCCCGCCGTATAGCCGTTGGAGGCGACGATCCCCTCCGTGACCTCGGACTCCTCGATCCCCAGGTACTCCGCCAGTTCCTTGGGTGTGGGGTCCCGGTCGAGTTCACCGGCCAGGGCCTCCTTCGCCTTGGCGAGATCGACCCGCAGCTCCTGGAGGCGTCGCGGCACGTGTACCGCCCAGCTCGTGTCGCGGAAGAACCGCTTGATCTCCCCGACGATGTACGGCACCGCGAACGAGGTGAACTCGACCTCCCGGGAGAGGTCGAAGCGGTCGATCGCCTTGATCAGTCCGATGGTGCCGACCTGGACGATGTCCTCCATGTCGCCGCTGCCCCGGTTGCGGAAGCGGTTGGCGGCGAAGCGGACGAGGGACAGATTCATCTCGATGAGGGTGTTGCGCGCGTACTGGTACTCGTGCGTGCCCTCCTCCAGGACCTGGAGGCGGTCGAAGAAGAGGCGTGAGAGGCGGCGCGCGTCCAGTGGGGCGATCTTCCCGGCGTCCTCGATCCACGGAAGCTCTTCGCTGGTGCCCGTCCGCTCCGTACCGGCGGTCTGCACGGTCTGCACGGTCATGTCGCTTCACGCTCCCTGGTTCCTGGTTCGTAGGCCCTGAGGCCTGTCGCCTGCCCGGGGCCACGGCTCTCATGCGTGACGAAGGGAGTTGATCTGGCCTTACGGATCGAGGTGGCCGGAAACAAGCCTGGTTCGGTTCTGAGGAGCCGTCATCTGCGGCTGTCCGAGCGGCGCGAGTGACAGGCGCGTCAGCGGAGTGCGTGTGAGGAGCGTGAGCCGTGGAGGCACGAAGAACCGCCCCACCGGTACGGGGGAGCCCGGTGGGGCGGTCGCCACCAGAGTGCCACAGGCGGGCGGCCGTTGGGACCGCACTGGCACGTATTGGCCTACGGATGAGTCGTTTTCGCCGCTCGGCCGCGGGCGTGCGCACGCCGTGACGGCTCCCGTCGGTCCCCGGAGGCCCCCGACGGTTGTCGCATGACGGCCGATGATCGCGGTGCCATGAACGGATTCGACTCGCGGACTGCACGCCGTGTCCACTGGCCTTTCCTCCCCGACGGGTGCCCTGCTCCGGAAGCGGGGAACCCGCGGCCGAGCAACCGAGCGTCGAACGGAACAAGACCGAGGAGACCATGACCCAGAACGACATCCGGCCCCGGACCGATACGCCTTCCCGGCTCCACCCGCTGGACAATCCCGCCCGGTCGTCGCTCACCGGTCCGCACGCCCACTTCGCCGAGAGCCGTGGCCGGATTCTGCGCTATCCCGTCGACGTCTCCCCCTGGATCGCGCTCCCCGACGACCCGGACGCCCAGGACTGGGCCGATCTCGCGGCGCTCGCGGGGCCGGGCAGCTCCGTCGACCTGGCCGCGTTCCGGGCGCCGCCACCGCGCGACTGGGAGATCGTCTTCCGGGGTGGCGGGGTCCAGCTGGTCGACGAGTCGTCAAACGCCGCGCCCGACCCGGAGGCGGCCCTGCTCGGCCCGCGGGACGTGCCGGACATACTGGACCTGGTGGCGCGCGCCCGCCCCGGCCCCTTCCTGCCGCGCACGGTCGAGCTGGGCACGTATCTGGGTATCCGGCGGGGCGGCGCCCTGGTGGCGATGGCGGGGGAGCGGCTGCACCCGCCCGGCTGGACCGAGATCAGCGGCGTCTGCACGGACGAGTCCGTACGGGGGCAGGGACTGGCGAGCCGGCTGGTCCTGGCGGTCGCGCACGGGATCCGAGAGCGCGGCGAGACGCCGTTCCTGCATGCGTCCGCCTCCAACACGGGCGCCATCCGGCTCTACGAGTCCCTCGGCTTCCGGCTTCGCCGGCGTACGGAATTCATCTCGGCGCTCGTCCCCGCCACGTTCCCCGCTGCCCACGGGACCTGAGGCACCCCCGGCCCGGGCCCGAAGCCCCGGGCCATAAGTCCCGGGCGGGACCTTCGGCACCCCCTCGGGGTCCCAATGCCTCCTGTGCGGACGCCCGCCTCCCGGTCAACTGGAAGGGACCGGCCGAAACTGCGGGCGGCGCCGAGGCACCAGCGGGAGGACAGGCCGTGCCCATGAGGTTGCTGGACATGGCACACAAGCCACAGACGCAGAAGAGGCAGAGCGGTGTACGGCACCGGGACGGTGCCGTACAGAGCCCGGACGCGAGCATCGCGGCGGTGTCCCAGGGCCGCATCGGCAACGGGGCGCTGGTCGGCGGTCTCGCCCTGCTTACCCTGCTGGTCGTCTTCCTCGACGTCAGGGCGGGCAACGACCTGCGGGTCGTGCCGTTGCTCGTGGTCGTCCCGGCGCTGGCCTCCGTCTACTGCAGCCTCCGCCAGACCATCTGGGTCGCGGTGTGGATCACCACGATCGTCGTCGGCTTCCGGGCCGGCGCGGACGGCACCTTCTGGGACTTCGTCTTCGGCATCGGCTTCGCCGTCCTCGCCTGCGCCCTCGGGGTCGCCGCCTGCGCGGCGCGCATCCGGCACGCCACCGAGATGGCGCGGCTGCGGTCCGCCGCCGTCACCCTGCAACGCCAGATCCTGCGGCCGCTGCCCGTCGTGACCGACCACGTCTTCGCGTACGGGCTCTACGAGCCGATCGAGGAGGACCGCTTCGTCGGCGGAGACATCTACGAGGTCGTCGAGTCGCCCCACGGGACCCGGGTGATCATCGGGGACGTCCAGGGCAAAGGGCTCGCGGCCATCGGCGCCGGATTCGCGGCCATCGCCGCGTTCCGCGAGGCCGCCATCCGTGAACCCACGCTCACCGGAGTGGTCCAGGCGCTGGAGGACGCGGTCGTCCGGCACAACGAGTTCTCCGTCCAGACCGGCGAGGCCGAACGCTTCGTGACCGCGCTCGTGCTCGGGTTCGACGAGAGCGGCCGGGTGGAGGCCGTGAACTGCGGCCATCTGCCGCCCCGCCTGCTGCACGACGGCCGGACCTCGGCCGTCACCCTCCACCGGACCTCCGTCCCCCTCGGCCTCGCCGGACTCAGCCGGGAGGCCCGTGGGGCGGAGTCCTTCGACTTCCCGCCGGACGCGACGCTCCTCGTCGTCACCGACGGGGTGACCGAGGCCCGCGATGCCACGGGTGCCTTCTACCCGCTGGACGAGCGCGTCGCGGCCTGGGCCGGGCACGGTCCGCGCGAGCTGCTCGACGCGCTCCATGTCGACCTGGAGGAGTTCTCCGGCGGCGTCCGGCGCGACGACGTCGCCGCGCTGGCGCTGCGCCGCGCCCCCGCGGCCCCCCGTTGACGCGTCCTCCTGGTGTCCCCACGGGACGAATGTCGCGTGGGGACATCGGCCCTGCGCGCCCGCCGGAGGCCCCGGGGCCTCCGCTCCTCGCCTACCGGCGGGCAACGGACATGGGGGCGACAATGAGAACCAGGGAACACGAGGGCGACAAAGAGAACAGAGAACACAGAACACGGAGAAATACGGGGGGGGCGGCGAGACCGGGCAAGAAGCAAGGAAGAAGCGAGGAGACCCATGAGAGCCGTTCAGTACCGCACCGTCGGCGCCGCCCCCGAGGTGGTCACGGTCCCGGATCCCGAGCCCGGCCCCGGCCAGGTCCTGCTGAAGGTCACCGCCGCCGGCGTCTGCCACTCCGACATCGCCGTGATGAGCTGGCCCGCCGAGCAGATCCCCTTCCCCCTGCCCCTCACCCTGGGCCACGAGGGTGTCGGCACGGTCGCCGCCCTCGGTGACGGTGTCGACGGCTTCGCGGTCGGCGACTCCGTCGCGGTGTACGGCCCCTGGGGCTGCGGCACCTGCGTGAACTGCGCGGAGGGCAAGGAGAACTACTGCCTGCGTGCCGGGGAGCTCGGCATCATGCCGCCCGGCCTCGGCGCCCCGGGCGCGATGGCCGAGTACATGATCGTCGACAACCCTCGCCACCTCGTCCCGATCGGCGACCTGGACCCGGTGAAGACGGTGCCCCTCACCGACGCCGGGCTCACCCCGTACCACGCGATCGTGCGTTCCCTGGCGAAGCTCGTGCCCGGCTCCACAGCCGTCGTCATCGGCACCGGCGGCCTCGGCCACGTCGCGATCCAGCTGCTGCGCGCCATGACGGCCGCCCGGGTGATCGCCCTCGACGTCACCGAGGACAAGCTCGCGCTGGCCAGGACCGTCGGCGCGCACGAAGCGGTCCTCTCCGACGAGAAGGCGGCCGCCCGGGTGAGGGAACTGACCGACGGCCTCGGCGCCCACGTGGTCCTCGACTTCGTCGGAGCGCCGCCCACCGTGCAGACCGCCGGAGCCGTCGCCCGCGTGGACGGCGACGTCACCCTCGTGGGCATCGGCGGCGGCGCGCTCCCGGTCGGCTTCGGGACGATCCCGTACGGGGCCACTGTCTGCGCACCCTACTGGGGCTCGCGCAAGGAGCTGGCCGAGGTCCTCGACCTGGCCCACGCCGGAGCGGTGGACGTACACGTGGAGACGTACTCCCTCGACGAGGCTCCGCTCGCGTACGAGCGCCTCCACGACGGCAGGATCAACGGCCGGGCCGTCATCCTGCCCAACGGCTGACCAACGAGCGGGGGCGGCCGAGAACCCCGGCGGGGGAAAACCCCGGCAGGGGGAGGCCGCCCGCCGCTAGACTGGCCGACATGGGTTCGTACCGCTTCTACTACTTCTTCCGCTGATTCCCGGCCCGGACGGCCGCAGCGCGCCGCACCACGCGTCCTTCTGAGACGCCCCGGTGCCAAGGCCCTCGTGACGACGTTCTCTGTCACGATGTTCGCAGTCACGACGTTCGCTGTCACGATGTTCTGGTGACGTCGACGTCACCCCGCGCGCCCGCCGCCGTCCCTCCGCCGTCCGGCATCCACGCCCCGCTCCCGCCGCGCTTCCGTGCGCGCCGTCGCGGGCCGTCACCCAGGGAAAAGGCACCCATGCACCCCCAGCGCGAGCGCGCTCAACTGGCCATGAAGGACGTCTCCAAGGCGTACGGGGACCGCTCCGTACTCGACCAGGTGACCCTCACCGTCCGGCCCGGTGAGAAGACCGCCGTCATCGGTGAGAACGGCTCCGGAAAGTCCACCCTGCTCCGCCTGCTGGCCGGAGCCGAGGCCCCGGACACCGGTGAGATCACCGTCCGGTTCCCCGGCGGCACCGGCTACCTCGCCCAGACGCTCGACCTCGACCCGGCCGCCACCGTGCAGGACGCCGTCGACGCGGCCCTCGCCGAACTGCGCGCCCTCGAACACCGCATCCGCGAGGCGGAGGCCGGCCTCTCGGAGCGGAAGCCCGGCGACCCGGAACCCACCGACGCGGAACTCACCGCGTACGGGGACCTCCTCACCGCCTACGAGGACCGCGACGGCTACCGGGCCGAGGCCCGTACCGAAGCGGCCCTGCACGGTCTCGGCCTCGCCCACCTCACCCGCGACCGCCCGCTCGGCACGCTGTCCGGCGGCGAGCAGTCCCGGCTCGCCCTCGCCTGCGTGCTGGCCGCCGCTCCCGAACTGCTGCTGCTCGACGAACCGACCAACCACCTCGACGCCCGCGCCGTCGGCTGGCTGGAGGACCACCTGCGCGCCCACCGGGGCACCGTCGTGGCGATCACCCACGACCGGGCGTTCCTGGAACGGGTCACCTCGGTGATCCTGGAGGTCGACCGGGACCTGCGTACGGTCACCCGGTACGGGGACGGCTGGGACGGCTACCGCACCGCCAAGGCCGCCGCCCGCCGCCGCTGGGCCCAGGAGCACGAGGAGTACCTGGCGGACCTGGCCCGCACCGAGGCGCTCGTCGAGGCGGCGGGAGCACGGCTCGCGGCCACCGGGGGCGACCCGAAAGAGGGCTTCGGCAAGCACCGCCGTTCGCACGAGGCCAAGCTGTCCGGCCGGGTCCGGGCGGCGCGGACCCGACTGGACGCCCTGCGCAGGTCACCCGTGCCACCCCCGCCCCGCCCGCTCGCCTTCACCGGCCGCCCGTCGGCCGGTACGGAGACGGGCTCGGCGACCCACTCCACCGGCCCGGCGGGTGGCCCGGGGGCCCTCGTGGAGCTGGACTCCGTCTCCGTCGGCAACCGGCTCCACCTCTCCTCCCTGCGCGTGACCCCGGGAGCCCGGCTTCTGGTGACCGGTGAGAACGGGGCCGGGAAGACCACCCTGCTGCGGGTCCTCGCGGGCGACCTGACCCCCGACACGGGAACGGTCACCCGCCACGCCCGCATCGGCTACCTGCCGCAGGAACTGCCCGCTCGTCCGACCCGGCGTACCCTGCTCGCCACCTTCGCGGCGGGCCTGCCCGGCTTCCCCGACGAGTACGCCGACGACCTCCTGGCCCTCGGCCTCCTCCGCCCCGAGGACCTCGACGTGCCCGTCGCGTCCCTCTCGGTCGGCCAGCAGCGCAGGCTGGCCCTGGCCCGTCTGGTGACCCGGCCGGCGGATCTGCTGGTGCTGGACGAGCCGACGAACCACATCGCGCTGAGCCTGGTCGAGGAGCTGGAGCGGGCCCTCGACCAGTACCGGGGCGCGGTCGTCGTCGTCTCGCACGACCGCAGCTTCCGGGCCCGCTTCACCGGCGAGGTCCTGGAACTGCGGGCAGGCCGCGAGGTGCGCACGGATCCGGCCCGGGCCTCCGCCTACGCGCCGGGGGAGGCGGCAGCCCCGCGCACCTGAGCGCGCAGCCGGTCGACGAACACCCGCTGTCCGGCGACGAGCCGCTCGGCGGCCTGCTCCGGCGTGCACCAGGCGAACCGGTCCATCTCCGGGAACTCCTGCTGCACGCCGGACCCGCGCGGCCACTCCATCGTGAACGTCCCGGGCACGACGGACGCGAGGTCCAGTTCGGCCTCCAGGGCCCACACGGCCACCGTCTTGCCGCTGCGCTGCCGTGACTCGCCCAGCGCGATCCACTCACCCGGCGGGACGGGCACCCCCAGCTCTTCCGTGAACTCGCGTCGGGCGGCCGCCTCCGGACCCTCGTCCGGCCCGTACTCGCCCTTCGGCACCGACCACGCGGCCGCCTCCCGCCCCGCCCAGAACGGCCCGCCCATATGCCCGATCAGCACCTCGACATCCCGCTCGCCGGCATCCTCGCCCGCCGTGACCCGGAAGAGAAGGAGCCCCGCACTGCGTCTGCCTGTCGACATGGCGTCAAGTCTGCGGCGACGGAGTGCGGGGCGCCACGCGGGGGCGTTCCGCCGGGGGACGAGGCGCCGTGCGGGGGTCACGTCTTGCGGTAGCCGTACGCCTCCGAAGCCGCCGCCTCCACGGCCGCGAGGTCACCACCCGCCGAGGCCGTCACCACGGCGGCCACCGCGCCCTCCACGAACGGCGCGTCCACGAGCCGGGTGTTCTCGGGCAGCTCGTCGCCGTCGGCCAGCATGGACTTCACCGTGAGGACCGCGCTCCCCAGGTCCACCAGGACCGCGACGCCTGCGCCCCGGTCCACCGACGCGGCGGCCCGCCCGATCAGCTCCGCGCTCGTCCCGAGCCCGCCGTTGGGCAGCCCACCGGCCGGGGCGACGGGTGCGGTGACCCCTCCGGCGGCGAGCCCCCGGGCCAGTTCGACGACGGACTCGGCGACCGGACCGCTGTGGGAGACCAGCACGATGCCCACCTGCTGCTCGTCGCTCACGCGCCCACTCCGTCCGTCGCCGTAGCCGCGAGGGCCTCCATCAGCAGGGCCGACGAAGTCGCGCCCGGGTCCTGGTGCCCGATGCTGCGCTCCCCGAGGTAACTGGCCCGGCCCTTGCGCGCCTGCATCGGCACCGTCGCCACGGCACCGGCACGGGCCGCTTCGGCGGCGCCGTCGAACGAGGTGGCGAGGGCTTCCGCCGCGGGCAGCAGCGCGTCGAGCATCGTCTTGTCCCCGGCCTGGGCCCCGCCCAGCTGGCCCACCGCGGCCACCCCGGCCGCGAACGCCTGGGCGAACTGGGTCCCCGTCACTGCGTCGTCGTCGCCGAGCGCCTTGCCCGTACGGCGCAGCAGCGTCCCGTAGAGCGGGCCGGAGGCCCCGCCCACGGTGGAGATGAGCTGCCGTCCGGCCAGGGTGAGCACCGCACCGGGGGTGGCGGGGGCGTCCTTCTCCAGCACCTCCGTCACCGCTGCGAACCCGCGCTGGAGGTTGCTGCCGTGATCGGCGTCCCCGATCGCCGAGTCCAGCTCGGTCAGATGGTTCGCCTCACGCTCCACGGACGCCGCGACAGCGGTCATCCAGCGGCGGAAGAAGTCGGTGTCGAGCACATGATCTCCTGTTCCTCAACCGGTCACGGGCCCCGTCGGCGGTTCAGCGGCCCCAGCGGAGCGCGGCCGTCCGCACGGGCGCGTCCCACAGCCGCAGCAGCTCCTCGTCGACCTGGCACAGCGTCACCGAGCAGCCTGCCATGTCGAGCGATGTCACGTAGTTCCCCACGAGCGTACGGGCCACGGGGACGCCCCGCTCGGACAGCACCCGGTGGACCTCCGCGTTGAAGCCGTACAGCTCCAGCAGCGGTGTCGCCCCCATGCCGTTCACCAGCGCCAGCACCGGGCCGGTGGGGCGCAGGTCCTCCAGGATCGCGTTCACGGCGAAGTCGGCGATCTCCCCGGACGTCATCATCGGGCGCCGCTCACGCCCCGGCTCACCGTGGATGCCGATGCCCAACTCCAGCTCCCCGGAAGGCAGGTCGAAGGTGGGGCTGCCCTTCGCCGGAGTGGTGACGGCACCGAGCGCCACCCCGAAACTGCGCGAGGCCCCGTTCACCTGCCGAGCGACCGCCGCCACCCGATCCAGCGGCGCGCCCTCGTCCGCCAGCGCTCCGGCGATCTTCTCGACGAACAGCGTCGCTCCCGTGCCGCGCCGCCCGGCGGTGAACGTACTGTCGCTGACGGCCACGTCGTCGTCCACCACCACCTGGGCGACCTGGACCCCCTCGTCCTCGGCGAGGTCGGCGGCCATCTCGAAGTTCAGCACGTCGCCCGTGTAGTTCTTGACGACGAACAGCACCCCCGCCCCGCTGTCGACGGCCGCGGCCGCCCGCACCATCTGGTCCGGCACGGGGGAGGTGAACACCTCCCCGGGACAGGCGGCCGACAGCATCCCGGGCCCGACGAACCCGGCATGCAGCGGCTCATGCCCGGAACCACCCCCGGAGACAAGCCCCACCTTCCCCGCCACGGGAGCGTCCCGCCGGGCGACGACCCGGTTCTCCACATCGACGGTGAGCTCGGGGTGCGCCGCTGCGATGCCCCGCAGAGCATCGGCGACCACGGTCTCGGGAACGTTGATGAGCATTTTCATGCCGATCTCCTGGTGTGCGTGGCAGAGGGCTTGCTGACCTGTGTCTTTCCAGGTCAGCAAGGGTGCAGCCAGTTGTGGATCTTGGCGGTTCGTGGCGGCTCGCCACGCCTTCCGGTGGTACTGCCGCTGACTGCTTGCTGAGTTCTGTGACCGGGCGTCAGTTTGTTGGCGCGGTGCTTTGATCTTGAGGAACGGCTTCCGGGTGCTCCACCGTGATGATGCCAACGCGGCGTGTCCGATGCCACCGCAAAGGCGGCCTGCGAAGTCCCGGACTCGAAGCGGCGGAGCTTGAAACCGTTGGTCTGGAGCCGGGTGGGGGTGGGTGATCGTGGACGCGCTGGGTGGGGGGGTGAGATCGCCGCCCGGAGCCTGCTGCTTCAGCCCCGTGCTCCGTGCCGCCGTGCCGCCGTGCCCCCGTGCCCCATGCTCTCCGCGCGAGCGGAGGTGAGCCGACATCGACGGTGACCAGGGTTGGACTGGGCATCCCGAGCGGCAGTGCTGTCCGGAGGTCGCGCCCATCTGGCACCGCACGGGCGCATTGCCGACTGAGGTCTGTGAGTTGTCTTTCGGCGCCTCAGGTCGTGCAGATTTTCTTCCCCATTCCTTCACCGGACGGTCACAAGTCTCGATAGTCTCCTGGACGCTACATTCGCTCCATTGAGGGGGGACTCCTCATGCATGTCCGTCGTGCCCTGACCGCCGCTGCTACCGCCGCTTCGGTTCTCGCCCTGGGCCTCGCGGCCGCCGCTCCGGCGCAGGCCGCCGAGTACTCCTCGGCCTTGAAGATCAAGGGTGTCCAGTACGACGCCCCCGGCTCGGACTCCAACAAGTGCTCCGGTGGCAACACGAAGCACGAGTACCTGACGATCAAGAACTACTCGCGCACCGCGACCGTGAACCTCAAGGGCTACGTCGTCAAGGACGCCGCCGGCAACAGGTTCACCTTCCCGGCGACCCACAAGCTGCAGCCCGGCGACTACATCAAGCTGCGCGGCAACTACGGCACCGATTCCGATGCCAAGAACGTGGTCTACCGGCAGAACTGCAACTTCATCTGGAACAACGACAAGGACACGATCTACCTGTACAAGCCCTCCGGCGCCCGTGCGGACGTGCACTCGTACACCAAGAAGTCCCACGACCGTGACGGCAACGGCTACATCACCTACCACGGATAGTGCCATCACCGGCGCGGCCGACTTAAGAGCTGTTCCGTAGACGATTTCGGTCTCAGGGGAGCCGGGAGCGGGAGTACCGCCCCGGAGACGGTGCCGACGGCCCCGGCCCGACCGCGGTCGGGCTCGGCGAGATGGCCACCGTTCTGCGCGCGAGCATAAACGGCCTCGCCCCGTACGCCGGATTCACCGCCCTCGGCCTGAAGAAGCAGGCCGAGGGCGGACGCCGACGGCTCCGCCCAGCGCCCCGCTGTAACCGCTTCCGGCAGTGGCATGACGCCGGAGTCTTCGAAGCTCTGATGGAGGGCCTGATCGCACAGGCCGCGAAGCGCGGCGAGGTGGACCTGTCCCTGGTCGGCACCGACTCCACCACCGCGCGAGCCCGCCACGACGCGGTCGGCGGTCCCGCGGCAACCGTGCCCACCTGCGCAAACGCCGCATCAAGGCGGTCATCCCGGAGAAGAAGGACCAGGCCGCCCGCCGGAAGAAGAAGGGCTCCAGAGGCGGCCGGCCCGTCGGCCGCGACGCCGGCCTCTACAAGGAGCGGGACACCGTCTAGCCGTGCGGGTTGAGCGCCCAGAAGCGGACAGTGTCGCTGCGACGGTCAAACCACAGCTTGGTGGAGTAGCCGCTGCCGTCGCGCTCGAGCTCGTGCGACCGGACCCACTGGGGGTTCTCCGGCCCCTCGCCCTTGAGTGGCTCCTCGAACCACGAGGAGAAGTCATCGGCCGGACCCTCGGAGACGAAGGTGTGGGCCGCCGTCAGTTCGGCAAGCTTTCCCGGTGTCAGCCGGGCGAAGCCCGAGATCACCAGCTCCGGCGACGGTATGTCCCGATTGTTGTCCCGGCTGCTCACCCATTTGGCGTCGGTGAGCGGGCCCAGCAGCGGGAACGCCTGCTGCAGCGGTGTGGTGTCGGTGCGCCAGTCGCCCTTGGCCCCGTCCGCTGCCTGACGCAGGGCCCACCAGGCGGGCAGGGCCGCCAGTCCTGCCCCGATCCCGATCAGCTTCCGTCGCTCCAACGAGATCCCCCCATGGCTGACTTCGGGGGCACCCTATCCGTCTCAAGCACCTCACCCGGACCACCTGCTGATCACCACCAGGTGCGCGCCCTCGCCGCGCCCCGGCCAACTGGCAGATCCACCAATCAATTTTGGCCATGATCGCGCCTGTTACCGAGAGATCACGCCACCGGGGCGAGCAGTGTCCGTTCGTGGCGCTAATGCGGACACACCGCCCGCCCTGGCTGCCTCATGTGTTTCAGCCATCTTTCAAACACTGACTGGTGCCTCAAATTTTCTCCTTGTTGGCCCGATTTACCTCACGTTTGATTGGGCTTGATCGTTTCTCCCTCACATCTGACATGGCCACGTAATCTCGCCGCCGGCGGTGAGGAAATCCCTCCCCGACCGCATCTGCGAGGAGTCACCATGCGCCACCTTGCCCGTATATCTCCACGTCTGGGTAGACGCTTGTTCGGCACGGCAATCATGGCTGGAACCCTGGCACTTGCCGCCCCGCTGTCCGCCCCCACGGGATACGCGAGCGCCGCATCCGCCAGCAGCGCCGTCCACGCCGATGGCGAGTGTGACGACGAGGGTGTCTCCTCCGCCCGTAAGGCCGGGCCCGGTCACGACGACCACGTTGACCACGCGAACGAGCCCAACGACATCACCGCGGCCAGGGCCGAGGCGATGAACGCCGATCTCAAGAAGAAGCTCGACAAGGCGCGTTCGAGCAACCGAGGGTTCGATGGCTCCGCCGCGACGACCGTCACGATCCCGGTCTACTTCCATGTGATCCACGACGGCACCAAGGGCAAGCTCACCGCGACCGACATCAGCAAGCAGATAGCCGTTCTGAACGCGGGCTTCGGCGGCCAGGGCGACGGCAACGCCGACTCCGGCTTCCAGTTCTCGCTGAAGGCCACCACCTACACCGACAACGCCGCCTGGTACAACGGCCTCTCGCACGGCTCCACCGCCGAGCAGCAGATGAAGTCCACGCTCCGCCAGGGCGGCCCGGACGCGCTCAACTTCTACACCGCCGACCTCGGAGGCGGCCTGCTCGGCTGGGCCACCTTCCCCACCTCGTACAAGTCCAGCCCGGAGATGGACGGCGTGGTCGTCCTGGACACCTCGTTGCCCGGCGGCACCGCGGGCAACTACAACGAGGGCGACACCGCGACCCACGAGGTGGGCCACTGGATGGGCCTCTACCACACCTTCCAGGGCGGCTGTAACGGCAAGGGCGACTACGTCGACGACACGGCGGCCGAGAAGAGCCCCGCGTACGAGTGCCCCGAGGGCCAGGACAGTTGCAGGCGCCAGGCGGGCGTGGACCCGATCCACAACTTCATGGACTACACGTACGACGCCTGCATGTACCAGTTCACCGGGGGCCAGGCCCAGCGGATGCAGGACCACTGGACGGCGTACCGCGCGAGCTGACGCGCGGCCCCCGGCCATGACCCTCTACCCTGCCTGGAGTACACGGCGGGGTAGAGGGATTCGGGGGATCGGGGAGCGTGAGCACACCCGGCGAGATCGTCGACGGACGGTTCGAGTTGCTGCGGCGGCTCGGCAGCGGTGGCATGGGCACGGTGTGGCAGGCTCGCGACACCGTGCTGCACCGCGAGGTGGCCCTGAAGGAAGTCCGACCCCCTGACCCGGTGCTGACGGCCGACGCGCGCGCCCAACTCGGGGAGCGGGTGCTGCGCGAGGCCAGATCGCTGGCCCGACTGAACCATCCCCATGTGGTGACGATCCATCACATCGTCGAAGCGGGCGAGAGGGCTGAGCACCCGTGGCTGGTGATGGAGCTCCTGCCCGGCCACAACCTCCAGGACCGGCTCGGCCAAGGCCCGCTGCCTCCAGCGGAGGCGGCCAGAATGGGCCGCCAGGTGCTGGCCGCGCTCCGCGCCGCGCACGCGGCGGGCATCCACCACCGCGACGTCAAGCCCGCCAACATCATGCTCCGCGAGGACGGTTCGGCCGTCCTCACCGACTTCGGCATCGCTGCCCTCCAGGGCGCCACCTCGCTCACCGCGACCGGCGATCTGATCGGCTCGCCCGAGTACATCGCCCCTGAGCGCATCCGCGGCGTCGACACCGACCCGGCCTCCGACCTCTGGTCGCTCGGCCTCGTGCTGTACGTGGCCGTGGAGGGCGTCAGCCCGCTGCGCCGCGCCACCACGCTCGCCACGCTCGCGGCGGTCCTGGATGACCCGGTGCCGCCGCCGGTACGTTCCGGGCCGCTGGCCCCCGTGCTGAGTGCCCTGCTGGTACGGGACCCGGCGGCGCGGCCCGGCGCCGAGCGTCTGGACGCGATGCTGGCGGAGGTCGAGTCGGGCGGGCAGGCGCCGTGGGCGCAGCCGACCCAGACCGCGTACGTTCCCCCGCTGCCACCGCCCCCGACCCAGCTGGACAGCCCGCGCCCCACCGCCTCCGGGGCCCCGGCGCCCGGGCCGACCGCGCCCAGCCCACACCCCGGGACCGGTAGCCGTAGCCGTACGCCCGTGATCGTCTCGGTGATCGCGGTGGCCGTCGCCGTGGTGGCCGCCACGGCGGCGGTGTTCGCACTGCGCGGGGACACCGGTGACCAGGCGGGGCGCGACAAGGGCGGCGACCGGACCAGCTCACCCACGACCCCGGCCAGGGAACCCGCCACCCCCACACCGACGGCCACGCAGGAGCCCACCCCGGAAGCCACCGAGGCCCCGGACCCAGACCCGACCACCCAAGCACCCCCACCCGCCGACGAGGTGGCCGACACCTGGGTCGCCCAACTCGCCTCGGTTGACCAGAGCAAGGGCCCCGGCGCCCGCGAAAAGGCCATCACGGCACTGCGGGCCAAGGGCATCAACGACGTGCGGTATATCGACAGCGGCGACTACGCCTCACTGCGGCCGGGCTACTGGATGATCTACCGCCCCGGTTTCCACGATGGGAACGCCGCGATCGACTGGTGCCGAGGCCAGGGCCTCGCCACCAACAACCAGTGCGTCGGCCGGTACGTCAGCCACAGCGCCGTCGACCGCCAGTACGTCTGCGACCCCGCATCCCCGGTAGCCAGGGGCTGCACCCGTACATAGCGCCTGAGCTCATGTCCTCCAGGAACAGCTTCTCGTTCGCGGTCTCCAGTCTGCGAAAGAGGAGCGGGCAGGTGCCGCAGAAGAAGCTGAGCTCGAAGGCGGGCGCGTTGTCGACCATGAGCAAGCGGCGACGCGGCCCGCCGCCGAGTTCCCGCAGTTCCGTCCCGAAGTGCAACCGCGCCTCGGAGGAGGGGACGCCGACGGTTGGCCGGTGAGCGCTCGAAGCGGGCGACCCTCGGGGGCTCCCGCTCCTCCCGCTTCGGGACCGGGGTCGAGGGCCGAGGACTTGCATATTGGTAACCTGTGGGTTACCAATATGGGGTGGACCCCTTCGTCGCCCTGGCCGATCCCGTACGCCGTGACCTGCTGCGCGCACTCGCCTCCGGCCCGGCCCGAGTGGTCGACCTCGCGGCGCGGCATCCGATCAGCCGGCCCGCGGTGAGCAAGCATCTGCGCGTGCTCACCGAGGCAGGGCTGGTCACGGCCGAGGACCGGGGGCGTGAGCGCCACTACATGCTCGCCCGCCCGGGTCTCGCCCCGGTCCGCGCCCTGCTCGACGAACTCGCCGGGCACCGGCCCCCGATCCCCGAGAGCGCCTTCGACGCCCTCGACCTGGAGGTCCGCAGAACCGTCCACGATCGCCGGGCCGGCACCGACGCCGCTCCCGGTACCGGAAGACCTCAGGAGGAATCCGCATGACCAGCACCCCCACCGGGCGTCGCGTGACCGTCGACGGCCTGGACAGCATCGCCTTCGACCGCACCTTCCGGGCCGGCATCGAGGACGTGTGGGCGGCGGTCACCGAGTCGGACCGGCTGGCCCGATGGATCGGCGAATGGACCGGCGACCCGTCGACCGGCTCGGTCGACTTCCGGATGCTCTACGAGGGCGACGAGCACCAGGCCGAGGTCTTCACCATCCAGGAGTGCCAGGCCCCCCGCCGTCTGGTCCTCATCTCGCGGGTGCCCGGCCAGGAACTCGTCTGGCACATGACGCTCACGCTCGTCGAGCACGAGGGCGCCACGACCCTCACCTTCACCCAGTCCGTCGGCGACGACCCGGCGATGGCAGGCGGAGTGGGCCCCGGCTGGGACTACTACCTCGACCGACTCGTCGCCGCGGAGACCGGCGGTGACCCGGCATCCGTCGACTTCGGCGACTACCACCCGGTCCACCAACAGCACTACCTCGACATGTTCACCTGAGCCCGACGAGTACCAGCCGGACCTCGGCCGGGTGGCCAGGCGGTCGTGCAGGAGGGAGCACAGCGCGTCCTGCTGCTTCCGCCCGCCCGGAACGCCCGCCCGACGCACTCTCAGGAGGTCCAGGTGCCAAATGAGCCCGTGCAATCCGGGAGTTCACGAGGGCGCCGCCGTCGGTGGGTGGCGGTGGAGGGGCGTAGGGCCTGGCCCTGTCGAGGTCTGTGTCGTCAAGCGGCGGAGCCGGCGTTGGTCCCGGTGGACGAGTGATCGGGTCCTTCTGTCGTTCTGGCGCGGCGCAGAGGGCGCCGCGAGGGGCTGCTCCCGGGGTCGGGGCTCGGTTGTGGGGAGCCCCGGCCCGGCGTGAGGTCTCCGTTCCTGAGTGGCGGTCCGGGCTCAGGCGCGCTGCGCCCAGTCCTGGTCCAGACGGTCGGTCAGACCCGCGGCGGCGAAGGCGGCCTCCAGTTCGTCGCGTCCCTCGGTGAAGTGGGCCCAGCTGTCGTGGTGGACCGGGACGACACGGCGGGCGTCAAGAATCCGGGTGGCCTCGGCGGCCTGGGCGCTGTCCAGGACGACCGGTCGGCCGTCGAAGAGCATGGGGAACCGGGGCGCTCCGGCGAACAGGAGGGCGGTGTCGATCGGGGCGAAGCGGTCGGCGATCTCCCTGACCGCGTCGAGCGAGGCGTTGTCGCCGCTGACGTAGACCGTTGGCAGGCCCTCGCCCGTCAGGACGAAGCCGACGACCTGGCCGGTGAAGGGCTCGATCTCCTCACGCGGCCCGGGGCCGTGGATGGCGGGGACTGCGGTCACCGTGATGGTGCCGCCGCCCGGGCGCTCCAGCTCGGTCGACTCCCAGTCGGCCAGGCCCTTGGCCTTCGCGCCGAGGCGCTCGCCGCCGCCGGGGGTGGTGAGGGTGAGGGGGACATCGGCGAGCAGGGCCCGGCCGGAGGTGTCGAGGTTGTCGGCGTGCTCGTCGTGGGAGAGCAGGACCACGTCGACGGGGCCGACATCGGCGGGCGTAGCGGTGGAGGGCGCCGTCTTGGTCAGGGTCGGGCCACCGGGCGTGGGGTAGTCGCCGGGGCCGTCGAAGGTCGGGTCGGTCAGGAAGCGCAGGCCGCCGTACTCGAACAGGGCGGTCGGACCGCCGAACGTGCGGACTGGGAACTGACCGGCGGTGAGCTGGGACATGCCATCTCCTTGTTTCTCACGAAAACTCTACGCGTTTTCCGTGATTGCACGGTAGGTGGATCTCACGGAAAAAAGCAAGTGCTACCATGAGGTACATGAATGAGGCCCTGGCCGCCGACATCGCGAAGACCGTCCTGCCTCCAGCTCCGGGAGCCGACCGGTACCGGTCGTTGGACTTCGCCGACACCACGGCGACCCTTCCCGCGGGCCAGGGCTACGACCTGCTCGCCGTCCCCCAGTCGGCCATGCGCTGGCTCGCCGCGCACGGCCTGACCGCCCCGGAGGTGCAGCTGTACGAGGTCTGCGCCCAGCGGATGCGCACCCTGCGCGGACACGTCCGGGCCCTATTCACCGCGCGCGTGGACGGCGCGCCCCCGCCCGAGGAATCCCTGCGCGCGGTGAACGAGGCCCTCACGGCCGTGCCCACCGCCCCCCTCCTCGCCTGGGACGGGGCCCAAGGGCTGCGCCGCGTGCAAGCGCACCCCACCGACCAGGCCGTCAGCCACGCACTGGCGACCCTCGCCGCCGACGCCGCCGACCTGCTCACCGGTCCCGACGCCGCCATCCTCGCCGCCTGCGGCTCCGCCCCCTGCGACCGATTCCTCCTGCGCACCCACGGCCGGCGTCACTGGTGCTCCACACGCTGCGGCGACCGTGTCCGTGCCGCCCGCGCCTACGCCCGCCGCAGCGGCACCTCGGACTGACGCGCCACCTCCAGGCCCTTTCCGTGGACCGCCCGGTGTCCACGCGAAACACCTCCAGCGGACTGCTTCCGGTTGTGGGCCGATGGCCGGGCACTTGATCCACCTCGCCGCCCACGGCCCGGTCCTGGAGATGCTCGCCGAACCCCTGCCCGGCATCCACGACCCCACCGGGCCCGGGAAACTGCTGCTCGCGTTCGGGACGCCAAGATGGCGACCACCTGTTCAGTGATCGCGGCAGCGTCTTGTCGGGGTGCGCGACGCGCACATACTTCACCGCGATGTTCGGATGGATGCCGGAGAGCCGAACGAGGCGGACCGGATCTGCCGTCCCGCGCGCCTCTTCGAGGACGCGGTCCGCCGCGAGTTCCCGACGCTGGCCAGGGCTTCCCGCTTCCTCGGGTGTCGAGTGCCCTTGATCGTGCCATCGAGCCCCTTCCCTCGGTCACCCTCGACGACCCGTCTGCGGGGCAGGGCGGTGAACCCGCGGCTGTCGTCACGGCGTTGGACGGTGTCCAGGCGCAGGCCGGGCCGGTGGGCGGCTTCGGGGAGTCGTCGCCGGTGCAGGCGCCGGCCGCCCGGATCGGGCGGAGCCGACGGGGTATTCCCGCAGCGCGGGCAGCATCCCGCAGGCGGCCTTGCGGTCCGTCACCGACGCGGGGGGACCAGTGCGGCCAGGCCGAGGCCGAGGCGGCCCACGACCAGGTGCCGCTTGCGTCCGTTGGTCAACTCGCCGCCGTCGAAGGCGCGGGAGGCCGTGCCGACCACGGCGTTCCCTTTCACCGACAGCGAGTCGAGGTGTGGAGTGTGGTTCGGGCCGGACGCGGCTGGCGGGCGGTTGGCCGGAGATTGCGGTGTGCAGGAAGGCGTGTCGCCGGCGAAGCCAGAACCGCATCGCCGCGGTGATGGCGTTGCCGCGGAAGACGCAGGCCCGTTCGTCACGACGGGCCGCGACCGCGCGGCAGTCTTCGAGTCGGCTGATGATCCGGTCGGCCTTGTTGCGGCGCCGGTCGTGGTCGAGGGCTGGGTGGGCCGCTCCGTGCATCGGCTCCCCTCGCGGGCTATCGGCCGATCAGGGAACTTTTGGCATATGTTCGTGTCTTATCGGACTTTTAATATTTTTCATGGCATTTCTTAGGTGATCAGGTGATCAGTACGACAATCATCTCGACTTGAAGGAGCCTCCATGCGCATCTCCAGTTCCGTCCGTCCCCGCAGCGTTCGCACCGGGGCCAAGGTGGCCGTCGCGGTCGCGGTCGCGGGCGCCTCCCTGGCCGGAGCGCCCGCCGCGTACGCCGCACCCGGCGACAGCGGCAACATCGACGTCCGCTCGGTCAGCTGGCACTCGAGCCGCGGCGGGGTCGAGGTCTGCAAGTTCGTGCTGTCGGCGAGCAACTTCGAGTCGTTCCCCTCGGTCCCCTGGACCATCACCGAGCAGCCTCCGACCGTGCCGCCGGGGACCACCCTGATGGACAGGCTTCCGCTCATCAACGGCAGTGCGCGCAGCGAGGCGTACCTGCTCCCGGAAGGCACCTACCAGCTCGTGTGGGTCGTTCCCGCAGGTCCGAAGCAGCGGAGCTTCAAGGTCGAGTGCGACCGCGGCAACCACGGCAGCAAGCCGCACAAGCCGCAGCAGCCCATCGGCGGTGTCCCCGCGGGCGGCGGCGGCGTCCCGGGCATGGAGCCTGTCGGCTCCGAGAGCGACTCGAACGCCGGAACCGCCGGCGCGGTGCTGGCTGCCGGGGCTGCGGGCGCCGCAGGCCTGATCATGATGCGCCGGTCCGCACGGCGCCGTGCCCGTGGCGAGGCGTAACTCTCGCTGCCGAGGGCGACGACGAGGGCCGACGCGCGCGTGTCGTCTCACGATGACGCTGAGCGTGACGTTCTCTCTGGTGGCCGGCATCGTCTGGGTGTCCTCGGACGCTTCCGAGGACACGATGTCGGCCACAGCCGCCCGCGGCGGTGACTCCGCGGGCGGCGGGCGGGAGCCGTTCCGACGGGCACCGCACAAACCGGATCGTCATGTGCCCGCCTCGCACGCTCCGCTGGCGCCCTCGCGACCACTGAAGGTTGCCATTCCCGCCATCTACATCGAGGCTGCGGTCACCGGTCTCGGCCTGGACGCCAAAGGCAGGCTCGGAGCCCCGCCGCTGAGCAAGCCCAAGCTGACGGGCTGGTACAAGGAGGGGCCGTCACCCGGTGAGGACGGAACGGCCCTGCTCGTGGGCCACCGCGACACCAAGACAGGCCCTGCCATCTTCCTGAATCTCAACGCACTGCGCCGGGGGGACAAGGTCAACGTGGTGCGCGCGGACCGCAAGACCGCGGTGTTCACGGTGGACGCGGTGAAGACGTACACGAAGGACAAGTTCCCCGACGGCAAGGTCTACGGGGAGACCGGGCGGCCCGAACTCCGGCTGCTGACCTGCGGCGGCCGCTTTGACGAGAAGGCCGGATACTCCGCGAACGTGGTGGTCTTCGCCCACCTCACCTCCCTGAAGAAGGCGGCCTGACCGTCGCGCGCAGGGCCGGCCGGTGCCTCGGGGGCAAGGCGCCGGCCGGCCTCATGCTCTCTGCGGGTGGGAGGCCCGGGCCGGTGCGGTTCCGAATCGCACCGGAGGAACCCGGTGCGGCGCGGTGTTAGATGTGGCCGGTTCTGGGCACCCCGGGTTCCCGTGCCCACTGCAGGGCGCTTTCCCCCCTCGGTCCGGCCGGGGATACGCGAGGTGTACACATGAGCGATCCGGTCACAGCGGCGAACGAGGACAGAGCGGGTGAGGACGCGGAAATTCCTCATTCACCCGTCAGTTCGCACAACGAGTGGGACCCGCTGGAGGAAGTTCTCGTCGGGCGTCTCGACGGCGCTACGACTCCCTCACGGCACCCGGTGGTCTCCTGCAACGTACCGCCGTGGGCCGCCCGGGTTCAGCGGCTTGCCGCAGGACTGAGATATCCGCGAGCCATGATCGGGCCAGCCCAGGAGGAACTCGAACAATTCGTCACCCTGCTCCAGTCCCTCGGCATCTCGGTCACCCGGCCCGATCCCGTCGATCATCGGCGGCGCTTTTCCACCCCCGACTGGTCGTCACGCGGATTCTGCAACACCTGCCCCAGGGACAGCATGCTGGTGATCGGCGACGAGATCATCGAAACGCCGATGGCCTGGCCGTCCAGATATTTCGAGACCCATTCCTACCGGGCACTGCTCAAGGACTACTTTCGCCGGGGCGCCCGCTGGACCGCCGCGCCGAAGCCGCAGCTCACCGATGAGCTGTACGACCCCGGCTACCGGCCCCCCGGCCCCGGTGAACCGGTGCGCTACATCCTGACCGAGTTCGAACCCGTCTTCGACGCCGCTGACTTCGTCCGGGCGGGCCGCGATCTGTTCGTCACGCGCAGCAATGTCACCAATCGGCTGGGCATCGAGTGGGTAAGACGTCATCTCGGTCCGGGATACCGCGTTCATGAGATCGAGAGCCGATGTCGCACACCCATGCACATCGACACCACTTTCATGCTGCTCGCCCCGGGGAAGGTTCTCGTCAACCCCGAATACATCGACGTGGACCGTCTGCCCGACATTCTGAGAACATGGGACATTCTTGTCGCGCCCCCGCCGGATCCCATCCGCGATCCCCTGTTGCGCGTCACTTCCCTGTGCGGAAAGTGGCTCAGCATGAACGTCCTCATGATCGACGAGAAGCGCGTCATCGCGGAGCGCCACCACACCGCCATGCTGCGTGCACTGGAGAAATGGGGGTTCGACCCGGTCCCCTGCGATCTGCTGCACTACGCGCCCTTCGGAGGCTCTTTCCACTGCGCGACCCTCGATATCCGGCGGCGGGGCGGATTGGAGTCCTATGTCGAGTGAGACACCCTCGTTTACGCACCATGGGCACGGGTAGCCGGGCGATGTGCTCGGACAGGAGGCGCGCCCGTGGGAGTCCCGGGCGGCCCTGTCCGACCGCCGCCCGGGACTCCGACGGCGGTCCCGCGCATCGCCGATGAGGAGTGAACGCGTATGCAGGCCGCATCCGGCCATGAACGGCGCACGGGCGTGGCCCCATCGCCCCCGCAGCAAGGATTCCGACAGCTGCGGGAACCGCCTCCCGGCCGCGAACGGGAAGCCCGCGACCTGAAGCGGCACGTGCGGGATCACACCTGGCACGTACACATACCGCGCCGCATGCACGATCTGCGCAACCCGGTACGGACGACCCGATGCGATCTGATCCGAGCGGCGTGAATGCCACGTCGCCGACCACATCGTCCGACCGGCGGAGGGAAGTTCAGCGTGCCGCACCCGTCACCACCCGTCCCTCGGTCATGAGGGCCGCGCTCGCCCGCCTCGCGCCTCGTCTGCACCGGCCCGACCGCTATCAGGTGGTGCAGTCCTTGAAGGCGGCAGCCGCGGCCATCATCGCCTGGGCCCTGACCGGATGGTGGCTGCAGGCGCCCATGGCCCTGATGGCTCCCTGGGCGGCTGTCGCGCTGGTCCAGGGGACCGTTTACCGGTCCCTGCGCACCGCCGTCCAGATCATTCTCATGATCACGGCCGGCACGCTGCTCGCCGCCGGTGCCGCGGCGTTCACCGGGGACACGATGCTCGCCGTGATCGTCGCTCTCCCGCTGGCGACGTTGCTCGGCAATCTGACCCCCGTCGGCGGGCAGGGCCTGTACGCCCCGACCACCGCTCTCTTCGTCCTCGCGTACGGCTCCTACTCCTGGCCGGCCGTCGGGCACCGGCTGCTGGAGACCCTGGTGGGGGCCGCCGTGGGCATCGCCGTGAACGCCCTCGTGCTGCCGCCGGTCCACGCCCAACACGTCCGCGGACTGGCGTCCGCCCTCCCGCGCGACAGCGCACACCTGCTGCGGGACATGGCCGACGGCATGGTGGACTACGACGCACCGCGGGCCGAACAGTGGCACCGCAGCGCCCGGGACCTGCTCGCCGCGCTGTCGGAGCTGTACGTCGGACGAGGGTGGGACTCCGAGAGCTTCCGGCTCAACCCCGGCCGCCGCCTCCGTCGCTGGACCCCCGCTCCGTCCTCCGACTGGGACATCCTCTGGGCCCAGGTGGCGAACCGGCTGCTCGCCCTCACCCTCACGCTCTGGGAGACCGCCTCCGAGGACCGCGGACTGCCCCGCCCCCTGGGCCGCGCCCGGGACGAGATCGGGCGGCTCCTGTCGGCAGCGGCGGAGGCGTGCGAAGCGTACGAGTCCCTCATGGCCGACGGTACGGACCAGGAGCAGCGCGACCGGCGGGACTCCGCACTGGCCGACGCCCGGCAGGCCCTGGTCGCCGTGAAGAGGCACCTGCACGGCCAGAGCCCCGACGCCGGAGCCGCACTCGGCAGCCTGATCGCCGACTGCCACGCCCTGCTGGACGACCTCACGCCCGACGGGGGAGACGCCGAAGCCGGTGAACAGCACGTTTGACACCGGGTATGCGCGGTACTCCCAGCACGGCCGGTCCGGCCCCGCCCCCTTCCCCGTACCGCCTTTGGAGGAGAAATGTCCGACGCCACCGGGCTGAGCACCCCCGTCGCCCTGGTCACCGGGGCGGACTCGGGCATCGGCAGAGCGGTCGCCGTGAAGCTCGCGCGGCAGGGCATGGACGTGGGCATCACCTACCACCGCGACCGGCAGGGCGGCGAGGACACCGCCGCCGAAGTCCGCGGCGCCGGCCGGCGTGCCGCCGTCGCCCGGCTGGACCTCACCGAGCTGCCGGGCGCCGCCGAGGTGGTGGACGCCCTGGCGGACGAACTGGGCAGGCTCGACGTCCTCGTCAACTGTGCGGGCACCGGCACGTCCACCCGGTTCCTCGACCTGGACCACGCCACGGTCCAGCGAGTGATCGACGTGGACCTCATCGGCCCGTTCCTCTGCTCGCAGCGTGCGGCCCGCCGCATGATCGCCCAGGGAGACGGGGGGCGGATCGTGAACATCACCTCGGTGCACGAGCACCAACCGCGCGTGGGCGCCGCCCCCTACTGCGCCGCGAAGGGCGGCCTCGGCCTGTTGACGCAGGTGATGGCCCTGGAACTGGCCGAGTACGGCATCACGGTGAACGCCGTCGCTCCCGGTGAGATCGCCACGCCCATGACGGGCCAGGAGGACACGGACGTGGGGAGCGTGGACCGGCCGGGCATCCCGCTCGGCCGCCCCGGCGACGCCCGCGAGGTCGCCTCCGTGGTCGCCTTTCTCGCCGGACCCGACTCCTCGTACACCACCGGCGCCTCCTGGACGGTGGACGGCGGAATGCTGCGGATGGGCCCTCAGGCAGGGTCCCACCTGCGCTCCGACGCGTGGCGTCGTCCCTGACCGCGCGACCGGACGGCCCGCTTCCGTTCCCGTACCCACCGACGCCGGGCGCCGCCCCAGGGGGCTTCGCCGCGCCCCCGGCCGACCGCCGCGCCGAGAACCAGCACCACGCCTGAGCCGCTACGGGTGGTCCGGACGCTCCTCCGGCGGAACTCCGCCCCCGGGGCCCCCGCCCTTGCTGCCATCCTTGTCCGTCCCGTGCGCGCGTGCTCCGGGCCCGCTGCGGGTCTCCGGCTGTCGTGCCTTCATCTCGGCGCTGTCCTGCGGTGTTGCCCCGCCCTTGTCACTGCGCCGCTGTTCCGGCTGTTGCGGGTTCGACATCGTGATCACTCCCTACCGGTGGTTCGCTGCACCCTCCGGGTCCCCGGGAGGCGCTGCGCCAAACACCACTGTTCTGCCGCGACCCCTTCGCCAACCACCAACCACCCGCCCACCCGCCCGCCTGCCTGTCGGCGGGGCGTTTGGCGTTCGGCAGCCGTGGTACCCGGCGGCACCAGAACAGCTCGCGCACCCTAGGTGGGGAGAACACACCATGGCCGTCCCCCGTTCCTTCTCGGGGCTCGAGGAGTCCTACTGGATGGAGACCGCGCCTCTCCCCGACCACCCGCGCCTCACCGAGGACATCGAAGTGGACGTCGCCGTGGTGGGCGGCGGCATCGCGGGCCTCAGCACGGCTTGGGAGCTGGCCCGGGCAGGGCGGAGCGTCGCCGTGCTGGAGGCCGACCGCATCGCTTCCGGGGTCACCGGCTACACCACGGCGAAGGTGTCGGCGCTGCACTCGCTCGTGTACGACCGCCTGCGGCGGACCCGGGGCGCCGAGGCGGCACGGCTCTACGCGAGGTCGCAGTTGGACGCGGTGGAGCGACTGGTGGCGATCGCCGACGAGTTGGACGTCGACTGCGATCTGGAACGGGTGAGCGCCTATTCCTACGCGGCCGGGCCCGACTCGCGCGATGCCGTGGAGGCGGAGGCCCGGGCCGCCGCCGATGCGGGCCTGGACGTTTCGTTCGTCACCCGGACGGAGCTTCCCTTCCCGGTCGCGGGCGCGGTCCGGCTCGACGGACAGGCCCAGTTCCACCCACGTAAATACCTTGCCGCACTGGCCGAGGACCTGGGGGAACGGGGCGGCCTCATCCACGAACGCACCCGGGTCACCGGCCTTTCCGAGGGGCAGCCGTGCCGGCTGACGACGGAGGAGGGGCGGCAGGTGGTCGCCCGCGACGTGGTCATCGCCACGCACTACCCGGTCTTCGACCGTGCCCTGCTCTTCGCGCGGCTCTCGCCCCGGCGGGAGCTGGTGGTGGCCGCCCCGGTCGCTGCCGACGAGGCCCCGCGAGGCATGTACATCACCGAGGACGAGGGAAAGCGTTCGGTGCGTACGGCACCGCTCGACGAGGGCCGTCGCTTGCTGATCGTCACCGGGGAGAGCTTCACGCCGGGAACGGGCGATCCGCGGGAAGGCTTCGAGCGTCTCGACGCCTGGATGCGGGAACGCTTTCCGGTGGGCCCCACGGCATACCGGTGGGCTGCCCAGGACAACGACCCCAGCGATACGGTGCCCCTCGTGGGCCCCTTCCACGCCGGGGCCCGGCATACGTACGTGGCGACCGGGTTCGGAGGCTGGGGCATGACCGGCGGCATCCTCGCCGGCCGATTGCTCACGTCCCTGATCACCGGTTCCGGCGATTCTGCTGCCTGGGCGGAGCTGTACGACCCGCGGCGCCTCGCGGACGTGCTCCGCGAGGCCCCCGCGCTCCTGCGGCAGCAGACCGACGTGGCCAAGCACTTCGTGGGCGACCGGATGCGAGTGACGCACGTCGACTCGGTCGACGAGATCCCCCCGGGTACAGGTGCGGTCGTACGGGTTAAGGGGCGGCGCTGCGCCGTTCACCGTGGCGAGGACGGGACGCTGCGGGCGGTATCCGCGCGATGCACTCATCTCGGCTGCCTGCTCTCCTTCAACGACGCGGAAACGACCTGGGAGTGCCCGTGCCACGGATCCCGGTTCGCCACTGACGGTGCGGTGCTCCAGGGGCCGGCGACACGGCCCCTGGAGCAGCTGGACGTCACCGGTGAATCGGGGGAGGAGACCGCCTGAGTGCGAGCGTCTCCGTGAGGACCGTCGCACGGTTCTCGTCCCCCGCCCCGACAAGGTGGTGTTGACGACCGACGGGGTCACCACGTCGGCCCCGGCGGACTCCCGCCGCCCCGCCGGAGAGGCGTGCGACGCCCCGTACCGCTTGCGCTCCCGGGCGGACCGGCCGCACCTACCCCGACCGGACGGTGTTCGACCTCGACGCGTCGGACGACGGCTGAACTCTTGCGGGCAGTGTGGTCGGCCGGGGCACCCCATCCGGCGGCGGGAGCTGCCGGCGGTGGAATCCCCGCGGCCGAAGTGGGTGCGGGAATGCCGGGCAGGCAGTCGTGAGGCGGGCCGGCGAAAGCCGAAGGACCGCCGCATGGGCAGTCAGAACTCCCCGTGGGTGAACGGAAGTTCCCCTACGAGCTGGTGCGCGGCCCGGGCTCGTGCTGATTGGCCTGGCGCACCGCCCGGTCGTTGCGCGCGCTGCCCCAGGCGCGGACGATCTTCGCGATCGGGTTGCGCGGCTCTCCGGCCTCGGCGCCCTGGCGCAGGGGGCCCGGACCCGACGCGGACGGCAGGAGCCGGGCCGCGACGCCGCTGAGCCGGGTCGTCAGGGCCGGCGCCACGCCGTGCGCGAGCTGGGCTGCCTTGGCGGGCGCGGTGAGTACCAGCCGGGCACGCCGCTGGATGACCGCGTCGACGATCCTGCGGGCGGCCCGCTCGGCGTCCATCGACAGCAGCGGAGCGCCCGCCGCCGTGCTGAACCAGCCGAACTCGGCAGCCGTGTCTCCGCCGAACTCGGCCTGCCGGTGCGATCCGGTCCGCATCAGTCCCGGATGGACGGCGGTGACGCTCACACCGGAGGCGGCCGCCTCGGCGTGCAACCCCTCGGCGAGCGCCCCGACCGCTGCCTTGGCGCACGAGTAGGGCAGCAGATGCGGAACGCCGAGCAGACCGCCGACCGACCCGACGAGGCCGAGACGGCCCCGGGTCTCCTTGAGGTACGGCAGCGCTTCCAGTGAGGTGTGCAGAGCGCCGTAGAACATGGTGTCCATGGCGTCACCGAACTCCGCCGCGCCCACCGCCTCCACGGGCGCGACCTGGATGACCCCGGCGTTGGCGATCACGAGGTCGAGGCCGTCCCGCTGATGGACCTCCCGCACCAGGTCACGTACGGCCACACGGTCACGTACGTCGCACACGGCGGTACGCACGGCAGCCCCGGTCTCCTCGCGCAGCTGAGCCGCCGCCCGCTCCAGTTCGCCGGCGTCCCGGGCGGCGATGGTCACGACGCACCCCCGCTCCGCCAGTTGCCGGGCCAGGAACAGCCCGAGGCCCCGGGAACCGCCGGTGACCAGGGCCCCCGGGCCCTTGGTCCGCTGAGGAAGGCGGGTGCGGATGGTCATCTCATTGCCCTTCTGCCGTGCGCTCGGCGGGTGAGGGCCGACGCCGTGGAGCGGATGTGCCTCGAGTGCCCACGCCCCGCCGCCCGTAACGCCCCGCCGCGAACCAAGGCTGTGGGGTGATCGCACCGCCCCTGTTGTGGGCTGGTCCCTTCGAGGTCAGACTGTTAGACGCGGGGGGTGTGTCTGATCGGAGGCATCATGATCATCCTCGGCCTCATACTTCTCATCATCGGCTTGATCGCCGGTATCGGCGTTCTGTGGACCATCGGCATCATCCTGGTCGCTGTCGGTGCGGTGCTCTGGGTTCTAGGAGCTGTGGGGCACGCGGTAGGAGGACGTCGCCACTACTGGTGACCACGTTCCGCCAGGAGGGAAGGTCGCGTTCGATCCCCGCCGCGTTCGCCGACCGGCTCCGTGCGGCGACCCCGGCCCCCGGGCTGTGCGACTCGGGCCCCTGGCGCCTCACCGCCGAACCCACCTCGCGCAACGCCGGCCTTCACGCGACGGGCCTGCTCGTCAGGCATGTCCACCGGACGGTTGCACACCGCGATCCCCGCTGCTTCATGTGAACGGGGCCGTCTCAGCGAACCCGAGCTCGATCCGACGCCAGGCCGACCACCGCGCAGAGCGCTCCCCAGCCTCCCGCGACCGCCGCGGCTTTGCGGCGGGCGGCCGGATCGGGGAGTTGCGTGCCGAAGAGCACCGCGTCGCCGAGATCGGCCACGACCCGGCAGGCGGTCGCCGCTTGCCGAACGGAGCGGTCCTTCGCGGCCATCATGGTGAGGCCGATCGCGGCATCCCGAACACCCATGGCCCGGATCAACAGGGCGGCAGGGGCCGGGACGGACCCGTCCTCATCGCCCAGGCCGCACGGACGGGCCATCAAGGCCGGACGCACGAGAACCCCCACACCGTAGGCAGCGGTCGCCGCGCCCACCCATCGCACCAGGCCGGCTTCCACGGCATCCTCCTTGGATTCGGACTACCCGCGTTCGATGGACCACGGGTTCCCGGCGGCCCCTCATCCGACACCTCGGTACGCGCATGTGGCGGACTCGGCGGCCGGTCTCCACGCACCGGCACCGCAGGCTGCCCTGAACGGACGGGTTCTGACGAGTGAGGCCGGACTGACCGCGCCCCGCCATTCGGCACCCGCCCGGGCCGTTGCCCTGGGCCGTTCCTCCAGGTCAGGCAGGTGCGAGGAGGCAGAACTCATTGCCTTCCGGGTCGGCCAGGACGGTCCAGTGGATCGCGGACTGGTCGATGCCGGGGTCGGTGGCGCCCAGGGAGCACAGTCGGGCCGCCTCGGCTGCGGGGTCGTCACCCGGGTAGGGGCGGACGTCGAGGTGGACGCGGTTCCACCCGCTCTTGGTGTCGGGGGTGCGGATGAACTCCAAGTAGGGTCCGACGCCCTTGGCGGAGCGCATGGTCGCGCAGTCGTCGGTGACCTCGTGCAGCGTCCAGTCCATCGCCTCGCCCCAGAACCGGGCCATTTCCCGAGGAGCGGTGCAGTCGACCACGACCGCGGCGATCGGCCCAGTGTCCCGGTAGACCGGGCGGGGCTCCAGGACGCAGAACTCGTTGCCCTCCGGGTCGGCCATCACCGTCCAGGGGACGTCGCCCTGTCCCACGTCGACGGGCGTCGCGCCGAGGCTCTTCAGACGGGCGACCAGCTCCTCCTGATGGGCGGTCGAGGTGGTGGCCAGGTCGAGGTGCACGCGGTTCTTGACCGTCTTGGGTTCCGGGCGGGCGATGATGTCGACGCAGACGGCCTCGGGGCCGGGGTAGGTGAAGCCCACGGGTTCGAGGTTGGTCACCCCGGGCCCCTCGCTGTCGATACCCCAGCCGAGCGCCTCCGCCCAGAACCGCCCGAGCGCGGCGTCGTCATGGGCCTTCATGTTGATCTGCACGAGTCGTGTCGCCATGCCGCAGATCCTAGGTGTATTGATCACGAGCGTTGTTAACGCCGGCCGGGCTTGATCATGGCGAAGACCTCCGGTGTGGTGGAGGTGTCGAGTCTTCACCGCACGGAGGTCTTCGTGTCCCACCGTAATGCCCGGCTGACCGTTCATGGCAGGCGAATCCTGGTCGATCGCGTCCTCGGCGGGCGGCCAGTCGCTCATGTGGCAGCCGAAATGGGCGTATCGAGGCCTACCGCCCATAAGTGGGTCCGGCGTTGGCGCGCGGAGGGCGAAACGGGCCTGGCCGACCGCTCCAGCAGGCCCCGTCACACACCGCACCGCACCCCACGGGCCGTCGAGGCCCGGGTCTGCGACCTCCGCAGGACCCGCAAGCTCGGCCCCGCCCGCATCGGCCCGGTCCTGGGCCTGCCCGCCTCGACCGTGCACCGGATCCTGACCCGCCACCGGCTGAACCGGCTGTCCTGGATCGACCGTCCCACCGGCACCCCGATCCGCCGCTACGAACGCGACCGGCCCGGCGAGCTGATCCACATCGACGTGAAGAAACTCGGCCGGATCCCCGACGGCGGCGGTCACAGGACCCTGGGCCGCCAGGCCGGCCGCGCCACCCGCGGCAACATGGGCTTCGACTACATCCACTCCGCCGTCGACGACCATTCCCGCCTCGCCTACAGCGAGATCCACCCCGACGAGAAAGCCGCGACCTGCGCGGGCTTCCTCACCCGCGCAGCAGCCTTCTTCCACGCCCAGGGCATACCCCGCGTCGAGCGGGTCCTGACGGACAACGCCTGGGCCTACCGCAAAGGCCTGGCCTGGAAGAACGCCCTCGCCGGCCTCGGCGCCACCGGCAAATTGACCCGGGCCTACCGGCCCCAGACCAACGGCAAGGTCGAACGCTTCAACCGAACCCTGCTCGACGAATGGGCCTACATCCGGCCCTACACCTCGAACACCGAGCGAGCCGAAGCCCTGGCAGACTTCCTCCACACCTACAACCACCACCGCTGCCACACCGCACTCAACGGACACCCGCCCATCAGCCGCGTCAACAACCCTCCGGGTCAATACACCTAGGTCCTGTCGTCGAACTGCCGTCTGCCGTGCGATCTCGCTTTCGGTACGGTGCGCAGCTTGGTCCGGCCGTCGAGCCCCTCGCGCAGGATGCCGGACTGCCCGGTGCCGGACGGTCTCGCCGAAGTACCCGGCCTCTGCGAAGCGCATGACAACCAGCTCCACACCGGGCGGGGCAGCCGGACGTTACGCGTCTGCGACAAGGGGTACCCCTGTGCGTACGAAACGACGAGAAGGACGCAACGGCGGACAAAACGGCCGCGACGCACACGGAACGAGGATCACATGCAGGTGGGATACAAGCTGGCGGCGGAGGCGTTCGGCCCGGCGGAGCTGGTCAGGCAGGCCGTGCTCGCCGAGGAGGCGGGATTCGACTTCGTGGAGATCAGCGACCACTACCACCCGTGGCTCGACAACCAGGGGCACTCGCCGTTCGCCTGGACGGTGCTGGGGACCATCGCGGCCCGGACGTCGCGCATCGGTCTGGCGACCGGGGTGACATGCCCCACCGTGCGCTACCACCCCGCCGTCATCGCCCAGGCGGCCGCGACCCTCGCCCTGCTCTCGGAAGGCCGCTTCGTCCTGGGCGTCGGCTCGGGGGAGCGGCTCAACGAACACGTCGTCGGCCCGGGTTTCCCCGACGCGGTCAAGCCCCGGCACGACCTGCTGCGGGAGGCGCTGGAGATCATCCGGCTGCTGTGGAGCGGGGGCTACCAGTCCTACGAGGGCAAGCATCTGCGACTCCAGGACGCCCGGGTCTTCGACCTGCCCGACGATCCGCCGCTGATCGCGGTGGCCGCCAGCGGCCCGGAATCGACCCGGATCGCCGCCGAGCTGGGCGACGGCCTGTTCGCCACGGAGGACAAGCCGGGCATCGTCCGGCACTACCGCGACGCCGGCGGCACCGGCCCGTGCTACGGGGAGGTCCCGATGGCCTGGGCCCCCGACGCGCACACCGCCGCGCGCGCCGCGCTCAAGACCTCGCGGTGGGCGCTGACCGGCTGGAAGGTGATGAGCGAGCTGCCCAACCCGGTCAACTTCGACGCGGCGACCGCCACGGTCCGCGAAGAGGACATCCTGGAGAAGTTCGCCTGCGGAGCGGACCCCGGACGGTACATCGAGGTGGCCCAGGGGTTCGTCGACGCGGGGTTCGACCGGCTGGTCATGCAGAACGCGGGCCCCGATCCCGACGGCTTCATCGATTTCTACCGCCGCGAACTCGACGGACGTGTCCGACAGCTCGAACCGAACCGTCCGTGACCTGAAGGCTCGGGTGTCCGGGACGCCCGAGCGACGAACCGACGAACCGAGGAAGAACATGGCCGCCCGGCACCACCTCATCGACCGCGCTCCGTCCGCCGTGTGGGCGGTCCTGGAGGACGAACGGCTGTACGGCACCTGGGTGGTGGGGACCTCCGAGTCCCGCCGCGAGCAGGGTGACTGGCCCGAGCTGGGCTCCTCGATCGCCTACAGCGTGCGGCTGGGGCCCAAGGAGTTCACCGGCCGCACGGTGGTGCGGCGCATCGAGAGGCCCCGGACGCTGGAGCTGGAGGCCGAGGCCGGTCCGCTGGGGTCGGCACGGATCGCCCTGGACATCCGGCCCTGGGGCGACAAGACCCTCGTGACCGTCGACGAACACCCGCTGCGCGGCGTGGGCGGCACGCTCCACAACGTTCTGCTGGACTCGCTGATCCAGATCCGCCACCGCACCATGCTGGCGCGCCTCGCCCGGCTCACCGAAAGCCGGACGCCCGCGCGGACGGGCGAGGGCTCGCACGCATAGGCGCGCCGGGCGACCGGCCGACATCGAGTACAGCCGAGCCGACATCGAGTACAGCCGAGCAGGGGGATCGGCCGCTGAAACGGAGGGTGGCACTCCCATGGTCGACGCAGTGGTGATCGGCAGTGGACCGAACGGCCTGGTCGCCGCCAATCTGCTCGCCGACGCGGGCTGGTCGGTGGAGGTGCTGGAGGCACAGGACGAGCCGGGCGGCGCGGTCCGCAGCGACCGCGGCGTCCATCCCGAGTACGTCAACGACCTGTTCAGCTCGTTCTATCCGCTGGCCGGGGCCTCCCCGGTGCTGGCCCGGCTGGAGCTGCACCGGCATGGGCTCCGCTGGAGCCACGCACCCCAGGTGCTCGCCCATCCGCTGCTCGACGGCCGGTGCGCCGTACTGGACCGCGACCGCTCGGCGACCGCTGTGGGCCTCGACCGGTTCGCACCCGGCGACGGAGACGGCTGGCTCGGCCTCTGCGACATCTGGGACCGCGTGGGCGACGGCATCGTCGACGCCCTCTTCTCGCCCTTCCCTCCCGTCCGGGCCGGCACCGTGCTGGCGGCGCGCCTCAGGGCGGGGGGCGGGCTGCGGCTGGCCCGCAGCCTGATCCTCCCCGTCCGCAGACTGGGCGAGGAGGAGTTCGCCGGGGAGGGCGGGCGGCTGTTGCTGGCCGGGAACGCCCTGCACGCCGATCTGGCCCCCGAGGCGGCGGGCAGCGGCGGCTTCGGCTGGCTGATGTCCATGCTGGGGCAGTTCCACGGCTTCCCCGTTCCCGTCGGCGGCGCCGGGGCCCTCACCGCCGCACTGGTCGGGCGGTTGCGGAGCCGTGGGGGACGTGTGCGGTGCGGGCAGCGGGTGACCGAGGTCGTCGTGCGCCAAGGGCGTGCCGTGGGCGTCCGTACGGAGACCGGGGGAGCGGTACCCGCCCGCAGGGCCGTACTGGCCGACGTCTCCGCCCCGAGCCTCTACGGATCGCTGGTCGCCGCCGAGCACCTGCCGGGCCGGCTCCTGGAGGACATGCGCCGGTTCCAGTGGGACTTCGCGACCTTCAAGGTGGACTGGGCGCTCAGCGGCCCCGTCCCGTGGAGCAGTGCGCCCGCCGCCCGCGCCGGGACCGTGCACCTGGCGGAAGGCGTCGACGAGCTGACCCGGTGCGCGTCCCAGATCGCCCGCGGCCTGGTGCCGGACCGCCCGTTCCTCCTGATGGGACAGATGACCACCGCCGACCCCACCCGGTCCCCGCTGGACACCCAGTCGGCCTGGGCCTACACCCATGTGCCCCACACGGTGAAGGCGGACGCGGGCCCGGACGGGCTGACCGGCCGGTGGGGGGCCGGGGAACAGCAGCGGATGGCCGACCGGATGGAGGCGCGGGTCGAGCGGTACGCCCCCGGCTTCCGCAGCCGGATCCGGGCCCGGCGGATTCTCGCCCCGGCGTCCCTGCAGGCGGCGGACGCCAACCTGCACAACGGCGCCATCAACGGGGGCACGGCCTCGATGCACCAGCAGCTGATCTTCCGGCCCGTGCCGGGAACGGGCCGCCCCGAGACGCCCGTGAAGGGGCTCTACCTGGCTTCCGCGTCCGCACACCCCGGCGGCGGGGTGCATGGGGCGCCGGGTGCCAATGCCGCCCGCGCCGCCCTCCGCTCCACCAGCGCCACCACGGCCGCGCTCTCCGCCGTCCAGCGACTGTTGGCCCACCGGGGCCGGACCGGCGAGGCCACCCGCGTACGGGGGGAAGGGCCGTGATCGTCGGTCCGGCCCTCCGCCACTCCGCCGGAACGCGGCGGTCCGGTCTACCGGTCGCGTCGGGCAGCGGGGCGCGAGACCCGGGAGGCGTTCCAGTCGGCACGGCCTCCGGCACCCAGGACCTCGGCGGGGGAGGACTCCTCCCGGGGAAGGTCCCGTAGTTCGCGGCGAGTGGCCCGTGCGACGAGCGCGGGGAACAGGGGGCGCAGAGGCTGGCACCAGCGGAGCCAGGGCGGGGCGTAGATGTTCGGGGTGCGGTGGGTGACGCCCCGGGTGAGCCAACGGGCGACCTGCGCGGGGGAGTGGACCCGGCGCGCGGGGCGGGGCTGGTTGCGGCGCAGCGCTGCCAGGACGGGGTGGTCGTCGATACCGGTGAGCATGTCGGTGCCGGTCCAGTGCAGATAGGCGATGCCGACCTGGACGCCGTCCGGTTCGACCTCGCCGCGCAGGGCGAGGGCGAACGACTCCGCTCCGGCCTTGGAGGCGCAGTAGGCGCTCATCATGGGTGCCGCGCCGAACGCGGCGGTCGAGGCGATCTGGAGGAAGTATCCGCGGGTGGCGGTGAGCTGGGGCAGGAAGGCGCGGGCCGTGTTGGCGGAGCCGATGAGGTTGACGTCGATGACGCGTTGCCAGAGTTCACCGGAGGTCCGGTCGAACGGGCCGCTCACCGCGATGCCGGCGTTGGCCACGACCACGTCGGCGGGCCCGAGTTCGGCCGCCACGCGGCGTGCTGCGTCGGTGAGCGCCGTACGGTCGGTGATGTCGCACTCGACACAGATGCTCGGGCCGGGAAGGGACTCGGCCGTCCTCTCCAGGGCCGTCCTTTCCCGCCCCAGCAGGGCGACGCGCATCCCGGCATGGGAGAGGCTGTGGGCGAGCGCTTCGCCGATGCCGCGAGCGGCGCCGGTGACGACGGCGGTCCGCCCGTGCAGGGGGCGGGCGGGAGCGCGGCGGCTCCGGCGCCCGTCCGGACGGTCGGGCATGCTCTCTCCTTGCCTTCGGTCAACCGTGAACGCCCCTCACTGGACGCGAGGAGAGCTTCCGCCCGAGCGGGACCCGCCCTGATCGTCGGAATCGTCGTCATCGTCCCCGGGTATGTGGACGTCGAAGACGACGATGTTGATCTCGACGACCTCCAGGCCCGTCATCGACTCCACGGCGTCGGTGACATGGGACCGGATCCGGTCGGCGAGCTCGTGGATCGTCGTGCCGTACTCCACCTTGACGTCGACGTCGACCGCGGCCTGCTTCTCGCCCACTTCGACCTTGACGGCGCGCCCCGCGGCGGAGGAGCCGGACGAGCCGGACATACGCCCGGTGACGGCCCCCAGCGCCTTCGACGCTCCTCGGCCTATCGAGTGGACGCCGTCGGTCTCCCGTATCGCGATGCCGGCGATGGCGGCGACGACGTTGTCGGCGATCGTCGTTCTGCCCCGGCCGCGGGATCCCTCCGAGCGGCGGTCGGTGGCGGTTCCTGTGCCCAGCGTTTCGGTGTCGGCCATATCTGCCTCACAGAGAGAGTCATTGCCACGAGCCTGTCCCCCTCCCGGCCCGTGCGGCCCCCTCATTCACTCTGCGCCTGCTCGACCGCGTACGCCATTTGAGTGGGCGGAGAGGTGCGACCTGTGCTGCGACGCTTGCTTCAGAAGGCCGGGCGAGCCTGCATATCGACGCTGTCGGGGGTAGCCGCCGTCCATGGCCGACGAACAGCGCAGTGAGCAGGGTTCCCCGCACAGGCCGGCCCCGGGCGGCAGCGGGGGGACGGAGCGGACGGAGGAAGGGGACAGGAGTGGGCCGAACGGGCCCGAGGCCCAGGTGGAGCGCGACGCGCCGGACGCGCCGACCGAGCTGGGCCGGGCGTCGTGGTGGGCGGTCCTCAAACGGACGGTGAAGGAGTTCCAGCGCGACGAGCTGACCGACCGGGCCGCAGGGCTCACGTACTACGGGATCCTGTCGCTCTTCCCGGCTCTCCTGGTGCTGGTCTCGCTCCTCGGGATCGCGGGGGAGTCGACCACGCGGAAGGCGCTGGACAACGTCGAGAAGCTGGCGCCCGGAGCCGCCAAGGAGGTGATGACGAGCGCCATCACCCAGTTGGAGGGCAGCGGCGGCACCGGCTCGGTGCTGGCGATCGCCGGCCTGCTGGGGGCGCTGTGGGTCGCCTCGGGCTATGTGGCGGCGTTCATGCGTGCGGCGAACTCGGTCTACGACCTGCCCGAGGGCCGTCCGCTGTGGAAGGTGTTGCCGGTACGCGTCGGACTCACCCTGGTGCTCATGATCCTTGCCTGCGCCTGCGCTCTGATGGTGGTGCTGACCGGGGGAATCGCCCGTGAGCTCGGCGCCCTGCTGGGCATCGGCGACACGGCGCTCCTGGTCTGGTCGATCGCCAAGTGGCCCGCCCTCGTCGTCTGCGTGGCCGTCATACTGGCGGTCCTGTACTGGGCGGCCCCGAACGCCAAGGGGCGTGGCTTCGCCTTCGGCTCCCTGGGCAGTGTCCTGGCGCTGCTGATCTGGATGACCGCCTCCGCCGGGTTCGCGTTCTACGTCGCCAACTTCGGCTCGTACAACAAGACGTACGGAGCACTGGCCGGCGTCATCGTCTTCCTGGTCTGGCTGTGGATCACCAACCTGGCGATCCTGCTGGGGCTGGAGTTCGACGCGGAGATGGCCCGCGAGCGCGCCATCCTGGGCGGCCATCCGCCGTTCGAGGAGCCCTACGTCGAACCTCGCGACACCCGTGCATGGACCGACGAGGACCGTAGGGCCATGGGTGGGACAGGCCCCACCAGCGACCTGCCGACCGACTGAACGGACGCGCGACGCGCCCGTGGGCGTCAGGCGCCGCGCCTCCACGGACGGCGTTCGGTCCCGGCCAGAGCGCGGTCCAGGGCGGTCACGCCCAGGCAGGCCAGGACGATCTGGATGAGCCACTCGATCCAGTCGACGCCGCCCGTGGCGCCCACCCCCAGTACGGATGCCAGCAGCGATCCCAGAAGCGCCGCGGCCATGCCGACGACGAGCGTCCACAGGACGCCGATGTGCTGCCGGCCGGGCAGGACCAGGCGCCCCAGCAGGCCGACCGCCGACCCGATGACCAGGGCGCTGACGAGTCCGGATATTTCCATGGCCGACTCCTTCGTGTTCGTGGCGGACGTGTCCGCTCCGCGTACCCCGAAATGCGGTGCCCGACGTGCGCGTTGCCCCATTGAATGCTCCGTTCGCGCATACGTCCGGATCGCAGGGGCAGGCGAATGGCAGCCATGGACGACGGAGACCGATCGGCAAGCGGTTTTCCCCGGTGACAGGTGAAGGATGAGCACAGAGAAGAAGACCGATGAAGGGCACGACGGAAAGCGCGTCGACGTTCCTACCGCCATGCGGCAGGCTTCCGCGCAGCTCACGGAATTGCTCCAGTGCGAGCCGGGATCTGTTTCCGCGGTGAAGGCCACCGACGACGGATGGTCGGCGGACGTGGAAGTGGTCGAGCTGGAGAGGGTGCCGGACAGCATGAGCGTGATGGCCTCCTACCGAGTTCAACTCGACCCGCAGGGAGCGCTGTTGTCCTACGAGCGACTGCGCCGCTATGCCAGGGGCCAGATCGACCGTCGCTGAATTCCGTCGTCGGACGCAACTGGTCCGATGTAACTGGTCCGACGCGACTGGTCCGATGCGACTGGTCCGACGTAACTCGTCAGACGTAACGAAGATCACCGAAAGGAGTTCCCCATGACACTCGTCCAGCAGAGCAATGCGACGTCCGGTGGGAGCGGCTCGGGAAATCTCTACGACGTTCTTGAACTCATACTCGACCGAGGGCTCGTCATCGACGCGTTCGTTCGCGTCTCCCTGGTCGGTATTGAAATTCTCAAAATCGATGTGCGAGTGGTCGTCGCCAGTGTCGACACCTATCTGCGATTCGCCGAGGCCTGCAACCGGCTCGATCTGGAGTCCGGCCGCAAGGCGCCGAGTCAGCTCACCGATCTGGTCGGTGACATGACGGAGAACGGTGCCAAGGGCAAGTCCAAGGGCGCGCTCACCGGTGCCGTCGAGGCTTTCAGCGAGTCGTTGCAGGGCAAGCGCGAGGAGCCCGAGGAGGAGCCCCGTAAGCGCCCGGCCCGTAAGTCGACGGCCGGCCGGCAGTCCCAGCGAGGCGAGGAGTAACGGTGCCCACCTACATCTACGCCATCACCGGCGCCGACCACCCGCTGCCCCTCGGCGGACTGCACGGCGTGGGAGACCCGCCCTCGGAGCTGCGCACCCTGCGCACCGACCTGCTGGCCGCGGTGGTCAGCGAGGCGCCTGACGGGCTCCGTGCCAAGCGACGCGATGTCATGGCCCATCAGAACGTCCTGGAGGCGCTGATGGCGGGCGGTGCGACCCTGCCCATGAGGTTCGGTCTGGTGGGCCCCGGTGACGACGAGGTCGTCGCAGCCCTGGACCGGGAGGCGGACGCGTACCGGGAGCGGCTCGCACAACTGGACGGCCGGGTGGAGTACAACCTCAAGGCCGGCCGCGACGAGGACGACCTCCTCCGGGAGATCATGACCGAGTCCGACGAGATCCGGCAGCTCAACGAACGGACGCGCGCCCGGGGCAGCCACGACGACCGGGTCGCCCTGGGGGAGCTGGTGGCGCGCGAGGTGACCGCCCGCGGTCAGCGCGAGGCGGAGGATGTCGCCGCCCGCCTGGCAGACGCCGCCACCCACAGCTCGCACGCCGAGCCGGCCCCGCAGCAGTTCCTCAACCTGTCCTTTCTCGTGCCTCGGGCGGAGACCGACGCCTTCGTGGCCGCGGTCCGGCGCGAGGCGGAGGAGCGCGGCGACGCGTACTCCTTCACCCTGACGGGGCCGCTGCCCCCGTACAGCTTCGTCTGACCGCCGGGCCGAGGACTCACGCCGAGGACTCACGGAGCGGAGGTGACCCGGCCATGGGTCTCATCAGCGACCTTCTGACCTTGCCCCTGGCCCCCGTACGGGGAACGGTCTGGGTCCTTGAACAGGTCGTCCACGCCGCCGAGGAGGAGTACTACGACCCCGAGCCGGTACGAGCCCGGCTCGCGCAGCTGGAGCAGGACCTGAACAACGGCCTCATCGACGCCGAGGAGTTCGACCGCCGCGAGGACGAGTTGCTCGACCGGCTCGACGAGATCGAGGAGTACCGACAGAACGCACGGCAGGCGCCGTGACCATCAGCCGCAACCACACGTGTCCGGGGGAAGATCAGAGGTGCATCGCACATGACGAAGAACGCCAAGATAGGCGCCGCCCTGGTGGGGGGATACCTGCTGGGCCGCACGAAGAAGGCCAAACTCGCCCTGGGGTTCGGGATGTTCCTCGTCGGCAAGAAGTTCGACCTGGACCCGCGGCAGCTCGGCAGGACGCTGGCCAACTCTCCGGTCCTGGGGTCCCTGAACGACCAGGTGCGCAAGGAACTGGTGGACGCCACCAGGACCGCGGCCACCAAGGCCGTCACGCAGCGGGCCGGCAGCCTGGCCGACTCGCTCCAGCAGCGCACCCGGGCCCTTGAGTCGGGCCCCGAGGCCGACGAAGAGGAACCGGACGACGACGACGGAGCCGGAGCGGACCGGGACGAAGGGGCTCCGGGCCGGAGTGAGAAGCGCAAGCGGGCCCCGCGCAAGACCGCTGCGTCCGGCTCCAAGCCCGCTTCGAAGAGCCGGTCCTCGTCGGGCGGCGGCCGGTCCGGGGGAGCGGGCAGGACCTCCGCCTCCGCGCGCAGGAGCACCGGTGCCGCACGCAAGACCGCCGCGTCCGGCGGCCGCAAGGCCCGGGGAGGCGACGATGCCTGAATCCACCCTCGGCAGCCTCAAGGACGACGTGGTCAAGAACCCGGCCACCGACCGCCTCAAGGAAGAACTGCAGAACTACGTGCGGGCCCGTGCCGAGCACGCGGTGACCCAACTGGGGCACCGTCTCGGCGACTCGGTGTCCAAGCTCGCGGAGCCGGGCGGCGGGGGCGGCGCCCTCAAGGGCCTGGCCAAGGGCGGCCAGGCTCTCGGCGAAGGCAAATCCCCCGGACAGGCCGCCCTGAGCGCGGGCGCCTCCCACCTCAAGGACACCGTCAAGGACAAGGTCAAGGGATGGTTCGGCAAGGGGCGCAAGTCCGGCGGGGGCACGTCCAAGAGCGTCACCATCGTGGAGGACATCGACGTCGGTGTACCGGTCCGCGAGGCGTACGACCAGTGGAGCCAGTTCCAGGAGTTCAGCTCGTTCGCCAAGGGTGTCGTGAGCGTGGAGAAGGCCGACGACACCACCAGCAACTGGAAGGTGAAGGTCGCCAAGTCGACCCGCAGCTGGAAGGCGAACGTCACCGAGCAGGTGCCCGACGAACGCATCACCTGGACCACCGAAGGCGCCAAGGGCACCGTCAAGGGCGTGGTCACCTTCCACGCGATCACCGACGACCTGACCCGCGTCCTGCTGGTTCTCGAATACTTCCCCAAGGGGCTGTTCGAGAAGACCGGCAACATTTGGCGGGCCCAGGGCCGCCGCGCCCGGCTCGACCTCAAGCTCTACCGCAAGTTCATCATGATGCGCGGTGAGGCGACCGACAGCTGGCGCGGCGAGATCCGTGACGGAGAGGTCGTCGTCGGGCACGACGAGGCGCTCGAAGAGGAGGAGGCCCCGGACGACGAGGGCATCGAGCCCGATGGGGACTCGCCCGACGACGCGTACGAGGACGGGCAGCCCCGCGACGAGGACGACGCCCCCGAGGACGACGGCTTCGAGGACGACGACCTCGCGTACGAGGACGAAGAGCCGCAGGACGAGGAGTTCGTCGACGAGGACGCCGAGGACGCCGAGGTCCTTGAGGACGACAAGCCGGTGGACGAGCTGGAGGAGCCGGCGGAGGAGTCCGCGGACGAGGACGCCGAGGAACAGTACGACGACGGAGCGGCAGACGACGAGACGGAGGAGGAGCCTCGGCCGGCCCGCCGCTCCCGACGCCGTACGGCCACCGCCGACCGGTGACCGGGCTCGCGCACAGACCCGCACCGACACCCCACGGAAAGGCGTGAGACACCGTGTCCGAATCACTCGCCGGCCGTATGCCGGCCCCGCCCCGGGGGGCCGGCCCGGCATACGGGCAGCAGGGCTCGTCGGCCAACCTCGCCGACATCCTGGAAAGGGTGCTGGACAAGGGCATCGTCATCGCCGGTGACATCCAGATCAATCTGCTCGACATCGAACTGCTCACCATCAAGCTCCGCCTGCTCGTCGCCTCCGTCGACAAGGCCAAGGAGATGGGCATCGACTGGTGGGAGCACGACCCCTCGCTCTCCTCACGGGCCCGCCCCGCGCAGGAGACCGGGAACCACCCCGCACGGGAGGCCGAGGCCGGCACCGGGAGGAACGCGCTGGCCGAGGAGAACGAGCAGCTGCGTGCCGAACTGGCCCGTCTACGGGCGGTCGCCGGGCTCCCGGGCTCCGCTGCGGCCGACGCCCAGGCGGCCCCCGCCGAAGAGGAGGAGCGACGATGAACACCGGACCGCACGCATCCGTCGGCGCCCCGGGCGGGGGCATCGGGGAGATGAGCTACGTCTACGCGGTCGGCCGCGCGGGTCCCGCCCTGGACGGCCTTGCCGCCCGGCTGCCGGGCGTGGACGGCCGGCCCCTGCGCCCCGTGGAAGGGGGCGGGCTGTGCGCACTCGTCTCCGGCGTGCCGTCGGACACGTTCAGCGAGCAGGGCCTGACCGCGCAGATGGAGGATCTGGACCGGCTCGAAGCCGTGGCCCGGGCTCACCACGCGGTGGTGGACGCCGCGTTCGCGGAGACCTCGGTGCTGCCGATGCGGCTGGCCACGGTCTATCTGGACGATGCCCGGGTGGCCGACATGCTGGTCAGGCAGCGCAGTGAATTCCGGGAGCTGTTGGTCCGTCTGGAGGGCCATGTGGAGCTGGGGGTGAAGGTCTACGCCGATCCCCGTACGGCCGCCGCGCCGGCCCCGGCCACCGTGACGCCGTCGGGTGCCGGGGCGGGCCGCGCCTATCTCCGGCAGCGGCAGGCACAGCAGCGCGACAGCCAGGACGCCTACCGGACGGCGTCCGAACTGGCCGCCCGTGCCGCGCGACTGGCGGAGGGAGTGGCCGCCTCACGGGCGGTGCACCGCCCGCAGCAGGGGCAGCTGGCCTCCCGGCCCGGGGTGAACGTCGTCAACGAGGCCTATCTCGTCCCCCGGGAGCACACGGAGCGGCTCCGCCGGGAGCTCTCCGCACTGGCCGAGGACGTACCCGGGGTGGCGGTCGAGGTGACGGGACCGTGGGCGCCCTACTCCTTCGCGACCGCGGTCACGGCGGAGGGCGCGGACGGCGGTGGCCCACGGTGAGCACGGACGTCATCGGCGGCGTTCTCGGTGAGAGCGAGCCCCGGGGCGGCCCGCCCGTCGCCCTGATCGACCTCCTGGACCGCCTGCTGAACGGCGGGGCCGTGCTCACCGGGGACCTCGTCCTGTCCATCGCCGACGTGGACCTCGTCCACATCAACCTGCGAGCGGTGATCCGGTCGATCACCGGTGAGGAGCCGGGGCCGTGGTGAGGCCGTTGACCGGTGACACACCCCGCCCGGCCCACCCCGGGAAGGAGGGGGACCCGATGACCGAGGACGACCGAGCACGAGGCCCGGCGGGCGCGTCTGCCCTTGCGGCCGAGGAGGTGGCACGAGCGGCGGCGCAGGCGTTCGGGCTCAGCCCCGCGCAACCGGACGACCACCACGCCTCGGCGGCGGCCCAGCGCCTGCACACCGATCCGGAGACCGTGGAACGGGACCTCGTCAAGCTGGTGCTCACCATCGTCGAACTGCTTCGCCAGCTCATGGAGCGCACCGCGATCCACCGCGTCGACCAGGGCGACCTGAGCGAACTCCAGGAAGAGCGGATCGGGATGACGCTGATGATCCTGCACGAACGCATGACGGAGCTGTGCGACCGCTACGACCTGACGATGGACGACCTCAATCTCGACCTCGGGCCGCTCGGCTCACTGCTGCCGCACAACGGTGCCTGAACGGCTCGGACCCAGGTTTCATCACACGACGCAAGGCAAGGAGGAGGCCATGACCACTGACGACAAGGACGCAAAGAACTCCACCCCGAGCAAGGGGAGGACCGCCACCGCCCGCAAGTCGGCCGCGACTGCCCGTAAGTCGGCCGCCTCGGCCCGCGAGACGGCCGACGCCACCGCGGAGAAGGCCGGCGAGCAGGCCGACGCGAAGGCCGGAGAGGCGCGGTCCGCGGCCGAGGGCGCCAAGGGCGCGGCCGGGAGTGCCAAGGGCGCGGCTTCGGACAGCGCGTCGGCGGCCGGTGAGACCACTCGGCGTGTCGGCCGTGCCGCTGCCGCCGGTTTCCAGAGCGGGCAGCAGGCCGTGACCGCCAACGCGGCCAAGGCCGCGAGCGCGGCCACCACGGCGTGGGCGGTCGTCAAGCACCGGAAGGCGGTCGCCGCCGGAGCCGCGGCGGGTGTGGCCGGAGTGGCCGGAGCGGCGTTCGCCATCGGCCGTTCGACCGCGAAGCCTCCGACGGGCCCGCTGACCCGACTGGCGCGCGGCCGGATCTGACAGCGAGAACGGAAGAACGCCGGGCAGGGGCCTGGACGTGGGGCGGGGCCGGAGAGATCTTCTCCGGCCCCGCCCCACGTCCAGGCCCCTGCCTCTTTCCCGTCCGGCCTGTCTCCCGACCCTGGATTCGAACGAATATGCGAACATGGGGTTAGAGTGCTTCTTCCTCATCCCGATGAATCGGGATGAGAGGGCAAAGATCCGAAAAGAGGGGTCATGAGCAACAGGAGGTGTGTATGTCGTTTACGCACCTCCATGCCGCGAGCGGCTACTCGCTGCGCTACGGGGCCAGTCACCCGTCCGCGCTGGCCGAGCGGGCCGCCGAGCGGGGCCTCGACGCCCTGGCGCTGACCGACCGGGACTCCCTGGCGGGCGCGGTGCGCTTCGCCAAGGCGTGTGCGGAGGCCGGGATCCGGCCGCTGTTCGGCGTCGATCTGGCGGTGCCCGGCATGCCGGCGTCCGGCCCCGGGCCGGTGAAACGGCAGCGGACCGCTCCCTCCCGGGGCGGTGCGTTCGTCGCCGAGGCACCGCAGCGCGCGGTGTTCCTGGCCCGCACCGAACGCGGCTGGGCCGAGCTGTGCCGACTGGTGACGGCGGCGTCGGACCAGGGCGTCACCTGGGAGGACCTGTCCTGTCCGGACGACGAGCTGTTCGTCCTCCTCGGGGCGGACTCCGAGGTGGGGCAGGCGCTGGCCTCGGGGCGGCCGGACCGGGCCGCGACCCTGCTGGGCCCTTGGCGGACCCGGTTCGGCGGGTCGTTGCGGATCGCGACGTCCTGGCACGGGCGGTCCGGCACCGGCCCGGGATCGCTGCGGCTGGCCGCCCGCATGCTGGGCTTCGCCACCGAACAGCAGGTGACCCCGGTGCTCACCAACGCCGTGCGCTACGCCGACCCGGACCGGGGCGAGGTCGCCGACATCCTGGACTCCGCCCGCCTCCTGGTGCCGATCGACGCCCGTGACGCGTCCCGGCTCGACACCGGGCAGCGGTGGCTGAAGGACACCGGGGAGATGGAACGGATCGCCGGACGGATCGTGGAGGCCGCGGGCGGCCGGGGCGAGGACGCGCGGCGGCTGCTCGCGGCCACCGAGGAGACGGCCGAGGCCTGCGTGGTCGATCCGGGCGGCGCGTTCGGACTCGGCCGGCTGAACCTTCCCGAGCCCGAGCTCGTCGGCGCGAGCGCCGATACGGCGGACCGGGCGCTCGCGGACCGGTGCGCGGCGGGCATGCTCGGCCGCGGCTACCACCGGGAGGGAGAGCGCTGGGACCGGCTGGAGGACGAGTTGCGGATCATCGCCGGACACGGCTTCGCCGGATACTTCCTGACCGTCGCCGAGGTCGCGGCACAGGCCCGGCGGCTCGGCGTCCGGGTCGCCGCGCGCGGCTCGGGAGTGGGCTCGCTGGTCACGCATCTGCTGGGGATCAGCCCGGTCGACCCGGTGGCGCACGGCCTGGTGATGGAGCGCTTCCTGTCCGAGCACCGCTCGGCCCTGCCCGACATCGACCTGGACGTCGAGTCCGCCCGCCGCCTGGAGGTCTACCAAGCGGTACGGGAGCGGTTCGGGGCCGACCGGGTGGCGACGCTCGCCGTCTACAAGACCTACCGGGCGCGCGGGGCGATCGAGGTCGTGGCCCGCGCCCGCGGCATGGCCCCGGACCGGGCGGCCCGGCTGGGCAAGGCGTTCCCGCACATCCGGGCCAAGGACGTGCGGGCCGCCCTCGCCGAGCTGCCGGAGCTGCGCGAGGTCGCCGCCGAGGACCACGGGCGGCTCTGGGAGCTGGTGGAGGCGCTCGACGAGCTGCCGTTCGAGGCGGCGATGCACCCGTGCGGGCTGCTCGTCTCCGACGCGGCGCTGGGACGGCGTACCCCGATGGCGCCGACCACCGTGGAGAACATCGCCATGTCCCAGTTCGACAAGGAGGACATCGAGGACACCGGACACCCGAAGATCGACGTCATCGGTGTACGGATGCAGTCGGCGCTCGCCCACGCGGCCGCCGAGATCGAACGCGTCACCGGCGAACCCGTCGACCTGGACGATCCCGCACAGGTGCCGCCGGACGACCCGGCGACGTACGACCTGATCTCCTCCGGGGACACGCTGGGCACCTTCCAGCTGGAGAGTCCCGGACAGCGGGAGCTGGTGCGGAACCTGCGGCCGCGGTCGTTCGGCGACCTGGCGCTCGACATCAGCCTGTTCCGGCCCGGACCGGTCGCGGCCGCCATGGTGGAACCGTTGCTCAAGGCCAGGGAGAGCGGGGGCGGAACCCGTTACGCGCACCGTGACCTGAGGCCGATCCTGGCGGAGACCGAGGGGCAGGTGGTCTACCACGAGCAGGTGATCCAGATCATGGCGACGATGACCGGCTGCGACCGGGGCATGGCGGACGAGGCCCGCCGCGCCCTGTCCGTCCCCGAGCGGCAGGGCCGGGTCCGCGCATGGTTCGCCGATCAGGCCCGCGGGCGCGGTTACCCGGTCCAGGTCGTGCGGGACGTGTGGAAGACCCTGGAGAACTTCGGCAGCTTCGGCTTCGCCAAGGCGCACGCCGCGGCCTTCGCGCAGCCCGCCTACCAGTCGAGCTGGCTCAAGGCCCACCGGATGGCGGCCCTGCTCGCCGGGCTGCTCACGCACGACCCGGGGATGTACCACAAGCGGGTCCTGGCCGCGGACGCCCGGCGCCACGGGGTGCCGCTGCTGCTGCCCGACGTCAACCGGTCCCAGGTCGCACACATAATCGAACTGGTGTCTGGTAAATGGGGGGTGCGGATCGGTCTCGCGCAGGTGCGCGGCATCACCGAGGCCGAGAGCGGACGCATCGCGGCCGGGCAGCCGTACGCCTCGGTCGAGGACTTCTGGCAGCGCGCCCGGCCCAGCCGCCCGCTGGCCGAACGCCTCGCCCGGGTAGGCGCGTTGAGCGCGTTCGGGGCCCGCCGCGAGCTGCTGCTGAAGATCGCCGAGCTGCACCGCGCGGGGCGCGGAGCGGGCGGATCCGCCGCCGGCCAGCTCCCCATGGCGGAGGTGGGGAGTGCACAGGACGCGGGCGGTGCGGAGAACGCACCCGGGGTGGAGGACGACAGCGCGGCCGACGCCGTCACGGGCCTGCCGGCCATGGACGCGTCCGAACAGCTCGCCGCCGAACTCGACGTACTCGGCATGGACATCTCCCACCACCTCCTCGACGAGCACCGCTCCCTGCTCGCCGCCATCGGGGCGACCCCCGCCGCCGAGCTGGCGGGCCTGCGGCACGGCTCCACCGTGCTCGTCGCCGGCGTCAAGGTCGCTACCCAGACCCCGCCGATCCGCTCCGGCAAGCGCGTCATCTTCGCCACCCTGGACGACCCCACCGGCCTGTCCGACCTGGCGTTCTTCGAGGACAGCCACGGGCGGTGCGCCCATACGGTGTTCCACAGCAGCCTGCTGCTCGTCCGCGGCACCCTCGCCCGCCGTCCGCCGCGCGCCTTCAGCATCACCGGCACGGCCGCCTGGAACCTGGCCGAGCTGATCGACCTGTACCGCGAGGGCGGCCCCGCCGCCGTGGCCGACCGGCTCACCCGCGCCGAGTCCACCCCGCGCCGGGCCGTGCCGCGCCGCACCCTCACCCAGCCCAACGGGTACGCCCTGCACCCCTGGGCCGACCTCCAGCCGCCCGGCGCACCCGCCTCCGCGACCCTGCCCGCCCTCGACGCGCTGGACGGACGGTCCTTCCACCACGCGAGCCCCGGAAGCGCGGGGTGACCGGGATGATCCTCTACCTCCACTTCGGCGACCCGCAGCCGGACCCCGTATACCGCCGACTCCTCGACATGGTCGGCGAGTTCACCCCCGTCGCCCAGGCCCTGCCGCCGGACGCGGCCCTCGCCGACGTGTCCGGGAGCACCCGCTACTTCGACCGCGACGCCGCCGGGCTCGCGGCCCTGATCCGGATGCGCGCGGCCGCGCTCCACGGCCTCGACGTGACGGTCGGCATCGGCCCCAACCCGCTGCTCGCCCGGCTCGCCGCCCACCGCGGGGAGCCCGGCGCCATCCGCACGGTCCCGGACGACCCCGAGGCCGTCACCCGGTTCCTCGCCGGGCTCCCCGCCTCCGCGCTGCCCGGCGTCGGCCCGGCCACCGCGCGCACCCTGGCCTCGTACGGCCTGCGCACCGCCGACCGGATCGCGGCCACCCCGCTGCTCACCCTCCAGCGCATCCTGGGCGCGGCCTCCGGGCGGGAACTGCGCGACCGCGCGGCCGGCATCGACCCCACCCGCGTCCGCTCCGGCGCCCCGCCCCGAACGGTCGACGCCGAACACCGCTTCGAACGCGACGAGTCCGACGCCGCCCGCCGACAGGCCGCCCTGACCCACCTGACCGAACAGCTCGGCGCCCGCCTCCGCGACGAGCGGCAGACCTGCCGGGTGCTGACCCTGACCGTCCAGTACGCCGACCGTACGGGGCACACGTCGATCACCCGCAGCCGCACCCTCTCCGAGGCCACCGCACACACCCCCCGACTCCGCGCCGCGGCCCACACGCTGCACGGCGCTCTGGGACTCCAGCGGGCCCGGGTCCGCTCGCTGGCCCTGCGCGCGGGCGACCTCGGCGACGCGGCCTCCGCCTCCCGGCAGCTGACCTTCGGCCCCGACGACGACCGGGCCCGCCGCATCGAAGCCGCGGCCGACCGCGCCCGGGCCCGCTTCGGGGCGGGCGCGGTACGGCCCGCCAGTACGGCGGGGATGCGGTGAGCGTCCCTGGGGTACCGGGTCCCGCGACCGTGGCGCGCGGCCATCACGCGCCCGTGCCCCTCAGTCGCCGAGGTGTTCCGCCCGGTGTGCCGCCCACCGCTCCATCAGCGAGCCGAGCTCCTTGTCCAGGAACAGGAAGAACTCCAGGGTCTCGTTGATCCGGCGGCCCTGCGGGGTGTCGAGTCCGAACTGCTCCACGCCCTCCCGCATCGTGGTCTGCCAGTTTCTCAGAGAGGTGTCCCGTTCGAGCAGTGCGTTGTGCCACTGGTCGCCCTGGACGCGATAGCGCTCGCGCCGGGACCCCGGCTCCCGCTCGCGGCTGACCAGGTTGACCTGGGCGAGATAGCGTACGGCTCCCGACACGGCCGCCGGGCTGACCTTCAGCTGCCCGCTCAGCTCGGCGGAAGTGAGTGCGCCCTGTTCCGAGGAGAGCAGGGCCGCGAAGACCCGGGCCGGCATGCGGGGCATGCCCGCCTGGACCAGTTGGGCGGCGAACCGCTCCACGAATCGGGAGACGGCCGCCGCCGCCTCGTCGTCGTGCGTGCGGTTGTCCGTCCGCCGCTCATCCATCGTCTGACCCCGGTCTCCGTGGTTCCCGGCGCTCGTGTGCCGACCGCGTCCGAGGCCAGTCTACGAGCGATTCATACGCTTCCTTAACTTCACACATTTCTGAAAGAAGCGTAGCTTCGAAATATGAAGAAGGCCATCACCGTCTCCCAGCTGCACAAGTCGTTCGGCCCGACACACGCCCTCACCGGCCTCGATCTCGACGTGGAGGCCGGCGAGGTCCACGGCTTCCTCGGACCCAACGGGGCCGGCAAGTCCACGACGATCCGTGTTCTGCTGGGTCTGCTGCGCGCCGACTCCGGAGACGTCCAGCTCCTCGGCAAGGACCCGTGGAGAGACGCGGTCGAGCTGCACCGGCGGCTCGCCTACGTCCCCGGGGACGTCGAGCTCTGGCCGGGCCTGACCGGAGGGGAGGCCATCGACCTGCTGGCGAAGCTGCGCGGCGGCCTCGACCGGCGGCGGCGCGACGACCTCATCGACCGGTTCGACCTCGACCCGCTCAAGAAGGGCCGTGCCTACTCCAAGGGCAACCGGCAGAAGGTCGCCATCGTCGCCGCGCTCGCCTCCGACGCCGAACTGCTCCTCCTCGACGAGCCCACGGCGGGCCTCGACCCCTTGATGGAGGTCGTCTTCCAGGACGTCATCCTCCAGGCGAAAGCGGCGGGGAAGACCGTGCTGCTCTCCAGTCACATCCTGGCCCAGGTCGAAAAGCTCTGCGACCGCGTCAGCATCGTCCGCCAGGGCCGCACCGTGCAGTCGGGCACGCTCGGCGAGATGCGCCACCTCACGCGGACGACCGTCGAGGCCGAGACCGAACGCCCGGTCACCGGACTCGACACCCTGCCCGGTGTCCACGCGCTGAGGGCGACCGACGGGAGGGTGCACTTCGCCGTGGACGGAGTCCACCTCGACGCGGCGATCCGCAGGCTCGGCGAGTTCGGCATCCGGAGTCTGACCAGCCACCCGCCGACGCTCGAAGAGCTGATGCTGCGTCATTACGGCGACGAACTCGCCTCCTCCGCCTCCTCGTCCGACCCGGGGAGCGTTGCCCGATGACCGGTGTCGCCACCCCTCTCGACGCCCCCGGCAGGCCCACGCCCGCCAGGATCCAGCCCGCCGCCTTCACCGGCACCGGGACCCTTCTCCGGTTCAACCTGCGGCGCGACCGCGTCCGCATGTCCCTGTGGCTGCTCGCCCTCACTCTGGGCACCCTCGCCACGGCGGCCGAGTACAAGACGCTGTACTCCACCCCGGAGGACCGCGCCGCGGCCGTCAGCTCCATGGACAGCCCGGCCGCGCTCGCCATGACCGGCCCCCGCCACTATCTCGCCGACTACACCGCGGGCGCGGTGCTCGGCCACCAGATGCTCGGCTTCATGGCCGTCCTGGTCGGCCTGATGAGCGTCCTGATCGTCACCCGGCACACCCGCGACGAGGAGGAGACCGGCCGCGCCGAACTGGTCCGCTCCACCGTCGTCGGCCACCACGCCCACCTCGCCGCCGCCCTGGCGGTCGCCGTCGTCGCCAACCTCGGCCTCGCCCTGCTGCTGGCCCTGGGCCTCACCGCGACGGACCTCGACGGAGTCGGTCCGGGCGGGGCACTGCTGTACGGCCTCGCACACGCCGCGATCGGGCTCGTCCTCGCCGGTGTCGCCGCGATCACCGCGCAGATCACGGCGCACACCCGGGGCGCGTCGGGCCTGGCGCTCGCGGTGATCGGCGCGGCCTACGTGCTGCGGGCCTCCGGCGACGTGGGCAACGACGCCCTGTCCTGGCTGAGCCCGATCGGTTGGATCCAGCGCACGTACGTCTTCGTCGACGACCGGTGGTGGCCGCTCGCCCTCTGCCTCCTCCTCGCCGCCGCGACCGCCTCCTACGGTTTCGTGCTGAGCACCCGGCGCGATGTCGGCGCGGGCCTGCGCCCCGCGCGGCTCGGCCGGCGCACGGCGTCCGATGCCCTCACCCGGCCCTTCGGCTTCGCCCTGCGGCTGCACCGGGCGACGCTGCTCGGCTTCGCCGCCGGGTTGTGCCTGATGGGCCTCATGTACGGCTCGATCCTCGGCGAGGCCGCCGGCATGGTGGAGAACGTCGAGCAGCTCCAGGAGGCGCTGAAGGAGATCGGCGGCGCCACCGTGGCCGAGTCGTTCGCGTCCATGGTGATGGTCGTCGTCGCGGTCGTCGCCGCCGTGTACGTGGTGATGGCCGCGTTGCGGCCACGTGCCGAGGAGAACGCCGGCCGCGCCGAACCGCTCCTGGCCACCGGCCTCTCCCGCAACCGCTGGCTCGGCAGCCACATCGCCGTCGCCCTGACCGGCGGTACGGCGCTGCTGCTCCTGGCCGGGCTGTGCTTCGGCGTCTCGGGTGCGGCGTCGGCGGGCGACGGGAGCCTGGTCCTCGAACTGACCCTGGCGGCCGCCGCGTACGCCCCGGCCCTCTGGGTCACCGTCGGCGTGGCCGTGCTGCTCTTCGGCTGGTTCCCGCGGGCGGGAACGGTGGCCTGGATCGTGCCCGTGTACGCGTTCCTCGTCGGATATCTGGGGCCCATCCTCCAGTTCCCGGACTGGCTGACGAACCTGTCGCCCTTCGGCCATGTGCCCCGGCTGCCGGCCGCCCCCATGGCCTGGACCCCGCTGCTCGCCCTGACCGCCGTCGCGGCCGGACTGATCGGGCTGGGACTGGCGGGCTTCCGTCGCCGGGACCTGGACATGAAGTGAGGGCCGCTCGCACCGGGGCGGCCGTCACCACCCCGTCCACAGCAGGTGGTTGACGAGCAGGGCCGGAACCGCCGAAGCGACCAGCCACCACCGCGCACCCCGGCGGGGCAGCAGCGCCGCCGCGGGCAGCAGCCACAGCAGGAACGGCTGCCAGATGCGCTCCGTCTCCGCCTTGCTCATACCGGAGAGGTCGGCGGCGAGCAGTGCCGCCAGCGCCGCCAGCACGAGCAACGCCAGCCGCCCTTCCGGTGCCGCCGCCCGGGGCCCGCCCCGCAGGGCCCGTACGGCACCGGGCGCGGCCGCCGCGCTCCGGCGCAGCCCCGCGACGGCGGCGAGCCCGGCCGCGACCGTGGCGCAGGCCAGGTTGGCCCAGACCCAGTAGCCGTACGGGCGGACGCCGCCCGCGCCCTGGTAGTAGCGCTCGACCAACAGGTGATAGGCGGTCCACCAGTTGAACCCGACGAGGGTGAAGGCCACCGGGACCACGAGTGCGCCGAGCAGGAACACCGGCACCGGGCGCGCGGTCCGGGCGAGCACCAGTACCGCGAGCAGGACGGCCGCCATCAGCCCCAGCCCGTAACTCAGGTAGCAGGTCCACCCGAACAGCAGACCCCCGCCTGCCGCCGCGAGGGCGGGGAAGCGGACCCGGCGGGTGGCGGCCAGGGCGAGCAGCGCCACCGACCAGGCGGCGACGGCCGTGAAGTAGCCGTCGGCGGAGACCCCCGCCCAGACGGCGGCCGGGGCGAGGACGAGGAAGGGCGCCGCCCGCCGCGCCAGGCGCTCGTCGGCCAGCACCCGGACGGTGATCAGGGCGGCCAGCACAGCCGAACTGCCCACCACGACACACCAGACGGCCGCCCAGGCGCCGCCGCCGAGCCCGACGCGGTCCAGCCACACGAAGGTCAGCGTCGCCCCCGGCGGGTGTCCGGCGACATGGGCGGGCCAGTTGCCGGGCGCGTCGAGCAGGATGTGGTCGGTGAAGCCGCGCAGCGTGGTGGGGATGTCCGCGAAGCGGTCGATGACCTGCAGATATTCGTGCTTGGTGGTGAGCCGCCGCTCGACGCCCCGGTACCAGCCGTCGATCAGCGCCATCGAGAACACCCAGGCCGTGGACCCGGCCCAGGCCGCCGCGAGGAGCCCGCGCCAGGGCATCCGGGCGGCGAGCGACGGGCCGTACGCGACGACCAGCACGGCCAGGGTCAGCGCGGCGGGGGTGCCGGGGCCCAGATGGGGGTCCCAGGAGGCCAGGAAGGGCGGCCACTGGGCGAACAGCGTCTGGTCCCGGTCCTGGATGACCCGGCCGATGAGCACGGCGGCGGCGACCAGCAGCACGCCCGCGGCGGCGGCGATCAGGTCCGCCCGCCGGGCGCGCCGGGTGCGTCCGGCGATGCGGTCCGGCGGTCCGGGCGGGCCGTGTCCGGTGCCGTCGGCGGTCTCCGTGGGGGTGACGTCCTCGGTCTTCACGCTGGCACGCTATGCACTTCGGGCGGCGATCGGGCGGTCCGGCGGGGCCGCGTCACCGAACCGTCAGATTCGCTCCTCCCCGCCGCTCCCGGACGTTGCGCCCGTCGCCCCGTCGCCCCGTCGCCCCGTCGCCCCGTCGCCCCGTCGCCCCGTCGCCCCGTCGCCCCGTCGCCTGGTCCGGCCCGTCCGGCCCCGACGTCAGAATTCCGTCAGGAGTCGTACCCGCCCGTGGACGGTGTTCCGCGCTTAGCGTCGGTCCATGCCCGAACGCCGCCCCACCCGCTCCCTCTCCGGTGCCCTCCGCACCCCGCGTACGCCCGCCGACCCGGGATTCTGGCGCAGCCCCGTGCGCGGGGCGCGTTTCACCGCCGTACTCGGCGTCGTCCTGCTCGTCGGCCTCACCCTGCTGTCCGTCACCGGCCTGCTCTCGTACGCGGCCTACAACCCGGACCTGAACCGGGTCAACGACAAGACCCCGGGCAAAGGCCTGCTGGGCTTCTACCTGTTCCCCTGGCCGACCGGTCCGCACTGGCTCTACCGGCTGACCCAGGGGCTGCACGTCACGGTCGGCATCGTGCTCGTGCCCGTCCTGCTCGCGAAGCTCTGGTCGGTGATCCCCCGGCTCTTCGCCCTGCCGCCCGCCCGGTCCGTGGGCCGCGCCCTGGAGCGGCTCTCCCTGCTGCTGCTCGTGGGCGGGGCGTTGTTCCAGTTCATCACCGGACTGCTCAACATCCAGCTGGACTACATCTTCCCCGGGTCCTTCTACACCCTGCACTTCTACGGCGCCTGGGTCTTCCTGGCCGGGTTCGTCACCCATACGGCCCTCAAGGCGCCGCAGGCCGTTCGGGTGTTGCGCAACGGCATCCCGCGCGGCGAGGCGGACACCCTCGCCGCCCCCGACCCGATGCCCGCCACCCTGTCCCGGCGCGGTGCGCTGGCCATGGTGGGAGCCGGTTCCCTGCTTCTCCTGGTCACCTCCGCCGGCCGCAGTTTCGACGGGCCGCCGCGCCGCATTGCGCTCCTCACCCCGCGCGGCGGCACCGACCCGGGGCCGGGACCGAACGCCTTCCAGGTCAACAAGACCGCCGCCGCCGTACGGATCACACCCGCCGACACCGGTGAGAACTGGCGGCTGACGGTACGGGGGCCGTCCGGGGAGTTCCGCTTCTCCCGGGCCGAGCTGCTGGCCATGGAGCAGCACACCGCGGCGCTCCCGATCGCCTGCGTGGAGGGCTGGTCCACCTCCGACCAGCAGTGGCGCGGAGTGCGGCTCGCCGATCTGGCGGCGCTCGCCGGGTACCCGGACCGGCCGCCGGGGGTCTTCGTCGAGTCGCTCCAGCGCAGCGGTTCCTTCCGCAAGGCCGCGCTGCGCGACAACCAGGTCCGTGACGGCCGCTCGCTGCTCGCGCTGGAGGTGAACGGCGCCCCGCTGTCGCCCGACCACGGCTACCCGGCCCGGATCATCGTCCCCGCCGCGCCCGGGGTGCTGAACACCAAGTGGGTCGAGACCCTGACGTTCGGAGAGCTGTGATGTCCACCCGAGCCGTGCCCCCGCCCTCCGCCGCACCCCGCCGCTCGCGGTTCTCACCCCGCCGCCTGTACGGCGAGGGCCCGCTCCACCTGATCCTGCTCGCCGCCGCCTTCTGCCTGGCCGGCTACGCGGGCGTACGGCTGCTGGACGGGGACACCGTCGGCGTGCTGCTCTGGTTCGCCGGGGCGGCCGTCCTGCACGATCTGGTGCTGCTGCCGGTGTACGCCGGGGCCGACCGGGCGCTGCGGGCGGCGCTCGGCCCCCGGACGGTCCTGGTGAACTTCGTCCGGGTGCCGGCGTTCCTCTCCGGGCTGCTCCTGCTGATCTGGTTCCCGCTGATCGCCCGGCGGACCGAGCGGCGGTACGAGGCCGCCGCCGGCACCACCCCGGACGTCTACTTCGGCAACTGGCTGCTGATCACCGGCGCGCTGTTCGCGCTCTCCGCGCTCTGGCTGCTGGTCCGGGCGCTCCGCTCCCGTACGGGGCGGCGCAGCGACACGAACGTCCGGCCCTCCGCGCCCCACTGATCGGCCGTACGCCAGCCGCCCGCGCCGGCGTGCCGCAGCAGGGCCGGTGTCCCGATCCGCGCCCAGGGAAACGGCTCGGCGGCCTCGCGGGCGGCGGGGGCGGCGCCCGGTCCGGGTCCGCCCCGGCCGTCGTCGAGCCGGACCCGGACCCGTTCGTCCACGTCGACGGGGGCGGTCTCGGCGATCAGCAGCCCGCCCGCGCCGAGGAGATCGGCCGCCCGGTCCAGCAGCGCGGCCGGGTCCCCGCCGATGCCGATGTTGCCGTCGAGGAGCAGAAGGGTGCCCCAACGGCCCTCACCGGGCAGTGGGTCGAAGACGCTGCGGAGCAGGGCCGCACCACCGAGACCGCGCGTACGGGCCACCGCCGTCTCGCTGACGTCGATGCCCAGGGCCCGGTGCCCGAGCGAGGCCAGCTCGGCGACCAGCCGCCCCGGCCCGCAGCCGATGTCCAGCACCGGCCCCTCGCACCGGTGCAGCGCGGACAGGTCGGCGGAGCCGGCGGCGGAGCACCAGCGCTCCACGTCCAGGGGCAGCAGCCAGCCGTCGGTGCGGCGCAGGAACAGCGGGCCACGGCCGGTGCGCAGGGCGTTCGCGTACGGGTCGGCGCCCCAAGGGGCGGTGCGGGGTGCCGCCGGAGCCGTACCGGTCCCGGCGGATGCGGCGGGGGCCGCCGCCGCGAGTTCGGACGAGGGCACGGTCGTGCTCATCGCACCCCCGCTCCGGTCAGCCGGTCCAGGACCGCGGCGAACCGGCCGCGTGGCGCGGCCGACGCGACCCGGTGGGCGTCGGCCGCGGTGTCCACATCGGTCAGTACCGGCAGATCGCGCACGACGAGCCCCGCCTCCACCAGCCTGCGCCGCTGCACCGCGCCGGTCTCCGGGAGGGACATCGGCACCCCGCGCAGCAGAGCCGGATCGGGTTCCGCCAGGCCCAGGGCCCAGAATCCGCCGTCCTCGGCCGGACCGAACCAGGCCCCGCAGCCGTCCCAGGCGTCCGGGGCGAGAGCGGGGGCGAGCAGCCCGGCCGTCAGCTGCGGGGTGTCCATGCCGACCAGGAGGGCCGGCCCGGTGCACCCGCCGAAGGCCGCCGCGAGACGTTCGTCCAGACCGCCCCCGCTCTGCGGCACCACCTCGAACCCCGGGGGCGCCCAGGGGCCGGGCCGCCCGTCGAGGACCAGGACCCGCCGCCGGGCGGGAAGGGTGAGCAGGGTCTCCAGGGTGTCCGTGAGGGCCGCGGCCGCCAGCTCGGCGGCCTCGACGGGGGAGAAGGGCGGGCAGAGCCGGGTCTTGACCCGTCCGGCCACCGGCTCCTTCGCGATGACCAGCAGTTCCGTCGGCCCCATCGGCATCGGCCCGTACGCGCTCATCGCCCGGCCCCCGCCCCCGCGTGGGCGGACCGAACGGGCGCGGGGTCCGCCGGTGGTTCGCGCAGGACGCTCCGCATGTCGCGCACGGCGTGCCAGGTCCCGCGCCAGGTGCCGGTGACCTTCGACTTCCCGGTCCGCGGCCGGTAGGGGACGTCGCTCTCGGCGACCCGCAGCCCGGCGTCCGAGGCCCGGACCACCATCTGGAGCGGGTAGCCGCTGCGCCGGTCGGTGAGATCCAGGGCCAGCAGATCGGCGCGGCGGGCCGCGCGGAGCGGGCCGAGGTCGTGCAGGCGCAGGCCGGTACGGCGGCGCAGCATCCGGGCCACCGCCAGATTGCCGGCCCGCGCGTGCGGAGGCCAGGCGCCACGGCCCTCGGGACGGCGGCGGCCGAGCAGCAGATCGCACTCGCCGTCCGCGATCCGCCGCACGAAGCCGGTCAGGAGGGCGGGATCCAGCGAGCCGTCGCAGTCGCAGAAGCAGACGAAGTCGGCCTCGGCGGCGAGCAGCCCGGCGTGAGCGGCCGCGCCGAACCCCCGCCGGTCCTCCGTGACGACCTTCGCGCCGAGGGACCGGGCGAGCTCGGCCGAGCCGTCGGTCGAGCCGTTGTCGACCACGATCGCGCGCCAGCCGTCGGGGATGCGGTCGAGCACCCAGGGCAGAGCGGCGGCCTCGTCGAGGCAGGGCAGAACGATGTCGGCCTTCGGGGGACCGGTGTGCGGGGCGGGCGGACAGGGAGGGGCGGCAGAAGAATCAGTCACCCGCCTCACCCTACGGAGACAAGTCGGGCATTTAAGGCATCAGGTTCTTACGAAACTTGGACATCGGCCGGATGGGGGTGAGCGGCTGTCGGCGCGCCGGGAGCGGGGTGCCACAGTGGGGCCATGGAGAACACCCCGTCCGCCCACCCTGTGACGCCCGCCCCCGAGGGGACGCGCGGCCGGGTTCTCGTCGTGGACGACGACCCGACCGTCGCCGAAGTGGTCGTCGGATATCTGCACCGCGCCGGTTACGCCGTCGAGCAGGCCGACGACGGACCCGCCGCACTGGGACGGTTCGCGGCCTGCCGGCCCGACCTCGTCGTCCTGGACCTCATGCTCCCCGCCATGGACGGGTTCGAGGTCTGCCGCCGCATGCGGGAGCACGGCCCGGTCCCCGTCATCATGCTCACCGCCCGGGGGGACGAGGAGGACCGCATCCTCGGCCTGGAGACCGGTGCCGACGACTACGTCACCAAGCCGTTCAGCCCGCGCGAACTGGTCCTGCGGGTCGATTCCGTGCTGCGCCGCGCCCGGGCGGCCGTACCGGCGGAAGGGGCCGGCGCGCTGTCGGGCGGCGGGCTGCGCCTCGACCCTGCGGCCCGGCGGGCCTACCGCAACGGCAACGCACTCGCCCTGACGCTGAGGGAGTTCGACCTGCTCGCCTTCCTGCTCCGGCACCCCGGAAAGGCATTCGGGAGGGAGGAGCTGATGCGGGAGGTCTGGGGGTGGGACTTCGGCGACCTCTCCACGGTCACCGTCCATATCCGCAGGCTGCGCGGCAAGGTCGAGCAGGACCCGGCTCGCCCCCGGCTGATCCGCACCGTGTGGGGCGTCGGGTACCGCCTGGACCTGGACGCGCAGGGCCCGGACGCCGACGCGGAGGCCGGCCCTGGCGAGCGCCGGGAGAGGGGCCGGGCACGGTGACCGACGTCCTGCTCATCGCGCTTTTCGCCTTCCTGGGGGCGGCTGCCGCGGGGCTTCTCGGGGCAGGGGTCCTGCGCCTCCTGCGGCACCGTTCCCTGGTGGTGTCGCTGAGCGTCGTCGCCGGAGTGGCCGTGGCGGCGATGCTCGCCGGGACGCTGACGGTCTGCTGGGCGATGTTCCTCTCGCCCCACGACCTCTACGTCGTCACGACCGTCGTCGCGATGGCCGCCCTCATCTCCCTGGCCACCGCGATCCTGCTGGGCCGCTGGGTGGCCGCGCGGAGCCGCGAACTGACACTGGCCACCCGGTCGTTCGGCGACGGCGGCACCTTCGCCGCACCCACCGGACAGCCCACCGCCGAGCTGGCCGCCCTCGCCCGTGAACTCGCCGCCACCAGCGCGAAGCTGGACAGCTCGCGGGAGCGGGAGCGGGCGCTGGAGACCTCGCGGCGCGAACTCGTCGCGTGGATCTCGCACGATCTGCGCACCCCGCTCGCCGGGCTCCGGGCGATGGCCGAGGCGCTGGAGGACGGCATGGCGGTCGACTCCGGGCGCTATCTGCGGCAGATACGGACCGAGGTCGAGCGAATGAACGGCATGGTCGGCGACCTCTTCGAACTCTCCCGGATCCAGGCCGGTTCGCTGACCCTGGAGCCGGCCCGCATCTCCCTCGACGAACTGGTCGGCGACGCCCTGGCCGGGGCCGACCCGCTCGCCCGGGAGCACGGGGTGCGGTTGGTCGGCGACCGGATCGACGAGGTGCCGGTGGAGGTCGACGGCAAGGAGATGAGCAGGGTCCTGGGCAACCTCCTCGTCAACGCCATCCGCCGCACCCCGCCCGACGGCACCGTGGCCGTCGCCGCGCACCGCTCGGACGGGGGTGTCGTGCTGTCGGTCACCGACGGGTGCGGCGGTATTCCGGAGGAGGATCTGCCCCGGGTCTTCGACACGGGCTGGCGCGGCAGCCACGCCCGTACCCCGCCGGCCGGGGCGGGCCTCGGCCTCGCCATCGTGCGCGGCATCGTCGAGGCCCACGCCGGACGGGCCGAGGTCCGCAACGTCCGGGGCGGCTGCTGCTTCTCGGTCACGCTCCCGACAGCGTGACGGTGCCCTCCTCCCGGCGGCCCCGGCTCTCCCGACGGCGGCCCCGCGCATCGCGCAGCGGGGCCGCCGCGAAGTCCTTCATGCCCTCGGCGAAGGAGACCCGCGGCCGCCACCCCAGCTCCTCGCGCAGCGCCCGCGAGTCCGCCGTGACATGGCGAACGTCGCCGAGGCGGTACTCCCCGGTCACCACCGGGTCCGGCCCGCCGTGCGCGCCGGCCAGGACGGTGGCCATCTCGCCGATGGTGTGCGGCTCACCGCTTCCGGTGTTGTACGCGGCGAAGGACGCGGGCCGCCGCTCCCGCACCGCCTCCAGGGCCGTCGCGTTCGCCGCCGCCACATCGTGGACGTGGACGAAGTCGCGCCGCTGGCCGCCGTCCTCGTAGACCCGGGGGGCCTCCCCGCGCGCCAGGGCCGAGCGGAAGAACGAGGCGACGCCGGCGTACGGGGTGTCGCGCGGCATGCCCGGCCCGTACACGTTGTGGTAGCGCAGGGAGACCGCCCGGCCGCCGGTCGCCCGCGCCCAGGCGGCGGCCAGGTGCTCCTGGGCCAGTTTGGTCGACGCGTACACGTTGCGGGGATCGGCCGGTGCGTCCTCGGCCACCAGACCGGGCGTCAGTTCCGCCCCGCAGTCCGGGCAGCGCGGCTCGAAGCTCCTCGCCCGCAGGTCGGCCTCCGCGCGCGGGCCGGGGCTGACCGTGCCGTGCCGGGGGCAGTCGTAGCGCCCCTCGCCGTAGACCACCATGGAGCCGGCCAGCACCAGGTCACGGATCCCGGCCGCCGCCATCTCCGCCAGCAGCACCGCCGTACCGAGGTCGTTGCACCCCACGTACAGCGGTGCGTCGGCGAAGTCCTTGCCCAGGCCGACCATGGCCGCCTGGTGGCACACGGCGTCCACCCCGGCCAACGCCTCCGCCACCGCCTCCCGGTCCCGGACGTCCCCGACGACCACCCGGCCGCCCGGCAGCTCGGGCGGTGTGCCCCCGGGGTGGGCCGAGGGCAGCAGGGCGTCCAGCACCACGCTCTCGTGCCCGGCCGCGGCGAGGGCGGCGACGACATGTGACCCGATGAACCCGGCTCCGCCGGTGACCAGTACGCGCATGACCACCACGCTAGGTCCCGGCGCGGCGACGGCCGGGGTGCGGCGCGCACACGTCACGGGACCGTAAGGACGTCGCGCGGACCGCCGGCGTCCGGATCCGTGGCGTGAAATCCGGCCGTACTCCGGCGGTGGCCGGTCCCGGCTGTGCCCGGGTGCCGCGGGGCCGGGGCGGCGACATGCCGCGCATGGCTCGGTAACACCGCTTATTTTGAGCCAGACTTGATAGATCATCAGCCTGATGTCGACCCATGTTCCCTATCGACAAGGCGGGTTACTGAGCTTAGGCTCGCCTAAGTTCATATGGGCGGCCTCGTCGGCGTGCCCACGTGCCCAACCCTTCCCCTCGCGCCTGACAGGCGGCTTTCCCGAATGATGGGAGTGACATGTCTCAGGGTCTTCCTGGCGACACACCACTGGTCCACGACCTCATCGGTATCGGCTTCGGCCCGTCCAATGTGGCCATGGCGATCGCGCTCAGCGAGCACAACAGCAAAGTCGGCAGGCAGGATTCGGTCACCGCCCACTTCTTCGAGCAGCAGTCGAGCTTCGGCTGGCACCGCGGCATGCTCATCGACGACGCCACCATGCAGGTCTCCTTCCTCAAGGATCTGGTGACGCTCCGGAACCCGGCCAGCGAATTCAGCTTCCTGTGCTATCTGCAGAGCCAGGGTCGGCTGATCGACTTCATCAACCACAAGAACCTCTTCCCGCTGCGGGTGGAGTTCCACGACTACTTCGAGTGGGCCGCGGCCAAGGTCGACGACCTGGTCTCCTACGGGCACGAGGTCGTCGCGGTCACGCCGTACCTCCACGACGGGACCGTGGAGTACCTGGACGTGACCGTCCGGTCCGCCGAAGGGCTCTCGGTCCACCGGGCCCGCAACCTCGTCATCGGGACCGGCCTGCGCCCCCTCATGCCGGAAGGGGTGGAACGCGGCGACCGGGTCTGGCACAACTCCGATCTGCTGCGCAAGGTCGAAGGGCTGGAAGGCGAGGCGCCCTCCCGGTTCGTCGTCGTCGGCGCCGGTCAGAGCGCCGCCGAGAACGTCGCCTACCTGCACCGCAGGTTCCCCGACGCCGAGGTCTGCGCGGTCTTCTCCCGCTACGGCTACAGCCCCGCCGACGACAGCAGCTTCGCCAACCGGATCTTCGACCCCGGCGCGGTCGACGACTTCTTCGCCGCCCCCGAGGAGGTCAAGGACCGGCTGATGGCCTACCACGGCAACACCAACTACTCCGTGGTGGACATCGACCTGATCGACGACCTCTACCGGCAGATGTACCGGGAGAAGGTCCTCGGCACCGAACGGCTGCGCTTCCTCAACGTCTCCCGGGTCACCGGGGTGGTCGAGAAGCCCGAGAGCGTCCGCGCCACCGTGAGATCCCTGGTGACCGACGAGGAGCTGGAACTCGACGCCGACGTCGTGGTGTTCGCCACCGGCTACAGCCCCGCCAACCCGCTCGGCCTCCTCGGCGAGGTCGGTGAGCACTGCCTGCGCGACGACGCCGGCCGCGTACGCGTGCGGCGCGACTACCGGATCTCGACCGGTCCCGCCCTGCGCTGCGGCATCTACCTCCAGGGCGGTACGGAGCACACGCACGGCATCACCACCTCGCTGCTCTCCAACACCGCGATACGGGTCGGCGAGATCCTGGACTCGCTGCTCGCCCGGCGGGGCGGAGCCGCCTGTGACGAGTCCCGGCCGACGGCCGAGGCAGCGGAGGGGGCGCGGAGCCAGGCGGCTCCCAGCAACCTCTGAAGCACCGCTGGTCCGACGCCCGGCCCGCCCGGTGGCCCTCGGGCGGACCGGGCGTGGCCGGTCCGATCAAAGGGATATCGTTCCTCGTCATGTTCACCACCGCAGTGGAGCGCCCCGTGCCGGAGGGGGCGACGGACACCCGCCGGCGCCGGGTCACGGGGCTGGTGGTCCTCACGGTGACCCTGCTGGTCGCGGCGACCGTGTCGCTGGCCGTCGGGGCGCGCGCGTTGAGTCCCGCCGAGGTCTGGCACGCCCTGTTCGCCGAGCCCGAGCCCGACCAGAAGCTCACCGAGATCCGGCTCATCGTCCAGACCGTCCGCGTGCCCCGGACGGTCCTCGCGATCGTGGCGGGCCTGGCCCTGGGGGTCGGTGGAGCGCTGATCCAGGGGTACACCCGCAACCCCATCGCCGACACCGGACTGCTGGGGGTGAACGCCGGGGCCTCCTTCGCCGTGGTGTCGGTCATCGCCGTGTTCGGGTTCACCGACCCGTTCCAGTACGTCTGGTTCGCGTTCGTCGGGGCGGGGCTCGCCGGTGTCGTCGTCTTCGGGCTGGCCAGCATCGGCAGGGGCGCGGGCAACCCGCTGACCCTCGCCCTGGCCGGCCAGGGCGTCACTGTGTTCCTCGCGGCGATGACCACGGCGGTGGCGCTCGCCGACAAGGAGTCGCTGAACGCGCTGCGGTTCTGGAACGCGGGTTCCGTCGCCGGGGTCCGGTTCGACGTCATCTGGCCGGTGACCGGGTTCATCGCCCTCGGGCTGGTCCTGGCGCTGATCACCCTGCCCGCCCTCAACCTGCTCAACCTGGGCGACGACGTGGCGCGGGCGCTGGGGGTGAACATCGCGGCGAGCCGGACCCTCGGCATCGTGGCCGTCACCCTGCTGGCCGGGGCCGCCACCGCCGCCTGCGGCCCCATCGCCTTCCTCGGGCTCATGGTGGCCCACGTGGCCCGCTATCTGACCGGCCCCGACTACCGCTGGCTGGTGCCGTACGCCGGTCTCCTCGGGGCCGGTGTCCTGCTGGTCTGCGACATCGTGGGCCGGGTGGTCGTACGGCCGGGCGAACTGGAGGCGGGCGTCGTGGTCGCCCTCCTCGGGGCCCCCTTCTTCGCGGTCCTGGTGTGGCGAGGGAAGTTCAAGAGCGCATGAGAAGAGTTCAGGAGCGCATGAACGGGACCGAAGCGGCCGGTGCGACCGCCGGCATCGGTGGGACCGAGGTGAAGGCGGCGATGCCGCCCGGAGTGCGGCTCGGCCGGATGTCGTTCGTCTGGCGGCCCTGGCTGGTGCTGGTCACCCTGGTCCTCGCGGCGGCGGCCTTCCTGGTCTTCTGCTTCTCCATCAGCGTCGGCGACTTCCCCATCGGCCTCTCCCGGGTGATCGCCACCGTCCTCGGCCGGGGCGAACAGGTCGACGAGTTCGTCGTGATGGACCTCCGCATGCCCCGGGCCCTGGCCGGCCTCGTCGTGGGCATCGCCCTGGGCGTCTCCGGGGCGATCACCCAGTCCGTGGCGCGCAACCCGCTCGCCAGCCCGGACATCCTCGGGATCACCGCCGGAGCCGGCGCCGTCGCCGTGTTCCTGGTGACGGCGACGGGCGGCACCGCCGCGGCGATCACCGGCTCGGTCGGGCTGCCCGCCGCCGCCCTGCTGGGCGGTCTCGGCACGGGGCTGCTGGTCTACTTCCTCGCCTGGCGGCGTGGCGTCGACGGCTTCCGGCTCATCCTCATCGGTATCTCGGTGACCGCCGTGATGCAGGCGATCACGACCTGGCTGCTGGTCTCGGCCGACATCCGGGACGTGGCGCGCGCCCAGGTATGGCTGGTCGGCTCGCTGGACAACCGGTCCTGGGACGAGGTCAAGGTCGCGTTCTGGGCCACGCTCGTCCTGCTGGCCGTCGTCACCTCCGTGGCCTTCCCGTTCAAACCGATGCACCTGGGCGACGACGTCGCCGCCGGGCTGGGCGTCCGGTTCGGCCGGGTGCGGGCCGTCCTGCTGCTCTGCGCGGTTCTGCTGGCCGCCGTGGGGGTCAGCGCCGCGGGGCCGGTCCCGTTCGTCGCGCTGGTGGCCCCGCAGGTGGCGATGCGTCTGGCCCGGTGGCCCACGCCGCCGTTGATCGCCTCCGGTCTCGTGGGCGCGCTGCTGCTGATCGGCTCCGATCTGATCGCCCGCGCGGCGCTGCCGATCGGTCTGCCGGTGGGCGTGGTCACCGCGGTGATCGGGGGCCCGTTCCTCGTCTACCTGTTGGTACGGGCGAACCTCCGGTAGATGGTAGAAGTAAGGCTGACCTCAACAAGGGGGGCTCGTGGCCGCTCAGTTCACCGCGCGGACCGATACCGGCGTCAAGGACGTCCCACGGCTGGCAGCCCGGGGCGTCACCGTCGGATACGGCGACCGGACGGTCATCGACCAGCTCGACGTGGCCATCCCGCCCGGGGTGATCACCACGATCATCGGCCCCAACGGCTGCGGCAAGTCCACCCTGTTGCGCACCCTGACCCGGCTGCTCAAGCCGTCCGGCGGCACCGTCGTCCTGGACGGCGAGGACATCGGCACGCTCCGGACCAAGGACGTGGCGAAGAAACTCGGACTGCTGCCGCAGGCACCGGTCGCCCCGGAAGGGCTCACCGTCGCCGACCTCGTCGCCCGGGGACGCCACCCGCACCAGAGCTGGCTGCGGCAGTGGTCCTCGGACGACGCCGACGTGGTGCGGCGCGCCCTGGCCATGACCGGGGTGGCGGACCTCGCCGACCGCACCGTCGACTCCCTGTCCGGCGGCCAGCGCCAGCGCGTATGGATATCGATGACCCTCGCCCAGGGCACCGATCTGCTGCTGCTGGACGAACCGACCACCTATCTGGACCTGGCCCACGCCATCGACGTACTCGACCTGGTCGACGATCTGCACGAGTCGGGCTGCACCGTCGTCATGGTGCTGCACGATCTCAACCTGGCCACGCGCTACAGCGACAACCTCGTCGTCATGCGCGCGGGAGCCGTCCTGGCCCAGGGGCACCCCCGGGACGTGATCACCGCGGAGCTGCTGCACGAGGCCTTCGGGCTGCGGGCCAAGGTGATCGACGACCCGGTGGGCGACCGGCCGCTGATCGTTCCGATCGGCCGCGCCCATGTGCGTACCGAACCCTGGTCCGGGGTGTGAACAACAGCTTCACCGACGGATCTTGACGGTATGACAAGTTCAACTCGTCCTGATCAGGTGAAAGTTGGTTGGTTAGGCTAGGCTGGCCTCACTTGATCGGGGTACAGTCTGGCTGCCTCATGACGGGGCGCAGTGGACAGCGCGAAAGCAAGGGATTTGACGATGCTTCTCCATCGAACGACGCCCCGCAAGCCGTGGCAGAGGCTGGCCGCGGCGGTGTCCGCTGCCACCCTCGGCGTCGGTCTCCTCGCGGGATGCGGCAACGACTCGACGGACGAGAAGAAGAGCGACGACGCCCCGGCGGCGGCCGAAGGCACGTTCCCGGTCACCGTGGAGCACGCCTTCGGGTCCACCGAGGTCAAGAAGGCCCCCCAGCGGGTCGTCACCGTCGGCTACACCGACGACCAGGCCGTCCTGGCGTTCGGCATCAAGCCGGTCGGCATGGTCGACCAGTACCCGAACCCGGCCGGTCAGACCCCCGACATCAACACCCAGTGGCCCTGGGTGAAGGACAAGTGGGGCGACGCCCGCCCCGAGGTCGTCATGAAGAACGGGGACGCCGGCCCCAACTTCGAGAAGATCGCCTCGCTGCGCCCCGACCTGATCATCGCGGTCTACTCCGAGGTCGACAAGGCGGCCTACGAGAAGCTCTCCAAGATCGCCCCGACCGTCGGCCGCACCAAGGGCGAGAAGGAACTCTTCAGCGCCCCCTGGCAGGACAACGCGGCGCACATCGCCAAGGCGCTCGGCAAGGAGCAGGAGGGCGCCGAACTGATCAAGGGCATCCAGACCCAGCTGGACGCCGCCAAGAAGGCCAACCCCGGCTTCGGCGGGCAGAAGGCCGTCGCCCTGTCCTGGTACAAGGACTCCATCTCGGCCTTCACCTCCACCGACGTACGCGGACGGCTCGTCACGGGCACCGGGTTCACCTACCAGACCGAGATCGACAAGATCGCCGACGGCGGCTTCTCCACCGAGCTCTCGCCCGAGCGCATCGACCTGATCGACGTCGACCGCATCTTCGTCGTCAACGACAAGGCCGACACGGAAGCGGTCAAGCAGTTCGAGCTGTTCGCCAACCTGCCGGCCGTCAAGAACGACAAGGTCTCCTACCTCCTGGACAGCGAAGGCCCCGCGGTCGGCGCCGCGATGTCCCAGGGCACCCTGCTCTCCCTGCCGTACGCGATCGACCAGCTCGTCGAGTCGGCCAAGTAGCGATGACGACCCGACGGCCCGTCCCCCGGCGAGAATCGGTCTCCGCGTGACTGTCACCGACACCCCCGTCGCCCCCACGACCCTGCGCACCGCGACGGGAGGAGAAGCCTTCCGCTGGGTGGCCCGGCACTGCCGGCGGGCCCCCTGGCTGACGACCTCCACCGTCCTCACCACGGTGGCCGGGGCGGCGCTCCAGGTGCTCCCCGTGCTGCTGCTCGGCCAGGTCGTCGACGGGGTCGTCGGGGGCGAGTCACGCTCGATACTCCTCACCGTCGGCATCCTGATGGGGGCCGCCGCCCTGTTCGGCGCGGCGGCCACCGCGGCCTCCACCTTCCTGATCGGCAAGCTCGGGGCCGAACTGCTCGCCCGGCTCCGCGAGGAAGCCGTACGCGCCGTGCTCGGCATGCCCAGCGCACGCGTCGAGGAGGTCGGCCGGGGGGATGTGCTCTCCCGCGTCGGCGACGACGTGGCCGTCATCTCCAAGGGCATCCGGACGGCCGTCCCCACCGTGTTCTCGGCGGGCGTCCTGGTCGTCATCGCCACGATCGGCATGTTCGGCCTCGACTGGCGGCTCGGCCTGGCCGGAGCCTGCGCCCTGCCCGCGTACGCGCTGGCACTGCGCTGGTACCTGCCCCGCTCCGCCCCCCTCTACCGCAAGCAGCGGGCGGCCCAGGCCGACCGCGCCCAGGCCCTGATCAGCGGACTCAACGGAATCGACACGGTGCGGGCCTACCGCCTGGAGGACGCCGTACGCGAGAAGGTCACGGACGAGTCCTGGCGGGTGCGCAACCTCGGCATCGAGGTGTTCCGCTTCTTCGGCCGTTTTGTCGGCCGCGAGAACCGGGCCGAGTTCATCGGCCTCGTGCTGATCCTGGTCGTCGGATACGCCCTGCTGGAGGCGGACGCCGCCACCCTCGGCGAGGTGTCGGCGGCCCCGCTCATGTTCCACCGTCTGTTCACCCCGCTGGGCGCCATCATGTTCACCTTCGACGAGGCGCAGAAGTCCGGCGCGAGCCTCACCCGCCTGGTCGGCGTCTTCTCGGAGCCCTCCGAGGAGCGCCTGGTCGGCGACGCCTCGGTCGCCACCGCCGCCGTCGCGCCCTATCCGGTCGCGGTCAGGGACCTGACGTTCACCTACCCCGGTGCCGAGGACCCCGTGCTGCGGGGCGTGTCCCTGTCCATCCCGGCCGGCGGCTCGCTCGCCCTCGTCGGGGCGACCGGCGCGGGCAAGTCGACCCTGGCCGCACTCATCGCCGGCATCGGCAGACCACAGGCCGGATCGGTGCGCATCGGGAGCCACGACCTCGCGGACCTGGACGAGGCCGGGGCCCGCGCCCTGGTGAGCATCCTGACCCAGGAGACCCACGTGTTCTCCGGCCCGCTCGCCGACGACCTGCGGCTGGCCGCGCCTCTCGCGAGCGACGACGACCTGATGGACGCCCTGCGCACGGTCGGCGCCGGGGAATGGGCCGCGTCCCTCCCCGACGGTCTCGACACCCCGGTCGGCGAGGGCGGCGAACGCCTGGACGTCACCAAGGTCGCCCAACTGGCCCTGGCCAGGCTGGTACTCGGCCGGTCGCCGGTGGTCGTGCTCGACGAGTCGACCGCCGAGGCGGGCAGCGAGGGCGCCGCCGAACTGGAACGCGCCGTGCTGGCCGCCTGCTCCGGCCGGACCACCCTGTTCGTGGCCCACCGGCTGACCCAGGCGATGGCCGCGGACCGGATCGCCGTGCTCGACGCCGGACGTGTGGTGGAGGAGGGAACCCACGGCGAACTGGTCGAACGGGGAGGACAGTACGCCCGGCTGTGGCGCGCCTGGCGCGAGGGAAGTTAGTGGCAGACCAGGCCACCGCCGTTCAACTCGCACGTCGTGAAAGGACGCTGAGACTCGATGTCGGAACCGGGCGCTTCTCGCATACGGCTTTCCCCCACTCAACTGGCCGCCGTACGCCGGCGGATCGGCGACCACAGCGAACGGGCCGTCGTCGAGGCGTGCGCCGTCGCCCTCGCGTACTGGGCGACCGGCAAGAGCCCGGACGGCATGGACCTCACCCCCGCCACCCCCTTCCCCGACCTCCTGGGCAGGCTCGACAACGGCACCGGCGGCACCCGGGGCCGGGAGACCGACACCCGGACCCTTGACATGACCGTGCCGCCCGGCGTCGACCGTGCCGAGGCCCGGCGGACCCTGGACGACCTGGCCGACTTCCCGGACCGGACCCTCGGCACCATCGGCCCGTCCGACCCGGTCCACCGGGCCGAGCAGCTGGCCCGGTGGAACGACACCCGGGCCGACCGGCCCCGCCCGACCGTCATGGAACAGTTCGCCGAGCAGGCCCGCCTGCGGCCGGACGCCGTCGCGATCGTCGACGAGCACCGCTCACTGACGTACCGCGAAACATCCCGGCTCTCCGCCCAGTTGGCCCACCACCTGATCGAGCGCGGCCTCGGCCCCGAACAGGTCGTCGGCATCTCGCTCGACCGCTCCGCCGAGATGGTCGTCGGCCTCCTCGCCGTGCTCCGGGCCGGGGGCGCCTTCGTCCCCCTCGACCCCCGATGGCCCGCCGCCCGCCGGTCCGTCGTCGCCGAGGACGCCCGGATCGTCCTCCAGCTCAACGCCACGGGCAAGGCCGACGCCGCAGAACCGGACGCAGTCGCCGTCGACCTCGGCGACTGGAAGTACGGCGACCGCCCGACGGACGCGCCCGACGTAACCGTCCCCGGCGACTCACTGGCCTACGTCATCTTCACGTCCGGTTCGACCGGGCGTCCCAAGGGCGCCATGATCCGGCACGAGGCGATCAGCGAGCGCCTGCTCTGGCAGTCCCGCGAGATCCTCCGTTTCGGCCACGACGACGCCTCGCTCTTCAAGGCCCCGCTCTCCTTCGACATCTCCGTCAACGAGATCCTCCTGCCGCTCACCACCGGCGGCCGGCTCGTCGTCCTGCGGCCCGGCGGCGAACGCGACCCGCACCACCTCCTCGGCGTCATCGCCGAACAGCGCGTCACCTTCACCTACCTGGTCTCCTCCATGCTGGACGTCCTCCTGGAGATCGTGGGCGACTCCGGCCGCCTCGACAGCCTCCGACACGTCTGGTGCGGCGGCGAGGTCCTCACCCCGGAGCTGTACGAACGCTTCCGCACCCGCCTCGACATCCCGCTCTACCACGGCTACGGCCCCGCCGAGACGACCATCGGCGTCTCCCACGTCATCTACCGGGGAGCCGCGACACGTCTGTCGACATCGATCGGCAAGGCCAACCCCAACACCCAGCTCTACGTCCTCGACGACGAACTGCGCCCCGTCCCGGTCGGCGTCGGCGGCGAACTGTACGTCGGAGGACTCCTGCTGGGGCGCGGTTACGTGGGCGCGCCCGGCCTCACCGCCTCCCGCTTCGTCGCCAACCCCTTCGCCGCCGACGGCTCCCGGCTCTACCGCACCGGCGACCTGGCCCGGTACGCCCCGGACGGATCGCTGGACTTCCTCGGCCGGGCCGACAACCAGATCAAGATCCGGGGCATGCGGCTGGAGCTGGAGGACGTCGAGGCGGGCCTCGCCGAGCACCCCGCCGTACGGCACACCTGTGTCGTCGCGAGGAAGAACACGGCGGGCGGCACCTACCTGGCCGGCTACGTCATCCCGGCGGGCGGACACGAGGACCTGAGCGCCGACGACGTCAGGGCGTGGGCCGGGGCGAACATGGTCGAGTACATGGTGCCGGCCCATGTCGTCGTCCTGCCGGAGTTCCCGCTCACCGCCAACGGCAAGGTCGACCGGAACGCGCTGCCCGAGCCCACCACGGACACCGGCGGCCTCCAAGCGCCCACCACCGAGAACGAACGGCTGGTGTGCGAGGCCGTCGCCGCAGTGCTGCGCCTGGACGCCGTCGGCACGGACCAGGACTTCTTCCAGCTCGGCGGCGACAGCATCCTGGCGATCTCCCTGCTCAGCGCCCTGCGCGAGGCGGACCTCCATGTCACCGCACGCCAGATCTTCGCCCACACCGTCGTCGGGGCACTGGCGGCGGTGGCGAGCCGGGAGTCCGTCGCCGCCGTGGACCACGGAGACGTCGCCACCGGCACCGTCGTCGGTTCCCCCATCGTGCAGTGGCTCGGCGAGACCACCGACGCCATCGACGGCTTCGTGCAGTCGGTCGTCCTCACGGCCCCGGCCGAGCTGACCCCCGACGCCCTCGACGGCATCCTCGCCGCCGTGCTCACCCGGCACGACATGCTCCGGGCCCGGCTGGTGCGCGGCGAGCGCTGGGGCTTCGACATCCCCGAGGCCGGTGCGACCGCCCGCTGCTGGGAGCAGAGCGACGCCCCGGTCGAGGAGTGCGTCGCCCTCGCGACCGCCGCGCTCGACCCGGACCACGGCATCATGCTGCGCGCCGTCTGGCGCCGCGCGGCACACCAACTCGTCCTGGTCGCCCACCACGTGGTCGTCGACGGTGTGTCCTGGCGCATCTTGATGGACGACCTGGCCACCGCCTGGCGACAGCACTCGGCGAACGAAGCCATCGAACTGCCTCCGGTGGGAACGTCGTTCAGGCGCTGGACCCAGCTCCTGGGCCGTACGCCCTTCGACGCGGACCGTACGTACCACGCCACCGCGATCCCCGCCGCCGACGCGCCGATCGGCAGGCGGGCCCTCACCGCGGACGACACCGTGGCCCGCGAACGGACCCGGAGCGTCGCGGTCGACCCCGTCACCACGGCGGCGCTGCTCGGGGAGATCCCCGCCAAGTTCCACGCGGGTGTCAACGACGTCCTGCTGACCGCCCTCGCCGTCGCCCTCGCCCGATGGCGACGCGACCGGGGCCAGGACCAAACCGTCGCCCACATCGAACTGGAAGGGCACGGCCGCGAGAGCCGGTTCGTCGCGCCCGCGGCCGGATTCGAACCCGAACTGTCGCGCACCGTCGGCTGGTTCACCACTCTCTTCCCGGTCACCGTGGACCCCGGAACGGCGAGCGACCTCACCGCGCCCGACTACCTCGTGGCCGCTCTCAAGGCGGTCAAGGAAGACCTCGCCCGCGTACCGGCAGGCGGCCTCTCCTACGGGGCCCTGCGCTACCTGACCGGCGACGGACCGGCCGGCGCCCCCGCACCCCAGGTGCTCTTCAACTACCTGGGCCGCTTCGACGCGGGCGGCCCGGGCGAATGGCAGCTCGCGGGGACCACCGGGCAGTTGGGCGAGAGGCGTGATCCCCGCATGCGGCTGCCGCGCGCCCTGGAGTTCAACGCGATCGCCGAACCCGACGCGAGCGGCGCGTATGAGCTGGTCACCACCATCTCCTGGCCGGAAGGCGTGTTCACCGAGGACGACATCACCACTCTCGGCGACCACTTCCGCTCGGCCCTCACCGCACTCGCCGCGATCGAGGACGGTGGCCACACGCCCAGCGACTTCCCGCTCGTGTCGCTGACGCAGGCCGACGTGGACGCGCTGGACGGCCCGGCGCTGCGCGACATCCTGCCGCTGACCCCGCTTCAGGAGGGCCTCTACTTCCACTCCGTCTTCGACGACGACGCCACGGGCAGCTATGTCGAGCAGCAGGTGATGACGCTGGACGGCGACGTGGACGCCGACCGGCTGGCGGCGGCGGCCACCCGGCTGCTCACCCTCTACCCCAACCTGGCCGCCCGCTTCACGGCCCTCGCGGACGGCCGGGTCGTCTCCGTCGTCGAGAACGGCAGGAGTGCGCCCTTCACCACCCTGGACGGCCCCGGCCGCACCGACGAGGAGATCCGCGAACTCGCCGAGCGGGACCGCCGGGCCGGGTTCGACCTCGCCACCGGGCCCCTGATGCGCTACACGCTGATCCCCGCCGCCACGGGCCGCCGGGTCCTCGTCCAGACCGTGCACCACATCATCGCGGACGGCTGGTCGGTGCCGCCGATGCTGCGCACCCTGCTGGCCGAGTACCACGCACCGGGTTCGGTGTACGCGCTCGGCGGCTACCGCGACTACGTGGAGTGGCTCGCCGCGCGCGACCAGGACGAGAGCGACCGGGTGTGGCGCGAGGAGCTCGCCGGACTGCCCGGCCCCTCCCTGGTCGCCGAGGGCCACATCCCCTCCGGGCGGTTCGCCGACGTCACGGCGGAGCCCGCCGAGGACGTCGACGTGGCCGCCCGCACCGCCGGGGTCTCCCTGAGCGTGGCCGTGCACAGCGCGTGGGCGGCGACCCTGGGCGGGCTGCTGCACAGCAGGGACGTCGTCTTCGGCTCCACCGTCTCCGGACGCGACGCCGACGTCCCCGGCATCCGCGACATGGTGGGTCTCTTCATCAACACCATCCCCGTGCGCGCCCGTTGGACCGCAACCGACACGGCGTACGACCTGCTGGACGCCGTGAAGCGGCACCAGGGAGCGGTCCTGCCGCACCAGCACGTCTCACTGGCCCGGACCGGCCGGCAGAGCGGCACGGGCACCCTCTTCGACACCCTCGTCGTCTTCGACGTCGCCACCGATGTGGCCGCCCTGCGCGGACCCGACGACACCCTCGTCATCACCGGCATCGTCAACGAGGGCGCACCGCACTACCCGTTGACGCTCGTCGTCGAGCGCGCACAGGACGGCCGGCCGCGCTTCAACCTGATCTACGACGGCGAACTCCTGCGCGCTGCGAGCGCCGAGGCGATCCTCGCCACGTTCACCCGGACCCTCACCGAACTGCTCGACCGCCCGGACGCACCGGTCGACGCGTTGCTCCCCGCGCCGGACGGGGCTCCGGTGCGGGAGGCCCCGGCCACCCTGGGCGAGTTGTTCGACGCCGCCGCGCGTCGCGACCCGGCGGCCACCGCCGTCACCCAGTGCGCACTGGACGGCACCACCCGCTCCCTCTCCTACGGCGAACTGGCCTCGGAGAAAGAGGCGTTGGCATCCGCCCTGCGCGCGGCCGGGGTCCGCCCCGGACTACGGGTCGCCGTCGCCGTCCCCCGCTCCCTGGAACAGGTCGTCGCCCTGGTCGCCGTCGTCACCGCCGGAGGCGCGTACGTACCGCTGGACCTGGCCTATCCGGACGAGCGGCTGGAGTACATCCTCGCCGACGCCGCCCCGCAGGTCGTCCTCGTGGACCGGGAACAGCGGGGCCGGTTCACCCGGCTGCTGGAGAAGGCCGCAGTGGCGGCCCGCGTGCTCGTCCAGGGCGAGGACCTTCCGCGGGCCGCCGGACCCGCCGCGCCCGACGTCCGCCCGGGGGACCCGGTGTACGTCATCTACACCTCGGGTTCGACCGGACGGCCCAAGGGCGTCGTCGTCCCGCACTCCGCGGTGGCGACCCTTCTCGCCAACACCCGGCCGGACATGGACTTCGGGCCCGACGACGTCTGGGTCCAGTTCCACTCCTTCTCTTTCGACTTCGCCGTCTGGGAGCTGTGGGGCGCCCTGGTCCACGGAGGCGAACTGCTCGTCCCCGAGTACGCCTTGACCCGCTCACCGGTCGACTTCCACCGGCTCGTCCGCGAACGCCGCGTGACCGTGCTCAACCAGACCCCGTCCGCCTTCCACCAGTTCATCGAGGCCGACCTGCACGCCGGCGAACCGGTCACGGCGCTGCGCCGCATCGTCTTCGGCGGCGAGGCACTCGACCTCGGGCGGCTGCGCGGCTGGGTCGAGCGGCACGGCACCCGTGCGCCCGAGCTGGTCAACATGTACGGCATCACCGAGACCACCGTCCATGTGACCCACCGGGTGCTGACGGACGAGGACTTCGGCCGCGACGGCGACACCAGCCCCATCGGCGGGCCGATCCCGGGCCTGACCGTCCATCTGCTCGACGACCGGCTGCGGCCGGTGCCGCCGGGCCGGGTGGGCGCGATCTACGTCGCGGGCGACCAGGTGTCCCTCGGCTATCTGGGCCGTCCCGAGCTCACCGCAGCGCGCTTCGTGGCGAACCCGTTCGCCGCCGACGGCTCCCGGATGTACCACACGGGCGACCTCGCCCGCCGGACGCTCGACGGCGAGCTGGAGTTCGCGGGCCGCGCCGACGACCAGGTGCAGGTGAAGGGCTTCCGTATCGAACTGGGCGAAGTCGAGCGCGTGGCACGGGAGGTGGCCGGTGTCGTCGACGTGGCCGTCACCGTGGCGGAGCGCGGCGACCACCTCGTCGCCCATGTCGTCGGGAAGCCGCCCGCCGACCTCTCCGCCCTGCTCGCCGCCAAGCTCCCCGCGCACATGGTGCCGGGCCGGATCCTGACGATCGACGCACTGCCGCTGACCGTCAACGGCAAGCTGGACCGCAAGGCGCTGACCGAGCGGGCGGCACAGCAGGACGACACCCCGCACGCGACCTCGCGGCGCCCGGACGACTCCGCACGCACCGGTGACTCCGCGGTTGCTGCACTGACCGGCATCTTCGCCGAGACCCTGCCCGGCGCCACCGTCGACGCCGACACCGACTTCTTCGGCGCGGGAGGCGACAGCATCGTCGCCATCGCCGTGATCAACCGCGCCCGGGCACTCGGCCTGCCGATCGCACCCCGGGACGTGTTCCTGTTCAAGACGCCGCGCGCCCTCGCGGGCCACCTCGCGACGCGCGCCCCGGCCCCCGAGCCGTCGACACCCTCCCACCGCGAGGACGGCCCCCTGCCCCTCACTCCGATCATCCTGCGCCAGCGCGAACTCGGCGGCTCGCTCACCCGGTTCGCGCAAGCCAGGGCTGTCACCGTCCCCGCCGCCACCGGCCCCGCGGACATCCGGCGCGCCGCCGACGCCGTGGTGGCCGTACACCCGGCCCTGAGGCTGCGCCTCCACATCGAGCACGGCGTCTGGTCCCTGCGCACCGAACCCGCCCGCGCGGCCTCCGTCGTCACCGAGCACACCGCCGACGCGACCGCCGCCGCCAACGAGGCGGCCGGGCGGCTCGACCCCTCCACCGGGGACGTCATCGCGTTCTCCTGGCTCCCGGCAAGCCGCACCCTGGTCGTCACCGTCCACCACATCGCCGTGGACGCGGTGTCCTGGCTCGTCCTCCTCGACGACCTGACCACCGCCCTGAGCGACCGCCCCGCCCTGCCGCCGACCACCTCCTACGCCGCGTACGCCGAGGCGCTGGCCCTGCGGTCCGCCGAGGAGACCGACGGCCTCGGCCACTGGCTCACCACCCTGGGGGCCCCGGCACTCGTGCCCACGGTCCGAGGCGCCCGCGAGACCACCGTCGTCCTGCCGCCCGGCCTGAGCTACCGGGTGACCCGCGACGCGCCCGGCGCGCTCGGCCTCGGCCTCACCGAGCTGCTCTGCGGTGCCCTGCGCACCGCGCTGACCCGGATCCAGACCGAGCCCACCGACCTCGCCCTGGACCTGGAGCGGCACGGCCGCGTTCCGGCCCGGGACGACCACGACTACTCCCGCACCGTCGGCTGGTTCACCTCCATCGCCCCCGTACGCCTGAGCGCCCACACCGACCCCGTCGCCGCGGCCCGCGAACTCGACGAACGCCAGCCGGACGAGGACGGGCACATGGCCTATGGCCGGCTCCGCTACCTCAACCCGCAGACGGCCCCGCTGCTGACCGCCCGGCCGCAGGTGCTGTTCAACTACCTGGGCCGGGGCGGCGAATCCGAGGCCCTGCGCATCACCGGCGCCGACCGGGGCGACAGCCCCTACGCGGTCGAGGTCAACGCCTGGACCGACGAGACCACCGGCTCCCTCCACGCCGCCTTCACCCTCGCCGACGCCGTCCCCGACGCGATCACCGACCACTGGCTGACGGCTCTGGAACGGATCGCGGAGGCGTCCGCGACGGCCGAGCGCACCGCGCCCGTCACCCCGCTCCAGCGCGGCCTGTACTTCCAGGCCCAGCTGGCGGGCGCGGACCCGGGTACAGGCGCGGAGACGGCGGGCACCGGAGCGGGGGGCACGGCCGGGCACTATGTCGCCCAGAGCTGGTTCGCCTTCGACCGCCGCCTGGACCCCGACGCGCTGGCCGAGGCGATGGCGTACGTCATCGGCCGCCACCCCGTCGTCGGAGCGGGCTTCACCACCGACCCGGACGGAAACCCGGTCCAGGTCCTGAAGGCGGGCCGCCGCGTCCCCGTCCGCACACTGGACCTGGCCAACGACGCCGAGGTGGCGGCGCTGCGCACCCGGGACCGCGAACAGGGCTTCGACCCGGCGGAGCCGCCGCTCGTCCGGATGACCGTGGTCCGGCTGCCCGGCGGCCACGACGGCCTGCTGCTCAGCTACCACCTGCTGCTCTGGGACGGCTGGTCCCGCGAGATCCTGCTGCGCGACCTGTTCGAGGCGTACGAGGCCGTCGTCGCCGGCGAACCGTGGGACGCGACGCCCGCCGTACCCGGCTTCGAGGAGTACGCCCGGGAGCTGGCCGCCAAGGACCCGGCCGTGGCGGAGCGCTTCTGGGCGGAGCACCTGGCAGGTCTGCCGGGGCCGACGCTCCTCGCCGGACCGGCCCCGGACCTGGCCGACGCGCTGCCGCAACCGCTCGTGCACACCCTCTCCGCCGCGTTGTCCACATCGTTGCGCGAGGCGGCCCGCGCCCGGGGCGTCACGCTCAACTCGGTGCTGACCGGGGCCTTCGGCCTTCTCCTCGGAGCCCGTACCGGCCGCAGCGACGCCGTGTTCGGCGTCACCGTCTCGGGACGCGAGGGCGAAGGGCACGGCGACATCGTCGGCGTACTCCTCAACACCGTCCCCCTCTGGACGCGGGCCAGGCCCGAGGACTCGGTCGACGCCTACCTGTCCTCCGTCCAGGCGGCGCGCGTCGCGGCGATGGACCACGAGCACCTCGGCCTCGGCGAGATCCAGCGGGCCGCCGGGCACGACACCCTGTTCGACAACCTGTTCGTGCTCCAGAACTTCCTGGACCTGGACGCGTTCGCCGAGATGAACGCCCGCCACGGCATCACCGAGGTCCAGGCCGACGACTCCACCCACTACCCCTACACCTGGGTCGTGACGCCCGGCGACCGGCTCACGGTCAAGCTGGAGCACCGCCACGGCGACGCCCACGACGCCCGCCGCCTCCTCGACGACTACCTGCGCGTCCTGGAGGACCTGGCCGGGGCCACCGACGGCCCGGTGGGCGCGCTGCCCGGACTCGGCCCGGACCCCGTACCCGCCGCGCGCACCGAGGTCGGCACCGACACCGTCGTCGACCGCTTCGACCTGGCGGCCGACCGCGCCCCGGACCGGACCGCCCTCGTCTCCGGCGGCGCGACCCTGACCTTCGCCGAACTCCAGGAGCGCAGCCGTGCCGTGGCGGGCGTCCTGGCCGCGCGGGGCATCGGGCCCGAGACGACGGTCGGCCTGGCGATCCCGCGCTCCCTCGACTGGATCGCCGCCCTGTTCGCGGTGTTGCGGGTCGGGGCCGCGTACGTACCGCTGGAGCTGGACCACCCCGACGAGCGGATCGCCGCGATCGTCGAGGACGCCCGGCCCGAGGTGATCCTCACCGTGAGCGCGGTGTCACCCCGGCTCTCCGGCGAACTCATCGAACTGGACCGCCCGTTGCCGGAGGCCGAGCCGTACACGACGTTCGCGCCGGACGACCCGGACCGGCTGCGCCACCCCGCGTACACCATCTACACCTCAGGATCGACCGGGAAGCCCAAGGGCGTGGTGACCGAATACGCGGGTCTGACGAACATGCTGATCAACCATCAGCGCCGCATCTTCGAGCCGGTCCTCGCCGAGCACGGCCACCGCACCTTCCGCATCGCGCACACCGTGTCGTTCGCCTTCGACATGTCGTGGGAGGAGCTGCTGTGGCTCGCCGACGGCCACGAAGTCCACATCTGCGACGAGGAGTTGCGCCGCGACGCACCTCGTCTCGTCGACTACTGCCTGCGGCACGGGATCGACGTCGTCAACGTGACGCCCACCTACGCCCAGCAGTTGGTGGCCGAAGGGCTGCTGGAGGACCCCGAACGGCGCCCCGCACTCGTTCTGCTGGGCGGCGAGGCCGTCACCCCGACGCTGTGGCAGCGCCTCGCCGAGACCGAGGGCACCGTCGGCTACAACCTCTACGGGCCCACCGAGTACACCATCAACACCCTCGGCGTCGGCACCTTCGAGTGCCAGGACCCGGTCGTCGGCGTCGCCATCGACAACACCGAGGTGTACGTCCTGGACCCCTGGCTGCGACCGCTGCCCGACGGCGTCCCCGGCGAGCTGTACGTGTCCGGCATCGGCATCGCCCGCGGCTACCTGGGCCGCAGCGCCCAGACCGCGCACCGCTTCGTCGCCTGCCCGTTCGGCGCACCCGGGGAGCGCATGTACCGCACCGGGGACCTGGTGATCCGCCGGCCCGACGGGAACATCGCCTACCTCGGCCGCACCGACCAGCAGGTCAAGATCCGCGGCCACCGGGTCGAACTCGGCGAGGTCGAAGCGGTGTTCGCCGCACACCCGGCGGTGCGCTTCGTCGCCGCCGTCGCCCAGCCCGACCCGGGGGTCGACGGCGCGTACCGGCTGGCCGCCTATCTCGTCCTCACCGGCACCGCCGACCTCGCACAGGTCGCGCACGAGGTGGGCGCCGGGCTGCCGGACTTCCTGCGCCCGACGCACTACGCCCGGGTCGACGCCATCCCGCTCACCGTGAACGGGAAGGCCGACACCAAGGCGCTGCCGGAGGCAAGGCCGCTGGGGGCCCTGACCACGGCGGGGGAGCGCGGCCCGGAGACCGGGACGGAGCGTGTCGTCTGCGAGTTCTACGCCGAGGCACTCGACCTCGACGACGACGAGGTCAGCGCGGTCAGCGACTTCGTGGCCCTCGGCGGGCACTCCATGCTGGCGGTGCGGCTGATCGGACTGCTCCGCCGCGAGTACGGTCCTGTCATCACCGTCCGCGATCTGTTCACCCTGCGCACCCCCGAAGCGATCGCCCACCACCTCGACGAGAACTCCTGACCCTGATGAAGACTCCTGAGACCGCGCGGCCCCGCCCGGGGGCCGCGATCCTGCGGACGGCACTGCGCCGCAACGTCGGCGCCATGATCGCGGGCACCGTCCTGATGGGCCTGTACCAGGCGGCGGAGACCGCGTTCCCCATCGCGCTCGGCCTCATCGTCGAGCACACGATGCAGGACCGCAGCCTCGGCTCCCTCGGCGTCTCGATCGGCTCGCTGGCCGTGATCATCACGACGGTGTCCCTGTCGTGGCGGTTCGGCATGCGCGTGCTGCAGAAGGCCAACACGACCGAGGCGCACCGCTGGCGGGTACGGGTGGCCGCCTGCGGACTCCAGCCGGTCGCCAGGGACGTGGACCTCAAGTCCGGCGAGATCCTGACCATCGCCACCGAGGACGCCGACCAGACCGCCGACATCATCGAGGTGGTGCCGCTGCTGATCAGTTCCCTGGTCGCCATCGTGGTCGCGGCTGTCGCGCTGAGCCTCGCCGACCTCCGTCTCGGCCTGCTGGTGATGGCGGGGACCGCCGCGATCCTGTCGGTCCTCGCCGTGATGTCCAAGCGGATCGGGGCCAGTACGCAGGAACAGCAGGCCCGGGTGGCCCGGGCGGGCGCCAAGGTCGCCGACTTGATCATCGGGCTGCGCCCACTGCACGGCTTCGGCGGCAACCACGCCGCCTTCGGGGCCTACCGCAAGGTCAGCACGGACGCGAAACGCCAGGCGATCACCGTCGCCCGGGTGAACGGCACCTACGCCGGCACCGCGCTGGCGCTCAACGCGGCCCTCGCCACGGCCGTCTCGCTGACCGCCGGCTGGCTCGCGTTCGAGGGCCGGATCACCATCGGCGAACTCGTCATGGCCGTGGGGCTCGCGCAGTTCATCATGGAACCGCTGAAGATGTTCTCGGAGATGCCCAAGTACGTGATGATGGCCCGCGCCTCGGCCGAGCGCATGGCCCTCGTCCTGAACGCGCCCCCGGTGACGACGCCGGGGCCCGAACGCCCCGAGCCGGGCGGGGCCCTGGAGGTCGACGGCGTGCACCACGGCACGCTCCAAGGGGTCAAGTTCACCGTCGCGGCGGGGGAGTTCGTGGCGATCGCCGCCTACCAGCCGCGTGCGGCGGCCGAGCTCGCCGCCGTCCTCGCGGTGAACGTCGCCCCGCAGGCGTACGGGGGAGTGGTCCGGGTCGGCGGCCGGGAGATCGGCGGCCTTTCGGTCGAGGCGGTCCGCGAACACCTGCTGGTGAACCCGTACGACGGGGAGATCTTCGCCGGCACCCTCCGGACGAACATCGACCCGTCGGGCAGCGGGCGGGAGATCGCGGAGGCCGTCGAGGCGTCCATGCTCACCGACGTCGTCGCCCTCCACCGCGAGGGGCTCGACCACGTGGTACGCGACCGGGGGGCGAACCTCTCGGGCGGTCAGCGCCAACGGCTCTCCCTGGCACGCGCGTTGGCCGCCGACACCGAGATCCTCGTCCTGCACGACCCCACGACGGCCGTGGACGCGGTCACCGAACAGCTCATCGCGCGCAATGTCGCCAAGCTGCGCCGGGGCCGCACCACGCTCGTGCTGACCAGCAGTCCGGCGCTCCTGGACGCGGCGGACCGGGTGCTCGTCCTGGACGGGGGCGTCATCACCGCTGAGGACACCCACCGCAACCTTCTCGCCGGGGACGAGGCGTACTGCCTGGCGGTGGCCCGGTGAGCCATGGGCGGGGGCGGGGCCATCGGTAGGGCTGAGCCACGGGCGGGGGCGGGGCCGCCGGTAGGGCTGAGCCACGGGTGAGGGCGGGGCCTCGGCCACCGCCCGTCCCTGCCCGTGGTTCAGCCCAGGGCCCAGGCGACATCCCTGAGCAGGGCGTGGCGCCAGCCCGCCCGGTCGTGGTCCGAGGCGGACCGCGAGACCCGCACGGTCGCACCTGCCTGTTCGGTCAGCGTCTCGGTCAGCTCGCAGTGCGGCAGCATCCGCGTCTCGTGCTCGCCGACGTCGAACGCGCACCGCAGCCGCGACAGGTCGGCCCCCCGGCGCAGCCGCTCGGCGACGGCGCCGCCGAGGGCCCCGCCCAGCGGATCCGTCAGGTCCACGGCTCCGGGCGCCCACCAGAAGGACCCCGACTGGCAGGCGACCCGCGAGACCAGCTCGGGGAACTCCAGTGCCGCGTACAGCGCGCTCAGCCCGCCCAGGCTCTGCCCGGCCACCACCAGCCGGTCCGGCTCGGCCGGCACACCGCAGTCGCCCACCAGCGGCAGCAGCTCGTCCCGGACCGCCTCCCACAGCTCCGGGCGGCAGAGGAAGTCGGCCTCCCGGTCCTTGGCCGGCAGGAACACCAGGGTCACCGGAGGCAGGTCGCCCGCCTCGAAAGCCGCGTCGAAGGCGGTCGCGGCCGGGTGCAGAAACAGCCAGTCGTCCCCGTCGAGCAGCAGCACCACCGGACCGCCCCCGCCCACCGGGTGGACCCGCACGGTACGCCGCCCGCCGAGCCGTTCGCTGTTCCAGCGGATCCGGGTCCGGGGGAGGGGCGGCACATCGTCCGGGCCGAGGGCGGGCCAGTGCGGCTGGGGCGGGGCGTCCGGCGTCGCGGCGACGGAACGGTCGGCCCCCGCACCGACCGGATTGAACGGATCGGCATGGGCCTCGCCCGCCACCAGGACGCGGTAGGTCACCCGCAGCCGCTCGGGCATGGACACCTCCGCGTACCAGCAGTCGGTGTCCTCCCAGCGCCGCAGCGGCACGGGCGGCGACCAGCTCTCGAAGTCGAGGACGGTCTCGGAGCCGCGCCACAGGAAGAGGGTCCGCCAGCCGTCCTCGGCGGGCACCGAGGCGGGTGTGCGCGCTGCCGCCCAGAACGCGTCGGTGCCGGGGCGGCCCGGCAGACCGAAGGCGGCGAAGGGGCTCTCGGCGTCCACGGGAGGCATGAACGTCTCCTTGTGAGAAGGCAGGGGCAGGGGCAGGCCGAGGGTGGGCTCCACCTGTGTAAGGCGAGCCTAACCCAAGGCCGCTGGACCGCTGTTGGGGATCTGACGCGGAATGCGGCGGACTCAGTACGCGGCGAGCCGCTCCATCAGGGCCACGGTGTGCGCGAGCTGCCGCTGCTCCTCCGCGCTGAGTTCGAGATCGATGGCCCGGGCCAGCCAGTCCGCGCGCCGGTCGCGCTCCGCCTTCAGCGCCGCCCGGCCCACCTCGGAGAGGTCGACGAGCGACTTGCGGCCGTCCGTCGGGTGCGCCCGGCGGACCACGAGGCCCTGCTCCATCAGCAGGCCGACCGCGCGGGCCATCGACTGGGGCCGTACACGCTGGTCCGCGGCCAGGTCGCTGGTGGTCATCGCCCCGTCCCGGTCGAGGACACCCAGTACCGCGACCTGGCCGTGCGGAATCCGGTCCTCCTGCTTCACCCGCCGCGCGAGTTTGCCCATGGCGGTGCGCAGGTCGGCGGCGACGGTGGCGGGTTCCGGGGTGGGCATAGGGCACTTTAACCCGCGGTCGCGGGCACGTCCGCCCAGGTGGTCGGCCCGGAAGGCGTCCGGTGAAACTCGACAGCACAACTGCACAGCCAAGCTAAACAGCCAATCTGAACAGCATTGCTGTAGAGTTTTTTGTGTCGCGGCTCGCGCCGGCGCTGTCGCACCAGTGCCGCGACATGTGACTACGGAAGGACCTCGCATGTCCCGCACGACAGCTGAGCCCACCGCCATCCAGTCCGTCACCGCCCGCCGGATCATCGACAGCCGGGGCAATCCCACCGTCGAGGTCGACGTCCGCCTCGCCGACGGATCCCTCGGGCGCGCGGCCGTCCCCTCCGGTGCCTCCACCGGTGCCCGGGAAGCCGTGGAACTGCGCGACGGGGACGCGGGGCAGTGGCACGGCAAGGGGGTCGACCGTGCGGTCGGCCACGTCAACGGGGAGATCGCGGACGCCGTCGTGGGCCGTGACGCGGACGACCAGGCGGGCCTGGACGCCGCGCTCGTCGCGCTCGACGGCACACCCGGCAAGTCCCGGCTCGGTGCGAACGCCGTCCTCGGGGTTTCGCTCGCCGCCGCGAAGGCCGCCGCGGCGGCCCACCGCCAGCCGCTCTACCGCTACCTCGGTGGCGCCGACGCCCGTCTGCTGCCGCTGCCGATGATGAACATCATCAACGGCGGGGCCCACGCCGACAATCCGCTGGACTTCCAGGAGTTCATGATCGCGCCGGTGGGGGCGAAGACCTTCGCGGAAGCCGTCAGGATGGGCTCGGAGATCTTCCACACCCTGCGCCGCGACCTGCTCGCCGCCGGTCACGCCACCGGCGTCGGCGACGAGGGCGGGTTCGCCCCCGCGCTGCGCACCGCCGAGGAGGCCCTCGACTTCGTCCTGAGCGCCGTCGAACGCACCGGGTACCGTCCCGGCGAGGACATCGGCCTCATCATGGACCCGGCGTCGTCGGAGTTCTTCCGCGACGGCGCGTACGTCTACACGGGCGAGGGCGTCCGCCGTACCCCCTCCGAACAGGCGGACTACCTGGCCAAGCTGATCGACGCCTACCCGATCGTCTCCATCGAGGACCCGATGGCCGAGGACGACCTGGACGGCTGGCGCGAGCTGACCGCCCGCGTCGGCCACCGCTGCCAGCTCACCGGCGACGACGTCTTCTGCACCGACGAGGCGCAGGTTCGTGAGGGCATCCGTACCGGCGTCGGCAACTCGGTCCTGGTCAAGGTCAACCAGATCGGCACCCTGACCGAGGCGCTCGCCACGGTCGCCACCGCCCGGCGTGCGGGCTGGAGCGCCGTGATGTCCCACCGCTCCGGCGAGACGGAGGACACCACCATCGCGGATCTGGCGGTGGCGACGGGCTGCGGCCAGATCAAGACGGGCTCGCTGTCCCGCTCCGACCGCACGGCCAAGTACAACCAGCTGATCCGGATCGAGGAGGAGCTGGGCGCTTCCGCGCAGTACGCGGGCGGGGCGCTGCTGTCCCGTTCCTGACGGGTCCCCGGGCCGGCCGGGCGCACCACCGGGTGCCGCCCGGCCGACCACGCCAGACGGGCGGCCCCCGGCGGACGGTGACGTCCACCGGAGGCCGCCCTCCGTTCGCGGCGGGCCGGTCCGGGCCGCCGGACACCGGACCGGCCCACCGCTCCCGGGTCACCGGGTCCGGGCCTGTCAGGCCCGCTCCCGGGTCCTGTCGTCAAACTGCCGTCTGCCGTGCGACGCCCTACGGGTGACGACGGCAGTCCGACGACAGGACCTAGGGGAAGTTGGTGACGGTCGACGGGATCGTCGACGTTCCCGATGTCGGCGAGCCGACGTTGTTGATGACGTGCTGGTACTGGCCGTTGCCCCCGAGCGAGACGACCAGCAGGTTGTGGAACTTCACGCCGGGCTTCACCGGGGCCTTGAAGCCGTGTTGCTGCACGATGGTCGGGTCGACGTTGTAGTAGCAGTAGCTGCCCATGCCCCAGCCCTCGTGCTGCTCGACCGAATCGTCGACCCGGTAGGCGGCGTAGCCCTTCGTGTCGCCGTTCTGGATCGCCTCCTGGTTCGGGGCGTCGTACGCCTTCTCGTTCTGGAAGAAGATCGTGCGGCCGCGCTCGCCGTACCACTCCACGTCGTACTTGTTGAAGTGCTCCACGAACAGCCCGGTCGCCAGGACGTCGTCACCGTTCACCCGGACCCCGTAGTCGGCCCGGTTGGTCTCCCAGCCCCAGCCCTCACCGTGGTCGGCGCGCCACACCCAGGTGTGGTCGATGATCGTGTCGTCGCTGTTGACGACGATGCTGGTGGTCGCCTTGCCGGGACCGGCCCCGCCGATCCGCACGAACACGTCCTGGAGCGAGGTCGGGTTCGCCGCGTGGTCGGCGGACGCGCCCTGCGGCCCCACCTCCAGCAGCGTCTCGGAGTTGACGGGGCCCGCGTCGATGAGGAAGCCCGCCAGCTTCACCCCGTCGACATCGGCGACCTTCATCGCGGTCACCCCGTTGTCCGGGATGATCGTGGCCAGACCGAGGCCGAGGACGACGGTGTTCGCCCGGTTCACTTCAATGGTCCGGTCGATGTGGTAAACCCCGGGCGTGAACAGCAGGTTGAGGCCCTGCGCCAGCGCGGCGTTGATCGTCGCGGCCGTGGCGCCCTGCTTGACGACGTAGAAGCGCTCCAGCGGGATCGACTCGCCCGGCTGGGTCCCGCCGTCCCACGAGACACCGCGCGCGTTGACGCGCTTCGCGGGGACGAAGACCTTGTAGTCGTTGCCGTCGAGGTAGAGGAACGGCTTCTCGCGCGAGATCGGAGTGGTGTCGAGCGTCGTGTACGGCGGGGTCGGGTAGCTCGCCGCCGGTGCGCCCTGGACGCCGGAGAACGTCATGTTCCACACGGCGTTGGTCCAGCCGCCGACGGAGCTGTCGCGGGTGTACCACTGCTGCTGGGAGTAGGGGCCGACCGTGCCGTCGATCTTGGAGTCGGCGATGTAGCCGCCGCTGGCCCAGCCGTAGCCGTCGGGCGCGAGGTTGAGCCCTCCCTTGACGTGCATCCGGCGGAACGGCGCCGCCTGGGAGACCGCCCAGCGGTTGGTGCCGGAGACCGGGTTCAGGGTCAGGTTCTCCGCCGAACGCCAGAAGTTCTGCGTCGCGTTGCCGTCGAACCAGCCCGCGTCGACCGTCACATCACCGTTGAACGTGGTGTCGTCCGGGTTGAGGCCGAGACCCGCGATCTGGGTGTAGAAGCCGATCTGCGCCTTGATGTTGTCGTACGTGCCCGGCTTGAACATCAGCGCGTGGCGGTCCAGGCCGAACTGCGCGGACTCCTGCTTCTTGAAGATCTCGTCGACCTTGCCCTGGATGTCGGGCGTCGACGGGTCGAAGACATGGACGTTCGGACCGAGGTCGCCACCGCCCGGAATCTCCGGACCGCCGCCGCCGTCCCGCGTACCGAAGACCTTGAACTCCCAGAGCGAGTAGCCGTATCCGGTCGCACGCTCGGTGCCGGTCAGCCGCACGTAACGGGCGTCCCCGGAGATGTTCAGAGTCTCGTTGCCGCCCGCCGACGTGGTGGTGCTGTAGGCGGTCGTCCAGTCGTTCCCGTCGGTCGAGAGCTCGATGCGGTAGCTCTTGGCGTGCGCGGTCTCCCAGGCGAGTTCGACCCGGCTCAGAGCGGCCGGGGAACCGAGGTCGATCCGGAGCCACTGGGGGTCGGCGAACGCGCTGGACCAGCGGGTACCGCCGTCCCCGTCGACGGCGTTGCCCGCCGCGGTGCCACCGTTCTCCTGGCTGGAGGCGGTCACCGCGCTGCCCTGGGAGAGCAGGACCGGAGCGGCCTGTGCCGGAGCCGCCTGCACGGCCGCGAGCAGCGTCGCGACCAGGGTGGTGATGACCACGAGGGCCGGCGTGCGCCGTCGACGCGATGCGGCCTCGGGAGGCCGCGAGGGTCTGACGAAGGCAACGGACATGTTTGATCTCCTGAGACGTCAGGTGGGCGAGGGCGGTTCGGCTGCGGGCGCATGCTCCCCAGGGAGAGAGCGCTCTCTCGGTGCCGAATGATTCTCCCGTGTTTCCGTCACGTCAAGAGTTGTGCACAGAGTTGGCGCCCGGCTCCTCCGGTGGGGCAGATGCTTCATCTCCTGAATGCTCGGCGGCGGTTGACCGGCCATCAGTGCGCCTGGCCGGGCGTCATCTCCGGCGCGCCTGGAATCAACTCGGCCAGAACTCTTGACGGTTCACTCTGCTGCGGCCACGCTCCCCGTTCAGGGGAGCGCTCTCTCGGCTTCATCCCCTCACAGAGCAAGGAGTTCGCATGGAAGCCCGTGGAACACCACGGTTGCGCGGTGCCCTGGCGGTCATGGCCGCCGTGGCCCTCCTGTTCACCCTCTCGGTGGCCCTCGCCCCGGAACGTGCGGCCGCCGCGGCCCGTCTCGTCTCCCAGGGAAAGCCGGCCACCGCCTCCAGCACGGAAGCCCTCTTCACGGCCCCGTCCGCCGTCGACGGCGACACCTCCACCCGCTGGTCCAGCGCCTTCACCGACGACGAGTGGATCCGGGTCGACCTCGGCGCGAGCACGTCGATCGGACAGGTCGTCCTCAACTGGGAGGCCGCGTACGCGAAGGGGTACCGCCTGGAGGTCTCGGACAACGGGACCGACTGGCGGACCATCCACTCCACCACCACCGGCCCCGGAGGCGTCGAGACCCTGACGGTCTCCGGGACCGGCCGCTACGTCCGGATGCACGGCACGGAGCGCGCCACCCCCTGGGGCTACTCCCTCCACGAGTTCCAGATCTACACCACCACGGGCGGCACCGCCCCCGGCGACGACGTCCTCCTCTCCTACGGCAAGACCGGTTCCGCCTCAACCTCCCAGCACGACGGCACCTGCTGGGAGTGCTCCCCGGAGAAGGCGTTCGACCGCGACCCCGCCAGCCGCTGGGCCACCAGCCCCGAGGGCGGCTGGACCGACCCGGGCTGGATCGCCGTCGATCTCGGCGCTCGCGCGGAGATCGACCGGGTGGTCCTCCAGTGGGACCCGGCGTACGCCAGGGCCTACCGCATCGAGGTCTCCGACAACGGGACCGACTGGACGGTGATCCACGAGACCACCACCGGCACCGGCTTCAAGGAGACGCTGAACGTCAGCGGCACCGGCCGGCACGTACGCCTGTACGCCACCCAGCGCAGCGGTGAGTACGGTTACTCGCTCTGGGAGTTCCAGGTCTGGGGCACCGGCGGGGCCCCGGTCCCCGCACCGCCGCTGCCCGCCGATCCCACGTACGACCGGCTGGTGTTCAGCGACGAGTTCAACGGCCCCGCCGGAACGGCGCCCGACCCGGCCAAGTGGGTTCCGGAGACGGGCACCGGTCCCAACAACGAGCTGGAGTACTACACGAACAACAAGAACGCCGCGCAGGACGGCAACGGCAGCCTCGTCCTGGAGGCCCGCCGCGAGGAGACCCCCGGTTCGGCCTGCCCGCCCGACCCGCTGAGCGGCAGCACCACGTGCCAGTACACCTCGGCGCGGCTCAACACCTACGGAAAGTTCCAGTTCACCTACGGCCGGGTCGAGGCCCGCATCAAGGTCTCCGGCACGCAGGGGCTCTGGCCCGCGTTCTGGATGCTGGGCGCGGACTACTTCGACCAGGGGCGCCCGTGGCCGTACACCGGTGAGATCGACATCATGGAGCACGTCGGCAAGGAGCCGAACACCACGTACTCCACCCTGCACGCACCCGCGTACAACGGTGCGGCCGGCTACGGAGCCCCGTACTCCCTGCCGGGCGGCGCGAACTTCGCCGACGACTTCCACACCTTCGCGGTGGACTGGAACAGCGAGGGCATGACGTTCCGGGTCGACGGCAACGTCACGCACACGGTGGACAGGGAGGAGCTGGAGAGCACCCGCGGACCCTGGGTGTTCGACCACGACTTCTTCCTCATCCTCAACAACGCGGTCGGCGGCGACTGGCCGGGCCCGCCCGACGCCACCACCCGCTTCCCGCAGAAGATGAGCATCGACTACGTCAAGGTCTGGCAGTAGGAACCCCGCGGGCCCCGGCGTCCGGACGGTGCGGTTCTCCGACCGTCCGGACGCCCTCTCACGTGCTTCAGCCGCGCGGCGTGTACAGGATCCACAGCGGTCCCTCGGCGAGGTCGACGCGCCGCCCGTCGGGGGTGCTGAACACCGTGTCCGCATCCGCGGAGCTCCGGGCCCACCGCGCCTCGTACGCCCGGCCGTCCCGCAGGACGACCGCGTCCCCCGACCCCACGGTCTCGGTGAACGGCGTGTTGTTCCCCGACCGGTCGCGGAAATCCGACTCCCGTACGTCCACGTCCTGGACGACGACCGTACCGGCCCCGACCCGTTCGCCCTCAGCCGTCCGGGCAGGGGCGCCGTCCAGCGAGACGAGCCACCGCCCGCCCTCGGCTGACCAGGCGAACGTCACCGACGCGGACGGATAGCGGACCGTGCGGCTGTCCTCCGGCTCCCCACCGGGCGGCGCCGCACCGACCCGGAGCCCGAGCTCCGCCACCGCATCCACCCCGGAGGCCGTGAACGGGATCCGCTCGGGCCGCAGATACAGGTTGTGCGGCGCGGGCCGGTCCGGACCCCGGAAGTACGCCCCGGGCGCCTTCGAGGGCGGTACGGCATCGACCGGTGCGCGCTCGATGACCGGCAGCAGCCGGCCCTGCGCCCCCGAGAAGGCGAGCGTCGGCCGGTCGAACTGCCGCAGCAGCTCCAGATCGGTCTCCCGCGCGCTGCGCACCGGGCCGATGACCGGCGGCAGGTCGGAGGAGTACACGGCGAGAATCCGGCTGAGCCCCGCCTCCACCTGCTCGACGTAGACGATGTCGGCCTCCTCCAGCCCGGTGTGGGGGCGTGCGGGCGCCACGTTGTCGATCTTCACGGCGAGTACGTGGGTGGCTCCGCCGGTACGGGGGGACGGGCTCGTGGAGGAGGGCGACGAACCGTCCCCGCCCGTGCACGCGGAGGTCACGGCCAGCACCAGCACGGCGAACAGCGCCGCGACCCGGTTCCTCACTCCGCGCGTCACTCCGGCTGCGGACATGGCGGCCGCCCTTCCGGGGCGCCGGCCGGCGGTTCGGCGGAACATCGCCGTGTCGCGGCCCCTCGTCCATCATCCACCATCACGGGTCGGGTGCGCCCGTGCTCGCGCGGGAGGCCGCGCCGGACCCGGACGGCCCTGACACGGGCGGTTCTGACATGGCTGGAACTGCTCTGCGCCGCGCCCCCGATGCGCCTTCCGAAGGCGCTCTTCGCTCTCTACGGTTGCACCAGTGACGGGTTCGCATACCCGCACGAGGTGAACAGGCGAGGCGGAGGGGGATCGGTGGAAGCCGAGTTGACGGCACTGGCGGCATCGGGTGCGACGACGTTCGTGGGGCTGATGGCGACGGAGGCCTGGACACAGGCGCGCGGGCGGCTGGCCCGGTTCCTGGGCCGGGGCGAGAGGGACGACGTGATCGACGCCGAGCTGGAGGAGTCCCGCGAGGCGCTGATCGCCGCCCACCGGGACGGCGACGAGGACGGGGCCCGGGATGTCGCGGCCGAGTGGCGGATCAGGATCCGGCGGGCTCTGCGCGACAACCCCGAGGCCGAGCAGGAGCTGCGCGCCATCCTCGACGACCTGGCGCCCCAGCAGGCCGCCGGTCCCACCGTGGCGATCAACCACAACACGATCAGCGGCGGTCACTACAACGCCCCGGTGATCATGGCGCAGTGGGTCAACGACGGCGTATCCTCCACGCCCCGGCGGGGTCCGGGCACCGCGTGACGAGCCCGAGTCCCGGCGACGGCCCCCGGCACACCGAGTCGCGCAACGACGTCTCGGGCACGAGCCACGGCCCGCTCGTGCAGGCGGCCGCGATCCACGGCGGCACCACCTTCCACGTGCAGCCGGCCGAGCCCGTGGGGGAGTGGATCGCGCCCGACGAGATCCCGCCCCTGACCGTGCGGTGGGCACGTCAGCCCCCGACCCCCGCCCCGCGAACCGCACCAGCGCCCGGCAGAGCGCCTTGCGTGCGGCGCGGCGGAACGTCGTGAGGACGGCGGGACCCGCCGTCCTCACGCGGACGAAGTCCGTGACGGCCCGTCCGGTGTCCCGGTCGAGGGGCATCGCCACGCCGAACGCCGGGTAGCGCTGCCCAAAGCGGTCGACTGCGCCGCCGCCCACCCCGCCACGGTGTCGGTCGGGAGGCACCCGGTGGAGGGCTCCTGACGGGCCATCTGGTCCAGACCTCTTGACCGAAGGTCTGGACCATTCTACGTTTTGACGGGGTCACGACATAGGGCGGGTCGGGCGAACCTTTCGCACGGCGGCGGCGGACCCGGGCAGGAAGGACAACCGGATCATGGGGCGTACATCACGACTGCTGGGCCTCGGCCTGGCCGCGGCGCTCGTCGCGCCGATGCTGGTCGCGGCCGCACCGCCGAAGGCCGCGGAGAGGACCGGGACCGCCGCCGAGACCTGCGCGGTCCAGTCGAAGCCCACCGGCAAGGTGCTCCAGGGGTACTGGGAGAACTGGGACGGTGCGGCCAACGGCGTGCACCCGCCGCTCGGCTGGATCCCGATCACCGACTCCCGCATCACCCGGCACGGCTACAACGTCGTCAACGCGGCCTTCCCCGTCATCCGCTCCGACGGCACCGTCCTCTGGGAGGACGGCATGGACCGCACCGTCAAAGTCGCCACCCCCGCCGAGATGTGCCAGGCCAAGGCTTCCGGCCTGACCCTCCTCATGTCGATCGGCGGAGCCACGGCCGGGATCGACCTCAGTTCCAGCGCGGTGGCCGACAGGTTCGTCGAGACGATCGTCCCGATCCTGAAGAAGTACAACTTCGACGGCATCGACATCGACATCGAGACCGGGCTCGTCGGCAGCGGCAACATCAACCAGCTGTCGCCCTCGCAGTCCAACCTCATACGCATCATCGACGGCGTCCTCGCCGCCATGCCGTCGAACTTCGGCCTCACCATGGCCCCCGAGACGGCGTACGTCACCGGCGGCAGTGTCGTCTACGGATCGATCTGGGGCGCGTACCTCCCGGTCATCAAGAAGTACGCCGACAACGGCCGCCTGTGGTGGCTGAACATGCAGTACTACAACGGCAGCATGTACGGCTGCGCCGGCGACTCCTACTCCGCCGGCACCGTCGCGGGCTTCACCGCCCAGACCGACTGCCTGAACAACGGACTCGTCATCCAGGGCACCACGATCAAGGTGCCCTACGACAAGCAGGTCCCGGGCCTGCCCGCCCAGCCGGGCGCCGGCGGCGGCCACATGTCAACCGGACTCGTCGCGCAGGCCTGGAACCACTACAACGGTTCACTCAAGGGGCTGATGACCTGGTCGCTGAACTGGGACGGCTCCAAGGGCTGGACCTTCGGCGACAACGTGAAGGCCCTCCAGGGCCGTTGACCCCTGCCCACGCGTTCTCCGCGCCCCCGGTCCGCCGATGACCGGGGGCGCGGCACCGTTCCGGCCGGGGGCGACACGAGGAAGGCGTGAACCGGTCGCACGCCGGGGCGGTCGAGAGAGCAGAATCGGGTACGGACCGGGGTGATCGTTTCCCGGTGCGACGGGCCCGTCTCCCCGCGGGCCGGCCGACGACGCAGACGTACGAGGAGCCCCGATGGTGCACGAACGGGCCGGTCACCCGGCACAGTCCGCAGACCTGGTCGACGTGGCACGGCTGGTGACGGCCTACTACGCCCTCCACCCCGACCCGGCCGACCCCGCCCAGCGCGTCGCCTTCGGCACCTCCGGCCACCGGGGTTCCGCGTTCGCCGCCGCGTTCAACGAGGACCACATCGCCGCCACCACCCAGGCGATCTGCGACTACCGCGCCCGCCAGGGCACCGACGGGCCCCTGTTCCTCGGCGCGGACACCCACGCGCTCTCCGAACCCGCCCGGGTCACCGCCCTGGAGGTGCTCGCCGCCAACGGGGCCACCGTCCTCATCGACAGCGAGGACGGCTACACGCCCACCCCCGCCGTCTCGCACGCCATCCTCACCTACAACCAGGGGCGCACCGAGCACCTGGCCGACGGCATCGTGGTCACCCCGTCGCACAACCCGCCCGCCGACGGCGGCTTCAAGTACAACCCGCCGAACGGGGGACCGGCGGCCTCCGACGCCACCTCCTGGATCCAGGACCGGGCGAACACCCTCATCGAGGCCGGACTCGGGGAGGTCCGCCGGATCCCGTACGCCCGTGCCCTGGCGGCCGACACCACCCGTCGGTACGACTTTTTGACCGCGTACGTCGACGACCTGCCGTCCGTCCTCGACCTCGACGCCGTACGGGACGCGGGCATCCGCATCGGGGCCGACCCGCTCGGCGGCGCGTCCGTGGCTTACTGGGGGCGGATCGCCGAACGCCACGGGATCGACCTCACCGTCGTCAACCCCCTCGCCGATCCCACCTGGCGGTTCATGACGCTGGACTGGGACGGCAAGATCCGCATGGACTGCTCGTCGCCGCACGCCATGGCCTCGCTCATCGAGCGGCGCGACGCGTACGCCATCGCCACCGGCAACGACGCGGACGCCGACCGGCACGGCATCGTCACCCCCGACGGCGGGCTGATGAACCCCAACCACTACCTCGCCGTCGCCATCGACTACCTCGGCACCCACCGCGACGCGTGGGCCGCCGGGACCGGCATCGGCAAGACCCTGGTCTCCTCGTCCATGATCGACCGGGTCGCCCACGACCTCGGCCGGACCCTGGTGGAGGTCCCGGTCGGCTTCAAGTGGTTCGTCGACGGCCTCTACGACGGCAGCCTCGGCTTCGGCGGCGAGGAGTCCGCCGGGGCCTCCTTCCTGCGCCGCGACGGCCGGGTCTGGACCACGGACAAGGACGGCATCCTGCTGGCCCTCCTCGCCTCCGAGATCACCGCTGTCACCGGCGCCTCCCCCTCCGAGCACTACGCCCGCCTCACCGACCGGTTCGGCGACCCGGCGTACGCCCGTATCGACGCCCCCGCCACCCGCGAGGAGAAGGCCGTCCTGGCGAAGCTCTCCCCGCAGCAGGTCAAGGCCGACACCCTGGCCGGGGAACCCGTCACCGCGGTCCTCACCGAGGCCCCCGGCAACGGAGCCCCGATCGGCGGCCTCAAGGTCTGCACCGACAGCGCCTGGTTCGCCGCCCGCCCCTCGGGCACCGAGGACGTCTACAAGGTGTACGCGGAGAGCTTCCACGGCCCCGGCCACCTCGCCCAGGTCCAGGAGGAGGCCCGGGCACTGGTCACCGAAGCGCTGGGCGGCTCCCAGGAATCGACCTGAGTGGTCGACCGGAGGCGGGGGGCGGGACTCGGGCGCCCGGCCCCGTCGGCCGCACCTGGCGCAGGAAGGCCGCGTGGGCGGGCGTACGCCGGATCTTGCGCCGTCGCATGATCCTCGGCCGAGAAGTCCGCCACCGCGTCGGCCACCACGAACGCCTGGATGTCCCGGCTCCAGGCGTCGCACGCGGTCATCAGCACGCCGATGTGGACGCACCACCACCTTGTCGGCCTTGACGATGCCCAGGAGAGGAAGCCCGCCGCCGGCCGGTCGGCGGCGGGTCGAGATCGGCGTACGTCCACCGGCTGCCCGCCACCGGGTCGACGACCGCGACCCGGTCCGGATGTTCCTCGGCGCGCTGCCGCGGCATCTTGCCGAGGTCCCCCCGCGCCACCGGCCCGCCGCCCGTTACCTCTCGGCGAACTCGGCGGGCCAGGTGGCGGACGCCTTCAGGCGGACGTGCCCGACCCGCCGCCCCGGAACGCGCCGAGGATCTCCTCGGCGGCCAGCGTCGCCGTCAACGTCCCCTCCCGGACCCGCTGTTCGAGCTCCGGTGCGAGCTCGCGCACCGCCGGGTGGCCGTACAGGCTGTCCAGCAGCTCGTCCCGGACCATGGCCCAGGTCCAGTCCACCTGCTGGTCACGGCGCTTGGCCGCCAGCCGCCCGGTGGACTCCAGGACCGTACGGTGCTGCTCCAGGCGGTCCCACAGCGTGTCGAGCCCGGTCGACTCGCGCGCGCTGCACGTGAGCACCGGGGGAGTCCAGGCCGCGTCCGCCGGATGCATCAGCCGCAGCGCGCCCGCCAGTTCGCGGGCCGCCGAGCGGGCGTCACGTTCGTGCGGGCCGTCGGCCTTGTTCACCGCGATGGCGTCGGCCAGCTCCAGGACGCCCTTCTTGATGCCCTGCAACTGGTCGCCGGTACGGGCCAGGGTCAGCAGGAGAAACGTGTCGACCATGTTGGCCACCGCCGTCTCCGACTGCCCGACGCCCACCGTCTCCACCAGCACCACGTCGTACCCCGCCGCCTCCATCACCACGATGGACTCCCGGGTCGCCTTGGCCACCCCGCCCAGCGTGCCCGCCGTGGGGGAGGGGCGGACGAAGGCGGCCGGGTCCACCGCGAGCCGCTCCATCCGGGTCTTGTCGCCCAGGATGGAACCGCCGGTACGGCTGGAGGACGGGTCGACCGCCAGCACCGCCACCCGGTGGCCGAGCCCGGTGAGCATCGTGCCGAGCGCGTCGATGAACGTGGACTTGCCCACGCCCGGCACCCCGCTGATCCCGATCCGCCGGGCCGCCCCCGCGTGCGGCAGCAGTCGGCTCAGCAACTGCTGTGCCAGCACCCGGTGTTCGGCCTTCGTCGACTCGACGAGCGTGATCGCGCGCGCCACGAACGCCCGCTTCCCGTCGAGCACTCCCTGCACATAAGCGTCGATGTCGATCTTCGCAGCCATCCGGTCAGCGGCTCACAGCTCGTGGCCGAGCGCGGCGCCGAGCCGCGTCACCAGGTCGTGGGCCGCGTCCGGGATCACCGTCCCCGGCGGGAAGACCGAGGCGGCGCCCGCCTCGTGCAGGGCCTCGATGTCCTGCGGCGGAATGACACCGCCCACCACGATCATGATGTCCTCGCGGCCCTCGGCGGCCAGCTCCTCGCGCAGCGCGGGCACCAGCGTCAGATGACCCGCCGCCAGCGAGGAGACGCCCACGATGTGCACGTCGGCCTCGACGGCCTGCCGCGCCACCTCGCCCGGCGTCTGGAACAGCGGGCCGACGTCCACGTCGAAGCCCAGGTCGGCGAAGGCCGTGGCGATCACCTTCTGGCCCCGGTCGTGGCCGTCCTGGCCCATCTTGGCGACCAGGATGCGCGGCCGGCGGCCCTCCGCCTCCTCGAACGCGTCGACCAGCGCACGGGTCCGGTCCACGGAAGGGGACTCTCCTGCCTCTTTGCGGTACACACCGGAGATCGTACGGATCTGCCCCGCGTGCCTGCCGTACACCTTCTCCAGCGCGTCCGAGATCTCCCCGACCGTGGCCATCGCGCGCGCCGCGTCGACCGCCAGCGCCAGCAGGTTGCCCTCCAGGCCCGGGCCCGGGTCGCGCTCGGCGGCCGCCGTCAGCGCCCGCAGCGCCTCCTGGCACCTCGCCTCGTCGCGCTCCTCGCGCAGCCGGCGCAGCTTCTCGATCTGCTGGGTGCGCACCGAGGAGTTGTCGACCTTGAGCACGTCGATCTGCTCGTCGGTCTCCACCCGGTACTTGTTCACGCCGATCACCGGCTGCCGCCCGGAGTCGATCCGCGCCTGCGTGCGCGCCGCGGCTTCCTCCACGCGGAGCTTCGGGATGCCCGCGTCGATGGCCTTCGCCATCCCGCCGGCGGCCTCGACCTCCTCGATGTGCTGCCAGGCCCGGTCCGCGAGGTCCCGCGTCAGCTTCTCCACGTACGCGCTGCCGCCCCACGGGTCGATGACCCGGCAGGTGCCCGACTCCTGCTGGAGCAGGAGCTGGGTGTTGCGGGCGATCCGCGCCGAGAAGTCGGTGGGCAGCGCCAGCGCCTCGTCCAGCGCGTTGGTGTGCAGCGACTGGGTGTGGCCCTGCGTCGCGGCCATCGCCTCCACACACGTACGCGTCACGTTGTTGAACACGTCCTGCGCGGTGAGCGACCAGCCCGAGGTCTGCGAATGCGTGCGCAGGGAAAGCGACTTGGGGTTCTTCGGGTCGAACTGCTTGACCAGGCGCGCCCACAGGAGCCGGGCCGCCCGCAGCTTGGCGACCTCCATGAAGAAGTTCATCCCGATCGCCCAGAAGAACGACAGACGCGGCGCGAACGCGTCGACGTCCAGGCCCGCTTCCTGCCCGGCGCGCAGATACTCCACACCGTCGGCGAGCGTGTACGCCAGCTCCAGATCGGCCGTCGCCCCGGCCTCCTGGATGTGATAGCCGGAGATCGAGATGGAGTTGTAGCGCGGCATCTTCTGCGAGGTGAACGCGAAGATGTCGGAGATGATCCGCATCGAGGGCGACGGCGGATAGATATAGGTGTTGCGGACCATGAACTCCTTCAGAATGTCGTTCTGAATGGTCCCGGCCAACTTCTCGGGCGGTACGCCCTGCTCCTCGGCGGCCACGATGTACAGCGCCAGTACGGGAAGCACCGCGCCGTTCATCGTCATCGACACGGACATCCGGTCCAGCGGAATACCGTCGAACAACTGGCGCATGTCGTAGATCGAGTCGATGGCCACACCGGCCATACCGACGTCACCGGTCACGCGCGGGTGGTCGCTGTCGTAGCCGCGGTGGGTCGGCAGGTCGAAGGCGACCGACAGACCCTTCTGCCCGGCCGCGAGGTTGCGCCGGTAGAAGGCGTTGGACTCCTCGGCCGTGGAGAAACCGGCGTACTGCCGGATCGTCCAGGGCTGGTTGACGTACATCGTCGGGTAGGGGCCGCGCAGATACGGGGCGATGCCCGGGTAGCTGTGCAGCGCGTCTAGGCCCTCCAGGTCCTCACCGGTGTAGAGCGGCTTGACCGTGATCCCCTCGGGCGTCTCCCAGAGCGGGGCCTCGGCGCCGTCGGCCGCCTTGGTCACCGCCGCCTGCCACTCCCCGGCCGAAACGGCGGAAGCGGGCGAGCCGGCGGACGCGGGAGGCGTGAGCGGCACGTCGGAGAAGTCGGGAACGGAGGAGTTACGGTCCGTGGGCGAGGTCGGCATCACGCCACTCCCATGCGATCGAGAACGGAGGTGAGAACGGCGACCGCGTCGCAGCCCGCGAAGACATAGGCGTCGACATCGGCGTACTCGCCGGGGCGCCCCGCCAGGAACACCCGCGAGGCGCCGGCCGACTTCAGCGCCCCGGCCACCTGCTCCGCCTGCTCGGCGTAGAGCGCGTCCGACGAGCAGAGCACCGCGACCGACGCCCCGGAGGCGGCCAGCGCACCGGCGGCCGTGTCCGCGTCCACCGAGACCGGATCGTGCACCGCCTCGATGCCACCCGCCCCGAAGAGGTTGACGGCGAAGGAGACCCGGGCCGTGTGCGCGGCGGCCGGGCCGAGCGCCGCGACGAACACCTTCGGGCGGCTTCCCGTCGCCGCGAGGTGCGCGTCCGACCGGGCGCGCAGCGCCTCGAACGCCTCGTCCCGCCGGACCCGGGGCAGACCGCCCGGAGCACCGGCGTACGCGTCGGGGGCGGGCTCGCGCTCCACCGGGCGCTCACCGGGCATCGGGAACTCGCTGACCCCGGTGATCGGCTCCTTGCGACGCGCCAGCTTCGCGCTCCGCGCCGCCCAGGTGGCGGCCAGCCGCTCCGCGACCATTCCCGAGCGCAGGGCGGCGGGCAGGCCACCCGCCCGCTCGATCTCCTGGAAGAAGGCCCAGGCGGCCACGGCCAGTTCGTCGGTGAGCCGCTCCACGTACCAGGAGCCGCCCGCCGGGTCGATGACCCGCGCCAGATGCGACTCCTCCATCAGGATCGTCGAGGTGTTACGGGCGATCCGGCGCGCGAACACGTCCGGCAGGCCCAGCGCGTGATCGAACGGCAGCACGGTCACGGAGTCCGCGCCGCCCACCCCCGCGCCCAGCGTGGCGAGCGTGGTGCGCAGCATGTTCACCCAGGGGTCGCGGCGCGTCATCATCACCGGCGAGGTGACGGCGTGCTGCCGCTGCGCCCCGGCGGCGGGAGCGCCCGAGGCCTCGGCGACCCGCGCCCACAGTCGGCGCGCCGCGCGCAGCTTGGCGATGGTCAGGAACTGGTCGGCGGTGGCCGCGTACCGGAACTCCAGCTGCCCGCAGGCCGCCTCCACGCTCATCCCGGCAGCGGTCAGGGCCCGCAGACAGGCGACGCCGGTGGCCAGGGAGAGCCCCAGCTCCTCGCCGGCCGAACCGCCCGCCTCGTGGTACGGCAACCCGTCCACGGAGATCGCCCGCAGCCCCGGGTACTCCGCGTCGCACCGCTGTGCCCAGCGCACGGCGGGGGCGAAGTCCGCCTCCACGCCCGTCCGGGCCTCATGGCCGAGCGGGTCGGCGCCCAGCGTGCCGCGCGCCTCGCTCCCGGCGACGCCGCGCTCCTCGTACAGGCGCAGCAACTCCGTGGCGGCGGCGTCCAGGTCGGCCGGGGCGTCGAGCGCGAGGGGCGCGAGATCGAGGTACACACCCTCCAGCGCCCGCGCGAGCCCGTCGACGGGGACGCCCGCCGGGCCGCCCACCGTGAGCCAGAGTGAGGTGACCCCGTTCTCCAGATCGCCGAGCAGTGCCTCGTTGAGCCGGGCCGGGTCGGTGAGGGCATGGCGCTGGCGCACGTCCCAGCCGCCCGCCGCGTTCCCCTCGGGCCTGCTGCCCCGGGTGAAGGGGGCGAAGCCGGGGAAGCCGGTGGCCGGCGACTCGTCGCTCGCGGTGTAGAGGGGGCGGGTGGTGAGCCCGTCCTCCAGTGTGGTGGACAGCGCTTCCTCGGCGGCCGAGCCCGCGACTTCCTTGCCCGACTTGCGCAGTACGCCTTCGACGAGGCTCTGCCACTGGTCATGGGAAGGGTCGGGGAACGCGGCGGTTGGAGAGAGCCCGTCAGCAGGCTGGACCGTCATGCTCAGATGCTAGGCCAGTGCGCCGAAGGAGCAGCAGGGGCACGTGCTGTGACCTTGCCCTCTCAGGCATGTACTTGATCCTTTACATACGGTCGCGTAACCGGATCGGCAGACGGACGAGGGCAACACGGCGATTCTCGACATCGGATGAATCAGGGCATTGATGCATATTATGTGCGAAGTTTCCTGATTTCTTATGCCATCCCTGGAATGCCGTATCCACCCCGGTGCCCCCGCGGCCGCCGGGACACGGAGAGGACGCGACCGTGGCCGTCGGACCTGTGGAACACCTCGTCATCGCCTTCCCCGGCAGCCGCTTCTCCGGGACGGTCGCCCCCGCTCTCGCCGAAGCCGTGTCGTCCGGCGCCGTACGCGCCGGTGACCTGGCTTTCGTCCGGCGGACCGGGAGCGGCGCACCGGCCCCCGTGGACCTGCGGGAACTGGACCCCGAGGGGGTGATTCCCGCCGATACGGCCGAGGGCGGGGCGGCGGCGGTGCTGAGCGCGGAGGACCTCGACCGGCTCGACCGGGGCGTACCGGCGGGCGATGTCGTCGCCCTCGTCGTCCGGGAGGACCTGTGGACCACGGAACTCGCCAGGACGGCCCGCGAGGCGGGTGGCGCGTTCGTGGCGCACGAACGCCTCGGGACCCGCGCGGCGGAGACGGACGAGGCCGCGGGCGACGACATCATCGACCGGCTGGAGCGGCTCACCGGACTGTGGAAGCGCGAGATCCTCACGGACGCCGAGTTCGTGGAACAGAAGACCAGGCTTCTGTCCGACTGACGCACACGGCGTTGATCCTGGTCATGGGGAATTCCTGGAATTCATCGGGGAAAGAGGCAGTGCATCGTGCAGACCGCCCGGACCGTTCCGGCCGCCACCGTCGTCAATCTGCGCGACCTGGGAGGCATCGCCCTCGGGCGTGACCGCCGGGTGCGGCAGGGCGTCCTGTTCCGCTCGGGGCAACTGAGCGAACTCGACCCGGCACGCGACCGCGCGGTGGCCGCGCTCGGCATCCGCACCGTCGTGGACCTGCGCACCGCCGACGAGCGCCAGTGGGCCCCGGACCGGCTGCCGGACCGGGCCCGGCTCTTCGTCGCCGACGTGCTGGGCGACCACCCGGGCGTGGCGCCCGCCCGGCTGCGCTCCCTGCTCGCCGACCCGGTCGAGGCCGAGCGGACCCTCGGGGGCGGCCGGGCCGAGGAGCTCTTCGCCGAGACCTACCGCAAGGCGGTCCTCTCGCCGGGAGCCGCGGCCGCCCACCGGGCCTTCCTGGAGACGGCGGCCGACCCCGCCGCCCGCCCTCTGCTCTTCCACTGCACGGCGGGCAAGGACCGTACCGGCTGGGCGGCGGCCGTCCTGCTCATGATCCTGGGAGCGCCCCGTGCGACGGTGCGCGCCGACTTCCTCGCGGTCAACCCCGCCCTGCGGGCCGCCTTCGCCCCGCAGGTGACGAAGTTCCTGGACGGCGGCGGCGACCCCGCCGTCGCCGCGGCGATCATCGAGGTCCGCCCGCGCTATCTCGACGTGGCGTTCGACGCCATGGACGAGCGGTGGGGCGGCCTCGACGGCTACGTCCGCAACGGCCTGCGCGTGCCCGACGCCGTCATGGACCGGCTGCGTGAAGGGCTGGTGATCCGCGGCTGAGGCGGACGACCGAGGCGTCGCCACGGGTGAGGGGGCCGGTCCGGCCGAGAATCCCTCGGCCGGACCGGCCCCCTCACCCGATGGTGCAACGGTGGTGCGAAGGCTCTGTCAGAGGCGTACGAGGCGCTCCGTCAGGTCGCGGTAGTGCTGAAGGGCGATCCGCAGTTCCTCCGTGTCCGCCCCCGAGTCCGCACCGCTCCCGTCCTTTCCGGACCGCAGGCGCCGCCCGCGTTCCGCCAGGGCTGTGCCGAGGTCGGCGACGACCTCCTCGAAGGTGGCGTCGGCGTCCCGCACCGCCCGGTGCGGGTCCTCCACGAACCCGGTCACCGCCTGCTGGATCCGGGCGGCGAAGGCATCCCGCTCCGCGGGGGCGAACAGCGGCCTCCCGGGATGCGGACCGCCCTCGCCCGGGGCGGATGCGACCGGATGAGGCGCGACCGGATGAGGCGCGACCGGGTCAGGCGCGACCGGGTCAGGCGCGACCGGGGCCGTCTCCTTGCCCGTGACCGTCCTCGGGGCCGGGGCGGGCGCGCCCGGGCGGCGGAAGGGGGTACCCGTGTCGATGGGGCCGGCGCCCTCCGGCAGCCGGGAGGCGGCGGGCGGGCTCGTCCTGTCGTCCGGTGTCCGCGTCATGATGTGCCACGTCCCTTCACCAGATGCCGGTTGCCGTGCTCACGCCCCGTTCCGCCGCCGGCGAGCAGGGCGTCGAAGAGCTTGCGGGCCTCGATGAGGGCCTCACGCATCTCCTCGGTGCCCGCGTCGCCGCGTCGCGCGCCGTGCACCCGGCGGTAGCCGTCGACGTGCGCGGCGTGGTGGACGGAGATCGCGTCCGTACGGTCCTCGAAGTCGTCGCCGTCCGGGAAGCCGCGCTCGCGCGACAGCTCGGCCAGCAGCCCGTCGGCCTCGGCGAGCGAGCGCTCCGGCGACTCGACGAACAGTTCCTGGGCGCCCGCCCAGCGGGCGGCGTAGCGCGCACGGGCCTCCTCGGTCAGCGGGCGCTCCTCGATCGCCCCGTGGCGCTTCACCCGGTCACCGAGCTCCCGCTCGGCCGCCTCGGTGTCGCCGCCGTGCCGGGCGACCACCCGGTCGTACTCCGGCCCGAAGCGGCCGCGCAGCCCCCGGCCGCCGGTGAGACGCCCACGGAGCAGGAAGAACGCGGCGATGGCCGCCACGGCGACCACGGCGATGATGATGATCGCTGTCGTCACGGCTACCGCCCCCAACGTTCATCGGCCGGTACGTAGCTCTGCTGTCGCACAGTGGTCAACCCCTTTCGGTCCGGGCCCGACGGCAATCGCCGGACGGTGTGCAGGAGTTCGTGTACCCCCCGATCCCCGTTCGAGGCGGCCCACCGTGAGGAAGACGCCGCGCGGTGCCGGATAATCGTCCTATGGAACGGGGCAACTCACGACGGCGGAGCGGGCGCACCCCACGCCGTGCCGACGTGGTGATCCGCCGGGCCGTGGCGCGCGACGCCGACCGGCTGACCCGGCTGGTCCGCACGTCACGCGCCTACGAGGGCCCGTACGCCCCGATGGTCGCGGGCTACCGGGTCGGACCCGACTACATCGAGGCGCACCGGGTCTTCGTCGCCGTGGACGACACAACGGGCCAGATCCTCGGCTTCTACGCGCTGCTCCTCGACCCGCCCGAACTGGACCTGATGTTCGTCGCCGACGCCGCGCAGGGGCTCGGCATCGGCCGGCTGCTCGCCGCCCATCTGTGCGAGGAGGCCCGGAGCGCCGGGCTGACGGGCGTCCGGATCGTCGCCCACCCGCCCGCCGAGGGCTTCTACCGGAGCATCGGCGCCGAACACGTCGGCACGGTCCGGGCCAATCCGCCGGCGGTGATGTGGGACCGGCCCGAACTCCTGCTCCCGGTTCTGGTCAGCCGCCGTACGGGCGAGTGATCAGCTCCAGCCAATGACCGCCGGGATCGGGGAAATAAACGCCCCGCCCGCCGTCATTGCGGTTGATCTCGCCGGGGTGCTTCTTGTGGGGATCGGCGTAGAACTCGATTCCCCGCGCCTGAATCTTCGCGAACGCGGAGTCGAACTCCGCCTCCGAAATGAGGAAGGCGTAGTGCTGCGGGGTGATCGAAGCGGCGGGAATCGTCGCGAAATCCAGCGTGACGCTGTTCGCGAGAACGACCGGAATGAACGGACCCCACTCCTCGCCGACCGTCAGGTCCAGCAGATCCGCGAAGAATTCGGCGGACTCGCGGTTGTTCCTGCAGTGAACGATGGTGTGGTTCAACTCGACTGACATGGTGGAATGCCTCCAACGGGCATCTCACGGGCTACCTCCACGCCTCACCCGACCGGTGACCGACGCGCGATGCCGTGTGGCGATCTTAGACGCGCCACCCCGCCCGGGTCGAGGGTGTTGGGGGATTGGCCCCGCGCCGCCGGGGCACCTGTAGTCCCGCGTCGAACGTGTGCGCAGACGTCGCGGTCGTGTCGAGATGAGGAGAACACCGATGTCGGAGACCAACGGCAGAGGCCGGGAGGAGACCCAGGAGGAGCGAGCGGACCGGCAGTGGTCCGAACTCCTCCAGGAACTGCGCGTCGCGCAGACCGGGGTGCAGATCCTGTTCGGCTTCCTGCTCGCGGTGGTCTTCCAGTCACGGTTCGAGGACCTGGGGGTCACCGACCGGAACATCTACGTGGTGACGGTGATGGTGGGCTGCGCGACCGCCGCGGCGCTCATCGGCCCCGTCGCGTACCACCGGCTGCTCACCGGCCGCCGGATGAAGCCCGAGACGGTGATCTGGGCCTCGCGGATGACCGTCCTCGGCCTGGTGCTCCTCTTCTGCACCATGTGCTCGGCGCTCCTGCTGATCCTGCGCGTGGCCCTGCACAACGAGACGGCCCTGTGGCTGGTCGGCGGGATGGCCCTGTGGTTCCTGGCCTGCTGGTTCGTCTTCCCGCTGTGGGCCATCGCCAAGGGCCGCTCCGGCCCGCGCGAGACCGATACGGACGGCGGGGACGGCAGGGGAGACCGGGGGCGCGAGGCATAGGCTGTCAGGCGGGGCTGCGCACATCCGTGACCGCGAACAGCGCGCCGTCCGGATCGCGCAGTGTGACCTCGGTGCCCTCGAAACCGGTGCGGTCCTCGACGAGGGTGCCGCCGTGCCGCTCGGCCGCCGAGACCGTCTCCGCGAGGTCCGTCACGGGGAACTGGACCTGCCAGTGCGGGCGCACCAGCGGGTCGGCCGCGGCCTCCACGGCCCCGGAGCTGATCCGGGCCAGCGGATGGCCCTCGCACCGCACGATGACCTCCTCGCCCTCGTACGCGACATCGCAGCCCCCGGGCCGCCCGCTCGCCCAGTCGAGTACCTCGCCGTAGAAGATCGCCGCGTCGAAGGCGTTCCGGGTCCGCAGCCGCAGCCAGGAGTGCGCGTGGTCGGCGGGGGCCGGCGGCGAGGTGGAGGGTTCGGTGCGCTCCCACAGGCCGAAGGCCGCCCCGTCCCGGTCCGAGGCCAGCACCCCGCGCCCCTTGCCGAGCGTCAGCGGGCCCACCGCCACGGTCCCGCTGCGCTCGCGGATCCGGGCGGCGGCCACGTTCGCGTCCTCGACCGAGAAGTACGGCGTCCAGGCCACCGCGACCTGGAAGGCCGAGGAGACGGCGAAGAGGCCGGCCACCGGGACCTGACCGCGGTAGGCGACCGAGAAGTCGGACCCGAGCCGCCCGGGGCGGAACGACCAGCCGAGAACCTGGGAGTAGAACCGCTCGGCGGTCTCCCGGTGCCGCGTCATGAGGGTGACCCAGCACGGTGCGGCCGGCCCCGTCAGGGGCGCTGCCGGGGAGGCCGTACGGGGATCGCTTCCGGTCATGGTCCACTGCCTTCGTCGGGGAGCGGCGTCCTGCCCCGCCGCTGCGGTCCAGCAACCAGCCTTGACCGGCCCGCCCGGTCCCGCAACGCGGGCCGCGCGTCGGCCCCGGTCACAGCCCGGCGCGCGGCGGGGCGTTCGTGACGTCGAGGAAGACCTGGTCGGCCTGCGGCCACCGGTCGGCCATCGCCTCCCTGATGCGCATCGAGACCTCCTCGACGCGCTCGCTGTCGATGCCGGGGGCGAGGTCGATGCGGGCGGCCACCAGGACCGAGTCCATGCCGAGGCGCATCGTGAGCAGCTCGGCGACGTTGTCGATCTCGCTCTGGCGCATCAGGAAGCCCACGAGATCGCGGCGCAGCTCCGGATCGACGGCCTCGCCGATCAGCTGGTCGCGGGCGTCCCGTCCGAGCCGGAAGGCCACGTACACGAGGAGCAGCCCGATCCCCAGCGAGGCCGCCGCCTCCCACACCACGCTGCCGGTGGCCAGATGCAGGCCCATGCCCGCCATCGCCAGGGTCACACCGAGCACCGCCGTGCTGTCCTCCGCGATGACGGTGCGCAGCGCCGGGTCCAGCGAGCCGCGCTTCTCGCCGCGCGCCTGGTGCAGCGCCCGCGCGAGGGAGGTGGCCTCGGCGACGAAGGCGACGCCGAGGACGATCAGCCCCGCCGTGTAGCCCTCGGGCGACTCCTGCTCGTCCCGGCGCAGCGCGGAGAGCCCTTGGTAGAACGAGAAACAACCGCCCGTCACGAAGATCCCGACAGCGGCCAGCAGCGCCCAGAAGAAGCGCTCCTTGCCGTATCCGAACGGATGACGGGCGTCGGCGGGACGGCGGCTGAGCCGGAGCGCGGCGAGGAGGAAGACCTCGTTGAGGCTGTCGGCGACCGAGTGGGCGGCCTCCGACAGCAGGGCGGGGGAGCCGGAGGCCAGTCCGCCCACGGTCTTGGCCGCCGCGATCACGAGGTTGGCCGCGAGCGCGACCAGGACCGTCAGACGCGTACGTCGGTCGGCGGCCGCGCCGGCCATCACAACCTCCTGGACCTCCTGGACAGAGGGGGCCGACGTGACGCCCCCGGGGGACGGGCGGGTCAGCCGCGGGGCTGCTCCTCGTCGGGCGGCAGCGGGCCGTTGCCGTGGTCCTTGAGCTCGTACGGCGACAGGGCGTGGCCGTCCTCGGGGAAGCGGTCGGAGGAATGCGGGTCGGTCTGCTCGATGTGCGTACGCCGCTCGGGCTTCGGCGGCTGCTCATGGGGCTGGGGCGGCGGCGGCTCGGCGTCGTGCTTGCGCTTGCTGAGGAGGAAGCCGCCGATCAGCAGAGCCACGACGGCCAGCGCCACGACGCCCAGGAAGACCCCGAGGGCCCCTGTCCCGTCCGCGAGCGTGACCTCGGCGGGCGCATCGACCGCATTGACTGCCTTCAGAACATCCATGTCATTCGCATACCCCGGGAGAGGGGCATCAGTCAGCTATTCACAGCAATTCATGTTTTATGGGTATCTCAGGGGAAACGCGTTTCAAGACCGCGAGCCAGGACAGCCCTCCTGCCCGCCCTCAGGAAGTTCAGACCCTCCGGAAGGAACCACGGTGAACAGCACCCCCGAACAGAGCGGCGAGGACCATCCGGCGGGCCGGGAGGTGGTGGTCTCGCTCAGCCGCTGCGACACGGAGGACGCCCGGACCGTGTTCGACGTGCTCGCCGCCGGTTTCGCCTCCGACCACCCGATGGGGGAGACCCCCGAGGAGGCCTCCGGCCCCCGCCCGACCGTCTGGGTCACCACCGTCGACGTGTCCGAGCCGAAGGCCGACGCCACCCCCGCCCACCTCACCGCACCGGTCACGGTGGACGCCCAGGGCGGCTACTGGGCTGTCGACCGGCTGCGCACCCACCTCACCGGGGCGTTCGCGGTGAGCGTCGTCGGCACGGCCGCCGGGGACCAGGAGCAGGAGGTCCGGCTGCGGCTCCAGAGCCGCTGACCGGCCGGACGACGCCCCCCGGAACTCTTCCGGCGGACAACCGGAAACGCACACCCCCGGCGAACGACCGGACACCGACCGCGGCGGGACCAGCCCCGCGGCGAAGCGAAAGGCGCGCGCATGGATTCCCTCGCTCTCGGAGCGGACCTCGAACCGGAACCGGTCGTCGACGAACACTCACCCGTGACCCTGTTCGTCAACGGCGAGGAGACGACGCTGACCGTCGACCACCGCGCCACGGTCCTGGAGACGCTCCGCGAGAGCTTCGGCCTCACCGGAGCCAAGAAGGGCTGCGACCACGGCCAGTGCGGAGCCTGCACGGTCCTCGTCGACGGGAGGCGGGTCAACAGCTGCCTGCTGCTCGCCGTCACCCAGGACGGCGCCACGATCACCACGGTGGAAGGGCTCGCCGACGGCGAGAGCCTGCACCCGGTGCAGCGGGCGTTCGTCGAGCGGGACGCCCTCCAGTGCGGCTTCTGCACGCCGGGCCAGATCTGCTCCGCCGTGGGCATGCTCCGGGAGGCCGCCGACGGGCACCCCTCACACGTCACCGAGCCGGATGACACGAGTGGGCCGGTCGCGCTCGACGCCGACGAGATCCGGGAACGCATGAGCGGCAACCTGTGCCGGTGCGGGGCCTACCCCCGGATCGTCGAAGCCATCGAGGACGTGATCGAGTGAAACCGTTCGGCTATGCGCGCCCCGCCTCCACCGACGAGGCCGTCCGGCTCTGCGCGGCCGGTCCCGGCGCCCGCTTCCTGGGCGGCGGCACCAATCTGGTGGACCTGATGAAGCTCGGCGTGGAGACGCCCCGGTTCCTCGTCGACGTCTCGGGCCTGCCCCTGCACCGGGTGACCCGGACGGCGGAAGGCGGCCTGAGCATCGGCGCCACCGTGCGCAACAGCGACCTCGCCGCCCACCCGGACGTGACGGAGGACTACCCGGCCCTGTCCCAGGCGCTGCTGGCCGGGGCCTCCGGCCAGCTCCGCAACGCGGCCACCACCGGCGGCAACCTGCTCCAGCGCACCCGGTGCCGCTACTTCCAGGACGTCTCCAAGCCCTGCAACAAACGGCTCCCCGGCTCCGGCTGCCCCGCGCGCGAGGGAACCCATCGGGATCTGGCGATCCTCGGGCACTCCCCGGAGTGCGTGGCCACCAACCCCTCCGACATGGCCGTGGCGCTCGCCGCGCTGGACGCGACCGTGCGCCTCATCGGGCCCGAGGGCGAGCGGGCCGTGCCGCTCACCGAATTCCACCGCCTGCCGGGCGAGAACCCCGACCAGGACACCGTGATCAGGCCCGGCGAACTGATCACCGAGGTGGTGCTCCCGCCGCCGGTGCCCGGGGCGGCCTCCCGCTACCGCAAGGCCCGCGACCGGGCGAGCTTCGCCTTCGCGCTGGTCTCCGTCGCCGCGACGCTCCGGGTGGCGGCGGGCCGCGTGGAACACGCCACGCTCGCGTTCGGCGGTGTCGCCCACCGGCCGTGGCGGGCCCGCAGGGCCGAGGCCGAACTGCGCGGCGCCCCGGCCACCCCCGCCGCCTTCCAGCACGCCCTGATCGCCGAACTGGCCGAGGCGCGGCCGCTGCGCGACAACGCGTTCAAGGTGGATCTCGCCCGCCGCCTCGCCCTGGACGTACTCGGCGAACTCACCGAGCGGCAGCCGAGCAGGGCCGGCTGATCCCGGGTCCCGGACGAGCCCGCTCCCCCGCACCACCGACCCCCGAGGATCCCCGCCATGACCACGCAAGCCCCGCAGTTCCCCGGTGCGCCCGTCGTCCGCCGAGAGGCCCGGGACAAGGTCACCGGCACCGCCCGCTACGCGGCCGACCGCGCACACGCCGGCTGTCTGTACGCCTGGACCGTTCCGGCCACGATCGCGGCCGGACGCGTCACCGCCGTACGGGCCGTCGACGCCCTCGCCGTGCCCGGCGTCCACTGCGTCCTCACCCACGACAACGCGCCCCGGCTCCAGGAGCCCGACGACCCGATCCTCGCCGTGCTCCAGGACGACCGGGTCCCGCACCACGGCATGCCGGTCGCCCTCGTGATCGCGGATTCCCCGGAGGCCGCCCGTACCGGAGCCGGGGAACTCCACATCGAGTACGAACGCGATCCGCACGACGTCACCCTCACCGAGGACCACCCCGGCCTCTACACGCCCGAGGAGGCCAACGGCGGGTTCCCCGCCGTCCGGAGCCGGGGCGACGTGGAACGCGCCCTGGCCGGCTCGCCCGTCCAGGTCGACGCGACGTACCGGATGGACGCGCTGCACAACCACCCCATGGAACCGCACGCCGCCACCGCCGTATGGGCCGAAGGGCACCTCACCGTCCACGACTCCAGCCAGGGATCCGACAAGGTGCGCGGCAGTCTCGCCCAGGCGTTCGGCCTTGACCCGGAACGGATCACCGTGGTCTCCGAGCACGTCGGCGGCGGCTTCGGTTCGAAGGGCACCACCCGCCCCCAGGGGGTCCTGGCCGCCATGGCCGCCCAGTACACCGGACACCCCGTCAAACTCGCCTTTCCCCGGGCCCAGCTCGCCGAGGTCGTCGGACACCGGGCCCCCACGATCCAGCGGGTCCGGCTCGGCGCGGACTTCGACGGCGTGCTCACCGCCGTCAGCCACGAGGTGGTCACCCAGACCTCCACGGTGAAGGAGTTCGTCGAGCAGGCCGCCGTGCCCGCCCGCGTCATGTACGCCTCGCCGAACAGCCGCACCGGGCACCGGGTGGTCGCCCTCGACGTGCCCAGCCCCTCCTGGATGCGCGCCCCGGGGGAGGCCTCGGGGATGTACGCCCTGGAGTCCGCCATGGACGAACTGGCCTCCGCGCTCGGCCTCGACCCCGTGGAACTGCGGCTGCGCAACGAACCCGCGACCGAACCGGACAGCGGCCGCCCCTTCAGCAGCCGCGGCCTCGCCGCCTGCCTGCGCGACGGCGCGGCGCGGTTCGGCTGGCACGACCGCGACCCCCGCCCCGCCGCCCGGCAGGAAGGCCGCTGGCTCATCGGTACGGGCGTGGCCTCCGCGACGTACCCCGTCCTCGTCTCCCGGTCCACCGCGAGCGCCCACGCCGCGCCGGACGGCTCCCTGACCATCCGGGTCAACGCCACCGACATCGGCACCGGGGCCCGCACCGTCCTGGCCCAGATCGCCGCCGACGCGCTCGGCACCGACCCCGCGGCCGTCCACGTCGGTATCGGCTCCACCGAACTGCCCACCGCCCCGCTGGCCGGCGGCTCCTCCGGCACCGCCTCCTGGGGCTGGGCCGTGCACAAGGCCGCCGCGGACCTCGCCGTCCGCCTCGCCGCACACTCCGGGCCGCTGCCCGCCGAGGGGATCACCACCACCGCCGACACCGAGCAGGAGACCGCCGAGGAGTCCCCGTACGCCCGGCACGCCTTCGGCGCCCACTTCGCCGAGACGGCCGTCGACGCCGTCACCGGCGAGGTGCGCGTCCGCAGGCTCCTCGGGGTGTACGCCGCCGGACGGATCCTCAACGCGCGCACCGCCCGCTCCCAGTTCACCGGCGGCATGGTGATGGGCATCGGCATGGCCCTCACCGAGGGCTGCGGCATCGACCCGGTCTTCGGCGACTTCACCGCCAAGGACCTCGCCTCCTACCACGTGCCCGTCTGCGCCGACACCGCCGACATCCAGGCCCACTGGATCGAGGAGGACGACCGCCACCTCAACCCCATGGGCAGCAAGGGCATCGGCGAGATCGGGATCGTCGGCACCGCCGCCGCCATCGGCAACGCGGTCCGCCACGCCACCGGCGCCCGGCTGCGCGAACTGCCCCTCACCCCGGACACCGTGCTGCCCTACCTGCTGTGACCGGGCACCCGCCCCCACCAGCACGGACGGCCCAGCTGTTGCGCGTCCGGCGTACCGGCCTCACCCTGAGGAGTGACCCAGAAGTGATAAGTGCTCACGCTTCGTGTTCGGGGGTCGTTCGTACGACGGGGTGAAGTACGACGGGGTGAAGCGCGTGGGCCTCGTGGTGAGGAGCCTCGACGATGACCGTTCCACTCGACCGGTGCTATGCGGTCGAACTGCAGGTGTCGGCAGAGCGCGTTTCCCAGCTGCGGCGGATCGTCGCCGCACACCTCCGTCACTGGAGTCTCGATCTGCACGTCCGGCCGGTCTGCCGGGCCCTGGACGAACTCCTGACCAACGTCCACCGGCATGTCGGCGACGGCAACACCTGCGTCCTCGAACTCCGCTGGACCGGACGGCACGTGACCGTGTCCGTCGCCGACAACAGCGCCCGGATGCCCCGGCTCCTGCCGGCCGGCGGCGGGCTGAGCCGGGTCATGGCCCTCAGCGACAGCTGGGGCACCTGCCGGACCACGGACGGCAAAGTGGTCTGGTTCACCCGCTACGCCGAGGCGCCGAAGGCCGCGGGACTCCTCCCGTACGCCCCACTGCCCGGCGTCCGCACCGCCCGCGACATCCCGGCGGCGCTCGTGTGACCGTCCCGAGCAGGGCGGCCCGCACCCCGGCCGACGCGGATCGTGCCCCCCGGGCACGCATGATCCGCGTCGGCCGGGTACGTGCGGGGGAGGGGAGGGCCGCGTTGCGCGGACCGGTGCGGCGCGGCACGGTCGGACTACCGATGCAAGGAGGCCACTGCCATGCCCATCGCGACGGTCAACCCCGCGAACGGCGAACTGATCAGGTCATTCGACGCCCTCGGCGAGGAGGAGACCGAACGCCGGATCACCGCCGCCGCGGAGACCTTCCGCCAGTACCGCACCACCCCCTTCCCCCAGCGCGCGGCCTGGCTGAACCGGGCCGCCGACCTCCTCGACGAGGACCGCGAGACCATCGCCCGCACGATGACCCTGGAGATGGGCAAGCCCGTCACCGCGGCCCGCGCCGAAGCCGCCAAGTGCGCGAAGGCGATGCGCTGGTACGCCGACCGTGCCGAAGGGCTCCTCGCCGACGAACATCCGGACCCCGCCGACGTGACGGACTCCGGCGCCTCCCGCGCGCTGGTCCGCTACCGCCCGCTCGGGGTGGTCCTCGCCGTGATGCCGTGGAACTTCCCGCTCTGGCAGGTGGTGCGCTTCGCCGCCCCCGCCCTGATGGCGGGCAACGTCGGGCTCCTCAAGCACGCCTCGAACGTCCCGCAGACCGCCCTCTACCTGGAGGACCTCTTCCACCGGGCCGGATTCCCGGCGGGCTGCTTCCGTACGCTGCTGATCGGCTCGGGCGCGGTCGAGGACGTCCTGCGCGACCCGCGGGTCGCCGCCGCCACGCTCACCGGCAGCGAACCGGCCGGGCGCTCGGTCGCCGCCACCGCCGGTGACGAGGTCAAGAAGACCGTGCTGGAACTCGGCGGCAGCGACCCCTACCTCGTCCTGCCCTCGGCGGACGTGGAGAAGGCCGCCGCCACCGCCGTCACCGCACGCGTCCAGAACAACGGCCAGTCCTGCATCGCCGCCAAGCGCTTCATCGTCCACGCCGACGTGTACGACGCGTTCGCCGAACGCTTCACCGCCGGCATGCGCGCCCTGACCGTCGGCGACCCGCTGGAGGAAGCCACCGACATCGGGCCGCTCTCCACCGAACAGGGCCGCACCGACCTGGAGGAACTCGTCGACGACGCCGTCGAACGCGGGGCGGAGGCGCTGTGCGGCGGCCGCCGCCCCGACAAGCTCGGCGGCGGCCTGGAGAACGGCTGGTTCTACGAGCCCACCGTGCTCGCCGGCATCACCACCGCCATGCGCATCCACCGCGAGGAGACCTTCGGCCCGGTCGCCACCCTCTACCGGGTGGCCGACCTCGACGAGGCGATCCACCTGGCCAACGACACCCCCTTCGGCCTCAGCTCCAACGTCTGGACCCGCGACCAGGGCGAACAGGAGCGCTGCGCCCGCGATCTGGAGGCCGGCGGCGTCTTCTTCAACGGCATGACCGCCTCGCACCCCGCCCTGCCCTTCGGCGGGATCAAGCGCTCCGGTTACGGCCGTGAGCTGGCCGGACACGGCATCCGCGAGTTCTGCAACGCCACCACGCTCTGGTACGGGCCCGAGGCTTCCTGAGGCGCCTGCCCATCGCCCGTGTGCCGTCACCCGACGAGGAGACCCGCTCCGTGAGCGACACCCGTACCCCCGCCGCCCTCACCGACGACGAACTCGCCGCGCTCGACGCGCACTGGCGCGCGGCCAACTACCTCGCCGTCGGCCAGATCTATCTGCTGGCCAACCCCCTCCCGACCCGGCCGCTCGTCCCCGAGGACATCAAGCCCCGGCTTCTCGGACACTGGGGCACCTCGCCGGGGCTCAACCTCGTCCACACCCACCTCAACCGGGTGATCAAGGCCCGGGACCTGAGCGCCCTGTGCGTCTGGGGGCCCGGCCACGGCGGACCCGCCGTCCTCGCCAACGCCTGGCTGGAGGGCAGCTACTCCGACACCTACCCCGACGTCGGGCGGGACGCCGAGGGCATGGGCGCGCTGTTCAAGCAGTTCTCGTTCCCGGGAGGCGTGCCCAGCCATGTCGCGCCCGAGACCCCCGGCTCCATCCACGAGGGCGGCGAACTCGGCTACGCCCTCAGCCACGCCTACGGGGCCGCCTTCGACCACCCGGATCTCCTCGTCGCCTGCGTGGTCGGCGACGGGGAGGCCGAGACGGGGCCGCTCGCCGCGTCCTGGCACGCCGACAAGTTCCTCGACCCGGTCCACGACGGGGCCGTCCTGCCCGTCCTCCACCTCAACGGCTACAAGATCGCCAACCCGACGGTCCTGGCCCGCGTCCCCGAGGAGGAACTGGACCAACTGCTGCGCGGCTACGGCCACGACCCGCTGTTCGTCGGCGGCGACGACCCGGCCGCCGTCCACCGGGCCCTGGCCGCGGCCATGGACACCGCACTCGACCGCATCGCCGCCCACCAGCGGGCGGCCCGCGAGGACGGCGTCACCGAACGCCCCCGCTGGCCCATGATCGTGCTGCGGACCCCCAAGGGCTGGACCGGGCCCGACGAGGTCGACGGGCTGCCCGTGGAGAACACCTGGCGCTCCCACCAGGTCCCGCTCTCCGGCGTCCGGGACAACCCCGAGCATCTGCGGCAGTTGGAGGACTGGCTGCGCTCCTACCGGCCCGCCGAACTCTTCGACAGCGACGGCCGCCCCACCGAACAGGTTCTCGCCTGTGTGCCCGAGGGGGAGGCCCGCCTCGGCTCCACCCCGTACGCCAACGGGGGGCTGCTCCTGCGCGCGCTGCCGCTGCCCGACCTCGCGGACCACGCCGTACGGGTCGACAAGCCCGGCACCTCCCTCCACGAGCCGACCAAGGTGCTCGGTGGCCTCCTGGAAAGCGTCATGGCCGCCACCGCCGACCGCAGGGACTTCCGGGTGGTCGGCCCCGACGAGACCGCGTCGAACCGGCTGGACGCCCTCTACCGGGCCACCGGCAAGGCCTGGCAGGCCGGGACCCTCGCCACGGACGAACACCTCGCCCACGACGGCCGGGTGATGGAGGTGCTCTCCGAACACCTCTGCCAGGGCTGGCTGGAGGGCTATCTCCTCACCGGGCGGCACGGACTCTTCTCCAGTTACGAGGCGTTCGCCCACATCGTCGACTCCATGGTCAACCAGCACATCAAGTGGCTGCGCACCTCGCGCCGGCTGCCCTGGCGGCGGCCCATCGCCTCGCTCAACTACCTGCTGACCTCGCACGTCTGGCGCCAGGACCACAACGGCTTCTCCCACCAGGACCCCGGCTTCGTCGACCACATCCTCAACAAGAGCCCCGAGGTCGTCCGCGTCTACCTCCCGCCCGACGCCAACACCCTGCTCTCGGTCGCCGACCACGCGCTGCGCAGCCGGGACTACGTCAACGTCGTCGTCGCCGGGAAGCAGCCGACCTTCGACTGGCTCACCCTGGACGAGGCCCGCGCCCACTGCGCGCGCGGGGCCGGGGTCTGGGAGTGGGCCGGGACCGAGGACGGCGGCCGGGAACCCGACGTGGTCCTCGGCTGCGCCGGGGACGTACCCACCCAGGAGATCCTGGCCGCCGCCGACCTGATCCGCCGCCACCTGCCGGAGCTGGCCGTGCGCGTGGTCAACGTCGTCGACATCGCCCGGCTGATGCCCGAGTCGGAGCACCCGCACGGCATGCCGGACTCCGAGTTCGACGCCCTGTTCACCCGCGACAAGCCGGTGATCTTCGCCTACCACGGCTATCCGTGGCTGATCCACCGGCTCGCCTACCGCCGCACCGGCCACGCCAACCTCCATGTGCGCGGCTACAAGGAGGAAGGCACCACGACCACACCGTTCGACATGGTCGTCCGCAACGACCTCGACCGCTACCGGCTGGTCATGGACGTCATCGACCGGGTCCCCGGCCTTGGCGTCCGCGCCGTCGCGGTTCGCCAGCAGATGGCGGACATCCGCAGCCGCCACCACGACTGGATCCGCGAGCACGGCAGGGATCTGCCGGAGGTCGTCGACTGGAAGTGGGGCGGCTGACCGGTCCGTTCACCGGGCCCGTGCGGCCCGGCCGATGCGGTGAGCGATCATGGACGGCGACCCTGCCCGGCCGGAGAGAGGCTGCCATGAAACTGCGCTGTGCCGTCATCGAGGACTTCCAGTCCGTGGCCACCACTGTCGTCGACTGGTCGCCCGTCACCGACGACGTCGAGATCGTGACGTTCACCGAGCACCTCGCGACCGTGGACGAGGCGGCCGCCGCCCTCGAAGGCTTCGACATCGTGGTCACCCTGCGCGAGCGGGTGCCCTTCCCGGCGGAGCTGTTCGCCCGGCTGCCCCGGCTGCGGCTGCTCGTCGCCTCCGGCATGCGCAACTCCGTCATCGACTTCGACGCCGCGCGGCGGCACGGCGTCGAAGTCTGCGGCACCGCCAGCTCCTCCACCCCGCCCGTCGAGCTCACCTGGGCCCTGCTGCTGGGCCTGGCGCGCGGCATCGTTCCCGAGGCGACGGCCCTGCGCACGGGCGGGCCCTGGCAGTCCACCCTCGGGGCCGATCTGCACGGGCGGACGCTCGGTCTGCTGGGGCTCGGGAAGATCGGCGCCCGGGTGGCGCAGGTGGGACTGGCCTTCGGGATGGACGTGGTCGCCTGGAGCCGGAACCTCACGAAGGAACGCACCGACGAGGCCGGGGTGACCCTGGCCGCCTCCAAGGAAGAGCTGCTGGCCGAGAGCGACTTCGTCTCCGTGCACCTGGCGCTCGGCGAGCGGACCCGGGGGCTGATCGGTGCGGCCGAACTCGCCCTGATGCGCCCGACCGCGTATCTGATCAACACCTCCCGGGCGGCCATCGTCGACACGGACGCCCTGCTCGCCGCCCTGCGCGACGGCGAGATCGCCGGGGCCGCCACCGACGTGTTCGACGTCGAGCCGCTGCCGGCCGGCGACCCGGTGCGGACGGCCCCGCGCCTGCTGGCCACACCGCACCTGGGCTATGTGTCACGCGCCAACTACGAGACGTACTACGGCCACGCGGTGGAGGACATCAGGGCGTTCCTCGACGGAGCGCCGGTCCGCCGTCTGAGCTGACGGCGGACCGACCCCGCCCGGGGGCCGTTCAGTAGCGCAGGGCCGCCGCGATCCGGCCGTGCTCCGCCAGCGAGTCGTCCTCGACGAACACGACGTCGGCGCCGCTGTCCAGCGCCGCTTCGACCAGTTCGTCCACGATGTCCTCGCGGACCGCGCCGTCCGCGCTCTGAGCCGTCCCCTCGGGCACCGGCTCCAGATGCTCGTCGGCCACCCGGACGGTCGCCTGGAAGTGTTCCTCGACCGCGACCAGACCCGCCCGGCCCTCCCGTACGGCGGCCCACACCTCGTCGAGCCCGCCGGCGAAGGCGTGGGCGCTGCGGGCGTTGTCGAGCCGGGTCTCCACCTCGGCCGCCGCCTGGTGCGCCCCCTCCTCCAGGGCGGGGCGCAGCTCCCGGAGGACCTCGGCGGGCGGCAGATCGGCCGGCGCCCCCTTGGCGACCCGGCCGACCGCGGACCGCGAGCTCTCCCCGACCTCGTCCAGCAGGGCGAGAGCGGGGGCCAGACCCATCAGGTACAGCGGACGCGGATCGTCGGCGAGCACCGCGCGCAGCTTCTCGTCGACATCGCGGAAGAAGTTCCGGGTCTCCTCGTCGGTGAACGTGCTCGGAGTGTCCCCGATCCGCTCCTCGCGCTGCGGGTTCGGCGGCTCCTTCGGCGCGGTCAGCGGGAAGCCGCCGGTCCGCTCCGGCCGGACGCCGTCGCCGGTCCCGATCCACAGCGTGGCGTGGTCGGCGGCGACGGTCAGCGCCCGGAACGGCCGTGTCTGCGCCTTGGCCGCGACGAGGTTGCGCGTGAGGAACGTGTCGCTGAGCACCACCCGTTCGGGTGCGGTGCGCGGCAGCTGCCAGATCCGGTAGTCGTCCGTGGTGACCAGGAGCACCAGGGAGTCCAGCGCCCCGCGCGGGTCCACCTCCTCCGCAGCCCGCTCCAACTGGGCCCGCAGGGCGGCCGCGACCTCGCGGCTGACCTCCGGATCGGCGTCCAGCCGGTGCCCGGCCTCCGTCACCAGGTTCCGCAGCCGGACCGGGTCCTGGGCGTTGTCCGGGGCCTTGCGGTGGGTCGGCATGGTCAGGGACAGCGCCGGATAGGGCCGGGTCGCCCGCAGCTCCCGCAACAGGTCGGCGGTCAGGGCGTCCGTATCCATCGTTCCCTCCCAGGGCTCGACCCGCTCCCGTATGAAGCGGATGCTTCGACGAGTCAATTCATACCTTTTGATCCTAATATGGGCGAGTTATTGCACGGAGGTGCGGGAGCGGGAGTGCAGGAGGGCGCGCGATGTCCACCCTCACGGTGTGGAAGTTCCGGACGGCCGACGGCGCGGAGAGCGTCGAGGAGGCCCTGAAAGCCCTTCAGAGGGAAGGGCTGATCAAGATCCTCGACGCGGCCGTGGTGAGCTGGCCCGCCGAGCGGGCCAAGCCGCGCACCAGACAGCTGAACAACCTCGTCGGCGCCGCAGCCCTCAGCGGCACCTTCTGGGGCATGCTCTTCGGGCTGATCTTCCTCATGCCGCTGCTGGGTGCGGCCATCGGAGCGGCCGCCGGGGCGCTGGGCGGGAAGCTCGCGGACGTCGGCATCGACGACGACTTCATCGCCGAGGTCAAGGAGAAGGTGACCCCCGGAACCTCGGCGCTGTTCCTGCTGACCATGAACGAGGTGCCCCAGCGGATCGGCGCGCGACTGCCCGGTGACGGCGCGGAACTCCTCCACAGCAATCTCGACACCGAGCGCGAGGCGAAGCTCCGCGACATCTTCGGCGATGACCCGGCCTGACCCCCGCGCACCCCCACACCTGGATTGGACCGTCCGTGAATGTGAATCCCCCCGCCCGCCGGGCCCGCGCCGCGCGCGCCCTGGCCCCCGTCGCGGTCGCGGCCCTGCTTTTCGCCGGTACGGCGGCCTGCGACTCCGACACCACCAGCGAAGGCATCGACCGGGGCGTCCACACCCTCACGCCCGAACCGGAGGAGTCGCCGAGCGAGTCCCCGAGCCCGCGCACCCAGGAGAGCTTCGCCGCCTCGGTGTCCGCCGAGTCCGAACGCGTACGGCAGGAGGCGACGAAACGCCTCGACGAGGTGGAGGGCCGGGGCAACGCCATCGCCGACGTCTCGGTCACCGGGCTGCCGCTCAGCGGCTCCGAGGAGGTCCGCAGCGCGCGGGTCCGGGTCACCAACCCCACCGACGAGGCCGCGTTCTACGCCGTGAAGGTGGAGTTCGTCGACGCCGAGGACAAGGTCCTGGACACCGTCGTCGTCGGCATCGAGGACGCGCCGCCGGACCGTACGGTCGACGCCCAGGCCAACAGCCGCAAGGCCGCCGGGGTGAAGACCTTCCCCCGGGTCGCTCAGACCGAGCGCGGCTGAGGGGGCGCGCGTCATGAGCGCCGCCGACGCGGTGACCGACTCGCTGGAGAACCTGCGCGCCCGGTTCATCGGCGTACGGGACGGGAAGCCGGCCGACTACATCCCCCAGCTGGCCCTCGCCGATCCGGACGCCTTCGGTCTCGCGCTGGTCAGCATGGACGGACACCGCTACAGTGCGGGCGAGGCCGACATCCCTTTCACCCTCCAGTCCGTCTCCAAACCGTTCATCTACGCCCTCGCGCTCTCCCTGCTCGGCCTCGACGAGGTGAGCCGCTGGGTGGGCCCCGAGCCGAGCGGCGAGGCGTTCAACGCCATCAGCCTCGAACCCGACACCGGGCGGCCCGCCAACGCCATGGTCAACGCCGGTGCGATCGTCACCACCGCCCTGATCCCCGACACCCCCGACGAGCCCGCCTTCGACCGGATCCTGAGCTGCCTCGGCCGGTTCGCCGGCCGGGAACTGGACGTCGACGAAGAGGTGTTCAGCTCCGAGTCGGTGACCGGAGACCGCAACCGGGCGCTGGCCTACCTGATCCGTTCCACCGGCACCATGCCCGTCGACCCGGTCCTCGCCGTCGACCGCTACTTCCGCCAGTGCGCCATCCGCGTCACCACCATCGACCTGGCCACGATGGCCGCGACGCTCGCCTACGGCGGCGTCAACCCGGTCACCGGCGAGCAGGTCGTCTCCGCCGAGGTCGCCGCCCGGGTCCTTGCCGTCATGGCGACCTGCGGCATGTACGACGGCTCCGGCGACTGGCTGCTGCGCGTCGGGCTGCCCGCCAAGAGCGGCGTGTCCGGCGGTCTCATCGCGGTGGGGCCCGCCCGCTTCGGGGTCGCCACGTACAGCCCGCCGCTGGACGCCACCGGCGGCTCGGTACGCGGCCATGCCGCGCTGGAGACGATGTCGCGGCGCTACGGGCTCCACCTCATGCTCAACCCCGCGCTGCCGGGCTCCACCGTCACCCTCGTCACGACCGCGGACGATCTGCCGTCGGCGCCCTTGGCCGAGCACGAACGGGCCCTCCACGAACAGGTCGGCGTCGTCGTCGCCCAGGGGTCCATCGACTTCACGGCCGCCGAACGCGTGCTGTACGCCCTGGACGAGTCGGGGCCGAACGGCGGCTCCGTGGTGCTCGACCTGCACGACGTCACCGCCGTCGACTCCGTGGCCCTGGCCATGCTGCACACCGGACTCGCGCGGCTCCTGTCCGACGGGCGGCGCGCGGCCGTCGTCGACCCGCGCGGTCTGCTGGGGCCGCCCGACGTCCTCAGGGAAGGGGCCGGCCAGGACCTGCCGCGCTACGCCACCCGTGAGGATGCCGTCGAAGGCTGCGCGCAGGCCCTGGCCGGGGAGGACTGAGCGGGGTCTACCAGATGGCGTCGACCCACTCGGGGTGGTCGATGAACGGGTTCCGGTTGTGCTGGAACCGCTCGAATATGACGTCGTTGCGGCGCTTCTCGAAGGTGTCGGGCGGGTCCTCCTGGCTCCACGCCTTCAGAACGGACAGTTTGCCCATCTTCGGCGCGGACCCGTTGTTCACCTGGTCGTTGGGTTCGAGGTCGGCGAAGGAGTCGTTGCCCTCGTAGCGCACGGCCATGTAGAGGATCATCCGGGCGACGTCGCCCTTGACCTGGTCGCGCGGCTCGAAGGAATCGCTGTCGGTGAAGTTGCCGGGCGCGGAGCCGAGTTCGCCGCCACCGTTGTCGAAGTCCTTGTTGCCGCGAATGGAGTTGACCTGGACGTCCGTGGGGCGCAGGTGGTGGACGTCGGTGCCCGGGCCCGTCGCCGTACCGAAGTCGCCGTGCGACTTGGCCCAGACGTGCTCCCGGTTCCACTGGCCCGAGTTGCCACCGTTGTCGTTCTTGGACTGGGAGCGCCCGGTGTACAGCAGGACGACGTTGGAGGAGTTGGCGGGATCCTCGTCGGTCGCCTTGAGGGCGTCCCACACCTGGCTGTAGGAGAGCTTGGTCTGGTCGCTGATGATCGTGTGCAGGGCGGCCTTGAGCTCGGCGCCGGTCTTGCCGAGGGCGTCCTGATAGTAGGTGTCGTCGAGGGCGGCGGCGGTGGTGTACCGGCCGGGGGAGGAGTCCGAGGGGGCCGCGGCGGCGGTGCCGGCGAGCACGGTGACGGTGGCCACCGCGGCCAGTAGTGGACGCGCGTAGAACGAGTGGCGACGGGACATGTGGGGTGTCCTCTCCGGAACGCGGGCGCCGCGGCGGGACCCTGGGTGGAGGCGCTCGCGCGGCGGCCGTTCGGTGGGTGGTCAGCCGGGAGCCTTCCACACGCACCGTGACCCAGGTGTGAACACTCCGCACATATCATGTGCAGGTCAAGAGTCGATCTGTCGTCGCCTCTCGCGGACGGCCGTCCGCGAGAGGCGACGGCTCGGTGCTATCCGGCCGCCCAGTCGCGCAGGGCCCGGGCCGAGGGGAAGTCGGCCACGTTCCTGTCGAGCGGATCGTCGGTGTACTGGTGGATGCGCCAGTCCGCCTCGATACGGGGCTTGCCCGCGGCGACGTAGTCGGCGATCCACAGCCCGTCGCCCGCGTAGCCCGTGGTGTCGTGGTTGAGCCAGAACGAACGGTTGCAGTACAGCAGGACCCGGTGACCGGGCCGCTCCTTCTTCACCGCGCGGATGAACCGGTCCTTCTCCGCGTCGCTCGCCCGCGTCCCGCCGCCGGTCTGTTCCCAGTCGACCGCGAGCAGATCGCCCGCCTTCTCGGGGGTCTTGCTGAGGAAGTAGTCGACCTGGTCCGCCATGTTCCCCGGCCAGAGGAAGTGGTAGAAGCCGACGACGCACTCGGCGTCCCTGGCCCGTTTCACCTGCGCGTCCAGACGTGGATTGACGTAGGAGCGGCCTTCGGTGGACTTGATGAGGACGAAGTCGAGACCGTCCGTGTCGTAGGAGGGCTGATAGGCGCTGACGTCGACACCGTGGAGCATGGGCACCCGCCTCGGGAATGTGGGGCAACGACCTCCGAGTCCTGCCCACTCCCCGGTCCCGCCATGGGCTGATTCACCCTCCCGGGTCACGGGGCGGCGCGCATCGGATGCGGCCGGGTCGCCGGAGGGTGAGAATTGCCGCAAGGACGAGGAGGCGGCATGAGCGAAGAGTCCGAATCCGTATCCGAGGCCCTGGCCGGGCCGGGGGGCGTCACGCCCGACCGGCTCCTGCACACGGGCGCGAGCGACCGGCCGAGCCCGGAGGACCTGGTGCTGGCCTCCGGGCGGGACCTGACTCCGGAAACCCTGGAGTGGGCCCGGCGCAAGCTGGCCGCCGAGGGGCGGTCGGCCATCGACAAACAACTGCCCTGACACCTCCCGGGCCCGCTGGGGCCCCGGCGGGCGGGTGCCCGGAGCCGTACCCCGCTCCGTACACCGAGGTGAACGCGGCCGAGGGGCCGGGGAGCGTGTGGGGCGCCCCCGGCCCCTCGGCTAGCCTGAGTCACCTATGAACCGCTTGACGATCCCCCAGGGCACGTTCGAACTCGCCCGCTTCCCCGAGCACCCGCGCGACCCCTTCCGGGCGTGGGACGCCGCCGACGCATACCTGCTCCAGCAGCTGACGGACCCCGAGACGGGGCCGGTCGACCTCTCGGGGACGGTCGCCGTCGTGGGGGACCGCTGGGGAGCCCTCGCCACCGCGCTGGCCGAGCACCGGCCCGTCCAGATCAGCGACTCCTACCTGGCCCGGCGTGCCACCCTCGCCAACCTGGCCCGCAACGGCATCGACCAGGACGCGGTACGGCTGCTGTCCTCGCGCGACACCCCGCCGGACCGGATCGACGTCCTCATCGTCCGGGTGCCCAAGTCCCTGGCGTTCCTGGAGGACCAGCTCCACCGGCTCGCCCCCGCCGTCCACGCCGGCACCGTGATCATCGGCACCGGCATGGTCAAGGAGATCCACACCTCCACGCTGAAGCTCTTCGAGCGGATCATCGGCCCGACCCGCACCTCCCTCGCCGTCCGCAAGGCGCGGCTGATCTTCTGCACCCCCGACCCCGAGCTGCCCCGTACGCCGAGCCCGTGGCCCTGCCGCTACGAGCTGCCCGCCGACGTGGGCCCGGTCTCGGGCCTGACCGCCGTCAACCACGCCGGGATCTTCTGCGCCGACCGCCTCGACATCGGCACCCGCTTCTTCCTGAAGCACCTGCCCACCCGCGGTGGGGCCGTCCGCGTCGTCGACCTGGGCTGCGGCAACGGCGTCCTCGGACTCTCCGCCGCCGTCGCCAACCCCCAGGCGCACGTCACCTTCGTCGACGAGTCCTACGGGGCGGTCGCCTCCGCCGAGGAGACCTTCCGGGCCGGAGCACCGGACGGCGCGAACGCCGACTTCCTGGTCGGCGACGGACTCGCCGACCTCGATCCGGGCAGCGTCGACCTGGTGCTGAACAACCCGCCGTTCCACTCCCACCTGGCGACCACCGACGCCACGGCCCGCGCGATGTTCACCGACGCGCGGACCGCCCTGCGGCAGGGCGGCGAGCTGTGGGTCGTCGGCAACCGGCACCTCTCGTACCACACCCACCTGCGCCGGATCTTCGGCAACTGCACCACGGTCGCCGGCGATCCGAAGTTCGTCGTCCTGCGCGCCGTCAAGCGCTGACGACGAACCCCGCGCCCCTGGCCCTTCCAGATTCTTGCAACAGGTTCTACTGTGTGCGCCGCCGCACACGGACGACGCCGACGCGAGACTCTGGAGGGGCCGTGCACCTCGAATACACGCCTGAGCAGCAGCGGTTGCGTACCGAACTGCGTACGTACTTCGCGGCCCTGGTGCCCGACAACGCCTACGCGCGCTACGCGGAGCCCGCCGCCCGGAAGCGCTTCTACCGCGACACGGTCCGCAGGCTCGGCGCCGACGGCTGGCTGGGGGTCGGCTGGCCGAAGGAGTACGGCGGCCGGGGGCTGACCCCGATGGAACAGTTCATCTTCTTCGACGAGGCCGCCCAGGCCGGCGTACCGCTGCCCTTGATGGCGCTGAACACCGTCGGCCCGACGATCATGCAGTACGGCACCGACGAGCAGAAGGCACACTTCCTCCCCGGAATCCTGGCGGGGGAGATCGACTTCGCGATCGGCTACAGCGAACCGGACGCGGGCACCGACCTCGCCGCCCTCAAGACCCGCGCGGTCCGCGAGGGCGACACCTACGTCGTCAACGGCCAGAAGATCTGGACCACCAACGGCGACACCGCCGACTGGGTCTGGCTCGCCGTGCGCACCGACCCCGACGCCCCGCCGCACAAGGGCATCACCATGCTCCTCGTCCCCACGAGCGACCCCGGCTACTCCTGCACCCTGATCAACACCCTCGCCTCGCACGACACGACCGCCAGCTACTACGAGGACATCCGGGTCCCCGTCTCGCGCCGCGTGGGCGAGGAGAACAAGGGCTGGCGGCTCATCACCAACCAGCTCAACCACGAACGCGTCACCCTCGCCGCCCACGGCACGATGGCGGTCCGCGCCCTGCACGACGTCCAGCGCTGGGCCGCCGACACCAAGCTCGCCGACGGCCGCCGGGTCATCGACCTCGGCTGGGTGCGCGCCCTGCTCGCCCGCACCCACGCCCGCCTCGACGCGATGAAACTCCTCAACTGGCAGATGGTCGCCGCCCTCCAGGACGGCACCCTCACCCCGCAGGACGCCTCGGCGGTCAAGGTCTACGGCTCCGAGGCCCGCCGGGACGCGTACGCCTGGCTGATGGAGATCGCCGGCTCCGCGGGCGCCCTGAAGGAGGGCTCGGCCGGCGCGGTGCTCCACGGCGAACTGGAACGCGGCTACCGCTCGGCCGTGATCTTCACCTTCGGCGGCGGCAACAACGAGATCCAGCGCGAGATCATCTCGTGGATCGGGCTGGGGATGCCGCGCGTCCGGCGGTGACGGCCCGTCACACGGCCTCGCCGGCACGGCGGGTTCAGCCTTCCGGCTCGTCGGGGCTCCAGACGTGGACGGCGTCACGGGACGGAGACAACGTCGACCAGAAACCGCCGCCCAGCGCGGTCGGCTCGCAGGAGACCGGTGAGGGGTAGTCGACCGCCACGAAGCCGTGTGCCTCCGTGGTGTCGACCAGCCAGTGCCGGTACTGCCCGCAGTCCTCGTCGCTCTCGGTGGTCGAGGCGATCAGGGTCGTCCCGTCGACGAAGCCGCCGGCCCAGTCCCAGAAGACGGGCATCTCGTCCTCGTCGGTTTCGGCGGGGGCCTCCGGGTGCCGGGGTATCGCCGCGTCGGCATTCCAGTCCAGCGCCCCCACGACGACGCCACGGGAGTCCCGTACGGCCAGGGAGTCCTGATCGTGCGAGACGGTCATGAGCAGGTCGCCCGACGGGCTCAGGCTCAGGAGGCAGAGATCGCCCTCCAGGCAGCCCACGGTCAGTCCCCTTCCGTCCCACCGGCCCCATCGCAGCGGCGCCCCGTCCTGGCCCTCGCCGATGCTCAGCCCCATCTGGCGGGGATCGGTCGGATGGGGCAGGTGGACGCTGCCGGCCGACGCGGCCTCGGCGTCGGCCCGCGCGAGCACGCGACCGTCCCCGGCGTCGATGACCAGCCACTCGTCCACCGTGTCAGGGCTCAGCTCACCTGCGGGCAACGGTCCGCGTACATGCGCCCAGACGAGGCTGCCGTCCGCCGAGAAGCCGACCGAACCGCTCTCGGGGTACCGATGGTCCCGCCGGTCCGCATAGGCGTCGTACCTGTCGTGGAACTCCTCGCAGCCGCCGTTCCAGCACCCGTGGCGTACCTCCCAGAGCGTCGCCCCCGACGGGGCCACCGCGCGCACGGCGTGGACCCCGGCGAAGACCGCCAGGGTCGCGTCCGGCGCCACCTCCGACGTGCCTCGGCGGCGCGGCCACGGCGCGGGGAACCGGACGCACGCCCCGGCGCGGGGAGCGAAGGTGTCGTCCAGGGGCTGGGCCACGATCTCGTCGTCGCTCCGCTGGACGAGCAGCCTGCGCCCCGGCGGCCCCGTGATCTCGGGGGGACCGGCCTGGGACGGGGGCAGGAGGGCGGGAACGGTGGTACGGAGCCGAGCGTGGACGGACAAGCGAATCTCCCTGAGCAGGCGAACTCGGGGAAGAGTACGACGGGCTTCCGCGCTGCGCCCGCCCCCCGTCCTGGTTAGCGTGAGCCGAGAGGGGGCCGTACGTCGACAGTGAAGGAGCCCCGCGATGCCTTCAGCACCGCATCCGGCCGGCGGCGACCTGGGCCGGCGCATCGTGGCACGCCGTATGCAGCTCGGTCTGTCCCGGCAGGACGTAGCACTGCGGGCGGGCGCAGCGCCCGGCTACATCGAGTACGTGGAGGAGCAGTCCGCCACCCCGGGTGTCGGCTTCCTGCTCCGGCTGGCCGACGCGCTGGAGACCACGGTGCAGGAGCTGACGGGGGGAGCGGTCGATCTGCCGCGCGGCGCGGGCCGGGGCGCCCGACGCGCCCGAATGGCTGAACTCGACGAAGAGATGTGCTGGACGCTGCTGGGCGACCACGGGGTGGGGCGGGTGGCCCTGGCCCTCGCGGACGGGCCGGTCGTCCTGCCGGTGAACTACCAGGTGAGCGACGGCGAGGTGGTGTTCAGCACGGCGGAGGACTCTCCGCTGGCCACCGCCGACGACACCGAGATCGCCTTCGAGGCCGACCACATCGACGACGCCTTCAGCAAGGGCTGGAGCGTCCTGCTCGTGGGAACCGTGCACGCCGTCACCGACGAGGAGGCCGCGCGGCAGCACAGGGAGGCTGCGTACTCGACCCCGTGGGCCGGTCCCGAGCGCGAACACGTCATGGTGCTCGCGCCCCGGCGGATCACCGGGCGCAAGATCGTCGTCCCGGACGCCCCGGGCGAGGCCGGCTGAAGGCGCGGGGCACCTTCGATCCGCGGGGCCCCCGGCGTCACTCGCTCGCTCCCCCCCCACGTCCGGGCGGACACCATCCAGCCGGTCCGTGAGGGGGGCGACCTGCTGGCCGAAGCGGCGGACGCGGTCGGCCGACACCACCCCGGCCTGTTCTTCACGGCCTTCTCCGACAGACCGAGCCTCCGGGCCGTCGCACGAGGTGAGGATCAGGCAAGCCAGCTCGGGCATCCGGGAGCGCGACTCCCGGCACACGGTGCTGCCGTCCCGTCGGCCGGCCTGATGCCCGGCACCGTCCCGTCCGGCTCCAGCGCCGGACCACGGGCCAGTGCCTGGGCGGCCGTCGACGCCTCGCCCTACTGCGCTCCCCGGCGTCGGCGCCGGTCTCCCGACCGCCCTCGCGGCCCTTGTCCCAGGAGCGCCGGGGCGCGCAGGCGGTGGACCGCCGGGGAACCGGTAACCGCCCCGCCGCGTACACACTCCGCGGACCGGCAGCCATACTGGACGAGCCGGGGAGGGCGACAGCACCAGCAGTCGGGAACACGGGGAACAGGGAACAACGGGGGCGGGAAACGGCAGATGGCGGACACCAGGCTGATCCAGAGCCGCTACCGGCTGCTCGAACTGATCGGACGCGGCGGTATGGGCGAGGTGTGGCGCGCCCTCGACGAGTCGCTGGGCCGTCAGGTCGCCGTGAAATGCCTCAAGCCCATGGGGCCCCAGCACGACCAGGCGTTCACCCGTGTCCTGCGCGAACGCTTCCGGCGCGAGGCCCGGGTGGCCGCCTCCCTCCAGCACCGGGGCGTCACCGTCGTCCACGACTTCGGTGAGTACGAGGGCGTGCTCTACCTCGTCATGGAACTGCTCGACGGGCAGAACCTGAGCCAGCTGCTGGAGGAGAACGAGCAGCATCCGCTGCCGGTCGAGCATGTCGTCGACATCGCGGAACAGGTCGCCGACGCCCTCGGGTACACCCACCGGCAGGGCATCGTCCACCGCGACCTCAAGCCCGCCAACATCATGCGGCTGACCGACGGCACGGTGAAGATCTGCGACTTCGGCATAGCGCGCCTCGGCCACGACATCAGCATGACCTCACGGCTCACCACCACCGGCCTCGCCATGGGCACCCCGCACTACATGTCGCCGGAGCAGATCAGCGGCGAGGAGGTCGACCACCGCAGCGACCTCTACTCGCTGGGCTGCGTCCTGTACGAAATCGCCACCGGTGTACCGCCGTTCGACCAGGAGGACGCCTGGGCCGTGCTCGTCGGACACCGCGACACCCCGCCGGAGCCGCTGCGCACCCACCGCGCCGAACTGCCCGGCTTTTTCGACCGCGTGGTCCTCGACCTGCTCGCCAAGGCCCCGGAGGAGCGGCCCGTGGACGCGGGCGACCTGCGCCGCCGCATCGTCCTCGGCCGGACCGGCGAACAGCCCGCGCTCGGACCGGGCCCCCTCGCGTACTCCGCCGCCGGGCTGCCGCCGGCCCCGCGCGAAAGTGCGCTGCCCGCCTGGACCCGGTCGATGACCGCCGGTCACCGGGCGACCGGGGCGATCGGCCCGCACCCCGAACGGCCCGACCCGGCCGCCGGTCTGACAGGGCAGTGGACCACCGCGCGGGCCACCGCCCCGCACACCGGCTCCTTCGTCTCCGTCTCGGCCGGGCCACCCGCCCCGGACCTCCTCGCCGGTCTCGAGGGCCGCCACAGCGCGGGCATCGACCTCGGCCGCCTGGGCCGCTGGGAGGAGGCGGGGGAGGTGCACCGCGAGGTCGCCGCCCAGCGCGGTCGCGTCCTCGGCCCGGACCACCTCGACACCCTCGCCAGCCACTACGAGATCGGCCTCACCCTCAGCCGTACGGGCCGGGCGGAGGAGGCGCTGCGCGAGTTCACCCGGGTGGCCGACGGCCGCGAACGCGCTTTGGGCACCGAGCATCCGCAGACGCTCGCCGCCCGCCAGGCGACCGCCCACGCCCTGGGCCGCCTCGGCCGGCACGCCGAGGCCCATCAGCTGTACGAGAGGGTCCTCGCCGTCCGCGAACGCGTCATGGGCCCCGACCACCCCGACACCCTGCGCTGCCGTCACAACCTGGCCTTCACCCTCTGCCGGCTGGGCCGTCCCGAGGAATCCTGGCGGCTGACCCGGGAGGTCGCCGACGCCCGCGCCCGCGTGCTCGGCCCGACGCACCCCGACACCCTCGCCACCCGCTACGAAGTGGCGTACACCCTGGGCAGGCTGGGCCGCTGGACGGAGGCCCTGGCCACCTACCAGGACGTCGCCCGGGCCCGCACCGACGTCCTCGGCGCCGACCACCCCGACACCTTCGCCGCCCGCTACGAGGCCGGCATCAGCCTCGGTCGGCTCGGCCGCGACACGGAGGCCCTGGAGCTGTACCGCTCCCTGGTCGCCGACCGCACCCGGACCGCAGGAGCGGCCGACCCCGAGACACTGCGCGCCCGCCACGGCCTCGGGGTCAACCTGGGGCGGCTGGGCCGCTGGGAGGAGGCGCTCGCGGAGGCGCGCGACGTCTGCGCACTCCGGGAACGCGCCCTGGGCCCCGACCACCCCGACACGGTCATCAGCCGCCGGGAGGTCGCCGCCGGGCTCGGCTGGCTCGGCCGGTGGAGCGAGGCCCTCGTGGCGTACCGCCAGGTCGCCGAGGCGCGCACCCGGACCCTGGGCGCCGACCACCCCCAGACGCTCGCGGCCCGCGACGACGAGGCGCACTGCCTGGAGCGGCTCGCCCAGGCTTAGACCGTGTCCGGAGCCGTCCACCGCCGCCTCTGGTGCGGCCGGCGGGCGGCGTGTTACGAAGGTGCATGCCCGCACCTCAGAGCCCCGCACTCCGAACATCCGCAGGTCAGCCCGGACCCCAGCAGGCCTCCGGGCCCGGCGCGCCGGCCCGGGACCGCTACGACGCCGTGATCGTCGGCGGGGGCCACAACGGCCTGGTCGCCGCCGCCTACCTCGCGCGCGCCGGACAGTCCGTCCTCGTCCTGGAACGGCTCGGCACCACCGGGGGAGCGGCGATCTCGACCCGCCCCTTCGCCGGGGTCGATGCCCGGCTCTCGCGCTACTCGTACCTGGTCTCCCTGCTGCCCGACAAGATCGTCCGCGACCTCGGCCTCGACTTCGCGGTGCGCAAGCGGACCGTGTCCTCCTACACCCCCGCCGTGCGCGACGGCCGCCCCACCGGGCTGCTCGTCGCGGGCGAGGGCACCCGGGAGTCGTTCGCCGCGCTCACCGGCGGCGAACGCGAGTACGCGGCCTGGCAGCGCTTCTACGGGATGACGCAACGGGTCGCCGAGCGCGTCTTCCCCACGCTGACCGAACCGCTGCCCGGCCGCGACGCGCTGCGCGAGCGGATCGACGACGCGGACGCCTGGCGGATGCTCTTCGAGGAACCGCTCGGCGTGGCCGTCGAGGAGAGCTTCACCGACGACCTGGTGCGCGGCGTCGTCCTCACCGACGCCCTGATCGGCACCTTCGCCGACGCCCATGACGCCTCGCTCCTCCAGAACAGGTGCTTCCTCTACCACGTGATCGGCGGCGGGACCGGCGACTGGGACGTCCCCGTCGGCGGCATGGGCGCACTCACCGACGCCCTGGCCGGGGCCGCCCGGGCGGCGGGCGCCGAGATCCGCGTGCGGCACGAGGCGACCCGAATCGAGACCGACGGGAACGCCGCCGAGGTCACCGTCCGCACCCCGGACGGCGAGCACGTCGTCGCCGCGGGCCGCGTCCTCGTCAACGCCTCCCCGCAGGCCCTCGCCGGCCTGCTCGGCGACGCCCCGCTCCCGCCGGCCGAGGGCGCCCAGCTCAAGGTGAACATGCTGCTCACCCGGTTGCCGCGGCTCCGCGACCGGTCCGTCGACCCCCGCCGGGCCTTCGCGGGCACGTTCCACATCGCCGAGGGGTACGGGCAGCTCGCCGACGCCTACCGGGACGCGGCGGCCGGCCGGCTGCCCACCGCCCCGCCCTCCGAGATCTACTGCCACTCGCTGACCGATCCCACGATCCTCGGCCCCGAACTCGCCGCGCGCGGCTACCAGACCCTCACCCTCTTCGGCCTGCACGCCCCGGCCCGGCTGTTCGCCGCCGACAACGACGCCGCCCGCGCCGCCCTCCTCAAGGCGACCCTCGCCGAACTGGACGCACACCTGGCGGAGCCGATCACCGACTGCCTCGCCCTCGACGCCGACGGCGAACCGTGCATCGAGGCCAAGACCCCGCTCGACCTGGAGCGCGATCTGCGGCTGCCCGGCGGCCACATCTTCCACCGCGACCTCTCCTTCCCGTACGCGGACGAGGGCACCGGGCGCTGGGGAGTGGAGACCGCGCACGCCAATGTGCTGCTCTGCGGGGCGGGCGCGGTGCGCGGCGGCGGGGTCAGCGGGGTCCCCGGCCACAACGCGGCGATGGCCGCCCTCGGGGAGTGAAGGGCACCCCCCCAGGCCCTGTCGCCACCCTGCCGTCGCACGGCTGACGGCAGGGTGACGGCAGGATCTAACGCAGGTGCCGGGGGTCCACGGCGGCGGCGATCGCCGTGTGGCCCTCGGTGCCCGGGTGCAGTCCGTCGCCGCTGTCGTACGCGGGCAGCAGCCGGGAGGGGCGGTCCGGGTCGCGCAGCGCCGCGTCGAAGTCGGCGACGGCGTCGAAGACCCGCCCGGTGCGCAGGGCCTCGTTGACCTCCCGGCGCACCGCGTCCGCCTCCGGGGTCCAGCGCGTCCAGCCCTCGAACGGGGTGATGGTGGCGCCCACCACCCGCAGCCCGGCGGACCGGGCGCGCAGGGCGAGTTGGCGGTACCCGGCCACCATCCGGGCCGGGTCGCGCTCGACCGGCAGATGGTGGAGGTCGTTGACGCCCAGGTGCACCAGGACCGTCCGCAGCCCCGGCAGCGACAGTACGTCCCGGTCGAAGCGGGCCTGGGCGCTCGGCCCGAAGCGGTCGCTGTCGAGCAGCAGCCGGTTGCCGCTGATGCCGAGGTTGGCGACGGCGGAGCCGGACAGTCTGCGGGCCAGCTGGTCGGGCCAGCGGAGGTCCGCGTCGTCGGGCGTGCCGGAGCCCTCCGCGATGGAGTCGCCCAGCACGGCGAGGACCGGGCCGCGCGCCCCGGTCGTCTCCACCCCGGTCAGGAGGAACACGGACCGGGTCCGGACCCCGTCGACGGTGTGCCAGGCATGCGTGTTGCGGTGGAAGGACAAGGGGCCGGTGGGGCCCGGGAGTCGCGTCTCGACGGTCAGCAGGGAGCCGTCCGCCACCCGGAGTCCCGCCACCGGGTCGCTGGTGAGGGAGGCGCCCGCCGCCAGCCACGCCCGGGCCCGCCCGCCGAAGGTGACCGGCCGCCCCCCGGCGGTCACCGGACCCACCAGCACCTGCGCGGTGCCGAACGCGTGCGCGTACCGCAGGCGGACCTGCCCGCCCGCCGAGAGCCGCAGCCGCGTCGTGCAGAGCCCGTCCGTGAGCCCGGCCGACGCGAGCGGATCGTCCGCGGTGGGCGCGGTCTGCGCGGTGGCCCAGGAAGTGGTCCAGGGCGTGCCCGCCCGGGGGAGGCCGGGCGCGGTGTTCGGGGCGGCCGACGCGTGCGGCGCGGCGGTGAAGGCCGCCGCGACCCCGGTCGCCGCCGCGTACAGCAGACTTCGTCTGGCCGGCGCGGGGACCTGGCCGGTCACCGGGAGAGCACCGGGGAGGAGGGGGCGGGGTGCCGAACGCTGCTCATGGGGTGCCTCCTGGAATCGACCACGGGGAGTGGGTGGGCCGAGCGGCTTGCATGCGCCTCGTGACATCCAACGGTCCTCGGATGAACCGATGGTGACGTCGGCACGCACCGGACGCGACGCCATTGTGGCGGGGGCCTCGGGCGGGGCGCCGCCGCACCGCGCACGGCGCCCCGCCCCGCCGCTCAGTCGGCCGACAGCACCCAGCCCGCCGCTTCGATCCGCCCCGCGTCCCGGGGCCGCTCGGAGTCGAAGACCGTGCGGCGCCCGTCCCGTACGCGCAGGGCGTCCACGTACGCGCCGCGCCCCACGTACAGCCGGTCCGTGGCATACCGCCACCGCAGCCGGAGGCCCGTGCCGCGCCAGGCCGACAGGTCCGCCTCCAGGTGGTGCCACACCCGCCCCGAGAAGCCGGTCACCGAGCCGGCCGGGTGCGGCAGCGGGTCCGGGCGGTGGCCGGGCCCCGGGCGCACGGTGGTGAACGGCACCGGCTGCCAGTCCTCCCCGCCCGCCGACGCCTCCAGGAAGAGACCGTCGGAGGCCGGTTCGGTGTCCCACCACAGCGCGCACTCCAGCCGGGCCCGTGCGGAGCCCAGGCGCAGGGCGGGCAGCGTGAGTGTGGCCGTGGAGGCGCTCGCCGTCCCGGAGAACCAGGCTGTGCGCCCCCGCTCGGGCCGCACCGGAACGGCCCGGGCGAGCTGGTTGGCGGCCGCCACCCGGGGCGCGCTGCCCGAACGCCAACTCCGCACCGGATGAACCGAGTTGCCCAGCACGATGAGGAAGGTGTCGGTCGTCGGGTCGAGCACCAGGCTGGTCCCGGTGAATCCGGTGTGCCCCGCGCTGCGCGGGGTCGCCATCGCGCCCATGTACCAGTGCTGGTAGAGCTCGAAGCCGAGGCCGTGCTCATCTCCCGGGAACGCGGTGTTGAAGTCGGTGAACAGCAGGTCCACCGACTCCTCGGACAGGATGCGGGAGCGGCCGTACACCCCGCCGTTGAGCAGCGTCCGGGCGAGCACCGCGAGATCCCAGGCGCAGGAGAACACCCCGGCGTGGCCCGCCACCCCGCCGAAGCCGAAGGCGTTCTCGTCGTGCACCTCGCCCCAGACGAGGCCGCGCTCCAGACCGGACCAGGGCAGCCGGGCGTCCTCGGTCGCCGCGATCTTCGGCTTCCAGGACGCGGGCGGGTTGTAGCGGGTGCGGTGCATCCCGAGCGGGGCGGTGATCTCCTCGCGGAGCAGGACGTCCAGGGTGCGGCCGGTGATCCGTTCCAGGATCAGTTGCAGCGAGATCAGGTTGAGGTCGGAGTACAGGTAGGCGCTGCCCGGGGTGCTCGCCGGGACCTCGTCCCACAGCATGCGGAGCTTGCCCTCCCGGGTCGGCTCCTTGTACAGCGGGATCCATGGGCGGAAACCCGAGGTGTGAGTGAGTAGTTGACGGACCGTGATGTCCTGCTTGCCGCCGCCCGCGAAGTCCGGAAGATATGACGCGACCGCCGCTTCCAGCTCCAGCCCGCCGCGTTCGATCTGCTGGACCGCCAGGAGCGAGGTGAAGAGTTTGGAGATCGAGGCGAGGTCGAAGACGGTGTCCTCGGCCATCGCGATCTGCTGGTCCGCCGGGAACTCCACCCCGGTGTCGGTCTTCTCGTCGTACGCCGCGTAGCGCACCGCCTTGCCGATCGGCCGGTGCAGCGCCACGGTGCCGCCCCGCCCGGCGAGCAGCACCGCGCCCGCGTACCAGGGGTGCTCGGGGGAGTCGGCGAGGTAGGCCTCGGCGTCCCGGACGAGCTGGTCCAGCGGCTCCTGGAGCAGCCCGGCGCGGGCCGCGCTGCCGCGCCGCAGTGTGGGCCGGTGCGCCCCTGCCTCCATGCCCGCTCCCGTGTCCGCCGCACTGCCCGGCACGCCCGTGCCGGAATCGCTGCGGGCGGCCGCGCCCGCGAGGGGGATCGGCGTCAGCGCGAGCGCCCCGCCCAGCGCCAGTATCCCGCCGCCCAGCCGCCGCCGGGCGATGCCGCTCCGGGCGGTGCGTGGGGTGTTCTCGGAGGTCCGCCCGTACCCCTGTGTGTCCCCGGTCATCCGCAACTCCTTCCCGCGCCTGACGTCCGGTCACCGGGCCGTGCCCGTACGCCGGAGCCCACGCGAAAGTAACTTCCGAAATCTCGCCGGTCAGTGAAAATTCCTGCCGCCGCAGAGATTACTGTCACCTCCCCGATTCCGGACGGGTCCAGGTCCGCAAAGAATCTGACACTGCATCAGAAAAGCTCTTCCCTCGGGTGCGCCGCTGCGGCATCCTGCCGCCCATGGAGACGGAACTGAGCCGCCGACTGGGGATCGAGCACGCCATCTTCGGCTTCACGCCGTTCCCCGAAGTCGCCGCGGCCATCACCAGAGCCGGTGGCTTCGGCGTGCTCGGAGCCGTCCGCTACACCGCCCCCGACGACCTCGCACGCGACCTCGACCGCCTGCACCGGCATGCCGACGGCAAGCCCTACGGCCTCGACGTCGTCATGCCCGCCAAGAAGGTCGAGGGCGTCACCGAGGCGGACGTCGAGGCGATGATCCCCGACGAGCACCGCGGATTCGTCCAGGAACTCCTGGCCCGCCACGGTGTGCCCGAACTGGCCGAGGGGGAGGCGTCCGGCTGGCGCATCACCGGCTGGATGGAGGAGGTCGCCCGGAGCCAGCTCGACGTGGCCTTCGACTACCCGATCAGACTCCTCGCCAACGCCCTCGGCTCCCCGCCCGCCGACGTCATCGCCCGCGCCCACGGCCACGGCGTGCTCGTCGCCGCCCTGGCCGGCAGCGCCCGGCACGCCCGGCGCCACGCGGAGGCGGGCATCGACGTCGTCGTCGCCCAGGGGTACGAGGCGGGCGGCCACACCGGCGAGATCGGCTCCATGGTGCTGGTCCCCGAAGTCGTCGAGGCCGTCGCCCCGCTGCCCGTGCTCGCCGCCGGAGGCATCGGCAGCGGCGAACAGGCCGCCGCCGGACTCGCCCTCGGCGCCCAGGGCGTCTGGCTCGGCTCCCTCTGGCTCACCACCGAGGAGGCCGACCTGCACTCCGAGGCCCTGACCGCCAAACTGCTCGCCGCCGGCTCCGGCGACACCGTCCGCTCCCGCGCCCTGACGGGCAAGCCCGCACGCCAGCTCCGTACCGCGTGGACGGACGCCTGGGACGACCCGGCAGGGCCCGGCACCCTGCCCATGCCGCTCCAGGGGCTGCTGGTCGCCGACGCCGTCTCCCGGATCCAGAAGTACGAGGTCGGCGAACTGCTCGGCACCCCCGTCGGGCAGATCGTCGGCCGCATGACCAGCGAACGCACCGTCCGGGCCGTCGTCGACGACCTCACCCGCGGCTTCGAACGGGCCGTCACCCGTATCAACCGCATCGCCGGAAGGAGCGCCACGTGAACCAGCCGCCGGGCGGCTTCTGGGCCCAGGCCGCCGCCGACCCCGACCGCACCGTCCTGATCGCCCCCGACGGCGAGGAGTGGAGCGCGGGCCGGCTGCACGCCGACGCCAACCGCATGGTCCACGGGTTACGGGCGGCGGGCCTGCGCGAGGGCGACGCGTTCGCGGTCGTCCTGCCCAACGGCGTCGAACTCCTCACCGCCTACCTCGCCGCCTCGCAGGCCGGCTTCTACCTCGTCCCCGTCAACCACCACCTCGTCGGCCCCGAGATCGCCTGGATCGTCGCCGACTCGGGCGCCCGCGTCCTGATCGCCCACGAACGCTTCGCGGCCGCCGCGACGGCCGCCGCCGACGAGGCCGGGCTGCCGACGAGCCACCGCTACGGCGTCGGCACGGTCCCCGGCAGCCGCCCGTACGCCGACCTCCTCGACGGCCACCCCGCCGACCCGCCCGAGGGCCGCACCCTGGGCTGGGTCATGAACTACACCTCGGGCACCACCGGCCGCCCGCGCGGCATCCGCCGCCCCCTGCCCGGCAGACGCCCCGAGGAGACCTACCTCGGCGGGTTCCTCGGCATCTTCGGCATCCGGCCATTCGACGACAACGTCCACCTCGTCTGCTCGCCGCTCTACCACACCGCCGTGCTCCAGTTCGCGGGCGCCGCCCTGCACATCGGCCACCCGCTGGTCCTGATGGACGGCTGGGCCCCCGAGGAGATGCTCCGCCTCATCGACGCGCACCGGTGCACCCACACCCATATGGTCCCCACCCAGTTCCACCGGCTGCTCGCCCTGCCCGAGGAGGTGAGGACCCGCTACGACGTCTCCTCGATGCGGCACGCCATCCACGGGGCCGCCCCCTGCCCCGACCACGTCAAACGCGCCATGATCGAGTGGTGGGGCAGCTGCGTCGAGGAGTACTACGCGGCCAGCGAGGGCGGCGGCGCGTTCGCCACCGCCGAGGACTGGCTGAAGAAGCCCGGGACCGTCGGAAAGGCCTGGCCGATCAGCGAGCTGGCCGTGTTCGACGACGACGGCAACCGGCTCCCGGCGGGCGAACTGGGCACCGTCTACATGAGGATGAGCACCGGCGGCTTCAGCTACCACAAGGACGAGACCAAGACCCGCAAGAACCGCATCGGCGACTTCTTCACCGTCGGCGACCTCGGCGTCCTGGACGCGGACGGCTATCTCTTCCTCCGCGACCGCAAGATCGACATGATCATCGCCGGGGGCGTCAACATCTACCCCGCCGAGATCGAGTCCGCTCTGCTCACCCACCCCGCCGTCGCGGACGCCGCCGCCTTCGGCATTCCGCACGCCGACCGGGGCGAGGAGGTCAAGGCGGTCGTGGAGCCGGCCGAGGGCCACGCACCGTCGGACGCCCTCGCCGCCGAGATCCTCGCCCACTGCGAGACCCGGCTCGCCGGGTACAAACGGCCCCGCTCCCTCGACTTCATCACCGCCATGCCCCGGGACCCCAACGGCAAGCTCTACAAACGGCGACTGCGCGAACCGTACTGGGAGGGCTTCGGCAGACCGCTGTAGCCGGAGCGGGTTCCGGGAGGGGGGCGCGCGGGCGGCGTGCGCCCCCTCCCGGACGTGCGCTACCGCCGCTCGTGCACCCGAACCACCCGCAGGGCCGGCGAGCGTGCGATGTCCTTCTCGCAGAACCGGGACGTCACCCAGCGCTCACCCGCGTACAGCCGGGTCTGGTCGCTGAAGTGCGGGGACTTCGGATTCTCCGACTGGGAGTACGTCAGCAGCGTCCGCGCCACCGGGCAGCGGCTGTCGTCCCAGCCGACCGCCTGGATGTAGCTGGAGCCCGACGACACCTCCGTATAGCCGCCGCCCGCCGCGTTCCACACCGGCTCGGTCTTGTTCCAGATACCCAGCGACTCCGTCCCGCCGCCGATCGGGAGCCGCTTGCCGTTGCGCACGACGAACTGGTGCTTGCCCAGCGGCGCGTCCAGCGCGATGCCCGCCGCCCGCAGCTCCGTCACCGCGTCCGCCAGGGCCCTGCCCACGCCGGGCGCCCCGGTGTCCAGGTCGCGCGGGGTGCGCACCGGATCGGCCGGGTCGAACGGCGTCCTCCACAGCTCGGCCGCCGGTACCGCCGACGTCTTCCGCCAGAAGCGGTCGAAGAGCAGCGCGCCCCGGCTGTCGCTGTCCACGCTCCGGTCCCAGCGCCGCAGCACCGTGCAGGCGGCCGACACGTCGACGGGCACACCACCCGTGCCCACCGCCGTACCGCCCGGCAGCGCGGCGCACCACTTCGCCACCTCCGCTGCGGCCAGCTCCCCGGCCGGCGCCCGGTTGGCGAACTGCTGCCGCTGAAGGTCCGCGACCCTGAGCCGGCCCTTGTCCGCCATCGACGCGACGTCCTCGATCGCGCCGCGCGTCCGCATCGACCGCGGCGTCGCGATCGTGCCGAAGACCCGCTCGTACCCGGTGAGCGGCCGGTCCGCGTTGGTCAGCCACGCACTGTCGTTCGAGTTCTCCACGTACGGCTGGTTCTTCAGCACCGGCATCCGGCTCGGGCCGAAGATCCCCGGCTGCACCGCGTCCCGGTCACGGCCCAGGGCGCAGTCCTTCCGCGAACCGTCGAGCACCGCGAGGCCGGAGGCGGGGTAGGTGGCCCGGCCCAGCGGGGTCGAGCAGCGCTCCGCCAGGTCGTCCGTGATCCTCGGCAGCACCTGCGACTGGGCGAAGAACGAGTTCCCCGCCCGGTCCGCCGCGATCGTATTCACCCACGGCATGCCCTGATGCCGGTGCAGCGACCGTTCGACGTCCTTCGTGCTGTGGGCCTTGCTGAAGCCCAGCCCCGTGTCGGCCATCCGCAGATTCGTCGCGTTGGGGTCGTTCAGCGCGTACGCCGTCGTCGCCGTCCACGGCAACGGCAGCGCCGCCCCCATCGACGTGACGACCGGCCCGTAGCGGGTCCACCACTGGGTGCGGGTCACATCGGCCGCGCCCTTGACCGGGACGCTCACCGTCCGTTTCGTCATCCGTTCCCGCTTGCCGTCCACCAGGTAGACGGTCGGATCGGCCGGGTCGAGGGTGAGCTGATGGAGATTCAGCGTCACCCCGGTGGCCACCGTATGGCTCCACGCCACATCCGCGTTGTGCCCGATCGAGATCGTCGTCGCGCCCAGCAGCGACGCGCCCGACACGTTCAGCTCTCCGGGGATCGTCTGCTGCGACTGCCAGAAGCGGCGTCCGCCCTGCCACGGGTAGTGCGGGTTGCCGAGCAGCAGCCCGCGCCCGTTCACCGTGGTGGAGCCGTCGAACGCCACCGCGTTGGACCCCATGTCCGCGTTCTGCGCCGACAGCAGCCGCTCGGCCGCCGACGCCGCCTCCTCGGGGGTGACCCCGGCCGCCGGGGGAGCGACGGTCGGCGGCTGCGCGGCCGTGATGCCGTCGATCCCGCGCCCCTGGCCGCCGAGCACCGCCAGCGCGTATCCGCGCGCCGCCACGTCCAGCGCCGTCACCGGGCGTACCCAGGAGGCGCCCCGGCAGGCCGGATCGGTGATCCGGTTCTGCGCGATCCAGGCGTTGTACCCGGCGGCGAACCCGCGCATCGTCTCCTTCACGTCCCGGCTCGGGCCGGCCGGCGCGGGCGCCTCCAACAGCTTCTCCACCGTGCCGCTGTCCCGGACGCCCCGGAAGTACAGATCGCTGGAGAGGTTCGTCGCCGCCGAGGACAGCGAGAAGTCCGTGGCCGCGTCCGGCCCGAAGAACCTCGACCGCTCTCCGCGCACCGTGAGGAAGCCGTCCGCCAGCGTGCACACCTGGTCGGCGGCCTGCGCCCAGCCGGTGCCGAATCCGAGCCGCGCGTAGTCCTTGGCCACGATGTGCGGAATGCCGTACTCCGTGTACCGGATGACGGCGGAGAGCCCGCCGCCGGACGGGTGCCGCTCCCGCCCCGCCCCGGAGGCGGTGGCCGGCGGCAGCGACGCCGACACGGTGAACAGGGCGAGACCGGCAACCCCGAGCAGTCTCAGACGGTTTCGCAATCTCAAGGTGTTCCTCCCAACGGTGCGGGTGGCACAGGCGGTTGACCGGACCGTCCGGACAGCCAGGCGCCACTCAGCCAGGGAGCCCCGGCAACTGTCAACCGTCTGGTCGGTATCCGGCCTCTTGACCCCCGGGACCCGGCCCGCACAGGATCACGCCATGACAGGTGTACGCATCAGCACAGTCGACGGTGTCCTCACCCGCAGCGCCCGGCGCACCCCCGAACGGACCGCCGTGCGGTACGCCGGCCGGTCCTGGACCTACCGCTCCCTGGACGCCGCCGTCTCCACGGCCGCCGCCGTCCTCACCGAGGAGCACGGACTCGCCCCCGGCGACCGGGTGGCCGCCTACGCGCACAACTCGGACGCCTACCTGATCGGCTTCCTCGCCTGCGCCCGGGCCGGCCTCGTCCACGTACCGGTCAATCAGAACCTCACCGGTGACGACCTGGCCTACCTCCTCGACCAGTCCGGCTCCTGTCTCGTGCTGACCGACCCGGACCTCGCCGGGCGGCTTCCCGCCGGCCGTACCGTACGCGCGCTGCGTGACGCTCCCGGTTCGCTGCTCGACGCCCTGGGGACGGAACGGCCCTTCACCCCGGGGCGCCCGCCCGCCTCCGACGACCTGGTGCAGCTGCTGTACACCTCCGGCACCACCGCCCTGCCCAAGGGCGCGATGATGACGCACGGGGCCCTGGTCCACGAGTACGTCAGCGCGATCACCGCGCTCGATCTCGCCGCCGCCGACCGGCCCGTGCACTCCCTGCCGCTCTACCACTCGGCCCAGATGCACGTGTTCCTGCTGCCCTATCTGGCGGTGGGCGCGGAGAATACGATCCTGGACGCGCCGGACGCCGCCTCGATCTTCGACCTCGTCGAACAGGGCCTGGCCGACAGCCTGTTCGCGCCACCCACCGTCTGGATCGGCCTCGCCAACCACCCGGACTTCGCCACCCGCGACCTCGGCGGACTGCGAAAGGCCTTCTACGGGGCCTCGATCATGCCCGTCCCCGTCCTGGAGCGACTGCGCGAACGGCTGCCCCGCCTGGCGTTCTACAACTGCTTCGGACAGAGCGAGATCGGCCCGCTGGCCACCGTGCTGGGCCCCGACGAGCACGAGGGCCGCATGGACTCCTGCGGCCGGCCGGTCCTCTTCGTGGAGGCCCGCGTCGTCGACGAGAAGGGCGAGGACGTCCCCGACGGAACCCCCGGCGAGGTCGTCTACCGGTCGCCCCAGCTGTGCACCGGCTACTGGGAGAAGCCCGAGGAGACCGCAGAGGCGTTCCGCGACGGCTGGTTCCGCTCCGGCGACCTCGCCGTCCGTGACGCCGAGGGCTTCCTCACCGTCGTCGACCGGGTCAAGGACGTCATCAACTCCGGTGGCGTGCTCGTCGCCTCCCGCCAGGTCGAGGACGCGCTCTACACCCACCCCGCCGTCGCCGAGACCGCAGTCGTCGGCCTCCCCGACGACCACTGGATCGAGGCCGTCACCGCCGTCGTCGTCCGGCGCCCCGACGCGGCCGTGGACGAGGAGGACCTCATCGCCCACGCCCGCGAGAGGCTCACCGCCTTCAAAGCACCTAAGCGGGTGGTGTTCGTCGACCGACTGCCGCGCAACGCCAGCGGAAAGATCCTCAAGCGGCAACTGCGGGACGAACTGACCTGATCCGGCCCCTTACAGCCGCCCCGCCGCCCCGCCGCCACGGTCCGCCGCGGAAACCGCTGGGTGCGCTCCTCGCGCGGCGCGCCGAACGCCTCCTCGGGCGTGCCGCGCGCCGCGCGAGGAGCGCACCCCGGCCTCGGGGAAGCATCGTGGGAACGGGTGTTGCGGCGAGGTGAACAGCCCCGGTCGGTGCCGCTGTTCACCCCGTGCCGGACTCCTTCTCCCGCAGGTCGACGATCCGCCGGATCTTGCCCACCGAACGCTCCAGCGTCTCCGGATCCACGACCTCGACGTTCACCGACACCCCGACGCCGTCCTTCACCGCCGCCGCGATGCCCCGCGCCGCCTTCTCCCGCTCGTCGGCCGTCGCGTCCGCCCGCGCCTCCGCGAGGACCGTCAGCGCGTCCAGCCGCCCCTCCCGGGTCAGCCGCAGCTGGAAGTGCGGGGCGACGCCCGGCGTCCCGAGCACGATCTCCTCGATCTGCGTGGGGAAGAGGTTCACCCCGCGCAGGATCACCAGGTCGTCGCTGCGGCCGGTGACCTTCTCCATCCGCCGGAACGTCCGCGCCGTCCCCGGCAGCAGCCGCGTCAGGTCCCGGGTCCGGTAACGGATCACCGGCATCGCCTCCTTGGTCAGCGAGGTGAAGACCAGCTCCCCCTCCTCACCGTCGGGAAGCACCTCACCGGTGAACGGGTCCACGACCTCCGGATAGAAGTGGTCCTCCCAGATGTGCAGCCCGTCCTTCGTCTCCACGCACTCCTGCGCCACCCCCGGGCCCATCACCTCCGAGAGCCCGTAGATGTCCACCGCGTCGATCGCGAACCTTTCCTCGATCTCCCGGCGCATCCCCTCGGTCCACGGCTCCGCGCCGAAGATCCCCACCTTCAGGGACGTCGAACGCGGATCGACGCCCTGCCGCTCGAACTCGTCCAGCAGCGTCAGCATGTACGACGGCGTGATCATGATGATCTCGGGCCGGAAGTCCTGGATCAGCCGCACCTGGCGCGCGGTCATCCCCCCGGAGGCCGGGATCACTGTGCAGCCGAGCCGCTCCGCCCCGTAGTGCGCCCCGAGTCCACCGGTGAACAGCCCGTAACCGTACGCCACATGGACCTTGTGGCCGGGGCGGCCGCCCGCGGCCCGGATCGACCGGGCCACCACGTCCGCCCAGGTGTCCAGATCCCGTTCGGTGTACCCGACGACTGTCGGCCGCCCCGTCGTGCCGCTGGAGGCGTGGATCCTACGCACCTCGTGTTCTGGCACGGCGAACATCCCGAAGGGGTAGTTGTCCCGCAGATCCGTCTTCGCGGTGAACGGGAAACGGGCCAGATCGGCGAGCGTCCGGCAGTCCTCGGGCTTCAGCCCTCCGCGGTCGAAGGCGTTCCGGTAGAAGGGAACGTTGTCGTACGCGTGACGCAGAGTGGTCCGCAGCCGCTCCAGTTGCAGGGCCTCCAGCTCGCCCCGGCCGAGCCGTTCCGCCGCGTCCAGCATCGCCGTCATAAGGACCCTCACCTCTCCCGGAGCGGGCGACCGATCATTCGGTCGATCTTCCTGGGAGCAGTAATTCAGGAGGCCGGGGGCGCTGGCAAGAGGGGCGCACGCATCGCTGGGGATCAGCTCCCCGCGAAGTCCGCTGTGCCTGCCCGCGGCTTCCTGTTTGGATGGGGCGTATGCCGATCTTCTCCGCGTACGACACGACCCCGCTCGCCTGGCACCCGGTGGGGGAGGGCGAGCCGCTGATCTGTCTGCCCGGCGGGCCGATGCGGGCGAGCGCGTATCTCGGGGACCTCGGAGGGCTCGCCGCGCGCCGCCGGCTCGTCCTGCTGGACCTGCGCGGCACCGGCGCGTCCGGTGTGCCCGAGGACCCCTCGACGTACCGCTGCGACCGCCTCGTCGACGACGTGGAAGCCCTGCGCGAACACCTGGGCCTGGAGCGCGTCGACCTGCTGGCGCACTCCGCCGGAGCCGACCTCGCCCTCCTGTACGCCGCCCGCCACCCGGAACGGCTGCGCACCCTGACCCTCGTCACCCCCGGCACCCGCGCCGTCGGCATCGAAGTGACCGACGACGATCTGCGCGAGGCCGCCGAACTGCGGCGCGACGAGCCCTGGTACCCCGAGGCACGGGCCGCCCAGGAGGCACTGCTCGCCGGAGGGCCGTTCGCCGAGCTGTGGCCCGCCGTCCGGCCCCTCACCTACGGCCGCTGGGACGAGGCGGCACGCGCCCACGCCGAGGCATCCGCCGGCCAGACCAACGTGGAAGCCCGCGGGCGCTACCCGGAGGAAGGGGCCTTCGACCCCGCCGCCACCGCCGCCGCCCTGCGCGAGGTGACCGTGCCGGTCCTCGTCCTCGCCGGGGAGTACGACGGCCACCCCGGCCCGGACCGGGCCGCGGAGCTCGCCGCGCTCTTCCCGGGCGCCGAGTTCGTCGTCCAGCGCGGCGCGGGGCACTTCCCGTGGCTGGACGATCCGGGGGCCTTCGCCCGTACGGTCGAGGCCTTCCTCGACCCGGAGATCCTGAGCGTCCAGGCGGGCGGGGTCCGGCTCTCCTGCCGGGTGTGGGGCGCCCCCGACGCCCCGCCCGTCGTCCTCCTGCACGGCCGGGCGGGCTCCGGCGGGACCTGGTCCCGGATCGCGCGGGACCTGGCCGCCGATCACCGCGTGTACGCCCCCGACTTCCGCGGCCACGGCCTGAGCGACTGGCCCGGCCGCTACTCCTTCGAGATGTTCCGCGACGACCTGCACGCCTTCCTGGAAGCCCGCAACCTCGCCGGGGCGACCGTCGTCGGGCACTCCATGGGCGGGGTCGCCGCCTACCTGCTGGCCCAGCGGGAACCGGGCCTGATCGGACGGCTGATCATCGAGGACGCGCCGCCCCTCCTCCCGCTCGACCCGCCCCGGCCGCCCTCCGTCCGCCCCGACGGCGACCTCGACTTCGACTGGCCCGTCGTTCCCGACATCGACGCCCAGCTGAACAACCCCGACCCGGCCGTCCGGGACCGCTTCGCGGAGATCACCGTCCCCACCCTCGTCATCGGTGGCGGGCCCGGCAGCCACATCGACCAGGAACAGCTCGCGCAGATGGTCCGCGCGATACCGGACGCCGAACTGGTCACCATCGACGCCGGACACCTCATCCACGAGGACCGGCCGGAGGAATTCCTCGCCGCGCTCCGGTCGTTCGGCCTGGGCTGACCGTCGGCGCCGCCTCGGCGGGGCCGGGGCCGGCCGGGCACGGTGGTCGGGTCGCGGCCCGCGCCGGGTCGCGCCGCCCGCCGTCCACCGCCGCTGGACCGTTCCGCACGGGCCGCCTCAGTCGCCCCGCTTCGTCCCGGCCGCCGCCACCGCCTTCGCCCACCGGTAGTCCGCCTTGCCGCTCGGCGAGCGCTGGATCCGGTCGGCGAGCACCAGCGCGCGGGGGATCTTGTAGCCGGCCAGCCGGGTCCGGCAGTGGGACTGGACCGCCTGGAGGGTCAACGGGTCAGCTCCCTCGCGCAGTTGGACCACGGCGGCGACCCGGTTGCCCCAGCGCTCGTCGGGGACGCCCGCGACGAGGGCGTCGTACACATCCGCATGCGACTTGAGCGCCTGCTCGACCTCCTCCGGATACACCTTCTCCCCACCGGTGTTGATGCACTGCGAGCCCCGCCCCAGCACCGTGACGATGCCGTCCTTGTCCACGGTCGCCATGTCGCCCAGCAGCACCCAGCGCTCATCGCCCCGGCGGAAGAAGGTGTCGGCGGTCTTGGCCGGGTCGTTGTAGTAGCCGAGCGGCACATGTCCGCGCTGGGCGATGCGGCCCGGCTCGCCGGGGGCCACCGGCTCGTACGTCACCGGATCGACCACCGCCGTACGGGCGTTGACCTGGACCCGGAAGCCCTTCTCGGGACCCGAGTCCGCGGTGGCCGTGCCGTTGAAGCCGGACTCGGAGGAGCCGAAGTTGTTCAGCAGCAGCGCCGTCGGGACGAGCGCCTGGAACTCCGCGCGTACCGAGTCCGACATGATCGCCCCGGAGCTGGAGACGGAGAACAGCGACGAACAGTCCGTCCCGCGCAGCGGCCCCTTCAAGCAGTCGATCAGCGGACGCAGCATCGCGTCGCCGACCAGCGACACGCTCGTGACTTTCTCCCTCTCGATCGTCCGCAGCACCTCCTCCGGCACGAACTTGCGTTGCACGACCACGCGTTGGCCGAAGTTGAAAGCGATGAAGGCGGTCAGGGTGGAGGTCCCGTGCATCAGCGGCGGGGTGGGGAAGAAGGTGATGCCGTCGCCGCCCGCCGCGACCCGTTCCGCCAGCTCCTGCGGGGTCTTCACCGGCTCGCCGGTCGGTGCTCCGCCCCCCAGGCCCGAGAAGAACAGGTCCTCCTGACGCCACATCACCCCCTTGGGCATCCCGGTCGTGCCGCCCGTGTAGATGATGAACTGGTCGTCGGCCGAGCGCGGTGCGAATCCGCGCTCCGGGGAGCCGGACGCCTCCGCCTCGGTGAAGGGCACGGCCACCGGCCCGGGGGCGGCCGTGGTGGCAGCGGGCCCCACCCGGACCAGGTGGCGCAGGCCCGGGGCGCGCGGGGCGGCCGCCGCCACCCGCTCGTCGAACTCGCCGTCGAAGACCAGCGCCGCCAGATCGGCATCCCGGTAGAGGTAGACCAACTCCTCCTCGACGTAACGGTAATTGACATTCACCGGCACGATCCGCGCCTTGAGCGCTCCCAGGACCGTCTGGAGGTACTCCACCCCGTTGTAGAGGTGCAGCCCCAGATGCTCGCCCGGCCGGATCCCGGCGTCGATCAGGTGGTGGGCGATGCGGTTGGCGGCGGTGTCCAGCTCCGCGTACGTGAGCCGGCGCTCCGCGCCCGTACCGGGATGGTCGACGTACAGGAGCGCCTCGCGGCCGGGCACCGCGTCGACGACCGACTCGAACAGGTCGGCAAGGTTGTACTCCACCGTTCCTCCTGACCCCGGATGACTGGCGACTCGGGCGTCATTAGAGCGCCGGTCGGCACAAGTGGGAAGGGGCGGCGCCGCACCAATCTGACGAGCTGTCAGAAAACTATTGAACTGCGCCCCCTCCTCCTGCAACCTGTTCCAGATCCGGAGAACAGGAGTCCGTCATGGGCGGTACGGAACACCTCGCCGTGCGGCGCGAAGGCGCCACGCTGGTGCTCACCCTGAACAGACCACAGGCCAGGAACGCTCTCTCGCTGCCGATGCTCGTCGGCCTGTACGACGGCTGGCTCGCGGCCGACGCGGACGACACGGTCCGCTCCGTCGTCCTCACCGGCGCGGGCGGCGCGTTCTGCTCCGGCATGGACCTCAAGGCGCTCGCGGGCGACGGCATGGCGGGGGAGGAGTACCGCGAACGCATGGCCGCCGACCCGGATCTGCACTGGAAGGCGATGCTGCGCCACCACCGCCCCCGCACACCGGTGATCGCCGCCGTGGAGGGCCCCTGTGTCGCCGGCGGCACCGAGATCCTCCAGGGAACGGATATCCGAATCGCCGGGGCGGGCGCCACCTTCGGGCTCTTCGAGGTCCGCCGGGGCCTCTTCCCGATCGGCGGCTCCACCGCCCGGCTGCCCCGCCAGATCCCCCGCACCCACGCCCTCGAAATGCTCCTCACCGGCCGCCCGTACACCGCCGACGAGGCCGCCGCCATCGGGCTCATCGGCAGGGTCGTGCCCGACGGCACCGCGCTGGAGGAGGCCCTCGCCGTCGCCGAACGGGTCAACGCCTGCGGGCCGCTCGCCGTCGAGGCGGTCAAGGCATCGGTCTACGAGGGCGCAGAGCTGACCGAGAGCGAGGCGCTGGCCGCCGAACTCAAGCGCGGCTGGCCCGTGTTCGCCACCGAGGACGCCAAGGAGGGCGCCCGCGCCTTCGCCGAGAAGCGCCCGCCCGTCTACCGGCGCGCCTGACCCCAGGAGAGAGCCATGCCCGACGTCCTCAGCGCCCCGCTGGTGGTCGAGTTCCCCTTCACCCGATCCCTCGGCCCCGTTCAGAGCGCCTTTCTCACCGGACTGCGCGAACGCACCGTCCTCGGCGTCCGCACGGACGCCGGCACGGTCCTCGTGCCGCCCGTCGAATACGACCCGGTCACCGCGGGCGAACTCCGCGACCTCGTCGAGGTCGCGCCCACCGGCACCGTCACCACCTGGGCCTGGAACCCGACCCCGCGCCGGGACCAGCCGCTGGACACCCCGTTCGCCTGGGTGCTCGTCCGCCTCGACGGGGCCGGCACCGCACTCCTGCACGCACTCGACGCACCCGGACCCGACGCCGTCCGCACCGGGATGCGCGTCCGTATCCGCTGGGCCGCGACCCGCACCGGCGCCATCACCGACATCGCCTGCTTCGAACCGTACGACGGCGAGCCCGGACCCACCGAACCCGCACCGTGCACAGGCGAGTTCGCCGACCCCGTCACCGGCATCGCCGCCCCGGCCCGCCTCGACTACGTCCACACGCCCGGCCGCGCCCAGAGCGCCTACATCAAGGCCCTGGAGGAACGCCGCACCGTCGGCGAACGCTGCCCCGCCTGCCGCAAGGTCTACGTACCGCCGCGCGGGGCCTGCCCCACCTGCGGGGTCGCCACCGCCGAACAGGTCGAGGTCGGACCGCGCGGCACGGTCACCACCTTCTGCGTCGTCAACATCAAAGCGAAGAATCTCGACATCGAAGTCCCGTACGTATACGCCCACATCGCCCTCGACGGCGCGGACCTCGCCCTGCACGGACGCATCGCCGGCCTCCCCTACGACCAGGTCCGCATGGGCCTGCGCGTCGAGCCCGTCTGGACCGAGGGCGCCCGCCATGTCGACCACTACCGGCCCACCGGCGAGCCCGACGCCGACTACGACACGTACAAGGAGCTGGTGTAGATGCGGGACGTGGCCATCGTCGCCTTCGCCCAGAGCGCGCACCGGCGGCGCACCGACGAACTCTCCGAGCTCGACCTGGTGATGCCCGTCCTCCACGAGGTCCTGGGCGCGACCGGCCTCAGGGCCAACGCGATCGGGTTCACCTGCTCCGGCTCCGCCGACTACCTCGCCGGACGGGCCTTCTCCTTCACCATGGCGCTCGACGGCGTCGGCGCCCACCCGCCCATCTCCGAGTCCCACGTCGAGATGGACGGGGCCTGGGCGCTCTACGAGGCCTGGGTGAAGATCCGGACCGGCGAGGCGGACACCGCGCTCGTCTACGCCTACGGCAAATCCTCGCCCGGCCGGGTCCGCGACGTCCTCACCCGTCAGCTCGACCCCTACTACCTCGCCCCCCTCTGGCCCGACTCCGTCGCCCTCGCCGCCCTCCAGGCCCAGGCCCTCATCGACTCCGGCGAAACCGACGAAGGAACCCTCGCCGAGATCGGCGCCCGCAGCCGCACCGCCGCCGTCGACAACCCGTACGCCCAGCTCACCGGAGACGTCCCGGCGGGCGACCACCTCGTGCACCCGCTGCGCACCGGCGACTGCCCGCCCATCGGCGACGGGGCCGCCGCCGTGGTCCTCGCCGCCGGGGACACCGCCCGCGCCCTGTGCGAACGGCCCGCCTGGATCCGGGGCATCGACCACCGGATCGAAGCCCACAGCCTCGGCGTGCGCGACCTGACCGACAGCCCCTCCGCCCGGCTCGCCGCCGAACACGCCGGAGCCTTCGAACGGCCCGTCGACACCGCCGAGCTGCACGCCCCGTTCACCTCGCAGGAAGTCGTCCTGCGCAAGGCGCTCGGCCTCGGCGACGAGGTCCGTGTCAACCCCTCCGGCGGCGCGCTCGCCGCCAACCCGATCATGGCCGCCGGGCTGATCCGGCTCGGCGAGGCCGCCGCCCGCATCCACCGCGGCGAGTCCGACCGGGCGCTCGCCCACGCCACCTCCGGGCCCTGCCTGCAACAGAACCTGGTCGCCGTCCTGGAAGGGGAGAGCGCTCATGAGTAAGGAGCCCGTCGCCGTCGTCGGCATCGGCCAGACCAAACACGTCGCCGCCCGGCACGACGTCTCCATCGCCGGACTCGTCCGCGAGGCGGCGGTCCGCGCCCTGGAGGACGCCGGGCTGGACTGGGCCGGCATCGACGCCGTCGTCATCGGCAAGGCGCCCGACTTCTTCGAGGGCGTCATGATGCCGGAGCTCTACCTCGCCGACGCGCTCGGCGCCGTCGGCAAGCCCATGCTCCGCGTCCACACGGCGGGCTCCGTCGGCGGATCGACGGCCCTGGTCGCCGCGAACCTCGTCGCCGCCCGCGTCCACCGCACCGTCCTCACCCTCGCCTTCGAGAAGCAGTCCGAGTCCAACGCCATGTGGGGGCTCTCCCTGCCCGTCCCCTTCCAGCAGCCGCTGCTGGCCGGTGCGGGCGGCTTCTTCGCCCCGCACGTGCGCGCGTACATGCGGCGCACCGGAGCACCCGGCACGGTCGGCTCGCTCGTGGCCTACAAGGACCGCCGCAACGCGCTGAAGAACCCCTACGCCCACATCCACGACCACGACCTCACCCTGGAGAAGGTCCAGTCCTCGCCCATGCTCTGGGACCCGGTCCGCTACTCCGAGACCTGCCCCTCCTCCGACGGGGCCTGCGCCATGATCCTCACCGGCCGGGACGGCGCGGCCCGCTCCCCGCACCCGCCCGCCTGGGTCCACGGCGGGGCGATGCGCAGCGAACCGACCCTCTTCGCGGGCAAGGACTTCGTCTCCCCGCGGGCCGGGAAGGACTGCGCCGCCGACGTCTACCGGCAGGCCCGCATCACCGACCCGCGCCGTGAGATCGATGCCGTCGAGATGTACGTCCCGTTCTCCTGGTACGAGCCGATGTGGCTGGAGAACCTCGGCTTCGCCGACGAGGGCGAGGGCTGGAAACTCACCGAGGCGGGCGTCACCGAACTCGACGGCGACCTTCCCGTCAACCCCTCGGGCGGCGTGCTGTCCGCCAACCCCATCGGCGCCTCCGGCATGATCCGCTTCGCCGAGGCGGCCCTCCAGGTCCGGGGGAGGGCAGGCGAGCACCAGATCGACGGGGCCACCCGGGCGCTCGGCCACGCCTACGGCGGAGGGTCCCAGTTCTTCGCCATGTGGCTGGTGGGGGCGGAGCCCCCGCCCGGCTGAGAAGCCGAGCCCCGGCCCGGCCCGGAAGACGCGGCGGGCCCGGCCCCGCGCGGCCCGGGCCCGGCTCCGCACCGTGAGCCGGGACACGTAACATGGCAGGCATGTCCTTCCTCCGCCGCCGTAGCGCCGCAACACCCGCGGGCCCGGACTTCGACGTCCTGGCCATGGACCCCGGGGACTGGCCCGGCAACCTCGGCGCCGGTCTGCTCCCCGCCCCCGACGGCAGCTGCCAGGGCGTCTTCCTCCGCTACGACCTGTACGGCGGACGGGGCCCGGCGATGATCATCGGCAATCTGCCGGAAGGCTCGCCCGCCCGCGAGACCGAGGAGGGCCAGGTCCCCTTCGAGGTGGCCCAACTGCTCCTCGCCCTGGAGAACGACGAGCCGATCGAGGTCGTCAGCTCCGAGGACGTCCCCGTCATGCAGGGCGACAACCTGCTGATCGTCCGCCGCGTCAAGCTCTCCGAGAGCCGGATCGCCTGCGTCCAGTTCGACCGCAGCGACGGCGTCCTCGTGACCATCGCCAGCTGGGACCGGCCGATCACCGACGACCTCTACACCCTGCTCAAGCCGCTGCCCGCGGAGCTGTTCCAGCAAGGCTGAAACGTCCCTTCGCAAGACCGTCCGGTCGCAAGGCCGTCCGAATCCGTTCGGGCGGCCTTCTCCGTCCGTGCGACGCCCGGCGGGCACCCGGCGAAGAGCCCGGAGGTGCGGCCCGGCCCGCCATGGGAATGCCACGGCGGGCCCTGATCCGCACAACCGTAAGACCCGGGCCGCTAGCCCCGGCCGCCCGCCGCCCCGGCCAGCATCCGGGTCACCTGCGCCGCCGACGTACCGAGCCCCGTGGGCCCGCCGAGATGCCAGGGTGCGGCGTGACCGCTCCGCAGGTCCTCCTCGCGGTAGCGGCGGCAGCCCCGGTGCCAGATCAGGATCCCCGCCAGCCAGTGCTCCAGCTCCCGCACATAGCCCGCCAGGATCTCCCGCGCCTCGGCGTCCAGGCCGAAGTCGTCGTACAGCACCGGGAGCTCCACCTCGGCCACATGCCGGAACTGCCGCAGCCGCGAGTTCATCAGGTCGTGCACGATGGCCACGCCCGTCGGATAGTCGACGCCGAAGAAGTTCTGCACGACCAGGGCGCCGTTGTGCACCTCACCCTCGTACTCGATCTCCTTCTGGTACGAGAACAGGTCGTTCATCAGGCACGCGTAGTCCGCCGCCGCGTTCTCCAGGGAACGCATCGGACCACTGCGGTAGACCTCCTCCGGAACCTTCCGGCCATGGCCGAGCCGGCACAGGCTCATCGTCAGGTCCGAACCGAACGTCGCCCGCCGCATCTCCACGTAGTCCACCGGATCGGGGATGCGGTTCTGCGCCTGGTTCGCCAGCTCCCACAGCCAGCTCTCGGTCATCGTCTCGATCGCGGTGCGGAAAGTGCGCCGCGCGTCCGCGTCCATCGGGCCGGCGGTCCTGCGCCACAGGTCGCCCAGGCTCCGCTCCAGCGCGTTCACCGGCTCCGGCGTCCCCTCGTCGGCCAGCGGCATGAACAGCGACAGCCGGTCGTTCGCCAGCCGCGCACCGGCCAGATCCCGGGTCCGGCCGTGCACCACCGGGAACCAGTCGTCCCCGTACGTCCCCCAGGCCAGCCAGCCCGAGGAGAGGTCCAGCTCGTCCGGGCTCGCGTCCGGGTGGATGCCGGCGGCGCAGAGGGGCAGGTCGATCGCGCGGATCCGCACCTCGTCCCAGATGTGCGAACCCGGCACCCCCGGCTGGGCCTCCAGGATGCCCATCCGCCGCGCCCACTCGACGAGCCGGCCCCTGGCCCCCTCCAGATGGGGGCTCAGCGTGGTCGTGAAGGGCAGGTCGAAGTCGGGCAGCAGCGAGGGGCCCACGTGCTGGTACGGCACATGGCTGTGGCTGCGGGCCCGCGCGGTCTCCGAGCGGAGGGTGAACCTGATGGAAGCCGCGGACATGCCCCAGCCGGCCACGGCCTCGCCGGCGCCTCCGCCGTTCATGTAGCGGCTGGAGCGCATGTGCCATTCGTGGCCGCCGGACTGCCAGTCCTGGAGCCCCTTGGCGTACGCCAGCACGGCCGCGGTCTGCGCCGGGTCGAGGGCGTTCTCGGCACAGAGGGGGCCGAGTTCGGTGAGGGCGGTGTTCTCGAACTGCTGGAGCCGTGAGGTCAGCAGATCGTTGACGGCCTCGGCCGCCTCCTGCGTGGAGCAGCCCAGGAACTTCTCCAGCACCAGCACGCCGTTGCTGTTCTCCCCCTCGTCCTCCACCTCACGCTGGTAGGAGAAGAGATCGTTACGCAGGTGTACGGCGTCGGAGAAGGCGTCCCGCAGCACCCGCAGCGGCCGGGACCCGGCGACCGACGCCGGAACCTCCGCGCTCGCCGCGTACTCGACCAGGCCCGCGGACCAGGGCGCGCCGCCCACCTTGCGGCGCATCTCGATGTACTCCACCGGGTTGGCGATGCGGCCCTCGTGGATGTTGGCGAGCTCCCACAGGGACTCGTTGAGGAGGTTCTCCGTCGACTCCGCGAACCGGGCCCGCCAGTCGTCCGTCATCGCGGGCACCGTCCGGGCCCACAGATCGGCGAGCCCCGCCTCGACGGGGTTCTCGGGCTCGGGTGTCGCGGCTCCGCGCTCCATCGGCATGAAGGCGGGCAGCCGGTCCAGATACCGCTTGCCGCCCGCCCGGTCGGGGGTGCGCTTGAACAGTTCCAGGAAGTGGTCGTCGAAGAAGAAGACCCACACGTACCAGTCGGTGACGAGGCTGAGCGCCTCCGCCGAGCAGTCGGGATGGGTGTAGGCGCACAGGAGGGCGTAGTCGTGCGCCTCCAGGTCCTTCTCCTCCCAGACGCCGGATCCCTCCAGCATCCCCATGGAACGGGCCCACTCCCGGGTGTGCGAGCGCGCCGCTTCCACATGGGGGTTGAGCCGGGCCGGATACGGAACATAGAAGTCCGGCAGTGAGAAGGGCTGTGCCATGTGCGTCAGGCCTTTCCAGAAGCCTCCGCGCGGGGAATCGCGCGGACCGGTGGTGTCCGCGCAGCACTACCCTTCGGCCATCCGGGGCACGCACGATGGCCATTAGTCACATCATCGGCGTGTCGGGGGTGTCGGCTCGGCAGGCCGGCTCAGTAGGCGGAGTCGACGTTGTCGATCGAGCCGTACCGGTCCGCGGCGTAGTTGGCGGCGGCGGTGATGTTGGCGACCGGGTCGGTGAGGTTCTTCGGGGTGCCCTTGACGTGGTACGCGTCGAAGGTGGGCTGGATCACCTGGAGGAGCCCCTTGGAAGGGATCCCGTTCCGCGCGTTGATGTCCCAGTCGTTGACGGCGTTCGGGTTGCCGCTGGACTCGCGCATGATGTTGCGGTGCAGCCCCTCGTAGGAGCCGGGGATGTTCTTCTTCTTCATGATGTCGAGCGACTCGCGGATCCAGCCGTCGAGGTTGTTCGCGTACTTCTTCGGCGTGACGGCCTTGCGCTCGGTGGACCGGTTGGCGGCCTGCTTCTCGGAGCGCTCCTTCTCGGCGGCCTTCTTCGCGGTCGCCTTGGCGGCGGCCTTCTTCGCCGCGGCTTCCTTGGCGGCCTTCTCCTTCGCGGCCTTCTCGGCCGCGTCCTTCGCTGTGGGGATGCCCGCGGCGGCGACCGGCTCCACGGAGACGGAGGACCGGGTCGCGGTGGTCTGCGCTTCGCTCGGACCGCCGGTGGCCGTTATGGCGGTGACGGAACCGGCCGCGACGAGCACGGCGGTGGCGATCTTGTGCGAGCGGGTGATGCGCAGGGTGGAGATGCGGGGCATGCGTGAGCTCTTCCTATGGGGGACGGGCTTCGCGGCCTTCGCGCCGCGTCGGCGGGTACCGGACCGTCCGGGCCGCGGTCGCCGGTGGGCGATCGACGCGGACTCGAACTCGGTGCCTGCCGGGATCCATGGTTAGCGGGCACCGACATAGGAAGCAATGACCGCCTTTACTACGCTTCATCGTGAGATGCCAATTTATGAGCCATTTGGGCGGTTCGTTACGCCGGACGGGAGGGCTCGGGCCTACTACCGGGCGTCGTAGGTGACGTGGGTCTCGTGGCGGGCCTCACCCGCGAGGGACCCCGGAACGGCACAGGGTCAGCACACGGTCACCGAACGCAGAACAGCGCGCCGCGGGACCGGTGTGTCGGCACCGGTCCCGCAGCGCGCTTCTTCTTCACAGTGGTCTGGTCACTGTGGTCTTTCATGGGCGGGCCCCTGCCCCGCCCTGGTGTCCGGTTCGGCGTCGTCCCGCCTCAGCGGGTGCCGACCGCCGCCCGCACAGCCCTCCGCGCCATCGCGCAGTCGTCGTGCAGCCTCCGCAGCAGCAGCCGCTGCTCCTCACCGGAGGAGAGCGCACCGGGGCGGTCCGCCCCCGCACCCACCGAGGGCGCTTCCCGCATGGTGCGCTGCACCGCCGTCTCGTAGTTGCGGATCTCGCGGGTCAGCACGAGCATCAGGTTCACCAGGAACGCGTCCCGCGCGGCCGGGCCCCTGGCCTGGGCCAGCTGGCTGATCTGGCGGCGGGCCACCGGGGCGTCCCCCAGCACCGCCCACAGCGTCGCCAGGTCGTACCCAGGGAGGTACCAGCCGGCGTGCTCCCAGTCGACGAGCACCGGTCCGGTCGGCGACAGCAGGATGTTGGAGAGCAGGGCGTCCCCGTGGCAGAACTGCCCCATGCCCTGCCGCCCGCCCGCGTGGGCCAGGCCGTGCAGCAGCTTCTGCAGGTCACCGAGGTCACGGTCGGTGAACAGACCGAGCTCGTGGTAGCGGGCGATCCGCGAGGCGTAGTCGAGCGGCGCCTCGAACAGTCCGGGCGGCGGCCGCCAGGCGTTCACCCGGGCGATCGCGCCCAGAGCGGCGCGGATGTCGGCCCGCGGCGGCGCCTCCGCCGGGTGCCGGGTGAGAGCGGCGACCCGTCCGGGCATCCGCTCGATCACCAGCGTGCAGTTCTCCGGGTCCGCCGCGATCAGCCGGGGCACCCGAACCGGGGGCCGATGCCGGACGAACGCGCGGTACGCCGCTATTTCGTGCCGGAACCGCTCGGTCCACGCTGGCGAGTGGTCCAGTAAACACTTCGCCACGGCCGTCGCCCGCCCGGTCGTTCCCACGATCAGGACCGAACGTCCGCTGCGGCGCAGCACCTGGACCGGGTTGAACTCGGGGCAGATGCGCTGCACGGAGGCGATGGCCATCCGCACCTGCGCGCCCTGCGGCCCGGACAGGTCGATCCTTCCGCTGAGCGGTCCGGCGCCCGGTCCCGCGGCCCGTCGGGCCCGGCCCGGACCCTGCACCGGCGCACCGGCGTGAGGAGCGAGATAGGGCCCGCCGCCCGCGCCCATCGGGCGGAGCGGACGGGGCGGGGCGGACACGGAGGACGATGCTGTGTACATGGGCGAGACAGATCCCTTCGTGCGCCGACAAGGTACGTGCGCCAACCCGGCCGACGGCCGTTCGGCACCCTGGGGAGTACCTAGGGCTGCCGGGCGGGGTGGCGCACTCCTACCTGACAACGGGTCACGGGTGGCAGACCATCTGGCGGACCCTGGCGAACCCTGGCGAATAGTCACAGCGCATCTGACAGGGGGTTAGTGTCAAGTCAGCCGAGAACCTGGGGGCTTGAAGTGACCGGAGAACCCAACACCCGTCTCAGCGACCTGTTCGGCCTGGCCGGCTGGTCCAAGGGCGAACTCGCGAGAATGGTGAACCGGCAGGCGGCGGCCATGGGCCACCCGCAGCTGGCCACCGACACCTCGCGTGTCAGGCGCTGGATCGACATGGGGGAGTCCCCCCGTGATCCCGTGCCCGAAGTGCTGGCAGCTCTGTTCACCGAGCGGCTCGGCCGTGTCGTGACCATCGAGGACCTCGGGTTCGGCCGACGCGGGCGTGTGGGGAAACGGCGTGACTCCGGGACGGAGAACAATCCCGATCAACTGCCGTGGGCGCCCGAACGGACGGCAGCGGTCCTCACCGAATTCACGGGAATGGACCTCATGCTCAACCGACGCGGCTTGGTGGGTGCGGGCGCCGCGCTCGCCGCCGGCTCAACCATCGCCGGCCCCATGTACGACTGGCTGCACAGCGACCCTGCTCCGGCGGCCGACGCGCCACGGGCCAACGACCCCCTGCACGCCGACCCCGCCGGCTTCGACCGGTACGAGGCCGCACCGGTCGGCTCCGACGAGATCGAGGCCCTGGAGCACTCGGTGGAGGTCTTCCGTGCCTGGGACGCGTCCCGGGGCGGCGGACTCCAGCGCAAGGCGGTCGTGGGCCAGCTCAACGAGGTGGGCGGCATGCTCGCCTACCGCCACCCCGACCATCTCCAGCGCCGCCTGTGGGGCGTCGCCGCCAACCTCGCCGTTCTGGCGGGCTGGATGTCCCACGACGTCGGCCTCGAACCCACCGCCCAGAAGTACTTCGTCATCGCCGCCCACGCGGCCCGCGAGGGCGGCGACCGGCCACGCGCCGGCGAGGCACTCTCCCGGGCGGCACGCCAGATGGTGCACCTGGGCCGCCCCGACGACGCACTCGACCTGATGAAGCTCGCCAAATCCGGCTCCGGCGACGAGACCCTGCCCCGTACGCAGGCGATGCTGCGCACCATCGAGGCCTGGGCACAGGCGTCCATGGGACGCGGTCAGGCCATGCGGCGCACCCTCGGCGAGGCCGAGGAGCTCTTCGTCTCGGACAAGAGCGACGTCCCGCCGCCCAGTTGGATGCAGATGTTCGACGAGGCCGATATGCACGGTATGCAGGCGCTCGCCTTCCGTACGCTCGCCGAGCACGACCCGGGGGCGGCGATCATCGCCCAACGCCACGCCAAGCAGGCGCTGGAGATGCGGGTCAACGGGCGCCAGCGGTCGAAGATCTTCGACTACATCTCGCTCGCCTCGGCCTGCTTCATCGCCAACGACCCGGAACAGGCCGACCGCTACGCCCGGCTCGCACTGGTGTCGATGGGGGAGACCTCCTCGCACCGCACCTGGGACCGGCTCCGTGAGATGTACCGGCTCACCGGTCAGTTCGCCGGATACGCGGGCATCCAGGATCTGCGCGAGGAGATCGAACTGTCGCTGCCGAGCCAGAAGAAGGCCAGGGGCACCCAGATCTGAACCGCCCCCACCGCGCCGCTCCGCGCTCCTTCACGCCCTGACGCGTCCGCGCTTCCGCGGCATGCCCTGATCCGTCCGCGTTCCCTCACGCCCCGATACGGGCGACCAGTACGCACGCGTCGTCCAGGCGCTCGGTCCCGCCGAACTCCTCGACGACGCCCCGGACGCACTCCTGTGCCGTACGGGCCTCTGCGAACCGAGGGGCGAGGGCGAGCAGTGCTTCCGGGCCCGCACCCCGGTCGCCGCGTCGGGTCAGCCCGTCGGTGTGCAGAACGAGCACGTCGCCGGGGAACAGCCGTACCTCGTCCTGCTCGAACACGGCCTGCGGCGCGGCACCCAGCAGTATCCCGTCCGGCGGAGGCAGCGGCCGCCCCGAACCGCCGCGGAAGAGCAGCGGCGCGGGATGACCGGCCTGCGCCCAGGAGAGAACGGAGGTTCCGGGGTCGAAACGGCAGCACAGGGCACTGCCCAGCGCGGGCTGTATCGACGTCTCCAGCACCTGGTTGAGGTGTCCCATCAGCGCGCCCGGCTCGATGCCGGCGACGGCCATGCCCCGCAGCGCACCCAGCAGCATCGCCATCGCCGAGGTGGCGGGGATCCCGTGCCCGGTGAGGTCGCCGACGGTGAGGAGGGTGCGTCCGTCCGGCAGCTCCATCGCGTCGTACCAGTCCCCGCCGATGAGCCCGCTCGACGCGGAGGGGAGGTAGTGCGCCGCGATGTCCAGGGCGCCGGGGCCCTGCGGCGGGAGGCGCAGTGATCCGCGCCACGGGGGCAGGACGGTCTCCTGGAGCTCGACGGCCATGCGGTGCTCGGCGCGCTCGATGTGCTCCTCGCGCTGGACCGACGCGCGGCTCCTGGTCACGGCCTGTTCGCTGCGGCGCAGCTCGCTGACGTCCCGCAGGACCGCCCACATGGAGGCCGTGCAGCCCTCGGCGTCGAGGACCGGCTCGCCCGTCATGTGCAGTGTGCGCGTGTCGCCGTCGGGCCGCAGGATGCGGAACTCGCCGTCCATCGGCCGGCCGTCGACCAGGCAGCCCGTCACCATGGCGGTCAGCACCGGCTGGTCCTCGGGCAGCAGCACGGACGGCAGGTCGTCCAGGGAGAGGGGGGCGGAGTCGAGCGGCCTGCCGAAGATCTCGTACAGCTCCTCGGACCAGCTGGACTCGTCGGTGAGGAGGTTCCACTCGGCGCTGCCCACCCGGCTCAGCAGGGAACCGGCCTTCGGGCCCTTCGGCGTCTCCTCGTCCCCGGAGGCGGAGCCCTCGGCGCGCGGGCCCGGCAGACCCGCCCTGAGCTGGCCCAGATGCTCGCCGAGGGTGTCCAGGTGGTGCACGGCCAGCTCGCACAGGGCGCGCTGCCAGCGCAGCTGCGGGTCGTCCTCGTCGGACATGACGGCGTCCCGCCGCACGGCGTCCACATCTCCGCGCAGCCGGCGCGTCCGGTGGATCAGGTCGTCGACGGCGTCGTGCGCGGGAAGCTGTGGTGCGGGGCGGTCCGCGAAGAGGGGGGACGGCATCTCGTACTCCGTTGCAGGCGCGGCCTAGCCGGTTCCGAAGGGGGGACCGCTACCGACTGTCGCACAGGCCGCGGCGGGTCGTAAGGGATTTGGCAACACTCGATGCGTAGTTGCTTCTGGCATATGCCAGCGGCTGTCCGAGGCGGTGCCCGTCCGAACAGGCTTGCGTTTGGGGCGAGTTGACCGGACTCCCCAGGGGGGGCCGATGGTGCGGGAGTGGCGCTCGGGTGCCAGGTGAAGGGTGGGGAGCGGGCGGGAATGCCGCGCGATCGACCCGCGTTACCCCATCAGAACGAAAACGAATCCCATTCCCGACAGGGGGACTGGGGGTCGTCGGAGGCAGCGAAGGAGGCGCCCGTGGCGCGCAGTGAGTCCAGGCCCGTCGTCACTCTCCGGTCCACCGCCGGAACGGGTCGCAGCTATGCGACACGCAAGAACCGCCGCAACGACCCCGACCGGCTGGAGCTCCGCAAGTTCGACTCGGCCGTCGGTCGCCACGTCCTGTTCCGCGAGGTCCGCTGACCGCGCGGAGATGGTCCGAACACTCTGTACGCCACCGCCGCGCGCGGTGAGGAAGGAACGCATCGATGAAGTCCCGTATCCACCCCGTCTCCCGCCCCGTGGTCTTCCGTGACCGCGCGGCCGACGTCGCCTTCCTGACCCGTTCGACCGCCGACTCCGGCGAGCACGTGGTGTGGGAGGACGGCAACACCTACCCCGTCATCGACGTGGAGACCTCGTCGGCGAGCCACCCGTTCTACACCGGTGGCACCCGGGTGCTCGACACGGCGGGCCGTGTCGAGCGGTTCCGGCGCCGCTACGGCACCGGCGAGGCGCCCGGGGGCCGGCCGAACGCGGCCTGACCAGGGGAAGAGCCGGGAATTCCGTGCCGTGGATCACATCTGCGGGGGCGGGTTCCCGGGAACACCCCGGGATGGTTTATCGTTCATCTATACGTGGGTGTGAGGGGGACAGTGTCCCCGGGCCTCACCTGTAGCCCATGGGGACGATCGGCACCGCCGAAGCCCCATGGAGCACCCCGCCGAGAGGCGACCGCCCTTCACGCCCGCACTCAAGCCGCCCCGGCTGGATTCCCCCGATCCGGCCGGGGCTTCCTCCTGTCCGGCCGCAAGCGGCCGCCCCGCCCCCGAACCGTCTCCAGAGCCAGCGCACCGGCAGCCGCCACCACCGCCCCCAGCGCGGCCCCGGGGCTCCACCACCGCTCGGCCAGCGCCGCGACCGCCGCCCCCGCCACCACCGCGGCCAGCCGCCCCAGCACCCAGCCGTCCCCGCGCCGCAGTTCGCGCAACGCCACACGACCGGCGAGCGAGGTCAGCGTCCCGGTGAAGTAGTTCGTCGGCGTCACCCGGACCCGCCCCTGGACGCCCATCGCCACCGCCACCAGCGACAGCAGCCCGAGCCGTTCCCCGTACGACGTGACCAGCTCCAGCCCCCACAGCACGGCGGCCGCCCCCAGCAGGATCACCTCCGCCCCCAGCAGCGCCGGGACCCGGCAACCCCGCCGCCCGGACATCAGCGCGCCCGCCGCCACCCCGCAGAAGTACGTCCCCAGGGCGACGACGACCTTCAGCGCCACACCGTCCTCGCCCGCACCGGCGGCCGAAGCCCCGAGCAGCACCAGGTTCCCGGTCATCACCCCGGCGAAGACCTGCCCCACGCACAGGAAGACGAACGCGTCCGCCGCCCCGGAAGCCGCGGACAGCAGTAGCAGCGCCGCCTCGCCGCCCCGCGGCGCGTCACCGGTCCGGGACGCGCCGCAGGAGGAGGAGCCGGAAGGCGGGGACGGCGGAAGCGCCGGGGGAGCGGAGGGCACCCGAGCATTCTCGGCACGTGCCGCGCCCCGACCGGAGCTGCGCCCGCCGCGCGGCGCGCCGCGCACCACCGCCCCGTCCGCCACACGGGTCACACGGTCTCGTGGAGGTCCTTGGCGTAGTGCTCGATCGCCCGCCGGTACTGCTGGACGTACGGGTCCTGGCTGGTCGCGGCCGTCAGCTCCAGCAACAGCCGCATCGCCTCGTCGTGCTCGCCGGTGTTGAACAGCGCCATCGCCAGGAACGCCCGCATCGCACCGTCGTCCGAGAACTCCTCCACACCCCGGCGCAGCGTCTCCACCCCCTGCCCGTAGCGGCCGAGGACCCGATACGTACTGCCCAGCCCCAGCAGCGCCCCGCGCCGGTCCTCCGCCGGGAGCTCAGGGTTGGCCAGAGCGCGCTCGTAGTACGGCACCGCCTCCGACTCCAGGCCCAGCACGTCGTGGATCCACGCCGTCCGGTAGGCCACCTCGGCGTCGTCCGGATACTCGGCCGTCAGGGCGAGCAGCCGTTCGCGCGCCTCCTCGGGCCGGCCCCCCTCACGCAACCGGTCGGCCTCGTCAAGCAGGTCCTTCTTCTTCTCTGCGCTCATGCGCACATCGTCGCAGGCGGTAGCGGACGGCCGGACTAGATGTCGCTCCGCCGCCCCGCTCGGGTGTGTTCCGGCCGGGCGGGGGCATCCGTCGGCCATGACAGCAGAGGCGAATCCCCCCGCACGCCAGAGGACATGGGTACGGGTACTGGTGCGCGGAGCGGTCCTGACGGTGGTGCTGCTGGGACTGGTGGCGTTCTCCGTACTGCTGGCCAAGGTGACGCTGACCCCCTCGCCGGCCTCCGAGGACATCGTCACCGCCAACCTCCGCCCCGGGCGCTCGCTGCGCCAGTACGCCGAGGACTACACCTTCCTCGCCGCGTGCAAGCAGGCGGGCGGAAACCTGCTGCTCGGCGTGCCGTTCGGACTCCTGCTGCCGTTCTTCGTGCCACGGCGCCTGCGGATGATCCGGACCACGCTGCTGACGGCCGTCGCGATGGCCGTCGTCGAGCTGATCCAGGGAGCCCTGGTCCAGGGGCGCGCCTTCGACATCGACGACGTCATCCTCAACACGACGGGTGCACTGCTGGGGTACTTCGTGCTCGGCCGCCGGATCAGCCACCGCTATTACACGTACGCCGAGGTCCCCGGCTCATCGGAACCGCGGATCGACCCCAAGCCCGAGCCCGCACCCAGGCCGAAGCGGACGGGTGCCAAAGGCACAGGCGCCAAGCGCACGGGCACCGGGGCCGCCGAGAAGACCACCGGTACGAAGGGCACAGGCACCAGGGCCACCGCCAAGAAGACCACCGGTACGAAGGGCACCGGTACGAAGGGCACCGGTACGAAGGGCACCGGTACGAAGGGCACCGGTACGAAGGGCACCGGTACGAAGGGCACCGGTACGAAGGGCACCGGTACGAAGGGCACCGGCACGAAGTCCGTCGGCGCCAGGGCCCCCCGCCCCCTCCTCGACCGCCTCCGCAGGCGCTGAGCCGGGGCACCCGTTCGGGCCGGGCCGTTTGCGGGCGGCCCGGCCCGAACGCACGGTGGGGACACGTCCTGCGCGCGGATGCCGCACGGATCCCCTGCCGAGGAGGAGCGACATGGCCGAAGGCCAGTGGAGCCCGGGCCGCAAGGAGGCGGACTCCGACGAGTTCCGGCCCGTCCTGGACATCGTCGAACCGGCGCGCCAGCGGCGGCTGACCGTCCTCCTGCGACTCCTGCTGCTGCTCCCGCACTTCATCGTGCTGTTCTTCCTGCACATCGCGGCGTTCTTCACCGTCGTCGTGGGATGGTTCGCGGCCCTGGTGCTGGGGCGGCTGCCCGACCCCGTCTTCCGCTTCCTGGCCGGCGTCCTCGGCTACGACATGCGCGTCTCGGCGAGCGACATGCTGCTCATCGACCGCTACCCGCCGTTCGCCCTCACCCCGCCGGCCGACTACCCGGTGCAGATCGAGGTGCGGCCCACCCCGCTCAACCGGCTGGCGGTGCTCTTCCGCGTCTTCCTGATGATCCCGGCCGCGATCGTGCAGAGCCTCGCCGTCTACGGGTGGTGGGCGCTGGCCTTCGTCTGGTGGCTGATCACGCTCTGCCTCGGCCGGATGCCCCGGCCGCTGTTCGAGGCGACGGCGGCCACCCTGCGCTACCGGATGCGCTTCTCCGCGTACGTCATGATGCTCACCCCCGCCTACCCCAAGGCGCTGTTCGGCGACGACGACCTCGCCGTTCCCCCGGAGCAGGCGCGGTCGGCGACGCGCCCGCTGATCCTGAGCAGCGCCGCCAAGTGGCTCGTGGTCCTCTTCCTGGTGCTCGGCCTCGCCGGACACATCACCTCGTCCCTGACCGCCTCGACGACCGACGACACGACCGACACCCGGCTCACCGACAGGATCTAAGGGGCGCCGGGCTCCGGGAATCCGCCGTGCCCCTGGCCCGCCGCGGCGGCGAAGCGGCGGGCCAGATCGGCGAAGGCGTCCCTGAGCTCGTCGGGCCCCACCACCTCGATGTCCACGTCGAACCTGCCGAGCCCGGCGGCCAGGCCGGGCCACGACCAGGCCCCCAGGACCACCCGGCAGCGGTCGGGCCCGTGCTCCTCGACGATTCCGTCGCGGATGTGGCCCGCCACCGCGGAGGCCGGAGCGTCGAGGATCACCTCGCCGCGGCAGGGCCACGCGCCGGGGCCGCCGGAGCCCTGGAACCGGGCGGCCACGAACGCGGCCACATCGCCCCCGGGCACCTCGCGGGCGGTGAACCGGGGGCCCGTGGGTGTGCGCGGCGTGATCCGGTCCGCGCGGAAGGTGCGCCAGTCCTCGCGGTCCAGGTCCCAGGCGACGAGATACCAGCGCCCGCCCCAGGTGACCAGACGGTGCGGCTCCACCCGTCGCACCGCGGGCGGCGGGTCGGCGGCGGTCGTCGGGGCGTGGGCGGGGGAGTGGTCGAAACGCAGTACCTCCTGGGCGCGCACCGCGTCGCTCAGCGCGAGGAGGACCCGGGGATCGGCCTGGGGCCGCGGCGGGCCTCCCGTCCGTTCGACGGCGGTGACGTTCAGGGCGTCGACGCGATGGCGCAGCCGGGCGGGCATGACCTGCCGGACCGTGGTGAGCGCGCGGGCCGCGGCCTCCCCGATCCCGGCACCGGTCGCGGTGGCGGTCCGCAGCGCGACGGCCAGGGCGACGGCCTGGTCGTCGTCGAACAGCAACGGCGGCAACCGCGCACCCGCGTCCAGCCGGTATCCACCGTCGGGCCCCTTGAACGCCGCGATGGGGTAGCCCAGCTCCCGCAGCCGGTCGACATCACGCCGCACCGTGCGCGGGCTGACCTCCAGCCGCTCGGCCAGCAGCTGCCCCGGCCAGTCGCGGCGCGCCTGGAGCAGGGAGAGCAGTGCCAGCAGTCGGGCGGAAGTCTTCGGCATGACACGAGTATGGGTGGAGAAGAGGACACAAGCTGACCGCTTCCCCTGAGAAGGTCGATCCGTACCGCACGACAGGAACCCCGGAAGGACCGATCACCATGACCACACCCTCCGTGTCCCGCGACGCCGAGCGCACCGACCTGCTGGCCGCCCTCGCCGAGGCGCGGGCCGCCCTGACCGCCTCGGTGCGCGACCTCACCGACGAGCAGGCCGGCCAGACTCCGACGGTCAGCGCGCTGTGCCTGGGCGGCCTCGTCAAGCACGTCACGGCCGTGGAGGAGGGCTGGCTGAACTTCGCGACGGAGGGCCCCTCGGCGATGTCGTTCGACCTGCCCCACGGTGTCACCTGGGACGACGTCATGGCCGGGACCGCACGCGAGTTCCCGCAGTGGATGACCGACCGGGAGAACGAGTTCCGGATGCTGCCCGGGGAGACGGTGGCCGGCATCCTCCAGGCGTACGAGCAGGTCGCCGCCCGCACCGAGAAGATCATCCTCACGGTCACCGACCTCTCGGCCTCGCACCCGCTCCCCGAGGCGCCCTGGAACGAACCCGGCGGCGCGTGGAGCGTCCGGCGGGTGCTGGCCCACGTCATCGCCGAGACCTCCCAGCACGCCGGGCACGCGGACATCCTGCGCGAGACGCTCGACGGGCGGAAGGCGACGTGACGGTCCTCGACCACCGGGCGCTCAACCGCGCGACCCTCGCGCGCCAGTTGCTGCTGGAGCGGGCCGGCCTGCCCGTCGTGGACGCGGTGGCCCACCTCTGCGGCCTCCAGGCGCAGGAACCGCAGGAACCCTTCATCGGACTCTGGTCCCGGCTGGCCGCCTTCGACCCGGCCGTCCTCTCGGACCTGCTGACCCGGCGGAGCGTGGTGCGCACCCATCTGATGCGCCGCACGGTCCACCTCGTCACCGCCGACGACGTCCTCGCCTGGCGGGCCCGCCACGACGCGATGCTGCGCCAACGGGTCCTCGGCGTCTACCGCGACGAGCTCACGGGGACCGACCTCGAAGAACTCGCGGCGGACGCCCGGGAACTGACGTCCGACGGCGAGCCCCGCACCGCGGCCGAGATCGTGCGGGCGCTCGCCGGGCGATGGCCCGGCCCCGGGCCGCGCCCCCTGGGCGAGATGGTGGTCGCGGGCCTCGTCCCGATGGCGCAGGCGCCGCCCCGGGGGCTGTGGCGCGCCAAGGGCGGGGTGCGCAACGTCGCGCTGTCCTCCTGGCTGGGCCGCCCGGTCGATCCGCCCGCCCCCGAGGGCACCGACCCGGTCGGCCAGGCACTGGTGAGGCGCTATCTGGCCGCGTACGGGCCCGCCGCCACGGCCGACCTGCGCGCCTGGTCCGGCCTGGCCGGGCTACCCGGTGCCGTGGCCGCCGTACGCGACGAACTGGTCCGCTTCCGCGACGAGCGGGGACGGGAGCTGCTCGACCTGCCCGACGCGCCGCGCCCGGACCCGGACACCCCCGCCCCGGTACGGTTCCTGCCCGCCTTCGACAACGCGATCCTCGGCTACCAGGACCGCGGCCGGATCATCGACGACGCCCATCGCGGCCTCTCGGTCGCGGGGGAGCGGGTCGTGCTGGTCGACGGCCGCGTCGCCGCCACGTGGACCGTCACCGAAGGCGTCGTCACCGTGGACCCCCTGCGCACCCTCTCCCGGGCCGACCGGACCGCCGTCGCCGACCAGGGGCGGGAGCTCGCGGCGTTCCTCTCCGACGGTGACAGCGACCGCGTACGGGTGGCGGCGTCACCGCGCTGAACGCCCCTGGGAGGCGTCCGGGCGTCTGCCCGTGGGTACCGGAACAGGCCTACTTTGTGCGGGAGTTCGAGCGAGTGGCGGCAGGAGGCCGACTGAAAGCACCGGATGCGGTCACACTCGTACCATGACGTCCAGCGACGTAACCACAGAGCCCGCGCCGCACGGCGACCGACAGCGCACCGCCCGCCCCTCGCGGGGATGGCTGAAAGTCCTCGGCGCGGTCGCGGCCGTGCTGGTCCTGCTGTTCGCCGGCGGCCGGCTCAGCCTGTTGCCGGGGCTCGGCGACTTCTTCGGCGAGGAGACCCGCGACCGGTCGGGCCCCGCCGTGCTCAAGTCCATCCAGGACATGAGCTCGTACGAGGCCGCCTCGGGCAACTTCCAGGTCGTCGTCGACCTGGAGAAGGACGCGAAGTTCGTTCCCGACGCGCTGCGCGGCACCCGCACCCTGTTCGTCGGGGCGGGCACGGTCGACGCCTCCGTCGACCTGGGCCAGGTCACCGAGGGCGGCGTCGTGGTCAACGAGGACCGCACCGTGGCCGAACTGCGCCTGCCCCGGGCCGTGCTGGGCAAACCGGCCCTCGACCCCGACCGCTCCTACGCGGTGTCCAAGCAGCGTGGTCTCCTCGACCGTCTCGGCGACCTCTTCTCCGACAACCCCGGCAGCGAGCAGGCGGTCAACAAGCTCGCCGCCCAGCACATCTCGGAGGCGGCGAAGGAGAGCGAACTGACGGCCCGGGCGGAGAAGAACACCGCCGACATGCTCAAGGGGCTGCTCGGCTCCCTCGGCTTCGAACGCGTCACGGTCCGCTACGGAGACGACCAGGAGTGACCGTGTCACCCGGGCGGCCGCGCGCGCACCGCGCGCGGCCGCGGGGGCGGAGCGCCCACCGGACACTCTTGACGTGAACGCGTCGCTGGGTATGGTCTAGTCCAAGTGCAAGGCCTTTCCGGTCACCTGTCATCAGGCTTGTCCGGCAAGGGACTTGCAGCCCTTCGCGCCTCTTGGCCCCACACTCGCGAGGCCTTGCCACCGAAGCCGGACCCCCCACGGTCCGCCACCGCGCGGTGCGGCCTCATGTGAAGGAGAAGCATGCACGCGAAAAGGAAGACCGCACTCGCCGTCGGCGCCGTGCTCGCCCCCGTCCTCGCCCTCAGCCTCCCGGCAAGCTCCGCCAGTGCCCACGGCTACATCTCCAACCCGCCGAGCCGGCAGGCCCAGTGCGCCGCCGGGACGGTCAGCTGCGGCGCGATCAAGTACGAACCGCAGAGCGTCGAGGGCCCCAAGGGGCTCACCAGCTGCAGCGGCGGCAACAGCGGCTTCGCCGAGCTGGACGACGACTCCAAGGGGTGGGCCGTCACTCCGGTGAACCGTTCCCAGCAGTTCGAGTGGAAGCTCACCGCACGCCACTCGACCAGCACCTGGCAGTACTTCGTGGGCGGCGAGAAGATCGCCGAATTCGACGACGGCGGCGCGCAGCCCGACGCCACCGTGACCCACCAGGTCGACTTCGGCAACAAGACCGGTCGGCAGAAGGTCCTGGCCGTCTGGAACATCGCGGACACCGCCAACGCCTTCTACGCCTGCATCGACGTCAACGTCGGCTAGCGGCCCCACCCGGCCGGGGGCGCACACCCGGCCGGCCACCACGCCCCGGACGCGCACCGCCGCGACCGGGGCGCGGTGCTGTCCACCTGGCCGGAAAACGGCATGGTGCGATACGTCACCGTAGTCGAGCGGTTACCCTACGTCAGCTGTCCTGATGGATCATCAGTGCTCAAGGGGACTCCTGAATGAACCGTATGCGTACCGTACTCGCCGCGCTCGGCATCACCGCCGGACTGATCACCGCCCCGACGGCGAGCGCCGCACCCGGGCCCGAGAGGCCCGCTCCCACCGCCGAACGCCACGAACAGTGCACCGGGGAGTTCCGCGGCGACCCCCGCCTCGGCCCCAAGTGGCTGCCGAACAAGCGGCTCGCCCCGGTCGGCCCGCTCCTCAACGGCTACCAGCGCACCGGAGACCTCACCCCGCAGGACTTCCTGAAGAAGTACTGGGAAGGCCCCGCGGACACCGGCAGCTGGAAGTACCCGCCCAACGACGGCTTCGCCGAGGTGAACGGCGAGATCGACAAGGAGCCCGTCAAGCTCCGCACCGGCCAGCGCCTGGACCGCTTCGGCTCGGAGTACGGCGGCTACCTCGCCCCCGCCGGGGACGCCTACGCCGAGCGCGCCCTGCCGCCGCAGAACCTCAACACCCGCGACGCGGACACCCCGTGCGACTACCGCGTCTACAAGGTCGCCAAGCCCTTCTGGGTCTGGCAGGGCTCCATCGCCCCGTGGTTCGAGCAGCCCGGCGGCGGCCGGCAGATCAAGCTCGACGCCGTGTTCCTCGACCCGGGCGAGGGGCAGCGGCTCAATGTGAAGTGGCTGCTGGACAACGCCTACCTGACACCCGCGGGCGCGTAACCCGGTATGGACCGCCGGGCCCTGCACGCCGCACTCGTCGAGGCACGGATCCCCGGCGGCTACTACCGGATCGAGGGCGTCCACGAGCCCGTCCCCACCCCACCGGACTTCCTCCTCGTCCGGCGGAGCGGGGACGGCGGCTGGGAGACCGGGGCGTTCGAGCGCGGAACGTACGAGGTCATCGCCCGCCACCCGGACGAGGCCACCGCCTGCGCCCACCTGCTGAGCCTGCTCGTCTGAAAGGTCCGCCGGACCTTCCGCGCCCTTATCAGCAGGGCGTGCCGTACGCCATCACCTCGCGGAACCCCGCCTCGGGGGCCTCGGCGAGATACTGATCGACGTCCTGCGCGCGGCTCCGGACCATGACCCGACCGTACGGCGGTGTGTCGCACCCCGGACCCCCGGCGCCCGGTGAGCGACAGTGGGCGGATGAACACCGCAGGATTGCTGGCCGAAGCGTTCGACCGGGTCGGGGAGGCCGTCCACGCGGCCGTCGAGGGGCTCGCGCCCGACGACCTCAACGCCCGCCTCGACGAGGGAGCCAACTCCATCTCCTGGCTCGTCTGGCATCTCACCCGCGTCCAGGACGACCACATCGCGGACGCCTCCGGCACGGCGCAGATCTGGCTCACCGAAGGCTGGGCCGACCGCTTCGGGCTCCCCCTCGACGCCACGGACACCGGCTACGGGCACAGCGCCGACGAGGTCGCGGCCGTACGTGTGGACTCCACCGAACCCCTCCTCGGCTACTTCGACGCCGTACAGGAGCGGACCCTCGACTTCGTCGCGGGACTGGAGGGCCACGGCCTCGACCGGATCGTCGACGAGGGGTGGTCGCCCCCGGTGACTCTGGGTGTCCGGCTGATCAGCGTCGTCGCCGAGGACCTCCAGCACGCGGGGCAGGCCGCGTTCGTCCGCGGAGTGCTGGAGAGGGCCTGACGGAAGACCCCGGGCGGCCGGCCCGCACACACCCGTGCACAGTCCCACCGGCGGTGCCATACTCGGAAGAAATCGGCCGGACAGGCAGTGTCAGCGTCCGAAAGGTGACCATCATGGGCTGGGCATCCTGGACGACCAGCGGGGTCTACACGGGCTCCGGCGGAGTGCGCACCGAAGAAGCGGGCATCCTCAGCGGCGACGTCACCGTCCACACGACGTGGTTCGACGGACAGGCGTCGGTGGCCGTGCAGTACAGCGGCTCCTCCGACTGGTTCACCCTCGTGGGCAGCCCGGTGCCCTGCCCCTCCGAGGAGGAGAGCCGTACGTTCCACCAGAGCGTCGTCGAAGCCGTGCGCGCCGGAGAGGGCGCGAGAGTCCCGTCGGTCGGTGCGGAACCCGCATAGCGACAGTCATCGCGCTCCGCGCCCCATAGAGTGGATCACCGGACCCGTCCCCCGAGGGACGGGCACAGGCGGTTCACGGGGCGAGGAGCGGTGACATGGGGCGTGCGGGAGCGCGGCGGTCGAGTACGCGCAAGAAGCGGCCGTTCTGGGTGGAGCTGCCGCTCCTGATCGTCATGGCCCTGGTGCTGGCCCTGCTCATCAAGACGTTTCTGGTGCAGGCCTTCTCCATCCCCTCGGACTCGATGCAGAACACCCTCCAGCGGGGCGACCGGGTGCTGGTCGACAAGCTGACGCCCTGGTTCGGCTCGGAGCCGGAGCGCGGTGAGGTGATCGTCTTCCACGACCCCGCCGACTGGCTCGCGGGCATGCCCGTGGACGAGCCCAACACCGTGCAGAAGGTGCTGAGTTTCATCGGTGTCATGCCCTCCGCCGAGGAGAAGGACCTCATCAAGCGGGTCATCGGCGTCGGCGGCGACACCGTGGAGTGCGCGGGCGACGGGCCGGTGAAGGTCAACGGCACCGCCCTGGACGAGCCGTACGTCTTCCCCGGCAACACTCCGTGCAGCAACGACGAGGGCGGCCGGTTCAAGGTCACCGTCCCCGAGGGCAAGGTCTGGGTCATGGGGGACCACCGCCAGGAATCCGCCGACTCCCGCTACCACCAGGACGACCCCAACAAGGGAATGGTCCCGGTCGACGAGGTCGTCGGCCGGGCCGTCGTCGTCGCCTGGCCGATCGGCCGCTGGGCCACCCTGCCGGTGCCCGACACGTTCAAGAACGTGCCCGACAGGCCCTGACACCCGGCTGCTCCGCTGCTCAGCGTGGCGCGAAGTCCCGTACGTACCGGCGCTGCCAGGGCGTTTCCACCGCCCGCGGGTGGTAGCCGGCGCGGACGAACGCCACCGCCTCCGCGGCGGGCACCCCGTCCAGGACGGCCAGAACGGCCAGCGCCGTCCCGGTCCGGCCCATCCCGCCGTCGCACGCCACTTCGACCCGCTCGTCGGCCGCCCGCTCCCACACCTCCCGGAGAAGGACCCGCGCCTCCTCCCGGTTCGCCGGGAGCCGGAAGTCGGGCCACCGCAGCCACCGCGACTCCCAGCGGACCGAGGGCGGGGTGCGGCCCAGCAGGTACACGGCGAACTCCGGTTCGGGGCCCGGGGGCAGCGGCTTGCGCAGTCCCCGGCCCCGCACCAGCCGCCCGGATGGCAGGGCGAGGACGGCGGGGTCGGCGGCGTTCCAGTGTCCGGTCACGCCCCCAAGCTACGGGGCGTCCTGCCGGTCAGGCGGCGGAGTCGAGATCCTGCGCCAGCAGCTCCGCCAGCTCCTCGACCGCCGCCCGCGCACCGTCGCCCTCGGCACTGAGGACCACGGCCTCCCCGTACGGCGCCGCCAGGGCCAGCACAGCGAGCATGCTGCGGGCGTCGACCGGGTCGCGGCCCTCACGGGCGATCGTCACCTTGACCGGCTGACGGGCGGCGGCCTTGACGAACAGCGACGCCGGACGGGCATGAAGCCCGCTGCTGGAACCTATGACGACGGTCTGCTGATACATGGATCACTCCTGGGAGAGGGGTTGCGGAAGGCGTGCGGGGCGGTGAGGTGTTCAGGCGGCGACCGGGACCCGGGAGTCGCCGGAGCCCGCGGCTCCCGCCTCCCCGGCCGTGTCCGGTGCCGCCCGGCGGGCGCCCTTGAGCAGGACGACGAGCGCGGTCGCCACCAGCGTTCCGGCGGCGACGGCGAGCAGGTAGAGGAGCGGCTGACCGATCAGCGGGACGACGAAGACGCCGCCGTGCGGAGCCCGCAGCGTCGCACCGAAGGCCATCGACAGCGCGCCGGTGACCGCGCCGCCCGCCATCACCGACGGGATGACCCGCAGCGGGTCGGCGGCGGCGAAGGGGATCGCGCCCTCGGTGATGAACGAGGCGCCCAGCACCCAGGCCGCCCGGCCGTTCTCCCGCTCGGTCTTCGTGAACAGCTTCCTGCGTACGGTGGTGGCGAGCGCCATCGCCAGCGGCGGGACCATCCCGGCAGCCATGACCGCGGCCATCACCTTCAGGCTGCCGTCGGTCGGATCGGCCAGGCCACCGACCGCGAAGGCATACGCCACCTTGTTCAGCGGGCCGCCCATGTCGAAGCACATCATCAGTCCGAGGACCACGCCGAGGATCACGGCGTTGGAGCCCGACAGGCCGTTCAGCCGGTCCGTCAGGGCGTTCTGCAGCGAGGCGACCGGCTTGCCGACCACGATGAACATCAGGAAGCCCACGACCGCCGACGCGATCAACGGGATCACCAGCACCGGCATGATGCCGCGCAACGTCGCGTGGACCGGGACCCGTTGGATCGCCATCACCACCGCCCCGGCCAGCAGACCGGCGACCAGACCGCCGAGGAACCCGGCGTTCACCGTCAGCGCGATGGACCCGCCGACGAAGCCCGGCACCAGCGCGGGCCGGTCCGCCATCCCGTACGCGATGTACCCGGCGAGCACCGGCACCAGGAACGCGAAGGCCGCCGAACCGGTCTGGTTGAGGAGCGCCGCCCAGCTGTCCGCCTCGCCCCACACGAAGTGGTCGGCGACCGACTTGGCGCTCGCTGTCTCGTAGCCGCCGATGGCGAACGACAGGGCGATGAGCAGACCGCCCGCGGCGACGAACGGAACCATGTAACTGACGCCGGACATCAGATACGTACGGAGCCGGACGCCGAAGTGCGCGTGGGGCGCGTCGGACCGGTCCGCCCCGCCGTCGCCGGAGTCCTTGCCGCCGTTGGTCTCGGACACGGCGGCGATCTCCCCGCGTGCCGCCTTGCGCCGGGCCTCGGCGATGAGTTCGGCGGGCCGGTTGATGCCCGCTTTCACCCCGACGTCGACCAGGGGCCTGCCGCGGAAACGCGCCTTTTCCCGGACCTCCACGTCATGCGCCCAGATCACGGCGTCCGCCGCGCTGATGACGGCGGGGTCCAGCTTCTTGAATCCGCCCGAGCCCTGGGTCTCCACCGTCACCTCGACGCCCTCGGCGCGGCCCGCCGCCGCCAGGGACTCGGCGGCCATGTAGGTGTGGGCGATGCCGGTCGGGCAGGAGGTGACGGCGACGATCCGGAAGGGGACGCTCCCAGCCGCTCCGGCATCCTCGGACCCGGACCCGGACCCGGGCCCGGGCCCGGCCTCGGACCCGGTCCCGGCCCCCGGGTACTCCGCCTGCTCCTCGTCCTCTGCCTGCTCCTCGTCGACGGCGGGTCGCTCCGCCGGCTCCTCGCCCCGGATCAGCGCGGCTACCGCCGCCGGGTCCGTTCCGGCGCGCAGCGCTGCGGTGAACTCCGGGTCCATCAGCCTGCGGGCCAGCCCCGACAGGATGGTGAGGTGGTCGTCGTCCGCCCCGGCCGGGGCGGCGATGAGGAAGATCAGGTCGGCGGGACCGTCGGCCGCACCGAAGTCGATGCCCGCTGCGCTGCGCCCGAAGGCGAGCGTCGGGGCGTTCACATGCCGGCTGCGGCAGTGCGGGATGCCGATGCCGCCGTCGAGGCCGGTCGGCATCTGCGCCTCGCGGGCGGCGACGTCGGCCAGAAAGCCGTCGAGATCGGTGACGCGGTGCGCGGCCACCATCCGCTCGGCGAGTGACCTCGCGGCGGCGTCCTTCGTTGCGGCGGACAGATCGAGGTCGACCAGTTCCGCGGTGATCAGCTCGCTCAACGCGGTGCTCCTTGCTCGGGACCGCCGGGGCGGCGGGTCGGGGGGACGGGGCGGAGCTCGCGTACGGGTGGGGTCCGTACGGGAGGTGCGGGGATCGTGGTGGTGGCGGGTGGTGCGGGGGTCATGGGGCCGGCTCGCTCAGCGCGCGGTCCAGCGGTACGTCGGAGGTCGTCGCGACCGACGGCAGGTCGAGGTCGGCCGGGGTGGGCATGAGGCTCCCGGCCAGCTGCACGGCGGCGGCCCCGTGGGCGACGGCCGAGGCGAGCGCTTCCGGGCCCCGCCCGCCCGCCGTGAGGAAGCCGGCCAGCGAGGCGTCCCCGGCGCCGACATTGCTGCGTACGGCCGCCACCGGGGCGGTCGCGAAGTACGCGCCCGACTCCTCGACCAGCAGCTGTCCGTCCGCGCCCAGACTCGCCAGCACCGACCGGGCGCCGCGCTGGCGCAGCTCCTCGGCGGCCTTCAGCGCGTCGCCCACCGTGGCCAGCGGGCGGCCCACGGCCTCGGCCAGCTCCTGGGCGTTGGGCTTGATCACATCGGGCCCTTCGGCGAGCGCGGCGGTGAGGGCAGCACCCGAGGTGTCCAGCGCGATCCGGGCCCCGGCCCGGTGACTCCGCTCGACCAGCTCCGCGTACCACCGCGGCGGCAGTCCGCGCGGCAGGCTCCCGCAGCAGGCGATCCAGTCGGCGGCGGACGAGCGGACCCGGACCGCTCGCAGGACGTCCTCCGCCTCGGCGGGACTCAGTTCCGGGCCCGCCGCGTTGATCTTGGTCAGAGTGCCGTCGGGTTCGACGAGGGTGATGTTGATCCGGGTGTTCCCGGCGATCGGCACCCCGGCCGCCTCGATGCCCAGGTCGCCGAGGAGCCGGGCGAGCAGGGCACCCTCCGGGCCGCCCAGCGGGGCGACGGCGACGGTGCGGTGCCCGGCCGCCGCGACCGCGCGGGAGACGTTGACGCCCTTGCCGCCCGGGTCCACGCGGTCCGCCGTGGCGCGCAGGACGGTGCCACGGGTCAGACCGGGCAGCTCGTAGGTGCGGTCCAGGCTGGGGTTGGGGGTGACGGTGAGGATCATGCGCGTACTACTTCCGTGCCCCGGCTCTCGATGGAGCGGGCGTCGTCGGGGCTGAGGCCCGTGTCGGTGATGAGCAGGTCCACATCGGCGAGGTCGCCGAAGCGGGCGAAGTGCTCCTGCCCGAACTTGCCGGAGTCGGCGAGGAGGACGACCCGGCGGGCCGCCTTGATCACGGCCCGCTTCACCGCGGCCTCGGAGAGGTCGGGCGTGGTCAGACCGCGGTCGGGGCAGAAGCCGTTGGTGGCGAGGAAGACCACGTCGGCGTTGATCTCGGCGTACGAACTCAGTGCCCAGGCGTCGACCGCCGCGCGCGTACGGTGCCGGACCCGGCCGCCCACCAGATGCAGCGCGATGCCCGGATGGTCGGCGAGCCGGGCGGCCACCGGCAGTGCGTGCGTCACGACGGTCAGCGCCGCGTCGACCGGCACGGCGGCGGCGAGCCGCGCGGTGGTGGTCCCGGCGTCGACGATCACGTTGCCGTCGGCGGGCAGTTCGGCGACGGCGGCCCGCGCGATGCGGTCCTTCTCGTCGGCGGAGAGGGCGTCGCGCTCGGCGAGGTCAGGCTCGAAGTCCAGCCGGCCCACCGGGATGGCCCCACCGTGCACCCGGCGCAGCAGCCCCGCCCGGTCCAGGGCCTTGAGGTCCCGCCGGACGGTCTCGGCCGTCACCTGGAACTCCTCGGCCAGGGACAGCACGTCGACCCGGCCGCTCTCCTGGGCGAGGCGAAGGATCTCCTGCTGACGCTCCGGTGCGTACATGTGGTTTTGTTTCCGTTTCATGCCTGAGCCTGTGGTTTCGCGCTCAGATTACGGTCAGGGTGCGGGAATGTAAACACATTCGGGCGACGCGTGGGCATGAACGGACGAGGCCGCCTCCTGGCGGGGAGTGGGCACGCGAACGGGCGAGGCCGCCTCCTGGCGGGGGAGTGGGCACGCGAACGGGCGGGGCGCACCGTGCACCGGTGCGCCCCGCCCGCCGGGTCCGGTCAGCGTGTGCCGGGCGCGCCCTCGCTCAGGGGGCGGGCCAGCAGGGGAGCACCGGGGACCTGGTGGCCGCCGCTGGCGAGCATGCGGACCTCGCCCCGGTCGCTGATCTCGGCGCGGACGATCCCCGTCTCGTCCTCGTACACCGGGAACCCGCCGGCCCCCAGCCGGTCGGTCAGCCGGACGGAGACCACGTCGTCCGCGGCGCCGGACATCTGGAAGATCAGCTCGTAACGCTCGGTGTGCACCATCTGATTCATCACGTTCTCCCAGCCGTGCGCGGAGAATACGGCCCTGCCGCCATTGTTTCGCACCCCGGCGTGGACCGCCCGGGGAGCGACGGCCAACGGGCGGAGCCGCCCGGTCGATCGGGTGACTCCGACCGGTAGGACAACATGACGGAAGTCCTGGAGGGCTAGGCATGCGAGCATGAGACATCAGCCTCGACGAATGAACAGTGCCTCCTCCCGTTCCCGCACTCTCCAGGCGGTCGGTGCCCTCTCGCTGGCCGCGGCCACGGCCCTCCTGATGACCGGATGCGGTCAGAGCTCGGACAGCGCGAGCAGCGCGGCCACCTCCGAGGCGGCGAAGGTCGTCCCGCAGAAGCAGACGACATCGCCTTCGGCCTCCGCCAAGCTGACCGAGGACCAGCAGGAGCGCAAGAAGGTGCTCGACGCCACGAAGGTCACCTTCGACGACGCGGCCACCACCGCCACCGGCGAGGTCGCCGGGGGCAAGCTCGTCGACCTCGACCTGGAGGGTGTGGACGACGACGACAACCAGAGCCCCAGCCCGACCGCGACCGGCAGCCCCACGGGATCGCCCAGCCCGACGGGCTCCCCCAGCCCCACCGGAACCGGCAGCCCGAGCGCGAGCCCCGGCGCCGACGGCCCGGTCTGGGCCGCGGAGGTCGCGGAGAAGGACGGCACGATCCACACCGTCCGCATCAACGCGGTCGACGGCAAGGTGATCGAGGCCCGTGTCGACACGGACCAGGACGCGGACGACAAGAAGCAGACAGCCGACCGGCTCGCCCAGGCCACCCAGACGCCGCAGCAGGCGGCCAAGGTCGCCACCGAGAAGAAGAAGGGGACGGTCACCTCCGTCAGCCTCGAGGACAACGACGGCAACGGCGCCATCTGGCAGGTCGACGTAGTCGGTTCCGACTGGAAGAAGACCACCTTCGACGTGGACGCCAAGAACGACACCATCGTCCGCGAGGAGACGGACGAGGACTGACCGCCTTCCCGCCCGGCCCACGAAGGGGTACGCCGAACATCCGGCGTACCCCTTCTTCTGTACGCGTCGCTTCTAGTACGCGCCGCCCGGCGTCCGGCCCTTGAGCAGCCGGCAGACGAAGTCCTCCTGGAGCTCGCGGAGCGTGGCCAGCAGCCGCGGGTTCGTCGCACTGTTCACCTGGGAGGTGAGGGAGACGGTCAGGGACCGCTTGCCGTCCTTGGTCGCCGCGGCGAGCTGGGTGTAGCCGGGGAAGTTGCCGGTATGGCCGTACACGGTGCCGCAGCGCGTCGCGTAGGAGAAGACGGCGAGACCGGCCCCGTTGCGCCCGGGACCGGCGGGTTCGGAGCTGCCCGCCACGAACGACAGCTGCTGCCTGCGCACTGCCGGGCCGAGACCCAGCCCGCCGGCGTAGCCGCGGATGAAGGCCCCCAGGTCCCGGGGCGTGGAGACGATACCGCCCGACGCCCACACACCCGAGGCGCTGAGCACCGTGCTGACGTCCTCCGGCGCTCCCGGCCGGTCCACCGCGTAGCCGTGCAGATAGGGCGTGGGCAGCCGGTAGCCCTGCGGGAGGCTGGTGTCGCGCAGACCGAGCGGCCGGTGGACGAGTTCGGCGAGGAGCTTCTCGTACCGACGGCCCGTCACCGCCTCGGCCATCAGCGCCACGGCGATGTTGTCGGAGTTGGAGTAGCGGTACGCGGACCCCGGCCGGAACCGCAGCGGGTCCCCGGCGACGTAGTCCAGCAGTCGGCGGGAGTCGAAGCGCCTGCGGGGATCGGCCGTCAGCTCGGCGATGAACACCGGATCCTCGGTGTAGTCGGGGAGCCCGCTGGTGTGGTTCAGGAGCTGGCGGAGCGTCACCCGGTGCCAGGCGGCGGGCAGCTCCGGCAGCCGCCGGCCGATGGTGTCGTCGAGGCCGAGCGCACCCCGTTCGGTCAGCTGCAGGGCGACCGAGCCGCTGAAGGCCTTCGCGGTGCTCGCGATCCGCATGTGGTCGGTGGTCCGGGGCGGACGTCCGGTGCCGAGCTGCGACGTATCCGCCCGGTACACCTCACTCCGGCCGTCGACGGTGAGGACGGCGATGGCGCCGGGCGGCCCGCCCGGGGTGTCGACGAGCGCCTGGAGCCCGCGCCGCAACGCGGGGTCGGCCGGTCCGCGCGGGCTGCCGCCCCCGTCCGGGCCGTTGTCACCGCCCGCGTGGGCCGGGCCGCTCATCAGCCCGGCGAGCGAGGCGACGGCAAGGGCGGCGACGACGGATCTGCGCCGCCGGGGGCGAGGGCGGGGGAGCGGGGCGTCCGGATGGAAACGTACGGGCACGGGGCCTCCTGAGGCGGTGGGCGAAGGGCGGGCGGCCGATGTACGGCCCACTCCCGCGAGCCCCAGCATCGGGCGGCCGGACGGCGCTTGCCCCCGAGGTGGACCATCCGGGCGACCACGACCACGACCACGACCACGACGTCGACCACGACGTCGACCACAGCCACGGTCACGACCACGTCCACAGCCACGGCCACACCGTCAGCGCCGGGCCGCGCGCCCGGCACCCGCCGCTCTTCCCCCGGGGGCCTCTCACCGCTCCTTGCCAGCTCTCCCGGGCGCGGCGGTCAGGGGGTGGGAGGAGCGCCCCCGCTCAGGTCCAGGACGTACCGCCGCCCGGGGCGGTCGCCGAACATGACGTCCTCCAGCGGCTCGAACCCCGTACGCGCCAGCACCGCGCGGGAGCCCGTGTTGTCCAGCGTCGTCTCGGCACGCAGGGAGGTCAGTCCGTACTCCTCGACCGCCAGCACACAGATCTGCTGGACCGCCCAGGTGGCCAGCCCCTGCCCCGCGGCCTTCTCCGCTATCCGGTAGCCCAGCTCGGCCGAACCGTCCCGCACCTCGACGAGGTTGATCCGGCCGAGGACGCCGCCGTCGGCGTCCTCGATGAGGTGGAAGTGGTGCAGCCCCGCGTCCTGCTCGGCGAGCAGGACCCGATGGCGTTCGGCGAACTCGGCGAAATAGTCGTCGCCCCGGTCGGTGATGGAGGCGGCGAAGTAGGTCCGGTTCTCCCGCTCGAAGGCGAGCAGAGCCGCGGCATGGTCGGGACGGAGTCGGCTGATCGACGTCATACCCGGATGCTAAGCCCACGCTCCCCGCAGGCGCCCGGACGATCAGCCCTGGCCGGGGTTCCCGCGCTCCAGCGCGAGGGCCAGGCCGCGTTCGGCGTCGTCGGCCGACGCGTGCCGGTAGGCCCGCTCGTACGCCGAGTCGCCCGCGGCCTGCCGGGCCCTCAGTTCCCACTGCTCGCGGATCGCCCCGAGCTCCGGGGTGCCCCGGTGCGGGTGGCCGATCATGCGCCAGTAGGCCTGCCCCGTACCGGAGGCGCGGGCCGCGGCCACCCCGTTCCCCTGGGCGGCGATGGCTCCGGCGAGCAGATCGAGGCCGAGCGCTATGCCGAGGCTGTCGTGGAGCTCGTGCTTGCTCGCCAGCATCGCGCGCGCGTGGCTCTCCGCATGACGGGGACGGCCCTGGAGCAGGTGGATGAGGGCGAGTTGATGATCGGCGTACGCCCGTGTCCAGTGTTCGCCGAACCGCAGGCTGATCCGCTGGAGCCGCATGGCCTCCTCGTACGCCTCGTCGAGCCGGCCGAGCGCCGAGAGGGCGAACAGGCGTATCACCCGGCAGCGCAGTTGCGAGGGCGCGTCGGCCGGATCGCCCGGATGGTCCGCCAGCGCGCGGTCGCTGACGGAGTACGCGGTGTGCGGCCGGCCCATCATCAGATACGTGAAGCTCACGGAGTGGGCCGCGAGGAGCACCGCCTCCGCGTCCCGGTCGCGGCGGGCCGCCTGCTCGCACTCCTCACCGACACGGCGAGCCGCCTCGTGGTCGCCCTGGAGGGTCAGGGTGATCCCCAGGGCCCAGAGCGCCCGGGTGCGGTGCGGACCGGCGGAGAGCGGCAGGCCGAGCACCCGTTCCAGGTACGAACGGGCCTGGTGCAGATATCCGCAGCAGCTCCAGAAGAGGCCGGCGCACCCGGCCATCTCCATCGCCATCTCCGGGTCCTCGGCCAGCAGATGGTCCAGCGCCGCGCACAGGTCCGCGTGGGTGTCGGCGATCCGGTGGTACCAGAGGACCTGCGAGGAACCGAGCCAGCCCGCGTACGCCTGGACGGCGACATGGGCGAAGTGCCGGGCGTGCCGGTCGGCGAGGAGCGCGTCCTCCGACAGCTCGGCCAGCCACATCGCCCCGTACTCGCGCAGGGTGTCCAGCATCCGGTAGCCGTCCCCGGTCCGCCGGAGCACGGACTGGTCGGCCAGCCGTTCCAGCGCGGGCGCGACGGCCTCGGCGTCCAGCGGCCCGCCCGCGCACACCGCCTCCGCGTCCGGGACCGCGATGACGCCGCGGAAGACGGAGAGCCGCGCCCACAGCAGCCGCTCCAGCGGGGCGCAGAGCTCGTGGCTCCACCCGATGGTGGTGCGCAGGGCCCGGTGGCGGCGCGGCCAGACGGTGTCGTCGGTGAGGTCCTCCGTCCGGGAGGCCAGCCGCACGGTGATCTCCTGCGCGCTGCTCTCGCGGAGCTGGGCACAGGCCAGTTCGACGGCGAGCGGTATGCCGTCGAGGCGGCGGCAGATCTCGGCGACGGCGGCCGCGCTCGCTGGATCGTCGAGCGAGCGGCCCGGGGCGACGGCGGCCGCGCGCTCGTGGAAGAGCCGGACGGCCTCGCCGCCGTCCTCGCCCGCGGACAGCGGAGGCACCTCGACGCACGACTCACCCGCCGAACCCAGCGGCTTCCGGCTGGTGGCCAGGACCGTCAGCCCCGGGGCCGCGGCGAGCAGTTCGGTGACGAGCCGGCCGCAGGGGCCGACGATCCGCTCGCAGCAGTCGAGAACGAGCAGCAGACTCTTTCCGGACAGCCATTCACCGAGGGCCGCCACCGGCCGGCGCGGGCTGTGGTCCAGGAGACCGACGCCGTCGCACACCGTCGTGGCGAGCAACTGGTCGTCGTGGAGATGGGACAGATCGGCCCACCAGACGCCGTCGGCGTACCGGTCCCGGGCACGCTCGGCGGTGCGCAGGGCCAGCCGGCTCTTGCCGACCCCGCCGCTGCCGGTCAGCGTGACCAGTCGATGATCTCGAAGTGCCCGTTCGATGCTGACCAGTTCGCTGGTGCGGCCCACGAAACTGGTCGTCACGACGGGAAGGTTGCCCATCACGGGGACATCCTGCCTCGCCCGGGCCCACCGCCTCCGTTCATAGCGAAAAGCAGTCAGAAACGGCCGACAATGCATCCCGTTCGATCGGTGAGCGGCGTCGTTCGAAAGGCGGGAGGTGATCATGGAAGCGGTCGTGGCAGTGCCTCAGCAGTGCCTCGGGCGCGGGGACGGCCCGCCGGGCCCCGGGCGCTGGGCCCGTCACGCGGACGGATACACGTACGGACACATGTGCGGAGAGGTGCTGTCGGACCCCTGCGCTACGTTGCTGGTATGACGCACTTCGTACTCGTGGCAGGGGCTTGGCTCGGTTCGTGGGCGTGGCGCGACGTGGCGCCCGACCTGCGCGCGGCCGGTCACGCAGTCCACCCGCTGACCCTTTCGGGGCTCGCCGACAAGCGGGGGGTGGCCGCAGGACCGGGGACGCACGTCCAGGACATCGTCGACGAGGTCGAGCGGCTTGGCCTGCGCGATGTGGTGCTCGTCGGTCACAGCTACGCGGGTATCCCCGTCGGTCAGGCGGCCGAGCGGATCGGCGACCGGCTGGCCCGCGCGGTCTTCGTCGACTCCAACGTCCCGGCGGACGGGGAGCCGTTCGTCTCCGGCTGGCCGGACGGCCGGGCCGGGGTGGAGGCGGCGATCGCCGCCAACGAGGGCTTCTGGCCGCCGCCGACCGCCGCCGACTGCGCGGGCCAGGGCCTCACCGACGAGCAGATCGCCCGTTTCCTCGACGGCGCGACACCCCACCCCGGCGCCACCCTCACCGAGCCCGCCGTCCTGGCACGCCCGCTGGGGCTGCTGCCCACGACGTACGTCAAGTGCCTGCTCGACTGGCCCGAGCCGAGCCCCGAGGTGGCCGAGCTGCTGACGAGCGAGCGCTGGCGGCTGGTCACGATGGACACCGGCCACTGGCCGATGTTCTCGCAGCCGCGCGAGCTCGCCCGGATCCTGCTCGACGCGGCGGAAACGGACGGGTGACGATGCCGAGCTCACCGGACGAGGCGGCCACGGAGCACCCGGAGATCACTTACATCGGTTGCGCGCGGTGCGGCACCCTGATCGCGGGCCTCGACGGGCGGTACGCCTGCTCGGGCTGCGGCTGGGTCAACGAGTGGACCGAGGGGCACCGCCCCCTGCCCGAGGCCCGGCGCCGCCGCGGCTGAGCCACGACCGGCCGCCCGCCGGCACCCCGGCCGGAATCGACGCCACCCCGACCGGCTTGCCGACGGCAGGGTGGCCGCACTGCCGACGACCCGGCGGCCCCCCGGCCGCGGAGGAGACCCCGCCATGCCCGACCCGCACGACACCGACCCGATCCGCGCCGCCCTGGCCGGGATCGCCTCCCTGCTCGCCCCGGCGCACCCCGACGTGGCCGAGGAGGTGCTCCGCGCCCACGACAGCCCGGAGGACTACGTGAACGCTTTCGCGGACCGGCTGGACGGCCGGGGCATCGACGAGCCGGTCGACGACCTGGCCTGGATCGCCCTCGTCGACGCGCTCGCCGCCCACGGTCTGCTCGCGGAGTTCGACTGGAAGGAGGACCCCCAGGAGATCCGGGCCCGGCTGCGGCAGCTGGAGTCGCGGCCCGCCGTGGATCCATGGGTGCTCTTCGAGGCCGGTACGACGGCCCTGCCGACCGACGCGTACCTGGACGCCTGCGGCCGCCGCTACCGCGAGAGCGGTGCGGCTCTGGCCGTCCTCGACATCGACTCCGACTGCTACCCGGTGGTCGGCCTGCCGGCGGCCCGGGCCGACGAGCTGACCGCGCTCGCCGCCCGGGCGGGCTTTCCCGTGCACCACCTCGGCACGGACCCCGGCGGACCGTGACGGAGATCTCGCCCGCCGCCAACGGGGCCGCGGGGAGCGCCGTTCCAGCAGGTGCGGCGGGGTCCGCGCGCCGGAACGGAATCGCGACCGCCGCCGCCCACCACGTACACTCGCCCCGCCTCCGCAGACCCGCGCAGGCATTCCGCACCCGACGACGGGGAAACAAACCGTATGAGTTCCGCAGACAGCACCGAAGCACCGATCTACGCCGGCCTCGTGGAGGAGCAGGGCGATGTGCCCGCCGAAGTCCGCCGGGTGGCCGAGGAAGTCCTGCGCGAGGCCGACCGCGCCCTCGACTTCGGCACCGTGCGGGCAGCAGCCGCAGCCCGCTAGCAGAGAGCCGGAGCCATCCGGTCGCAGCCGCCCCCGGGCAGCTGTGTCCATCACGGGACGATAAACGTCCTGCAACTATTGCCATATTCTTGCGTTCGTGACGCGACGGTTTGCTGAAGAACCGTTGCCGGTGGACGTGGGTGAGGCCGCGGTAGGCCAGGCGCCCGGACGACGGGCCCCGTACCGCCGCGGCCCCCGGCCACCCGCCGCGATCGCCCCGGTGGCCGTGCTTCGGTGAGCGGTCCGCGCAACCGCGCGGAGAGCGCTCCCAGCCGGCCGCCGAGGGGCGGAAACCCGCTTGTCGCGCCGCCCGCGATGCCGCCCCGCGAGGCTGCCCTACGGCGCTGCCCTACGGCGCTGCCCTACGGCGCTGCTCTGCGGCGCTGCTCTGCGGCGCTGCCCTACGGCGCTGCCCTACGGCGCTGCCCTACGGCGCTGCCCTACGGCGCTGCCCTACGGCGCTGCCCTACGGCGCTGCCCTACGGCGCTGCTCTGCGGCGCTGCCCGCGTCCCGCTGGCGGCGGCGCGTGCCTGGTGAAGCCGCGTCCCGGTTGACGCCGTCGACCGGCCCGTACCTCGCCGCCCCCTGACCGCCTCACGGTCCCTGACCGCCTCGCGGCCCCTCTGCGGTCACCCCGAGGGTCCGCGCACCCCCGGGCACCCCCTGCGCACGCTCCGTGCCCGCTTGGCGCGCCATCGGCAGAGACTGTCGAATAATTACGGAACCTGCGCGACATCTTGCGGGCATTCGTCGGCGGTGGTTGAGTGTGGCTCGCCGCACAGCTCGGGGCTGTGGGGTTTCCCGCACTCCTGCCCTAAAGGGGTCCACCGATGAGAAGTTCTGTTCTTCGTCGTACCTGTACCGCCGCCATCGCCACCGCACTGGCCGTCACCGGCCTGGCCGCCTGCAGCTCCGAGGGCGACAGCGCGGCGGACGGCAAGACGCGCATCACGGTCAACTGCTGGCCCCAGCCGAGTGCGAAGATCGACCACAAGCGGTTCGACGAGGACGTCAAGACGTTCGAGAAGCAGAACCCCGGCATCGACGTCGTCGCGCACGACGCCTTCCCGTGCCAGGACCCCAAGACCTTCGACGCGAAGCTCGCCGGCGGTCAGATGGAGGACGTCTTCTACACGTACTTCACCGACACCGAGCGCGTCGTCTCCATCAACCAGGCCGCGGACATCACCGAGTACGTCAAGGACCTCAAGGCGTACAAGGACATAGCCCAGCCCCTGCGCGACGCCTACACCGTCGACGGCAAGATCTACGGGATCCCGCGCACCAACTACTCCATGGGCCTGCTCTACAGCAAGCCGCTCTTCACCAAGGCCGGCCTCGACCCCAGCAAGCCGCCGACCACCTGGGCGGAGGTCCAGGCCGCGGCCAAGAAGATCGCCGCGCTCGGCGACGGGACCGTGGGTTTCGCCGAGTACAGCGCGCAGAACCAGGGCGGCTGGCACTTCACCGCCTCGATCTACTCCCAGGGCGGCGCGGTCGTCAGCGAGGACGGCAAGAAGGCCACGGTCGACACCCCCGAGGGCAAGGCCGTCCTGCAGAACCTCAAGGACATGCGCTGGCGCGACAACTCCATGGGCGCCAAGCAACTCCTCATCATCAACGACACCCTCCAGATGATGGGCTCCGGCAAGCTCGGCATGTACCTGGCCGCCCCCGACAACGTCCCGCGTATCGTCAAGGAGGCCGGCGGCAGGTACGAGGACCTCGCCTTCGCCCCGATGCCCGGCGGCAAGGGCACCCTCATGGGCGGCGACGGCTACATGTTCAACAAGAAGGCCACCCCCGAGCAGATCAAGGCCGGCCTCACGTGGCTGGAGTGGACCTTCCTCACCCCGGGCCAGGGCTACATGAACAACTACGCCCGCGCGGCCTCGGACAAGTCTCCGGTCGGCCTGCCCGAGCCGCGGCTGTTCACCGGCGCCACCGACGCCAAGGACCAGGAGCTGAAGAAGGCGTCCGCCAACGTCCCGGTCGAGAACTACCAGGCCTTCATCGACGGCGGCCAGCAGCTCGACATGAAGCTGGAGCCCAAGCACGGCCAGCAGATCTACGCGGTCCTCGACGGCGCCGTCTCGGCCGTCCTGACGAAGAAGGACGCGGACATCGACGCCCTCCTCAAGGACGCCCAGTCCAAGATCGACGGAATCCTGGCCCGAGGCTGAGAGCCATGAAGACCACCACCCGCCCCACGGCGCCCGGGAGAGGGCGGTCCGCCGACGCGACGCCTTCCCCCGGGGGCGCGCCCCCGGCGGTCCGCGGGCCCCGGCAACCCCTGCGCAGGAAGATCGCCGACCAGGCCACCGCCTACGGGTTCCTGATCGGCGGACTGCTCTGCTTCATCCTGTTCTCCTGGTATCCGGCGATCCGGTCGCTGATCATCGCGTTCCAGAAGTACACCCCCGGCTCCGACCCCGAGTGGGTCGGCACCGCGAACTTCACCCGGGTCCTCCAGGACCCGGAGTTCACGGCCGCCTGGCGCAACACCCTCACCTTCACGGTGCTCGCCCTGGTCATCGGGTTCGCGATTCCCTTCGTCATGGCGCTCGTCCTCAACGAACTCCCGCACGCCAAGGCGTTCTTCCGGGTCGTCGTCTACCTCCCCGTGATGATTCCGCCGGTCGTCAGCGCCCTGCTGTGGAAGTGGTTCTACGATCCGGGGGCGGGCCTCGCCAACGAGGTGCTCGGCTTCCTCCACCTGCCCACGTCGAACTGGACCAACGGCGCCGACACCGCGCTCGTCTCGCTGGTCATCGTCGCGACCTGGGCCAACATGGGCGGCACCGTCCTCATCTACCTCGCCGCCCTCCAGGGCATACCCGGCGAGCTGTACGAGGCGGCCGAGCTCGACGGCGCGTCCGTCTGGCAGCGCGTCCGGCACGTCACGATCCCGCAGACCCGCTTCATCATCCTGATGCTGATGCTCCTTCAGGTCATCGCGACGATGCAGGTGTTCACCGAACCCTTCGTCATCACCGGCGGCGGCCCGGAGAACTCCACCGTCACCGTGCTCTACCTGATCTACAAGTACGCCTTCCTCTACAACGACTTCGGCGGCGCGTCCGCCCTCAGCGTGATGCTCCTGCTGGTGCTCAGCGCCTTCTCCGCCCTGTATCTGCGACTCACCCGCACCGACTGAGAGGAGCGTCGCCCGCCATGACACAGACAGCTCCGCCCCCGGTGACCAAGCCGGCCGGCGCCCGGGCCAAGCGCTCCGGCGAGACACCGGCCGCCCGCTCCGTACGCACCGTCATCTCGCCGCTGGCGCTTGCCGGGCGCCGCGGCAAGGTCACGTACTGGTCGGTGTTCACCCTCGTCGTCCTGCTCTTCGCGCTCGCGTTCCTCTTCCCCGTCTACTGGATGGTCACGGGCGCGATGAAACCGCCCGAGGAAGTGGTCCGCACCCCGCCCACCCTCGTCCCCGAGCAGTGGCAGCTCAGCGGCTACACCGACGCCTGGGACCTGATGCGGCTCCCGACCCACCTGTGGAACACGGTCGTCCAGGCGACCGGCGCCTGGGTGCTCCAGATCGTCTTCTGCACCGCCGCCGCCTACGCCCTGTCCAAGCTCAGGCCCGCCTTCGGCAAGGTGATCCTCGGCGGCATCCTCGCCACCCTCATGGTCCCGGTGCAGGCCCTCGTCGTACCGAAGTACCTCACCATCGCCGACATGCCGCTGATCCACGTCAACCTGCTGAACGACCCGCTGGCCATCTGGCTGCCGGCCGTCGCCAACGCCTTCAACCTCTACCTGCTCAAACGGTTCTTCGATCAGATCCCGCGTGACGTCCTGGAAGCCGCCGAGATCGACGGGGCCGGCAGGCTGCGCACCCTCTGGTCCATCGTCCTGCCACTGTCGAGACCCGTCCTCGGCGTCGTCTCGATCTTCGCGCTGGTCGCCGTCTGGCAGGACTTCCTCTGGCCCCTGATGGTCTTCTCCGACACCGGGAAACAGCCGATCAGCGTCGCCCTCGTGCAGCTCTCGCAGAACGTCCCGCTGACCGTACTGATCGGGGCCATGGTCATCGCGAGCATCCCGATGGTCCTGATGTTCCTGGTCTTCCAACGGCACATCATCGCCGGAATCAGCGCGGGCAGCACCAAGGGCTGACCCACGCCACCCCTCGGTGGCGCGCCCCCTCAGGACCCGCCGCCGTCCCCGGCCTTCCCGCCCCGCTCCGGGGCGGCGGCGTCAGACCCTCCCCAGCACCCCCGCTCCTCCCTGTCGCGCGGACCGGCCCACCCCGCCGGCGACCGCGCCCGCCCGAAAGGAACCCGCCTTATGGAAGGCAGCCAGCCCGCCGCCGACGACTGGTGGCGCTCGGCCGTCATTTACCAGGTCTACGTCCGCAGCTTCGCCGACGGCGACGGGGACGGCACCGGCGACCTGACGGGCGTACGGTCCCGGCTGCCCTACCTGGCCGAACTCGGCGTCGACGCCCTCTGGTTCACCCCCTGGTACCTGTCCCCGATGGCGGACGGCGGATACGACGTCGCCGACTACCGGGCCATCGACCCCGCCTTCGGCGACCTCGCCGAGGCCGAGAAGCTCATCGCCGAAGCCCGCGAGGCGGGCATCCGCACCATCATCGACATCGTCCCCAACCACGTCTCCGACCAGCACGTCTGGTTCCAGGCCGCACTCGCCGCCGGCCCCGGCAGTGCGGAGCGCGAACTCTTCCACTTCCGCCCCGGCCGCGGCCCACACGGCGAACTGCCCCCCAACGACTGGGAGAGCGAGTTCGGGGGAGTGCCCTGGACCCGCGTCGAGGACGGCGAGTGGTACCTCCACCTCTTCGCCACCGAACAGCCCGACCTCAACTGGGCGCACCCCGCCGTACGCCGGGAACACGAGGACGTCCTGCGCTTCTGGTTCGAGCGAGGCGTCGCCGGGGTCCGCATCGACTCCGCCGCCCTCGTCGCCAAGGACCCGGCCCTGCCCGACCTCGAAGGACACCAGGGACCCCACCCGTACGTCGACCGCGACGAGCTGCACGAGATCTACCGGAGCTGGCGGGCCATCGCCGACGAGTTCGGCGGCATCTTCGTCGGCGAGGTCTGGCTGCCCGACGCCGAGCGCTTCGCCCGCTACCTCCGCCCCGACGAACTGCACACCGCCTTCAACTTCACCTTCCTCAGCTGCCCCTGGGACGCCGGGCCGCTGCGCCGCGCCATCGACGACACCCTCGCGGAACACGCCCCCGTCGGCGCTCCCGCCACCTGGGTCCTCTGCAACCACGACATCACCCGCACCGTCACCCGCTACGGCCGCGAGGACACCGGATTCGCCTTCACGGCCAAGGCGTTCGGCGTCCCCAGCGATCTGGAACTCGGCACCCGACGAGCCCGCGCCGCCGCACTCCTCTCGCTCGCCCTGCCCGGCTCGGTCTACCTCTACCAGGGTGAGGAACTGGGCCTGCCCGAGGCCGACGTACCGCTGGACCGCATCCAGGACCCCATGTACTTCCGCTCCCAGGGCCGGGCCCCCGGCCGCGACGGCTGCCGCACCCCACTGCCCTGGGCGGCCGGCGAACCCTTCGCCGGCTTCGGCTCCACCGTGGAACCCTGGCTCCCGCTGCCCGCCGACTGGCCGGCCCGCGCGGCCGACCTCCAGGAACGGGACCCGGGCTCCATGCTGTCCCTCTACCGCGAAGCCCTGCGGCAACGGCGCTCCCTGACCGCCCTGCACGCCGAACCGCTGCGCTGGCTGAACGAGGAGCCCGATCTCCTTGTCTTCGCCCGGGGCGAGCACCTCGTCTGCGCCGTCAACCTCGCCGAGCACCCCGCCCAGCTCCCCGCCCACACCGAGGTCCTGTTCAGCAGCGGACCCCTGGACGCCGACGGCCGACTGCCCCGGGACACGGCGGTGTGGCTGGCCGTCTGAACCCGTGCGCCCACCGTCCCGGGAACACCGGTTCCGGACGCCGCCCCGGCGCCCGGAACCGGAACAACCCGGCACCGCGCCCCGGCCGGCCCGACGCCCCGCCGGAGCGTCCCCGCGCACCCGATGCGGGGGCGATCGCCCCAGAAGAGCTGAGTATCCGCACTCAGGTTCCGCGCCCCGGCCGCCACGAAGATGAGGGCGTGGCGGGCGAGGCCGAGAAGGCCGGACCCGGCACCGCACCGCCGCCCACCGGGACGGCCGCGCCCGCCGGACCCAGGGAGAACCGTGCTCAGCCGCATCGCCGCCGCCGTCGTCCCCTCGCTCGGACGCCTCACCGTCACGTCCGACCACGCCACGGCCCCCGCCGCCGGCAGCATCATCGTCGCCAACCACACCTCCCTGGCCGACCCGGGCATCGTCCTCGCCGCCCTGCGGCGCCTCGGCGTCGAACCCGTCGTCATGGCCACCGCGGGCTTGTGGCGCATCCCGGTCCTCGGCCGCCTCCTGGAACAGGGCGGCCATATACCCGTGCACCGCCACACCCACCGCGCGGCGGGCTCCCTCGACGCGGCCGCCGCCGCGCTCGGGGACGGCCGCCACCTGCTCATCTACGGCGAAGGACGCCTGCCCCGCCGCCTGGACGCGGCCGAGGCCCCGCCGGAGGGCTTCCGCAGCGGCCTCGCCCGCCTCGCGCACGCGTCCGGGGCGCCGGTCGTGCCGCTCGGCCAGGCAGGCGCGCGCCGGGTGACCTCGGGCCGGTGCGTCAAGCAGATCTCCGGGCTCCTCACCGCCCCGGCCCGCCGCCCCCGCCTCCACGTCCACCTCGGCTCACCGCTGCACCTCCCGCCGGAGGTGGCGGCGGCGACCGCCACCGCCCGTGCCGCCGTCACCGCCGCCTGGCGCACCGCCGCGCACCACCTCGGTGAACCCGCGGCGCTCACCGGACGCTGAACGCGCCACGGCCGCGGGGCTCCGCACGCCCCGCGTCAGGGGAGCGGCTGCCCCGCGTCGCGGGCCGCCTGCTCCACGCGCTGCCGATAGCCCTCCCACCAGGCGCGGTCGCCCGGCGGCATGTTCTCGTTGCCGGACTGCAGCCCGACCGTCCCGTCGACGAGCTCCCGCACGAGGTCGGCATGGCCGGCATGCCGCTGGAGGTCGGAGATCACATGGACCAGGATCTGGTGCAGCGTCACCCGGTTCCTGTCGTCCGGCCACCACGGGACCCGGCCCACCGCGTCGAGGGGCAGCTCGGCGATCGTCGCGTCCGCGTGCTCGGTCACCCGGCGGTGCAGCGCGAGGATGTCCGCACGGGACTCGTCCGCGGTCGCCCACATGTCCTGGTTCGCCTCGGCGTCGTCCTCGAAGGCGGGCACCACCTCGCCGAACGGCCGCCCGAACGTCTCGCCGAAGTAGCCCAGCTCCACCCCGGCGGCATGCTTGACCAGCCCGAGGAGGTTCGTGCCGGTCGGTGTCAGAGGACGGCGGACGTCGTACTCCGAGAGCCCTTCGAGCTTCCACAGGAGGGAATCGCGAGCGGATTGCAGATAACGCCGGAGATCGGCTTTCGGCTGCGAAAGGGTCATGCCCGCAGTCTGTCACCAGGCACTGACAGGACACCCCCACCCCGGGCCGGGCGGCGGCGGGCATCCCGCCCGTCCGGGGACGCGTCCCGGGTGGCGGTGGCGACCGGGGCGGCGTAGGTATGGAGACGTGATGCTCCGAGAATGTCCGACATCACGGAGCGTTCCGGTCTGTGAACGGCCGGTGACCATCAGGCCCACCCGGCCGGACCGCCGCTGGCGTCCGCCGGCTCACCACCGGGGGCGAGGAGACGGATCCCGATGACCGAGGCAGAACAGAGCACTCCGGTGCCCGGGATCCCCTGCTGGGTCAGCCTCATGACCCGGGACCTGCGGTCCGCCGAGGAGTTCTACGGGACCGTTCTCGGCTGGACCTTCCGCTCCGGCGCCCTCGGCGAGGGTTTCTCGGTCGCCCACGTCGACACCCTGCCCGTCGCCGGGATCGGACAGATCGCCCCCGGACTGCCCACGGTCGTCTCCTGGACCCCGTACTTCGCCGTCCCGGACGTCGACACCGCCGCGGCCCGGGTCCGGGAACGGGGCGGCACCATCGCCGTCGGCCCGATCCGGATCGGCCCCGGGCGGGGGGCCCTGGCCGCCGACCGGGAAGGGGCCGCGTTCGGTTTCTGGGAGGGCCGGACCCCGCCCTGGTCGTTCGGCCGCGACAGCGCGCCGGCCTCCCTCGAACTGCGCACCAGCCACGCCTTCGACTCCGCGATCTTCTACGCCGAGGTGTTCGGCTGGGCCTCGGAGGAACCCGGCGGCTGCGAGGTCGGCTACGCCTACCGGCAGGACGCGGTCGTCGTACGGCAGGGCGGCCGCACCGTGGCCACCCTGCGCGGCGGCGGGGACGCGGCGTCGGCCGACCCCCTGCTGCGCCCGCGCTGGCACGTCCGCTTCCGGGTCGAGGACCTGGAGGCGGTCACCGAGGCCGCCCGCGCGGCGGGTGGAACGGTGGGCCCGTCGGCGGCCTCGCCCGCCGACGGGAGCGAAGCGGTGATCAGGGACCCCGACGGCGGCGCCTTCACCGTCTGCGCCCACCCGGCGTAGCCGCCGCGCGCCGGCTCAGCAGGCGCGGAACACATGACCGGGCCGCCCGGCCGGGACGACGCCGAGATCCCGTCGCACCACGGAGACCTTCGCTCCCACGGACGAACACGCCTCTTCGAAGTCGTCCGCGGTGTACTCGACGACGAAGACCCTGTCGTCGTACGCGGAGGCGTAGTCGGCGCACTCGTCGTAGCGGCCGCACTCCTCGGCGACGGCGAAGTCGAACCCGATCTCCTTGCCCTGCCCCAGCAGGTCCGTGGTGTTCTTCTGGCCGATCGCCAGGCCCGCCGCGTGCGCGCGGTCGGCCAGGAGCTTCGCGAACGCCGCGTTGTCCGCCCGGGTCAGCAGCCCCTCGGAGCGCTCGTAGGAGTCGAGGTTGTCCGGCTCCACCGCCTGGAAACCGGACTTCGCGCAGCCGTCGACCCAGTCGCCGACGATCTTCGCCAGCCGGGCGCGTTTGCCCGGGGTCGAAGTGTCGAGCAGCGCCTCGTCCCAGTCCTCGTCCATCACCGGGTCGCCGTCGGCATCGCGCAGGAGCAGATCCGGATTGTCGTCCTCCCACCGGTCGAGGGCGTCGGGCTGGGCCTGGAAGGCGTTGACGTAGCAGACGTTGTAGAGGCCCTCGGCGGGCCGGGCGCCCCGGTCCCGGGAGACGGCTTCGACCCCGGCGGGCGGGGTGTACGCGCCGCCGATCTGGTAGTCGAAGGTCGCGTTCGCCGTGGGCGGCACGACCTCCGGCGCGCCCTTGTCCGGGGACTTCGTGGCGGCGGCGTGGGACAGGAACAGCCCCGCCCCCGCCGCGGCCGCGATCCCGCCGGCCAGCGCGGCGAGGACACGTCGGCGGCGGAGCGGAGAGCGGACGGTGGGCTGGGGCATACGTACTCCTGTGCATGGGCTTGCGGCCCCCGCGGCGGCCCGTCAGGCCGGCGAGGCCTCGATGATCTGGAAGATGTTCGGCGCGGGCAGCGGGGTCACGCCGCGCAGGACGAAGCCGCCCGCCGTGCACAGAGACGCGAAATCGGCCGCGGTCCGTTCCCGGCCCCCGACGTTGACCAGCATGTTGAGATCGGAGAGGTAGACGCCGCCCGGCGGGTCCGCCGGCACGGTGGCGGGCAGCACCGGTTCGACGATCAGCAGGGAGCCGTGGGCGGGGATGACGTCCCGGATGCGCCGCAGGATCGTCGCGCACCTCTCGTCGTCCCAGTCGTGGATGATGCTCTTCAGCAGATAGAGGTCGCCGCCGGCCGGGGCCGAGGCGAAGAAGTCGCCGGTCTCCAGGGCGACGCGGTCGGTCAGGCCCTCGTCGGCCAGCCGCCGCGGCGCCTGTGCGAGCCCCTCGGCCGTGTCGAACAGGACCCCCCGGAGCTTCGGGTGCTCCCGCAGGACCGAGGCGAGCAGGGTGCCGTCGCCGCCGCCGATGTCCACCACGGTGCTGAAGCGTCCGAAGCCGTAGTGGTGCGGCACGGTGGCGGCGGTCAGCCGCGTGCCCTGGCTCATCGCCTCGTTGAACGCGGCGGACAGCTCGGGGTGCTCCTTGAGATGGCCGAAGAAGTCGGTCCCGAACACCGTGTCGAACGTGGTCCGGCCCGTCCGCACGCTCTCGTCGAGCAGGTCCCAGCCCCGCAGCATGACCGGATCGGTGAACATCCGGGCCATCGCGGCCATCGAACCGGCTGTGCCGGTGCGCAGGAAGTCGCCCGCCGCGGTGGTCCGGAAGACGCCCGGTTCCGTCTCGGACAGCAGTTGGAGACCGGCCAGGGCGCGCAGCAGGCGCAGCGTCGCCTGCGGATGGGTGCCGAGGGCTCCGGCGAGCGCGTCGGCGCTCAGGGCGCCCGGCCCGATCCGGTCGAAGACGTCGAACCGCACGGCCGCGCCCAGCGCCTGGGTGGCCATCTGGCCGAGCACGATCCGGGACAGCGCCCCGCGCGCCCGCCAGTCCAGCGGCGTGTCCTCGCTGTTGCGGGCCTCGCGATCCTGACCGTCCGTCATGTTCCGCACCTCCCCGGTGAGTTAGGTAAACCTAACCTGGAAGGTGTCGAGGGGCAATCGGCCCTCCGCCCGTGAGGGTCTCGGCGGCCTGGGCCGCCACCGCCTCGGCCACGGTCGCCAGCGCCGGTGAGTCCAGCTTCCACTGCTGCCAGTGCAGAGGTACGTCCACGGTGTGGTCCGGGGTCAGCAGCACCACCCGGCCGTCGCGCAGCAACGGCCCCGCCTGGACGTCGGGCACCATGCCCCAGCCCATGCCCGCCGCCACGGCGCTCGCGAACCCCTCCGAGGTGGGCACCAGGTGGCGCCGGGCACTCGCCCGGGACCCGGGGGCGAGCCGGCGCACGAAGGCGTCCTGCAGATCGTCGCGCCGGTCGAAGCTGATCACCGGGGCGTCGCCGATCAGCTCGCGCACATCGCCGCCCGACCGCCGTCCCAGCCATCGGTCGGCGAAGGAGGGGCTGGCCACGGGCAGATACCGCATCCGGCCGAGCCGGCGCACCGAGCACCCCGTCACCGCCTCCGGCGACGAGGTCACCGCGGCCATCACCAGTCCCTCCCGCAGCAGCGCCGCCGTATGGTCCTGGTCCTCCCGGTGCAGCTCGTAGGCGAGGTCCAGCTCCTGCGGTACGCGCCGCAGGGCGGGCAGGAACCAGGTGGCCAGTGAATCGGAGTTGACCGCGATCGACAGGGGCGTCGGCTCACCCGGCCCCGACATCCCGAGCGCCGTCCGCGCGTCGCGCTCCAGCCGGGCCAGCTGGCGGGCGAAGCGCACCACCACCTCGCCGGACTCGGTGGGCCGCACCGGCTTCGTACGCATCAGCAGCACCCGGCCCGTGCGCTGCTCCAGTGCCTTCACCCGCTGGCTGACCGCCGACGGGGTCAGCCGCAGCACGTTCGCCGCCGCGTCGAACGTGCCTTCGTCGACCACGGCCAGCAGAGTGCGCACCTGGTCGAGGGGAAGCTCTGACATCATGAACACTAATGATACGTAAGAATCTTTAGCTGGACGTCACGTTGCCGTGCTCCGTAGCGTCGGCCGCATGACGAACGCCCTGACCGCCGCGGCCGCCGGATTCGGTACCGGCCTCTCCCTCATCGTCGCCATCGGCGCCCAGAACGCCCTGGTGCTGCGCCAGGGCGTCCGCCGGGACGGCGTGCTCGCGGTGGTCGGCATCTGCGCCCTGTCCGACGCCGTGCTCATCACCCTGGGGGTCGCCGGGGTCGGCGCGGTCGTCGTCGCCTGGCCCTCGGCGCTGACCGTCGTCGGCCTGCTCGGCGGCCTGTTCCTGATCGGTTACGGGCTGCTCGCCGCCCGCCGCGTACTGCGCCCGTCCGCCCTGCACGCGGCGGACGCCCCGGCCGCGTCGCGCCGGGGCGTCGTGCTGACCTGCCTGGCGATGACGTGGCTCAACCCGCACGTGTACCTCGACACCGTGTTCCTGCTCGGATCCGTCGCCGCCGACCAGGGGCCCCTGCGCTGGACCTTCGGCATCGGCGCGATCCTCGCCAGCCTGTGCTGGTTCGTGACGCTCGGGTTCGGCGCCCGGCTGCTGAGCGGGGTCCTCGCGCGGCCCTCCGCGTGGCGGGTGCTGGACGGCCTGGTCGCCGTGATGATGATCGGCCTCGGTACGAAACTGGCGCTGGGCGCCTGAACGCCCGGCTCCTCTTCCTTGCGGGGACGAGGAGCCGGGCGCCCCGCGGGCTACGACACCACGAGGACGAGCTTGCCGGTGGTGCGCTCCGTCTCGCCCAGCGCGTGCGCCTTGGCGGCCTCGGCCAGCGGGAAGGCCGCCTCGACATGGGCGCGCAGCTCACCGGCCCGGACCAGGTCGGCGATGGCCGTCATACCCGCGTGATCGGCCTCGACCAGCAGGTTCTCCACCCGGATCTGCCGTGCGGCGGCCTTCGCCGCCTCGGCCGGACCGCCGCCCGGCAGCAGCGACACGAGTGTGCCTCCCGGGCGCAGTACGTCGAGCGAGCGTGCCCGCGTGTCGCCCGAAAGCGGGTCGAGCACCATGTCGACATCGCTCACCGCGTCCCCGAAGTCCACCGTGCGGTAGTCGATGACCTCGTCCGCCCCGAGCCCGCGCACGACATCGTGCTTGGCGGCGCTCGCCGTGCCGATGACGTACGCACCCAGCGACTTGGCGATCTGCACGGCGAGATGGCCGACCCCGCCCGCGGCGGCGTGGATCAGCACCCGCTGCCCGGGCCGGACGTCCGCCGTGTCGACGAGCGCCTGGCGGGCGGTGAGCGCGGCGAGCGGGAGGGCGCCCGCCTGCACGTGGTCGATGTTCTCGGGCTTGTGGGCGAAGGCGCGGGCCGGGCCGACCGTGAACTCGGCGTGGGAGCCGACCCCGTACGGGTAGGGCAGCATGCCGAACACCTCGTCGCCCGGCTTGAAGAGGGTCACCCCGAAGCCCACCGACTCCACGACCCCCGACACGTCCCAGCCCAGGACGAGCGGCAGCCGGTCCAGGAACAGCGCCTGACCCCGGTGCTTCCAGTCCGTGGGGTTCACTCCGGCCGCCCGTACGGCGACCACGATCTGACTCGGTCCCGCGACCGGCCGGGGAAGCCGGACCTCCTCCAGTACCTCGGGACCTCCGTAGACGTTCTGGCTGATGGCGCGCATGCTCTCGTTCTTCGTCATGCGTCCAGCCTCACTCCTGTCCACCCGGCGTACCATGGCATGATTGCCAACTTTCGACAGGATCGTGCCATGGAAAACGTGCATCGCGTCGCCGTACTCGCCCTCGACGGGGTGTATCCGTTCGAGCTCGGCATCCCGAACCGGGTCCTCGGCGCGGCCGACGGCCGCTACTCCGTCGTGACCTGCACGGTGGACGGCCGGCCCGTGCGCACCAACGCCGATTTCTCGATCACCGTCGAACACGGCCCCGAGGTGCTGGCGACGGCGGACACCTTGGTCATCCCGCCCTTCGACACCTCTCGCCTCACCCGCGAGGCGCCCGCGGACGCCGTCGCGGTGCTCGCGGCCGTGCGTCCCGGCACCCGCATCGTGTCGATCTGCACCGGCGCCTTCCTCCTCGCCTCGGCCGGACTGCTGGACGGCCGGCGGGCCACCACCCACTGGGCGCTCGCGGAGCTCTTCCGCACCTGGTACCCCGAGGTGCGGCTCGACCCGGACGTCCTCTTCGTCGACGACGGGGACGTCCTGACCTCGGCCGGGGCCGCCTCCGGCGTCGACGTCTGCCTGCACCTCGTCCGCGCGGACCACGGCAGCGAGATCGCCAACCGGGTGGCCCGGCTCTGCGTCGTACCGCCCTGGCGCGACGGGGGACAGGCCCAGTACATCGAGCAGCCGGTGCCCGCTCCGGCGGCGAACGACACCGCCGCGACCCGCGACTGGGCGCTGCGGAACCTCCAAGGGCCGCTGAGCCTGGCGAGCCTCGCCGAGCACGCCCGGATGAGCCGGCGCACCTTCGTCCGCCGCTTCAACGAGGAGGTCGGCATGAGCCCGGGCCGATGGATCGTCCAGCAGCGGGTCGACCGGGCCCGGCACCTCCTGGAGTCCACGGACCTGGCGGTGGACGAGATCGCGGGCCGGGTCGGGTTCGCCACCGGCGCGTCGCTGCGCCAGCATCTGTACGCCGCCATCGGCGTCACCCCACTGGCCTATCGGCGTACGTTCCGCGGTGCGGTCCTCGCGGCCGGGCAGCCGTAGACGGGGGAGAGGGCCGGCGCGGGCCCCGGACCCGCCGGTTCAGCCCTCGGGGGCCAGGAGACCGAGGCGTTCGGCGCGCGCGGGCGTCAGATCGAGGGCGGTGAGGATCGAGGGTGCGGCGATGCTGGGGAGTATGTGCTGCTGGAGCGTGATGTGGCGGCGCTGCAGGTCCTGGTAGTTGGTGAGAGTCTGGGATACGGCCTGGGTGCCCGTGAAGGCGGCCACGTACAGGTCGGCCGTCTCGGTGGGGTTGACGTGGGGGAGCAGCTCACCGTTGTGTTTGGCCTGCGCGAGGAGGTGATGGGTGGCTTCCTGCCAGCGGAGGAACGGGCCGCTGCGGTCGAGGCCCTGGGCCTGCTGGTCCATGGAGAGGCGCACGCCCGCCCGGGCGAGGAGACTGGTCTGCAGGCGGTGGCTGAACAGCATCCCCAGATCGATGAGTTCCTGGAGCTTGAGGGACTGCTCCGGAACGGTCTGCGGCGGCTCCTGGGCATCGAGAACACCGAGCGCGAGATCTTCCTTGGACGGAAAATGAAAGTAGAGAGCGCCTTTCGTCACGTCGGCGCTTTTGAGTATTTCGGTGATCGTCGCGGCTTGATAACCGTATTTCTCGAAAGCCTGCGCCGCTGCCATCAGGATTGCCTGGCGGGTGCGGATCGCCCGGTCCTGCCTGGCCATCCTGTCTCCTTCACTGGGCCGGACGGCCCGGGAAACGGCCGGGACGGTGTGGGGAGGGGCGGCCCTGCCGGGGATAGAAAAAAAACCGCTGAGTCTGTATCTTATCAGCGCACGTGCATCGCAGGAACGGCTCGCCATCACATGACCCCTGGGGGGAGTTATGCCCGAAGCAGCAGCCCTGATCGACTCGGTGCCGGCAATGGATTCGGAGGCCGACATGGTGCATCCCGTGGGGATCGACATGGTGCACCGGACCAGGCCGGAGGACGCGTTTCCCCGCAACTGGGTCCGTCTCGCGCACGATCGGTTCTCGGTGGCGGCGGTCCTGCCGCACGATCACCCGTTCTTCGCCCCGGTCGGCGGCGACCGGCACGATCCGCTGCTGGTCGCCGAAGCGATGCGGCAGGCGGCCATGCTCGCCTTCCACGCCGGGTACGGCGTTCCGCTCGGCTACCACTTCCTGATGGCGGACCTGGACTACGTGTGCCACCAGGACCACTTGGGCGTCGGCGGAGTCCCCACGGAGATAGACGTGGAGGTGTTCTGCTCCGACCTGAAGTGGCGGAGCGGACTGCCCGTGCAGGGGCGCGTGGGCTGGGCGGTGCACCGGGGCGGCGAACTGGCGGCCACGGGGATGGGCGCGACCCGTTTCACCAGCCCCAAGGTGTACCGGCGGATGCGCGGCGACGCCCCCGCCGAGGGGATATCGATACCCGAGGCGGCACCGGTCGCCGCCGCCCGTGCGGGCCGGAGCAGGACCGAGGACGTGGTGCTCTCGGACACCGGCCGTGAAGGCGTCTGGGAGCTGCGCGTGGACACGCGGCACCCGACGCTGTTCCAGCGCCCCAACGACCATGTCCCGGGCATGCTGCTGCTGGAGGCGGCCCGTCAGGCGGCCTGCCTCGCGGCGGGACCCGGCGGCATCGTCCCGGCGGAGGCGAGCACCCGGTTCCACCAGTACGCCGAGTTCGGCAGCCCGTGCTGGATCAGCGCGGCGGTCCTGCCGGAAGAGGCCGACGACACCGTGACGGTCCGGGTGACAGGGCATCAGGACGGCGAGCCGGTCTTCTCCACACTCCTCTCCGGCCCCCGGGCCGACGGCCGAGAGGTCCTCTCCCAGTGATTCTCGTGACGGGTGCGACCGGAGCGGTGGGCCGCGAGGCCGCCGCACTGCTGGCGGCCGCCGGTCCCGTACGGATTCTCGCCCGCCGCCCGGAGCGTGTGACGGTACGCGGCGCCGGGGTCGAGATCGTCGAGGGGGCGTACGGGGACCGCCCCGCCCTCGACCGGGCCCTGCGAGGCGTCGACTCGCTGTTCCTGGTGACGAACAGCCCCACGGAGCCCGACGACGAGCGGGTCGCCGGGGCGGCCTTCGCGGCGGGCGTCCGCCACCTGGTCAAGCTCTCCATGATGGCGGTGGAGGAACCGGGCGCCGACGACTTCATCACCCGGCGTCAGCGGGAGAACGAAGAGGCGATCAGGGAATCCGGCGTCGCCTGGACGTTCGTCCGCCCCAGGACGTTCATGTCCAACACGCTGTCCTGGGCGCCCGGTATCCGCTCGGCGGGAGTGGTGCGCGCCCTGTACGGCGACGCCCCCGTCGCGTGCGTCGACCCCCGTGACGTGGCCGCGGTGGCCGTCGCCGTACTCACCGGCACGGGCCACGAGGGCAGGGCGTACGCCGTCTCGGGGCCGGAGGCGATCACCGCGCGGGAACAGACGGCAGAGCTCTCCCGGGTGCTGGGGCGGCCGCTGCGCTTCGAGGAGCTGGGTCTGGACGCCGCACGCGCGGCCCTGCTGGCGAAGTACCCGCGGCCCGTCGCGGAGGCCTTCCTGGAGAGCGCCGAGCGACAGCTGGCGGGTGCGAAGGCGGCCGTGGTGCCCACGGTCCAGGAGCTGACGGGACACCGGGCCAGGCCGTACCGCACCTGGTCGGCCGACCACGCGGACGCGTTCGCAGCCGGTTAGGGCGGCTGCCCGCCTGGGCGGAAGCACGCCGACCGCCCACCTGCCCACCTGCCCAACGGCCCACGGAATGGGCCGGCCCCGTGCGTTCCTCTTTCCCGGTCCTTTTCCGGTGGCTCGCGTGCCCGGACACGGCCGGAAAGCGGGCCCGGGCGCTTCTGACGTGATCTCCCGTTCCCTGGAAATGAAACCGGTAAGTTGGTTTGATAACTCCATGACCAAACAGGAGCGCGCCACCCGGACCCGACAGGCGCTCATCCGCTCCGCCGCCGTCGTCTTCGAACAGCACGGTTACGCCCAGGCCAGACTGGTGCTGATCAGCTCCGGCGCAGGCGTCAGTACGGGGGCGCTGCATTTCCACTTCGAGAACAAGGCCGCGGTCGCGGAAGCCGTGGTGGCGGAGGCGTCCCACGGGCTGCGCGACATGTCCGCCGCGATCCGGCGCAGGACGGACACCGCCCTGCAGGCACTCGTCGACACCTCCCACGCCCTCGTGGACCGGCTGCGCGGGGACCCGGTGAGCCGCGCCGGATTCAGACTGAGCTGCGACGGCGAGCGGGCCGCCGCCCCGGACCTGCGGATGGAGTGGCACCACCGGGTGCGGGAACTGCTGGACGAGGCCGCCGCCGCCGGAACACTCGCCGACGGCATCGCCCGCGAGGACGCGGCAGCCGCGACCGTCGCCGTGACGGCCGGATTCGAGGTGCTCGGCCGCCACGACGCCGATTGGCTCTCCCCGTACCGGCTCACGGGCTTCTGGCAACTGCTGCTGCCCCGGCTCGCCGCCGCGACGACCCTGCCGCTCCTGGACCCGGCCGGGACGGGTGCGGCACCGTCGCCCCGGGCTTCCGCACTCGCGGCGTTCACCGTCGGCGAGGCGGAGGAGAAGGCGGCGCCGGCGGCGGAGATGAGCGTGGAGACGACCTGACCGGTCGGGCACCTCGAAGGCCTGGCCTGCCGTTCCCGGCCTGCCGTTCCCGGCACCGGCTCCGCCGACGGCGGTGGACTCCCCGTCATGGCCACGCACGAGAACTACGGCCCCACCGGCTGCGGTGACGAGCTCGCCGGCAGCTACGCGACCGGTGTCGTCCGACTGCGCGGACGGCACCGGGGACGCGGTCCGCGCGGACCGGCGTGGACCGCGTCTACGCCGCGGGCGGCCTGGCCCGGCGCGTCACCGTGCCGATACCCCTGGCCGCCGCCGTGGCCGCCGCCGGGTGTGCCATCGACCAGGACCCCGTTGCGTAACCGGCCCCGGCCGGACGGAAGCCCGCCCTCATCGCTCGTCGGCCGCACCCCGCACCCCGCCGCCGGTCACATCCGCCCGGCCCGCGTCGGCGCCCCAGCTCGCCAGCAGGCGCAGGGCCTGGGCCGACTCCGACCCCGGCTCCGCGTGGTAGGTCACCAGCTGCTGGTCCTCGTCGTCCGGGAGGTTCAGCGTCTCGTACGACAGGGTCAGGTCGCCGACGAGCGGATGCCGGATCAGCTTGGTGCCGTGGCCCTTCTCCTTGACGTTGTGCGTGGCCCACAGCAGCCGGAACTCCTCGCTCCGCAGAGAGAGTTCGCCCACCAGGGCCGACAACTGCGGGTCGTCGGGGTGGCACCCCGCGTACAGCCGGAGATAGCTGACCATGTCCGAGGCCTTGGAGTCCCAGTTCAGAAACAGGTCCCGGTAGGCGGGGGAGAGGAACACCAGGCGGGCCCAGTTCCGCTCGGCCGTCGGCAGCGCGGCCCAGTCGCCGAACACCGCCGCCGCCATCGGATTCCACGCGAGGATGTCGGACCGCGCCCCGGCCACGTACGCGGGGATGCCCTCCATGCTGTCGAGGAGGTACAGCAGCCCGGTCCGTACGCGCTGCGTCTTCGCCGGGCGGCGCTTCTTCTTGTGCCGGGCCGGCCGGGCCAGATGGTTCAGATGCGCGTGCTCGGCGTCCGTGAGCCGCAGCGCACGCGCGATCGCGTCCAGCACCTCGGCCGAGACATTGCGCCCGTTGCCCTGTTCGAGACGCGTGTAGTACGCCACCGACACCCCGGCCAGCTGCGCCAGCTCCTCCCGGCGCAGACCGGGCACCCGGCGGTGCCGGCCGAACTCGGGCAGTCCCACGTCCTGCGGCTGGAGCTTGGCCCTCCGGGTGCGCAGGAACTCGCTGAGCTCCGCACGCCGGTCCAGCGGCTCGGGTACGGCGGCCTCCGGCTGATCGTCCATGGGTTCCATTATTCCTGCGTCGCGCGGTCGTAGGCGGCCGAGCCTGTCCCCGTCAGTGGTAGGACCACCGGTCGTAGGCAAAGCGGTGGCCTGGGTAAACGTCGGACCCGGAGCGAGGCTGGGACACGTTCCTACCGCATCACCCAGAGGAGAACCTCCGGCATGACCACCGTTGCCGCCTACGCCGCTCCCCGTGCCAAGGCCCCGCTGGAGCGCACCACGATCGAGCGTCGTCCGGTGGGCGAGTTCGACATCCTGATCGACATCAAGTTCGCCGGTATCTGCCACTCCGACATCCACCAGGCCCGCGACGGCTGGGGTGAGGGCATCTTCCCGATGGTGCCCGGCCACGAGATCGCCGGGATCGTCGCCGAGACCGGCCCCGGGGTCACCCGATTCAAGGTCGGCGACCGCGTGGGCGTCGGCTGCATGGTCGACTCCTGCGGACAGTGCGACGCCTGCCTGATGGGTCGCGAGCAGCACTGCGCCGAGGGCAACACCCAGACGTACAACGCTCTCGACCGCAGCGGCGAGCCCACCTACGGCGGCTACTCGACGCACCTCGTCGTGACCGAGAAGTTCGCCGTCACCATCCCCGAGGGCATCGCCCTCGACGAGGCCGCGCCGCTCCTGTGCGCGGGCATCACCACCTACTCCCCCCTCAAGCGCTGGGGTGCGGGCCCCGGCAGGAAGGTCGCCGTCGTCGGTCTCGGCGGCCTCGGCCACATGGCCGTCAAGATCGCCCACGCGCTCGGCGCCGAGGTCACCGTCCTGTCCCAGTCGCTGCGGAAGAAGGACGACGGGCTGAAGCTGGGCGCCGACCAGTACTACGCGACCAGCGACCCCAAGACCTTCGAGGAGCTGGCCGGAACCTTCGACGTCGTCCTCTCCACGGTCTCGGCCCCGCTGGACTTCGGCGCCTACCTCGGCCTGCTGCGCACCGAGGGCACGCTGGTCAACGTGGGCGCCCCCGAGGAGCCGATCTCGCTGAACCTCTTCTCCCTGATCCTGGGCAACCGGTCGATCGCGGGTTCGGCGATCGGCGGTATCGCGGAGACCCAGGAGATGCTGGACTTCTGCGCCGTGCACGGGCTCGGCGCGGAGATCGAGGTGATCGAGGCGAGCCAGGTCAACGAGGCGTACGAGCGGGTTCTCGCGAGCGACGTCCGCTACCGCTTCGTGATCGACACGGCGACCATCTGACGCCCGCCCCCTGGGGCGGCGTCAGCGCCGAGGGCGTCCGGCCCGAGCCCGTCAGGGCTCGCCGGACGCCCTCGACGCTTGACGCGTACGTTCCGCCCCCCCCGCCGAGACCCTGGCCGACGGGGAGCACGACCGCGCCGGCCGGCACGGACACGGCTCGGCGCCGATGGCGTCGATCGCCCGGCGCACACCCGGTGAAGACTCCTAGGACGGGGCGGGCGACCCCTCCGGCAGATCCTCGGGCCCGGACTCCGGCTCCCGCGGATCCTCCACGAGCTGTTCGCGGAGGTAGTTCCAGACCACCGCGAGCACCGCCGCCACCGGCACGGCGAGCAGGCTTCCCACCACCCCGGCCAGGCTGCCGCCCAGCGTCACCGCGAGCAGCACGACCGCCGCGTGCAGGCCGAGCCCCCGGCTCTGGATCATGGGCTGGAACACATTGCCCTCCAGTTGCTGCACCACGATGATGATCCCCAGCACGAGCAGGGCGTCCATCAGGCCGTTCGAGACCAGGGCGATGACCACCGCCACGAACCCGGCGAACAGCGCCCCCACGATCGGGACGAACGCGCAGACGAACGTCAGCACCGCCAGCGGCAGCACCAACGGCACGTCGAGGATCCACAGACCGAGGCCGATGAAGACCGCGTCCAGCAGACCGACGAACGCCTGGGACCGGACGAACGCGCCCAGGGTCGCCCAACTGCGGGAGGCCACCTCGGGGATGTCGGTGGCGAGCCTGCCGGGAAGCTGACGGGTGAGCCACGGGAGGAAACGTGGGCCGTCCTTGAGGAAGAAGAACATCAGGAAGAGCGCCAGAACCGCCGTGACCACCCCGTTGACCACGGTGCTCACCCCGGTGACGGCGGTGGTGACCACACTGCCGACACTGTCCTGGAGCCGGTCGGTCGCACTGTCGAGGGCGCCGGTGATCTGGTCGTCGCCGATGTTCAGAGGCGGACCGGCCGCCCACTCGCGGAGTTTGTCGATGCCCGCGACCACCCGGTCGGCCAGCTCCCCGGACTGGTCCGCAACCGGCACCGCGATCAGGGCCACGATGCCCGCCCCCACGAGCAGGGCGAACACCGTCACCACCGACGCGGCCAGCGCCGGCCACCAGCCGTGCCGGCGAAGGAAGCGGGCGAGCGGCCAGGTCAGCGTCGTGAGGAACAGACCGACTATCAGCGGCCACACGACCGACCACATCCGGCCCAGTACCCACAACGCGACGGCCGCCGCCACGAGGACCAGCAGCAGTTCTGCGGAGACCCGTGCCGACGTGCGGAGAGCGGCCGCAGTCTTTGTCGAACTCAATGGCGAAGACATGGCGTCACCCTATGGGCTCGGCAACCCCGTTCCGGCCACCCCTATCGCCCCCCGGCCCCCGACCGTCAGCGCAACGCCGACGGCAGCACCTCCCGGTGAACGATGCCGAGGCGCTGGGTGGCACGGGTGAGCGCCACATACAGATCGCTCGTGCCGAACCGGCCGGGCTCCACGACCAGCACATGGTCGAACTCCAGTCCCTTGGCCTGACGCGGATCCAGCAGCACCACCGTCCGCGTCAGGTCCGGGGCCTCACCCGCCGTCACCCCGTGCAGCGGAGCGGCGATCTCCTCGTGGAGCGCCCGCGGCGCGATCACCGCGAGGCGCCCCTCCCGGGGCGTCAGCTCCGCGACGGCCCCGGCCACCGCGCCCGCCAGATCCTCCCCGGCATCCCGCGTCCACGGCTTCTCGCCGGTCGACCGCACCGACACGGGCGCGGTGAACGACGGGTCCCTCTCCCTCAGGACCCCGGCGGCCAGCTCCATGATCTCGGCGGGCGTACGGTAGTTGACCTCCAGCGTCACGTGCTCGAAGCGGTCGCCCACGTACGGGGCGAGAATCCGCTCCCAGGACCCGACGCCCGCCTCCTCGGAGGTCTGGGCCGGGTCGCCGACCAGGGTCATCGACCGGGTCGGCGCCCGCCGCATCAGCAGCCGCCACGCCATCGGCGACAGCTCCTGCGCCTCGTCGACGATGATGTGCCCGAACGCCCACGTACGGTCGGCGGCGGCCCGCTCGGCCGCCGTGCGGTGGTCGGCCTCCTCGTGCCGCTCCGCCATCCGCTCGGCGTCGATGATGTCGTGCGCGGCGAGCACCTCGGACTCCTCGTCCTCGAACTCGTAACTCTCCGAACCGCGCGACAGCTCCAGCACGCCCTGCGCGTAGCCGACCCGCTCCTGCCGGGCCGCCTCCGCGGCCGCCCGCTCCGCGCTGTCGTCGACCCCGAGCAGCTCGGCCGCCTCGTCGAGCAGCGGTACGTCGGCGGGGGTCCACGCCCCGGCGGCCGGCTCGCGCCGGATGGCGTCGGCGTCCTCGTCCGGTACGTACACGGGGTCGGCCAGATAGTCGGCGAGGAAGCCCTCCGGGGTGAGCGGCGGCCACAGCTCGTCCACCGCCGCGTGCACCTCCTTGCTCAGCGCGACGTCCCGGCCGAGCAGGGCCACGTCGTCGGGGCCGAGGAAGTTGGGCCCGCCGTAAGGGTCCGCGCCGATGCGTTCGACGAGTTGCGCGGTGAGCGCGTCGATGACCCGGAAGACGAAGTGCGGACGGGCGAGATTGTGCGGCAGCCGGGTGTCGCGGGCCGCCTGCCGGGCCTCGTAAGCGATCTCCCAGTCCAGGACCAGATCCCCGCCGTCCTCGTGCGGGATCACCATCGCCGCCCCGGGCTCCGGCAGCCGCTGCCGGTCGCGTACGGCCAGGGCGAGCGCCTCGGCCATCGGCTCGCCGCCCTTGACGGCGGCGGCGCGCGGGGTGTCCGTCCCCGTGGCGCGCACCCCGGGGAACAGCTCGGCCTGCGTGGCGAGCAGCACCCCGGTCTCGCCGAGCGAGGGCAGCACCTCCGCGATGTAGCGCAGGAACGCCGGGTTGGGCCCCACGATGAGCACGGCTCGCTTTGCCAGCAGCTCGCGGTGCTCGTAGAGCAGGAACGCGGCCCGGTGCAGCGCGACGGCCGTCTTGCCGGTGCCGGGGCCGCCCTCGACGACGAGGACACCGCGGTGCGGGGCCCGGATGATGCCGTCCTGTTCGGCCTGGATGGTCCGCACGATGTCGCCCATGCGTCCGGTGCGCGCGGAATTCAGCGCCGCCAGCAGCACGGCGTCGCCGTTCGGGTCCTCGAAACCGGTACGGTCGTCGTCCCCGAGATCGAGGATCTCGTCATGGAGCTCGGTGACCGTGCGGCCCTCGGTGGTGATGTGGCGGCGCCGGCGCAGACCCATCGGCGTGTGCCCCGTGGCGAGATAGAAGGGACGCGCCACCGGCGCACGCCAGTCGATCAGAACCGGCGTGTGGTCGGCGTCGTCCTCGCGGATCCCGATCCGGCCGATGTGGTGCGCGAGCCCGTCGGAGCGGTCGACGCGGCCGAAGCACAGAGATCCGTCCACCGCGTCCAGCGCCGCGAGCAGTCCCGAGCGCTCCGCGACGAGGATGTCCCGCTCCAGCCGCGCCTGCTGGCCCGTGCCGACCGGCGTCAACGCGTGCTCGACCCCCTCGGCCGCCACCCCGCGCAGTGCGTCGACCCGGGCATGGAGCCGATCGATGAATTCCTGCTCTTCCCGCAATTCGTCGCTTTCCCGGTTTGACAAAACGGCTCCCCGCCAGATATATTCGTATCCATAAGGCCCCCGCGTGGGGCCTTTCTGCGTGTGCGCAGAAGAATCCAATATACGCGTGATAAACCCCCGACCGCAATAACGGTCCGGGAGCGGGAGCGGGTCGCCCCATCGTGCGGGAGCGGGGCGGCCGCCGGTCAGGGGCTTCCGGCATGCGCTCACGTCAGACCCGTCCGACACTGACGGCGGACAATAGATGGCGGTGCCGCGTCCCACCGGACCGGAGAGAGTCAAAAGCAGACAGTTCGAAGCGACGGTCGACATCGGCCGTCCCGTGCAGGAAGTCTTCGCCCCCTCTCGCGGACGGCCGGCACGACCCCGAGCTCAGCTCCCGGGTCCAGCGCATCGAGAAATTCCCCTCGGGCCCCTCCGCGCCGCGAAGACGCGCCACGGCGGCTCCCCGGTCCGGAGAGCCGCCGCGAACCCGTTGCCCGCTTCAGCGGGTCAGGGAGAACGCCTGTGCCGAGGAACCGGAGCAGGGCTGCTGCGAGAGCCTGGCCCCGTCGGCCGTCGAGGAGTTGTCGACGGTGAGGCACTTGCCGCTGTGGCGGGCGACGAAGCGGTACTGCCCCGCGCCGCCCAGAGCCTGTGGACGCCACTGCTGGTTGACGCCGCCCACGTACGACCACAGGTGCACCCTGGTGCCGTCGGCGGTCGCCCCCGGGCCCCCGTCCACGTCCCAGGCCTTCGCGTTGTGCCGGTTCACCACCTGGTAGTGCCCGGAGTCGGTCGGCCGGAACTGCCAGCCCTGGTTGGCCCCGGTCCCGCAGGCCCACTGCTGCAGCGCGGTGCCGTCGGCCGTACCCCAGTCGGCCGCGTCGAGGCAGGCGCCGCTGTTGACGTTGCGCACCTGGTACCAGGCGGCGGGATCGATGGACCCCACGGGCGGCTCGGTCGTTCCGCCGCTCCCGTCCCAGGTGAAGGTCGCGACGGCTCCGGCAGGCAGGGTGTACACGAGCGACCTGCCGCTGTCGGTGAGGGAGAACCGCTGTGATCCCGAAGCGGTGTTGACGACCACGGCGGCGCGGCTGCCGTCGCCGTTCTGGAAGGCGACGTTCTGCACCCCGCCGGCGCCCTGGCTGGTGGAGCCGATCCGCACCGCCCCCGCCTCGATGAACTTCGAGACGTGGCCCAGGACATAGAACTCGGCGTTACGGGTGACCCGACCGCCGTCGATCTCGACGATGCCGTTGCAGCGGTTGGTGCAGTGCCCCTGGTGGGGGCCGCCGTTCCGGTCGAGGGCGAGGTTCCAGTTGATCACCGTCTCGCCGCCGTTGCGCATGTTCTGCACGACGAGGTTCTCGGCGTGCCACTTGAGCGTGTCGCCGAACGTCGTCGCCGGGTTCGCGCTGTCCGTGCCGGAGCACTCGGTGAAGAACACCCGCTTTCCGGTGTCGGCGATCTGCTTCTGGGCGGCGGGCGCCCCGCCGTAGCAGTGGAAGGCCGCCCCGATGATCCGCCGGATGCCGCCCGTCCGGGCGAAGACGTCGAGCGGGTAGTTCGGGTGGTCCCAGTTGTGGTCGTACGCCAGGATGTTGGTCGGCAGGTTCGCGGCGGTGAGCGCCTGGTCCAGGACCCGCAGGAAGTCCGCCTGCTGGGCCGAGGTCATGCTCATCGACGGGTAACCGGTCGCGAACTCCGGCTCGTTCTGCGCCGTGAGATCGGTGAGCGTGATGCCCTCCTGGCCGTACGCCCTGATCGCCTTGACCAGGTAGTCGGCGTAGGTCTGGTAGTGCTCGGCGCGCAGACTCCCGCCGTTGAGCGAGTTGTTGGTCTTCATCCAGGCCGGAGGCGACCAGGGCGAGCCCATGAAGCGGATGGCCGGGTTGACGGCGGTGGCCTGCTTCAGGACCGGGATGATCTGGCTCCGGTCCCGGTCGATGGAGAAGGCGCCCCGGGTGTCCTCGTACGTGTACGGGTCGGTGTTCGCGTCGAAGTCGGTGCTGCCGAGGGGCTGTCGCAGGTAGTTGAGCCCGATGCCGTCGCCCTCCGCGGAGAAGAGCGACGTCAGCAGCGAGGAGCGCTGCGCCGGGGGAAGGCCCTGGACGAGATGGGCGGATGCGCCCGTCACGGACGCCCCCGCGCCCGTGAACTTCTGCCCCTTGCTGTTCGCGTCGATCCGGATGTCGATCGCCTGCGGGGACTCGGTGAAGGGGATGTTCCCCTCCGGGGTGAGCTTCTTGGACCCGTCGGGTGTGGTGATCCACACCCGGGCGACCGGGTCGGCCGCCCGGGCGGGGGTGACAGCACCGTCGACACCGAGCGCGGCGACGGTCACGACGAGCGCGGCGCCTGCCGCGCGCGCTCTGAGACGCGGGGGAGTGGAGCTTGGCATGGTGGCGGCTCTCCTTGGGTTCGTACCTGCTGACAGGCGGCACCCCGGCGGAAGGAGGGCGCGGCGGACGCCTCGCTCCGGGCGTGCCGGTCACGAGAGGGCGGGACAACGGCATGAAAGCACACCCACTAAGTGGTTAGTAAGTAGTCGGCTCCGGTGTTCTCTCACGCTGTCCCGAAGATCTTCACCAGGGGCCCGGCAGGCTTAAGCTGATCCGGTGAGCAACCAGTCAGTGAGCAGACCGGCACGCGGTCCGGCGGCGCCCCGCACGCCGCGCAGTCCGGAAGCCCGGCAGCGGCAGCAGGACATCCTGGCCATCGCCATGGACACCTTCGCCGCCCGCGGCTACAACAACGCCTCGCTCGCCGAGATCGCGGACCGGGTCGGGCTCACCCAGGCAGGGGTGCTGCACTACTTCCGCTCCAAGGCTCTTCTTCTCACCAGCGTGCTCGAACTGCGCGACCAGCGGGACATCGAGCAGCTCGGCCCCGACCGCCCCCAGGGGCTGGACTTCCTGCGCCACCTGGTGAACACCGCACTGCGCAACGCGGAGCGCGAGGGCATCGTCCGGCTGTACGCGGTGCTCTCGGCGGAGTCCGTCACCGACGACCACCCCGCCCAGGACTACTTCCGCGACCGCTACGACGGGCTGCGCGCCTTCGTCGCCGACGCCCTGCGTGAGGCCTGCGAACTGCCCGCCAACCGCGCGGAGTCGGCCGACAACGCGGCCAACGCCATCATCGCGGTCATGGACGGACTCCAGGTCCAGTGGCTTCTGGCGCCGGAGTCCGTGGACATGGCCGCCTCGACCGACCTGGTGGTCACCTCACTGCTGGCGGCTCTCGCCCCCGAACGCTTCGGCCCGCACACAGCAGGCTGAGGCGGGCTGTCCCGGGGGCGGAGCGGCTACACGGAGGCGACGGAAACCGGCGCCCCACCGACGGGCCCGCGCCGCGCACCGCCGTGGCCGGCCGCTCCCGCCACCTGCGCCTCCAGGGCCGCGAGGAGCCAGTCGTGCGCCGACCCCGGGGTCGGCTCGGGAGGACCGCCGGGAGCGCTGATCACCTCGGCCGTCAGTTCCCAGTACCGGTCGATGCGCGGATCGTCCGCGAGCCGTCGCGCCAGCACGCGGCGGAAGGCGGGCGTGTCCCGGGCGCCGTACGTGCTCGCGTACGCGTCCACGAATCCGTCCAGCGTCTCCCCGGCAGCCGGCTCCGCGCCACGGCGCAGTTCCGCGCCCGCCAGCTCGTACGCCTCCGCCAGACCCGCGTACAGCACCGCCGACGCGCGGGCCCCCTCGACGCCGTGCGCCCGGGGCTGGCAGGATCCGGCCCCCGCTTCGCCGCCGCACGGCCGGGTCACGAAGGCGTGCAGCCGGGCGAAGGCGAGGACCTGGGCCGGCCGGGGATCGTCGGGCGGGGACGGAACCGCCGCCTCCAGGAACGCGGTGACGGACCGGGCGGGCATCCGGGGTGGCAGCCACGCACGCCAGAACCGGGCCAGTGCGGCGGTGCTCGGCGGGGCGGCGATCGCCCCGACCAGCCGCAGCCGGCCGGGTCGTTCGGCCGGAGAGCACTCCTGTACGAGCCTCAGCGCGGCCTCCCGCCAGCGCAGCGCGGCGAGTTCGGACCCCAGGGCGCGCAGCCGCCCGGCGACGGCATCCTCCAGCGCGCCACCCGCCCCGGCCCCCTCCCGGCCGTCCTGCGCGTCCAGTTCGTCGAGGATGCGGCGCACTTCGGGAACCGGCAGATCCAGGGCGCGCAGCGAGCGGATCATGCCGAGCCGCTCCACGGCGTCCGGACCGTACCTCCGATGCCCGCCGGCACTCCGGGACGCCTCCGGCAGCAGCCCGCGGTCCGAGTAGAAGCGGACGGTCTTGACGCTGACGCCCAGGCGCTCGGCCAGTTCACCGATGGTGCACAGACCGTCGTGCGACGAGAACACTTGAACCTCCACCAGGGGGAGTTCCTACGGTACCTGCGAGCGCGGCCGGGGGCTTCGGGTCCGGGGCGCGGGAGACAGTGGGACGAGGAGGGGCCATGACCGTATTCATCCTGGTGGCCGGGGCGTTCACCGGACCGCACGTGTGGCGGGACACCGCGGCGCGGCTGACGGCGGAGGGCGCCCAGGTCCGCACCGTGGCGCTCACCGGGCTCGGCGGCCCCTCCGCCGACGGGGGCGCGGCCGTCGACCTGGAGACCCATATCGCGGACGTACTCGCGGTGATCGACTCGGTGGCCGTACCGGCGGCGGGGGAGCCCGGCGGGGAGATCGTGCTCGTCGGCCACGACTACGGCATCCACCCGGTGCTCGGCGCCGCCGACCGCCGGGCCCGGTCGATCGCCCGGATCGTGTACCTGGACTCGGGGATGCCGCAGGACGGCGTCCCCGCGCTGGCGGCCGTGCCCGACCAGCTCCTGCGCGAGGAGGTGGCGGAGCGCGCCGCCGGGTCCGGGGACGGGGCGGCGGGCGGTGAACTGCCGCCACCGGCCAGGGACGCGTGGCCCCGCTGGGGAAGCACCGAGGGCCTCTCCGAGGCGGCGCTCGACGGTCTCACCGCCCTCGCGGCCCCGCAGCCGCTGGGCACACTGCTCCAACCGCTCCGGCTCACCGGCGCCCTGGCCGAGGTGCCCGCGACGGGGGTGCTGTGCACCGGCAACGGGCCGGGCGTGGAGATGCTCCAGATCATGGTGGACGTCGGCACTCCCGCCCTGCAAGCGCTCGCCGAAGCCCGGGTGACCTTCTTCGAACTGCCCACGGGGCACTGGCCGATGCTGTCCTCGCCGGATGCGCTGGCCGGGGTACTCATCGAGGCCGCGTCCGGCGGGGGACACCTGCTGACCCCCGCCGAGGCCGGCCGCACTCCCGCCCATCTGCGGCCGTTCCTCCTCGACGTACCCGAACGCTCACGCGAGCGGACCGGGAACACCGACCTGTATCTGCCGGACGGTCCCGGGCCGCACCCGGCCGTGGTGTTCGTGCACGGCGGCCCGGTGCCTCCCGGGGCGAGGCCCACGCCCCGGGACTGGCCGACCCTGACGGGGTACGCACGCCAGGTCGCCGGGCAAGGGGTCGTGGGCGTGACGCTCGACCATTGTCTGCACGCCGTGACCGACTACGAGCAGGCCGCCGCCGATGTGGCCGCCGCGGTGGAGCGGGTACGCGCCGATCCGCGAGTCGACGCGGACCGGGTCGCCCTGTGGTTCTTCTCGGGCGGGGGCCCGATCACGGCGGAGTGGCTGACGGACCCCCCGGTGTGGCTGCGCTGCGTAGCCGCGAACTACCCGATCCTCGCGCCGCTGCCGGGCTGGGGGCTGACCGGGTCGCGCTTCCACCCCGTCCGGGCGCTCTCCCGTGCCGGTCGCCTTCCCGTCGTCCTCGTCCGGGCGGGCCGGGAGAGCGCCGAAATCGCCAGGACCGTCGAGGAGTTCGTGGCCGAGGCCGCCCGCTGCGGGGCGAACCTGGAGATCATCGACGTACCGGAGGGGCGGCACGGCTTCGAGACGCTGGACCCGGCCGACGGGGCGCGCGAGGCCGTGCACCGCGCGGTGGGGGCGGTGCTGGACCGCTTGAAGGGGTGAGCGTCCGGGCCACGGCTCGCGGGTCCGTGGCCGGGACTGCCGGCCCGGTGACGGCTATTCGATGACCAGCTCGATGTCGATGTTGCCCCGGGTGGCCTTGGAGTACGGGCAGTAGGCGTGGGTGGCCTCGACCAGCTTCCGCCCGGTCTCGCCCGCGAGGGAGTCCGGGAGCTCCACGCGCATGACGACCGCGAGCCCGAAGCCGTCGCCGTCCTTGCCGATGGAGACCTCGGCGGTCACGGAAGCGTCCTTGGTGTCGACCTTCATCTGGCGGCCGACCGCGGCCATGGCACTGGCGAAACAGGCCGCGTACCCGGCGGCGAAGAGCTGCTCGGGGTTGGTGCCCTTGCCGTTGCCGCCGAGGGCCTGGGGCATGGCGAGCGGCAGGTCGACCTGGCCGTCCGAGCTGACGGCACGGCCCTCACGCCCGTTGGCGGTGGCGGCGGCGGTGTACAACGCGTCCATGGAATGGCCCTCCTCTGGAGCCCCGACCCGGCTGGTCGTGACTGCAGACACGAAGATGGCACACAATTGAATTGTGCACAACTCAATAGGCTGTGCGACGGTACGCTGGTGTCATGACCTCTGTCCCGAGCGCCTCGCCCGACCTCTCCGCCATTCCCGACGCGGAGCTGCTGCGACTGGATCACCAGGTGTGCTTCTCGCTGCACGCCGCCTCGCGGGCGTTCGGCGGCTACTACCGGCGGGCGCTCAAGGATCTCGGCCTCACCTACTCGCAGTACCTGGTGATGCTGGTCCTCTGGGAGCAGGGCCCGCAGCCGGTCAAGGCCATCGGGGGGCGTCTCCACCTGGACTCGGGGACCCTGTCACCCCTCCTGAAGCGGCTGGAGAGCGCCGGGCTGGTCCGGCGTGAACGCAGCCGCGAGGACGAGCGCTCCGTCGTGATCGAACTGACCTCTGAGGGTGCGGGCCTGCGCGAGCGCGCCCTGTCCGTCCCCCGTGGCGTGCTGGCTGCCACGGGCCTGTCGCTGGAGGAGGTTCTCGGGCTGCAGGAGGTGCTGGGGCGGCTCACGGGTGCGCTGGGGGAGGTGGTCGACGGCGACTGAGAGATCGGACAGCGTTACCTGTCACTTCACTGGGGCGACAAACTCAATTGTCCGTGCGATCCGTGACAGCTAAAATTGTCGCATGGATGATGTGAAGGCGATCCCGACCCCTGATCAGAGCGACGAGAACTTCTGGGCCACGGTCCTCACCCCGGTCGACCCCGCCTGGAACGAGCCCGTTGACGACGACACGTTCGCCATGGACGAGCAACTGCTCGCAGCGGTCCGGTCGCTGGCCGAACGGATCTCGACGCGCGCGGTGGCCTACCGCACCGCCGAAAAGCCCTTCGACGCCGCGCTCATGGCCGCGCCCGACGTGCAGCTGGCGATGCTGCGCTCGCTCTACGAAGCCAAGCGGTCCGTGGACCGGCTGGCCGAGAGCGCGGCCACCGTCGCTGGTCGCGGCGGATGCAGCTACGCACAGCTCGGCGCGGCCTGGGGTGGCATCAAGCGCCAGTCGGCCCGCCTCAAGTGGCCCCACGCGGTACCGAAGAAGTCCGCCAGCGAGTCCATTCCGCTCCACTACGCGGGGGGCGACGCCGTGATTCACCACGACCCGGGCGCCGACGCCTGGTGGTACACCGCCACGGGCGCGGACCTGCGGGAGGACGAGTCCGAGGCCGTCCACGACACGTCCGCCGAGGCCATCGCGCGGGCGACCGAGTTTCTGCTGAATCACGCCCGGCCCACGCCGCCCGGAACGAGGTGACCACCAGGGGGGCTGACGACAGGTCCTAGCCGCCGTAGACCCCGCCGGCCCCCCGGTGGAAGTCCCAGGCCTCGACGTCGCGGTAGTGGATCGGCCCGGGGCCGCGGCCGATGTTGCTGCCGACCAGGTGGAGGCGCCCGGCCACCCAGCCCCGGCCGGCGAACGCGGTGAGTGAGGCCGCGGCCTCCACCGTGTTCGTGTGGTCGCCCCGGCGGGACCGGGCCAGCGTCAGATGCGGCCGGAGCGGCCGCTCGGGAAAGGAGACCCCGCACTCCCTGACGAGGGCGCGTACGTCGGCGGCGAGGCGGTGCAGCCCGTCGAGGTCCCCCGTGACCCCGGTCCACAACACCCGTTCGTCGAAGTGCCCGCCGCCGCGCAGCGCCAGCCGCAACGGCCGCTGCCGGGCCGCGAGCCCGGCCAGCGGGTTCATCAGGGGCGGAACGGCGGCGACCGGAAGTTCCCCGAGGAACGCCAGGGTGATGTGCCAGTCCTCGATGCGGTTCCACCGCATGCGGGGGTAGGCGTCATAGGCCGGACGCAGTACCTGCTCCAGCTCCTCCTTCGCGTCGTCGGGCGGCGCGAGCGCCAGGAACACGCGGGTCGTCGGGGCCGGGGCACGTCCGTCCGCAGGGCGGCCGGTCACGGCTTCGAGCGGTTCGTTCACCTGCCGTACCGTACGTGCAGCCCACACCCGCGTCGCGACGCGGGGCCGACGAACGGCTCCGGCGCCCGCCGGGCGAGCGGCGCTGCTCGCCGCCGTCCGTCGATGCGACCCTCAGCCGTTCACCTGCGCAGCCGCGTTGCCGGGTTTCCGTGCCGCCGGGTTTCCGTGCCGCCGCGCCGGTCGCAGTCGTGGTGGCCACGGCCGTCGCTGCCGTCGTCGTCCGCAGGCAGGGACAGGGGCAGGCGCGGGAGATCCGGATCGCCGTTGGGGCAAAGGGGGGCCACGGGCCCGCTCCGGACATCGGCTCCGCCCGGGACGGCTCAGGCCGTCGTCGCCGCGTCGACCCGTTCCGTGGAGGCCAGGGGCTCCGCGGCATCCGGCCCGGCGGGCTGCTCGGCGTTCGCCCCGGTACGGGCGGGACGTCGCGGCCCCCGGACCAGGACGTAGAGGAACAGAGCTGCCATCACGGCGGCCCCCGCCCACATGGCGTTCTGCCAGCCGTCGACGAACGACCGGCGTCCGGCGTCGATCAGCGCCTGGGCGTAGGGGCCCGCGCCGTTCGCGGCCTCGACGGCGTTGGCGACGCCTCCGCGCGCGATGTCGGCCGGACCCTCCGGGACCCCGGCGAGTCGGCCGTCGATGGCACCGCGATAGCCGGCGGACAGCAGCGCGCCGAGGAGGGCGACGCCGAGCGCGGTGCCCAACTCCCGGGTCACGTCGTTCAGCGCGGACGCGACCCCCTGGCGCTCGCGCGGCAGCGCGCCTGTGATGGCTTCGGTGGAGGGCGTCATCGCCAGGCCCATGCCGAGCCCCATCGCCAGCATGCCGGGAAGGACGGACAGGTAGCCGCCGTCGACCGAGACGATCCCGGCCATGACCGCGAGCCCCACGCCCGCCAGCAGGATGCCCGTGGCCATGGTCGCGCGGGCGCCGATGCGCCCGGCGAGGTGCGGGGCCAGGCCCGGGGCCATCATCATCAGAACGGCCGTGGGCATGAGAGCCAGCGTGGACAGCAGCCCGGACCAGCCGAGTACGGCCTGGAGGAACGGGAAGAGGACCACGAAGATGCCCGCCTGCACCCCGAAGACCACCAGCAGGGTGACCGAACCTCCGGCCAGTGCGCGCTCGCCGAACAGCCGGACGTCCAGGAGCGCTCCCTCCCCGCGGCGCAGCTCCCAGGCCACGAAACCGGCGGCGGCGATCACCCCGACGACAAGACCGAGCAGCGTCACCGGCGCGGTCCAGCCGCGCTCCGGTCCTTCCTGCAGGACGAAGATGAGCCCGACCACCGCCACGACCGAGGTCAGCGCACCACCGACGTCGAACCCGTGCCGCGACCTCTCGCGGGAGTCGGGAACGAACCGCAGCGTCATCACCAGAGCGACGGCGCCGAGAACCAGCGGGGACACGAACAGCCACCGCCAGCTCGCCGCGTCGACCAGCGCGGCCGAGAGGAACATGCCCAGAACGCCGCCGCCTCCCGCGACCCCGGTCCACACCCCGATCGCCCGGCCCCGCTCCTCCTCCGGGAAGGTCGAGGTGATCACGGCGAGGGTGATCGGCATGATCATGGCCGCGCCCACCCCGCTGAACAGACGGGCGGCGAGCATGACCTCGGCCGACGGCGCGAGACCCGCCACCACACCGGCCAGGCCGAAGACGACGAGACCGGCCACCAGCACGGGCTTGCGGCCCAGCCGGTCGCCGATCGCGCCGAGCGGCAACAGCAGGGCGGCCAGGCCGAGGGTGTAGATGTTGATGATCCACAGGATCGTGCTCTGCGAGGCGTCGAACGCGACGGCCAGGTCGGGCTGGGCGACGTTGAGCCCCGAGACCGAGGCGATCACGGCCATCAGCGCGATGCACACGGTGATCAGGATCGTGCGGCGCTGACGCGCGTCGGGCACAGCCTCGCCCGACGTGTCCGGGGCGTCGTCCGGACCGACGCCCACCGGACCGGGATGGTTCGTACTCATGGATTCCTCTTCCGTGCGAGCGAGCCCACCGGTTCCGGGGCCGACCACGGACGACGCTAAGCACACCTTGCACAGATGGCATACACTTATGCCTATGACGCAAGAAGATGGTGAGCTGGACAGCCTGGTACGCAAACGGATCCGCGCCCTGCGCGTGGCCCAGGGCTGGTCCTTGGAGGAGCTGGCCGCCCGGGCGAAGGTCAGCCAGTCCACGCTCAGCCGCATCGAGAACGGCCGGCGCCGGCTGGCCCTGGACCAGCTCGTCACGCTCGCCCGCGCCCTGGACACCTCGCTCGACCAGCTCGTCGAGACCGCGTCCGACGACATCGTCTCCAACCCGATGATCGACGGGGCCCACGGTCAGATGCGGTGGCCCGTCAAGGCGGAGCCCGGCATGACGGTGATCCGCCAGCGCATGACCGAGCCGCCGCCCGACAACCCCTCACGTCTGCGCGCACATCCGGGCCGGGAGTGGCTCGTCGTCCTGTCCGGCACCGCGATCCTGCTCCTGGGCAACCGGCGCCTGCGGATCGAGACGAACCAGGCGGCGGAGTTCCCCACGATGCTCCCGCACGCGATCGGCGCCGAGGGCGGTCCGTGCGAGCTGCTGGGCATCTTCGACCGGGACGCCCGCCGCGGCCACCAGCGCGGAGAAGGCGTGGAGAAGCGCGGAGGAGGCACGGACAGGGAGGGGCCTCGCCGGTCATCATGACCGGCGAGGCCCCGCTCACGGTCCACGCGTGGCGAGGCCCCGCTCACGGTCCACGCGGCCCCCGCGTGGATCAGCCGCTCACGCGGGATCGACGCGGGAGACGACGCCGTCGCTGCTGAGCACGTACAGCTCGCCGTCACCGTCCTCCACGAACGAGATGACCTCCCCGCCGCTGACCCCGAGGTCACCGACGCCGGTCACCTCGCCGTTGTCCAGCTGGAGCGTCCGCAGGGTGCCGTCGCAGTAGTCGCTGAACACATAGCTCCCCCGGAGGTCCGGCAGCGCGTCGCCGCGGTAGACGAATCCGCCGGTCACCGAGCAGCCGAGGCCTGTGCGGTCGTACTCGTACACCGGCGGGACATGGTTCGCGGGCTCCGTGCCGCCCCGGAAGGGGTGCGTGCCCTCCATGGAGGCCCACCCGTAGTTCTCGCCGCCCTCGCTGTCCGCGGGGGCCCAGTCGATCTCCTCCCAGTCGCTCTGGCCGACGTCACCGATCAGCAGGTCGCCGGTGCCCGCGTCGAAGGAGAACCGCCACGGATTGCGCAGCCCGTACGCCCAGATCTCGTCCTTCGCGTTCGCGTCGTCCACGAACGGGTTGTCCGCCGGGATCGCGTACGGTTCGCCGCCGCTCGGGTCGATCCGCAGCAGCTTGCCGAGCAGGGTGTCGAGCTTCTGCCCGTTGCCATGCGGGTCGCCGCCCGAACCGCCGTCACCGAAGGCGATGTACAGGTAGCCGTCGGGGCCGAACCTGATGTCCCCGCCGTTGTGGTTCGCGTACGTCTGGGTCTGGGTGAGGACCGTGCGCCGTGTCTCCGGCTGGAGCCCGCCGTCCTCCACCGCGAACTCGTCGATCGTGCTGGTGCCTTCGAGATCGGTGTACGAGATGTAGAAGTGCGCGAACGTCTCGTCGAACGCGACGCCCAGCAGCCCGCGTTCGCCGTCGGTGGTGGTCTCGTCGGAGATGTCGAGGACGGGCTCCCCGAGCCCTGAATCGTCCAGAACTCTCACGGTGCCCGCGCGTTCGGCGATCCATACCGTGTCGTCCGGCCCGGCTGCCCCGGCCGACGGCCCCTGAGCCCTGGCCACTTCGGTCAGAGAGGCGCTGACCTGCTGAACGGGGGCGTCGGCGGGCTCGTCCGCCGACGCCGTGGCCAGTGCCAGGGATGTGACGAGGAAGAGTGTTCCGATGATCGCCGAGCTTCTGGTGCGAAATGTCACCGTGGCCTCCTGGAGGCGGCGAATGGGGGGAGTCACCCGGCTGCTCGTACGGAGTTGAGTGGGGGTACGCGCCGGCAGGCAACCTGGGTGGGGGCGGTGTGTCACCGGCTAAGGGTGAGGATAGAGGGACCGGCGCGGCCTGGACTAGACCAGCGTTGCCGCGTCTTCGGCCGAGAACCACTCGGTCTCCTGCGTATGGGAGCGCTCCAATCCCGTCAACTGCCGCACAATGCAAGGTAATTGCGCCGGGCTGCTTGACAGGCGTTGGATGTCGCGTCACTTTGGGAGCGCTCCCACGCACGTTTCCCCCACCGAACACCTCACCTCCTGAGCGTCACGGACCCCCGAACCGTCCGTCGACACCGCGACGGACGTACGAGAGGAGCACGGAGCCGCAATGAGCAGCAGAGGCACCACCACACCGCACGCACCACGGCACACCGCCGTCCCGCAGGCGCCCCGCCGAAGGGCCGCCGCCGCACTGTCCGCTCTGATCCTGGGCGCGTCACTCGCGGTCGCCGTTCCCGGACAGGCGTCGGCCGCGGCCCGCGTGGACAACCCCTATGAGGGCGCCACCGCCTACGTGAACCCCGACTGGTCCGCCAGGGCCGCCGCGGAACCCGGCGGAGCCGCCATCGCCGACGAGCCCTCGTTCGTCTGGATGGACCGCATCGCCGCGATCGACGGCACACCCGGCGCACGAGGTTTACGAGCGCACCTCGACACCGCCGTGAGCCAGGGAGCCGACCTCTTCCAGGTCGTCATCTACAACCTGCCCGGCCGGGACTGCGCCGCGCTCGCCTCCAACGGCGAACTCGGCCCCGCCGAACTCGACCGCTACAAGAGCGACTACATCGACCCCATCGCCGACATCCTCGACGACCCCGCCTACGCCTCTCTGCGCATCGTCACACTCATCGAACCGGACTCGCTGCCCAACCTCGTCACCAACGCCGGAGGCACGGCCGGTTCGACGCCCGAGTGCGCCACGATGAAGGCCAACGGCAACTACGAGAAGGGCATCGGGTACGCCCTTCACACGCTCGGAGCCATCCCCAACGTCTACAACTACGTCGACGCGGCCCACCACGGCTGGCTCGGCTGGGACTCCAACTTCATCCCCGCCGCACAGCAGTTCAAGAAGGCCGCGACGATGGAGGGCGCCACCGTCGCCGATGTCCACGGCTTCATCGTGAACACCGCCAACTACTCGGCGCTCAAAGAACCGCACTTCGCGGTGACCGACTCCGTGAACGGCACCACGGTGCGCCAGTCGCGCTGGATCGACTGGAACCATTACGTCGACGAGCTCTCGTTCGCCCAGGCCCTGCGCACCGAACTGGTCCGCCAGGGCTTCGCCTCCGACCTCGGCATGCTCATCGACACCGCCCGCAACGGCTGGGGCGGCTCCGCCCGGCCCACCGGCCCCGGGCCGCAGACGAGCGCCGACGCCTACGTCGACGGCAGCCGGACCGACCGCCGCATCCACGCCGGCAACTGGTGCAACCAGAGCGGCGCGGGCATCGGCGAGAGGCCCACGGCCGCACCCGAGCCGGGGATCGACGCCTACGTCTGGGCCAAGCCCCCGGGCGAGTCCGACGGCAGCAGCGAGCCCATCGACAACGACGAGGGCAAGGGCTTCGACCGGATGTGCGACCCGACGTACACCGGCAACGGCCGCAACGGCTACAACCTCACCGGCGCCCTGCCGAACTCCCCGGTGGCCGGGCACTGGTTCTCCGGACAGTTCCAGGAACTGCTCCGCAACGCCCACCCGCCGCTCGACGGAGGCAGCGGCACCGCGGGCCGGTGACACGCACGGCCGGTGACTCACACGGGCCGGTGAAACACGCGGGCCGGTGAAACACGCGGGCCGTGGCCGACGGGAACCGTTCCCCGACGGCCACGGTCCGCGCGCCCGGTTCAGCACACGTCGACGCGGTCACCGGAACTGGTCGTTCAGCGCGGCGGACGCCTTCACCGGCAGGGTGACCCTGGCGGCCCTGGGCACGGCGCTCCAGGTCGCCCCCTGGCCGGCGCCGTCGCTGAAGAAGTACGCCGAACCGGACCACCGCCACGGCCACCGCCGCCGGAGACGGAGACCGAAGCCCCGGTCGTGCGCGGCTCACCGCCGAAGGCCGGCGTTGAGCCGCGCGGCCTGCCGCGTCAGATGGTCGCGCTCGGCGAGCGTGGGGGCCTTGTGGGCGGCCTCCGCGTACAGCCGCGCGGCCGTCGACAGATCGCCGTCACGCTCGTGCAGATACGCCGCCACCGCCGTATGACGGGGCAACGCGTCGCTCAGCGACGCGAGTTCGGCCAGCCCGGCGCGCGGACCGTCGGCCTCGCCGACAGCGACCGCCCGGTTGAGCCGCACGACCGGGTTGTCCGTCAGACCGACCAGCTCGTCGTACCACTCGACGATCTGCACCCAGTCGGTCTCCTGCGCGGTCGGGGCGTCCGCGTGGAGCGCCGCGACGGCGGCCTGGGCCTGGAACTCGCCCAGCCGGTCCCGGGCGAGGGCCGCCTGGAGAATCCCCACGCCTTCGGCGATCATCCCGGTGTCCCACCGCCCCCGGTCCTGCTCGGCGAGCGGCACCAGGCTCCCGTCGGGCGCGGTCCGGGAGGCACGCCGGGCATGGTGGAGCAGCATGAGGGCGAGCAGCCCCGCCACTTCCGGGTGGTCGATCGCGGCCGCGAGCTGCCGGGTGAGCCGGATCGCCTCCGCCGCGAGGTCCACATCCCCGGAATACCCCTCGTTGAAGACGAGGTAGAGGACCCGCAGCACGGTGGAGACATCGCCGGGCCGATCGAAACGCACCCCGGAAACGGTGCGTTTCGCCCGGCTGATCCGCTGCGCCATGGTCGCCTCGGGCACCAGATACGCCCGGGCGATCTGCCGGGTCGTGAGCCCCCCGACCGCGCGCAGCGTGAGCGCGACCGCCGACGACGGCGTCAGCGACGGGTGGGCGCACAGGAAGTAGAGCTGGAGCGTGTCGTCCACCGCCGGCGCCGGGCCAGGCACCGGCTCCTCGTCGAGAAGGCCCTCGCGACGCCGCCGGGAGGCATCCGCCCGGGTCGCGTCGAGGAACCGTCGCCAGGCCACGGTGACCAGCCAGCCCTTCGGATCCCTCGGCGCGTCCTTCGGCCATACGCGGACCGCCTCGACCAGGGCGTCCTGCACCGCGTCCTCGGCCGCCGCGAAGTCTGCTCCGCGGCGGACGAGGACGGCGAGGACACTCGGGGTCAGGCTCCGCGGAAGGAGCTCGTCCATCGGTGCGTCACTCCGTGACGGTGGGCGGCGCGGTCAGGAACGGGCGCACCTCCAGCCACTCGTGGATCGGCTTCCCGCCGGCCCCCGGAGCCGCGGACAGCTCCCCGGCCAGCTCCACGGCCCGGTCGTGACTGTCCACATCGATGATCATCCAGCCGGCGATCAGATCCTTGGTCTCGGCGAACGGCCCGTCGGTGACCGGCGGGCGCCCCTCACCGTCGTACCGGACCCACGATCCCTCCGGCGCGAGCGCCTGACCGTCGACGAACTCCCCGGTCTTCTCCAACCGGTCCGCGAAGTCCTGCATGTACTGCATGTGCGCCGAGATCTCCTCGGGCGTCCACCGGTCCATCGGTACGTCGTTGACCGCTGCCGGGGCGCCGCGGTAGTGCTTGAGCAGCAGGTACTTGGCCATGAGTCTCTCCTCGGTGCAGGGCGGCCCATTCTGGCCGCTCTCACTACGGGGACGGAGCCGGATCCGGGTTCTCGACATCGCCGCCCGAAAACTTCTCGACTTCTTCCGACGGCCCGACGCCGGCCCGTGGCGGGTCTGCGAACGGCCCGCGAACGGCCCGCTTTCACTGCTCGCGCAGACCCCACGGAGAGCCGTACTCGACCAGCAGATCGAGGAACGGGCGAGGGTCCAGCGCCTCGGCGCCCAGCACACCCGCGCCGCTCCAGACACCGCCCGCCACCAGCTCCAGGGCGATCACCGGATTGATCGCCGTCTGCCAGACCACGGCCTGGGAGCCGTACTCGCGCATCGACCACTGATTGTCGACCACGTGGTAGAGGTACACCTCGCGGGGCGCGCCGTTCTTCGTGCCCTTCACCCAGGTACCGGCACAGGTCTTGCCCCGCATCAGCTCGCCGAGGGAGGCCGGGTCGGGCAGACAGGCCGCGACCACGTCCCGGGGTGAGACGGTGCCGCCGGGCACGGTCACCCTGTCCGTGCGGTCGAGGCCGAGCCGGTGCAGCGTCTTGAGGGTCTCGATGAACTCCTCGCCCAGCCCGTACTTGAACGTGACGCGCCGGGACTCCACCCAGCGCGGGATCAGCAGGACCTCCTCGTGCTCGACATTGACGCACTCCACCGGACCGATGCCCTCGGGGAAATCGAAGACCTCGGGTTCACTGAACGGCGCCGTCGTGAACCAGCCCCGGTCCTTCTCCCAGACCACCGGCGGGTTGAGGCACTCCTCGATCGTGGTCCAGATCGAGAACGACGGGGCGAAGTCATGGCCCTCGACGGTGAGATTCGCACCGTCCCGGACACCGATCTCCTCGATCTCGTCGAACAGCTCCTCCGCCGCGTACCGGGCGAAGACATCGGAGAGCCCCGGCTCGACACCCACGCCGACGAGCGCGAGCCGCCCCGCCTCCTCCCACGCCCCGGCACGCTCGAACTGCCCGTCGCCGAGCTTGACCCCGCACTCCTCGTTCGGACGTTCCGGATGCGGGGACGACAGGGACATGGCCATGTCCAGATAGTCGACCCCGGCGGCCAGCGCCGCGTCGAACAACGACAGCACGAACCGGGGATCGGTGGCGTTCACGAGGATGTCGCACCGCTGCTCCGCGATCAGCGCGGCGACCGCCGCCCCGTCCGAGGCATCGACGCGCAGCGCGGTGAACCTGCCCTCGTCCCCACCGAGCGCCGCCACCGCGGCTTCGGCGCGGGAGAGGTCGTAGTCGGTGACGACCATGTGGTCGAAGAAGGAGCGGCGGGCGGCGATTCTGGTGATCGCCGTCCCCACGCCACCTGCACCGACGAGAAGTACGCGCATGGCGGATGTGCCTTTCGTCGAGGGGCCGGGCCCTGCGGGCCGGTGCCCATGGATTCGTCCATGAAAGAGGCGCACCCGAGTAACGTCAACGGCGTTGGCGTAAGGTGGGAGGCCAGCAGGTGAGCACCGCTGAACCGGCATCGAGAGCATGAGAAGAGAGGTCCGGATGGCGAAGAAGGTCGTCCCGGAGGAGGCGCGACGGCGCAGGCGGCCGACACGCCACGGCGTCGTCGTCACCCAGCAGCTGATCGTCGAGACCGCACTGCGCATGCTCCACGAACACGGCAGGGACGGACTGACCGTGCGCCGCCTCGGCCTCGCCCTCGGCGCCGACCCGAGCACCCTCTACCGCTACTTCCGCGGCATCGACGACCTGACCCTCGCCATCGCCGACGAACTGATCGCCCGCGCGATGCACGGCCGGCGGTCCACCGGACAGTGGCGCACCGACCTGCGCGAGATCGGCCTGCGCATTCACGCCGCCTATCTGGCCCACCCGGAGGCCGCCGTGCTGACCGCCAGCCGGGTCAGCGGCCGGGCCAACGAGATCGCCGGCGACGAGACCGTCCTCGGCATCCTGCGCTCGACCGGCCTGCCCGACGCGGACGTCGTACGGATCTACCAGGCGTTCGTCGACCAGGCACTCGCCTTCTCCGCACTGGACGCCGCGAGCCTCGCCCTGCCCGAAGAGGCCCGCGCGGCCGACGAACGGGTCTGGCGCGCCACCTACGCCGAACTGCCGGCCCGAACCCACCCGAACATCGCCGCCCTCGCCCCGCTGCTGGTCGCGAGGATGAACGACAGCGCGTACCCCACGGCCCTGGAGATGCTGCTCGACAGCGCGGAGGCCAGCATCGGGCGCGCGCGCCGGGACACCGACCCGGACCATGCCTGACCTCCGGGCACCCACCGCCCGCGAGGCCGCACCCACCCGTGTGGCGGCCCCGGGGACCACCACGCAGACTGGCCGGAGGCGCGGAACGAGACGACAGCCCCGGAGAGGCCTGGACGATGGGCGAGTACGCGGACCTGCCAGGTGTCAGAACCTGGTACGAGACCGAGGGCACGGGCGATCCCCTCGTCCTGCTGCACGGCGGCTTCTGCACCAACGACACATGGGGCGCCCAGCGCACCGACCTCGCCGCCGCCCACCGCGTGTACCTTCCGGAACGACGCGCCCACGGGCACACGGCCGATGTCGCCGGCCCTCTGACGTACCAGGACATGGCGGATGACACCGTGGCCTTCCTGGAGACGGTCGTCGAAGGACCGGCACACCTGGTGGGCTGGAGTGACGGGGGAGTCGTCGCACTGCTCGTCGCCGGGGACCGCCCCGACCTCGTACACAAGGTCGTCACGATCGGGGCCAACTTCCGCCCGGGCCCCGAGTGCTTCACCGAGCCGTCGATACTGGACGGGATGACGCCGTCCGGACCCGACCTGGCGTTCTTCCGGGAGCTGTACGAACCCGTCGCACCGGACGGCCCGGACCACTGGCCGGTGGTGGCCGCGAAGGTGCTCGACATGTGGCGCACCCAGCCGACGCTGACGCCCGAGGACCTGGCCCGCATCGAGGCGCGCACCCTGGTGGTGTCCGGCGACGACGACCTGATGACGCTGGAGCACACCACAGCCCTGTACCGCGCGATCCCGGACGCCGAACTGGCTGTCGTGCCCGGGGCGTCCCACCTGGTCCCGCTGGAGAAGCCGGCTCTCGTCAACCGGTTGATCCTCGACCACCTGACGCAGGAGGCGGCGGAGACGATGATGCCCATCCGCCGCGCGAAGCCCGGGGCCACCACACCCTGACGGCCGTCACACACACGCAGACGCGCCCGGGGCCGGGCTTCACTCGGCGACCCGCGGGAGGGATTCCTCCGCCCCGCGGACCTCGGCGACGGTCCGCGCCTCCCTCTTCAGCGCCCGCCGCACCGCGGCGGACAGCGCGGAGAACCCCGTCACCGTCACCTCCACCCGTCGCCCCGAACCGCGAGCCCGCCACGTACCGACGATCTGCGACCCGAAGAGTCCGGCCTGCCGGAGGAGCAGCCCCGATCGAACCCATGGGCCGCCTCGCGGTGACGCATGACCTGCTCGCGGCCCACATCGATTCGTGCGGGGCGGTTCACCTGCTGCCTCCTCACCACAGGCTTTATGCGCTACCGCTACCGCTACCGCTACCGCCACCGGCACCCGCCCGGCCGCCGGCAGAAGGCACGGCAGCCCGAAGCGGACGGAGATCAGCGCAAGGCAAGATGGCCGGATTTATGCTGTCCGAATGCGATCTGCTCCTCGGTGGGCCTTGGTCTCCTCCGGATGCGCTCCCATCCTGTTGGTCGGCTCCTGGACGATCGCGCAGGTGCGCCAGGGCCCGGCGTACGACCCCGCGACGGACACTCTGAGCGTGCTCGCCTCCTACGGCGCCACCAGCTACTGGCTGATGACGGGGATGCTCCTGGTGCTGGGGACGTGCTACGTGGCGACGGCGCACGCGCTCCGGCAGGCGGCGCTCCCCGGCCGGGCTGCCCTCGCCGGCGGTGGACTGTCCGCGCTGGCCCTGACCCTGGTGCCCGCCCCGAGCAGCGGCGGGGCGCTGGAGCACGGGGCGGTGGCCACGGTGGGCGTGGTGCTCCTGGCGGTGTGGCCGCCCCTGGCCGCAGTCCGAGGCGGGGGGCCGGTGCCCTGGGGGCTGCGCCTGGACGTGTCGCTCGCCGCGAGCGCGCTCATGTTCGCGAGTGCCTTGTGGTTCCTGGCGGAGCTCCAGAGCGCACGGGCCCCCGGCACCGCGGAGCGCGTCGTGACGTTTCTCCAGGCGTTGTGGCCTTTCCTGGTGGTTCTCTCCTGCCGGAGAGGCGTCACCGACCGGGCTCCGGGATGAATCCGGAGCAGGGAGCCGGAAGGGCTACGCGACCGCCCGGCACCGCAGCCAGGCGTCGAGAACCGTGTAGTCGCCGCCCCTGAGGCCCTGCCGGGGCTCCACCCGGTGGAGCAGAGCGGGGCCCGGGTGGTGGACGGCGACCCAGGACCGGTCGATGCCGGTGATCTCGTCGTCGACCCAGACGAAGGGCCGGCCGGCGGCCCAGGCGACGAGGGTGCGGGTCTTCCAGTGCAGCCCGCTCCGCACGTCCTCTTCCTCCTCCTCGTAACCGACGGCGCCACCGGCCTCCGAGGGCCCCGGCAGGCCGACGACCGGCAACGACGGCAGGCCGATACGAGGGGCGACCCAGGTGTTCGCGTCCTCCATCCAGGTGGTCGCCCAGACGAGTTCGCACGGCAGAGCCGCCAGGCGCGGCCCGTGCTGTGGATTGATCCTGGCCAGGAGCGGATTCTCCCGGGCGCCCGGGTCTTCCGGGCCGGTCTCGTAGGTCGGGTACGGGCGGGAGGCGCCGAAGGGGATGAGCGGTCCGTCGACATCAAGGAACAGCAGCGGACGCAGGGCTGTGGGAGTCACGCGGGCACGATAGCGACGACCCCCACCGGACCTCGACCTTGGCCGGAGTCCGGTGGGGGCCGGTAGGACGCGGGCGGGTTCAGGTGAGGGGCTCGACCCACACATTCCGGTAGCGGACCTTGCTGCCGTGGTCCTGGAGCCTGAGCGCACCGGCCGTCGGGCCCTCGGCCGCACCGCCGCCGGTGGGTCCGTCGACGGCGACGTCGTCGTGGACGGTGACGCCGTTCCACACGACCGTGACCCGGGCGTCCTGCGCCTTGTTGCCCGAAGCGTCGTAACGGGCGGCGCGGAAGGTGATGTCGTACGTCTGCCAGGTCTCCGCAGCCGTGGCCGCGTTCACGTCCGGCGCCTTCTTGGTGTAGATCGCCCCCGCCTCGTTGTCCGCGAGCGTGGTGTCACCGTACGAGTCGAGGATCTGCACCTCGTAGCGTTCCTGGAGGTAGACACCGCTGTTGGCGCGGTCCTGGCCGGTGACGTCCGGCGGAAGGTTCGGCAGCCAGAACTCCACATGCGCGCGGAAGTCCTGGAAACCCTGCTTGGTCCGCAGGTCACCACCGGCGACCTCCATCGCCCCGCCGCTCACCGGCCACTCGGGCGTTCGTCCGTCCGGGTGCTGCCAGGCCGCCTTGCCGGTGCCGTCGAAGAGCTGGACGCGGGCACCCTTCGGATGGACGGCGATCATGTCCAGGTTGACGTGCCCCGTGTCGCCGCTGTCGTAGGAGTAGGTGATCGTGTTGCGGCCCTCGCGCAGCTCCAGCTGTTCGGTCCCGGTCGACCAGGTCTTCCAGTCGATGGTGGAGAGCAGCTTGGTCTGGCGCACCTTCTCACCGTTGACGTGGACGCTCACCGTCTTCGTCCCGGGCGCAGGGTTGGGCCCGTTGGAGTAGCGCAGACCCACGTCGTACGTTCCCGCCTCGCCTGCCTCCACATCGAAGGTGACCGCCGCCCCTTCCTGGCCGAAGTTGTCGACGAAGCCGCCGCCCGAGTACCCCGCGTGCTCGGTGTCGAAGCCCGCGCCTCCGGTGAGGGTGGCCTCCTCCGCCTCGTACTGGGTGGCGGGCGGCTGGTCGCCGGGCAGGGCGTTGAGGGTGTACCAGGCTTCCGTGCTCCACAGCTCAGCGCCGCCGGCGGAGGCGAAGGGGCGCGGCGAGCGGACATGGACGACCCGGTTCGCCTTGAGCCCGGGAATGGTCAGCGTCACCTTCCTGCGATCCTCGGACAGAGCGGCCCCACTGACCCCGAGGGCCTCCTCGTCGATCTTCGGACCTCCGTACGCGGGCGTCGGGGCGTACGTCCACTGCTCGACCCGGTAGCTCTCGGCGAGCTTCGCCGCGGTCTCCTCGGAGAGCGGCTCGGTGTACTCCAGTTCAAAACCGCCCGGCTTCGCCCGCATGGCCAGGATGTCGAAGGCCTTGTCACCGCTGGGGGACAGCTTCTGGAGCCCGTAGGTCAGCTTGCCCTCCTGCCCCCAGTTGCCGCCCGCGCCCAGGCCGCCGGCGTAGATCGCACCGTCCGGGCCCATGCTGATCCGGTTGACGCCGGCTTCGAGACCCTGCGTGAAGCGGAACACCGCCCCCTGGTACTCCCCGTCGACCTTCTCCAGGTACGCGCGCTGGATGCCGCCGTACGTCACGTCCCCGAACAGCATCTGCCCGGCGAACCGCCCCTCGGTCAACTGCAGAGGAGTGCTGGGCGAGTTGGCTATCTCGTTCTGCGGCAGCCACAGCACCGGCTTGGCGACTGGCTTGTCGTCGAAGGGGCCGGAGGGGTTGGTGTAATGGTTGAAGAAGCGGTCCTGCTTGATGTGGAGCAGCTTCGAAGAGGGCAGCCAGCCGCCCTGGTTGTCGAGGACGAACATGTCGCCCCCGGGACCCCAGCCGATGCCGTTGGGCGTCCGCAGACCACCGGCGATGTAGTCGACCTCGCCGGTCTCCTTGTCCACCTTGATGGTCGAACCCCGGTTCGGCGCCGGCTGCGGATCGGTGGTCGCCCCGCCCAGATCGATCGCCACGGACAGGTTCAGATAGAAGTACCCGTCCCGGTAGAGCAGCCCGAAGGCGAACTCATGGAAATTCCCGCCGTACGGCCACGTCGCCACCGTCCGCCGCTCATCGGCCACATCGTCGCCGTCGGAGTCGGTGAGCTCGGTGAGTTCGTGCTTCTGGGAGACGTACAGCTTGCCGTCGACGGCCTTGATGCCCATGGGCTCCTTGAGCCCGTCGGCGACCTTCTTGGCGCTCACCTTTCCCGCATCGGTCTCGCCCTGGACGTTGTCGAGGAGATAGACCTCGCCGGTGGTGTTGTCGGTACCACCCCAGGTGGTGATGGCGAGCCGCCCGTCGGGCAGCCAGTCCATCGCGGTGACCTGCGGCTCGAAGCCCGCCGGGCGCAGATCGGTGAGCGCGTAGTCCGGGTGCGTCCCGGTCAGGGGCAGCCCGTCGCCGGGGGAGTCGAAGGCGCCTTCGCACTCCTTGCGGCCCGGTGCCGTCACCCGTACGACGTCGGCGTCGGTGCTGAGTACGGAGCCCGGCACGACGGCGAAGTCGGCGGCGCCCGGCGGCTTCCATTCGAGGGTGACCTGCTGGCCACCGGTGCGATCGAAGTGATCGATGCGCAATGCGTGGTGCCCGGTGGTCAGTTCGGCCGATCCGTCCTTGGGCTCCGCGCCGTGCAGCCCGTCGTGATCGATGACCGTGGAGTCGTCGATCCGCAGCCGCGAGCCGTCGTCGCTGATCAGGCGGAAGTCGTACGTCCCGTCCTCGGGAACGGTCAGGTTGGCGATGACCTCGGAGAGGAAGTGATCGTCGACGCCGAAGTCGTCCGGCGAACTCCAGTCGATGCCGGGCATCAACTTGTCGACGTTCGGGGTCTGCCCGGTCTTGATGTCGCACATCTTGTCGAGGGGCACCTGCACATCGAAGACCCGCAGGGTGACCCCCGGTTCCTGAGGCGGGAGTTCGTCGTGCGGCCTCGGTGCCGGAGCGGCGGAGGCCGGCGAGGCGGCGAACGCGCCGACGAGAAAGGCAGAGACCAGCAGACCGGTGAGGTGTCTGCGGCAACGGTGGAGCGGCCGTGGATGCATTCTTCCTCCTGGCCCCTCGCGGCGAGGGGCGCGTCGCGGCGGTGGGTGGGGCCACCCGGCGCCCGGGGGTGAACGTTCGGCTCGTACGTGTGCGGCAGCGCGCCGTCCGGACAGGACAAGGGGGCTGGGGTTCCGGTGGCTGCGCCGAGAACAGTAGGAGGCTTCTACCGGCGGCGTCCATACTTCGTCACCACAGTGTTCAAAGTTCGCGGGTGTTGGTGCAAAGTAGCCAAACCCCTTTGTTGGCACAGCATCTGACGTCTCATCAGTGCTGAAGGGTGACTGAAGGGGACTGGACCGGCGGAACATGGGGGACCTGGTCGAGAGTCCGGAGAATGCGTTGCGAGGGGGTCCGGGACTGTCGCGAGGGGGTCCGGGACTGAGGACTCGTTCATCGAGCCCGCACATCACCCGGCAAGAACTTCAGAGTTCTCACTCCATGCCGCCCAAGTTGCTCGACTGGGTATCACCGTCACTATGTGTTGGGAGCAGAAGATGCGTCACGCTGAACACGAGGCCGCCTGCGGGAACGCGGCCACACCCGTTGCGGACGGCGGACCGGAAGAGACCGTCTGGGGGCTGTTCGAGGCCCAGGTGGCGCGCCGGGGGAGCCGGACCGCTGTGGTGGACGGGGCGGCCGACATCGACTACGAGCGGTTGAGGGCCCGGGCGGAGGCGATAGCCGCGGAGCTGGCGGCCCGAGGCGTGGCACCGGGCGCGCTCGTCGGTGTGTGTCTGGGGCGGACGTGGGAGCTTGTCGCGACGTTGCTGGGAGTGCTGCGGGCGGGCTGTGCCTATGTGCCCATGGATCCCGCCTACCCGGCCGAACGGGTGCGTTACATGATCGAGCACTCCCGGGCGGACTCGGTGGTGGTCGACGCCGGTACGGAGGCGTTGTGCTCGGCGGCTCCCGATCGCGTACGCCTCGACGCGGTCCCGGACCGCCCGGCGGCATCGCGGACGGTGTCGCCGACGGACTGCTCGCACGGTGATCTCGCGTACGTCATCTACACCTCGGGATCGACCGGGAAACCCAAGGGCGTGGCCGTGGAGCACCGCAGTGTGGTGGCGATGGCAGCCTCGATGCGCTGGCTCCTGAAAGACGAGGAGCTGGCGGGCGTTCTGGCGGCGGCCTCGGTCTGCTTCGACCCCTCGGTGATGGAGATTCTGGGGACGCTGGTCCTCGGCGGCACGGTGATCCTGGCCGAGAACGCCCTCGCTCTGCGCGAGTTGCCCGCAGCGCACCGCGTGCGCACGGCCATCACGGTGCCGTCCGCGATGAAGGCGCTGCTCGCGGCCGGACCGCTGCCCGGCGGATTGCGGTGTGCGGTGCTGGGCGGTGAGGTCCTGTCCCGTTCTCTGGTGGAGAGGTTGCGAGCTGACCCCAGTGCGCCGCGCATCGTGAACGTCTACGGCCCGACCGAGGCCACCGTGTTCGTCACCGCCGCGGAAGTGGGCAGCGGGCCGATCACCATCGGCAGCCCGGTCCCGCACGTGCGGGCGTACGTGCTGGACGAGTCCCTGCGGCCGGTATCGGGAGGGGCGGTGGGGGAGTTGGCCCTTGCGGGCGATCAGTTGGCCAGGGGATATCTTCATGATGATATGCGGACCCGGGAGGGTTTTCCCGTGCCTGGTTTGGGTGGTGCGGTTGTGGAGGGGCGGGTCTACCGGACTGGTGATCTGTGCCGGTGGACGGCGTCGGGGGAGTTGGAGTTCCTTGGCCGTGTGGACCGGCAGGTGAAGGTTCGGGGGCATCGGGTCGAGCTTGACGAGATCGAGGCTGTGGTCGGCTCGTTGCCGGGGGTGGCGGAGGCTGCGGTGGTCGCTGCCGCGGGCGAGGGCAAGAGTGTGCTCGTGGCGTATGTGGTGTGTCGGGAGGGGGCGGTGTCGGTTTCGGCTGTTCGCTCCGGGGTGGCCGGTCGTCTGCCGGGGTACATGGTTCCGCACCATGTGATGGTGTTGGAGGAGTTGCCGAAACTGCCGAACGGCAAGGTGGACCGGCTTCGGCTTCCGGCCCCTGCGCGCCTCGGTGAGGAGAGGGCCGCCGAGGAGGAGACCGGTTCGGATGGCCCGGCTGTCTCGCGGACCGGTCCGGCCTTGTTGCGCTTGCCGTGGGGGCAGCGGCGTCCGGTGCTGCTGAGGATGGTGCTGGAAGAGGTGGCGGTGCTTGTCGGTGTTTCGGGCCCCGGTGCGGTCCGGCCGGATGAGCCGTTGGCGGGGGTGGGGTTTGATTCGCTGGACATGGCGGAGCTGAGGGTGCGTCTGTCGCGGGGGCTGGCTGTTGAGGTGCCTTCGTCGGTGCTGGTGGAGCAGATGTCTTGCGAGGAGGTGGTGGAGGGGCTGCTGGGGTTGCTGGACTGTGGGCCGGGCGACGAGGTGCCCGGGGGCGTGCAGGGCGCACGGGGTGCCGGGAGTGCTGGGGGTGCGGACCGGCTCGATGTGTTCCAGGACCAGCTCCGATCCGGGCACCCTCCGGCCTTTGCCGCAGGGGTACCGGCCTGGTCGGCGACCGACCGAGGCGTACTCGTACAGCACTTCCGGGATCTCCTGGCGCGCTCGGGACTGGACCCGTACGGAAAGATCGTCCGTACCGGGAGCGCCGAGCGGGGTCTGGTCGCCGACCCGGTGACGGGCGAGGAGCGCGAGGCGCTGATCTGGACCACGAACCTCTACCTCGGACTCAACCGCGACGAGGAGGTCGTCGAGGAGGCACGCAGGGCGCTGAGCCGGTTCGGTACCGGGATGGGGATATCAGCGGCGGGCTCGGGCCAGACCGGCCTCCACACGGACTTCGAGCGCGAATTCGCCGCCATGGTGGGGAAACCGGCTGCCTGTTTGTTCCCGACGGGGTTCACCGCGAGCCTCGGAGCCGTCGCCGGGGTCGTCGGCGAACAGGACGTCGTGGTCATGGACCAGCTCTGCCACGCCTCGCTGGTGGACGGGGCTCGCCTGAGCGGTGCGCGGGTGCGGACTTTCCGGCACAACGACGTGGCCGGCCTGCGGGCGGTTCTCAAAGAGGAGTCCTCGCCCTACCGCACGACGCTGGTGGTCCTCGAGAGCGTGTACAGCATGGGCGAGGGTGCGGCGCCGCTGCGGGAGATCGTGTCCGCCGCGAAGGAGGCCGGTGCGCTCGTTCTCGTGGACGAGGCCCACTCGTTCGGGCTCTACGGAGCGCGGGGCGCCGGACTGTGCGCCGCGGAAGGCGTCACCGGTGAAGTCGACTTCGTCCTCACGACTCTGAGCAAGGCTCTCGGGAGCATCGGCGGTGTGGTCGCTGCCCGGGAGGAGCACGTTGCCCTGCTGAGGGCGTCGGCGAGGTCGTACGTCTTCCAGGCGAACATTTCACCGGCCGATGTGGCCGCGGCCCTGGCTGCCCTGCGCAGGGTTGCCACGGGCGACGCGCTGCGGGCCAGGCTGTGGGACACCGCGCACTACATGCGCCGGCGCTTCTCGGACGCCGGTTTCGAACTCGGTACGGGGGACGGGCTGATCATCACCCCCTTCTTCTCCGACGGCGAGAAGCTGCGTGAGGTGGCGCGGGGTCTTTTCCGCCGGGGCGTCCATGCCGCTGCCGTGACCTACCCGATTGTCGAACGGGGGCGAGGCCGCCTGAGGTTCATCTGTTCGGCGTCCCACACCCGAGCGGACGTCGACGAGACGCTCCGGGCGTTGATCGATGCCGAGGCGGAAGCGGCGGCAGCTCCCGTGCCACACGGTGATACCGACGCGCGAGGGGAGAGGAACGGCAATTCCGCATCAGGTGACGTGGCGGGCTGGGCCGATGCGTTGACGGCCCACCTGGAATCGGTCCTGCCCGGGCTTCCCGCTCCGGCGCCACATCTCGCGGTCACGATCGTGCGGCCGGGAGAGGAAGAGGATCTTGTGGTCCGGATCAACGAGTACGGGGTCACCCGGGAACCTGACAGCACCGGACTGACGCCTGCCTGTTCCCTTCGCCTGATGGACGATGAGGCAGCAGCCGCGCTGTGCTCGCGGAACGTGGAGAGCCTGCTGGAGAGCGTGATCGGGGGCACATGTGTGCTCGCGGGCCGTACACAGCCGTTCGTCTGGCTGATCGGACGGCTCAGTGAGTGGCAGGGTTCAACGAGCGGCGCGTGAGGAAAGAGGCGTGGTCCCCCGGCGGGGCGGCCTGTGCGAGCACGCTGTCTCAGCCTCCCCCCGGGCCGGCCCGAGGGGAGGTACCTCACGGCCGCCCGGCCCCCCCTCTTCGCCAAAGCGGTCGCCAGGGCCGCGGTCTGTGATTCCGGCTGTGCTTCCACTGGGCCTGCCGCCCTGCGGGCTTTGCGGGCGCCGGCCCCGTGCTGGTGGGCCCCGCAGGACGTCGATTCGATGCCGACCATCGACCGGTCGATCCGGGTGGCAGATGCGGCTCCAGTAACGACCACTCGCGGTTCGTCAGATCCCCCCGACCCGCGCCCGAACCAACGAGCGACCGGTCGGAAGGACGCATGATCCGCCGGCCGGAACCTAGACGAGGCAGCTGACGAATCTCCGGTTCGGATCACGAAGGCAACGGGTCGCTGTCCCAGTGCCAGGGGGTGATGGTGGACCAGGCGTGAAGGTAGTCGCGGGCTGCGAAGGCCGAAGGGACGAGGTCGGGAGTCACACCGAAGGCGTCGGTCAGGGTGGGGAGGGCGTCCGCGAGAGTGCCTAGGGGTCGTCTTCAAAGGGGATCGGGTGGTGAGAGATGATCCTGGTCATGGTGCGTCG
>NZ_BMSG01000005.1 GCF_014649035.1 Streptomyces sindenensis
AGCCGCTCAACGATCCTCGCCACAGGCCACAGCCTATCGGGCCAATTGAGATGACTTCTTAATCTCCTTGTCGGTTGATCAGATATGTCCGTCCGGCTTGTGATCACTGATGCGATGTGGGACCGAATCGAGCCGTTCATGCCTGCCGATCGGATGGCCGGCATCCGTGTTCCGCGAAGCGGGCCAGGAAGGCCGAGGGCCCGCCCCGACACCGTCCTGGGGGACCGCGCGTACTCATCCCGCGCGATCCGTGCGCACCTTCGGCGGCGCGGAATCCGCGCAGTGATCCCTCAGCCGTCCGACCAGATCGGCCACCGACTGCGGCGAGGCCGCGCCGGAGGTCGGCCGCCCGTCTTCGATGCTGAGGCATACAAGCAGCGCGGCTCAGTCGAACGCTCCATCAACCGGCTCAAGCAGTGGCGTGGCCTGGCCATGCGAACGACAAGCTCGCCATCGCCTACCAGGCCGCACTTCACCTCGCTGCCATCTCCATCTGGGCCCGACGGTGAAAGCCGTACTACCGCAGGTCCGTGCTTGGTTGGCGGCGCCAGTCCCAATCTGGGTAGCGGTCCAGAAGTGCAATGAACTCATCCGCAGGCAGGATTTCATGGTGGTTGGTGTCGATCAGACCTAGGAAACCAGCGAGAACGTGACGGAGGAATGCGCGGGCTGCGTCCATGGACTCGCACGAGACATAGACCCCGTACGGCTCACCGATCTGGGATCTCACTTGCTCCAGCTCGTCCGGCTCGTAGTCCGCCAGGATCCTGCCTGAGAGGTCGAGGTAGTACGAGTACCCGTGCCAGTGGAGCCGCTCGTCACCCGTCGCGTCCGGCGCCAGATCGAAGGAGCGGAATGACCGCTCAAGGAACGGGCGTCGCTCCACAGGGGCAAGAACGATCACAGACGGCCAGGACACAAGACTCCACCTCCGCAGCGACAGTATCCGAGCAGCTTTCTCAGGTCGCCTGACTTCTCCACCAGCCGGGGCCGCCTGACACCGGCTGGTGGACCAAGGAGACACGCTCTAGTCGGCCTGGGACCACGGGGCGGGGGCCGCCGTGGCCGACGGGCCCCCGTTCGGAGCGTCTGCGGTCACTGCGTTCCGCGGGTCCTGCGCAGGTAGTAGGCGCGGGTGACCACGGCGAGCAGCGGGCCCCACGCCAGGATCGGGAGATAGCAGACCCACAGCGCCCAGGCGCCCGGCCCGCTTGTGGGGAACGCCTCGCCGTTGTCGTTCAGCGGCGGGACGAAGTGGAAGAAGTAGTTGAGCGTGGCGTAGGCGGACAGCGCCGTGGCGAGGAAGGCGCCCACCGAGGCGGGGACCACGACGGCGCGGACCGACAGCGCGCGTCCGCCGACAAGCGGGACCCAATCGGGAAGGCGTTCACCCCACGGCTTGACCAGCCCTAGCGTGAGCAGAGCCAGGCATTCCGCGACCAGCGAAAGGAAGACGACGTACGGGCGCTCGCCCGGCAACCAGGTGTGGCCCGCGTACCAGTCGAACCATTCCGAGACGAGCGCGATGCGCCAGAGTCCGGACGGAAGTGCGCAGAGGGGGATGGCGTACGCCGACCACATGATGGCGCGTGACACCTGTGGCGTGCGCACTCCGGTGCCCGCGCCGGCGGTCGCACCGGCAAGGGTGGGAGTCTCGGTGGCGCTCATCGCGGCCTTCCTTTCACCGGGACCCGAGAACACTCGGGGACACCAGGGGATGCCCGGGGAAGCCCGGGAGTTGCTGCCGTTCCCATCCTCCGGCGCCCTCCCGCCGCCCGGCGTCCTCCCCCGGTGCCGACCGTCTCCCCCGTACGGCGGAGGCGGTCCCCGCCCTGGGCCGACCCGACCCGCACACATGGCCAGGAAAGGACCGACCGGCTCCGGCCGGCAGCTTTTCCGGGCCCGGCGATTCTGGGGCATGCTGTTTTCGAGGGCCGCGTTGACGAGTTCATCGCGATTCAGTCTCGGTCTCTACGGGGATGGGAAGTGTGGCGCGATCTCCGCGGTGTGATCGAGCCAGCCTTCACCTTCTTCGAGCGGTGTGCGGAGTACCCGTCGACCACGAGGTGGATTTCATGGTCGACGTGTCCGACGAGCCGCTCCAGGAATGGGCGGAATTGGCACGTCCCGGCGGAGTCGAAGGTTCCTGCGACGACCATGAAGTGCATCTGGTCCTTCGTGTTGATCGCCGACATCGCATTCACCGAGAACCGGTTGCCGGTACGCCGCGCTATCGGGGCGCGCCCCTTCTCGCCCCACCTGCGCCCGGATCGCCGGCCAGGTCCGCTCATGCCGACGGGTCGCCCCTCCGGCCCCTGTTCCACCGCCCGTCTGTCGGGTCGCAGGAAGGAAATCCCTTACCGCTTCGGGCAGTTGCCCACTCCGGTCCCGGTCAGCCGCAGCCGGTCGCGGCCACCACCCGCAGCCGCAGAACCTCCTGCGCCGCCGACGGATGGTGCCGCGGATCCCCCACCGGATCACCCACACCTTGCGTGCCAGATCGATACGCGAACTGTCACCCGCCCGCCGTGCGTGCCGCCTTCCTGATCGCCCCCGGGAGGGCATTTCCACCCCGGCGAAGACCTTCCGCGCGTCATCGCCGAGCTGATATGCCGCAAGCGCCGAACCTTCAACCGTTCCGCCCGGAAGTCTTCCCCTCCACCCCAAGGCCATTTCAGCCACCAACGGTGACATTCCATTTCAGCACCACGGCGAGCGTTCCCAAGACCCCCAGAACAAAGATCAGCACATAAGACGTCCATACTATTCGCCGTACGACAACCTCGCGGATTCCTGCTTGCCGAAGATATCCGAGCGCAGCGAGAATCAAGCATATTCCCATGGCCACGAACCACGGCTCATAAAAGAGTACGTTCCACAGATTCAGCGCGGTGACGTCGAGGGTGACCCAGTCGCTCGGATAGTCGACGTGGATCACCCCGCAGAGCTCCAGCAGCTGGGTGACGATCCCCACGATCCCGTGCGCCACCGCGAAGACTCCGCCCGCCAGTACCGGGACCACGCAGCCGGCCAGCATCAGCGGCCGGGGCAACTCCTGACCCGGCCGGACGGGGAAGCGCCGCGGGAGCGTGCGCACCCACGGCTCACTCAGAAACAGACAGGCCACGCCGCCGAGCAGAATCAGCAGCCCCGCAACGTAATTCGCCATGTACCAGACGTCGAGGCTCTCCTCGGTGAAGGTTCCCGGAACTCCGATCGTCCCGCCCGCGGCCTGGTAGAAACGCACCAGCACCGCATAGAAGACGGAAAGACCGAATCCCCATCGCCCGGCCACCCTTCCGGACTTGCCACCGATCATTTCCGCGCTCCTTCTCGATCCGCTTCCCGGCGGCTCCCGACCTGGCCTCCGCCGAACTCATCATCGCCCAGCGGAGACCGCCGAAGCACACCCCGCCCGTGCACCTCCCTCCATTTCGAAGAATTGAAATCAGGCTAGGGAAGTCCGTACGCGCGACGATACGTTCGACCGGCCATATGCTGCTCCGTTTCCGATCATTTCCGAGTGGCACCGACCATCAGCTGAGGAGGGCCTGTGAGCATCGCCATTTCTGCGCAGGGGCTGCGCAAACGCTACGGAGACCACGAGGCCCTCAAGGGCGTCGATCTCACAGTCGAGGAGGGCACCGTACTGGGCCTGCTCGGGCCCAACGGTGCCGGCAAGACGACGATCGTGCGCATCCTGGCCACGCTCATCGAGGCCGACGCCGGACAGGCCACCGTGGCCGGGTACGACATCGCTCGCCAGCCCCGCGAGGTGCGCCGCAGGATCGGCCTGACCGGCCAGTACGCCGCTCTCGACGAACGTCTGACGGGCCGCGAGAACCTGGTGCTGATCGGCCGGCTCTTCCACATCGGACGGTTCGCTGCCCGGACCCGGGCGCAGGAACTGCTGGAGCAGTTCGGCCTGACGGAAGCCGCAGGCCGCCGGGTCAGCACGTACTCCGGAGGCATGCGGCGCAGACTCGACCTCGCGGCCAGCCTCATCGCGTCCCCGCCGATCATCTTCCTGGACGAACCGACCACGGGGCTCGACCCCGCGAGCCGCAACGTGCTGTGGGAGATGGTCCGCGAGCAGGTCCGCAACGGTGTGACCGTGCTGCTGACCACCCAGTACCTGGAGGAGGCCGACCAGCTCGCCGACCGCATCATCGTCATCAACGACGGACTCACCGTCGGCGAGGGCACGCCCGACGAACTCAAGCGCACGGTCGGCGGCGAGCGCCTGGAGATCACCTTCACCGAGACGGAGACGGCAGAGGTCGCGGCGAAGGCGCTGAGCGCCGTCGGCTTCGCCCCCGCCATGGCGGACCAGGCAGTGCCCCGGCTCTCCGCGCCGCTGGAGACAGGCCTGGTCGGCATCGCCCTGGCATCCACCACCCTCGACCAACTCGGCCTGGCTGTCGCGGACTTCTCGGTGCGCAAGCCGTCGCTGGACGACGTGTTCCTCGAACTGACCGGCAAGCAGGGCATGCAGAGGGCAGAGGCCGAACACACGATGCAGGAAGACCCGGAGGCCGTGTCCCGATGAATGAGGCACTGAACGACTCAGTGGTGCTCATTGGGCGCCATATGCGCCACCTGACGCGCATCCCCGAGAAGTTGATCGGCGTGACCATCATGCCCATCGCCCTGGTTCTGGTGTTCGGCTACCTCTTCGGCAGTGCCATGTCGGTGCCGGGCGGCGGCAACTACCAGGAATACATCATGGCGGGCATCTTCGTGCAGATGATGCTGGCGGGCATCGGCACCACCGCGATCGGCGTGGCCGACGATCTCAACAACGGCCTGGTGGACCGTTTCCGCTCACTGCCGATGTCGCAGGTGGCCGTGCTGATCGGCCGCACCGCCTCCGACCTGGTCCTGACGCTCGTGTCCTGTATCGGGATCACCGCCGTGGGCTATCTGATCGGATGGCGCACCCACCAAGGGTTCGTGAAGACACTCGCCGGTTTCGGGCTGCTCCTCCTCCTCGGCTACGCCGTCTCCTGGCTCGGTGTGCTGATCGGTCTGGTCGTGCGCAACCCCGAGGCGGTCAACTCGATCTCCGTGTTCATCTCGATGCCGCTGTCGTTCCTCTCGGCGGCGTTCATCCCGCTCAACAACCTTCCCTCGTGGCTCCAGGTCATCGCTGAATGGAACCCCATGAGCGCCGTGGTGACCGCCGTGCGGTCCCTGTGGGGCAACCCGACCGCAGTGACCGCGGACAGCAGCTTCGCTCTCAGGCATCCGCTCCCCTTCGCGCTCATCGGGTCGATCCTGCTCCTCGCCGTCATGGTGCCGCTGGCGAGCCGCGCCTACCGCCGCGCGGTAGCCGCCTGACCTGACCGCGCGTCACCCCACGGCCGACCGTACGCAGAGAACGGAGTGTGACATGACCAATCGCTTCACGGTGCTCGGCATCGGCGGTTCGCCCCGGGCCGGGTCGACGTCCGAGCGAGCGCTGCGCATCAGCCTGGAAGCGGCCGAACGCCGGGGCGCCCGCACCGACCTGATCACGGGACCCGAACTCGACTTGCCGCTGTACGACCCACGAACCCCGGTACGCACGCCCCGGGCCCGGCACCTGGTCCAGCGGATCGCCAAGGCCGACGGAATCATCCTTGCGACGCCCGCCTATCACGGCACCGTGTCCGGGCTCGTGAAGAACGTCCTGGACTACGTGGAGGATCTGCGGGACGACCCGCGGCCGTACTTCACCGGGCGTGCCGTCGGCTGCCTCGCCGTCGGCCAGGGCTGGCAGGGCGCGGTCACAGCGCTGGCGGCGCTGCGTACGACCACGCACGCGCTGCGCGGCTGGCCGACCCCGCTCGGCGTGCCGGTCAATACCGAGACCGGAGTCTTCCGCGACACCGAGCGGTGCAGTGACCCGGGGACCGAGGTCCAGCTGGGGATCCTGGGCGACCAGGTCGTGGAGTTCGCCCAGATGTACAAGGCGCTGGAAGCGGCGCGACTCGTCGGCGCGGCAGCCGCCGGCTGACAACGCCTGGCCGGGACAGGACAGGCAGTGAAAACGAGAGTGGAGCAGTTGTGGGCAGACTAGGCCGTTGGTGCTTCCGACACCGGTGGATCGTCATCATGTTGTGGATCGTCGCCTTCGCGGGCGTCACCATGGCCAGTTCGGCTGCGGGCGGAGCCAAGTTCTCCAGTTCGTTCTCGCTTCCGGGCACCGAGTCGACCAAGGCGCTCGACCTCATGAAGGAGGCGTTCCCGAAGCAGTCGGGCGAGTCCGCCTCCATCGTGTGGAAAGCCTCGTCGTCCGTCCGCGACGCCGACGTCGAACGAACGATGTCCGACCTCCTCAAGAAGGCGGCGAAGCTTCCCAAGGTCGGGCAGGTCGCCAGTCCGTACACGCCGCACGGCGCGGCGCAGATCAGCGAGAACGGGAAGATCGCCTACGCGCAGATCACCTTCACCCAGTCCTTCGACAAGCTGGTGGTTGACGATGTCAAACCGCTCGTCGACGCCGCCAAGGCCGCCCGCGGCGACGGACTCCAGGTGGAGCTGGGTGGCAACGTGATCACGCTGGCCGACGCGGCCCCGGCCAACATCAGTGAGATCGTCGGCGTCATCGCGGCCGCGATCGTGCTCTATCTCGCGTTCGGCTCCTTCCTCGCCATGCTGCTCCCGATCGTCACGGCGATCTTCAGCGTCGGCCTCGGAATGAACGGCATCGCCCTGTTCACGCACACAGCCGATGTACCGTCGTTCGCTTCGATGCTCGGCATGCTCATCGGCCTGGGCGTCGGCATCGACTACGCCCTCTTCATCGTCACCCGTTACCGCACGGGCATCCGCGACGGGCTGACCCCGGAGGAGGCGACGGTCCAGGCGATCAACACCTCCGGCCGTGCCGTTCTGTTCGCGGGCGGCACCGTGTGCATCGCGCTGCTCGGCATGCTCGTTCTCAATCTGAGCTTCCTCAACGGTGTGGCCGTCGCGGCGTCCATCGTCGTCCTGTCCACGATGGCGGCGGCGGTAACCCTGCTGCCCGCGATGCTGGGCCTGATGAAGGCCAAGGTGTTCAACCGCCGTCAGCGGCGTCGACTGGAGCAGCCCCGGCAGGACGAGGAGAAGACCACCCTCGCCGCGCGCTGGTCGGCACTGGTGGAGCGCCGGCCCAAGGCCCTGGCCGCCATCGCTCTCATCGTCATGGTCGCCTTCGCCATCCCGACGATGTCGCTGCGGCTCGGATTCTCCGACCAGGGCAACAGCCCGAGTGCCACCACCGTACGCAAGGCCTACGACACGCTGGCCGAGGGCTTCGGCCCGGGTTCCAACGGCCCATTGCAGCTCGTCGCCGTGCCCGGGAAGTCGGCCGACGACAGCGCGCTCACCTCCTTGGTCGCCAAGGTGCGCGATACCGAGGGTGTCGCCCAGGCCGTGGCACTGCCGCCGACCCCCGAGGCCAAGGTACGCATCGTGCAGGTCATACCGACGACCTCTCCACAGTCGGAGGAGACCTCGGAACTGATCACCACGCTACGCGAGGACGTCATCCCCGGAGCTGTCGAGGGCAGTTCGCTGGAGGTGTACGTCGGCGGCGGCACGGCGATCGCCGACGACTTCGCCGAAGTACTCTCGGCCAAGCTGCCGCTGTTCATCACCGTGGTCGTCGCGCTCGGCTTTCTTCTTCTGCTGCTGGCCTTCCGCAGCTTCGTCGTCCCCGCCACCGCCGCCGCGATGAACCTGATCGCCGTCGCCTCGTCCTTCGGTGTCCTCGTCCTGATCTTCCAGTGGGGCGTGGGATCGGACCTGCTGGGCGTGGGCAAGGGACCGATCGAGGCGTTCCTCCCGGTCGTCATGCTGTCGATGCTGTTCGGCCTCTCCATGGACTACCAGGTCTTCCTGGTCAGCCGCATGCACGAGGAGTGGGTCAAGGGCGCGGACAACACCCGCGCGGTCCGCACCGGCCTGGCCGAGACGAGCCGCGTCATCAACGCCGCCGCCATCATCATGATCGCGGTGTTCGGGGCGTTCATCCTGGCCGGCGAGCGCACCATCGCCATGTTCGGCATCGGCCTGGCGGCCGCGGTCGCGATCGACGCGTTCGTGCTGCGCACCATGCTGGTACCCGCTCTGATGCACCTCTTCGGCGCATCCAACTGGTGGCTGCCGTCCTGGCTGGACCGGATCCTGCCGCGTCTGACCGTGGAAGGGCCGTCACCGTCCGAGCCCGCGCGGATCAGCCCGGACGAGGACCGCCTGGTGCTCAGCGGCAAGAACTGAACGATCTCGGTTCCTTCGGGGGCGGGGGGGCGGTCGCAGCTGCGACCGCCCCGTTGTCTTCTTCGCGGTCCTGCAAGAGGGCCGCTGGCCTCCGGGCCCGGCATGACTGTTGCCCCCTGTCGAACGGATGACCTGGGGGGTGGTGTCACCGGGACCGAGGGGTGCCGTCGGAGACGCTGATCAGAGGCCCGACCACCGCCCGGCCGGGCGCAATGCCCGGTCAACTGCGGGCGGCAGGTCTGCATAACGTGGATGCGCGCGAACGGACCCACCGCCGAGGCCGGCACCGGCCCGGGTCCCGGGTCCGGGTCCGAGGCCGGGTCCGGGTCCGGGGATGCCGGAGCGGCTGGGAGCGTCCCCTACATGGTTCCGTTCGTCGCCGCGGGCGGTCTGCTCATCGCCCTGTCGTTCGCCATCGGCGGCTACGAGACAGCGAGCGCCAGGTCGTCCCCAGCGATGGACCTATGACCAGGACGGGGCGTCCTCGGGACCGTCGACGCAGTACTTGAGGGTGTTCCTTGGTGTGTCGCTCACCCGCTCGCCCCTCTCATCCGGCTCCCGCCTCCCCCGACTCAGGTGGCCGGCGTCGCGGGGCCCTGGCCGCCCCGGGTGGGGAGCGGGGTGCGGACGGGAACGCCGCGGTGGGTCATACGACGGTGAGCACGTCGGCGACCGGTCTGCGCGGGGTGGCCGCCGCCGGGGGACCGTAACCGAGGCGGAAGACCATGTGGACGAAGCCCATCCCGGACGCGGGGTCGCGTGCCATCGACCTCAGCTCCGGCCATTCCAGCGGCTGGGACATCAGGGAGGTCGCGAGCCCGTCCTCCGTCGCCACCAGCAGGACCCGCTCCATGGCCTGCCCCGCGCGCAGCCAGTCGGCGGGGCGGTCCGATTCCGTACCGAGCACCGCCAGCTGGGGGTGCTCCTCGAACGTTGCCGTGGGACGGCGCCGGGAGTCCTGGGACAGCCCGAAGTCGCGGACGGGCACCTTCACGTCGTGCTGACGGGGGCCGAAGGCGTAGGCCGGTACGCCCTCGGCCACCGAGCCCTCGCCCGCCCGGCCCATGCGCGTCCAGGCGGCGATCTCCGCCTGCATGAGGTCGCTGGCGGACTCGTGGAGCTCGGCGTCGTGCACGAGGTCGACGAGGTCTTCGGCGTGCCAGCCGCTCGGAACGGCGAGCCTGGCCCCTTCCAGGAGCGCGGCGGCACACAGCTCGTCGAAGATCTCCGGCGGGATCCGCTCGTCGGAGAACGGGAGGCGGCTGGTGTGCCGGGCCCGCACCGCGGGCCCCAGCTCCGCCAGCGCCCGGTCCGGAAAGTCGCCCGCCGGCTCGCGCAACGCGACATCGGCCAGCCGCCAGGGGTCGTTCCGGTCCGGGAGCGTCTCGGTGACCGCCTCCCAGCCGGCCTCCGCGGCGGCCACCCGGAGGTTGAACAGCGCGGCTCCGCATCCGAGATGCATGCCCCGGCCATCGGGGTCTCCGGCCGGCAGGGCTCGGTCCGGATCGCCGTACAGCGAGAGGACGCCGGTCTCCGTGTGATGGACGAACCTCCACGGCTGGGCGTTGTGCATGGACGGCGCGGCGACGGCCGCCGCGACCAGCGCGGGAACGACTTCGGTGACTCGGTCTCTCATGGCTGACCCCTCTGGCTCACAACGCCGTCGCCCGTCCCCGGCGCATCCGGCCCGCCCGGCCGTGCCGGTGTCCGGACCGCCTGCTTCCAACCTAACCCCGCAGGCGCGCCGCTTCATGCCCAACCCGAGAAGGGCCGGCACCGGGGGTCTCCCGGTGCCGGCCGCCCTTGGGCCGGGTGCCGTCAGACGCGGTCGGCCGCGATGAGGACGTACTGGAAGGACCCGTCCCGGTAGGAGTTGATGAACGCGTCCTCGATCCCGGTGACCAGCGAGGATGTGGCCCGCAGCTCCCAGTAGGGCAGGGTGTCGGGCGTGAGGTCGATGACGGCCTGCGGCACGAGGCGGTTGTCGGCCATGGCGCGCAGGTACTCCCGGCGCGAGTGGATGTTGCATTCGAAGTGCGCGTTGATCTGCGAGACCCACTTCGACGGCTGACCGTAGCGCGGGTTCCAGCAGCCGGTGATGGTCACGTAGCGGCCGCCGACCTCCAGGACCCGGGAGTGCTCGGCGAAGAGATCGTCCAGGTCCACGTACATGCTCGACTCGTTGTTCCACGAGGCCGCGGCGGAACCGGTCGCGAAGGGCATGGAGAGCATGTTGCAGACCGTGGCGCGGACATGGCCGTCGATGCCCAGCTCCGCGGCGCGCCCGTTGGCGAAGTCGGCCTGCTTGGCCGACAGGGTCACGCCTTCCACCGAGCACCCGAAGCGCTGGTGCGCCATCACCATGGAGCCGCCGCGGCCGCAGCCCGCGTCCACCAGGGTGTCCTCTCGCCCGATGCCGCCGAGGTGTTCGAGGAGGACGTCCGCCTGCGCGGACTCCAGGCGGTGGAGCTCGGCGATCAGCCGGTCCTCGTACCCCCTGTCCTCGGTGTCGCCGAGCGCGGCGGTGTCGACCTCGCCGACACCGTAGTGGTGGTGGTAGAGGCCGTCGACGTCGCCGAGGCGCAGATTCACGGGCCGGGCCTCACCGTCCCAGTAGCGGGCGATGTCTCCCTGGTAGGGGGTCGCCGGGCCGGGGATGTGCAGTGCGGCGGGGGCGGTGGCGGTCAGTTCGGCGCTGGTCACAGATGGTTTCCTTCTCTTTTACCAGAAATCGGGCAGGCTGTAGCGATAGGTGTTCGACTGATGCCAGTGGTGGTTGCCGTCGACCCAGGCGGCGACGCCTCGCAGGAAGCGGTGCACGCTCGGGAGAGGGCAGGCGGCGGCCAGTGCGGCGGCCTCGGTCTCGAAGTCGCGCATCAGCTCGTTGTGGATCTCGACCGACTTGAGATAGGCGTCCTTGTCCGACAGACCCTCGCGTTCGGCGATCACGACGGGCAGGTTCAGGTGCCGGCCCGGAGCGTCGAGTTCCTTGGTGTACGAGTAGAGGTCGTTCACGATCGTCGTCGCGTTGGAGGCCAGCGCGATGACTTTCTGCATGTCGGCGCGGGCGTGCAGATCCGCGGGGAGTTCGTAGCCGCCGACGGTGTCGGTGATGGTGGGGCAGGGCCGGAAGTTGTTGAACTGGCGCATCGCCAGGTACTCCCAGACCTCCGGGACCTGGTCCTGCTGGGCCCAGGCCGCTTCGGCGAGATACCCCAGGTGCAGCCGCGCCATGTCATGGCGGAGCCGGTCCGCCTGGGAGGGCGCCGCCGCGCGGACGAAGTAGTCCATGGCGGAGCGGTAGGCACGCCGGGGAGCGTCCGCGTGGAGCGAGGCCGCCCAGTCCGGCTGGTACTCGCGCGCGGTGTACAGGGGGTCCAGCGCGGTGTGCGCGAGCAGCAGCCGCTCGCCGAGGCCGATGGGCGACCCCCCGTGGTCCTCGCAGTAGCAGTCGTCCACGGCGTTCTCGGCGACCATCAGGCGGGTGGCGAGCATCAGGTGGTCGACGGTGGGCGCGTCCGGGTGGCAGCCGACCATGTACCGGCCCACGGAGAAGCCGTCGAACTGCTCCTCCCACTCCTCGGGGTACAGGGAGACCTCGTCCAGGGCCCAGGCTTTGATGCGGCGGCTGACCTCGTCGACCCGCCCCGGGTCGGGCTCGGGAATCGGGTGGTGGTAGAGACCCGGAACCGGCCGGCCACGCTCCGTGGCCGCCGGCGCGCGGGGCTCCTCGCGCGGCGTCAGCCGCAGGCCCGCCGTGCCCAGACCGTGGGGGCCGCTCAGCAGCCGTTCCAGGCCGTCTGCCGAACCCGTCCGCGCGGCCTCCGTCCCACCGGCCGACGGCGGGACGACCGGCGGGGGGCCCAGGGGGAGGCCGACGGACGGGACCGCCCCCGTGGGCACTGCGGACGATGCGCCGACGGCGGCACCGAGGTCATGGACGCGAGCCGCGGCCGCCTCGCCTGCGGTCGTCCCGAGGCGGGAGACGGCCTCCGGCAGGCTCGACCGCACAGGCGGCAGCTCGGGCACGGGCATGCGTGGCTCCTTGATGAGGTGGGCTGTTCTTCGACGACGTCCGGGCACGCGGTCCGCTTCCGGGCCGCCGCGCCGAGCCCGCTACCGGGGCCAGTTGGCGATCTGTACGTTCTCCAGTACGCCGACGGCGTCGGGCACCAGGATGGCGGCGGAGTAGTAGGTGCTGACGAGGTAGGAAATGATCGCCTTCTCGTCGATACCCATGAAGCGCACCGAGAGGCCCGGTTCGTACTCGTCCGGGAGCCCGGTCTGCCGGAGACCGATGACGCCCTGGTTCTCTTCGCCGGTACGCATGGCGAGGATCGAACTGGTCTTCTCCGGGGTGATGGGGATCTTGCCGCAGGGCAGGATCGGGACGCCTCGCCAGGCGGGCACCTGCTGGCCGCCGAGGTCGGTGTGGTCCGGGTAGAGGCCGCGCGCGTTGAACTCGCGCCCCATCGCCGCGATCGTCCGGGGGTGCGCCAGGAAGAACTTGGTGCCGCGGCGGCGGCAGAGCAGCTCGTCCAGGTCGTCCGGGGTCGGCGGGCCGGAGTGCGGCTGGATGCGCTGCTTGAAGTCGGCCTTGTGGAGCAGACCGAACTCCCGGTTGTTGATCAGCTCGTGCTCCTGGCGTTCCCGCAGTGCCTCGATGGTGAGCCTGAGCTGTTCCTCGGTCTGGTTCATCGGACCGTTGTAGAGGTCGGCGACCCTGGTGTGGACCCGCAGAATGGTCTGGGCCACCGAGAGTTCGTACTCGCGCGGGCGCAGCTCGTAGTCGGCGAAGGCGCCGGGCAGTTCGTGCTCGCCGACGTGGCCGGCCGACATGGCGATCTCCGCCTCGCCGCGGTGGTTCTGCCGCTGCCGGGAGCGTGCGGTGAACTCGGCGAGGTGGGCCCGGAGCTCCGCCGAGTTCGACACGATGGCCGCGAAGTCCGCGCGGGACAGCGTGAGCAGCGTGCCCGCGGTCTCGGCGGTGGCGGTGTGCGCCCACCGGGCGTCGTCATCCAGCAGGACGTGCTCGCCGAAGTGGTCCCCGTCCGCCAGGACGTCCAGGGTGACCTCGTCGCCGTAACTGCCGACGGAGGTCTGGCCGATCCGGCCGTGTGCGATCAGGTGGAGCTGGTCCGCGGTCGCGCCCCGCTCGACCAGGGTCTCCCCGGCCCGGAAGTCACGCTGGACACACCGGTCGGCGATGGCGGTCAGGACCTCGACGTCGTCGAAGTCCCGCAGCGGGGCGAGTTCGCCCAGCTCCTGGGGGATGACCCGGACCGTGGCCCCGTCCTGGACGAAATCCACCCGTCCGTCACCCACCGTGAAGGACAGCCGCCGGTTGACCCGGTAGGCACCGCCCTTGGTCTCGACCCACGGGAGCATCCGCAGCAGCCAGCGGGAGGTGATCTCCTGCATCTGCGGGGCGGACTTCGTCGTGCTGGCGAGGTTGCGGGCCGCGGCCGTCCCCAGGCTGGACTGCCGGGGCACGTCCTGCCTGGTTTCCGGGCTCGATTCAACAGTCATCGGGCAGGCTCTCCTTGGTCGGGCGGGACGCGCGCAAGCGGACGCGAACGGTCGTCAGGGCGTAAAGGAGGAGGAAAGGCTCGAAAGAGAGAGGAACCCCTCCAGATCCAGGGGAACACTAGGGGCCCCCTCGCCATATGGACCAAGGAAATCCGCCGACATTAGCTCGATACGATGATCACGACCTAGGGGTGTTTGGCCGCGTCAGACGGATTTCAGCCGTGCTTGCGAGGGGCCGTCCGGCAGTTTTCCCGGACTGGTGGAGCCCACCACGGCCCCTGCCCGACGAAATCCGGCCTGCCCGGTCGGGCGGGCGGTGGCAATGCCGCGCGGGACACGGTATGGCGACCGCGGCGAGGTGCCACGCACACGCGCGTCGGCCCCGGCGGTGGGATCACCGCCGGGGCCGACGCGCTCAGGAAACGTGGGCCGGAGCGCTCCGCTCACCGGCCCGGGGTCACGAGGGGGCCCCACGGCTTCACGGCCGGGGCGGCGCCTCACGGACTCAGGTCAGGGGGTCGCCGCGGATACGACGTACACGACGGGGCTGGCCGGATCGGTCATGTTGACCGTGATGTTCTGGGTGGGGCGCGGCTTCTTGTTGCTGTGCGTGGTGCCGGCCCAGTGCTCGCCCGGGCCGAAGGACCAGCCGGTGATCTTGATGTCCCGGGGGCTGATGGTGATCCTGTCCGGTTCCAGCGCCGCACGTCCGGTGCCCGTCTGGCTCAGGAAGCGGTCGAGGCCGGCGGAGGTGGTCCGGAACTTCGCGTACAGCCGGCTGGCTTTCCAGTTGTTCGTCTCGTAGTACTGGACGCCCTGGCCGTTGCCGGGGATCGGGACCTCGAAGATCCGGCGCTGCATCTTGGAGGGCCAGCCCTCGCGCAGTCCCACGGCGGCCGCCTCGGCCTCCTTGTCCTGGCCCGAGCGGCGGCTCTGGCCTGCCGAGATCAGCAGGTAGCCGGCCGGGATGCCGATCAGCAGCACGATGATCGTGGCGGTGATGAAGCGCCGCTTGAACACGTGCCGGCGGTCCTCCGGCGGTTCGCCGTCGCCCGGCGACTCCGACTGGTGCGGCACCACGGGGTGCTCGGCTTCGATCATGATCAGGTGGTCCCTAGGTGCTGCGGCGACGTGACGAGGCGTACGGAGGGGTGGACGCCGAAGAGGGCGGTCGCGGTTCAGTCGACGGTGCGGGTGGACCGCGTGTTGCGGATGGTGCTCGCCGCCTGGTCGTAGATCTGGGCGTACCGCTCGTACCGCTCGACGCGCCGCCGGTTGGTCCGGCGGAAGCGGCGGGCGACCAGCCGCGCCAGGTCCGCGGCGCCGACCATACCCGCCTCGGGGCCCAGCTGCGCCTTGGCGATCCTCGCCTCGGGGCGGTAGCCGCGGCCGGTGAGGTGGCGCTTGAAGGCGTCCCGGGCGGGGGTGATCAGGAGGTCGTCGGCGGCGCTGACGCCGCCCCCGATGACGAAGCAGGAGGGGTCGAGCGCGGCGGCCAGATTGGCGATGCCGATGCCGAGCCACTGGCCGATGTCCTGGAGGAGTTCGATGCACATCGCATCGCCCTCGCGGGCCAGTTCGGTGATGAGCGGCCCGGTGATGTCGGAGACGTTCCCCTTCACCCGGTCCAGCAGATAGTGGGCGACCGGGGAGTCGGCGGCGGCCAGCTCCCTGGCCTCGCGGACGAGGGCGTTGCCGGAGCTGTACTGCTCCCAGCAGCCCCGGTTGCCGCAGGGGCAGCGGTGGCCCGAGGGCACGACCTGCATGTGGCCGAACTCACCGGCGACCCCGTACTTGCCGCGCTTGACCTGGCCGTCCTCCAGGATCGCGCCGCCGATGCCCGTACCGAGGGTGATCATGACGAGGTGGTCCTCGCCGCGGCCCGCGCCGAAGCGCCATTCCGCCCAGGCGGCGGTGTTGGCGTCGTTGTCGACCATGACGGGGACGACGAGGCGGGAGGCGATGGCGTCGCGCAGGGGTTCGTCGCGCCAGGCGAGGTGCGGGGCGAAGAGGACCTTGGAGCGGTCGGCGTCGACCCAGCCCGCCGCGCCGATGCCCACCGCGTGGACGTCGTGCCGGTCGGAGAGGTCCAGGACCAGCTCGACGATGGTGTCCTCGACGACCTTGGGGCTCTTGGACTTGTCGGGCGTCTCGGTGCGGACCTTCTCCAGGATGTTGCCGTCGGCGTCGACGACGCCCGCCATCACCTTCGTACCGCCGATGTCGATCCCGACCGTGGGGACGCGGGGCGCGGACAGGTGCGAGCGGCGTTCCTTGGTGCCGACCGTCTTGAGGACGGTGGCGCGGGCGGAGCCGCGGTGGGCGAAGTCGCGGTACGTGCTCATCGTCCCTGCGGGGTCTGGGGGGGCCGGGCCGCTGTCGCGACCGGCGGCGGACGGCGCCCGCCGGGCTCGATTCTGCCACTGCCCGGCCCCGGCGGGCCGACGGGCGGGGTCGGCCCGCCGGGGCGGGTCGTGGGTCAGGATCCTTCCTCGGTCGCCGCGGACGTGCCCGGGAGGGTGGGCGTCGGAGTGCGTTCCAGCTCGTGGCTGAGCTCCTCCAGCTCGCTGCCGCCCGCCATCTGCCGGGTCAGCTCGTCGAGCGTGATGTCGTCCTTGGTGTGGCTGCCGGACATCACTCCGCGCTTGAGCAGGACGAACCGGTCGCCGACGAGGTGGGCGTGGTGCGGGTTGTGCGTGATGAGTACCACGCCGAGGCCGGCGTCGCGGGCGGCCGCCACGTACTTGAGCACCACGCCGGACTGCTTGACGCCGAGGGCGGCGGTGGGCTCGTCGAGTACGAGGACCTTGGCGCCGAAGTAGACGGCGCGGGCGATGGCCACGCACTGGCGCTCACCGCCGGACAGGGTGCCGATGGGCTGGTCGACATCGCGCAGGTCGATGCCCATGCGGAGCAGTTCGGTGCGGGTCGTCTCGCGCATCGTGCGGACGTCGAGGCGCTTGAAGGGGCCGACGCCCGTCGTGGGCTCGGAGCCGAGGAAGAAGTTCCGCCAGACCGGCATCAGGGGGACGACGGCGAGGTCCTGGTAGACGGTGGCGATGCCCCGGTCCAGGGCGTCGCGCGGGTTGGCGAGGGTGGTCTCCTCGCCCTCGATGAGGAAGCGTCCGGCGTCGTGCCCGTGCAGCCCTGCGATGATCTTGATGAGGGTGGACTTGCCGGCGCCGTTGTCACCGAGGACGCAGGTGATCTCGCCCGCGTGGACCTCCAGCGAGACGTGTTCCAGGGCCTTGATGTTGCCGTAGAACTTGGACACGTCGTCCAGCTCGACGAGCGGGCCCGTGCTCTTCTCCGACGTGGCCGTCATGTCGTCGCCTCCGCGCGCTTGCGCACCCACGCGTTGAGCAGGGTGGCCAGGAGCAGCATCGCTCCCAGGAAGAATTTGAACCAGTCCGGGTTCCACTCGGCGTAGACGATGCCCTTGCTGGTCATGCCGAAGATGAAGGCTCCGACCGCCGAGCCGATCGCGGAGCCGTAGCCGCCGGTGATCAGGCAGCCGCCGATGACGGCGGCGATGATGTACGTCAGCTCGTTGCCGACGCCCTCGCCGGACTGGACGACGTCGTAGCTGAACAGCAGGTGCTGGCCGGAGATCCAGGCGGCGAAGGCGACGCCGAGGTAGAGCCCGATCTTGGTGCGGACGACGGGGACGCCGACCGCGCGGGCCGCGTCGGCCGCACCGCCGACCGCGAAGATCCAGTTGCCGAAGCGGGTACGGAGCAGGATCCAGGTGGCGAGCGCGACGAGGGCGATCCACCACAGGATGGTCACCTTGAACTCGACGCCGCCGAGGGTCAGCGTGGAGGCGAACAGGGCGTGGGCGGAGTCGAAGCCCTCCATGTCGCCGATGGCCTTGGTGGAGACGGTGCCGCTGATGAGCTTGGTGAAGCCGAGGTTCAGGCCGGTCAGCATCAGGAACGTGCCGAGCGTGATGATGAAGCTCGGCAGTTCGGTGCGGGTCAGCATGAAGCCGTTGAACGCGCCGATGGCGAGCGTGACCAGCAGGGACACGAGGACGCCGACCCAGACGTTGGCGGTCATCTGGTAGCTGAACATCGACGAGATCAGCGCGGAGCTGGTCACCAGGACGCCCGCGGAGAGGTCGAACTCGCCGCCGATCATCAGCAGGGCGACCGGGGCGGCCATGATGCCGAGGACCGAGGCCGCGTACAGCACGGTGCCGAAGCTGGACGCCTGGAGGAAGCTGTCGGCGACGATCGCGAAGAACAGGAAGACGGCGACCGCGCCGACGACCGAGCCCAGCTCGGGGCGGCCGAGCAGCCTGCGCAGCGGAGAGGTGTGCACGAGCCGCTCGTCGAGACGCTCCGGGGCGGCGGTGGAGCCGCTCATCGCGTGCCCCGCTTGGTGTAGTCGGCCAGGGCGTCCGCGTCGTCCTTGGTGATGACCTGCGGGCCGGTCAGAACGGGCTGGCCGCCGCCGAGCACGTTGCGGTTGTACCGGTAGAGCCAGAGCAGGTCGACGGCCTGGTACCCCTGGAGGTAGGGCTGCTGGTCGACGGCGAACCCGAGCTTGTCGGTCTGGAGGCCGGTGGCGACCTTGGCGTTGAGGTCGAAGGTGTCGATCTCGGCCTTGCTGCCCGCCGTCTGCTTGGCCTGGACGGCCGCGTCGGCGAAGGGCGCGCCGAGGGTGACGACCGCGTCGATGCTCTTGTCGGACTGGAGCTTGGCCTCGATGGACGCGGTGACGTCGGGCATGTTGGTGCCGTCGACGTACAGGTTCTGCATCGTGCCGTCGAAGGTCTTCTTCGCGCCGGCGCAGCGCTGCTCGTGGCCCACGTTGCCCTGCTCGTGCAGGACGCAGAGCGCCTTCTTGCGGTCCCGGTTGTTCAGCTCGTCGCCGACGGCCTCCCCAGCGATGGTCTCGTCCTGGCCGATGTGGGTGAGCGCCCCGAACTCCTTCGACTCGGCGGAGCCGGAGTTCACGGTGACGACCGGGATGCCCGCCTTGACGGCCTTGGCCACCACGGCCTTCATCGCGTCCGGCTTGGCCAGCGAGACGATCAGCCCGTCGACCTTCTTGTCGATCGCGGTCTGGACGAGCTGGGCCTGCTGGTTGCCCTCGTCGTTGTGCGAGTAGAGGAAGTTGATGTTGTCCTTGAGCGCCGCCTGTTCGGCGCCCTTCTGGACGATGTCCCAGAAGGTGTCGCCGTCTCCCGAGTGCGTCACCATGGCGAAGGTCCAGCGCGGGGTGTTCACCGCGGCCCGCCCCTCGGCGGCCTCGGCCGCGCGTTCTTCCGCCCGCTTGCCGCCGGTGCTGCTGCATCCCGCGGCCGCCAGCATCACTGCCAGCACGGCGCCCAGCGCGCGTACCCCTGTCCGAACCCTTGCCACGACACCGTGCCCTTCTTCTGCTGTGCGCTTCGCCTGACCGGGCCGGGGGTGTACGGTCCCGGGCCGACTGCCCAGTATCCCCGAGGCCCGCCCGAGGGCCCTGCGCGGGTGGCCGACGGTCACAGGAGCCTGGGCCACGGAGTCGCCGAGCGCAACCCGTGTGCCCGTACGAATCAAGCCCGTCCGGCGTTGGAGGACGGAACCGTCGCGGTGGTGTCGGCCGCGCCCGTGAGGCTCCTGTCCGCACCGTCGCGGTGGTGTCGGCCGCGCCGGTGAGGCTCCTGTCCGCCAGGCCCCCATGGCCGGATCCGGCGCGGCTACGGGCGGACCAGGAGCTGGAACTCGAACGCGTATCGCGCCGCGCGGTAGACGTGGGAGCCGAACTCCACCACCCGCCCCGTGTCGTCGTACGTCACCCGCTCCATCGTCAGCAGCGGCGCCCCCGCCTCCTCCTCCAGGGCCCGCCCCTCCCCCGCCGTCGCGGCGCGCGCGCCCACCGACTGGCGGGCGCTGTGCAGCGTGATCCCGGCAGCGCGCATCAGCCGGTAGAGGCCGGTGGCCTCCAGATCCTCGGTGCGCAGGGACACCAGCCCCGGCGGCAGGTGGTTGCGCAGGAGCGCCACCGGTTCGCCGTGCGCGCTGCGCAGCCGCTCCACGAGATGGACCTCGCTGCCCTCGGCGACGCCGAGCGCGGCGGCGACCTCGGCCGTGGCCGGTTCCGTCATGGTGCGCAGGACCGTGGTGGCGGGGCGCTGGCCCGCCGCCTCCAGGTCGTCGTAGAGCGAGCTGAGCTCCAGCGGGCGGCGGACCTGGCTGTGGACGACCTGGGTGCCGACCCCCCTCCGGCGCACCATCAGACCCTTGTCGACGAGCGTCTGGATGGCCTGGCGGACGGTCGGCCGGGACAGGCCGAGCCGCGCGGCGAGGTCGATCTCGTTCCCGAGCAGGGCACCGGGGGCCAGCCGGCCCTGCTCCACGGCTGCCTCCAGCTGCTGCGCCAGCTGGAAGTAGAGCGGCACCGGGCTGGTGCGGTCCACGCTCAGCGGCAGCGGCCGGTCGGTTCCATGTGCGGTCACGGGGCGAGCGTAGTTCGCTTGTCCGGACATGGCCATGGCGTCGCGTTTGTCAGGACAAACGCTTGACATGACGACCGGGCGAAGCCACCTTGGGGCCCATGCGCATCGGACTGATCGGAACGGGACGGATCGGGACATTCCATGCGGAGGTGCTGAGCCGTCACCCCGCCGTGGACGCCCTGCTGCTGGCGGACGCGGACCCCGGGCGGGCGGCCGCCGCGGCCGGGCGGACGGGGGCCGCGGCCGTCTCCGTGGACGATCTGTTCACGGGGGCGGGCGAGGCCCGGGGCGTGCCCGACGCCGTGGTGATCTGTTCGGCGACCGCCGCGCACGCCGGGCTCATCGCCCGCGCCGCCCGCGCCGGGCTGCCCGCCTTCTGCGAGAAGCCGATCGCCCTGGACCTGCCCGGCACGCTCGCCGCGCTGGCCGAGGTCGAGGCGGCGGGGAGCCTGCTCCAGCTCGGCTTCATGCGGCGCTTCGACGCCGGGTACGGCGAGGCCAGGGCCGCGGTGCGGGAGGGGAGGCTCGGCCGGCTGCACACCGTGCGGGCGGTCACCTCCGATCCCGTGCCGCCGCCCGCCGCCTACCTCCCGCTCTCCGGCGGGCTGTACCGCGACTGCCTGGTCCACGACTTCGACATCCTGCGCTGGGTGACGGGCCGCGAAGTGAGCGAGGTGTACGCCACCGGCTCCGACACCGGGCCCACGATGTTCCGGGAGGCCGGGGACGTGGACACGGCCGCGGTCCTGCTCAACCTCGACGACGGGACGCTCGCCACCGCCACCGCGACCCGGTGCAACGGCGCCGGGTACGACGTACGGATGGAGCTGGCCGGCGAGCTGGACCAGATCGCCGTCGGCCTGGACGACCGTACGCCGTTGACCTCGGCCGAGCCCGGCGGCCCCGGCGCCCCGGCGAAGCCCTGGCCGGGCTTCCTGGAACGGTTCGCCCCGGCGTACGAGGCGGAGCTGGACGCGTTCCTGCGCGTGGTTCGCGGCGAGCTGGCCAACCCGTGCGACGGGCGGGAAGCCCTGCACGCCCTGCGGATCGCCGAGGCGTGCGAGGTCTCCCGCCGCGAACGCCGGCCGGTGGCGTTGGCGGAGATCCCCGGCGGCTGAACGCAGCCCGGCCCGCCGCTACCAGGCGACCGGAAGGCTCAGCGGCCCCCGCATCAGCATCCCGGTGCGCCAGGTCAGCGTCGCGGGGTCGGCGGTCAGCCGCAGGTCGGGGCAGCGCTCCAGCAGCGACCGGATGGCGGTCCGGGCCTCGATGCGGGCCAGCGGGGCGCCCAGGCAGTAGTGGATGCCGTGCCCGAAGGCGATGTGGCCCCGGGCGTCCCGGGTGATGTCGAAGCGGTCCCCGCCGGGGTAGCGCCCGGGGTCCCGGTTGGCGTCCGACATCGCGACCAGGACCAGTTCGCCGCCGCCGGGGATCACCGTGCCGCCCACCTCGATCGGCTCGGTGGTGAAGCGGTACGTGGGGGTCTCCACGGGACCTTCGAACCGCAGGATCTCCTCGACGGCGTTGTCGATCAGGGAGAAGTCCGCGCGCAGGGCTGCCAGTTGATCCGGGTGTGCGAGGAGGTTGTGCACGCCGTTGGTGATGAGGTTGACGGTGGTCTCGTGTCCGGCGACCAGCAACAGCCAGGCCATGCCGATCAGTTCCTCGCCCGACAGCCGGTCGCCGTCCTCGTCGGCGGTGTGGATCAGCGCGCTCAGCAGGTCCTCGCCGGGCTTCTCGCGCTTGTCGGCCAGCAGACCGGCGATGTACGCGGTCATGGCCTGGGTGGAGGAGGCGCGCACGGACGGGTCGATGGAGGAGACCGCCTGGCCCGACCAGGTGCGGAAGTCCTCGCGGTCCAGGAACGGCACGCCGAGCAGCTCGCAGATCACCGACATCGGCAGCGGGAAGGACAGCGCCTCGACGAGGTCGGCCGAGCGTTTTGGAGCCGCGAGCATGGCGTCCAGCAGCTCGTCGGTCATCTGCTGTATCCGTGGTGCCAGTTGCTCCATGCGGCGCGGGGTGAACTCACGGGCGACCAGCTTGCGCAGCCGGGTGTGGTCGGGGGCGTCGGAGCCGAGCATCGAGGAGCCCGCCGACACCTTGCTGACCCCGAGCGTGGGTGAGGCGCGGCTCCAGTGTTTGGAGAGCCGCTGGTCGGCGAGGAGGGCGCGGCCCGCCTCGTATCCGACGACGAGCCAGGCGTCCGCGCCTTCGGGGATCCGGACCCGGTGGACCGGGCCCTTCGCGCGCAGCGCGGCGTAGGCCGGGTAGGGATCGCGAGTGAACTGATCGCCGAGGGCGGCGAGATCGACCAGGGGTTCGGTGGTCAACACGGTTCCCTTCTCGATGGGGTGCGGCACCTCACGGTGGCGCCGCGCCTCGATGGGCGCGGCGGACGGAGGCCGTCGCGTTCAGCCTAGGCGGCTCCCGCCCTCGTCGTCCGTGTCGAGGAGCCCCGCGTCGTGGACCAACAGCGCGATCTGTACCCGGTTGTTGAGTTCGAGTTTGGCGAGAATCCGTGAGACGTGGGTCTTGACGGTGGCGACGCTGAGGTAGAGGGAGGCCGCGATCTCCGCGTTGGAGCCGCCGCGGCCGACGGCGACGGCGACTTCCCGCTCCCGTTCGGCGAGTCGGCCCAGACGGCTGCGTGCGCGCTCGGTGCGGTCGGCCCGGTCGCCGTGCCCGCCGCCGGCGGCACGGGCCATCAACTGGCGGGTGACGGCGGGCGAGAGGACCGGGTCCCCGGCTGCGACCCGGCGGACCGAGTCGACGATCCGGGCCGGCGGGGTGTCTTTCAGGACGAATCCCGCCGCCCCGGCCCGGATGGCCCGGAGCACCTGTTCGTCGGCGTGGAAGGTGGTGAGGACGACGACTTCGGGGGCGTCGGGCCGACGGCGCAGCCGCTCGGTCGCGGTGAGTCCGTCCATGACCGGCATCCGGATGTCCATCAGGACGACATCGGGACGCAGCCGCTCGACCAGCTCTTCGGCCTCGGCGCCGTCCGCGCCCTCCCCGACGATGTCGATGCCCTGGTCGCCGCCGAGCATCAGGGTCAGTCCCGCCCGGACCAGCGGGTCGTCGTCGACGATGAGCAGCCGGACGGGCGCGGAGGGGGCCGGGGTTGGTGTCGGGGACGCCGGGGTGTTCATGACGGCCACCGTAGCCAGCCGGTGCGCGGGGCCGGTACGGCGGGCGTCGCTCGTTCCCGTGCGGACCGGCTGCCTCGCTCCCGTACGGCGGGCGTCGCTCGATTCCGTACGGACCGGCTGCCCCGCTCCCGCACGGCGGGCGCCGCCCGATTCCGTACGGACCGGCTCCCTCGCTCCCGTACGGCGGGCCTCGCCCGATTCCGTACGGCGGCGCTCACGAGGCGGGCCACGGGAGTCGGGCCCGGACCGCGAAGCCGCCGTCCTCCGTCGGGCCGTGTTCCAGCTCTCCCCCGGCGAGGGTGGCCCGTTCGGTGAGGCCGATGAGCCCCTGGCCGGAGCCGGGGACCCGTTCGAAGGGTTCCGTGGGGGCCGGGTTCACCACCTCGACGGTGAGGCCCTCGCCCGGGCCGCCGGTCACGGTGAGGCAGACCTCGGTGCCGGGCGCGTGCTTACGGGCGTTGGTCAGGGCCTCCTGCGCGATGCGGTAGACGGTGCGACCGGTGGCGGCGGGGGCGTCCCGGGGTTCGGCGACCCGGTTGTCGACGGCGACCTTCATGCCCGCGAGCCGGGACTCGGCGACGAGGGCGTCCAGGGTCGCGAGGGTGGGCTGCGGCCGGTGGGCCTCGTCCGTGTCGCCGGGCCCGCGCAGGACGCCGATGATCTCGCGGAGGTCCTGAAGGGCCTCGTGGGCGCTGTCCCGGATGACACCGGCGGCCCGGCCGATCTCGGCGGCGGGGGCGTCGGGCCGGAACTCCAGGGCCCCGGCGTGCACGCTCAGGAGGGTCAGCCGGTGGGCCAGGACGTCGTGCATCTCGCGGGCGATGGCCTCCCGGGCGAGGCGCTGGGCCTGTTCGGCCCGCAGTTCCGCCTCGGCCTCGGCGCGGCGGGCCCGTTCGCGGAGGGTGACGACGAGCTGGCGGCGGGAGCGTACGGCCATGCCCCAGCTGATCACCAGGAGGATCAGCAGGGCGCCGAAGAGCACCGAGGCGAGGAAGGACGTCGCCGGGTCGGGGCGCAGGAACGGCTGCACGGGTACCAGGGCCAGCGCGAGCGCCCCGACGATCGCGACCGGCTTGAACGGGCGGTGCACGGCCAGGCTGAAGAGGGCGACCAGCAGGGCCCCGGCGGCCACGGGCTCGACGACGGACACGACGGTGAGGGCGACGGCGAGCCCGACGGGCCAGCGCCGCCGGAGCCAGACGGCGCAGCAGGCCACCGCGCCGACCACGGAGTCGACGAAGACGACGATGTCGGCGGTCGTGTCGTCGGCCTCGATCGTGCCGAGGGCCAGCATGCCGATGCCCGCGGCGATGAGGAAGGCCGTGAGGTCGACGGCCCAGTCCCGTACGGTCCGCCGCGTCCGGATCCGGTCGTCCGGCAGGCCGGGGTCGGCCATCGCCGACGGGAGCAGCCAGCGGTACTCGGTGCGCGTCATGTCGACAAAGTTACGCAGCAGGGCGGCGGAGAAGCGCTCCGAGCGGCGCGGAAGCTACCAAAGTCGCACCCTGCGCTACTTTCGGCGCGGCGGGACGGGACCGGTGGCCGACGCGCCGGGCGCGGGGCGCGCGGAAAGCTCGGGCCATGAAGAAAATCGTCGAGACGGTCGGGTTCCTCGTCTTCATCCAGGGCGTGGGCGGGCTGCTGTACGAGTGGACCGGCTGGTTCCGTTTCTGGACGCTGGTGCGTCACATCGACTTCCTCAGCGACCGCATGCTGTTCGTCAACATCGTGCTGGTGGTGGCGGGGGCGGCCGTGATGATCGCGGCGGATTCGATCAAGACGTGACGAGGGGGTGTCCGGCGGATCAGGGCCGGACACCCCCCGCGGCGGCCCGCCGCCCCCACGCGGTGCCCGCCAGCACGAGGACCGCCCCGGCCGCCCCGAGCAGCCCGAGCTCCTCCCCGCCGAGGCTGATGCCGACCGCGGCGGCCCACAGCGGTTCCGTACCGAGCAGCAGGCTGACCCGGGACGGCGAGGTGCGGCGTACGGACCACATCTGTACGAAGAACGCGAACAGCGTGCAGAACACGGAGAGGAAGACCAGGCCCGCCCACTCCCGCGCGCCGAAGCCCGCGGCTGTGCTCCACGGCGAGGCACCGGTTCCGGGGACGGCGGCGAGGGCCGCGAAGACGGCGACCGCGCCGCCGAGTTGGACGGTGGTCAGGGAGAGCGAGTCGGCGTCCCGTACCGCCTTGATCCGGGCCATGGCCAGGACGTGGACGGTACGGGCGAGGGCGGCGAGGAGCATCAGGAGATCGCCGGCCGAGGGGCTGGTGAATCCGCCGCCCTGGGTCAGCAGGACGACCCCGGCGACGGAGAGTCCGGCCGCGGCGACGAACCCGGCCGACGGGCGGACGCGGGTCACGGCGGCCTCGGCCAGCGGGGTGAAGATCATGGTGAGGCTGATGATCAGCCCGGCGTTGGTGGCCGAGGTGTGCACCACCCCGTACGTCTCCAGCAGGAAGATCCCGCTCAGCACCAGGCCCAGCACTCCGGCGCCCCGCCCCTGCGCACCGGTCAGCGCCCGCAGTCTGCGCCATCCGACCGCCACGAGCACCGGCAGCACGATCGCGAAGCGCAGGACGAGCACGGCGACGACGGTGTGCGTGGTGGTGATGCCCTTGGCGGCGAGATAGCTCGCGCCCCAGACGACGGCGACCGCCAGCACGGGCAGATCGGTGACCCAGGCGCGGCGCGGGGAGACGCCTCCCACGGCGGGCACGGCGGCAGCGGACACGTGGTTCTCCCGGGTTCTCCACGGAACGTGATGTGGAGACCTCACCGGCTCGCACGCGGAGTGATCACGCTACCCGCCGGGTTCCCGGAAAGGGAACACCTGTCTCGGCGGTCGGATCGTTCCCGGGCACCACCCGCCGCTCCCTAGACTGACGCCCGGGTAACGCTGAGGCACGGAGTGGTCACATGGCGTCGGTAAGGGCGGACGGGCGGGTCGAGCGGGGGAACCAGACCCGGCAGTTGATCCTTGGGCGGGCGGTGCAGATCGCCTCGGTCGAAGGTCTTGAGGGCCTGTCGCTGGGGAGGCTGGCCACCGAGCTGGGGTTGAGCAAGAGCGGGGTGTTCGCGCTGTTCGGCTCGAAGGAGGGGCTCCAGCTGGCCACTGTGCGGGGAGCGGTGGCCGTCTTCGTCGACCATGTGCTGCGCCCCGCCCGGTCGGTGCCGCCGGGGCTCGGGCGGGTCTGGGCGATGTGCGAGGCGTGGATCGCGTACTCCCGCGAGCGGGTGTTCCGGGGCGGCTGCTTCTTCTACGCCGCCACCGCCGAGTTCGACGCCCGCAGCGGCCGGGTGCACGACGCCCTGGCGTCCGCGCAGACGGGCTGGGTCACCTTCGTGGAGGAGACGATCGAGGAGGCCAGGGCCGCCGGGGAACTGGCCGGGGACACCGACGTGTGCCAGCTGGCGTTCGAGGTGATCGCCCTGCTGGAGCTGTCCAACGCGGAGTCGGTGCTCCAGAACAACAACCTCGGCTACGACAAGGCCGCCCGCGCCATCCTCTCCCGGCTGCGGTCGGCGGCGACGGGCCCGGGGCTGCTGCCGCCCCCGCGGTGAGCGCCGTGTCCCCGGCTGCTCCGCACCGGCCGCGCACCTACCCTGGCCGGGACGGGGCAGCGACGGCGAGGACGGGACCCAGCACATGTCCGGCACACCGGTTCACACGCTCAACGACGGCACCCGGCTCCCCGCGGTGGGGCTCGGCACCTATCCGCTCGACGACGCGGCGGCCGAGGAGGCCGTCGCCGGGGCCCTGGAGCTGGGCTACCGGTTGGTCGACACGGCTCTCAACTACGGCAACGAGACCGGTACGGGACGGGGCATCGCCCGCAGCGGCATTCCGCGCGAGGAGGTCGTCGTCACCACGAAGGTGCCCGGCCGGCACCACGGGTACGAGGAGACGCTCGCCTCGTTCGAGGAGTCACGGGCCCGCCTGGGCGTCGACTACGTCGACCTGTATCTGATCCACTGGCCGCTCCCCCGTGTCGACAAGTACGTGGACACCTGGAAGGCGATGATCCGGCTCCGGGAGGACGGTCTCGTCCGCTCGATCGGCGTCTCCAACTTCACCGCGGCCCATCTGGCGCGGCTGGAGCGGGAGACGGGGGTGCTGCCGTCGGTGAACCAGATCGAGATGCATCCGCTGCTCCCGCAGGAGGAGCTGCGGGCGGTGCACGCGGCGAAGGGCGTCGCGACGGAGAGCTGGAGCCCGCTGGCCCGGGGCCGGGAGGTGCTGGAGGACCCCTCGATCGTGGCGATCGCGGACGACCACGGGGTGACGCCCGGCCAGGTGGTGCTGCGCTGGCACACCCAGCTGGGCGCGGTGCCGATCCCGAAATCGGCGGACCCGGGACGGCAGCGCGGGAACCTCGATCTGTTCGGGTTCGAGCTGACGGCGCAGGAGTTGACGACGATCGCGTCCGGGCGGCAGCGGCGGTTCGGGGGCGACCCGGAGTCCCACGAGGAGTTCTGAGCGGGCCACGAGACCCGTCCGCGCGCGACGACCGGCCCGGGCGCACCGCGATCCCCCCTGCGATCGCGGTGCGTCCGGGCCGGGTCCGCCGTTCGGGGTCAGACACTTCCAGCGCCGCGCGGCAGGCGGCAGTTCGGCGACAGGGCTGGGTCCTGTCGTCGAACTGCCGTTGTCGCCCGCAGGGCGGCCGCGCGGCGTCCGGTGCGTGCGATCGCAAGGCGCCGGAGTGGTCTTGTAGCGGAGCTACCAGGGCATTTCGGCAACGCCGCGAGCGTGCGTGCCGGGCGTCGCACGGCAGGCGGCAGTTCGACGACAGGGGCCTAGCCGCCGAGCTCCCGGTGACGGGCCGCCAGGGCGGCCGCGCCCTCGTCGGTGAGCGATCCGAACAGCCGGAGCCGGGAGATGCCGCCGTCCGGGAAGATGTCGATCCGTACATGGGTGGCCCGGACGGTCCCGTCGAGCACGAAGCGGTGGTTGGTGTCGGGCTGGAGGCGGGTCCGGGGCAGGATCTCGGTCCAGTCGCCGCCCTCCCCGTCCCGTGCCGAAAGGCTCGCCCAGCCGGCCGAGTTGCCCTTGAGGCAGGCGCTGTCGATCTCGACGGCCCGGATCCCGGACCGGGCGGCGAGGGCGTAGCTGATCCAGTCGTTGCCCCGGTCGCGACGACGGCGGGTCTCCCAGCCGTCGTCCATCTTGCGGGAGCGGCCGGGCTGGATGGTGTTGGTGGCCGGGGAGTAGAACCGGTCGGAGGCGTCCTCGACCCGGCCGCCGTTCTCCAGGGCCGCGAGGTCGAACGTACCGAGGGCGGCGAGCCACGCGGGGTCCGGGGCGACCTCTCCGTACACGCGCAGCCGGGCGATCCCGCCGTCCGGGTGCTGGTTGACCCGCAGATGGGTGAAGCGCTGCTCGACGTCGACGGCGAACCCGTTGGCCGCGTGGCCGCCGACCGCCGTACGGGGGACGAGCGTCGTCCACTTCACGTCGGGGGCGAGGAGGTCTTCGGGGGACGGGGAGCCGGGCAGGGCGACGGCCTCGACGGAGACGGCCTGCGGGTAGTTGCCGCGGAAGTGGGCGGTGTCCAGGACGATGCCCCGGATGACGCCGGGCACGCCGAGCCGGACGAGGGCCCAGTCGTGGTCCTCGGCGGTGGGGTGGGGTTCGGCGGCGCTGATGCCTCGGCGGCGGCGGGTCTCCCAGCCGTCCATGATCTTGCCCTTGTGGCCGAAGTGCTCCGGGTCGAAGACGGCGGGCTCGGGCTTGAGGAGGTTCTCCCGCTCGGCGAAGAACTCGTCGTTGGCCGCGATGACTCCGGCGCCGAGGCGGCGGTCGGCCAGGTCGACGAGATGGGTGAAGGGGAAGTCGGCGGTGCGGTGGTCGGCGTACGGGTCGCCGCCCGCGTACGGGCCGGCGTCGCCGGTGAAGCGGGGTATCGAGGCGTCCGTCATGGTCGGGGGGTCCTTTCGGGCACGGTCGGGGGTCGCGTTCGCGGAGGATGCCGGTGGAGCCGGTGGAGCCGGTGGAGCCGGTGGGGCCGGTGGGGCTGGTGGGGCCGGTTCAGCGGTCCCGTTCCAGGAGGCGGCCGGTGGGCTCGGCGAGGACCCCGTCGGAGGCGATGCGGACGCCGCGCAGCCAGCTGGAGCGGACCACGCCGTGCAGGGTCTTCCCGGCGTAGGCGGTGACCTGGTTGCGGTGGAAGAGCTCGGCGGGGTCGACGGTGAAGGTCGCCTCGGGGGCGAGGACCGCGAAGTCGGCGTCGCGGCCGGCCTCGATGGCGCCCTTGCGGGTCAGCCCGGCCAGCTCCGCGGGGGCGGCGGACATCCAGCGGGCCACGTCGTCGAGGGAGTGGCCGCGACGGCGGGCCTCGGTCCAGATGGCGGGCAGGCCGAGCTGGAGGGAGGAGATACCGCCCCAGGCGGAGGCGAAGTCCGGGGTCTTGAGGTCCGTGGTGCACGGGGAGTGGTCGCTGACGATGCAGTCGATGGTGCCGTCGGCGAGCCCGGCCCACAGGGCGTCCTGGTTGGCGGCCTCGCGGATCGGCGGGCAGCACTTGAACTCGGTGGCCCCGTCCGGGACCTCCTCGGCGGTGAGGGTGAGGAAGTGCGGACAGGACTCGACGGTGACGCGGACGCCCTCGCGCTTCGCGGCGGCGATCAGCGGCAGGGCGTCGCTGGAGGAGAGATGCAGAACGTGGACGCGGGCGTTGAGCCGCTTGGCGTGGGCGATGAGCCCCTCGATCGCGGTGTTCTCGGCGTCGCGCGGGCGGGAGGCCAGGAAGTCGGCGTAGGCGGGGCCGGGGCGCTGCGGGGCGTCGGCCAGGTGGTGCGGGTCCTCGGCGTGGACGATGAGCAGGCCGCCGAATCCGGCGATCTCCGCCATGGAGCGCGCCAGTTGCTCCTGGTCCAGCTCCGGGAACTCCTCGACCCCGGAGGGCGACAGGAAGCACTTGAAGCCGAAGACCCCGGCCTCGTACAGCGGGCGCAGGTCCTTGACGTTGGAGGGGATCGCACCGCCCCAGAAGCCGGTGTCGACGTGCGCCTTGGGGGCCGCGACCCGCTGCTTGGTCCGCAGGTGGTCGACGGTGGTGGTCGGCGGGAGGGAGTTGAGCGGCATGTCCAGGAGCGTGGTGATGCCGCCCGCCGCCGCCGCGCGGGTGGCGGTCCAGAAGCCCTCCCACTCGGTACGACCGGGGTCGTTCACATGGACGTGGGTGTCGACCAGGCCGGGCAGCAGGACGTCGTCGCCGAAGTCCTCCGGACGGGCGCCCTCGGGCACGTCGGCGTCGTACGGCAGGACCGCGTCGATCGTCCCGCCCGCGACGGCGACCGCCGCCGGGCGGGTGCCCTCGGGGGTGACGACGCGCGTCGAGCGCAGTACCAGGTTCACGTCCAAACCGGACACCTGTGCTCCTTCACTCCAGGATGATCACAACAGGAATTCAACGAACTGTTGAATCTCCGATGGAGTCTTCACTCGGGAAACGCCCTCGTCAAGACCCCCCTTCCGGCACGGAGGGCCGACGGGCCGGTCCCGCCGCCACGACTAGAGGTTTCCACAAAGTAAAAGTCATATTTCGAACTGCGGAACGTAGCATGGGCCAGGAGGGGCGGCGCCGAGCCGTCCGCACCGACCGGCGGCACCCGGACAAACCAGGCCCTGACCGGCACGGACGCCGACCGGGGAGCTGTGGGCCGTACCGGAACCGCCCGGTAGGCTGCTGCCTTGCCTTCCGCTTCGAAAGGACCGTTGACGTGCCGCCGTCCCACGCCAGCACAGCCGACTCCAAGCCCTCCGCGTCCAGCGGTGGGGTGCAGTCCCTTGAGCGCGCCTTCGATCTGCTGGAGCGGATGGCCGACGCCGGGGGCGAGGTCGGGCTGAGCGAGCTGTCCGCGAGCAGCGGTCTGCCCCTGCCGACCATCCACCGGCTGATGCGCACCCTGGTCGTCTGCGGGTACGTACGCCAGCAGCCCAACCGCCGTTACGCGCTGGGCCCCCGGCTGATCCGGCTCGGCGAGTCCGCCTCCCGGCTGCTCGGCACCTGGGCGAGGCCCTACCTCAGCCGGCTGGTCGAGGAGACCGGCGAGACGGCGAACATGGCGCTCCTGGACGGGGACGAGATCGTGTACGTCGCCCAGGTGCCGTCCAAGCACTCGATGCGGATGTTCACCGAGGTCGGCCGGCGCGTCCTGCCCCACTCCACCGGCGTGGGCAAGGCGCTCCTCGCGCACACCCCCGCCGACGAGGTCCGCGCGCTCCTGGCCCGTACGGGCATGCCCGCCGCCACCGAGAAGACCATCACCACGCCGGAGGGCTTCCTCGACGCCCTGGAGCAGGTGCGGCGCGCCGGATACGCGGTGGACGACAACGAGCAGGAGATCGGGGTGCGGTGCCTCGCGGTCTCCGTACCGAACTCCCCCACCTCGGCCGCGATCTCGATCTCGGGCCCGGCGGGACGGGTGACCGAGGCGGCCACGGATCGGATCGTGCCGATCCTCCAGCAGGTCGCGGGCGAGCTGTCGGAGGCGCTGGCGAGCAGCGGGACGAACGGGGGCTGACCCCCCGGCGTCCCGCGCCCCGGCCTCCACACCCCGGCGTCCCGCGCCCCGGCCTTCACACCCCGGTGTTTCCCACCCCGGCCGGGGCCGTCAGCCGGCCGTCGTCCATCGTCACCGTGCGGTCCGTCCGGTCCAGATGCGCCAGGTCGTGCGTGACCAGCACGGTGGCGGTGGCGCGCTCCCGCGTGAGGGTCACCAGCAGGTCGAGCACGGCCCCGCCGCGTTCGTGGTCCAGTGCGCTGGTCGGCTCGTCGACGAGCAGGACCGCCGGTTCGTTCATCAGGGCCCGCGCGATGTTGATCCGCTGGCGCTGACCGCCCGAGAGCTGGTGCGGCCGCCGGTCGGCGCGGTCGGCCAGTCCGACCGCGTCCAGCAGCTCCAGTGCCCGGCCCCGGGCGCTCCGGGCGGATCCCCCGGACAGATGGCGCATGGCCTGGAGCTGTTCGGCGGCGGTCAGCGAGGGCAGCAGGCTGGGCTGCTGGAAGACGATGCCGATGCGGTCCCGGCGCAGCGCCGCCCGCCCCGCACGGCTCAGCCCGGCCGTCGGCGTCCCGGCCACGACGACCTGGCCGGAGTCCGGGGTGACCAGGGTGGCGGCCGCCGCCAGCAGGCTGGACTTGCCCGAGCCGGACGGCCCGACGACGGCGGTGAGCGTGCCCGCCGGGACGTCCAGCGAGACCCGGTCCAGGGCGGTGAGCCGCCCCTCGCCGTCCGGGTAGGTGAGGGTGACATCGGTCAGGGTGAGCGTCATCGGGCACTCCCGAGTGCGGTGAGCGGGTCGACGGCGGTGATCCGCCGGACGGACAGGGCGGCCCCGAGCGCGCCGAGGGCGATCATCACGGCGGCCGGGACGAGGACGGTCGCCGGGTCCAGGACGAACGGCACGGCTCCCCCGCCGATCAGGGCCCCGGCCCCGGCGGCGAGGGCGGCGCCCAGTCCCGTACCGAGGACGAGCATCACCACGGCCTGCCCGAGCGCGTCGCGCAGGAGGTACGGGGTCGACGCGCCGAGCGCCTTCAGTACGGCGACGTCGCCGCTGCGCTGGATCGTCCAGACAGTGAAGAACGCCCCGATGACGAGCGCGGAGATGGCGAAGAGGAAGCCGCGCATCAGTTGCAGCGACCCGTTCTCGGCCTGGTAGGAGCCGATCGCGGTGAGGGAGTCGTCGAGGGTGAGCGTGCTGGTGCCCGCCGCCTCGTCCCCCGCCGCGAGGTCCACGCCGCCGGTGGTGGTCAAAGCGATCACGGTCGCCTGTTCGGCGGGCCCGGCGCCGTCGTGGCCGATCTGCTGCCAGTCGTCGAGGGTGGTCCACACGACGGGCGTATGGCTGTACGAGGCGTCGGTGGCGACGGCGGCGACCTCGCGCTCGGTCCGGCCGAGCGCGATCCGGTCGCCGGCGGCGGCGCCCAGTTCCTCGGCCGCCTCCTCGGAGAGCACGACCCGGCCGGGGCCGGTCCCGTCCGGCCCGAGGGTGCCGTCCGGTTCGACGCCGAAGGCCGACACGGCGGCGCTCCGCTCACCGGCGGTGGCGTTCAGGGTGCGGATGCCGACCGGCTGTGCGGCCGCGACCCCGGGCCGGGCGGCCCAGGCTCGCCAGTCGTCCTCCCGGACGGTCGAGTCGGCGAACGACTCCGCCCGCCCGTCGGGGGGCGCGGCGAAGGCCAGGTGGTCGGCGTCGAGCCCGGTGACGGCCGAGGTGTTCTCCCGGGCCAGCCCGGCGGTGAGGCCGGACAGCAGGCCCACGAGCAACGTGATCAGCACCACGACCGAGCCCATGAGCGCGAACCGGCCCCTGGCGAAGCGAAGGTCTCTCCATGCGACGAACATGGCCCCAGCGTCGTCCGGCGCGGCCGGGAAGACATCGCGCGGCGGACGGGCCCGGGATCAACCTTTCGGTTGACCGGGTCCCAGGCCCCCGCGGCTACGCTGGACGGACCATGGATTCGCGATCGCACACCCACGTCACGGCCGCCCTGCGGCTCTGTCTGCACGCGCTGCTGGCGGGGCTGCTGGCCCTGGTGGTGGTGCGCGCGGTGGGCGAGAGCGCGCCGGACACTGCGGCGGTCGTGGCCGTGACGCTGCTGACGGCGGCGCTGTACGCGGCGGGGGCGCTGACCTCCTCCGTGCAGCCGGGAAGCCCGGCGGGGGCGCGGTGGCTGGGCGGGCTGTGGATCCTGTGGGCGGCGCTGCTGGTGCTGTCGCCGGACGCCATGTGGGTGGCCTTCCCGCTCTACTTCCTCCAGCTCCACTTCCTGCCGATGCGCTGGGCGCTGCCCGCCGTCGTGGTCACCGCGGCCGCCGCGATCACCAGCTTCGCCGTGCACCGGCAGGAGATCGAGCCCGGCGCGTTCATCGGGCCGCTGATCGGCGCGGCGGTCGCTGTCGCCACCGTCCTCGGGTACGACGCCCTGTACCGGGAGAGCGAACGGCGGCGCGAGCTGATCGTGGAGCTGGTCGCCACCCGGGCGGATCTCGCCGAGGCGGAACGTACCGCCGGGACGCTCGCCGAGCGCGAACGTCTGGCCAGGGAGATCCACGACACGCTGGCCCAGGGGCTGTCGAGCATCCAGCTGCTGCTGCGTGCGGCCGAGCGCTCGCTGCCCGAGGACGCCCCCGCCGGCGCGCATGTCCGTGCCGCCCGCGAGGCCGCGCAGGCCAATCTCGCCGAGGCCCGGTCCTTCGTCCGCGCCCTGACGCCGCCGGATCTGGAGCACGGTTCCCTGGCCGCAGCGCTGGAGCGGCTCTGCGCCCGTACGACCGCGCCGGACCTGACCGTACGGTTCGCCGTCAGCGGCACTCCGGTGGAGCTGCCGACCCCGTACGAGGTGGCCCTGCTGCGGACCGCGCAGTCGGCGCTGGCGAACACGGCGCGCCATGCGCGGGCCGGGCGGGCGGAGATCACCCTGAGCTTCATGGACACCTCGGTGGCGCTGGACGTCGTGGACGACGGGCAGGGCTTCGACCCGTCCGAAGCGCCGGTGCACGAGCGCGGCGACGGCGGCTTCGGGCTTCCGGCGATGCGGGCGCGCGCCGGGGAGTTGGGTGGTGCGCTGAGCGTGGAGTCGGCGCCCGGCCAGGGCACGGCGGTGGCGCTCACCCTGCCGCTGCCGGTCGCGGAAACGGAGCGTGCGGCATGACCGGGAGCGCGGGCGGGGACCCGATCCGGCTGCTGCTCGCGGACGACCATCCGGTCGTCCGGGCGGGTCTGCGGGCGGTCCTGGACACCGAGCCGGACTTCCGGGTCGCCGGTGAGGCCGCCACCGCCGAGGAGGCCGTCGCCCTGGCGGCGAAGGGCGGCCTCGACGTGGTCCTGATGGACCTGCAGTTCGGTGCGGGGATGCACGGGGCGGAGGCCACGGCGACGATCACCGCCGCGCCGGACGGCCCCCGGGTCCTGATCCTGACCACGTACGACTCCGACGCGGACATCCTGGCGGCGGTCGAGGCAGGGGCGAGCGGCTATCTGCTCAAGGACGCGCCGCCGCAGGAGCTGGCGGCCGCGGTGCGCACGGCGGCGGCGGGCCGTTCGGCGCTCGCGCCCTCGGTGGCCCACCGGCTGATGGACCGGATGCGCACCCCGTCCGCGGCGCTGACCCGGCGGGAGCTGGAGGTGCTCCAGCTGGTCGGCGAGGGTCTGTCGAACCTCCGGATCAGCAAACGGCTGTTCCTGAGCCAGGCCACGGTCAAGTCCCACCTGGTGCACATCTACGCGAAGCTGGGCGTCGATTCCCGTACGTCGGCGGTCGCGGCGGCCACGGCCCGCCGGCTCATCCGCCGCTGACGCGGCCCGCCCGGGCTCCGGACGGGGCGTTCAGCCGCGCGGGGGCTCACCGAAGAGGTCGACCGCGTTGCGCACCTCGCGCAGGGCCGACGCGACCGCGCTCACCGAGCCGATCGCCCCCGCGATCAGCAGCAGGGAACGGCGCATCCGGGGGATCTCCGGCACGCCGCTGACGGCCATGGCGTCCAGGGCCGCCAGCTCGTCCTCGGCGATCGGCCGGTCGGGGAAGTCGGTCCGGACGGCCGCCAGCTCCCGGCGCAGCCGCGAGACGGCCATCCGCAGCTCGGCCACCCTCGGGTCCTCGCCGCTGCCGGTCAGCCGCTTCTGTCCCACGCTTCGCAACACAGCACTCCCCCTCGCACGTCCTTGTGCCGGCGTCTCCCCCGAATCCGGGGTGGTGGCCAAGTCCCCGGGTTCGCCAGCAAGTTAACGCCATGACAGGCAGTGCGCGCCAGCCCACGGAAAGAAATCGGGGTTACCCCTGAGGGTGACATGCGTGTCGCGTGTGCGAAGGACTCAGTGGTATCCAGACCTCATGGTTGAGGACATGGCGACGGACAGGCCGCGCAGGGCGAAGAACCCCGAGGTCGCGGGGGTGCTGCTGGCCGCGGGAGGGGGCCGTCGGCTCGGCGGCCGCCCGAAGGCACTGCTGGAGCACCGGGGCCGCCCGCTGATCGAGCACGCGGTGCGCTCCCTGCGCAACGGCGGGTGCGGCCCGCTGCATGTGGTGCTGGGGGCGGCGGCCGAGGAGGTGCGGGCCCGGGCGGACCTCACGGGGTGCGCGGTGAGCGTGAACCCGGGGTGGGAGGAGGGCATGGGCTCCTCGCTCCGGCTGGGCCTGGCGGCCCTGAGCGCGACGGACGCGGACGCGGCACTCGTCCTCCTGGTCGATCAGCCGGGGATCGGCGCGGAGGCGGTGGCGCGGGTGCGGCTCGCGTACCGCTCGCGGATGAGCCTGGCGGCGGCCTCGTACGGCGGGGAGCGGAGCCATCCGGTGCTGTTCGGGGCGGACCGGTGGGCGGACATCGCGGCGGCGGCCGTCGGCGACCAGGGCGCGCGGAGCTATCTGCGGGAGCACCGCGATGCGATCACGCTCGTGGAGTGTTCGGATGTGGCCGAGGCCCACGACATCGACACCTCGCAGGACCTCAGGCATCTGGAGTGATCCGGAGCCGCCTCGGCGGGGCGGCCCGCCGGGGGCGGTCGACAGTCCGTGGCCGCGCTGGCACGCTGCGCCGCCGTCGGCCCGTTTCTGTCGACCCGGAGAATCTCGACATCAACAAACCATTGAACTTCCACCATGAGGAAACTACTATCCACTGGTCAGAAGCCCTCTGAACCTCAGACGGCACCCACGGCCGTATCTCGGAGCCATGGCACGCCGTGCCGTCTCAGGCGACCCGGCGGCCGTCGAGACGCCGCCGCCCGCTGAAGGAGTGACAGCTCATGTCCGCACCAGCGCCGTCCACGCTGGCCATCGTCGATGCCGAGCCCCTGCCCCGGCAGGATGAGGTCCTGACCGACGCGGCCCTCGCGTTCGTGGCCGAGCTGCACCGGCAGTTCACCCCGCGCCGCAATGAGCTGCTCGCCCGGCGCGGGGAGCGCCGCGCCGAGATCGCCCGCACCTCCACGCTGGACTTCCTGCCCGAGACGGCGGCGGTCCGCGCGGACGACTCCTGGAAGGTCGCGCCCGCCCCGGCGGCTCTGAACGACCGCCGGGTGGAGATCACCGGTCCGACCGACCGCAAGATGACCGTCAACGCCCTGAACTCGGGCGCGAAGGTCTGGCTCGCCGACTTCGAGGACGCGTCCGCCCCCACGTGGGAGAACGTCGTCCTCGGCCAGCTCAACCTGACCGACGCCTACGAGCGCCGCATCGACTTCACCGACCCGAAGTCCGGCAAGTCGTACGCGCTGAAGTCCGCCGACGAGCTGGCGACGGTCGTCATGCGCCCGCGCGGCTGGCACCTGGAGGAGCGCCACCTCCAGCTGGACGGCGTCTCCGTGCCCGGCGCGCTGGTCGACTTCGGTCTCTACTTCTTCCACAACGCGCAGCGCCTGATCGACCTCGGCAAGGGCCCGTACTTCTACCTGCCGAAGACGGAGTCGCACCTGGAGGCCCGCCTCTGGAACGACATCTTCGTCTTCGCCCAGGACTACGTCGGCATCCCGCAGGGCACGGTCCGCGCCACCGTCCTGATCGAGACGATCACCGCCGCGTACGAGATGGAGGAGATTCTCTACGAGCTGCGCGACCACGCCGCCGGGCTCAACGCGGGCCGCTGGGACTACCTCTTCTCCATCGTCAAGAACTTCCGTGACGGCGGCGCCAAGTTCGTCCTGCCGGACCGCAACGCGGTGACGATGACCGCCCCGTTCATGCGGGCGTACACCGAACTCCTGGTCCGCACCTGCCACAAGCGCGGCGCGCACGCGATCGGCGGCATGGCGGCCTTCATCCCCTCGCGCCGCGACGCCGAGGTCAACAAGGTGGCCTTCGAGAAGGTCAAGGCGGACAAGGACCGCGAGGCGAACGACGGCTTCGACGGCTCCTGGGTCGCCCACCCCGACCTGGTCCCGATCGCCCTGGCCTCCTTCGACGCGGTGCTCGGCGAGAAGCCGAACCAGAAGGACCGGCTGCGCGAGGACGTCTCGGTGGCCCCGGGCGACCTGATCGCCATCGACTCGCTCGACGCGAGCCCCACGTACGACGGCCTGCGCAACGCGGTCGCGGTCGGCATCCGCTACATCGAGGCCTGGCTGCGCGGCCTGGGCGCCGTCGCCATCTTCAACCTGATGGAGGACGCGGCCACCGCCGAGATCTCCCGCTCCCAGATCTGGCAGTGGATCAACGCGGACGTGGTCTTCGAGAACGGCGAGCACGCCACCGCCGACCTGGCCCGCGAGGTCGCCGCCGAGGAACTGGCCGCGATCCGCGCGGAGATCGGCGAGGAGGCCTTCACCGCCGGCAAGTGGCAGCAGGCCCACGACCTCCTGCTCCAGGTCTCCCTGGACCAGGACTACGCGGACTTCCTGACCCTGCCCGCGTACGAGCAGCTGCGCTGACCCGACACATCGCGTCACCTCACGTACGAGCAGCCGCGCCGTCCCGTCACGACGGACGCGCCACCGCCCCCGGCACCGCACAGCGCCGGGGGCGGTTCTGACCGGCGGCGAGACCCGCACCCCGCGCCACCCGGTCCGTGGCGGACCTGTCGTCGACCAGCCGGGAGAGTCGGGCGGGCCGCACGCGGTGGCCTCCCGGAGCCGGCCGGTCATGGAGTACCGACGCCTTTCGCTTGACCAAGTCCTTTGCGAAGCAGCACCCTTGGCGAAGTGAGCCCGGAAGAAACGGTGGCGGTGGCCGCATCCACCAGGCCGTTCCCCTCGCCGGCCGAGCACGCCGGGAACGCGGGGAGCGACGGGGCGACGGGGACGCGATGACACAGGTGAGGGCCGAGGACTCGGCCCACCTCATCCTCCGGCAGGCCGAGCGCGCGGAAGCCGACCCGGGCGTTCTGGAGTGGTTCACCGGGCCGGAGGCCGCGCGGGCGGCCGACGAGGTGCTCGGCTGCCTCACCCTGCCCGACGGGAGCACGTGGGGCCCGGGTGTACTGGCGCTCGGCATCGCCGACCTCTTCCGCTACGCCGCACGGGGTCCGGCCGACCGGCCGGCGCTCGCCACCGCTCTGCTGCGGTTCTCCGTGATCGGGGAGCAGGACCCCGACCGGGTGCCGCCCGGGCTGCGCCCGGTCTTCGCCACCTTGGCGGGCGAGCCGGAGGGGGCCGCGACCGAGCCCGGTCTGGCATACGACGCCGGCGTCGGGATGATGGCGGTGTTCCAGCGGACCCGCGACCCGGAGGTGCTGCGCGGGGCGGAGGTCCTGTTACGGCACGCCGCCGCCGTCTTCGGCGGGGGCAGCGTGGAGCAGGGCATCTGCCTGTCGGACCTCGGGCTCGTCCTCTTCTACGGATTCCAGGACGGCGCCGGACGCCAGGCGCTCGCCGACGCCGTCGCCACCGGGCGCGCCGCCGTGGCCTGTGCCCCGGGCGACCGGGACGAACAGGCCCGCCGGCACGGCAACTTCGGCCACACGCTCCGCAACTGGGCCGATGTGACCGGGAACGGGAACGCGCTGCGGGAGTCGGTCGCCGCCCTGCGCAAGGCCGTGGACCTCGCCACGGGGAACAGCCCGCACCGCGACCAGCACCGCGCCATGCTCGGTTCCGCGCTCTGCCTCGCCGCCGACCGCCTGGACGAACCCGCGCTGCGCTCCGAGGGCATCGCCTTGCTGCGCACCGCCCTTCGCGAGCCGGACGCCGTCGTGGCCGACCGGGCCGCGCTCCTCTCCGACCTGGGTGTCGCCCTCTTCGCGGAAGCCGTCGCGACCGGTGGGCATGACGGGCTCCACGAGGAGGGCGTGGCCGCCTGCCGCCGGGCTGCCGACACCGCCCCGAACGCCTTCGAGCGCACCGTCTACCTCACCAACCTCGGGCTGCTGCTGTCCGGACTCGCCGAACACGCGGGTCGCCCGGACCTCCTCGACGACGCGTGCGCCACGGCTCGTGAGGCGCTCGACAGCGCTCCGGACGGCCATCCGCTGCGCGCCCGCGCCCATTTCACGCTCTCCCGGGCGCTGGACGCGCGGTACACGGCGAAGGGCTCCATGGGCGACCTGGACGAGGCCGTCGCCCACGCCCGCCTCGGAGCCGAGTCCGTGCCCTCGGACGACGTGTCCCGTCGGATCGTACTCGCCACTCACCTCGCGGAGCTGCTGGGGAAGCGTGCCGCCCGGCGGGCCGGGAACCTCTGGGATCCGGGAAGCCTCGGTGTGGCCGCGTCGCCGGGCGACCCCGGCGAGATCGACGCCCCTCTCGCGCTGCTCCGGAATCTCGCCGGAGAGGTTCCGGCCCGCTCCGCCGACCGGGCCCGGGTCCTGCGGGCACTCGGCGTCTGCCTGCTGATCCCGGGCGACGCCGACGGTGCCGCCGAGGCTGTCGACTGCTTCCGTAAATGCCTCGTCCTGCCCGCTCCCACCGGGAACTTCGAGGCCACCACGCGTATCGCGCTCGGGGCGGCGCTGGCCCGGCACGCCGGGGCGGACGGCGAGGAATGGCCCAGGGCTGCCGCCGAGCTGCGCCGGGGGCTCGGACTGCTCCGGACCGGGGGTGCGGAGTACTGGGACGGCCACGGGGAGTACGCCGAGGCCCTCATGAGACGGGCGGAGGCGACGGGCGACGCCGGCCTGTGCGAGGAAGCCGTGGACCTGTTCCGCGAGGAGTTGCGGCGAGCGCCGCTCTCCCGCGTCGACCGAGCCGTACGCCACGCGAACGTCGCCCTCGGCCTGATGAACATCATGGCGTGGTCCGCCCGGACCGAGCTCCTGACCGGGGCGGTGGCCGCCCAGCGGGAGGCCGTCGGACTGTCGAGGCCGTCCGACCCCTTCGCCGCCCGGCTGTTCCTGGGCCTCGGTGAGATCCTGATGGCACGCGCCGAGTTCTGCTCGGACGCCGAGGCGCTGGACGAGGGCATCACCGTGTTGCGCAGGGCCGTCGCCGCCTGCCACCCGTCCGTGTACAGCGGGTCCGCCTGCCGCACGGCCCTCGGCGACGCGCTGCGCAACCTCGCCCGTCACACCTCCGACCCCGCTCTGCTGGAGGAGTCCGTACGGTGGCACCGGGAGGCGGTCGCCATGGCACCGGGCGCGCCCCCGCCGATGTCTCTGCTCGGCCTCGCCAACAGTCTCGGGGCTCTCTACCGTTACAGCCGGGACGTGCGGCAGAGCGAGGAGGCCGTGCGCCACTACCAGGCCGTTCTGGACTCCCCTCAGCCCACACCGTACGGACTGCGGGGCAGCGTCCTCACCGGGCTCGGCTTCGTCCGGTGGACCCGGGCCGTCGAGAGCGGGGACGAGACGCTCGGGGACCTGGCCGTCGGCACCCTGCGCGAGGCCGTGGCCGAAACGCCCCGCATCCGCCGGGGGATGGCGCTCACGAACCTGGGCGGGGCCCTCATGGACCGCGGCCTGTTCTCCGGCAACCGGGTCTGGCTGGCCGAGGCCGTGACGGTGCTGCGCCGTGCGGTGGAGGGCAGCCCTCCGACGGCGGTGGAGCGGTCCCTGCATCTGAACAACCTCGCCGAGGCTCTGCGCTGTTGGTACGAGACCGTGGGTGACGCCTCCGCCGCCGACGAGGCGGTCGCGTTGCTGCGCGAGGCGATGGCCCTGACCCACGGCGATCGCTGGGGCGCCGAGTTGGCCGCCGTCAACCTGGGCGCCCTGCTGATCAACAGAGCCCAGTCGGAGAAGGACCCGGGCCCCGCCGACGAGGCCCGGCGGATCCTCGAAGAGGTGATCGCCGGGTTCGGAGCGGACCACCCCTCGCGCCCGTTCGCCCTGCAGAAACTCGCGACCGCCTGCGTGACCTTCGCCCGCCTGGCTCCCGGCCGCCGGGCCGGTGCCCGTCCTGCGGGGGAACCCGACGGGGTGGCGGTCCGGCAGGCCCTGGACCGGGCGGGTGCCGCAGCCCGGGAAGCCCTCGCGGGCACCTCCCCCGGCCACGCCCTGCACGGGGTCTCCCAACTGCTGCTGGCGACCGCGGAACTGGACCGGGCGAGGCGGGGGGACCGGGTCGACCTGGTGGAGGTGGCCCGCGCCGCCCGCGACTGCGCCCGGAGCCCGGTGACCCATCTCGGGGCCCGGCTCCGCGCCGCCCAGGCCTGGGGGCTGGCCTCGGTCCGTGCCGGGCGGGCGGCCGACGGCCTGGAGGCGTACGCCTACGCCGTCGGTCTGCTGCCCCGCATCGCACCACGCGGCCTCGCCCGCGCGGACCAGGAGGCGCGGCTGCTGCTCAGCGACGGCGTGGCGAGTGACGCCGCCGCGCTGGCGATCGAAACGGGTGCGACGCAACGCGCGCTCACGCTCCTCGAACAGGGGCGGGGGGTGCTGCTGGCCCAGGGGCTGGAGAACCGGGCCGATGTGTCGCGGCTGCACACCGTCGCTCCCGGCCTCGCGGCGGAGTTCGAGCGGATACGCGAAGGGCTGAGCAGACCGCCGCGCCCCTCCCCCGTGCTGGGCTCCGGGCCCGGCGGGCCGACGGCGGTCCCGTTCGACGCCGCCCGTGAGGCGGCGGTGGCCGCCGAGGACCGGCTCGCCCTGGCCCGGCGCTGGGAGCGCCTTCTGGACGAGATCAGGGCGTTACCGGGTCTTGACGGGTTCCTGCGACCGCCGTCCGTGGCCGGGCTGGTCGCCTCCGCGGCCGAGGGGCCGGTGGTGGTCGTCAACGTCAGTGCCTTCCGCTGCGACGCCCTGGTCGTGACCGCCGACGCCGGCATCGACGTGGTGCCCCTGCCCCGCCTCACCCTGCGGGACGTCGAGGCGCGGGCGGCGGAGTTCGTCGAGGGGATCGACACGGCGTACGGGGAACGAGGCGTCGACGAGGCCGTCGCGATGATGCGCCGCCTCTCGGGAACGCTGGGCTGGCTCTGGGACACCGTGGCCGCACCCGTGCTGGAGCACCTCGGGCTCGACTCCGTACCGAACGGGGGCGATCCGTGGCCCCGGGTGTGGTGGTGCGCCACCGGTCTGCTGTCCTTCCTGCCGCTGCACGCCGCCGGGCGCGGCGGGGCGGACTCCGGGACCTGGGTTCTCGACCGTGCCGTCTCCTCGTACACCCCGACCGTGCGCGCCCTGGTGCGGGCCCGCGACGGCCTCGCCTCCGGTGGCCGCGACCGCCCCGCCCCCGATGGCCGCGACCGCCCCGCCCCCGGTGGCCCCGCACGCCCCTCCCCGCTGGTCGTGGCCCTCGCCGAGACGCCGGGGGCCGCGCCGCTGCCGGGCGTCGCGCGGGAGGTGGAGCTGCTCGGGGAGCTGTTCCCCGGGGGGAGGCTGCTGGCCGGGCCCGAGGCGACCGTGGCGGCGGTCGGCCGGGCGCTGGAGGCCCACCCCTGGGTCCACTTCAGCTGTCACGGCGTCAACGAGCCGCTCGACCCGTCGCGGAGCGGGCTGGTCCTGTACGACGGCCGGCTCACCGTCCCGGACGCGGCGGCCCAGCGCCCCGGCTGCCCGGAGCTCGCCGTGCTGTCCGCCTGCTCGGCCGCCCAGGGGGGCGTCAGGCTGTCCGACGAGGCGATCCAGCTGGCCTCCTCCTTCCAACTGGCCGGATACCCGCATGTGATCGGTACGTTGTGGCCCGTCGCCGACAAGCTGGCGACCCGGCTCACCGAGGAGTTCTACGCGGCGCTCGCGACGGATCTGGACCTGGGCCGCCCGATCGGTCCGGCCACGGCCCTGCACCATCCGGTCAGGGCCCTGCGCGACCGGTACCCACAGGCACCCCACCTGTGGGCGGCCCATATCCACACGGGTCCCTGAGAGCCGCGCCGGTGGGGCGACACGGCCCCCGACCCGGCCGCTGCGGGAAAGCCTCCTTCAGGTCCCGTCCGGCTCCCCGGCCCCCTGAGCGGTCGGGGCCCCCTCCCCCAGCGCGGTGCCCGAGGGCCCTGGCGGCAGCTCGTCCGGCTCGGCCAGGTCGTCGGTGGGCCGATAGGTCTTGCGGAAGGAGAACTCCGCTACGAGAGCGGCCAGTTCGGCGTCGTCGCTCGCGCCGTCCTCCCCGCCCCGGCCCGGCCCCGCTGCCTTCGCCATCGGTCAGTCCCTCCCTCCGGCCGCTGACGCGGACGGCGGCAGCAGCACCTCCAGCACGTCCACATCGGCAGCCCGCACATACACACCGGCGGTGCCCGGCACCTTCCCGAGGAACGAGCCGTCGGGCCCCATCCGGTACTGGGTCTGGAGATAGAGGTCACCCGGCTGCGGATAGGCCGAGACTGCCGACCGTGAACCGAGCCAACCACCCACCCACAGACCGCTCTTGAGGCGCACCCGGACGAAGCACGAGCCCCGGTCCCGGAAAAGGGCGTCCCAGGCGGTCGGCGTCGGTTCGTACCGTGCCCGGGCGCGTCGCCGCCACCACACCGCCTCCGCCCAGGCCAGCGCGGACGGCACGGCGACGATCAGCAGCAGCGCGGCGATCCCCGCCTGGCGCGGCTGACGCAGCACCCCGGCGACCGGCCCGCCCCCTTCCCCGGCCAGCAGCCGCACGAGCCACGGCCCCGCGACCACCGCGTAGACGGTGTCGAGCAGGGCACCCGCGGCGATGGCGCGCACCAGCCGGTTCTGCGGCTCCTGCTCACTGGCGAGGGAGCCGCGCAGCCGTTCCCGCACCGCCTGGTAGAAGAACCCGGGCAGCACGAGGACCAGCAGAATGGCCAGCTGCCCCACTGTTCCCGGAACCATCGTGGTGCCGCACCCCCGTGCTCGTCGCCGCGGCAGCGTCGCCGCCGCCCCAGGATGGCCCATGGACCCCGGCCGGCCCAAGCCCCCGAGGGCGCCGGGAGGGCCCGCCGGATGTCAGTCCGTCAGGACCACCGTCCGCTGGGCCGAGAAGTCGCCCCACTTTCCGTCCGGAAGCTTGGCCCTGAGCTTCACCGAGTAGCGGGTGCCCGCCGGGTCGGGGAGGTCGAGCCGGTAGGTGGCACGGCCCTCGGGGGGCGTACCGCCCCAGACGATGGTGGTGGTCAGCTTGCCGTTCATGTACAGCTCGTAGGCGGGGATGGTGCCGCCCGTGTCGGGCTGGTCCCAGGACAGGTCCAGGGTGAACAGGCCGCCCTCCTTGCCGACTTCGGTCCGCAGCCCGGTGGGGGCGGTGCTCGCGGGGGCGCCGGGGGCGGACGCGGTGGTGAGGTCGAGGGTGTTGCTGTCCGCCGAGGACTTGTCGGAGGCGTCCCGGGCGCGGACGGTGAAGGTGTAGACGGTCCCCGGACGCAGCCCCGTGAGCTCGGCCGTGGTCTCGGAGGCGGGGACGCTGTGGATCCGGGAATCCTCCTGGTAGATGTCGTACGAGGTGACGCCGACGTCATCCTTGGCCGCGCTCCAGGTGAGCGTGGCGCCACGGCTGCCGTCGGCGCGGCCGGTCAGCTTCGCCGGGACGGTGGGCGGCTCGTCGTCCTCGGGCGGGGTGGCCTGGGTGGTGACGGGGACGGCCTTGCTGGGCGCGGAGAGGTTTCCGGCGGTGTCCTTGGCCCGGACGCTGAAGGTGTAGTCCGTCGAGGCCGTCAGACCGTTGACGTCGATCATGGTCTTCGTCGCCGGGACGCTCTTGACCTTGCTCTTTCCCCGGTAGACCTCGTAGCCGGAGACCTTCTCGCCGTCGGGGGCGGCCTTCCACATGACGTGCACGGAGGTGGAGCTGCTGGCCTGGGCGGTGACGTTCTCCGGGGTGCCGGGCGGCTGGGTGTCGGCTTCGGCGGAACCACCGCAGGCGGAGAGGAGGGGGGCGAGAAGCAGAGCGGAGCAGGCCAACGCGGCAGATATGTGGGGGCGTTGCACGGTGGTGCCTTCCATCCGGACAGCAATGGTCCAGACCTGTATGACATGGCGGGGGGCCCGGCGACAAGAGTCCGGCCGGGAACCTTCCGCTATATGCCGGGTTGCGCCGCCCGCCCCCGGGTCCGGGCCGTCCGCCCGACCGGGCCCGGGCCGTCGGCCCCACCGGCCCTGGCCGCCCGCCCCACCGGTCCGGGGCCGTCCGTCGACCGATGAGTTTCCGGCGCTGGAGGGGTCATCCCTGTATGGATACGCATGAGACCTCCGCGTCGGCTGCGCACAGGACCGCTGTGCCGGCCGCCGAACTGCCCGACCTGGAGCCGGCCGCCCGGCGGATCGCCGAACTGCTCGCCCCGGTCGACGACGGCGCACTGGACGGCCCCACCCCCTGCCCCGACTACACCGTCCGGGAGCTGCTCGGCCATCTCATCGGGCTGGCCACCGCCTTCCGCGACGCGGCCCGCAAGGACCTCGGGCCGAGCACGGCCACCTCTCCCGACGCGGCCCTCCCCGTCCTCGACGACGACTGGCGGGAGGTGCTGCCCCGGCGGCTGGAAGAGGTGGCGGCGGCCTGGCGCTCGCCCGACGCCTGGACGGGCATGACCCGGGCGGGCGGGATCGAACTGCCCGGCGAGGTCGCCGGGGCCGTCGCGCTGGACGAACTCGTGATCCACGGCTGGGACCTGGCCCGCTCGACCGGGCAGCCGTACGCGGCGGGCGAGGCCGAGCTGCGGTCCTGCGAGGCGCTGCTCGCTCCCGACGAGGACGACCCGGACCGCGGCGGCATCTTCGGGCCGCCCGTGCCGGTGCCGGCCGACGCCCCGCTGCTGGACCGCGTGATCGCTCTCAGCGGCCGACGCCCCAACTGGCGGCCGGGCGGCTGAGAGCGCCGCCACGACGCGGGCCGGGCGCGGGAGTCCTTCAGCTGGTGAAGAACTCCGTGATGTGCCCGGCCACCTGGTCCGCCCGGGTCTCGTGCATGCGGTGGCCGCCCGGGACCGTGATCAGGCGGCAGTCCGGGACGAGGGCGGCCACGTCCGCCTGGCGGTGCTGTTCCATCCCGCTCTCCGGGCCCCCGGTGATGACCAGGGTCGGGGAGACGATGTCGCCGAGGTGGTCGGCCGCGTCCGGGCCGGGGTCGGCGAGCTGGTCCCGTACGGCGGGGACCGCGTTCTCGTCGTAGTCCACCGGGCCCTCGGCGCGGCCGGCCGGGCCCGGGTCGCCGGGGAACGGCGCCGGGGTCTCCACCAGCACCAGCCGCTCCACCCGGTCGGAGTGCTCCTGGGCCACCAGCCGGGCGACGACGCCGCCCATGCCGTGGCCGACGAGGCCGACCCGGTCCAGCTCCAGTTCGTCGAGGAAGCCCACGACGTCCTCGGCCATCAGCTCCAGGTCGTAGTCGTCGGGCCAGTCGCTCTCGCCGTGGCCGCGCAGGTCGAGGGCGTAGACCCGCCACTCCTGGCCCAGCAAGGTGCCGGCCGCCTCCCAGTTGGCGGCCGAACCGCCGAGGCCGTGCAGCAGCACGACGGGCGAGCCGAACGCGTCGCCCCAGGCGCGGTACGCGAGGCGCACATCGCCGACATCCACAACAGACTGATCTTCCATGCCTCTGACGCTACAGCCGACGGGCGGGCGCCCGCGTCACTGGCCCCGCCCACCCCGGACGTGCGCCGGCCCGGCGGGACCGTGCGGGGTCCCACCGGGCCGCTGTCAGGGCGGGGCGGAGATCAGTGGACGCCCACCCCGGCGGCCGCCGGCACCACGTGTTCGCCGGGCTGCTGCTCCTCGTCCGCCGCGTCCGGCTTGCGGCCGACGTGGTTGAAGGCGAGGTTCAGCACGATCGCCACCACACAGCCGGTGGAGATGCCCGAGTCGAGGACGACCAGCAGGTCCTCGGGGAAGGCGTGGTAGAACTGCGGCGCGGCGATCGGGATCAGCCCGATGCCGAGGGCCGCCGCCACGATCAGCGCGTTCTCGCCCTTCTCCATGGCGGCGGTCGCCAGGGTCTGGATGCCGCTGGCCGCGACCGTGCCGAAGAGGACGATGCCCGCGCCGCCGAGCACCGGCAGGGGTACGAGGGCGATGACCGAGGCCGCGACCGGGACCAGGCCGAGCACGATCAGGATCCCGCCGCCCGCCGCGACGACGAAGCGGCTGCGGATCTTCGTCATGGCGACGAGGCCGACGTTCTGCGCGAAGGCGCTGCACATGAAGCCGTTGAAGAGCGGGCTGATGGCGCTGCCGAGCGTGTCGGCGCGCAGACCGCCCTCGATGATCTTCTCGTCCGCCGGGCGGCCGACGATCTTGCCGAGGGCCAGCATGTCCGCGGTGGACTCGGTCATGCAGACGAGCATCACGATGCACATGGAGATGATGGCGGCGATCTCGAACTGCGGGGCGCCGAAGGCGAAGGGGGTCGGGAAGCCGACCACGTCGGCTTCCTTGATGGCGCCGAAGTCGGTGATGCCGGCCGGGATGGCGATGAGCGTGCCGATGACCAGGCCGAGCAGGATCGCGATCTGCTGGAGGAAGCCGCGCAGCAGCTTGCGCAGGGCCAGCACGACGACCAGGGTCACGGCGGCCATGGTGATGTTGGTCATCGAACCGTAGTCGTCGGCCGCGGCGTTGCCGCCCTGGGACCAGTTGAAGGCGACCGGGAGGAGCGAGACGCCGATCAGGGTGATCACGGTGCCCGTGACGACCGGCGGGAAGAAGCGGACCAGTTTGCAGAAGTACGGGGCGAGGACGAAGCCCAGAAGACTCGCCACGATGATCGCGCCGAAGATGACGGCTATCCCGTCGTGGCCCCGGTTCTTGCCTATCGCGATCATCGGGGCGACCCCGGCGAACGAGACGCCGTTGACGAAGGGCAGCCGGGCGCCGACCTTCCAGAATCCGATGGTCTGGAGCAGGGTGGCGATCCCCGCGGTGAAGAGGCTCGCCCCCATCAGGAAGGCGGTCTCCTTGGCGGTGAGGCCGACGGCCGGCCCCACGATGAGCGGCGGGGCCACCACACCCGCGTACATGGCGGCCACGTGCTGGAGACCGCTGGTGAACATCTTCAGTGGGGGAAGGGTCTCGTCGACCGGATGTTTCCGGCCGTCGACCGATCCTTCCGCGACGGCGTCGTCCGTCACGTCGGGGGCGGCTGCGTCTGCGTCTTTGCGAAACCTGGGCTTAGCGGCCACGGCGGTTCCTCCGGTCGGTTACGCGTCGTCGGCGACGCGGGTGTCAGGGAGGTGGTGCGTAAGTGGTGCGGCGGAGCTTGGCTCTCTCAGGTCGTGCAGGTCGTGCAGGTCGTGCAGGTCGTGCAGAGGGGGGTACGGGGCGCGCACCGGGGGTGTGTGCGGGCAGCGTTCATCACCGGTCCGGCGGGCGCGCACCATGGGGCGCGCGTCCGCCGGACCGGCTGCCGTGGACCCCGCTCGGGTCCACGGCGGCCGGTCTCGGGCCGTCCCCCCAGACCGGCCGGTCGGGGATACCGCCGGGGGTCAGGCCCCGGCGGCGATCTGCGCGAGGCGGCGGGCCTCGTCGCGGGTGACGCGGGCGATGGCGTCCTCGTCCACCGTGGTGAGGTGGTTGCCCTCGACGACCGGCTTGCCGTCGACGAGGGAGAGGGTCACCGGGGCGGCCGCGCCGAAGATGAGCGCGGTCACCGGGTCGGCGATCGAGGAGTGGGCCAGGGTGTCCAGCTTCCAGAGGACGAGGTCGGCGAGCTTGCCGGCCTCCAGGGAGCCGATCTGGTCGGCGCGGCCCAGGACCTGGGCCCCGCCGTAGGTCCCGAGGCGCAGGGCCTGACGGGCGTTCAGGGCGGCCTCGCGGTGAGCACCGAGACGGTTGATGAGCAGCGCGTTGCGCAGCTCGGTGTGGAGCTCGCCGGACTCGTTCGAGGCGGTGCCGTCCACGCCGAGGCCGACCGGTACGCCGGCCGCGAGCATGTCGGGGACCCGGGCGATACCGGCGGCGAGGCGGGCGTTGGAGGACGGGCAGTGGGCGACGCCGGTTCCCGTACGGGCGAAGGCGGCGATGTCCGAGTCGTTCATGTGGACGCAGTGGGCCATCCACACGTCGTTGCCGAGCCAGCCGGTCGACTCGAAGTACTCGGTCGGGCCCATCCCGAACAGTTCCTTGCAGAACTGCTCCTCCTCGACGGTCTCCGAGCCGTGGGTGTGCAGCCGCACGCCCTTGCGGCGGGCCAGCTCGGCGCCCTGGCGCATCAGTTCGGTGGAGACCGAGAACGGCGAGCAGGGCGCGACGGCGACCTGGGTCATGGCGTCGAAGGAGGCGTCGTGGTGGGCGTCGATGGTCGCCTCGGTGGCGGCGAGCGCGCCTTCCAGGGTCTCGACGGCGAAGTCCGGGGGCAGGCCGCCGTCCTTCTCGCTGCGGTCCATGGAGCCCCGGGCGAGGGTGAACCGTACGCCCGTCTCACGGGCGGCCCCGATGATGGCGCCCGACAGGTCGCCGGAGCCCTTCGGGAAGACGTAGTGGTGGTCCATGGCGGTGGTGACACCGCCGCGGGCCATCATGGCGAGCGAGCCCTGCGCGGCGGCCCGGGCCATCGGCTCGTCGATGCGCGCCCAGGTCGGGTAGAGGGCGACCAGCCAGTTGAAGAGGTTGTGGTCGGTGGCCAGGCCCCGGGTGATCCACTGGTAGAAGTGGTGGTGGGTGTTGACCAGGCCGGGGGTGGCGAGGTGCCCGGTGCCGTCGATGCGCCGCACGACACCGGTGAGGCCCTCCGGGGCCTTGCCCGCGCCGACGGACTCGATGCGGTTGTCCGCCACGACGATGTACCCGGAGGCGTACTCCGTGTCGTGGGCGTCGACGGTGGCGATCGAACAGTTCTCGATGACGATGCGCTGAGGGTCTGCCGAAGCTGCCATGGCGCTTCCTTCTTCTCTCTGTGGCGATGTGGGCACGGCAGGACCCTAGGAGGATTTGAGTGCCACAGCGTTGCGGCTGTGGGTGCCGAGATGGTGGAAGAACAGGTTGAGCACGACCGCGACCAGGGCTCCCGCGCTGATCCCGGAGCCGAGGACGGTCTGCGCCCAGGCCGGGAAACCGGCGTAGAAGGCGGGCGCGGCGAGCGGGATGATGCCCGCGCCGAGCGCGACGGCCACCAGGATGATGTTGGAGCTGTCGTCCAGGCCGGCCTCGGAGAGCGTACGGATGCCGCTCACGGCGATGGAGCCGAAGAGGACGATGCCGGCACCGCCGAGGACGGGCATCGGCACGAGGGAGACGACCGCGCCGAGCACCGGGAAGGCGCCGAGGATCAGCAGGGCCCCGCCGGCCGCCGCGACGACGTACCGGCTGCGGACGCGGGTCAGCGAGACGACGCCGACGTTCTGCGCGAAGGCGCTGGTCGGGAACCCGCCGAAGACCGGGCCGAGGAGGGTGGCGATGCCGTCGGTGCGCAGGCCGCGGGTGATCGTACGCCCGTCGGTGCGGCGCTCGCAGATCTCGCCGAGCGCGAGCATCCCGGCGGAGGACTCCGTCATCAGGACGAGCATGACGATGCAGAGCGAGAGGATCGCGGCGGGCTGGAACTCCGGGGTGCCGAAGGCGAAGGGGGTCGGCAGGGCGGCGAGCGGTGCGGACTTCAGCGCGGAGAAGTCGGCGAGTCCGAACGGGATCGCGGCCAGTGTGCCGACGAACATGCCCACCAGCAGAGCGACTTGCTTGAGGAAGCCGCGCCCGAAGCGCTGGACGAGCAGGATGACGACGAGGGTGAAGGCGGCCAGCGCCAGGTACTTCATGGCGCCGAAGTCGTCGGCGGTGGCATCGCCGCCCTGGGCCCAGGCGACGGGCACGGGCATGAGGGTGACGCCGATGAGGGTGATGACCACGCCGGTGACGAGCGGCGGGAAGAAGCGCAGCAGCCGGCCGAAGAAGGGGCCGACGGCCAGGCAGAAGACCCCGGCGACGAGCACCGCCCCGTAGATCGCGGGGAGTTGGTGGCCCGGTGCGCTGGTCTCGGCGATGGCGAGCATCGGCGCGATCCCGGCGGAGGAGGCGGCGTTGACGAAGGGGAGCCGGTTTCCGGCGAAGGGGCCTAGACCGATCGTCTGGACGATGGTGGCGAGTCCGGCGATCAGGAGACTGGCCGCGATGAGCCGGGTCATGCCGGCGGTGTCCAGGCCGACGGCCTGGCCGATGATGAGCGGAGGGGTGACGACGCCCGCGTACATGGCGGCGATGTGCTGGAGCGCGGCGGGGACGAGCCGCGCGGGGGGAAGCTTCTCGTCGACCGGGTGAACCGCCGGGTCTGCGAGGGTTTTCGAGGGGTCTTTGCCTGGGCTTTCGGCCGGCCCCGTTGCAGGCTGTGCCATGGGTGTTCCCTCCGGGATGACCGGCCGCCGCCCGTCTGCGGGCGGACGGCGGCCGGTTCAGTGCCGCGTCAGAGGTTGGTCATGTCGACCGGGATCTTCGGCTCGACGCCGTCCCGGAGCACGGTGGCCTCGATCAGACCGTAGGGACGGTCCGCCGCGAAGTAGACCTCATTGTCGTTCTTGAGGCCGAACGGTTCGAGGTCCACCAGGAAGTGGTGGTTGTTCGGCAGCGAGAAGCGGATCTCGTCGATCTCGCTGCGGCTGTTGATGATGCGCGAACCCATCTGGTACAGGGTCTGCTGGAGCGAGAGGGAATACGTCTCGGCGAAGGCGTGGAGCATGTGCTTGCGCGCCTGCTCGTAGGACTTCTCCCAGTTCGGCATGTGCTGCTCGTCGCTGGTCCAGTTGTAGCGCCAGCGGGCGGAGACGTCCGTCGCCAGGATGCGGTCGTACGCCTCCTTGAGCGTCGTGTACTTGTCCTTGACGTAGCCCCAGAACTCGGAGTTGGTCGAGTTCATCACGGTGAGGTCCTTGAGGCCCGAGATGACCTCCCAGCTCTCACCGTCGTAGGTGATCTGGGAGACGCGGGTCTCCATGCCCTTGCGGGCGAAGGAGTGCTTGACCTCGTCGGCGCCGATGAACTTGGAGTTGCCCTCCGAGGTCGCGATGCGCTCCCAGGCGTACTCCTCGATCCGGATCCGGGCGCGGTGGATCGGCTCCTGCGAGGAGACGAAGTGCCGGGCGAGGTGGATGCCGAACTGCTCGGCGGACTCGATCCCGTGCTCCTTGGCGAACGCGAACACCGTGTTCTTGGTGGTGTCGGTCGGCAGGACGTTGGCGTTGGAGCCGGAGTAGTGGACGTCGTCCATGTCGCCGGAGAGGGCGACCGAGACGTTCAGGTCCTTGATGTGGTGGGTGTCGCCGTCCCGCGTGATCTTTACGACGCGGTTCTCTGCTTTGCCGTACTGGTTCTGGCCGAGAATCGTGGGCATGTCGGTGCTAGCTCCCTCGGTAAACGGAGTAGCCGAACGGGTTGAGCAGCAGCGGTACGTGGTAGTGCTCGCCCGGGACGACCGCGAAGGCGATCGTCACTTCCGGGAAGAACGCGCCGCTGTCCCTTACGCGGGGGGCGTCCTGCTGCGCCTCGGCTTGCTTCTTGGAAAAGTACGTCTCGGTGTCGAATGCGAGACGTACGTGGGTGGTGCCCTCCGGCAGTGCCGGCAGGTCCTTGCAACGCCCGTCCGCATCGGTCGCGGACGCTCCGAGCGTCACGTACGGCGCGTCGCTTCCGCTGCGGGCGGCGAGCGAGACGGCGACGGACGCGGCGGGGCGGCCGATGCTGGTGTCCAGGATGTGGGTGGACACCGATGCGGTCGTGTCGGTACTCAAGACCGTCACTCTCCTAGATCTCAAGAGTCCTGCGCGGGGGCGTCCTCGGTGAGGGCCTCCGTCACGAGACGGGTCAGCCGGATGCGGTTGATCTTGCCCAGTTCGGTGCGCACGATCTCCTGCTCCTGCTCGGGCGAGTTCCCGATCCGGGACTTCACCGCGTCGCGCATCTGCTCACCGGTGGCGCCGGTGGCGCAGATCAGGAAGACATGTCCGAACCGCTCCTGGTAGGCCAGGTTCAGTTCGAGCATCTCGGTCTTGAGCTCCTCGGAGGCGCCGGCCATCCCCCGCTGCTCACGGGAGGAGGTCGGGTCGCCGGGCTTCGGGCGGCCGATCGGCGGGTGGCCCGCCATCGCGTCGGCCAGGTCCGCCGCGGTGAGCTGCGCCGTGGCGGCGTCGCTCGCGGCGAGCAGGGCTTCTTCGGTGGCGTACGGACGCCCGGCGAGTACGGTGTTTCCCCAGGCCGCACTGGCACACACCTCGTGCAGTGCGGGGGTGGCCTCGCCGTCCGCCAGGGTGTTGAACCGGGTGAGGCCCGGTGTGGAGCTCGAAGTCACGGGAGCCTCCGTGGCTGTTTTTCGCTGTGCGTTGTTCGGGCTGCGGATAGCTAACGCCCTCCGCAACACGACGTCAACACTTTGTTGAAATATCGCGAACGAAGAAAGCCGCCGTCCCGGCATGCGGACGGCGGCTTCCCTGTGCGCTCGGCGAGTTGGGCCAACTACTGACCCTTGGCCGTATGTTCCCTGTTGAGGTAGTTGTACACGGTGAATCTGGAGACGCCCAGGGCGCCGGCCACGGTCTCCACTCCATGGCGCACGGAGAAGGCACCGCGTGCCTCCAGGGCCCGGACGACGCTCTGCTTGGCCTTCCGGTCCAGGTCGGCGAGCGGCATCCCGTGCCGCCGCTCCATCGCGGCGAGGATGTGGTCCAGCGAGTCGGAGAGCTGGGGCAGCCGTACGGCTATGACGTCCTGGCCCTCCCAGGCGAGCACCACATCGTCCGGCTGGGCCTGCTCGGGGCCCAGCAGCTCGGCGCCCATCGCGTCGACGAGCGGCTTGACGGCCGACACGAAGGGGTGGTCGACGGTGACCGGAACGTGATCGGCGGATTCGGTCACCGGGCCTCCTCCTCGATCACGTTCACCTGGAGCGAGACCCGGGTGGCGCCGGAGGCGAGGGCCTGGCGCAGCAGGGAGTCCACTGCGGTGAGCACCTCGTCCGCGCCCCCTTCCGCGGTGTTGCCGAAGGGGCCGACGTCGACGGCGTCCAGCTCGGCGCCCTGGATCACCTCCCGGGCCACCACCGCGTGGGTGGGCGCCTCGTCGAGATCGAAGGGCTCGGTGGTGAATTCCACCCTCAAGCGCACTGTGCCTCCTTGATGTCCTCGCCGCGGGTGCGGGCGCGCGGCTCGGCCACGACTGTAACCGCTGTTCCGGGGCCCGCCCCCGGTGTGCGCGGGGCCCCGTACGACGGTGGTCACGGCAGTGGCAGGACACAGACCGCGACCGGCGCCGGGAAGGGGTCGCCGGCGGCGGTGAGGGAGCCGTCGGGCCCGACGCCGAAGACGGTGACGGTGGAGGAGCGCTGGTTGGCGGCGAAGAGCAGCGAGCTGTCCGGGGACAGGGCCAGCTGCCGGGGCCAGTCGCCGCCGACGGACACGGTGTCCAGCAGCCGCAGGGCCGCCCCTTCGTCCTCCACGGCGTAACGGGTGAGGCTGTCGGGGCCCCGGTTGGCGAGGTAGGCGTACGCCCCGTCGCCGGTGACGACCGGCTGGGAGGGGTAGCCGGTGCCCGATCCCGTGCCGGTGGACTGCCCGGGCCCCGGGGTGAGGACGCCGGTGGCGGGGTCGTACGCGCAGACGACCAGGGTGTTGTCCAGCTCGCAGGCCAGGTAGGCGAAGCGCCCGCCGGGGTGGAAGGCGAGGTGGCGGGGGCCGGAGCCGGGCGCCAGGGCGGCGCGGGAGACCTCGGCGAGCGTCCCGGCGGACTCGTCCAGCGCGTACGTGTACACGGTGTCGGTGCCCAGGTCCACGGCGAGGACATGCCCGCCGTCGGGGGCGGTGACGATCTGGTGGGCGTGCGGCCCGCCCTGGCCGGGGCCGGGCGGCGGTGAGCCGTGGGTGACCAGGTCGGTGCGCTCGCCCAGCGAGCCGTCCTCGGCGATCGGGTGCACGGCGACGCTGCCGGAGCCGTAGTTCGCGCTCAGCAGCCAGCGCCCGGAGGGGTGGACGGAGAGGTGGGTGGTACCGGAGCCGCCGGTGGCTCGGCTGCCGAGCGCCTCGTACGTTCCGTCCGCCGCGCGCCGCACGGCGGTGACCGCGCCCGCGTCCTGCTCGGCGACCGCGTAGACGGTGGATCCGGAGGGGTGGAGGGCCAGGTAGGAGGGGTTGTCGACGCCGGTGATCACGGGACCGGGAGTGATCGCGCCGGTCGCCGTGTCGTACGCGGCCGTGCCGATGCCGGTACCGCCTCCCGCCTCGGAGGTGTACGTGCCGAGGAGCAGCGGGCGGGTGGCGCGCGGGGCGGGCGCGGCGGCCGGACGGGCCGCGGCGTGGGCCGGGCCGGCTGCGGCGGGCCCCGCGGCCGCCAGGGCGGCCGTGGCCAGCAGGCCGCCGAGGAAGCCGCGACGGCCGGGGCGGGCGGGCACGGGAGCGGGGCGTTCGGGGCCGGAGTACGGGTGGGGGGACGGGTTCATGCGAGGCACCTCGGGTGGGGGGTCGGCTGCTTCGGATGCGTCCGCCACCCTGGCGCGCCGACGCCCGCACGGCAAGAGGCGCAACATGAGTTGCACTCTGCGCAACGGCAGTCGGGTCCGCCGGTCAGCCGGCCGCCTGGATGTCCCCCCTGGTCGAGGAGGCGATGGCGTCGCCGTGCGCGAAGTCGCCGGGAGGGATGCCCGGGTGGTGTCCCTCCCGGTCGGGGGCGACCTCCGCCGCCGGACCGAGCGCGAGCCGGGAGACGATCCGGTAGCGGTCGCCCCGGTACAGCGAGTGGACGTACTCCACCGGGCGGCCCGTGGTGTCGGAGGTGAGCCGCTCGAAGAGCAGTGCCGGGGACAGCTCCGGAACGTCGAGCAGCCCGGCCTCGGCGCGGGTGACGACGGTGGGCTCGATCGCCTGGACCGCCTCGTGGACGTGCACGCCGTGGGTGGCGCGCAGATGCTCGTACAGATCGCCGCTCTCCAGCTCCTGCGCACTGAGTCCCGGCACCAGCTCGGCCCGGATGTGCAGATGCTCGATGGCCATCGGCGCCCCGTCCACCAGCCTCAGCCGCGCCACGTAGACGATCTCGGCGGCGGGTGACATGCGCAGCTTGCGGCCGACGCGGGCCCCCGCCTGGAGCGTGGTGAACTCCAGCAGCCGGCTCGACCAGGCGCCGGCCGCCTGCGGCACACTGAGCGCGCGGTCCCCGGCGATCAGCTCCTGGGTGATCTTGGCGGGGGCGACGAACATGCCCCGGCCGTGTTCGCGCACCAGGAGCCCGGCGGCGACCAGCTCGTCGACCGCCGCGCGCACCGTGGGCCGGGAGACGCCGAGCAGGGCGCACAGGGCGCGCTCCGAGGGGATGGCGTCCCCGGGGCTGCGTGACTCGATCAGCTCCAGTACGGCATCGCGGGTCCGCTCCCGTTTGAGCACCGTCCCCGGCACATCCGCGTCCATGGTCTCCCCTCCCGACGACCGATTCTTTTCTTACCAGTTGACCACCCCGGCACCCCAACTGGCCTGCTGGTCAGGTGAAGTGTAGCGCTTGCCGGAGCAGGATCAGGCGCCCATGTTGCCAGGAGATCACCAATTCCCGCTCATACGCAGGGGGTTGACGACCCCATTGGTCTATGCCACCTTCATCCACCATCGACAGGCAAGCTGTCCAGCGAGTCTCACTGGTCAGGTGGTCAGGCCTCGTCCGGTCCGTCAGGTCCATCAAGTCCGTCCGATCCGCTCTGCTTCCCGATCCGTACCGCTCTCGAGGTGAACCGTGAAGTACCGCTTGCTCGCCGGTGGGTCCGTGCTCGTCCTGACCGCCGCGCTCAGTGCCTGCAGTCCGTCGTCCGGACCGGACTCCGGAAACGGGGACGGCCGGACGACGGTGGACGTGTGGCTGATGCGCGACAGCGTCTCGGCGCAGTTCCAGAAGGATTTCACCGCGGACTTCGAGAAGCGCCACCCGACGATCGACGTGAAGATCCAGATCCAGGAGTGGGACGGGATCGGCCAGAAGATCACCGCCGCCCTGGCCAGCAACGACGCCCCGGACGTCATCGAGGCGGGCAACACCCAGGTGGCCCAGTACGCGGAGAGCGGCGGACTGCTCGACCTCAGCGACCGCAAGGACGAGCTGAACGGCGAGGACTGGCTGAGCGGCCTGGCCGAGCCGGGATCGTACGAGGGCAGGCAGTACGGCATCCCGTACTACGCGGCGAACCGGGTGGTCATCTACCGCACCGACCTCTTCGCGAAGGCGGGCGTCGACGCGACGAAGATCAAGACCCGTGAGCAGTGGATCGACGCCACGGCCCAGCTCAACAAGGGCGGAACGCAGGGCATCTACCTCCCCGGACAGATGTGGTACGCGCTGGCCGGGTTCATCTGGGACGAGGGCGGCGACCTCGCCGCCGAGTCCGGCGGGAAGTGGTCCGGGGCGCTGGACACCCCCGAGGCGCTGCGCGGCATGGCGTTCTACGAAAAGCTCCAGGCGCTCGGCAAGGGCCCCAAGGACTCCGACGAGGACGATCCGCCGCAGGCCGAGGTGATGGCCCAGGGTCAGGTGGCCCAGGTCATCTCCACCCCGGGCGGGGCCAAGGTCATCGCCGAGAACAACCCCGGACTCAAGGGAAAGCTCGCCTTCTTCCCGATCCCGGGCAAGACGGCCGGCACCCCCGGCGCGGTCTTCACCGGCGGCTCCGACCTGGTCGTGCCGGCCGCGGCGGCCCACCCCGACGAGGCGGTCGCCTTCATCAAGGAGCTGACCGGGGACACCTGGCAGAAGAAGCTCGCCGTCGCCATGAGCTACGTGCCGAACCGGACCTCGCTGGCCTCCGCCGTGGCCGACGACCCGGGGGCCGCCGCGATGGCGGTCGGCGCCGCCCACGGGCACGCCACGCCCAACACCCCGGGCTGGGCGGCGGTCGAGGCGGAGAACCCGATCAAGGACTACATGACGGCCGTGCTCACCGGGGGCGATCCGGCCGAGGAGGCCGCGAAGGCCTCGCGGGACATCACCCGGGCCATGAACGCCGGCTCCTGACCCCGATCCGCCACCCGAGCAGGACGAAAGGAGGCGTGCCGTGCCGGTCGTCGACCAACGGACCGCACCCAGCACCCCCCGGCGAAGCCCGGCCCCACGCCTCGCCGTACGCAGGCCCCCGCCCCGGCGCCGGGGAACGGGCGGGGCCCGGAGCCTCTGGCCGTACGCCCTGGTCGCCCCCGCCGTCGGCGGCATGCTCTATCTGCTGGTCTACCCGCTGGTGCGGGCCGTCCTGATCTCGTTCCAGGACTTCCGGCTGCGGCAGCTGATCGCCGGTGACGCGGACTTCGTGGGCCTGCGGAACTACCGGACGCTGCTGACGGATCCCCGCTTCTGGGAAGTGGTCCGCCGCACGTTCCTGTTCATGGCGGTCAACGTCGTCCTGATCATGGTGATCGCCACGCTGGTGGCGTTGATGGTGGAGCGGCTCGGGCGGATCGGGCGGACGGTGGTGCTGTGTTCGCTGGTGCTGGCCTGGGCGATGCCGGTGGTGGCGGCGACCACCGTCTTCCAGTGGCTGTTCCACTCGGAGTTCGGCATCGTCAACTGGTCGCTGACCTCGCTCGGCCTCGACTCCTTCGACCGCTATCCGTGGTTCGCCAACGGCACCGCCGCTTTCGCGATCCTCGTGACGCTGATCGTCTGGCAGTCGGTGCCGTTCGCCGCGATCACCCTGTACTCGGCGCTGACCACCGTCTCCCCCGAGCTGTATGAGTCGGCACGGCTGGACGGGGCGGGCGCGGGGCGGATCTTCCGCTCGGTCACCTTCCCGATCCTGCGGCCGATCTTCCTGCTGGTGCTGTCGCTGGAGGTGATCTGGACGTTCAAGGCGTTCGTCCAGATCTGGGTGATGACGAGGGGCGGTCCGGGCGACGCCACGACGATCCTGCCGGTCTACGCGGTGCAGACGGCGCTCTCCAGCCAGCGGTACGACCTCGGCTCCGCCGCCTCGATGGTCACCGTGGTCCTGATGTCCGGGGTGCTCGTCCTCTACTTCCGCCAGATGCTCCGCCAGGAGGACGAGTCCCGATGAACTCACCTGTCGCGCGCCTTCGGCTCCGGCGCCTTCCGCTCCGCCTCGCCGCCGCCGTGACCGTCCTGATCTGCCTCTTCCCCGTGTACTGGATGATCTCCACGGCCTTCAAGCCGTCCAAGGACATCCAGTCGTCGAACCCGCGGCTCCTCCCGCACACCTGGACCCTCGACCACTTCCGACGAGCCGTGGAAGCCGACGGGTTCGCGCTGTTCTGGCGCAACAGCATCCTCGTGACGCTGGGGGCCGTCCTGCTGGCGCTGCTGGTGGCGCTGGGCGCGGCGTACGCCGTGGCGCGGCTGCGGTGGAGGGGCCGACGCCAGTTCATGCTGATGATCTTCATCGCGCAGATGGCGCCCTGGGAGTCGCTGATCATCCCGGTCTACATCATCTCCCGGGACACGAACATGCTGGACCGGCTGCCCACGCTGACGCTGATCTACTTCATGATCACGCTGCCGTTCACGGTGGTGGTGCTGCGCGGGTTCATCGGGACGATCCCGCCGGAACTGGAGGAGGCGGCGCAGGTCGACGGCTGCACCCGGACCGGGGCGTTCTGGCGGGTGGCGATGCCGCTGCTGGCGCCGGGGCTGATGGCGACCTCGCTGTTCGGCTTCATCACCGCCTGGAACGAGTTCGCCTACGCCAACTTCCTGATCATCAAACAGCAGGACAACCGGACCCTGCCGGTCTGGCTGTCGTCCTTCCAGAACACCTTCGGCACCGACTGGGGCGCCACGATGGCCGCCTCCACCCTCTTCGCGCTGCCGGCCCTGGTGATCTTCCTGCTGCTCCAGCGCCATGTCACGTCCGGCTTCGCCGCCGGTGCCGTGAAGGGGTGAGCGGCGGAGAACGCCGCTCGGCCCCGCCGGCCCCGTTGCCACCCGCCTCTCCGCCCGTCCGCCTGCCCGCGAACCGAATCCGGAGTCCCCGTGTCCGCATCGCGCCCCGACCTCTCCCTCCTCCCCCGCCCGAGCAAGGTCTCCTCGCTCGGCGGCCGGCTCACCCTCGACCGGGACACCACCGTCCGCGCGCTGCCGGGCGCGGAACCGGCGGCGGACCTGCTGCGCACCCTGGTCGGCCGCCCCGCCGGACTTCCCCTCGCCCCGTCGCCCGACGGCCGGGTCGTCCTCGCCCTGGACGACCGGCTCGGCGGCCTCGGCGAGGAGGGGTACGGGCTGACGGTCGCCCCGCAGGCGCTCCAGTTGCGCGCCGCCCACCGCACCGGGCTGCTCCGGGGCATCCAGACGGTCCGCCAGCTCCTGCCCGCCGCGGCCCTGGCGGGCGGGGCAACGGGGTCCGGGTCCTGGGAGCTGCCCTGCGTCGAGATCACCGACGTACCGGACCGGCCGTGGCGCGGGGCGATGCTGGACGTGGCGCGCCGCTTCCAGCCGATCGGCTATCTGCACCGGTACGTGGACCTGCTGGCGCTGCACAAGCTGAACGTCCTGCACCTCCACCTCACCGACGACCAGGGCTGGCGGATGCCGGTCGACGCCTACCCCCGGCTGATCGCGGTCGGCTCCCGGCGGGCCCGGTCGCAGAAGGGCCCGACCGGTCCGGACGGGGCTCACTTCGACGCGGTGCCGCACGAAGGGCATTACACCAAGGCCGAGTTGAGAGCTCTGGTGCGGTACGCGGAGGAGCGCGGCATCACCGTCGTACCGGAGATCGAGATGCCCGGCCATGTGCGGGCCGCGCTCGCCGCCTACCCGGAGCTGGGCAACCATCCCGGCCGGCGGCTGGATGTGTGGACCCGGTGGGGGGTGTGCGACACGATCCTCGGCGTGCACGAGGGGGTCTTCGACTTCTGCCGGGCCGTGCTGGAGGAGGTGATGGACGTCTTCCCGTCGCCGTACATCCACATCGGCGGCGAGGAGTGCCCGACGACCGAGTGGGAGGACAGCCCGGCCGCCCGGGACCGCGCGGCGTCCCTCGGGCTCTCGGGCCCGGCCGAACTGCACGGCTGGTTCATGGGCCGGATCGGGGCGTTCCTGGTGGAGCGCGGCCGGATCCCGCTCGGCTGGGTCGAGAACGGCGCCGAACTCCCCCCGGAGTTCACCGTGATGACCTGGCGCGACGCCACGCACGCCCGGGCTGCCGCCCGCCGCGGCCATCAGGTGATCGCCGCGCACCACCGGGCGACCTATCTCGACTACGCGCAGTCCACGGACCCGTCCGAGCCGGTCGCCCAGCCCGGCGCGCCGGTCCCCCTGCACACGGTCCACGGCTATGAACCGGCACCGCACGACTGGCCGGAGGACGAGCGGGCCCGGGTGCTCGGGACCCAGGTCCAGCTGTGGACGGAGTACGCCCGCACCCCCGAGGAGATCGAGTACCTCAGCTTTCCCCGGCTCTGCGCGCTGGCCGACCGTTCCTGGTCCGGCGGGCGCGGAGACTGGCCGGGGTTCGTCGAGCGGCTGCGCCACCACACCGCCCGGCTGGACGCCCTGGGCGTCCCCTACCGCCCGCTGGACGCGCGGTCGCTCGCGACGGCCGGGTCCGCGGCCCCCTCCGCAGGAACAGCGCGACTCCACCCGTAACCACTCCCCCACCACCGTTCCGGAGAGGAACACGCCTGTGAACACACCTGTCACCACCTCACGCAGGAATCCGCGCGGGTCCGGGCTGCGCGCCGCCGCCGCGTCGGCCGCCGCCGTGGCCCTGGCCGCCACCGGGCTCGCCGCTCTGCCGTCCTCGGCGTCCGCCGCGGCCGACGGGATCGTGGTCCAGTACCGGACGAGCGCGTCCGGTGCGAGCGCCGACCAGAGCGAGCCGTGGCTGAAGGTCCGCAACGCCGGCTCCTCGTCCGTGCCGCTCAGCGGCGTCAAGCTCCGCTACTACTTCAAGGCCGACTCGGCGTCCGCCGCCTACCGCTTCGCCTGCTCCTGGGCGGTGAAGGGGTGCGCGAACATCACCGGTACGTTCGGGACGCCCGCCAACCCGACCGCCACCGCCGACCGCTATCTGGAGATCGGTTTCACCGCCGGGGCGGGCTCGCTCGCACCGGGTGCGGACACGGGCGATATGCAACTGCGCTTCCACCAGGCGTCCTGGGCCTCGCTCGTCCAGTCCGACGACTACTCCTTCGGCCCGGACCGGACCGCCTACGGCGACTGGTCCAAGGTGACGGCCCATGTGAGCGGGGCGACCGTGTGGGGCGAGGCTCCCGGGGGCAACGGCCCGACCGACCCGCCGGACCCGACGGACCCGCCCACCGACCCGCCGGGGGACGCGCCGACGCTGTTCGACGACTTCAACTACAGCTCGCACACCGACCCGAAGATCGGCGCCAACGGCTGGAGCGTACGGTCCAACCCGGGCGGCCCCGGCGTGCCCGGCGCGACCTGGGCTCCCGAGAACGTCACCTTCGCCTCGCAGAGCGGCAACTCCGTGATGAACCTGGAGACCTCGACGGCGGGCACGGGCGCTTCGACGAAGCACTCCGAGATCCTGACCAAGTCGATGAAGTTCAAGAACGGGACCTACGCGTCCCGGGTGAAGTTCAGCGACGCCCCGCGCTCGGGTCCGGACGGCGACCGGATCGTGCAGACGTTCTTCACCATCAACGACCTCAAGGCGCCGATGGCCGACGACTACGCGGAGTACGACTTCGAGTATCTGCCGAACGGCGGCTGGGGCGAGCCGGCCAACATCCTCTACACGACCTCGTGGGAGACCTACCGGCCCGACCCGTGGGAGGCGGTCAACGCGCACAGCGAGGTCCGGGCGTCGTACGCGGGCTGGCACGACCTCGTGGTGACGATCGACGACAACCGGATCACGTACTACGTCGACGGTCAGCACTTCGGCACGCACGGGGCGGCGTATCTGCCCGAGCGGCCGATGTCGATCAACTTCAACCAGTGGCTGATCGACCTCCAGGGGCAGCCCAGCACCACCCCGCGCTCCTACGACCAGCAGGTGGACTACGTCCTGCATGTGAAGGACCAGGTGCTCACCCCGGCGCAGGTGAACGCGATGGTCGGGTCGTACCGCAGCGCGGGGAAGACCTTCGAGGACACCGTGCCCGGCAGCTAGGAGCGGTCCGCACGGGGTGAGAGCCGGGCGGGGCGGGGGTCGACAGCGGCCTCCGCCCCGCTTTCGCATGCCCCGAAGGGCCCCGGCCACCGATTCCGTACGCCGCCGACCGGGGCGAATTTCGCGGCACCCCCTTGACAGCCCTGCCACCCTCCGGGCAATCTTCCGTTAAGCAGAAACTAACTTCCGCAATACGGAAGGAGCGCCGAAACCCTCATGGGCTACCCGGACCAGCGCTTCGATGTGAACCTCTCGATCCTCTTCACGGAACTCCCGCTCCTGGAGCGCCCCGCGGCAGCCGCCGCGGCGGGCTTCACCGCGGTCGAGCTGTGGTGGCCCTGGATCGAGACCCCCACCCCCGACCGAGCCGAGCTCGACGCCCTCAAGAAGGCGCTCGACGACGCAGGCACCCAGCTCGTGGGGCTGAACTTCTACGCCGGACAGCTGCCCGGCCCCGACCGCGGCGCGCTCTCCGTGCCCGGCGCGGAGTCGGACCGCTTCCGGGAGAACATCGAGGTGGCGGCCGACTTCGCCGCCTCGGTCGGCTGCACGGCGCTCAACGCGCTGTACGGCAACCGCGTCGAGGGCGTGGACCCGCAGGTCCAGGACGCGCTCGCGCTGGAGAACCTGGTGCTGGCCGCCCGCGCGGCGGACCGCGTCGGGGCGATCCTCCTGGTCGAGACCCTGAACAAGCCGGAGTCGCCGCTCTATCCGCTGGTCAGCGCACCGGCCGCGATCGAGGTCGTCGACAAGGTCAACGCGGCGACGGGCCTCGGGAACGCGAAGTTCCTGCTGGACCTGTACCACCTGTCGATGAACGGCGAGGACCTGAGCCAGGTCATCAAGGCGTACGCCGCGAAGACCGGCCACGTCCAGATCGCCGACAACCCGGGCCGCGGCGCGCCGGGCACCGGCACGCTGCCGCTGGAGCGGCTCCTGGACGAGCTGAAGGACGCGGGCTACACGGGCCGGGTCGGCCTGGAGTACAAGCCGGGCGACCGGCCGAGCGCGGACTCCTTCGACTGGCTCCCGGCGTCGGCCCGAGCGGCCGGCTGACCGGCCGGGTCCACCACGGGTGAGTCCAGCCCCCTTACGCACACACGTTTTTCAGGAAGGCACCCTCATGAGCAACAACCTCCCCAAGGTCGCCTGGATCGGTCTCGGCATCATGGGCTCCCCCATGTCGGAGAACCTGATCAAGGCCGGTTACTCCGTCACCGGATACACCCTGGAGCAGGACAAGATCGACCGGCTGGTCGCGGCCGGCGGCACCGGCGCCTCCTCGATCGCGGACGCGGTCAGGGACGCGGATGTCGTCATCACGATGGTGCCCGCGTCGCCGCAGGTCGAGGCCATCGCGTACGGCCCGGACGGCATCCTGGAGAACGCCAGGCGCGGCGCGCTGCTGGTGGACATGTCCTCCATCACCCCGCAGACCTCGGTCGACCTCGCCAAGAACGCGGCCGAGAAGGGCATCCGGGTCCTGGACGCGCCGGTCTCCGGCGGCGAGGCCGGCGCCATCGAGGCGGTCCTGTCCATCATGGTCGGCGGCGAGCAGGCGGACTTCGACACCGCGAAGCCGCTCCTGGAGGCGCTGGGCAAGACCATCGTGCTCTGCGGTCCGCACGGCTCCGGCCAGACGGTGAAGGCCGCCAACCAGCTGATCGTCGCGGTCAACATCCAGGCCTGCGCCGAGGCCGTGGTCTTCCTGGAGAAGTCCGGGGTCGACCTCACCGCCGCGCTCGACGTCCTCAACGGGGGCCTCGCCGGCTCGACCGTGCTGACCCGCAAGAAGGACAACTTCCTGAAGCGGGACTTCGCCCCCGGCTTCCGGATCGACCTGCACCACAAGGACATGGGCATCGTCACGGACGCCGCCCGCAACGTCGGCGCGGCCCTGCCCGTCGGCGGCGTGGTCGCCCAGCTGGTCGCCTCGCTGCGCGCCCAGGGCGACGGCGGCCTCGACCACTCGGCGCTGCTGCGCTCGGTCGAGCGGCTCTCCGGCTCCCAGGTCTGACCCCTCCCCCGGCTCCACGAGGAGCCCCCGGCCCCGCACGGGGCCACGGCCCGCACGACGGGCCCCCTGATCTCCGGGCCGCGGTGGCGCTGACACCTGTCCTGTCGCGCCCAGGCGCTGCCGCGGCCCGGAACCACACACTTCGATTTCAACAAACTGTTGACGTTCTCTCGGCGGCGAATCTACGCTCCTCAAGCCGTCAGCAGCTCGTACGAAAGGTCATCCCGCCACATGGCTAAGCGTGTGCTCACGACCGAGTCAGGCGCCCCGGTCGCCGACAACCAGAACTCCGCCACCGCCGGTGCCGGTGGACCGATCCTCCTCCAGGACCAGCACCTCCTGGAGAAGCTCGCCCGCTTCAACCGTGAGCGCATCCCGGAGCGCGTCGTGCACGCCCGTGGCTCCGGTGCGTACGGCTACTTCGAGGTGACCGACGACGTCACGGGCTTCACCCGCGCCGACTTCCTCTCCGCGGTCGGCAAGCGCACCGAGACGTTCCTCCGCTTCTCGACCGTCGCCGACTCGCTCGGCGGCGCGGACGCGGTCCGCGACCCGCGCGGCTTCGCCCTCAAGTTCTACACGGACGAGGGCAATTACGACCTGGTCGGCAACAACACCCCGGTGTTCTTCATCAAGGACCCGATCAAGTTCCCCGACTTCATCCACTCGCAGAAGCGCGACCCGTTCACCGGCAAGCAGGAGCCGGACAACGTCTGGGACTTCTGGGCGCACGCCCCCGAGGCGACGCACCAGATCACCTGGCTGATGGGCGACCGCGGCATCCCCGCCTCGTACCGCCACATGAACGGTTACGGCTCGCACACCTACCAGTGGACGAACGCCGAGGGCGAGGCCTTCTTCGTCAAGTACCACTTCAAGACGAACCAGGGCGTGCGGTCCCTCTCCGCCGAGCAGGCCGCCGAGCTCGTCGGCAAGGACGCCAACTCGCACCAGACGGATCTGCTCCAGGCCATCGAGCGCGGCGTCAACCCGTCCTGGACGCTGTACGTCCAGGTGATGCCGGCCGCCGAGGCCGCCGACTACCGGTTCAACCCGTTCGACCTCACCAAGGTGTGGCCGCACAGCGACTACCCGCTCCAGCGGGTCGGCCGCCTGGTCCTGGACCGGAACCCGGACAACGTCTTCGCCGAGGTCGAGCAGGCCGCGTTCTCCCCGAACAACTTCGTGCCCGGCATCGGCCCCTCCCCGGACAAGATGCTCCAGGGCCGGCTGTTCGCCTACGCGGACGCGCACCGCTACCGCCTGGGCGTCAACCACACCCAGCTGCCGGTGAACGCCCCGCGCACGGCGGTCGTCGACAACTACGGCCGCGACGGTCTGCACGCGACCCGCAACGGCTCGCGCCACGACAAGAACTACGAGCCCAACTCGTACGCCGGCCCGGCGCAGACCGACGCGGCGCTCGCCGCACCGCTGGCGATCCACGGCTGGACGGGCACGCACGAGGCGCCCGCCCACACCAAGGACGACGACTTCTTCCAGGCGGGCGAACTCTTCCGGCTCATGTCGGAGGACGAGAAGGGCCGCCTGGTCGCGAACATCGCGGGGGGCCTCTCGCAGGTCACCCGCGACGACGTGATCGAGAAGAACCTCGCGCACTTCCACGCCGCCGACGCCGACTACGGCAAGCGCGTGGAGGAGGCGGTCCGCGCCCTGCGCGAGGACTGAGCCTCCCCTGTGCCCCTGCTCGCACCGCGCACCCGGATGAGGGGTGCCGCGCGGGACGGGCAGGACGACGAGGCCGCGGCGGCTGTGCGATGCCAGTGCGGTGGTGAAGGCCCGGGGACCGTCTCCTGACCTGAAGGAGACGCCCTCGCCCGGGCCGATCGCCGCCGCCGCGGTCCCTGTCACCCCCCTGAACGAGGGCGTGGAGTACGGATACGGTCCCGTACCCCACGCCCTTCTCGCGTGCCCGCGCCCCGCCGTGATCCGCGCCCGGTGGCGGCGGCCGGCCGGCAGACCAGGCCGTGCGGTGCGAAGGGTGCCAGGATGTCCGTATGGACGTCCGCAAGAGAAACCGGGTGCGGGTGACCGGCCGGGAAAGCGGCCCGGTGGTCATGCTCGCCCACGGTTTCGGCTGCGACCAGAACCTCTGGCGTCTCGTCGCGCCCGCGCTGGCAGAGCACTTCCGGGTGGTCCTGTTCGACCATGTGGGGGCGGGGCGTTCCGATCCGTCGGCCTGGAGCCCGGAGCGGTACTCCACCCTGGACGGCTACGCGCAGGACGTCATCGGCATCTGCCGGGAGCTCGGTCTCGGGCCCGTGACCTTCGTCGGGCATTCGGTCAGTTCCATGATCGGTGTGCTCGCCGCCGTTGAGGAGCCCGCGCTCTTCGAGAAACTGATCCTCCTCACCCCCTCGCCGTCGTACATCGACGACGGCGACTACCGGGGCGGATTCAGCGAGCAGGACATCGACGAACTGCTCGAGTCACTGGACAGCAACTATCTGGGCTGGTCGGCGACCATGGCACCGGTGATCATGGGAAACCCGGACCGCCCGGAACTGGGCGAAGAGCTGACCAACAGCTTCTGCCGGACGGACCCCGAGATGGCCCGGGTCTTCGCGAGGACCACCTTCCTGTCCGACAACCGGGCGGACCTCGCCGAGGTGACCGTTCCGACGCTCGTCGCCGAGAGCGCGCACGACACGATCGCTCCGCGTGAGGTGGGCGCCTTCGTCCACGCGCAGATCCGCGGCAGCGAGCTGGTCACACTGGACTCCAGGGGCCACTGTCCCCAGCTGAGCGCCCCCGAGGAGACCGCCGAGGCGATCATCGCCTTCGTGCAGGGGTCGTGACCGTGCGCCGGGGCAGCGAGGGGACCGACGGATCGTGGCCCTCGCAGGACCGCGACCAGGCCCCCCGGGTGTTGTCCGCCCTGCTGGAGGACAGCGTGGAGGACCTGTACGAGAACGCGCCGTGCGGCTACCTCTCCACACTGATGGACGGGCGGATCGCCAAAATCAACGGAACGCTCCTGAGATGGCTCGGCCGTCGTCGCGAGGACCTGGTGGGCCACCGGCACTTCTCCGACCTGCTGACCATCGGTGGCAGGCTCTACCACGAGACGCACTTCGCACCGCTGCTGCGGATGCAGGGCGAGATCAACGGCGTCGCCCTGGAACTCAAGGCCGCGGACGGCACCCGGCTGCCGGTCCTGGCCACGTCCACCGTCAAGCGGGGCGAGGACGGCGAACCGCTGCTCATCCGCACCACCCTCCTCGACGCCCGGGACAGGCGCGCCTACGAGCGCGAACTCCTGCGGGCCCGGCAGGAGGCCGAGCACGACCGCGAACGTCTGCAACGCCTCGCCACCACCCTGCAGCGCACCCTGATCCCGCCGGCCATCGAACCGGTTCCCGGAATGGAGGCCGCCGCGCACTACCACTTCGCGTCCTCCGACGAGGTGGGCGGGGACTTCTACGATCTGTTCCCGCTCGCCGGCGGAAGCTGGGGGTTCTTCATGGGGGATGTGCGCGGCAAGGGCGCCGACGCGGCCGTGGTGACGTCGTTGGCGCGGTACACCCTGCGGGCCGCGGCGGTCTCCGATCCGGAACCGGGCAGCGTACTGGCCAACCTCAACACCGCGCTCAACCAGCAGGCCCAGGAGGACGAACCACCCTTCTGCACCGTGATCTTCGGCCTGCTCGCACCCGAGGAGCACGGCCTCGGATTCCATGTCGTCCTGGCAGGCGGCGGCCACCCTCCCGCGATGCTGCTGCGGGCCGACGGCAGCGCCGACTACCTGCCCACCCCGGGCGGACAGCTGGTCGGCGTCGTACCGGACGCGCAGTTCACCACCGCCACCCTGGACCTGCGTCCCGGCGACACCCTGTTGCTCTACACCGACGGTCTGACCGAGGCCCGTACCGGGGACGCGGGGGAACGCTACGGCGACGAAGCGCTCCTGGACTTCGCGAGGTCCCTGGCGCCCACGTCGGCGCCCGGCGCCGTCGGGGCGGTCACCGCACTGCTGGACTCGTTCGGCGAGGGACTCGACGACGACACGGCGCTCCTGGCGATGAGCGTGCCCCCGGGCGAGCGGTGAGGGGCCGGGCGGGGGCACAGCGGCGGGCCCCGCCCGGGCAGGAGTCCGGGGCGGGGCCGTTCGGTGCGGGGGCGGGCGGGTCAGGAGACCGTCAGGGGGCGGATCGCCGTCGGGGCGTGGGACGGGTCCGTCGCCAGGTCCTCGAACTCGTTCACCGACGCGATGTCGGTCCCGCTCATCGCGATGTTCGTGACCCGCTCCAGGATCGCCTCGACGACGACCGGGACGCGGAACTCCGCCGCCTGCTTCTTCGCCTCCTCGAAGGCTGGCAGCAGCTGGTCCGGCTCGGTGACCCGGATCGCCTTGCAGCCGAGGCCCTCGACGACCTTGACGTGGTCGACGCCGTAGACGCCCAGCTCCGGGGAGTTGAGGTTCTCGAACTCCAGGTTGACCTGGAAGTCGATGTCGAAGTTGCGCTGCGCCTGGCGGATCAGCCCGAGGTAGGAGTTGTTCACCAGGACGTGGACGTACGGGATGCGGTGCTGCGCGCCGACCGCCAGCTCCTCCAGCATGAACTGGAAGTCGTAGTCGCCGGAGAGGGCGACGACCGTGCCCTCCGGGTCCGCGGTGGCGACACCCAGCGCGGCCGGGATCGTCCAGCCCAGCGGGCCCGCCTGGCCGCAGTTGATCCAGTGGCGCGGCTTGTAGACGTGCAGCATCTGCGCGCCGGCGATCTGGGAGAGCCCGATCGTGGTGACGTAACGGGTCTCCGGGCCGAACGCCCGGTTCATCTCCTCGTACACGCGCTGCGGCTTGAGCGGCACGTTGTCGAAGTGCGTCCTGCGCTGGAGGGTCGCCTTGCGCTCCTGCGTGGAGGCGGCCCAGGCCGAGCGGTCCTTCAGCTCGCCCGCCGCCTTCAGCTCGCGCGCCACCTCGACGAAGAGCGTCAGCGCCGCCTTGGCGTCGGAGGCGATGCCGAGGTCCGGGGCGAAGATCTTGCCGATCTGGGTGGGCTCGACGTCGACGTGGACGAAGGTGCGGCCCTGGGTGTAGACGTCCAGCTTGCCGGTGTGGCGGTTGGCCCAGCGGTTGCCGATGCCGAGGACGAAGTCGGACTCCAGGAAGTTGGCGTTGCCGTAGCGGTGCGAGGTCTGGAGGCCCACCATGCCGGCGTTCAGCTCGTGGTCGTCGGGGAGGATGCCCCAGCCCATCAGGGTCGGGATGACGGGGACGCCGGTCAGCTCGGCGAACTCCACGAGCAGCTCGGCGGCGTCGGCGTTGATGATGCCGCCGCCCGCGACGAGCACCGGGCGCTCCGAGTCGTTCAGCATCCGCACGGCCCGCTCGATCTGCTTGCGGGAGGCGGCGGGCTTGTGCACCGGGAGGGGCTCGTACAGCTCGGGGTCGAACTCGATCTCGGTGAGCTGGACGTCGATCGGCAGGTCGATGAGGACCGGTCCGGGGCGTCCGGTGCGCATCAGGTGGAAGGCCTGCTGGAAGACGCCGGGGACCTGCGCGGCCTCCAGGACAGTGGTCGCCGCCTTGGTGACCGGCTTGGCGATCGAGGCGATGTCGACGGCCTGGAAGTCCTCCTTGTGCAGGACGGCCGTCGGCGCCTGACCGGTGATGCAGAGGATCGGGATGGAGTCGGCGATGGCCGAGTACAGCCCGGTGATCATGTCGGTGCCCGCCGGACCCGACGTACCGATGCAGACGCCGATGTTGCCCGCCCTGGCCCGGGTGTAGCCCTCCGCCATGTGGGAGGCGCCCTCGACGTGCCGGGCCAGTGTGTGGTGGACCCCGCCGGAGGCCTTGAGGGCGGCGTAGAAGGGGTTGATCGCCGCGCCCGGAACGCCGAACGCGTTGCTGACGCCTTCGCGCTTCAGGATCTCAACTGCCGCTCGGGCAGCGGTCATACGAGGCATGGAAGCTCCTGCTCGGGATTGGTGGAGTCGGGCTCTGTCGCGCCACCTGAGAGCACCAATTCCGTATTACGGAAACTTAGTTCTGCTATATGGAAGCAATCTAGAAGCTGGGGCGATCGCAGTCAAGGGTGTGCACCGGTGCCCGCATCGCACGAAGTACGCCGATCCCCTCCCCAGAGCCTCGCTCCTGGTGGACGATGGTGTGACGAGTCAGGCACGGAGCGGAGTCGGCCGCGCGGCCGTGCCGGAGGGAGAGATACGTGGAGTCCGTGCCGGTCCGGTGCCCCGTCTGCAACCGGGACCACGCCTACAGCACACCGGCCTACCCCTGCCCGTGCGGCATGCCCACGGCCCCGCCGCTGCTCCGCGACGCCCCGGCGGTCCGGGTCGGCCATCGCAGCTGGAACGACGTGTGGGTCACCGTCCGCTGCTCGTCCTGCGCCCGGGAGGACCAGTGGCCGCAGCCCGAACTGTGCTGCCCGTGCGGCACCGTCCTGCGGATACCGGTCCGTCCGGTGGCCGCCGCCCCGCCCCCGCCCTCACCGGTCCCGCCGGCCCACATCCCCCTGCCGCGCACCGCCGCGCACCCGCGCCCGGCGTTCCGCCCGATGACGATCCGTACGGGCCACGACGCGGTGAGCGCGGCCGGTCTGTATCTGACCTGGCTCGGCTTCCGCGACGTCGGCCGGCCCGGCGCCGGCCCGGCCTCCGGCATCGACCTCCGGGGCGACGGCGTCATCGCCCGGGTCGACTCCAGCACCCGCCCGGCCGCACTGCGCGCGGTCGAGACCCTCTGGCTCAACGCGCTGGGCGCCTCGGCGGCCGGGGTGTTCTTCTCCCTCGCGGGGTACGCCCCCGACGCCCGGGCCCGCGCGGACGGCGTCGGTCTCCCGCTCTTCGTGATCGACCTGACCGGGACCCCGCAGCCGGTCAACAGCCCCGCCGGCGAACTGGTGAGCACAGGCGCCTGAACGGACGGCGCGGGCGCCGCGCGGGCAACCGGATCCGGCCACCCGCGTACCGGTCCGGCCTCCGGCGCGGCACACTGAGTCCATGCGTATCCGCTCCGCCAGACGCTCGGATCTCCCGCTGCTCCAGGAGATCGAGCGCGCCGCAGGGGAACCGTTCCGCGCCCTGGGCATGGCCTTCGTGGCCGATGATGATCCGCCCCCGCTCGACCTGCTGGAGAGCTACCGGCAGGCAGGCCGTTGCTGGGTGGCCACCGACCCCCTCTCCGTCACCGGCGACCGGCCGCTCGGCTATGTGCTCGCCGATCCCGTCGACGACGCCCTGCACATCGAGCAGGTTTCGGTCGACCCGGCCGCCGCCCGCCGGGGTATCGGGCGGGGCCTGATCGCCCACCTCGCCGCCCTGGCGGCGCGGCGGGGCATGACGGCGCTCACCCTGACCACCTTCACCGACGTGCCGTGGAACGCCCCGTACTACGCCCGGATCGGCTTCCGGGTCCTGACCGAGCACGAACTCACCGACGGGCTCCGCGCGATCCGCGCCGAGGAGGCCCAGCACGGCCTCGATCGCTGGCCCCGGGTCTGCATGCGCCGCGACCTGTCGGCCGTCCCCCGGCCCTCACCCCCGGCCCCGAAGCCCACGAAGACCCCACCGGTTCCGGAGACTTCGGGAGCCCCGGGCACTCCGGGGGCCGTGGCTGTCAGTGGTGGCGGATAAGCTGTGCGCATGGCCTTACTCCCCGACAGCTCCCACCCCGCAGACCGCCCCGCGCCCGCCGCCGAGCAGGCCAACGAGGCCATCCGCGCGCTCGTCGACGCCACCGGACCGGACTGGTCCCCGGTCCAGACGGCGACGTACGAGGTGCTGCTCATCGAGTGGGCGGCGGCGACCCGGGGCGACCCCGACATCATCGAAGCCGCCTGATCCGGCACCCCGGCCGGCCCGCCCGCCCCTCCCTCTCCTCAGTCCGCGTACGTCTCGCGCAGCTCGATCTTGCGGACCTTCCCGCTGACCGTCATCGGGAAGGTCTCCAGGATCCGCAGCCTGCGCGGGATCTTGTAGTGCGCGAGCCGCTCCCGGCAGTGCGCGGTGAGCTCCTCCAGGGTGGGCGGGTCGGCCGGGTCGCGGGGGATGACGCAGGCCAGGATCTCCTCCCCGTACCGCTCGTCCGGAATGCCGACCACCTGGACGTCGGCGATCTTCGGGTGGCCGTGCAGGAATTCCTCGATCTCCCTCGGGTACACGTTCTCGCCGCCCCGGATGATCATGTCCTTGATCCGGCCGACGACCTGCACATAACCGTCCTCGCCCATCACCGCGAGGTCGCCCGTGTGCATCCACCGCCCCGCGTCGATCACCTCGGCGGTGCGGTCGGGCTGGTCCCAGTAGCCGAGCATCACGCTGTAGCCCCGGGTGCGCAGTTCGCCCGATGCGCCGCGCGGCAGGGTGACGCCGGTGACCGGGTCGACGACCTTGACCTCGATGTGCGGCAGCACGCGGCCCACCGTGCCGGTGCGGCGCTCCAGGTCGTCGTCGCGGCGGGTCTGGGTGGAGACGGGCGACGTCTCCGTCATCCCGTAGCAGATGGACACCTCGGCCATGTGCATCTCGGCGACGACCCGCTTCATCACCTCGGCCGGGCAGGGGGATCCGGCCATGATCCCGGTGCGCAGCGAGGAGAGGTCGTACGCGGCGAAGTCCGGCAGGTTCAGTTCGGCGATGAACATGGTGGGCACCCCGTACAGCGAGGTGCAGCGCTCCTGCTGGACGGCGGCCAGCACGGCGGCGGGCTCGAAGGACGGGCCGGGGATCACGACGCAGGCGCCGTGCGAGGTGGCGGCGAGGTTGCCCATCACCATGCCGAAGCAGTGGTAGAAGGGCACCGGGAGGCAGATCCGGTCCGCCTCGGTGTAGGCGATCGTCTCCCCCACGAAGTACCCGTTGTTGAGGATGTTGTGGTGGGAGAGGGTCGCTCCCTTGGGGAAGCCGGTGGTGCCCGAGGTGTACTGGATGTTGATCGGGTCGTCGCAGGACAGCTCCGCCTCGCGGGCGGCCAGTTGGTCACGTGTGACGGCGGGGGCGGCTGCGGTCAGCTCCGCCCAGGACGGATCGCCGATGTAGTGGACGGCCCGCAGAGCGGGGCAGTTGCCGCGGACCTCGTCGACGAGGGCGCGGTAGTCGCTGGTGCGGTGCGCGAGCGAGGCGATGAGCAGGGAGATGCCCGCCTGCTTCAGGACGAACTCCACCTCGTGTGCGCGGTAGGCCGGGTTGACGGTGACCATGACGGCCCCGATCCGGGCGGTGGCGTACTGGACGAGCACCCACTCGGGGCAGTTGACCGCCCAGATGCCGACCCGGTCGCCCTTCGCCACCCCCGATGCCATCAGGGCCCGGGCCAGTTCGTCGACGTCCGCCACGAATTGCGTGTACGTCCAGCGCCGGCCGGAGGCCACGTCGACGAGGGCCTCGCGGTCACCGTGGGCGGCGGCCGTCCGGTCGAGGTTGCGGCCGATGGTGTCGCCGAGCAGGGCGGTGTCGCCGGTGCCGTGTGCGTACGAGAGCGGGTTCACTTCAGGTCTCCCTCGTCGAACTCGGCGCCGGTGCCGAGGGCGGTGCGTTCGCGGAGTTCGATGCGGCGGATCTTGCCCGAGACGGTCTTGGGCAGCTCCGCGAACTCCAGCCTGCGGATGCGTTTGTACGGGGCGAGGACCGCCCGGGAGTGCTCGAAGAGGATCTTCGCGGTGTCCGGCCCCGCCTCCCAGCCGTCCGCGAGAACGACGTACGCCTTCGGGACGGCGAGGCGGAGCGGGTCGGGCGCGGGGACGACGGCGGCCTCGGCGACCGCCTCGTGTTCCAGCAGGGCGCTCTCCAGCTCGAACGGTGAGATCTTGTAGTCGGAGGCCTTGAACACGTCGTCGGCGCGGCCCACGTAGGTGATGTAGCCGTCCTCGTCGCGGGCGCCGATGTCCCCGGTGCGGTAGTAGCCGCCGGCCATCGCTTCGGCGGTGCGGTCGGGGTCGCCGTGATATCCGGTCATCAGGCCGACGGGGCGGTCGGCCAGGTCGAGGGCGATCTCGCCCTCCGCGGCCCCGGGCTGCCCGGTCACCGGGTCGAGGAGTTCGACGGTGAAGCCGGGGCTCGGGCGGCCCATGGAGCCGGTCTTGAGGGGCTGGCCCGGGCTGTTGGCGACCTGGACGGCGGTCTCGGTCTGGCCGAAGCCGTCCCGGATGGTGACGCCCCACTCCCGCCGGACCGTCTCGATGACCTCCGGGTTCAGCGGCTCACCGGCCGCGACGACCTCGCGCGGCGGGCTCGTCAACTGGCTCAGGTCCGCCTGGATGAGCATCCGCCAGACGGTGGGCGGAGCACAGAAGCTGGTGATGCCCGAGCGGTCCATCTCGGCCATCAGCCGGCCCGCGTCGAAGCGGGTGTAGTTGAAGATGAAGACGGTGGCCTCGGCGGTCCACGGGGCGAAGAGGTTCGACCAGGCGTGCTTGGCCCAGCCGGGCGAGGAGATGTTCAGGTGTACGTCGCCGGGCTGGAGGCCGATCCAGTACATCGTCGCCAAGTGGCCCACGGGGTAGGAGACATGGGTGTGCTCGACCAGCTTGGGGCTGGCGGTCGTACCGGAGGTGAAGTAGAGCATCAGTGGTTCGTCGGCGTCCGTCTCCCGGCCGGGTGCGAAGTCGGCGGACGCCTCGGCCGCATCCGCGTACGACCGCCAGCCCGCCACCTCCTCGCCCACCGCGATCCGGGTGTAGTCGCCGGGGACCTCGTCGAACTTCGCGGTGTCCGCGTCCCGCACCAGCACATGGCGCACCCGGCCGCGCTCCACCCGGTCGCGCAGATCGGCGGGGCCGAGCAGCGGCGTGGCGGGGATGACGACGGCGCGCAGCTTCATCGCGGCGAGCGCGGTCTCCCACAGCTCGACCTGGTTGCCGAGCATCACGAGGATGCGGTCGCCCTCCCGCACGCCCTGCGCCCTCAGCCAGTTGGCGGCCCGGTCGGAGCGCTCCGACATCGCGGCGAAGGACACCTCGGTGCGCCGGCCGTCCTCCTCCACGATGTGCAGGGCGGTGCGGTCGTTGTTCTCGGCGATGACGTCGAACCAGTCCAGCGCCCAGTTGAAGTGGTCCGCCCGCGGCCAGCGGAAGCCCGCGTACGCCCGCTCGTAGTCCTCGCGGTGCTCCAGCAGGAAGTCCCGGGCGGCCCGGAACGTCTCGGTCGCGCTGGTTGCCGACATGTGCCCTCCTCGTTACGGACCGGTCGCCTAACATCATGTAAACAGTGACCCAGGTCTCACCACCCCCGGACGGGGGTGGTCCGCTCCCCGTCCGGGGGTGGGCTGAGCGGGCCGGGGCGGAGGGGCGTCGGAGTGCCGGAAGCGGTCGATGCGGTGGAGATGCAGGCGGCGCTGGCGAGACTGCGCCGCACGAGCGGGCTTCCCGTGGTGTTCGGCGGTCTGCTGACGGACGCGCGCCACGCCCGGATCGCCGAGCTGAACGGGGCGCAGACCAGCGCCCTGCGGGGTCTCGTCATCTCCGCCGGGAGCGGCCTCGGCGGCAAGGCCATCGCGCTGTCCCGGCCCTGCGCGGTGACGGACTACGCCACCTCCCGCCACATCAGCCATGAGTACGACGCGGCGGTGGCGGCGGAGGGCCTGCGTTCGGTCGTCGCGGCCCCCGTCGTCGTCCGGCGTGCGGTGCGGGGCGTGCTCTACGGTGCGCTGCGTACGCCGGTCACGCTCGGCGACCGGACGTTCGACGCGGTGGTGGCGGCGGCCCGTGATGTGGAGCAGTCGCTCGCGGTACGGGACTCGACGCGGCAGTTGCTGGCGGCGGGCCGGGAGCGGGTGAGCGATCCGGACGCGGTGCCGGGTACCTGGGAGGACGTGCGCGAGGCCCACCGGGACCTGCGTGCCCTGGTTCCCAAGGTCGTGGACCCGGCCCTGCGCGACGAGTTGCTGAAGGTCTGCGGGCGGCTCGCCTCGGCGTCGGGGGCCAGGGCGTCCACGGCCCGGGAGGTGCGCCTCGCCCCGCGCGAGGTGGACGTGGTGGCGTGTGTGGCGGTGGGCGCGACGAACGCGGCGGCGGCCGAGCGGCTGGGGCTGCGGCCCGAGACGGTCAGGGGGTATCTGCGGTCCGCGATGCGGAAGCTGGGGGCGCACACCCGGCTGGAGGCGGTGGTGGCGGCCCGCCGGGCGGGGCTGCTGCCCTGACATCCGGGCCGCCGGGCGGTGGCCGATGCCCCCTCGGCCCGCCCTGTCCCCCGGCCGCCTCGGTCCGTTCAGTCCCCGAAGTCCAGGAACGCGCCGAAGCGGATGTCGTGGTCCTCGGCGTCGGTCAGCACCGCCAGCATCCGTGCCGCCTCCTCGGTGATCTCCGTACGCTGCGCGCGGCTCGCCTTCCGCAGCGGCTGCACGGTGAGGATCGCCGTACCCCCCTCGCGGTCGACGCGCCAGAGGGCGTCCAGGAATCCGTCGACGAGGACGCTGCCGTACGTCTGGTTGCCCTTTCCGTTGCGCCCCTTGTTGACCTCGGGGATGACGCGGGCGCGGTCGGCGTGGCCGAGCAGGACGTTGTCGAACTCGGGCAGGAAGCGCGGCGGGGCCGGGGTGTCCGGGTCGGGGCGCGGGGCGTCCGGGAGGTCGAACAGCTCGACACCCCGCTCGTCCCGGAAGGTGAGCAGCCCGGGCCTGAGCCGTTCGAAGACCTCCTTCGTACGGGTGAGGCCCGCCCAGGACTGGAAGTCCATCACCGAGGCAGGGCCGAACGCGCCGAGGTAGCGCAGCACGGTGGCGTCGAGCTCCCCCACGGGCGCGGCGGGCCGACCGAGCCAGTGCTCCACGGTGGTCAGGGCGACCTGCCCGCTGCGGCCCCACAGTCCGCGCGGGGTGACCTGGACCAGCGGCAGCAGACAGCGGGCGGCGGCGGTGAGCGCGAGCGGGTCGGCCTCCGGCCAGTGCGCGAGGAGTTCCCCCCGCAGTTCCCCGACCGGGCGCGGGCGCTCCCGGACCAGCTCCTCGGCCACCGTCGCCAGCCGTTCGAGGTCCACCCCCTCCAGCCCGCGCCGGAACCCCTTCAGCTCCCGCTCGCGTGCCGCCTGCACCAGCGGGCGCAGGGTGAGCGCGTCGTCCGCCGTATGGGTGTGGAGGGTGGAGCGCAGGGTGACGATGCGGACCACCTCGCGGGCCTCCATCAGCGCGGACAGCTCCGCGGGGTCGAAGTCCGCGAGCCTGGCGTACAGCTGGAAGTACGGCGGCTTGGTGTTCTGCGCCTGGAGCCCGACGAGGTGGGCGACGGCGTCCTTCGCGGACATCGGTGACCTGTGCAGCAGGAGCTGCCGGTCCAGGGTCGCCCGGTTCAGCGCCCGCACGGGCAGGACAGCGGGGTGTGCGGCGGTGCGGTGCGTCTTCGTGGCCATGGTCCGCACGCTACCGGCGCTTGCGGTCAGCCACGGTCCGCAATCGGTGGAGCGTCCTCGTCACGTCGGCTCCGGCCGCGGCCGCGCGGCACGCCCACCGGGCCCGTGTGCGAGCGCCCCGGCCGGGGCGGCTCCATGATGAACCGGTGATCAGTGTCCTGTTCGCCGTCCTGACCGCCCTCAGCAACGGTTGCGCCTCGGTGCTCCAGCGCCGGGCGGCGATGGAGGTGCCCGACAGTGAGGCGATGCGGCTGTCGCTGATGACCCGTCTGGTGCGGCAGAAGGTGTGGCTGGCGGGGATCGGGCTGGTGATCGTGGCGGCGGTCTGCCAGGCGATCGCGCTGGCCACCGGGCCGATCGCGGTGGTCCAGCCGATCTTCGTGATCGAGCTGCCGCTGACGCTGCTGGTCGCCGGTGCGGTGATGCGGGTGCGGGCGGACGCGGCCGTCTGGTCCGGGGTCGCGGCGGTCACCGCGGGCCTGGCGCTCGGTATGGCGGCGGCCGCCCCGGTCGAGGGCAGCGACACGGTGGAGGACTTCGCGTGGATCCGGGCGCTGCTGGTGACCGGGGTGTTCGAGGCGGGGCTGATCACCGCCGCGCTCCGCACCCGGGGCAACGCCCGGGCGGCGCTGCTGGGTCTGGCCGCCGCCTGCGGGTACGCGCTGACGGCCGCGCTGATGAAGGACGCGATGGCGAACCTGGACGACGGCGGGGCGGTCGCGCTGCTGGCGTCCTGGCAGCTCTACGCCACGGCGGCGGCCGGGGTGGGTGCGCTGTTCCTGCTGCAGAACGCGCTGCAGGCGGGCAGTCTGGTGGCCGTTCAGCCGATGCTGACGCTGGGGGACGCGCTGATCAGCATCCTGTACGGGGTGACGCTCTTCGACGAGGAGCTGCGGACCGGGTGGTGGCTGCTGCCCGAGCTGGTCGCGCTGGCCCTGATCGCCACGGGCTGCGTGCGCCTGGCCCGTACGCCACTGGCCAGGGGCACGCTCGCGCCCCGGTGAACGGCCGGGTCAGACGGCGTCCGGCGGAGTGACCCGCTCGCCTTCCGGTACCGGGCCCGGGGGTGTGCCGTCGCCGAAGGGGCGGCCGCCGAGCTGTTCGCGGTGGTGCGGGGTGGTCCAGCCGGAGAGATCGGGGCCGGCGGGCACGATGCCGGTCGGGTTGATGCCCGTGTGCACCTGGTAGTAGTGCCGCTTGATGTGGTCGAAGTCGACGGTGTCGCCGAATCCGGGCGTCTGGTAGAGGTCGCGGGCGTACGCCCACAGGACGGGGTCCTCGGTCAGCTTGTTGCGGTTGCACTTGAAGTGGCCGTGGTAGACGGGGTCGAAGCGGACCAGGGTGGTGAAGAGGCGGATGTCGGCCTCGGTGATGGTGTCGCCGACGAGGTAGCGGCGGTCGGCGAGGCGGGCGGAGACCTGGTCCAGGCGGGCGAAGAGGGCAGCGTACGCCTCTTCGTACTCCTGCTGCGAGCTGGCGAAACCGCACTGGTAGACGCCGTTGTTGATGTCGCGGTAGATGCCCTCCATGACCTCGTCGATCTCCGCGCGCAGCGGCTCGGGGTAGAGGTCGGGGGCGCCTGGCCGGTGCAGGACGGCCCACTCGGTGGCGAGGTCGAGGGTGATCTGCTGGTAGTCGTTGGTGACGAGCTGTCCGCTCGGTACGTCCACGATCGCCGGCACGCTGACGCCGCCGGGGTAGTCGCGCTCCCGGGCGTCGTAGGCCTCGCTCAGGTGGCGGATGCCGAGGACGGGGTCCCTGCCGTCCGGGTCGAGGGTGAAGCGCCAGCTGCGGTCGTCCTGGATCGGGTCGGCGACGGCGAGGGACAGGGCGTCCTCCAGGCCGAGGAGGCGGCGGGAGACCAGGGCGCGGCTCGCCCACGGGCAGGCGCGGCTGACGGCGAGGCGGTAGCGGCCGGGTTCGACGGGCCACCCGTCGCGGCCGTCCGCGGTGATCCGGTCGGGGAAGTGGCTCCTGGACCGCTTGAACGGCTTGTGGCCGTAGGTGTCGTTGCCCCCGGTACCGGCGCTCTCCGCTCCCGTGGGGTCCGTGCTCGTGGCGCTCATGCCGTGCTCCTCGCTGCGTCGGTGTCGTGTCGCTCGTTACGTCGTCTGCCCCGTCGGCCGGCCTCGACATCGGCCACCGCCACGATCAGGGCGGCCAGCACGAAGGCGACGGAGACGGTGAGCCCGTGGTCGTACGCGTCGGCCCAGCCGTCCGGGCCGACCTGGGCGAAGAACACCGCGCCGACGGCGGCGATGCCGATCGCGGAGCCGACCCGCTGGCCGGTCTGGAGGGTGCCCCCGGCACTGCCCGCCCGGGGGACGGGGACCTCCGCCAGGGTGAGGGTCTGGTTCGGGGCGATGACCAGTCCGCTGCCGAGTCCGGCGAAGAGCAGCGGAGCGGCCATCGCCCAGCCCGCTCCGCGGCCGGGGACCAGGTGGACGGCGAGGGCCGTGCCCGCGAGCCCGAGCGCGACCATGACCAGGCCCGCCACCACGAGCGGGCGGCCGAAGCGGCCGACGAGCCGGCCGCCGACGGCCGCGGCGCATCCGGAGCCGAGGGCGAAGGGGGTGATGGCCACTCCGGCCAGCAGGGCGGAGTAGCCGAGGCCGGACTGGAGGTAGAGGGTGGTGACGAAGAAGATCGAGGTGAACCCGGCGAAGTAGAGCAGGATCAGCAGGCAGCCCAGCCAGTAGGAGCGCAGCCGGAACAGCGACAGGTCCAGGACCGGCTGGACGCGTCCGCCCGTGCACCGCGACTCCCAGGCGACGAACGCGGTGAGCAGGGCGGCGGCCAGGAGGAGCAGCAGCCACTTCGTGTCGCCGGGCCACTGCTGGGCCTGGACGAACGGCAGCAGCAGGGCCAGTACCCCGGCGCCCAGGAGCAGCACGCCGAACGGGTCCAGGTCGCGCGGGCGTACCCGGGTGGCGGAGGGGGTGTCGGGCAGCAGCCGGTGGGCGAGCAGGAGGCAGACGGCGCCGAGCGGGAGGTTGACGTAGAAGACCCAGCGCCAGCCGTGGTCCGGTCCGGCGGCCTGGATGAGCAGTCCGCCGAGCAGCGGGCCCACGGCGGTGGAGATGCCGACGACGGTGCCGAACATGCCGAAGGCTCGGCCGCGCTCCCGCCCGGAGAACATCTGCTGGATCAGGGCGGAGATCTGGGGGGAGATCAGACCGCCCGCGATGCCCTGCACCAGACGGGCGATCACCAGCCACAGGCTGGACTGGGCGGCTCCGCAGGCGGCGGAGGCCAGGGTGAAGAGGGCGAGTCCGGCCATGAAGACCGCCCGGCGGCCCCGCGCGTCGCCGAGGCGTCCGGCCGGGATGAGGAAGAGGCCGAAGGCGAGCGCGTAGCCGGAGAGCACCCATTGGAGATCGGACGCGGGGGTGTTCAGGCCCTCCCGGATGGAGGGGAGGGCGACGTTGACGATGGAGACGTCCAGCAGGGTCATGAAGCCCGCGACCAGGCAGACGGCGAGTGCCTGCCAACGCCGGGGGTCGGGGCCGTCCGGGGCGGTGTCGCCCCCGGGCGGCCCGGGCTGCGCCGCGCTCCGTGCCATGGTTCGCACCTTAGGCGGTGCCCGGCCGTTCCGCGCGGACCGGCGGGCGGCGTGGCCGGGCCCGCCGGGGGTACTCGTCCCGCATGACTGTGGAGAAGACGAGCGTCCTCGTCCTTGACTGTGCCGAGCCCATGGAGCTGGCCGAGTTCTACGCCGGTCTCTTCGGCGTCGAGACCCGGATCGGCAGCGACCCCGACTTCATCGAGATCGTCGGCCACGACGGCGTGCGGCTGGCGATCCGCCGCGACCACGGGTACGCCCCGCCGAGCTGGCCGCGCCCGGAGGATTCGCAGCAGGCGCATCTGCGGATCCTGGTGGCGCGGGAGGCCATCGACGAGGCCGAGCGGGAGGCGATATCCCTGGGCGCCCGGCCCGTCGACACCGGCGACAGCAACAGCGGGCCCCGGGACGTGCGGGTGTACGGGGATCCGGCGGGGCACTCGTTCTCGCTGGCGGTCTATCCGCTGCCGGAGGGGTGAGCGGCACCGCGGCCCACCCGGAACAGACGCTCGGCGGAAGGGTCTTCAACCGGCCCTTCCGCCGAGCGCGTTCAACGGGAAGGAAAGTTGCCCATCACCGTTGACGCCAATTGGTAGGAACCTTTACTTTCAGTTCTGCCGACATGGCGCCTCCCACCCCCCTCCGAAGGGAGCACCACCATGCACCAGCGCACCACTCCCCCCACCACCCCCACGGACACCGCCGGCCGCCGCAAGGCGGCCCGCAAGGCGCTGCTCGCCGCGTCCGCGCTCGGTGTCGTCGCCGCACTGATGGCTCCCGTCCGCGCCGGAGCCGCACCGGCCCCCGCCTCCCCCGCCGGCTCCGCTCCCACCGCCGCCACCCCGCTCGCCGCCAACGGGCAGCTCTCGGTCTGCGGCCGTCAGCTCTGCAACGCCTCCGGCCAGGCGGTCGCGCTCAACGGCATGAGCACGCACGGCACCCAGTGGTACGCCCAGTGCGTGACCGACGGCTCGCTCGACGCGCTCGCCCAGGACTGGCGCTCCGACGTGCTCCGCGTCTCCACGTACGTACAGGAGGGCGGCTACGAGACGGACCCGGCCGGATTCACCGCCCGTGCGCAGAAGTTCGTCGACGCGGCGCACGCGCGGGGCATGTACGCGGTGATCGACTGGCACATGCTGTCCCCGGGCGACCCGAACGCGAACCTGGCGCGGGCGAAGACCTTCTTCACGGCGATGGCGAAGAAGTACCGGAACCACCCGGGTGTGCTCTACGAGATCGCCAACGAGCCGTCGGGGGTGAGCTGGTCGGCCATCAAGTCGTACGCCGAGCAGATCATTCCGGTGATCCGGGCCGAGGACCCCGACGCGGTGGTACTGGTCGGCACACGCGCCTGGTCGTCCTTCGGGGTGTCCGAGGGTTCCAACGAGTCGGAGGTGGTGAACAACCCCGTCAACGCCTCGAACATCATGTACACCTTCCACTTCTACGCGGCCTCGCACCGTGAGGAGTACCTGAACACGCTCGACCGGGCCTCGGACCGGCTGCCGGTGTTCGTCACGGAGTTCGGGACGCAGAACTACGCGGGCGAGGGCGCGAACGACTTCGCCATGTCGCAGCGCTACCTGGACCTGATGAAGCGCAAGAAGATCTCCTGGACCAACTGGAACTACTCCGACGACCACCGTTCCGGTGCCGTCTTCAGGACCGGCACCTGCGACGGGAGCACCTGGACGGGGACCGGGGTCCTCAAGGAGGCCGGGGTCTGGATCCGCGACCGTATCCGTCAGTGACGCGGGATCCGCCTCGACCGCCGTCGACGGGGCCGGGCGGAAGCCTTCGTAACGCGCCCGGTCGCGGCCCTCCCCGGGGCCGCGGCCGGGCGGGTTGTTGTCACGATCACCATGGATACGCGCGGAATTAACCTCCAGCGCCTTGTCATGCCCGTTCTACGCGCATAGCTTTTGCCCCTACCACTCAGTTCAGTTGGGGGCTCCTCCCGTGCAGATATACAGATCCGGTTCCGTCCTGCTGACCGGCGCCGTCGCCGTGGCTCTCGCGGTGACCGCCCTGCCCGCCGCCCAGGCGGCGCCGTCGGCCACCGCCGTCATCTCCGAGGCGTACGGCGGCGGGGGCAACTCCGGCGCGACGCTGACCCGGGACTTCGTCGAGCTGGCCAACGCCGGCTCCGCGCCCTTCGAGGTCGGCGGCCTCAGCGTCCAGTACCTGCCGGGCAGCCCGTCCGCCGGATCGCGGTGGCAGGTCTCCGAGCTGTCCGGGTCGATCGCGCCCGGCGGCCGCTACCTGGTCGCCCAGGCCGCGGGCACCGGCGGTACGGTCGCGCTGCCCACCGCGGACGCCACCGGCACGATCGCCATGGCGGCGGGCAGCGGCACCGTCGCCCTGGTCTCCGGGACGGACCCGCTCACCTGCAAGTCGGCGGCGGACTGCGCGGCGGACACCCGGATCGTCGATCTGGTCGGTTACGGCTCCGCGGTCGTCCGGGAGGGCAGCGGCCCGGTCCCCGGCGCCTCGGCCACCGCGTCCGTCGCCCGGGCCGCCTCGCTCGCCGACACCGACGACAACGCCGCCGACCTCTCCGCGGGCACGCCCACCCCGGTCAACGCCAAGGGCGAGACGTCCGGCGGCGGCCAGGGGCCGGAGGAGCCCGGTCCGACCGAGCCCGGCGACGTACGGATCCACGACATCCAGGGCACCACCCGCGTCTCCGCGCTGGCGGGCACGGCGGTGACCGGTGTCCCGGGCATCGTCACGGGCGTACGCACCAGCGGCTCACGCGGCTTCTGGATCCAGGACACCGCGCCCGACAACGACCCGCGCACGAGCGAGGGCCTGTTCGTCTACACCGGCTCCGCCGCGCCGGCCGTGAAGGCCGGGGACTCCGTCCTGGTCAGCGGCAAGGTAGCGGAGTACTACCCCGGCACCGCCACCCAGTCGCTCACCCAGATCACCGGCCCCCGCGTCACCGTGGTCTCCTCCGGCAACGCGCTGCCCGCCCCGGTCGTCCTCGACGCCGACTCGGTGCCCGGCCGTTACGTGCCCTCCGCGGACGGCGGGTCGATCGACGCGCTCCCGCTGGACCCGGCCCGCTACGCCCTGGACCTGTACGAGGCGCTGGAGGGCTCCCGGATCCGGATCGCCGACACCCGGGTGACCGGGGCGACGACCGCGTACGACGAGATCTGGGTGACGGTCAAGCCGCAGGAGAACCCGACCCGGCGCGGCGGCACGCTCTACGCCTCGTACGAGGACCAGAACACCGGCCGGCTCAAGGTGATGTCCCTGGACCCGGCGCAGCCGATTCCCACGGCCAACGTGGGAGACGTGCTGCGGGGCCGCACCACCGGCGTACTCGACTACGCGAGCTACGGCGGCTACAACGTGCAGGCCACCGAGCTGGGCACGGTCGTCGACAACAAGCTGCGGCGCGAGGTGACGCGCAAGCAGAAGAAGAACGAGCTGGCGGTCGCCACGTACAACGTGGAGAACCTCGACGCGCGCGACGACCAGGCCAAGTTCGACACCCTGGCCGAGGGAGTCGCGGTCAACCTGTCCTCCCCCGACATCGTCTCGCTGGAGGAGATCCAGGACGACAACGGTGCGGTGAACGACGGCACGACGGGCTCCGAGGAGACGCTGAAGCGGTTCACGGACGCGGTCGTCGCGAAGGGCGGACCGCGGTACGCCTGGCGGTACATCGCGCCCGAGAACAACGAGGACGGCGGCCAGCCGGGCGGCAACATCCGCAACGTCTTCCTCTACAACCCGAAGCGGGTCTCGTTCACCGACCGGCCGGGCGGCGACGCCACGACGCCGGTGCGGGCCGTCGACACCTGGCTGGGCGTCAAGCTGTCCGCGTCCCCGGGTCGGATCAACCCGCAGAGCCCGGCGTGGGAGAACAGCCGCAAGCCGCTGGTGGGCGAGTTCGTCTTCCGGGGCAAGCCGGTCTTCGTCATCGGCAACCACTTCGCGTCCAAGGGCGGTGACCAGCCGCTGCACGGCCGCTACCAGGAGCCGACGCGGTCCTCCGAGACGCAGCGGGTCCAGCAGGCCGCCGAGGTCAACACCTTCGTGGCCTCGCTGCTGCAGGCGGACCGGTCGGCGCGGGTCGTCGCGCTCGGGGACTTCAACGACTTCGGGTTCTCCCCGACGATGAAGGCGCTGACCAAGGAGAAGGCGCTGACGCCGCTGATCAACACGCTGCCCGTCGGCGAGCGGTACAGCTATGTCTTCGACGGCAACTCGCAGACGCTGGACCACATCCTGACGAGCCCCGGCGTCCGCCGCCCCGACTACGACGTGGTGCACATCAACGCCGAGTTCGCCGACCAGGCGAGCGACCACGACCCGCAGGTGGTGCGGTTCAAGGTCGGCGGCCTCTGGCCCTGGGGGTAGGACGCGGGGCACCCGGCCCCGGCCGGCGCGGACCGAAGCTCAGGTCCGCCCGGCCGGGGCCGCGGCCTGCCGCGGCAGCACGACCGCACCGGTCGTGGGGGCCACCGGCTCCCGCCCGGTGAAGAACCCGGTGACCAGCGAGGCCACCTCCTCGGCCCGCTCCAGGACCACCCAGTGGTCGGACTCCCCGATCGTCAGGAACCGGCTGCCCTCGATCGTCGCGGCGAACTCCCGCTGCCGCGCCGGGGAGGTCACCGTGTCGTGCTCCCCCGCGAAGACCAGCGCCGGTACGCCCGTGAGTCCGCCGGTGAAGTCGGGCCGGTCGGCCAGCGCCCGGTAGAGGGAGTCCGCCGCGTGGGGCGAGTGGGTGAGCGCGTGGAGGAAGGAGCGCCGCACATAGCGACGGGCCAGCTCCCGCCGGTGGACCGGGCGTTCGGGGTCGAGGCACATCAGCGCGTCGGCCGCCGTGGCGGCGAACCCCTCGCGGTCCCCGGCGGCCAGTTGCCGCCGGGCCCGCTCCCAGCAGGCGACCTGGGCGGCGTCGATGTGGACCGGTACCCCGCCGAGGGCGAGCCGGGCCACCCGCTCCGGATGGTGCCGGGCGAAGCCGAAGGCGATGGCGGTGCCGTAGGAGAAGCCGAAGACGTTGAGCCGGGGGGCGCCGAGGTCGTCGGCGATGCCGAGGACGGCGCGGCGCAGCAGATCGGCGCTGGGTCCCGGCGGGAGCGGGTCGGCGCCGCCCATGCCGGGCAGGTCGGCCGTGACGACGTCGGCGGCGGGGCCCAGGTGGTCGTCCATCTGGGGCCAGCCGAACATGCCCTGGAGCGCGCCGCCGAGAATGAGCGTCGGTTCGGTACGGGGGGCGGCCCCGTCGCCGCGGTCGTACGGCAGGACGCGGTAGCCGTAGCGCACTCCGTCGGCCGACAGGGTCCGGATGATCTCCTCGGGCATGTGCTGATGCGTTCCCTTCCGCTCAGGACCTGGTGAGGACGAGTGCCGCGTTGTGTCCGCCGAAGCCGAGCGAGGTCTTGACGGCGCAGTCGAAGGTGGCGGCGCGGGCCTCCTTGGCGACCACGTCGATCGGGATCTGCGGGTCGGGGGCGTCCAGGTTGACGGTCGGCGGGACCAGTTGGCGCTGGAGGGCGAGCACAGTGAGCGCGGTCTCGATGCCGCCCGCCGCGCCGAGGGTGTGGCCGGTCATCGCCTTGGTGGAGGTCACCAGGGGGGTGTCGCCGAGGACGCGGCGCAGCATCGTCGCCTCGATCAGGTCGTTGGAGAGCGTCGAGGTGCCGTGGGCGTTGACGTGCCCGACGTCGGCCGGGGCGAGGTCCGCGTCGGCGAGCGCGGCGCGCAGGGCGCGTTCGATGCCGAGGCCGTCCGGGTCCGGGGCGACGGCGGAGTGGGCGTCGCTGGAGGCGCCGTAACCGTTCACCCGGGCGCGGACGGTGGCGCCCCGGGCGCGGGCGTGGTCCGGGTGTTCCAGGACGAGCAGGCCCGCGCCCTCGCCGACGACGAAGCCGTCGCGGTGGGTGTCGAAGGGGCGGCAGGCGGCCGCGGGGTCCTCGCGGCGGGTGGAGACGGCCTTGAGGCTGCACGCGCTGGCGATCAGGAGGCGGGTGCAGGTGGACTCCGCGCCGCCCGTGATGACGATGTCACAGGCCCCGGAGCGGAGCATCTGGTGGGCGGTGCCGATGGCGACGGTGCCGGAGGAGCAGGCGGTGGAGACGGCCTGGCTGGGTCCGTGGACGCCGAGGTCCAGGCTGACGCTGCTGGCCGCGCCGTTGACGACGCTGAGCGGGGCGAGCTTCGGGGAGACGCGGCGGGGGCCGCGCGCGGCGAGCGCGGCGGCCTGTTCGTCGTAGAAGGGCAGTCCGCCGTGGGCGGAGCCGATGACGACGCCGACCCGGCCGCTGTCCCAGACGGCCGGGTCGAGTCCGGCGTCGGCGACGGCCTCACGGGCGGCGATGACGGCGAGCTGGGAGAAGCGGTCCATCAGCCGCTGGGTGGCGACGCCGAGGACGGCCGCCGGGTCGCAGTCGGTGACGGAGTAGAAGAAGTCGCAGGGCAGACCGTCCAGTTCGGGCCGGGGCGCGGCGGCCGGCGCAAGGCCCTCGGTGACGCCGTGCCAGGCGGCGTCCACGCCCGTACCGGCCGAGGTGACCAGGCCGACGCCGGTGACGGCGGCGGCGAACGGCGCGAGCGGGGCCCGGTGGTAGGGGGCCGCGGTGGCCGCGCTCATGCGGTGACCTTCCCCTGCACGGCCTCGACGAGGCGGCCGACGGTGTCGCGCGAGGTGAGCGCGACGTCCTCCAGGTCCACATCCAGCCGGTCCTCGATGTGCAGCCGCAGCTCCTCCAGGGCGAGGGAGTCCAGCCGCAGCCGGTGCAGCGGAACATCGGGGCGGATGGCCTCGGGGTCGGTTCCGAACTTCGTCACCAGCAGCGTGCTGATCTCTTCCGACGTGCTCATGCGGCTCTCCTGGGCTCGGTGACGCGGTGACGCCGGCCGCGTGGTGAGGGGAGGTGGTGGGAGGGGCCATCGGGGGACGCCGGCTGCTCCGGAAGGACCCTTTATACGCCTTCGCGGGCGGCCCCCCGGCCCGCGTTCCCCCGTGCGAAGGGAGGGCTGTCCAGGTGTACGAATCCGAGGTGGGGCGAGGAGGGAGGGGAGATGACGGGAATGCCAGGATGGGGGGCGGTCCGAACCGGACGCCACGAGACCGAGAGACCACGAGCAGAGGAGAAGCCCATGACGGCCGAGCAGGACGGCAACGCGGAGGTCGCGCTGAGCCCCGCCGACTGGGTCGCCCGGCAGGCCGAGCTGTACGAGTCCTCCGGCGGCACGAAGGGCACGACCCAGCTCGGTGTCCCCTGTCTGCTGATGGACTACGTCGGCCGGCGCAGCGGGGCGGTGCGGCGCACGGTGCTGATGTACGGGCGGGACGGCGAGGACTATCTGATCGTGGCGTCCAACGGCGGATCGGACCGGCCGCCGTTGTGGTATCTGAACCTCCAGGCGAACCCGGAGGTCCACCTGCGGGTGGAGACCGAGCGGTTCGGCGCGGTCGCGGCGACGCTGCCCCCCGAGGAGAAGGCGCGGGTCTGGCCGGGGCTGGTGGAGCTGTTCCCGCGCTACGGGGAGTACCAGGCGGGCACCGAACGAGACATCCCGGTGGTGCGGCTGACGCGGACCTGAGCCGGGACGGGGGGTGGCCCGGGCGGCGGGTGGCACAGGCAGCGGGTGACCCGGACGGCGGGTGGCCCGGACGGCGGGTACGGGGCCGGAACAGGCGGGTCCGACGCCGGAACGGCGGGTTCCGAGCCGGAACGGCTGGGGCGCGGGCCACGCCAGTCCGCCCACCAGGGGGCATGTGCCAAGAGCCCTTGCCGCACACCCTTCTGGCGCGCCGCCCGGAACCGTAAACTCCGCGATCATGACTATGGAAACGGTTCAGGCCGACCCGTCCGCCCCCGGCGGCCCCGCTCTCTTCTCCACCATGTCCACGATGCGCGCCATGCGCCGCCTCAAGCCGGAGCCGGTCCCGGAGGAGCTGGTCGAGCAGCTGATACAGGCGGCCGTCTGGGGGCCCAGCGGCGGCAACATGCAGTGTTACGAGTACGTGGTGGTGACCGACCGCCAGGTGATGGCGCGGCTCGCCCCGCTGTGGAAGCGGTGCGTGGACGCGTATCTGGCGACGACCGGGAAGTACGCCCCCGAGGGCATGGACGAGGCGGCGTACGGCCGGATGGTCGCGGCGATCGAGTACCAGCGCGACCACTTCGCCGACACCCCGGTGCTGATCGTGCCGTGCTACCGGTTCCCGGAGCCGCGCCTGGACGAGGAGGGCCTCGCGGCGTCGGCGCGGGCGCTCGGTCCGGCGGGCACGGAGCACATGATGAACACGCAGACCCGGTTCCAGGCGCTGGCGGAGGGCTCCTGCGTCTATCCGGGGGTGCAGAACCTGCTGCTGGCGGCCCGGGGGCTGGGGCTGGCGGCGAACATCACCATCTGGCACCTGATGCTGGAGCAGGAGTGGAAGAAGGAGCTGGGCATCCCGGACGACATGGCGACGTTCGCCGCCGTTCCGGTGGGGTGGCCCGCGGGCAACTTCGGGCCCGTCCGGCGGCGCCCGGTGGCGGACGTCGTCCACCGCGACCGCTGGTAGCGGCGGGACACCCCCGAGCGTGCGTGCCGGGCGTCGCACGGCAGACAGCCGTTCGACGCCCGGACCCAGGCCCGCGTCAACCGGGACCGGCGCCCCTGTCGGGTGACGCTCGACGTCACCCGACAGGCGCAGCGCTTCGAGCAACTCCCTTGAATTTGCAGGATGTTGCCAGCGAGTTCGGCGGCGTTCCTCTTTGTCATGCTCCACTCAGGTGGATAGCCTGGCCGGGTTCGGCATCCCTCTGGCCCACCCGGGCCCGAGGGCTTTTTACTTCCTCCCACAGAGCAGGAGCCCTGATGCGCCTACGCACCGCCGCCCGAACCCGGGCCCGCGCCTGTGCCGTGGCGGCCCTCACCGCCGCGGCCCTTCTCGCCACCGGGCAGTCGGCGAACGCCGCGCCCCGGGCGGACACCCCCGACCCGATGAACCGCGCCTTCGCCGAGGCGTCCCAGGAGTACGGCGTACCGCGCGATCTGCTGGCCGCCGTGGGGTACGGCGAGTCCCGGCTGAACGGACACGCGGGCAAGCCCAGCCAGGCGAACGGCTACGGCGTGATGCACCTGGCGAGCAACCCCACCAACCGATCCCTGGAGAAGGCCGCCGAGCTGACCGGCGAGAGCGCGGCCCGGCTGCGCCGGGACACGACGGCCAACATCCTCGGCGGCGCGGCCGTCCTGCGCGACCACGCCGACGCACTGGGTCTGGACGCCGCCGAGCGGCGGGACGTGAACGCCTGGTATCCGGCGGTGGCCCGCTACAGCGCCGCCGACGGGCCGGCCGCGGCGCTCTACGCGGACGCGGTCTTCACCTTCCTGGCCGAGGGCGTGGCCGCGACGGTGGCCGGCGGCGAGCAGGTGCTCGTGCCCTCGCGGCCGGTCGACCCGGACAAGGACGAGGTGTCGGCGTCCGAGGTCTACGCGCAGAGCGCGGACTACCCCTCGGCGCGCTGGGTACCGGCCCACGCCGAGAACTTCGCCGTGGGCCGCACCGCGACCGTCGACAAGGTGGTCGTCCATGTCACCCAGGGCTCGTACGCGGGTTCCATCAGCTGGTTCCAGAACCCGGCGTCCCAGGTCAGCGCCCACTATGTGATCCGGTCGTCGGACGGCGAGGTCACCCAGACGGTCCGGGACAAGGACACGGCCTGGCACGCGCGCAGCGCCAACGCCTCGTCCGTCGGGATCGAGCACGAGGGATGGGTGGACGAGCCGGCCTGGTTCACCGACGCGATGTACCGCTCGTCGGCGGCGCTGACCTCGCACCTCAGCGCGAAGTTCAACATCCCGAAGGACCGGGCGCACATCGTCGGCCACGTCGAGGTGCCCGGCAACGACCACACCGACCCCGGCCCCCACTGGGACTGGGACTACTACATGGAGCTGATCGGCGGTGACCCGGGCGACGGGGGCGACGGTCTGACGTTCCCCCTGTACGCCACCCAGCAGTACGGTTCGTCGGGCCCGCAGGTGACCGCCGTCCAGACGCTGCTGACCGCGCAGAACTACAAGCCGGGCGCGGTGGACGGCCAGTTCGGCCCCACCACCAGGAGCGCGGTGGAGGCGTTCCAGCGGGCCCGCTCGCTGGAAGCGGACGGAAAGGTCGGCCCGAAGACCTGGACGGCCCTGCTGTCGGCCGGCTCGACCCCGCCGCTGAAGCAGGGCAGTTCGGGCGATGCGGTGAAGCGGCTCCAGCGCGCTTTGACGGCGGCGCTCGGCAGGACCGTGGGCGTGGACGGCAGCTTCGGTCCGGCCACGGACACGGCGGTGCGGAGCTATCAGGAGACGCGCGAGCTGGGCGTTGACGGCCAGGTGGGCCCGGTCACGTGGGCGGCCCTCCAGAACGGCAAGTGAGCACGGACCCGGGCGGGCCCGACCAGCAGCACGGAGCACCCGCCCGGGTCGGCGCACAAGCGGCCGGCCCGCCCCAGGTGGATTCCGCCCGGGGTGGGTCGGCTGTCGGACCGGCCCGGTAGCGTCGCCGTGTGTGCTTCTACGCGACGGTCCACTACAAGCTGCACTACGCCTGCGTCGCCTGCCGCGTCAGCTTCAAGCGGTTCTCCCTGGACGGCGGCGACCCACCGTGCCCGAACTGCGGCCGGGCCCTCGTCTGCGCCGGTCACGACTTCGCTCCCCCGCCGCGCCGCGACACCGACGCCTGGGGCGCGGTGGCCGCGGTGCTGGGGGCGGGCCTGCGCTACGAGGGCCTGGAGCCGTGCGGTTGCGGCAAACAGCCCCGGTTCCGCCCCCGCACGGGCGCGGAGGTCCGGGCCCGCCTGGCCGTGGCGGCCCGGACCGGGGCGCCGGTGGCCGAGGTACTGGCCCGGCGCGATCCGGCGGTCCCGGAGGAGGACGACTGACCCCGCGGCCCTCGGCGCGCCGCCCCCGAAGGGCTCACCGGCTCACTCGCCCGTCCCGGCCGGGTACCCGATCTCCTTGATGTCCTCGGCCAGTTCGGCGGGAACCCGCTCCGGGTTGAGCGCGGCGACGATCTCGTCCGTCAGCGGCCGCAGCGCGTAGACATGGCGTACGGCTTCGAGGCCGACACTCACCTCGAAGTGGTCCTCGGCCCACTCCCGGTACGACTCGGGGGTCCCGGTGACGAGGAGCTGGAAGAGCCAGTCGGCCCCGTCGGAGTCCTCGCCGTCCTCCGGGAACTCCACGTCCCCCGCCCGCCAGCGGTCGTCGCCGCTCTCGCGCCAGAGGCAGGCGGTGACGACGGGCAGCCCGAACTCGTCGCAGAACGACGGCTCGTCCACGTAGCGCCGGAACGCCTCGGGCACCTCGTCGAGCACTCCGGGCCAGGGCACGTCGTCCACATAGGGGCTCATCGGCGACTCGTGGTCGAAGCCCCGGGCGTACGCGCCGGCGGCGGAGAAGACGATGGAGTACTCCCCGCCCGCCCCGTCCCGCATCGAGGCCATCGCCTCGGTCGGCGACCACTGCGCGTCGAAACCGTGCCAGCGGTGGTCCCACTCCGGACACAGGATCGCGTCGAGCATCGCCAGGGAACGGCAGAGATCGGTGAGGGCGGATATGCCCGGCAGCCCGCGGGCCACGTCGTGAACGCTCATGGGCCTATCCAATCGCACCGGCCGGGCCGGGTATTCAGGTGCTCCCCCGAGGCCTCCCGGGCACACTGTCACGATGAACGCCGATCTCCCGGTCCCCTGTCCCCGCCGACGGGCGCTGGCACACGTCTCCTCGCTGTCCTCGGGCGCGCCCCTGGCCCCCGGATCACGCGTCACCCTGAACTTCCACCCCGACCGGACGGTGGCGGGGCTGCCGATCCTCGAACGGCTGGGCGGGGACGGTCTGTACGTCTCCCAGTTCGTGACGGGCACCAGCAACGGAGGGCTCACCGCGCACCCCGGCGGTGACCGGTGGCGGTGGGAAAGCCGGATCTTCGGCGGCGCGTACGACCTCGCGGAGCCCGCCGAGCGGCCCGTCTACGGGGCGCTGGACCTCGGTCGTACACCGTTCGGCGCCGCGCCCCGGTTCGGCTCCGCGCACTTCAGGCTGGTGCCGGAGATCCTCGGCGCGGCCACGTTCTGCTATCCCGACAGCGCCGCCGAACCGACGCACTTCGGGACCGCGGCCCGGATGTCGGGGCTCGTCGAGCTGGCGGCGGCGGATGACCGCGACGCCCTGGACGACTACGTCGAGGCGCAGATCCACGCCCCGGTCCGGCTGGACCGCGACGTGGAGGCGCTCGTGCTCGACCCGGCCCACCGGGGCACGGCGGTGGAGGCCGCCGCCCGCCTGCTGCCCTGCCCCGTCGAGTGGCATCCGGGGTTCCGGCTCTCCGTGGCGGAGCTGCGGCGCCGTCCCGGCTACCGGGGGCCCGAGTTCGTGGCCCTCGGCTGCGCCCTGGCGGTCGACGGGTGGCTGGACGCCCGGATCATCGGCGACGCGGTGCGGACCGGCCGGTACGACGCGCAGGACCTGAAGCGGGTCTGGCATCTGCTGGCCCGGTTCGGGCAGGTCCCCGCGGCTCTGGCCGCCTGCTGACGGCACTGGTCCCGCACTCCCGTCCGCGAGGTGCGGGACCAAGTCAGGGGGTCACTCCGGGCCGAAGGCCGGTGCCGTCGTCGGGCACCGGGGAGCCGAGCTCATGGAGACGATGCCGGCCCCTTCGGCCTTCGCCCACTCCATGGTCTCGATGATCCCGGAGTCCGCGCCGGTGCCCTCGTCGTCGTACCCCATCCTGGCCAGGGCCGAGACGTCGAACAGCCGCCGGTCCGGAAGTCATGCAGCCGGTCCACCGGTTGATCCGGGGTGACCGCTGCGTTCCGGGCGGGCGGCAGACCGCCGTGGCGGCAACCCGCCCAGGACGGAGGGGGCGTTGACGGGCGTCTCAGGCCACCGAGGCGAGGGGCTGTCCGCTGCTGTCGTGGTGGATGGGGGTGTGGGCCCCGGTGAGCGGTACGCCGCTGCCGCCGCGCCGGACCGCGACGATCTCGGCCGCGATGGACAGGGCCGTCTCCTCCGGCGTACGGGCGCCGAGGTCGAGGCCGATCGGCGAGTGCAGCCGGGCGAGTTCGCGCTCGGTCAGCCCGACCTCGCGCAGTCGGTCGTTGCGCTCCAGGTGGGTGCGGCGCGAGCCCATCGCGCCGACGTAGGCCACCGGGAGGCGGAGGGCCGCCTCCAGCAGCGGTACGTCGAACTTGGCGTCGTGGGTGAGGACGCAGAGCACCGTGCGGGCGTCGGTGTCGGTCCCCGCGAGGTAGCGGTGGGGCCATTCGACGACGATCTCGTCGGCCTCGGGGAAGCGGGCCGCGGTGGCGAAGACCGGGCGGGCGTCGCAGACGGTGACCCGGTAGCCGAGGAACTTCCCGGCCCGCACCAGGGCCGCCGCGAAGTCGATCGCGCCGAACACGATCATGCGAGGCGGCGGCACGCTGGACTCGACCAGCAGCTCGACGGGCCGGCCGCAGCGGGAGCCCTCCGCGCCGATGGCGAGCGGCCCGGTGCGGCCCGCGTCGAGCAGGGCCCGGGTCTCGGCTGCGGCGGTCCGGTCGAGCGCCGGGTGGCCGCCGAGCCCGCCCTCGTAACGTCCGTCGGGGCGGACCAGGAGCGGCAGGCCGAGCATGTCCTCGGGCCCGTCCGTGACCCGGGCCAGTGCGGCCGCCGTCCCCTCCGCGGCGGCCGCGAGCGCGGCGGCGAACACCGGCCGGGCGGGGTCGTCCGCCCGGACCGGGGTCACCAGGATGTCGATGACGCCGCCGCAGGTCAGGCCGACCGCGAAGGCGTCCTCGTCGCTGTAGCCGAAGCGCTCACGGACGGGCAGCCCGTCCTCCAACGCCTGTTGGCACAGTTCGTACACGGCCCCCTCCACGCAGCCGCCGGAGACCGACCCGACGGCCGTGCCGTCGCGGTCGACGGCGAGGGCCGCGCCGGGCTGCCGGGGCGCGCTGCCGCCGACCGCCACCACGGTGGCGACGGCGAACTCGCGTCCCTGCGAGACCCACCGGTGCAGCTCTTCGGCGATGTCCAGCATGGCGTTCTCTCCTTTGGGGGGAAGGGGGCCCGGGCGTCAGTGGACGCCCAGCCAGCTCTCGATCGGGTTGAGGGCGAAGAAGACGATGAAGATCACCGTCAGTCCCCACATGAAGGCCCCGACCTCGCGGGCCCGGCCCTGGGCGAGCTTGATGGCGCTGTACGCGATGACACCCGCGGCGACACCGGTGGTGATGGTGTACGTGAAGGGCATCAGGACCACGGTCAGGAAGACCGGGATGGCGACCGAGCGGTCGCCCCAGTCCACGTGCCGGGCGTTCTGCATCATCATCGCGCCGATGACGACGAGGGCGGCGGAGGCCACCTCGGTCGGCACGATCGCGGTGAGCGGGGTGAAGAAGAAGCAGGCGGCGAAGAAGAGGCCGGTGACGGCGGAGGCGAGTCCGGTGCGGGCCCCTTCGCCGACGCCGGTGGCCGATTCGACGAAGACCGTCTGGCCGGAGCCGGAGGCGACACCGCCGATGACACCGCCGGCGCCGTCGATGAACAGCGCCTTGGACAGGCCCGGCATACGGCCCTTGTCGTCGGCGAGCTTGGCCTCGGTGCCGACGCCGATGATGGTCGCCATCGCGTCGAAGAAGCCGGCCAGCACCAGGGTGAAGACGATCATGCCGACGGTCATCACGCCGACGTCGCCCCAGCCGCCGAACTCGACGTTCCCGAAGAGCGAGAAGTCCGGGGTGGAGACCGCGCTGCCCTCCAGCTCCGGCGGGCCGCTGCTCCACTTCTTGGGGTCGATGTCGACGATCGCGTTGATGACGATCGCGACCAGCGTGCCGACGACGATGCCGATCAGGATCGCGCCGGGGACGTTGCGAGCCTGGAGCATGAAGATGAGCAGCAGGGTCACGCAGAAGATCAGGACGGGCCAGCCGGCCAGTTCACCGGCCGGGCCGAGGGAGACGGGGGTCGCCTGGCCCTGGTGGACGAATCCGGCCTTGTAGAGGCCGATGAGGGCGATGAAGAGCCCGATGCCCATGGTGATGCCGTGCTTGAGCGCGAGCGGGATCGCGTTCATGATCATCTCGCGGAGGCCGGTGACCACCAGGAGACAGATCACCACACCGTAGATCACGCACATGCCCATGGCCTGCGGCCAGGTCATGCTGGGCGCGACCTGCGAGGCGAGCACACCGGAGACGCTGAGGCCGGCGGCGAGCGCCAGGGGCACCTTGCCGACGAAGCCCATGAGCAGGGTCGTCGCGGCCGCCGCGAAGGCGGTGGCGGTGATCAGGCCGGGCTGGCCGAGGAGGTTCCCGTTGACGTCCTCCCCGCCCAGGATCAGCGGGTTGAGCAGGAGGATGTACGCCATGGCCATGAAGGTCGTGACGCCGCCGCGCAGCTCGCGCGCGACCGTGGATCCTCGTTCGGATATGTGGAAGTACCGGTCGAGCCATGATCTTCCGGCGGGGACGCGCGAGCCGGGGCCCGCGCTTTCCGGACTGGTCTTCGGTTCCACTGACTGCTGGGTCATGATGCCTGACTCCCAAGGTTCACAGGGGCACCCGCGTGGAGATTCCTGAATGCGGGATTTGGGATGGCTGCGTCGGCTGCACGACCCGGGGACGGCCGGGACGGACTGTTGAAGCAGAACGGATGTGCCGGCGGCACGGATGATCCGTGAGGCGCTTGCCGTGCTGTCGGGCACGGCGGAGAAGAACCGCGAGCGGTGCGGTACTTGGGCCTCCGGGCGGTGCGGGGTGCGGAAAAGTGTGACGTTCTCGGCGCTGCGCACCGCCCGGAGAGTTCGGGGGGGACCGCTCGGAGCGTGCCGGGTGACGACCGGTGGGAGGTCACCCGGCAGGCTCTCAGGTGGCGGTGAGGTGTTCGGGCCGCACCGGTGTCCTGTTGAGCTCAAGGCCCGTCGCGTTCCGGATCGCCGCGAGGACGGCCGGGGTGGACGACAGGGTGGGGGCCTCGCCGATGCCGCGCAGCCCGTAGGGGGCGTGCTCGTCGGCGAGTTCGAGCACGTCGACCGGGATCGTCGGCGTGTCGAGGATCGTGGGGAGCAGGTAGTCCGTGAAGGAGGGGTTGCGCACCTTCGCGGTCTGCGGGTCGACGATGATCTCCTCCATCACCGCCACGCCCATGCCCTGGAGGGTGCCGCCCTGGATCTGGCCGAGGACGGAGAGCGGGTTGAGCGCCTTCCCGACGTCCTGGGCGCAGGCCAGTTCGATGACCTTGACCAGGCCGAGCTCGGTGTCGACCTCGACGACCGCGCGGTGCGCGGCGAAGGAGTACTGGACGTGGCCGTTGCCCTGTCCGGTACGGAGGTCGAAGGCCTCGGTGGGCCGGTGGCGCCACTCCAGCTCGATGTCGATGGCCTCGTCCTCCAGGACGTCGGCCAGGTCCGCGAGGACCTCGCCGCCGTCGGTGACGACCTTGCCGCCCTCCAGGAGGAGCTCGGCGGTGGCCCAGGCCGGGTGGTAGGTGCCGAACTTGGTGCGGCCCAGCTCCAGGACCTTCTCCCGTACGGCTTCGCAGGAGTTCTTGACCGCGCCGCCGGTGACGTACGTCTGGCGGGAGGCGGAGGTGGATCCGGCGGAGCCGACGCGGGTGTCGGCCGGGTGGATGGTGACCTGGTTGACGCCGAGTTCGGTACGGGCGATCTGGGCGTGGACGGTGACGCCGCCCTGGCCGACCTCGGCCATCGCGGTGTGCACGGTGGCGACCGGTTCGCCGTTGATGACCTCCATCCGCACCCGGGCGGTGGAGTAGTCGTCGAAGCCCTCGGAGAAGCCGACGTTCTTCAGGCCGACCGCGTAGCCGACACCGCGGACGACGCCTTCGCCGTGAGTGGTGTTGGAGAGCCCGCCGGGCAGGGCGCGCACGTCGACGGAGGTGCCGTCGGCGCCCGCCGTCAGCCACTCCTGCTCGGGCGGCAGCGGACGGGCCTTGACCCGGCGCAGCAGCTCGGCGACCGGGGCCGGCGAGTCGCAGGGCTGTCCGGTGGGCAGCAGGGTGCCCTGCTCCATGGCGTTGAGCTGCCGGAACTCCACCGGGTCCATGTCCAGCTTCGCGGCGAGCTTGTCCATCTGCGCCTCGTAGGCGAAGCACGCCTGGACCGCGCCGAAGCCGCGCATGGCGCCGCAGGGCGGGTTGTTGGTGTAGAGGGCGATCGCCTCGATGTCGACGTCCTCGATCTTGTACGGGCCGACCGAGAGCGAGGAGGCGTTGCCGACGACGGCCGGGGAGGCGGAGGCGTAGGCCCCGCCGTCCAGGACGATGCGGCACTTCATGTGCGTGAGCTTGCCGTCCTTGGTGGCACCGTGCTCGTAGTGGAGCTTCGCCGGGTGCCGGTGGACATGGCCGAAGAAGGACTCGAACCGGTTGTAGACGATCTTGACCGGCTTGCCGGTGCGGAGCGCCAGCAGGCAGGCGTGGATCTGCATCGAGATGTCCTCACGGCCGCCGAAGGCCCCGCCGACGCCGGAGAGCGTCATGCGGACCTTGTCCTCGGGCAGGCCGAGGACGGGGGCGATCTGGCCGAGGTCCGAGTGCAGCCACTGGGTGGCGACGTACAGCTCGACGCCGCCGTCCTCGGAGGGCACGGCCAGGCCGGACTCGGGGCCGAGGAAGGCCTGGTCCTGCATGCCGAAGACGTACTCGCCCGTGACGATGACGTCGGCGCGCTTGGCGGCCTCGTCGGCGTCCCCGCGGATGATCGGCTGGCGGTGCACGATGTTGGGGTGCGGGACGTGGCCGATGTGGTGGTCGTCCCGGCCCTCGTGGACGAGTACGGCACCGGGGGCGGTCGCCGAGGCCTCGTCGGTGACGATCGGCAGCTCGCGGTACTCGATCTTGATCTTGGCGGCGGCGCGGCGGGCCGTCTCCGGGTGGTCGGCGGCCACGATGGCGACCGGCTCACCGTGGTGGCGGACCTTGCCGTTCGCGAAAACCGGGGTGTCCTGGATCTCCAGGCCGTAGTTCTTCATCTCGGCGGGCAGGTCGTCATACGTCATCACCGCGTAGACGCCGGAGGTGGCCAGCGCCTCGGAGGTGTCGATGGAGACGATCTCCGCGTGGGCGACGGTGGAGCGCAGCGTCTGGCCCCACAGCATGTCCTCGTGCCACATGTCGGAGGAGTACGCGAACTCGCCGGTGACCTTGAGGGTGCCGTCGGGGCGGAGCGTGGACTCGCCGATACCGCCCTTGGTAGGCGAACCCTGGGTGATCTCGGTGGGTGTGCCGGACGGTGCGTTCTGGGCCTTCGGCACGGTGGCCGCGGGGCGCGTGGTGGCTTCGGGGCGCGTCGTCATGACTGGGCCGCCTCTCCCTGGCGGGCGGCCGCGAGGCGGACCGCGTCGAGGATCTTCTCGTAACCGGTGCAGCGGCAGAGGTTGCCGGAGAGCGCCTCACGGATGTCCTGGTCGGACGGGGAGGGGGTGTTCTCCAGCAGTTCGTCGGCGGCGACCAGCAGGCCGGGGGTGCAGAAGCCGCACTGGACGGCTCCGGCGTCGATGAACGCCTGCTGGATCGGGGCCAGTTCGACGGCCTCGCCGGTCTGGCCGTCGGTGGGCCGGGCCTGCCAGCGCTTGGCGGAGTCCAGGGTGGTGCCGCAGGCGCCGGAGGCGCAGCCGCCGCCGGGGTGGGCGTCCTCGCGGTGCTTGGCGTAGTCGGCGAGGCCCTCGACGGTGACGACCTCGCGGCCCTCGACCTGTCCGGCGGCCACCAGGCACGCGCAGACCGGGACGCCGTCCAGGCGGACCGTGCAGGAGCCGCACTCGCCCTGCTCGCAGGCGTTCTTGGAGCCGGGCAGGCCCATGCGCTCACGCAGGACGTAGAGGAGGGACTCGCCCTCCCAGACGTCGTCGGCTTCCTGCTGACGGCCGTTGACCGTGAAATTGACTCGCATGGTTACGCAGCTCCTTCCAGCGTGCGGCCCGCGCCGCGGTACTGCTCCCAGGTCCAGCCGAGCGTGCGGCGGGCCATGATGCCGACCGCGTGCCTGCGGTACTTCGCCGTGCCGCGCACGTCGTCGATCGGGTTGCAGGCGCCGGACGCGAGAGCGGCGAACTGCTTGGCGATCGCGGGGGTGATGATCTTGCCGTTGTCCCAGAACCCGCCCTCGTCCAGCGCGGCGTTCAGGAAGTCCTCGGCCTCCTTGGCCCGGATGGGCGTCGGGGCGGCGGAGCCGATGCCGGTGCGCACGGTGCGGGTCTCGGGGTGCAGGGCGATCCCGAACGCGCAGACCGCGATGACCATGGCGTTGCGGGTGCCGACCTTGGAGTACTGCTGCGGTCCGTCGGCCTTCCTGATGTGCACGGCGCGGATCAGCTCGTCCGGCTCCAGGGCGTTGCGCTTGACCCCGGTGTAGAAGGCGTCGATGGGAATCAGCCGCGTACCGCGCACGGATTCGGCCTCGACTTCGCCGTCGGCGGCGAGGAGGGCCGGGTGCGCGTCACCGGCCGGCGAGGCGGTGCCGAGGTTGCCGCCGACTCCGCCGCGGTTGCGGATCTGCGGGGAGGCGACGGTGTGCGAGGCGAGCGCCAGGCCCGGCAGCTCGGCCCGCAGGTGCTCCATGATGCTGCTGTACGGCACGGAGGCGCCGAGCCGCACGCTCTCCTGGCCCACCTCCCACTCGGACAGCTCACCGATGCGGTTCAGGTCCAGGAGGTACTCGGGCCGCCGGTGGTCGAAGTTGATCTCGACCATCACATCGGTGCCGCCCGCGATGGGCACAGCCGTGGGGTGCTCGGCCTTGGCGGCGAGCGCCTCCTCCCAGCTGGCGGGGCGAAGGAAGTCCATGAGTGGCTCTCTTCTTCTCAATCGGGTCGTTCGCCGGGGCCGGGGACGGCCTGCCTCGACTGGCTCGTTCATGTGGTGTTCACGTGGTGTGTGGCCCAGTACACAAGCCCGGCCCCGGCCGGTGCAGTCACCGAAACACTGAAGGAGTTGGCTGGTCTCCGTCCTCGTCTTGTAGATTCGAACGAATGACGGGGATCGGTAACCTCACCGCAATTCACAGATACCCCGTTCACCCCACCCGCTCCCCCACCCCACGGCCCCCTTCACCCCCTTCCCTCTCACCTGTCCCCTCGGCGAACTTCACCTGTTCCCTCTACGAAAGATCGGCGGCGAAGCGATGCGGCTGCGCGCACTGCTGGAGACCGATGCGCTGGGCCTGCGGCTGCTCGGCGGCGAGGACGAGCTGGACCGCACGGTCCGGGGCGTCATGACGACCGACCTGCGCGACCCCAGCCGCTATCTCTCCGGCGGCGAACTGGTCCTCACGGGCCTCGCCTGGCGCCGGGACGCGGCGGACTCCGAGCCGTTCGTCCGGATCCTGGCGGGCGCCGGGGTCGCCGGGCTCGCGGCCGGCGAGGCGGAGCTCGGTGACATCCCCGCCGATCTCGTCGAGGCGTGCCTGCACCACCGGCTACCGCTCTTCGCCGTGCACGAGACCGTTGCGTTCGCGACGATCACGGAGTACGTCGTACGCCAGGTCTCCGGTGAGCGGGCGGGCGACCTGGCGGCCGTGGTGGACCGGCACCGGCGGCTGATGACCTCCGGTCCGACGGGCGGCGGCCCCGAGGTGGTCCTGGACCTTCTCACCTCCGACCTGGACCTGCGGGCCTGGGTCCTGTCCCCCACCGGCCGCCAGATCGCCGGGGCGGGCGCCCCGCTGCCCGGCCCGCTGGGCGCCGCGCTGGCCGGGCACCACCTGGCCGCGACCCGCACCGGCCGCCGGGCCCCGCACCGGGCGGCGGTCGCCGGTACGACATATGCGCTCTTCCCGATCCGGAACACCGGCCGGGGCGCGGTGCCGGCCGCCCGTGACGTACGGGAGTCGGTGCTCTCCGACTGGCTGCTGGCGGTCGAGGCGGACGCCTCGGACTGGCCCGCCGCCCGGCTCGACCTGCTCCAGGGCGTCACGCAGCTGATCGCGGTCGAACGCGACCGCCGCGACGCGGCCCGTACGGTACGCCGCCGGCTCGCCCAGGAGGTGCTGGAGCTGGTGCAGGCGGGCGCCGCCCCCGCCGAGATCGCGGCCCGGCTGCGGGTCGCCGCACCGGTCCTGCTGCCGGGCCTCGGCGCGGCCCCGCAGTGGCAGGTCGTGGTGGCCCGGGTCGACTGGAGCGCCTCGGGCCAGTCCGCCGACGCGGGTGAGATCGCGAGCGGCCCGGTGGCCCAGGCGCTGCTGGAGGAGATCCTCGTCGACCCGGCGGTCAGCGGCCCCGACTCCGCCGACCGGATCGCCGTCGCCCACACGGGCGAGGAGGCCATCGCCCTGGTACCGCTGCCCGCGGTCATCACCGCGCCGGCGGAGCCCGGCGAGGACGAGGAGGGCGCCGCGGCGGGTTCGGACGGCGAGGACGCCGACGCCCTCGCCGATGAGCCCGGACTCCACGCCGACGCGCTGCTCGCCTCCGTACGCGAACCCCTCACGGCGGGGCTCGCCGACGACGGCCGGCTGACACTGGGTGTCAGCGCGGCCGTGCATTCCGCCGAAGGACTGCGCGGCGCGCTGGAAGAGGCCCGGCACGCCCGCCGGGTGGCCGCGGCCCGGCCGGGCCGGGTCTGCGCGGCCGGGCACCACGAGCTGGCCTCGCACGTGCTGCTGCTGCCGTTCGTCCCCGACGACGTCCGGCGCGCCTTCACCGCGCGGCTGCTGGACCCGCTGCGCGACTACGACCGGCGCCACCGGGCGGAGCTGATCGAGACGCTGGAGGCCTTCCTGGACTGCGACGGGTCCTGGACCCGCTGCGCGGCCCGGCTGCACCTCCACGTCAACACACTGCGCTACCGCGTCGGCCGCATCGAGCAGTTGACGGGGCGTGACCTTTCGCGGCTGGAGGACAAGCTCGATTTCTTCCTCGCCCTGCGGATGAGCTGATCTTCCGGCCGCGCACGGGGTCCGCCGGGACCCCGTCGCCCTCCCAGCGATTGTGAAATCTTTCACCTGACATTGCCCGGACCTCTTGGCCCGGAGTGCCGATCCATGCTGAGATGCGGCATCACTCAAGCACTCAACAGCACAATGGCGCGCTCGGGGAGGGCAATGTGGCGCATACCGCCATGTCTGGTTCCGGAACGACAGCAGATGACGATCCGCCGCTCCAGACCGCGGTATGGCGGCTGCGGTCACGCGCCTGCTGGACGGACGCGGCCGCCCTGCTGGAGCACGCCGCGGGCACCGAACCGGCCGCGGCGCTCCAGCGCACCGCGCTGCTGACCGAGCGGTGTCTCTACACCGGGCAGGGCTGGACCGAGGCCGAGGACGCCCTGCGCACGGCGGAGGCCGTCGCCCGCAGCGACGACGAGCGGGGCGCCGCCGCCTGTGAGCGGGGCCATCTGGCGTACGCCTCCACCCTCCTCGCGGTGCGGGACCGGGCCGACGAGGCGAGCGTGGCGCTGAGCCGGTCGGCGGCCCTGCTGGCTCCCGCGTCCCCCGCCCGGCCGCTGCTGGACTTCCGGCGCGGGCTGATCGCCCAGAACATCGCGGAGTCGCCGCAGGCCGCGCGCGCCGCCTTCCGCCGGGCGCACGCCGGTGCGGCGAACCTGGGCGACGAGCTGCTGCTGTCGTCCACCTGGCGCCATCTGGCCGCGCTCGCGCTGCGCGAGGGGGAGCTGGCCGAGGCCCGGCACGGCTTCGCGGAGTCGCTGCGGATCCGGGAGGAGCTGGGGTTCCTGGTCGGTACGGCCCCGGCGCTGATCTCGCTCGCGGAGGCGGAGGACGAACCGCAGGCGGCCCGGCTGCGCGCCGAGGCCGGCCGGCTGTTCCGGCTGCTGGGCGGCGTGCCCACCTGGCTGGCCCCGTATCTGGGTCCCCCCGCCCAGCGCACCGCCGAGGCGAGCTGAGCGCGGGCGGGGGCTGACCGCTGACCGGGCGGGGCTCACCGGCCCCGCCCGGTCAGCGGTCGGCGCCGTTGAAGTGCTCGCGGACCAGGGCCTGGACGACGGTGAGGTCCTGGGCGATGAGGGCGTCGAGCAGCGCGGTGTGCTCGGCGGCGTCGGCCAGCAGCTCGCCCCGGCGGGTGGCGGGCCCCGCGACCAGCGGCCACTGGGAGCGCCGGTGCAGTTCGTCGGCGACGGTCACGAGCTGCTCGTTGCCCGACAGGGCGAGGACCGCCCGGTGGAAGGCCCGGTCCGATTCGGCGTAGGCGGCCCGGTCGCCCACGGCCGCCGCCGCGACCGTGGCCTCCGCCAGCGGGCGCAGGACGCTCCAGCGGTGCGCCGGGACCGTACGGGCCAGGCTCAGCATCACGGGGACCTCGATCAGCGCCCGCACCTCGGCCAGCTCGGCCAGCTCACGGGGGCCGCGTTCGGTGACCCGGAAGCCGCGGTTCGGCACGACCTCGACGGCGCCCTCGACGGCCAGCCGCTGCATGGCCTCGCGCACCGGTGTGGCGGAGACGCCGAAGCGGGCGCCGAGCGCGGGGGCGGAGTACACCTGGCCGGGCACCAGCTCCCCGTCGACGAGGGCGGCGCGCAGGGCGTCCAGGATCTGGCCGCGGACGGAGTGGCGCCGGACGGCACGCGGCGCGGGGGGCTCACTGTGGGTGTGCTCGCCCCGGGCCTGTTCCGGCACGCGGTTCCGCGGGGCCCGGTCCTGCGGCACACGGGCGTCCCCCGGGGCGGACGGGAACGCTCCGGGGGCGTACGCCGGACGTGCGCCCTCGCGCGCGCTGCCCTGCTCCACCCGGACCTCCTCCGTCTGCCGCGGGCCGACTCGCGTGTGCCGGACCTCCTGTGCACGATAGAAGACCGAGGCTGCAGTTCACACATCGATGGCGTCGGGTAAGGTTAGCCTTACCTGCAAACGATCCCCCGATTCGGTGGTCCCCTGCATGACCCTCTCCCCGCCGTTCACCGGTGCCGCGACGTCCCCCGTGACCGCCGCGTACACCCGTCTGACCGAGGTGTTCCCCGGCCTGCGGGCCGATGTGCTCGACGGCGACACCGTCGCCCCGTCCGGCGCGGGCTGGGTCGGCGCGGCGGAGCTGGCGGCCGGCGGAGCCGCCGTGGACGCCTTCCTGGCCTGGGACAACGCCCAGGTGCTGCGCGACTACGGCCGGCAGGCCCGCCCGGACGTGGTGGCGAGCTTCGGTCTGCACCGGTACGCCTGGCCCGCCTGCCTGCTGGTGACCGTGCCGTGGTTCCTTCAGCGCCGGGTGCCCCGGATCCCGGTCGAGAACGTGGCGTTCCAGCGGACCCTGGGGCACCTGACCGTGCGCGTGGGGGAATTCGCCTGCCTTCCGGACGACCCGGCGGCCTCGCTGCCCGGAGCCCGGGTCGTCCCGGACGAGACGGCACTGCGGGCCGAGGTCCTGGCCTCGCTGACCGAGCACCTCGGGCCGGTGCTGGAGGGCTTCGGTCCGCGCATGCGACGCGGGAAGCGGGCCCTGTGGGGGATGGCGACGGACGAGATCGTCGAGGGCCTCTGGTACGTGGCGCACCTGATGGGCGAGGAGCGCCGCGCGATGGCCGAGCTGGAGCTGCTGCTCCCCGGCACGACGAAGCCGTACGTCGGCACCGCGGGCTTCCGCGAGCTGACCGGGCCCGACGGACAGTCGCTGCCGACCCGGGACCGGGCGAGCTGCTGCCTCTTCTACACCCTGCGCCCCGAGGACACCTGTGTGACCTGCCCGCGTACCTGTGACGCGGACCGGGTGCGGAAGCTCGCGGCGGCTTCCTGATCCACACCGCCCGTCCGGGGGACGTGGAATCGAACACAACTCGGCTCGATCGGGCGGGAGTTCGAGAAGATTCCACCCATCGATAGCCTCTCCTTACCCCATGGCGTGCTCTTGTCCCGAAACCACCGGAGCGGGACGGGAATTCCGTCACGATGGCGCACGAAACGCCCTACGTGACGCAAGGGACCGCGCATGAGACTGACCGACATATCGCTTGACTGGCTGCTTCCGGGCGCCGTACTGCTCGTGGGGGTCATGGCGGCGGTGACGGTGGTCGCACGCGGTAAGCGTGCCAAGGCCGCGGCCGACGACTCCTGGGAACGCAGCGAGGAACGCCGCAGACGCAAGGAAGCGCTGTACGCCACCGCCAGTTACGTCCTGCTGTTCTGCTGCGCCGCGGTCGCCGCCGCGCTCTCCTTCCACGGGCTCGTCGGCTTCGGCCGGCAGAACCTGAACCTCAGCGGCGGCTGGGAGTACCTGGTCCCGTTCGGACTGGACGGGGCCGCGATGTTCTGTTCCGTGCTGGCCGTACGGGAGGCGAGCCACGGAGACGCGGCGCTCGGCTCCCGGCTGCTGGTGTGGACGTTCGCCGGGGCCGCCGCCTGGTTCAACTGGGTGCACGCCCCCCGGGGCATGGACCACGCGGGCGCTCCGCACTTCTTCGCGGGGATGTCCCTCTCGGCCGCGGTGCTCTTCGACCGCGCGCTGAAGCAGACCCGCCGTGCGGCGCTGCGCGAACAGGGCCTGGTGCCCCGCCCGTTGCCGCAGATCCGGATCGTCCGCTGGCTGCGGGCCCCCCGGGAGACCTTCGGCGCCTGGTCGCTGATGCTCCTGGAGGGCGTCCGCACCCTGGACGAGGCGGTGGACGAGGTGCGGGAGGACCGGAAGGAGCAGGAGCAGGACCGGCTGCGCCGCCGGGACCAGGCCAAGCTGGACCGGGCCCGCATCAAGGCCCTGAACCGGCAGAACCGGGTCTGGGGACGCGCCCGGGGCGGGCAGCAGGTGGACGTACCCGCCCTCGCCCCGGCCTCCGGCGGCGCGCCACCGGCCGTCGCGGAGCCCGCCATAGCAGAGCCGGGTCAGCTGCCTCTGCGACCCCGGCCATCCCTGCAAGCCGTCGGCCCGAAGCAGACGGCCGATGGTTCGAGCCCGAAGAGCCTGGACGCGCCGAACCAGGGAAGTGATCCGAGGACCGTCGACCTCACCGCCGAGGACGACACCCAGACACTGCCCCGGCTCGACTCGCTGGAACAGAAACTGAAGGATCTGGAGCAGCAGTTCGGCTGATGCCCATCGCGCGGCGGAGGGCTCCTCAGGGCCTTCCGCCGTGCAGCTCGAACCAGACGGTCTTGCCCAGGGCCTGCGCCTCCACGCCCCAGGCGTCGGCCAGGCTCCGGACCAGGATCAGGCCCCTGCCGTGCGTACCGTCGTCGGCGTTCGGTACGTACGGCGCGGGCAGATCCTCGGACGCGAAGTCCTGCACCTCGACCCGCAGTCGGGCGGCTGTCGCCGTGGCGGTGACCACGGCCCCGTGCCGGGTGTGGATGAGCGCGTTGGTCACCAGCTCGCTCACCAGCAGCTCCGCCGCGTCGGTCTGCTCCTGGCCGGAGCGGTGCCGGAGGAACTCCCGCAACTCCCGGCGGACCTCCCCCACCGCGGCCCGTTCGGCGTGCCCCACTCTTCGGCGCATCCGGGCCGGCTGCGATGCCTCACCCGGTCTCCGGCCCCGGGGGGCGCGCCCCTCGATGACCGTGACCCTCTTCTGACGCTTCGCCATTTCCCCCGCCCGCACAGTGAACCGACCTCCTTCGATCCGGCTGCCCGTCGAACAGCCTCACGGGATGCATGCCCCTGTACGCACACGGTCACGCCCCGGGACCCATCAATAAGTGAACGGTCGGGAGCGGCGAGGGGCGCACGGAACATCACACCCGCGCACGCCATCACCACATAGGCGCAGCTGCGGTTAACGTCCGGCGAATAGACCCGAGTTGACGTTGACGACCCGACTTCTACGCGCGTCATCATGACGGCATGCGCATCCCCCCACGCATCACCCGGCTCGGCGGCTCGGCCGCCCTTCTGTCCCTTCTCCTCGCCTCGGGCCCGGTCACGGCCCAGGCGGCCACCCCGGCGACGACCTCCACCACCGCCCACTCCGCTAGCGCGTTCCGGGCGGCGGTGGGCAGCATCTGCTTCTCCGCGCTGCCGTCGCAGGCGCACGACACGCTGGATCTGATCGAGCAGGGCGGGCCGTTCCCGTACGAGCAGGACGGCACCGTCTTCCAGAACCGCGAGGGCCTGCTGCCCGGTCAGTCCACCGGCTACTACCACGAGTACACGGTCATCACCCCCGGTTCGCCGACCCGCGGCGCCCGCCGCATCGTCACCGGCGAGCGGAACGAGGAGGACTACTACACCGCCGACCACTACGCCTCCTTCGACCTGGTCGACCACGACTGCTGAACCCGTCTCCTGGGTCCTGTCGGCCCGGGGGTGTTCCGCACGTCCTGCGGGAAGGGAACCTGAGCTGTCACGCCAGGACCCCACACCTTCCCGAGGAGCTGTGATGCACGACGACCGCACCCTGGTGGAGGGCCGCCTGGAGAGGGCCCTCCACCAGTTCGTCCGCCCGGCCCAGTACGCCGCCCGCACCCCGCTCACCGTGTCCGTCTGGCACGTTCCGGGCGAGCCGGTGCCGGTGGCGGAGGCCCTGGGGGCGGACTTCGCGCCGTTCACGGCCGGTACGGAGTGGGGGAAGCCCTGGTCCACCAGCTGGTTCCGGCTGCGGGGAGCGGTGCCCGGGGAGTGGTCGGGGCGCCGGGTGGAGGTGGTCGTCGACCCGGGGTTCACGGGCCAGGGCCCGGGGTTCCAGGCGGAGGGGATGCTGTACGACCATCTGGGCGTCCCCCTGAAGGGTGTTCATCCCTGCAACCGGCACCTGACGCTCGCGCACCCGGCGGCGGGCGGGGAGCCGGTGGATCTGCTGCTGGAGGCGGCCGCCAATCCGGCGGTTCTGGAGCACGGTTTCCAACCGACCTCGCTCGGTGACGTGGCTACGTCCGGCGACCGCCCCCTGTACCGCTTCGCCTCCGCCGACCTCGCGGTACTCGACGAGGAGGTCTGGCATCTCGTCCTGGACATCGAGGTGCTGTCCGAGCTGATGCACGAACTGCCCGACGATCGGTCGCGGCGGCACGAGATCCTGCGGGCGCTGGAGTCGATGCTCGACGCGCTGGATCTGCACGACGTCTCCGGCACCGCGGCGGCGGGCCGGGCGGCGCTGGCCGAGGTGCTGGCGCGGCCCGCCTCGGCGAGCGCGCACCGGATCTCGGCGGCCGGGCACGCCCACATCGACTCGGCGTGGCTGTGGCCGCTGCGCGAGACCGTCCGCAAGGCGTCCCGTACGTTCGCCAATGTCACCGCCCTCGCGCGGGACTATCCGGAGCTGGTCTTCGCCTGTTCGCAGGCGCAGCAGTACGCCTGGGTGAAGGAGCACCAGCCACGCATCTGGGAGCGCATCGAGGAGGCGGTGGCGGCGGGGCAGTGGGCGCCGGTCGGCTCCATGTGGGTGGAGTCGGACGCCAATATGCCGGGCGGTGAGGCGCTGGCCCGCCAACTCGTGCACGGAAAGCGGTTCTTCGAGGAGGAGCTGGGCATCGAGACGGAGGAGATCTGGCTGCCGGACTCCTTCGGCTACACCGCCTCCTTCCCCCAGCTGGCGAAACTGGCCGGGGTGAGGTGGTTCCTCACCCAGAAGCTGTCCTGGAACCAGCACAACAGAATGCCGCACCACACCTTCTGGTGGGAGGGCATCGACGGCACCCGGGTCTTCACGCACTTCCCGCCGGTCGACACGTACAACGCCCAGCTCCACGCCCGCCAACTGGCGCACGCGGAGAAGAACTTCGCCGACAAGGGGCGGGCGACGCGTTCGCTGGCGCCGTTCGGCTGGGGCGACGGCGGGGGCGGGCCGACCCGCGAAATGCTGGAGCGGGCCCGCCGGCTGCGGGATCTGGAGGGCTCGCCGCGTGTGACGGTCGAGAAGCCGTCGGCGTTCTTCGCGGCGGCCGAGGAGGAGTACGGGGAGCGCGCGCCGGTCTGGTCGGGCGAGCTGTATCTGGAGCTGCACCGGGCGACCTACACCACGCAGGCGAAAACCAAGCAGGGCAACCGCCGCAGCGAACATCTGCTGCGCGAAGCCGAGTTGTGGGCGACGGTGGCCGCTCTGCGCTCCCCCTCCTACCGCTATCCGTACGAGCGCCTGGACCGGGTGTGGAAGACGGTGCTGCTGCACCAGTTCCACGACATCCTGCCCGGTTCGTCGATCGCCTGGGTGCACCGCGAGGCCCGGGACACCTATGAGGAGGTCCGCGCCGAGCTGGCGGACCTGGTGGCCGGGGCGGTGGCCTCGCTGGGCACCGCCGAGGGCATGGTGGCGCTCAACTCATCCCCGTACGACCGGTTCCAGGTGATCGAGCTGGACGCGGAGGCCGCCGGGGTACTGCCGTCCGGGGCGCACGTCCAGAAGCTGGGCGAGGGCCGGGCGGCGGTGCCGGCGCGGAGCCCGGGGCTCGGGGCGGGCCCGCTGGACGGAGCGGCGGTCCCGGAGCACGCGGTGACGGCGGCAGTCTCGGATTCAGGTGGTATCGCCCTGGACAACGGGCTGTTGCGGGTGGTGGTGGACGGCGACGGCCTGGTCTCGTCGGTCCGCGATCTGCTCGCCGGGCGTGAGGTGCTGGTCCCTGGTGCTCGCGCGAACCTCCTCCAGCTGCACCCGGACCACCCCAACCACTGGGATGCGTGGGACATCGACCGGCACTACCGGAACACCCGGACCGATCTCACCGACGCCGACTCCGTGTCGCTGGTGGAGGAGGGACCGCTGCGGGCCGCCGTGCGTGTGGTCCGGTCCTTCGGGAGGTCGACGGTCGTGCAGGAACTGCGGCTCGCGGCGGGGGCCCGGCAGCTCGACATCGGCACCGAGGTCGACTGGCAGGAGTCCGAGAAGGTCCTCAAAGCGGCCTTCCCCCTCGATGTGCACGCCGAACGGTCCACCGCCGAGATCCAGTTCGGCCATGTCCACCGGGCCACCCACGACAACACGTCCTGGGACGCGGCCCGTTTCGAGATCTGTGCCCACCGCTGGCTGCGGGTGGCCGAGCCGGGCTACGGCGTGGCGCTGCTCAACGACTCGACGTACGGCCACGACGTGACCCGCACCCCGCACCCGGACGGCCTCGGCACCACGGTGCGGCTCACGCTGCTGCGCGCCCCGCACAGCCCGGACCCGCACACCGATCTGGGCGTGCACCGCTTCCGCTACGCGCTCGCGCCCGGCGCGGAGGTGACGGACGCCGTACGGGAGGGCCTGGCGCTGAACCTCCCGCTACGGGCGGCGGTGGCCCCGGCCGTGCCCGCGCTGGTGTCGACGGGGCACCCGGCGGTGACGGTCGAGTCGGTGAAGCTCGCCGAGGACCGGAGCGGGGACGTGATCGTACGGCTCTACGAGTCGGCGGGCGGCCGGGCGCGGACCCGGCTGAAGGCGGCGTTCCCGGTCACGGAGGCGAGGATCACCGATCTGCTGGAGCGGCCGCTGCACCCGGCGGAGACCGACGAGGACGGACTGGTCCTCGTCCTGCGGCCGTTCCAGATCCTGACGGTTCGCCTGACCCCGGCGTGACGGGGCCGGGCGGGCGCCGGTCGCAGGGGCTCAGGGGCGGGGGACGTTACGGAGGTTGGAGCGGGCCATCTGGAGCATCCGGCCCACTCCGCCGTCGAGCACGATCTTGCTGGCGGAGAGCGCGAAGCCGGTGACCATCTCGGCGCTGATCTTCGGCGGGATGGACAGCGCGTTCGGGTCGGTGACGACGTCGATGAGCGCGGGCCCCTTGTGCTTGAACGCGTCCTTGAGGGCGGACTGCAACTGCTTGGGCTTCTCCACACGCACGCCGTAGGCGCCGGCCGCACGGGCGATGGCGGCGAAGTCGGGGTTCTTGTTGGTGGTCCCGTACGACGGCAGTCCGGCCACCAGCATCTCCAACTCGACCATGCCGAGGGAGGAGTTGTTGAACAGGACGACCTTCACCGGCAGGTCGTACTGGACGAGGGTGAGGAAGTCGCCCATCAGCATGGCGAATCCGCCGTCGCCGGACATCGCGACGACCTGCCGGTTCAGGTCGGTGAACTGGGCGCCGATCGCCTGCGGCAGGGCGTTGGCCATCGAGCCGTGGCTGAACGAACCGATCACCCTGCGCTTGCCGTTGGGCGTCAGATAGCGGGCGGCCCACACGTTGTTCATGCCGGTGTCGACGGTGAACACCGCGTCCTCGTCGGCCATCTCGTCCAGCACGGAGGCGACGTACTCGGGGTGGATCGGGACGTGCTTCTCGACCTTGCGGGTGTAGGCCTTGACCACCCCCTCCAGGGCGCCCGCGTGCTTCTTCAGCATCCGGTCGAGGAACTTGCGGTCGGACTTCGGCTGCACCCGGGGGGTGAGGCAGCGCAGGGTCTCGCGCACATCGCCCCAGACCGCGAGGTCGAGCTTGGAACGGCGGCCGAGGTGTTCGGGCCGCACATCGACCTGGACGATCTTCACGTCGTCCGGGAGGAAGGCGTTGTAGGGGAAATCGGTGCCGAGCAGGATCAGGAGGTCGCACTCGTGGGTCGCCTCGTAGGCGGCGCCGTAGCCGAGCAGCCCGCTCATTCCGACGTCGTACGGATTGTCGTACTGGATCCATTCCTTGCCGCGCAGCGCGTGCCCGACCGGGGACTTGATCTTCTCGGCGAACTCCATGACCTCGGCGTGCGCACCGGCCGTGCCGCTGCCGCAGAACAGCGTCACCCGTTTGGCCTCGTCCACCATGCGGCAGAGCTTGTCGATCTCGTCGTCGCCGGGCCGGACGGTCGGCCGCGTGGTGACGAGAGCGTGTTCGATCGACTTCTCGGGGGCGGCCTTGGAGGCGACGTCGCCCGGCATCGTGACGACGCTGACGCCGCCGCGCCCGATGGCGTGCTGGATCGCCGTCTGGAGCAGCCTCGGCATCTGCTCCGGGTGGGAGATCATCTCGTTGTAGTGGCTGCACTCCTGGAACAGCAGCTCGGGATGGGTCTCCTGGAAGTAGCCGAGGCCGATCTCGCTGGAGGGGATGTGCGAGGCGAGGGCCAGCACCGGGGCCATGGAGCGGTGCGCGTCGTACAGGCCGTTGATCAGGTGCAGATTGCCCGGCCCGCAGGAGCCCGCGCAGGCCGCGAGCGAGCCGGTGACCTGCGCTTCGGCTCCGGCGGCGAAGGCGGCGGTCTCCTCGTGCCGGACGTGGATCCAGTCGATGGACGGATTACGCCGGATGGCGTCCACGACGGGGTTCAGGCTGTCGCCGACGACACCGTACAGACGTTTGACGCCCGCCCTGGCGAGGATGTCGACGAACTGCTCCGCCACGTTCTGCTTGGCCATGGGTGCGCGCCCTTCCTTGCCCGTGCTCCGTGCACTTCGGTTGTCCGGACTCCGGAGCCCGAAACGCCGTTCGCCGGACTCCGGAATCCATCAACCCACGGGGCGCGCGGTTACGCCTCCCAGACGGCGGCGCAGGTGCGGTCGTCGGCGTACCCCTTGATCCGGAGCTGGGTGTCGGCGAGGAAGGCGGGCAGTCCGGGCGGCCCTTCGCTCCCCCAGCGGGCGGCGAGCTCGCCGGGGAGCGCCGGTTCGCCGCGCATGGGCTCGGCGAGGCCGTTGCTGCACAGCATCAGCGTGTCCCCGGGGCGGGCCACGGAGGCCCGGAACCGGAAGGGCTCGGCGGGCGGCTGCGTGAGACCTTCGACGTCCGGCGACGCCGGCCCGGTGATCTGGAGATCCATGGTCAGCCGGTCTCCGTCCGGCGACGCCTCCTGCTCGCCGTCGGGCGACGCGCCCTGACCGGCCCGGCTCTGCGGAATGAAGGGCTCCAGGTCCTGCCAGAGCCCGTCGCGGAGCCGGAAGAGGCCGCCGCTGCCGACGCCGAAGAAGACCCGGGTGCGGCACTCGGGGTCGGCGGACAGCAGCAGGCAGCGGAGGCTCGCGGTGTACGCCCCGGGTTCGACGCCGAGTTCGGCGGCGCGGGCGCGCAGCTTGCCGTACGTACGGTCGGTGAGCCGGTGCAGCCCGGATTTCAGGTCGCCCCGGCGGCCCGCTCTTATGTCCTCGGACAGCCGGAGGTGGCTGCGGGCGACGGCTCCGCCGATCCAGCGGCAGGCGTCGGCCGCGGCGAGGTGGGCCGCCTCGCCGTCCCGCCTGCCGCCCGCCACGGCGATGAGGACGAGGGCGCTCTCGGCGGCCCCGAACCGGGCGGTGAGCAGCCCGTCGCGCCGGGGTTCGCCGCGGAAGCGGGCGGAGTCGCCGCGCACGGAGGCGGAGCGCAGGGTGTACGTCCCGTAGCGCGCGCCGTCCAGAACAGTGTCGGGGACGAGACCCTCCAGGTTTTCCGAGGTGGCGGAGGGCAGGGCGGCGGGTTCGGCGTCGTAGGTGGGTGGCCGGTCCCCCAGATGTCCGACGACGGGCCGGATGGCCGCGGCGGCCGTGGGATCCGGCGGCAGTTCGTGCAGCGCGCTGGGGTCGGGGGCGAGGGCGGCCTCGGGCCCGTCGGACCCGGCCTCGCCGGCCTCGGGCTCGGGCGCGGCCGGCCCACGCGGCGCGGCGAAGGTCCGGGGCCCGGCCTGCCCGCCGGGCGCTTCCCAGGGCGCGGGGAAGGCGGTGGTGCGGGGCGCGGTGGGCGGCGGCGGGATGGGCGGCGACACGCGCGGGTCCGGCACGAGGCCGGGCGGCGGGGCGGGGTCCGCCGCCGGTGCCGAGGCCCGGGCCGGCCCCGGATCCTGGACCGGCCCCGCCGGCACGGACGGGTCCGGGACGACTGCCGGAACCGGGGCGGGCGGCTCCGGGACCACGGCCGGGTCCGGGGCGGCTGACGGGCCGGGAATCACCCCCTGCTCCGGCGGCGGCCGGTACGCGTCCGGGGCCGGGGCCTCGTACCGGTCGGCGTCCGCCTCCTCGTAGCCGTCGGCGTCCGGAGCCTCGTAACGGTCCGCGAACGGGTCTTCGTAGGCGTCCGCGTACGGGTCGTGGACCGATTCGCGTGCGGTGGCCCGGCCGGTGTCCGCCGGGCCGCTCACCGTGTCCGACACGGAGTCGAAGCGGTCGTCGAGGCTGTCGGCCGCGCGGCTGGGACCGGTGTCCGGTGCGGACTCGTCGTACAGCTTGCGCCACCAGTCGTCCTCGTGGGCGGCGGGCTTCTCCCCCTGCTGACTCATGCCCCTATTGTCGACCGCGAAGGCGGCCCGAAAACGGGGCATCGGGAAAAAGTGACCCATAAACAGGGTCCGCCGGGCGGCCCCACCCCCCACGGGAAGGACGCCCGGCGGACCGGTCGGAACGATCGGCATATCGGCGTTTCAGCCGCTCATACGCTCAGCCGATCCTCGGTTTCGGCGGCTCGTCGTGCCCCGCTCCTCAGCGCACGGCATAGGCGTCCGCCACGGTCTGGACGACGGAGTTGCCGTTCGCGTCGGCCAGTTCCGTCCGCAGGGTGACGGACTTGCCGGCCGCGTCCGCGTGGTCGAGGGTGGCCGACCAGCGGCCGCCCCGGTGCGCGGTGGTGGCCGCGTGCCAGGTCTCGCCGCCGTCGTAGCTGAACGAGACCTTCGCGGAAGTGAGTTCACCGGGGGTGTACCCGGCGTGCCCGGTCGCGGCGAGCGCGATCCGCTGACCGTTTTCCGCGGGCACGGTCTTCATGCCGTCGGTGGCCACGTCGTAGCGCGGGAAGAGCAGCGGGAGCCCCTGCGACGCCACGTCCGGCTTCCGCTCGGAACGGAAGCCCCAGGTGGTCTCCGTCCGCGTGGACCGCTTCCAGACCGCCGCGGGCGAGCCGATCTTCGTGGTCATCAGGGTGAGTTCGTAGGCGGCGTCCTCGGAGGGCACGGTGAAGACTCCGAACGGATAGCCGCTCTCGCCGACGACGTCGCCCTCGCGCTTGAGCCGCGTGTTGCCGATGTCGCCGAACGAGCCCTGCTGGCCGACGTGTTCGGAGTCGGTCATGAAGGCCGGGGCGACACCGATGAGATTGCCCTGCCGTTCACCGGCGAGCGCCTCCCCGCCCTGGGCGTCGCGCGGCGCGCCGGGGACCAGCAGGCCCCGGTACCACTCCTCCGTCGTGGCCCGGCCCGCCTGGTACGTACGGGCGTCGCCGGTCATCAGCTCGCCCCACGGGAAGCTGGAGGAGAGCATCTTCTGCCAGATCGTGTCCCCCGCCGTGTAGTACTCGGTGCGCTTTCCGGGGGCGGCGACCAGGGCGAGGGAGGACGCGCTGTAGGTCGCGCCGTAGGGGCGGGAGACGAGGAGCGTGTCGACGAAGTCGGCGGCCACGCCCATCGATTCATGGGTGGAGACGACCGAGCCGAGCTTCTTGTCGCGGACCTTGTAGGTGCGGTCCGAGGTGAGCTGCCCCTTCTCCGGGAACGACAGGTTGTAGACGAACGGGCTGACGGCCGTGGCGGTCCAGGAGACCTCCGCCTTCCCCTTGCCCAGGGCCGTCTTCAGCACGGCGGCCTCGTCGGCGCGCAGCCCGAGGACCGGCAGGGGCGCGGCCCCGTAGCCGAGGCTCGGCTGCCAGTCGCCGGCCGAGGGGCGGTGCACCAGGAGCGCCTTCGCCCCGGCGGCCTCGGCGGCCCGTGCCTGGGCCAGGACGCCCGGGGCGTCGTCGCCGACGTTCACCAGCGCGATCCGGTTCTTCGCACCGGCGGCCTCCAGCTCGGCGGCGCTGCCCGCACCGGCGTCGACGACCTCGGCCCGGCCGGTGCCGTCCAGGTTGACCGAGCCCGTGGTGGCGGGCCTGGGGTGCAGGGCGGCTCCGCCGACCAGGGAGAACTTCTGGATCTGAGGGGCGTAGGCGCGCCAGAAGGAGGTGAACTCGAACTCCCCGTCACGGGCCCTGCCCCGGACGTCTGCCAGGTAGTCCTTGATGATCCCGGTGCCGGAGATGGATCCGGAGTGCAGCCAGGTGTCGTCCCAGGAGCGTCCGAAGGCGAGGGTCGCGCCGCGTGTCTCGGCGGCCCGGTCCTCGGTCCGGACCTTCAGGCGGTGGGCCTTGCGGGCGTCGAGGACGACAGTGGTGTCCTCGGTGATGTTCAGCTGGGGGCGGGCCAGATAGCCGACGGACCCGACGAGCCGACCGGTCGGGTCGGTGGTGTCGGGCGTCGCGATGAAGCTGGAGACGAAGTAGGCGCCGGGCCGCACCTGGAAGGTCTGGTCGGTGGCGCCCTCGTTGAAGCGGCGTTCGCCGGAGGCGGTGTCGGTGCCGATGAGGTCGAGGGAGGAGACGCCGTCGGCGGGCTTCCCGGTGCGGTCGACGAGCTTGACGCGCAGGGTTACCGTCTCCGGCGCCACGTACAGGGAGAACGGGGTGGAGACCTTCACTCCCCCGGTGGCCGTGGCGAGGACGCGGCCGGTGACATCGCCGTACTGGGCGGGGGTCAGCCGGGCGGCGGGGTCGAGGACGAGCGGCACCTCGACCGTCTCCCCGGCGGGCACGGTGACGGTCGTGCGGCCGAGCGAGGCGACCTTCGAGCGGACGGCCGAGCCGTCGTTGCCGGTGACGCCCGCGACCCGCAGCGACAGCTTCACCGGCTTGCCGCCGGTGTTGGTGTAGGGCACGGCGACGGTGGCGCGGTCGCTTCTGTCCTGCGGCCAGTTGAAGGTGCCGCCCTGCACTGCGGGGGCGCCGGTCACCGGCGTGCGCACGGCGCGGTCGACGTCGAGACGGCCGCCTCCGGTCTCGCGTACGTCGCCGGGGACGGCACTGCTCGCCGAGGAGACGAGGGCCGCCTTGATCCGCTGGGCGGTCCAGTCCGGGTGACGCTGCTTCACCACGGCCGCCGCGCCCGCGACATGCGGGGTCGCCATCGACGTACCGGACATGGAGCGGTACGCCTGTGAGCCCCGGCCGCCCGCGGCGGCGGCGGAGATCGCGACGCCGGGCGCGGCGATCTCCGGCTTGAGGGTGTGCGAGACGATCGCGGGGCCGCGGCTGGAGAAGTCCGCGGTGGAGTCGTCGCGGTCGACCGCGCCCACGGTCAGGACGCCGGGGGCGCAGCCGGGCGAGGAGACGGTGTTGAGGGACGGGCCGAGGTTTCCGGCGGCGACCACGAACAACGTGTCCTTGTTCTTGCCGAGTTCGGTGGCGGCCAGGCTCATCGGGTCGGTGCAGTCGGTGGGTTCGGCGCTGCCGAGGCTCATGGAGACGACGTCCGCCTTGTTGTCGACGGCCCACTGCATGCCCGCGATGATCCAGGAGGCGGCACCGGAGCCGCTGTCGTTGAGGACCTTGCCGACCATCAGATCGGCGCCGGGGGCGACGCCCTTGTTCTTCCCGTCGCTCGCCGCGCCGGATCCGCCGACGGTGGAGGCGACGTGGGTGCCGTGGCCCTGGCGGTCCTCGGTGTCGGGTGAGTCGGTGAAGTTCTCCGACGCGGTGATCCGGCCCTTGAGGTCGGGGTGTTCGGCGTCGGCCCCGGTGTCCAGGACGGCGACCCTGGTGCCGGTGCCGTCGTAGCCGGCGGCCCAGGCTCGGTCCGCGCCGACCTGCTTCGTCGATTTGTCGAGACTGGCCTGAACCTTGCGGTCCAGCCAGAGCTTCTTGAGGCCGGAGCCCGCACGGGAGCGGGGTGCGGTGAGGTCGGCCCAGAAGTCGGCGGCGCGCTTCTTGTCGGCCTTGAGCGCCAGTCCGCCGATGATGTCGAGGGCCGCTCCGCGCTCGGCCCCGCGCGGGGTGACGAGGGTGCGGCGGGCGGCGGCGCCGGTGTAGGTGGCGATCAGCGGGACGGAGTCGGCGCGGCTGTCGTCGTACCCCTGGCGGATCAGCTCGGTGACGTTGAACAGCTCCTCGTCCACGGCGCCCGCGGCGAGCGCGGACACGGCGGACTCGGGGTAGACGTACAGGTCCGGGCCGGACTGCCGGGTCTGGACGAGGGGCACGCTGCCGTCCGCGCGGGGCAGGGCGGTGGCGGCGGCCGCGCCCGAGGCGTCCGTGGTCACCAGGACCTTGTCCCCGGTGACGAGTGTCAGCGTGACGGGCTTCGGGTCCGTGGCGGCGGTCGCCGCACTCCCGGTGATCGGTCTGGTCGCGTCTCGCCCGTCCGGTGGCGCGGCCACCGACGGAGCGATCACGGTGACGGCGAGCACGGCGGCGGTCGCCGTTCCGAGTGCCGTACGCGATATCGGGCGCATCGCTCTCCCCAGGTCATTCCGGAACGAAAAAGCCCAAGAGGCCGTATCCCGGGGGTTGTTGGTGCTGCGGTGGCGCCACACTGGCAGAGGGGCCAGGGGTACGGGGGATGATGTGGGCGGCGGGTTTACGCCGTGGCCTTTTCCCGCCACACGGACCCGCCGCAGGGGCGCCGCGATGCGCGATCAGCCACGTCCGGGGAGGTCGGAGAATGCTGGGGGCCATTGGTCTCGACGAGAGACAGGAGACCGCGTACCGCGCGCTCGTCGCGGCGGGAGCCGCGGAGCTCACCGATCTCGCGCACCGGCTGGCGCTTCCGGAGGCGGACGCCGAGCGCGTGCTGCGGCGGCTGGAACAGCAGGGGCTCGCCGCCCAGTCCTCGGCCCGGCCCGGCCGCTGGGTGGCGGCGCCGCCCGGGGTGGCGCTCGGCGCGCTGCTGATCCAACAGCGGCACGAGCTGGAGCAGGCGGAGCTGGCGTCCGCGCTGCTCGCCGAGGAGTACCGGGCCGAGGCGAGCGAACCGGCGGTGCACGATCTGGTGGAGGTGGTGACGGGGGCGAGCGCCGTCACCCAGCGTTTCCACCAGTTGCAACTGGGGGCGGTGTCCGAGGTGTGCGCCCTGGTGACGGGGAAGCCGATCGCGGTGACCGGGATGGAGAACGAGTCCGAGGAGCGGGCCGCCTCGCGCGGGGTGAGCTACCGGGTGGTGGTCGAGCGCGAGGTGCTGTCGACGCCGTACGGGATCCTGGAGCTGTCGGCGGCGCTGAGCCGGGACGAGCGGTGCCGGGTGGTGGACCGGGTGCCGACGAAGCTGGTGGTGGCCGACGGGAGCCTCGCGATGGTCCCGCTGACCGGGCGGGGCGCGGAGCCCGCGGCCCTGGTGGTGCACGCCAGCGGTCTGCTGGAGTCGCTGATGGGCCTGTTCGAGGCGGTGTGGCGCGATGCCATGCCGTTGCGTCTCGGCGAGGGCGGCGGGGTCCGCGAGGACGGCGTCGGGCCGGATCCGACGGACCTGGAGATCCTGTCCCTGCTGCTGGCGGGGCTGACCGACGCCAGTGTGGCCAAGCAGCTGGACCTGGGGCTGCGGACCGTGCAGCGGCGGGTCAAGGGCCTGATGGAGCTGACCGGCGTCTCGACCCGGCTCCAGCTGGGCTGGCACGCGTACGAGCGTGGCTGGGTGGCCCGTACCGGTCCGCAGGCCTGAGGCCCGGAGACCGGGGCCCGCCGCCTCGTCCCCGCAGGTGGCCGGGGTGCGCTGACGGGCGGAGCCGGGCACTCTCCGGCACGCTGGTCAGATGAGTGTGTGGCAGCTCGTCGCCGTCGGCCTGGTCATGCTGCTGGGTCTGGTCGGCGTCCTGCTGCCGGGTGTGCCGGGGCAGGCGATCGTCTGGGCGGCGGTGCTGTGGTGGGCGCTCACCGACATGACGCCGGCCGCCTGGGGCGTCCTGATCGGCGCGACGGGTCTGATGCTGCTGAACCAGGCCCTCAAACCGCTGCTGCCGCCCCGCCGCCCGGGTGAGTCGGGGGCGCCCCGCCGGACGTTGATGATCGGCGGGGTCGCGGGGATCGTCGGCTTCTTCGTGGTGCCCGTGGTGGGCGGGGTCCTCGGGTACGTGGGAGCCATCTTCGGGGCGGAGCGGCTGCGCCTGGGCAGCCGGGGTGCGGCCTGGACGTCGGTGCGCTCGGTGATGCGGGCGACGGGCTACGCGGTGCTGGTGGAGCTGTTCTGCTGCCTGCTGGTGGCGGGCGCCTGGCTGGGCACGGTGCTCTGGGGCTGATGATGGGGGCGCCCGGCGCCCCCGGGTCAGCTCAGCGCATCCACCTGCGAACCCGCCGTCTCCAGATGGCGTACGGCGTACGAGCGCCAGGGCCGCCACCGTTCGGCGCCCGGTGTTCGGTACGGGTCCACGTCCGGGTCGCCGAGCGCCCGTATCCGGATCAGGGCGGCGGTGGACCGGCCCATCCCGGGCAGCGCCAGCAGCGTCTCCTCCGCCGCGTCCCGGTCGGCCCCGGCGTCCAGCCGCAGCCGGCCGTCGGCGAGCGCGGTGGCGAGGGCCCGCAGCGCCGGGTCCTCGGCGGAACCGGCGAGCACGTCCGGCTCCGGGAACAGGTGGGTGAGCCCGCCGCAGGGCACGTCCAGCGCCTTCCCGTACCGCTCGACCAGCTCCCCGGCCCCCGCGCGCCCCACCAGGGTCCGCACCGCGGCCTCCTCCGGGTCCGCCGCGCCCGGCGAGCGCAGCCCGGGGCGGGCCGCGACCAGCGGGGCGAGCCGAGGGTCGGCGGCCAGCACCTCGTCCACGGCGTACGGGTCGGCGTCCAGGTCGAACAGGCGGCGCACCCGCTGGACGGCGGTCGTCAGGTCGCGCAGGTCGGTGAGCTGGATCCGGGCCTCCAGCCAGGGGCCGCCGGGCGAGGCCTCGTCGATCTCGGCGAGGCCGGAGCCGTACGGCAGCCGGAGGGTGCGCCGGTAGGTGCGGGAGCCGGGCCTCCCCGCCACCTCCTCGACCCGGGCGACCGCCTCGGCGGCCAGCAGGTCGAACAGGGCGGCGGTGGCGTACGGACCCCGGTGGGCGAGCCGCAGCGGGATACCGGCCCGCAGCCCCTCGTGGCGTCCGCCCGCGAGCCCCGTGCCCGCTTCGGCGCGCAGGGCGCTGGGGGTGCGGGCGTAGATCTGCCGGATGGTGTCGTTGAACTGCCGCACGCTGGCGAACCCGGCGGCGAAGGCGATCTCGGTGACGGGCAGCGGGGTGGTCTGGAGGAGCACCCGGGCGGTGTGGGAGCGCTGGGCGCGGGCGAGCGCGACGGGTCCCGCGCCCAGCTCGGCGGTGAGCTGGCGCTGGACCTGCCGGGCGCTGTAGCCGAGCCGCCCGGCGAGTCCGGGGACGCCTTCGCGGTCGACGACGCCGTCGCCGATCAGGCGCATGGCCCGGCCGACGACGTCCGCGCGGACGTTCCACTCGGCGGAGCCGGGCACGGCGTCCGGGCGGCAGCGGCGGCAGGCCCGGAAGCCGCCGGCCTGGGCCGCCGCCGCGGTCGGGTAGAAGCGCACGTTGGCGCGTTTGGGGGTGACGGCGGGACAGCTGGGCCGGCAGTAGATGCCGGTGGTCACGACGGCGAAGAAGAACGCGCCGTCGAACCGTGCGTCGCGGCTGCTCACCGCCTCGTACCTGGTCCGTTCGTCCATCACACCGTCCAGTGTGCGGCAGCCGGGGCTGCCGCACTCGCGGGATTCGGACGTCGAACCCGTGCGCCTTCGGGCTACCGCACCCGGCCGCGCTTGGCCTGCATGGCCGCGCGCCCCTCCGCGCCCTTGCGCTTCCAGTCCCGCAGGATCTCGGCGCGTACCCGGGCATCGGTCTTGGCGACGATCCGCTGGTTCTCGCGGATCAGCTTGCGGTAGCTCTCCAGCCGCCGCTCGGGCAGGGTGCCGTCCTCCAGGGCGCCGAGGACGGCACACCCCGGCTCGGCCTCGTGGGCGCAGTCGTGGAACCGGCACTCCGCGGCCAGCTCCTCGATCTCGGAGAACACCTCCCCGACCCCGGTTTCGGCGTCGAAGAGACCGACGCCGCGCAGCCCGGGGGTGTCGATGAGGACGCCTCCCTGCGGCAGGAGCAGGAGGTTGCGGGTCGTGGTGGTGTGCCGGCCCTTTCCGTCGACGTCACGGGCCGCCCGCACGTCCATCACGTCCTGGCCGAGCAGGGTGTTGGCCAGGGTGGACTTGCCCGCGCCGGAGATGCCGAGCAGCACGCTCGTACCGCCGGAGACGATGGCGCCGAAGACGTCGACCCCTTCGCCGGTGGTGGAGCTGACGGGCAGGACCTGGATGCCGGGGGCGATGGCCTCGATGTCCTGGACGAGGTGGGAGAGGGTGACCGCGTCGGGCACCAGGTCGGCCTTGGTCAGGACCACGATCGGCTGGGGCCGGTGTTCCCCGGCTGAGCCGTCGCCCAGCAGCGCGGTGCCCTCGGAGCTGGACAGGGCGAGCGCGAGGAACCGCTCGACCCGCCCGAGGTCCAGCTCGACGGCGAGCGAGACGCAGATGGCGATGTGGTCGATGTTGGTGGCGAGCACCTGGCCCTCGGACCGCTGCGAGGAGGTCGAGCGGACGAAGGCGGTACGGCGCGGCAGCAGCGTACGGACGAAGCGCGGGTCGCCGTCCGCGTCGAGCGCCACCCAGTCGCCGGTGCAGACGATCCGCATCGGGTCACGGGGCACGACGAAGGCGGTGTCGGCGCGGACGGTGCCGTCGGCGGTGATCACGTCGCACTGCCCGCGGTCCACGCGCACGACCCGGCCGGGCACGAGCCCCTGGGCGGCGTACGAGGAGAAGGCCGCCGCCCAGTCCTCGTCCCAGCCGTACGGAGTCAGCGAGGACGCGGAAGAGGAGAAGGAGGAAAGAGAGGAAGACGAGAAAGACAAGGGAAACCCTTCACAGGGTGGCCCCGGCACGCGCGCTCGGCGCGGATGAGGAGAGAAGTGGTCAGCCGGTGGCCACGGGGATGAGGACGATGCTCTTCCGGTTGTGGGCAGTGCCCATCGCAACGACAGTCATCAATGTCCTCACCTCCTGATTCCTCTGGTTCCCGGTCCCCGGAACTGGCTTCCGACGGAACGGTGATCACCCTAGCCCGTCCTCCGGGAGCACCGTCAACCGATTTATCCGGGACCACGGTCGGGGGACGTTCGAGCGGGCACATTCGCGACAGATGGCCGTGATCTCCCTCGATCGGGTGATACGTGTGCATGAGCCCCGGTCCGGGGCCGTTAGGGTGCCGAGCATGACCACACCCCAGGCCTCCTCCGTGACGTTCACCCCGGCCCAGTTGGGCACCCAGATCCTGATCGGCTGGAGCGGCCGACAGCCCGACGCGGACCAGGACACCGCCTTCCTCCTCGCCTATTCGCTGGGCGACGGGCAGGACGGTCCGGTGGTCGGCCGCGAGGCCATGCGCGCCGCGCTGGAGCGTGCGGGGCTCCACATCGGCGGTTCGATCCAGGACGCCGCCGAGAGCCCGGGCATCCAGGCGAAGCTCCTCGTCCAGGCGGGTCAGGCCGTCCTGACCCTGCCTCACCTCAGCGCGCAGTACCCGGCCCCCGCGGAGTGGCTGGCCGCCGCCCAGGCGCAGGGCCAGGTGTACGGGATGTTCGCCACGACGCCGTGGCCGGAGGCGGTTCCCGGGCAGCCGGTCAGCGAGGACCAGTTGCGGGCCTTCGCCGCCGACGAGGAAGTCGTCCGCACCGCCGCCCACTGCCTGCTCCCGGTCCGCTCCCTGGGCTGAGGAACGTCACCGCCCCGCGTAAGCGACGAGGCCCACCACCCCCCGTGGAGTGGTGGGCCTCGTCGTGTACGCGGTGCCGTGCCGAAGTCGTGTGCACGGTGCCGTGCCGAACGAGAACGGGCGGGCCGAGGAGGATCCTCGGCCCGCCCGCGCCGACTGCGTCAGGCTGGGGTGCGTCAGTTGTTGCCGACGCCGTTGCCCGAGAGGACCGGGATGTCGTCCAGGATGTGCGACAGCGGCTCGTCGCCCTTGGCCTGGGTGGAGTTGTCGGCGCACTGCTGGTTCTGCGGGTTGGACAGGACGTTGACGTCCTGGACCGCGATCGGCACGACACCGACGAGCGAGCCGACGTTCGCCTTGAGGGGCAGGCCGACGCAGAGCTTGTTCAGGGTGCCCTGAACGAGCTGGTTCTGCGGGCTCCAGTCGCCCTTCGTCTCCGCGTTGCCGATCTCCGACTCGGCGCCGTTCCCGTTGAGGGTGGTGGTGCCGCCGTCGTTGCCGATCGCCATGGCCGTGGGAGCCGCGACTGCGGACAGACCGAGCAGGGACACGGCCACTGCAGCGCCGGCCATCATCTTCTTCATCAACTTCACCTTTCGGAGCGTCCCGTTGTGGAACGTACTGATCAACTGCCGTTGTCCCTGATCGGTTGCGCAGTACCACTCATATGGGTTCGTTCCGGCGCAAGGTCGACGCTTCCGGTCACTGTCCGTCCGTCTCAGGCCCGGGGGCCTGGCCCGCGGTCCGCGCGGCCGGCACGAATCCACCGCGGCGGGGGGCCGGGTCCTGGTGCGGTTCCGCCAGGGGGTGGCCGCCGCCGGCCGCCTGCCATTCGGCGACGAGCCGGTCGTAGATCGGTGTGCCGCCGCCCGGCGCGGGCCACCGTTCGGCGCTCTGCGGGGTCTGACTGTCGTACGGATCCATGCCGGTGCCCTACCCGGCCCGGCAGGGGCCGTCATCCGGGGTTACGGCATCCGGCCCAACCGGTTGACCCGACCGGAGACATGGGCACACGACGAGGGGCCGGCCCGTCCGGTGCGGCGAGGAACGGTCGCCGTACGGATGGGCCGGCCCCAGATGGTCACCGGGAGCGGACCGGGGTCACGCGGTCTCAGCTGTTGCCGGCGCCGTTGCCCGAGAGGATCGGGATGTCGTTCAGGAGGTGCGACAGGGCCTCGTCGCCCTTGGCCTGGGTGGAGTTCTCGGTGCACTGCTGGTTCTGCGGGGAGGACAGGACGTTGATGTCCTGGACGGAGATCGGCACGAGGCCGAGCAGCGAGCCGACGTTCGCCTTGGCCGGGAGGGCGATGCAGGGCTTGTTCAGCGAGCCCTGGATGAGGGCGAACTGCGGGCTCCAGTCACCGTGGGTCTCGGAGTTGCCGTAGGCCTGCGAGGCGCCGTTGCCGTTGACCGTGGTGGTGCCGCCGTCGTTGGCGATGGCCATGGCCGACGGGGCGGCCGCGGCGGAGACGCCGACGATGGAGACGGCGACGGCCGCCGAGGACATGATCTTCTTGAACATGGAAGAGCCCTTCTCGAAGTGATGCGTATCAGGCGGAGAAGCCTGGGAGATGGTCGTGGTGCGGCGGTCAGCCGCCGAGGGGAACACCGCCGAGCAGCGGGGCGGCGCCCTCGACCGCACCGGTCGCCTGGCCCGCCACCTTGCCGACCGTGCCGTCCTCCGAGAGCGTCTCGGTGGTCTCGGCGGCCGTGTCCACCAGCGGGTCCACGACCTGCGGGGCACTGGCCATCACCTGGTTGAGGCCGCTGTCGAGGCTGAAGTTGGGGGCCGTGGGCGTGGGAGCCGCGAAGGCGGGAGCGGCCGTTCCGAGGGCAGCCATGGAACCGACAACGAGGGCGGCGGTCTTCGCGTACTTCACTTTTCTGGTTCCCTTCTGCGCGGCGTCTGCTTCGGTCACGTCTCCGTGCCGCACACAAGCTTTCTTTACCTGTGACTTCTGCCGCTTTCCCACTGATCAACGATCGGCCCGCTTCCGGGAAACTGTGGGGCGCGGAATTTCTCCGACCTCGTCCACGAAAAGGCCCCGGACAGCATGTGCCGTCCGGGGCCCACCGACTGCGGGCCGGGAAGCCCGGCCGGCCGGGGAGTTACTGGTTGATGCAGGTGTTGCCGAACGCCGGGTTCAGGGCACCGATCACGTTGACGGTGTTGCCGCAGACGTTGACCGGAATGTGGATCGGGGCCTGGAGGATGTTGCCCGACAGCACGCCCGGGGAGTGGGTGGCAATGGCTTCGGCGCCCGAGTCGGCCATGGCCGGCGCGGCGACGCCCATCGCCATGAACGTACCGGCGGCGACAGCGGCAACCTTGGTGAACTTCACTTTTCTTACCTTTCCTCGGCGGAGTCCGGTGCGGTCACGACTGTCGTGCCCCGCCCGAGCCGGATACTGAATCACTCACGACTCCTGCACTGTCCTGCGTAACGACGAGCACCCGGAATCGGAACTGTTCGTCGGGCGGATTTCTGGATATCCCCTCGAATGCCGCAGTAGCGTCCCGGTAAAGCAACGGGCCCGGGCCGCTCGGTGGAGGAACGCCGAGGGCCCGGGCCCGAGTAGGGCGGCTGCGGGTCAGTTGTTGCCGACGCCGTTGCCGGAGAGGATCGGGATGTCCTCCAGGATGTGCGACAGCGCCTCGTCACCCTTCGCCTGGGTGGAGTTCTCGGTGCACTGCTGGTTCTGCGGGGAGGACAGGACGTTGATGTCCTGGACCGCGACCGGCACGAGACCGATGAGCGAACCGACGTTCGCCTTGGCCGGGAGGGCGATGCAGGGCTTGTTCAGCGAGCCCTGGACGAGCGCGAACTGCGGGCTCCAGTCACCGTGGGTCTCGGAGTTGCCGTACGACTGCGAGGCGCCGTTGCCGTTGACCGAGGTGGTGCCGCCGTCGTTGGCGATGGCCATGGCCTGCGTCGCACCGAGACCGAGGATGGAGGCGGCGACAGCGCCCGTAGCCAGAACCTTCTTGATCACGATTAACCCTTCTCGAACTGGTTGCCCCGTGGCGGAGCACCCTGGTCAACTCGCCACGCGCCATGAGGTTCCGCCCCTTCACCCGAATGCCGGACACGAGGGGCCCCGCAGCCCCCTCCGTGCGGTCATTTCGCAGGGCATCCCGTTCCCGTTCGTGAAGGAATTGCACAGGCCCTCTCCGACATATTTCGCCCGAACGGGTGGGCGAGCGGCGGCGCCCGTGACGCCGCGCGGCAGTCGCGACGGATACCCGAGCGCCGTCAACACCAGCGAAGAGCAGCACAGTTGAGGGCGAATCGTTTTTCTTGTTCCGTGACCCGGGATGGCCGGGATACAGGGGTGCCACCCGTTCGGGTGATTACACAATTTCCACGCAACTCCAAGTTTCCCGCGTGACGTCTGTGTCGTTATGGCAGTCGTCCAGCGCGCACGTCTTCACCACTTTCACCATGGCTTCCCGCCGGATCCGGCTGTGCAGCGGCTCCGCCCGATGGCTGCCCGTTGTCCGCGCGCGAAGCACCCACGCGATGTCCTCGCGAATGTCCTCAGAAAGGGCAAGTAATGCGACAGGTTTTGAAGAGAAGCATGATCGTCATGGCGGCCGCATCGGGCCTCCTGGCGGCCGTGGGCGGCACCGCGCACGCCGACGCGTCGGCCGAGGGCGCGGCCGTCGGTTCGCCGGGGGTCGGTTCGGGCAACGTCGCACAGGTGCCGGTACACGTCCCGGTGAATGTGTGCGGCAACACCGTCAATGTGATCGCTCTGCTGAACCCGGCGTTCGGCAACAAGTGCGTCAACACCGATGGCCCGAAGCACGAACACCCGCCGGTGGACGAGCCGCCCGTGGACGAGCCCCCGGTCGATGAACCGCCGGTCGATGAGCCTCCCGTGGACGAGCCGCCGGTCGATGAGCCGCCGGTGGACGAACCGCCCGTGGACGAGCCTCCCGTCGACGAACCGCCGGTGGACGAGCCGCCGGTCGACGAACCGCCCGTGGACGAGCCGCCCGTGGACGAGCCGCCGGTCGACGAGCCCCCGGTCGACGAGCCCCCGGTGGACCAGCCCCCCGTCGACGAACCGCCGACCGACACGCCCGGAACCGACACTCCCGGCTCGGACACGCCCGGGTCCGACACGCCCGGCTCCAACACCCCGGACGCGCACCTGGCCGACACCGGCGCCGCCGACCTGGGCCTGGCCGCCGGCGCGAGTGCCGCGCTCCTGCTCGGCGGTGCGGTGCTGATGCGCCGCACCCGGGACGCGCGGGACTGACAGAGCTCCTGCGGGGAACGAGGTCCGGCCGGACAGCAGGGACTGTCCGGCCGGACCTTCCGTGTGTGCGGCGGCCCGTCTCCCGGGAAGGCGGGGGCGGGCGAGGGACGATGGCCACGGCACCGCGACGCATCGCGCACCGCGCGGAACGCCGAGGGACGCACGGGACGGGCGGGACGACGGGAAGGGCCGGGGACGTGGCAGCAGCGTTACGCATCGGGGTGATCGGCGGCAGCATCGCGGGGTGCGCGGCGGCCGTCGCGGGCTCGCGGGCCGGGGCGGACGTCACCGTGTACGAACGGAGCGGCGCCGAACTCCAGGACCGGGGCTTCGGCATCGTGATTCCACCGCCGCTCCACGCGGAGCTGGTCGGGTCCGGGTATCTGGGCGCGGACCTGCCGACGGCTCCCGTCGGGACGCGGGTCTGGCTGACGCGGGAGCCGGGCGGGCGGTCGACCCGTGAGCTGGCCCGTCAGCCCTCCCCCGTGACCCCGTGCAACTGGGGTCTGCTGTGGCGGTCGTTGCGTGCGAGCGCCGCGACCGCGCGCTATCTCCGGGGCGAGCCGGTGACCTCGCTCCGGGCGGACGCGACCGGGCGGGCGGTGATCACCTCCGCGCGGGGCGAGGAGCCGTACGACGTGGTCGTGGGCGCCGACGGGCACGCCTCGGCCACCCGGCCGTTGCTCGCACCGGGGCTTCGGCCGGAGCCCGCCCCGTACCTGGTCTGGCGAGGCGCGATCCCGCTCGGCGCGCTGGCCGGGCACCCCCGGGAGCTGGACCTGCTGCGCGGCGCGTGGGTGACCCTGGGCTTCCCCGGCGGGCACGGCATCTTCTACCTGATCCCCGGCGGCCCGCAGGACGGCGACGGCAGCACGGGGGCGGGCAACCGGCTGCTCGCGTACGCCATTTACGGCCGGCCGCCCGAGGGCGCCGAGCCCGGACCGTACGTCCAGGAGCTGGCGCGGGAGCACTTTCCGGCGGCCTGGGCGGACATCGTGGCGCGGGGCGGCCGTCGGGCGACGGCCTGCCATCCGGTCGCCGATGTGCAGGCTCCCCGGGTCGCCCGCCCGCCCCTGCTGCTGGCCGGGGACGCGGCCGGCGTGACCAGGCCGCACACGGCGACCGGCGCGGTCAAGGCACTCCAGGACGCCCTGTGCCTGGAGCGGGTCCTGCGCGAGGGGCCGGACCCCGCCACGGCGCTGGAACGGTACGCGGACGAACGCACGTCGGCGGGCGCCCGGTTGGTGGAGCTGGGCCGCCGGATGGGACGCGCCCTGGTCGAGGAGGTCCCCGACTGGGCGGCCATGGGGCAGGACGAGGTGGACGTCTGGTTCCGCCGGGTGCTGGCCGGGACGTGGCACTACCTCTACGAGGAGCCCGGGGAAGCCGCCGAACCCGAGGCGGGCCCGGAGGCGGCCGTCGGCCGGTGAGGCGGATCCGCGCGAACCGCCCTCAGTCCGCGATGCGTTCGAAGACCGCGGCGAGGCCCTGGCCGCCGCCGATGCACATCGTCTCCAGGCCGTACCGGGCCTCGCGGCGGTGGAGTTCGCGGGTGAGGGTGGCGAGGATGCGGGCTCCGGTGGCGCCGACCGGGTGGCCGAGCGAGATGCCGGAGCCGTTGACGTTGATCCGCTGCTCGTGGTCCTTCTCGCCGAGGCCCAGCTCCCGTGTGCACGCGAGGACCTGGGCGGCGAACGCTTCGTTCAGCTCGATCAGGTCCAGGTCGGCGAGGGCGAGGCCCGCCCGGTCGAGGGCGGTGCGGGTGGCGGCGACGGGGGCGATGCCCATGGTCGCGGCGGGCACCCCGGCGCGGGCGAACGAGACGAGGCGGACGAGCGGGGTGAGGCCGAGGCGTCCGGCGGTCTCGGTGCTGGTCACCAGGCAGGCGGCGGCCGCGTCGTTCTGGCCGCTGGCGTTGCCCGCGGTGACGGTGGCGTCCGGGTCGGACTTCGCCATCACGGGTCGGAGGGCGGCGAGTTGCTCGGCCGTCGTGTCGGGCCGGGGGTGTTCGTCGGTGGTGAGGATCGTCTCGCCCTTGCGGGTGCGTACGGTGACGGGGACGGTCTCCGCGTCGTAGCGGCCCTCGGCGGCGGCGCGGGCGGCCCGCGCCTGCGAGCGCAGCGCCAGGGCGTCCTGGTCGGCGCGGCCGATGCCGTACTCGCGGCGCAGGTTCTCCGCCGTCTCGATCATGCCGCCGGGGACCGGGTGGTTGACGCCTCCGGCGGTGACGCGGCCCCGGGCGAGGGCGTCGTGGAGCTGGAGGCCGGGGCCCTTGATGCCCCATCGTCCGTCGTGGGTGTAGTAGGGGGCGGCGCTCATCACGTCGACGCCGCCCGCGATCACGACGTCGCTGAACCCGGCGCGGATCTGCATCGCCGCGTCCAGCACCGCCTGGAGCCCGGAGCCGCAGCGGCGGTCGATCTGGGAGCCGGTGACCGTGGTGGGCAGTCCGGCGTCCAGGGCGGCGACCCGGCCGATGGCGGGGGCCTCGCTGGTCGGGTAGGCGTGGCCGAGGATCACCTCGTCGACCCGGTCGGGATCGATACCGGTGCGGGTGACGATCTCCGCGATGACGCGTGCGGCCAGCGCGGCCGGGGTCTGCTGGGCCAAGGCCCCGCCGAACCGGCCGATGGGGGTGCGCAGGGGTTCGCAGATGACGACGTCGAGCGGCACGGAGGGCCTTTCCTGGGGTCGGGGGCGGCGGGACCGGGGCATGTCGTGGTGGGTGAGTGGTGCGGTGGGACGACCTTCGCATCCGGCACTGAGTCGGTCCAATATCGAATCCGCACCGGACTGAGAGGTCTTGCGTCTCAATCGGGCGAACGCACGGGTGTCGGCAGCGCTTCCTCCGCCACCGCGAGCACCGCGCGCAGGGCGGCGGAGGGGTTGTCCGCGCGCCAGGCCAGGGCGGCGCGGAGGCGGACGGTCGGGCCGGCGAGGGGGCGGTAGACCAGGCCGTTCTGCTGGATGTGCTGGACGGAGGTGACCGTGAGGGTGACCCCGACCCCGGCGGCGACCAGGGCGAGGATCGTGTACGAGTCGGGGGCCTCCTGGACGATGCGCGGGGTGAATCCGGCGCCCTCGCAGGCCTCGGTCATGGCGTCGCGGACGGTGGAGCCGGAGTTGGCGGGGAAGGAGACGAACGGTTCCCCGGCGAGCACGTCGAGGGGCACGGTCTCCCGCCGGGCGAGCGGGTGGTCGGAGGGCAGGGCGCAGACCAGCTCCTCCTCGTCGATCACCCGGTGGGCGACGCCGGGGCGGGTCACCGGGAGCCGGACGAAGCCGAGGTCCAGGGAGCCGTCGGCGACCCGGGACAGGGCGGTGTTGGCGTAGGTCTGGCCGGTCATGACGAGTTCGAGACCGGGGTGGGCGGCGCGCACGGCCCGGGTGAGCCGGGGCAGCGTCTCGTGGCTGGAGGCCCCGGCGAAACCGATGGTGACCCGGCCGTACTCGCCGGTCCCCGCCGATCTGGCCGCCCGGACGGCGGTGTCCAGATCGTCCAGGACGGTCCGTACGGGTTCGAGGAAGGACTCCCCCGCGCTGGTGAGCCGGACCGAGCGGGTGTTGCGGTGGAAGAGCTGGACGCCGAGTTCCCTCTCCAGCTGGCGGATCTGCTGGCTCAGCGGAGGCTGGGCCATCTGGAGCCGCTTGGCGGCGCGGCCGAAGTGCAGCTCCTCGGCGACGGCGAGGAACGCGTTGAGGTGGCGTAGTTCCATATTGATACTCCTGGCGTCTCGATCCGACCCTAATTCGGTATTGGACAGCCATCAATGGTGCTGACACCGTGGGGGCGGCACATACGGAGGGTGAGGGGCGCGGTGGAGCGGACGGCCGGGGCGGGCGGAGTGGCCGGCAAGGTCATGTCGATGCGGGAGGCCGTCGCCGCCTTCGTCCACGACGGGGACACCGTGAGCCTCGAAGGGTTCACCCATCTCATCCCGACCGCCGCCGGACACGAGATCATCCGGCAGGGCCGCCGGGATCTCACGGTCGTCCGGATGACGGCGGACATCGTGGTGGACCAGATGCTCGCCGCCGGCTGCGTGACGCGGCTGGTCTCCTCGTTCGTGGGCAACTCCTCCGCCGGTTCGCTCGGAGAGCTGCGGCGGCGGATCGAGCACGCCGATCCGGAGCCGCTGGCGTTCGAGGAGTACAGCCACTACGGGATGGTGTGCCGGTATCTCGCCGGTGCGCAGCGGCTGCCGTTCCACCCGCTGCGTTCGTACGCCGGCAGCGACCTGCCTTCCGTGAACCCCGGTATCCGCAAGGTCACTTCGCCCTACCCGGCCGCAGACGGCTCCACCGAGGAGATCTACGTCGTACCGCCCGTCCACCCGGACGTGACGTTCATCCACGCCCAGCGTGCCGACCGCCGGGGCAACACCCAGATCTGGGGGCTGACCGGGGTCCAGGCCGAGGCGGTGTACGCGGCGGAGAAGGCGGTCGTGGTGGTGGAGGAGCTGGTGGCGGACGAGGTGATCCGCGCGGACCCGAACCGCACCCTCGTCCCCGCCCACGCGGTGGACGCCGTGGTGGTCTGTCCGCGCGGGGCGCACCCGTCGTTCGCGCAGGGCTACTACGACCGGGACAACGCCTTCTACCGGGCCTGGTCCGCGATCAGCGGGGATCCGGCGCGGCTGCGGGGCTGGCTGGAGGAGTGGGTGTACGGGACCGCCGACCATGCCGCGTACGTGGCGAAGCTGGGCGGGGAGTTCTGGGCGGGGCTGGCGGTCGGCGAGGCGCCGAGCGGGTCGGTGGACTACGGGAGGCGACGGTGAGTGACCGCCTCGCGGGGGCCGCGCGGCCCGTCACCTCCTCCGAGCTGCTCTCCGTCGTCGCCGCGCGCGAACTGGCGGGCCGACGCACGGTGTTCGCGGGGATCGGGCTGCCTACGCTCGCGACCGAGCTGGCGCGGCTGACCGTCGCTCCGGGCATCGAGGTGGTGTACGAGTCCGGGGTCTGCGGCGCGCACCCCTCCCATCTGCCGGAGACCATCGCGGACGCCGTCCTCATCACGGGGGCCGAGGCGGTGGTGTCCATGGCCACGCTGTTCGGCTCGGTGCTCCAGGGCGGGCACATCGACGTGGGCTTCCTGGGGGCCGCGCAGATCGACCGGTGGGGCAACCTCAACACCTCGGTGATCGGGGAGTGGAAGCGCCCCTCGGTCCGGCTGCCGGGTTCCGGAGGCGCGGTCGAGGTGATGGCGAACGCCCGGGAGGTGTTCGTGGTGATGCGCCGCCACACCCCGCGCTCCTTCGCGGACGTGCTGGACTTCTGTACGACGCCGGGGCCCGACCGGGCGCTCGCGGACGGCATCCGTCCGCTCGGCGCCGGGGTCACCCGGGTCATCACCGAGCTGGGCGTGCTCGCCCGGGCCGGCGTCGGGGACGAGCTGCGGCTGGTCGCCGTGCATCCCGGGGTGAGCGTCGAGCAGGTGCGGGCCGCGACCGGCTGGGAGCTGGAGATCGCCGACCGGCTCACGACCACCGCCCCGCCGACCTCCGCGGAGCTGCGGCTCCTGCGCGACGATGTCGACCCGAACCGTGTCTACCTCCGCTGAAAGGGCCGTAACTGCCATGCGTATCAGGATCGTCGGGGCCGGGGCCATGGGCCGGGGCATCGCCCAGTGGGCGGCGAGCGCGGGACACACCGTGGAGCTGGGCGACGTACGGCCCGAGGCGGTGAAGGAGGCCCTGGACTTCGTCGCGTCGATGCTGGACCGGGCGGTCGCGAAGGGCCGGACGACCGCCGCCGACCGGGACGCGGCGGTGGCCCGGCTGGTGCCGCTCGCCGAGCCGTGGGCGGCGGGCCCGGACGTGGAGCTGGTGATCGAGGCCGTACGGGAGGACCTGGAGACCAAGGCCGAGGTGTTCGGGAAGCTGGAGCGGGCGCTGCCCGCCTCCGCCGTCTTCGCGACGAACACCTCGTCGCTGTCGGTGACCCGGATCGCCGCGACCCTCCAGGACCCCTCCCGTCTGGCCGGGCTGCACTTCTTCAACCCGGTGCCGCTGATGCGGATCGTCGAGGTGGTGCCGGGCGCGGCCACCCGCCCGGAGATCCCGGACCTGCTCACCGCGCTGGTGGAGGGGTGCGGGCACCGGGCGGTGACCGTCGCCGACACCCCCGGATTCCTGGTCAACCACGCCGGTCGGGGGCTGGTGACCGAGGCGCTGGCGCTGCTGGAGGAGTCGGTGGCGGACCCGGCGGAGATCGACCGGATCGCCCGGGACGTGCTGGGGCTGCGCATGGGCCCCTTCGAACTGATGGATCTGACCGGCCTCGACGTGACGGCCGCGGTGATCGACTCGATCTGGCAGGGCTTCCGGTACGAGGACCGGCTGCGCCCGTCCTTCCTGACCCCGAACCGGGTGGTGGCGGGGCTGCACGGCCGCAAGACGGGCCGCGGCTGGTACGCGTACGGCGACGGGGCGTCCGGCCCCGCCCCGGAGAGCCCGGTCACCGGGGACGCCGACCGCCCGGTGTTCCTCGCCTCGGCCGGGCGACCGGAGACGGTGACGTACGAGAAGGAGCTGACGGCGTCCCTGGAGGCCGCGGGGGTCCGCGTCGAGCGGGGTGCGGGGCCGTCGGCGGAGGCCGTGGTGCTGGTGCCCGTCTGGGGGACGCCGGTGTCGGCGGCGGTCGCGGAGGGCGGGCTGCCCCGGGAGCGTACGTTCGGCGTGGAGGTGCTGCCTCCGGCGGGGCGGCGGCGGGTCCTGGCCGTGACGGCGGCCGGTGACCGGGCGGCCGCCCGGGACGCGCGGGCGGTCCTGGCACGGGCGGCCGGGGGCGAGGAGCCGTACGGGGTGTCGGTGGTGCGGGACACCGCGGGTTCGGTCGCGCAGCGGCTGCTGTCCTCCGTCGTCGCGGTGGGCTGCTCGATCGCGGAACGCTCGCTGGCCGCGCCCGCCGACATCGATCTCGCGGTGACCACGGGCCTCGGCTATCCGGCGGGGCCGCTGACGTGGGGCGAGCGGATCGGGGCCGTACGGATGCTGGCGCTCCAGCGGGCCCTGCACGCGTCGACCGGCGATCAGCGCCACCGGCCGACGCGGTGGGTCACGGAGCGGGCCGCCCTGGGGCTCGCACTGACCGATCCGGGGACGTCGCCGGCGGACTGCCTGGGGTGAAGCCCGGAGCGAACCCGCGGATGACCGATTCGTACAAGACGGTGGGGGTGCCGGGTGCCTACGGTCGGGGCATGACTCCACGACTCGACGCCATCAGCATCATCACCTCCGACCTCGCGGCCTCCCTCGCCTTCTACCGGCGGCTCGGCCTCGACATCCCCGAGGGTGCGGAGGCCGCGCCCCATGTCGAGGCGACCCTGCCGGGCGGACAGCGGCTGCTGTGGGACACGGAGGAGGTCATCGCCTCGTTCGACCCGGACTGGAAGCGCCCGGCGGGCGGCGGTGAGCGGGTCGCCCTGGCCTTCGTCTGCGACAGCCCGGCGGAGGTGGACGCGTTGTACGCGGAGCTGGTCGACGCCGGGTACGCCGGGCATCTCAAGCCGTGGGACGCGGTGTGGGGACAGCGTTACGCGGTGGTGCTGGACCCGGACGGGTGCGGGGTGTCGCTGTTCGCCTCCGCGTCGCCCGCCGAGAAGTAGGCCCCGAGGGTCGTGCCGGCCAGGTCGCGCATCTCCCGGGCCAGGTGTGCCTGGTCGGTGCAGCCCGCCGCGCAGGCCGCACCGGCGTAGGGCAGGCCGGCGCGGACGAGGGCCAGGGCGCGTTGCAGGCGGAGGATCCGGGCCAGGGTTTTCGGGCCGTAGCCGAAGGCGGCCAGGGAGCGGCGGTGCAGTTGGCGGGCGCCGAGGCCGACCTCGGCGGCCGTCGACGCCACGCTCCTGCCGCGCCGCAGCCCCTCCGCCACGGCCGACGTGAGCGGGTCCGGCGGTCCGGTGTCGGCGGACCGGGCGAGCGCGAACTCCTCCAGTGCAGCGGCGGGATCCGCGGACCGGGCGATCCGTCCGGTGAGCGCCGCGACGGCTCTGCGGGGCCAGAGCTCGGCCAGGTCGACCCGGTGGTCGCGCACCTCGTGCGCCGGTACGCCGAGGAGGACGGGGGCGGTGCCGGGACCGAACCGGATCGCGGCGCAGGAGCCCCGGTTGCGCGGGGCGACCTCGAACGCGTGGGTGTCGGGCCCGGCGACGACCAGGCGGCCGGCGGTCCAGATCAGGTCCATGCAGCCGTCGGGGAGCACGGACCGGTCGGGCTGCCCGGGGCCCGGCGGGACGTCCAGGGTCCAGACGACGGACCCGTCCAGCCGGGAGGGCCGCTCCTGGTAGCGCTGGTGTCGCCGGGGCATGCCTCCACGCTAGCGCGGTCAGCGGGCGGGGGGTTCCCTGAAGTCGGTGGGCTCCCTCGTCTCCCTGGGTTCTCCGGTCTCTCTCGTCTCCCTGGCTTCTCTCGTCTCCCTGGCTTCTCTGGTTTCCCTGGCTTCTCTGGTCTCCCTGGGTTCCTTCGCGTCCTTGGGCTCCTTCTCCCAGGTCGCGTGCAGCCGGGACTTCACGTCGTCGGGCGGCAGGAAGCGGGACCAGCGCTCGGGGAACTCGGAGGGCATGTACGCCGGACCGTCGTCCTCGTCGTCATCGTCGTCCGTGCCGTCGTAGGCGGCCGAGCGGGTGCGGGCGACGAACTCGGCGGCCTGCGCGGCCCGGACGCGTTCCGTGGCCTCGCGGGCGGCGGCCGTGGCGAGCGAGGGCCACACCCGGTCGATGGCCGCGTTGACCGCGGCGCCGACCAGGACCGCGAAGGCGGAGATGCCGATCCACAGCAGGACGGCGATCGGCGCCGCCAGGGAGCCGTAGATGGTCGGGCCCTCGACCGTGTTGGTCAGATAGATCCGGAGCAGGAAGCTGCCGAGGACCCACATGCCGAGGGCCACCAGCGCCCCGGGAACGTCCTCGATCCAGGGCGAGCGGACCGGCACGGACACGTGGTAGAGCGTCGTGAGGAACGCGATGGTCAGCAGTATCACGAGCGGCCAGTACAGGACGGCTATGACCTCCGTGCCCCAGGGCACGAACTCGACCACCCGGTCCGGGCCGACGACCAGCAGCGGCAGCACCACCGCGCCGAGCAGCAGGGCGACGACGTACAGCAGGAAGGCGAGCAGCCGGGTCTTGACGATGCCGCGGTGGCCGTCGAGGCCGTACATGACGGTGATGGTGTCGATGAAGACGTTCACCGCGCGGGAGCCGGACCACAGGGCGATGGCGAAGCCGATGGAGATGACGTCGGGGCGGGCCCCGGTCGTGACGTCGGCGAGCAGCGGTTTGGCGAAGTCGTTGACCCCGCGCTCGGACAGCACCGTCTCGGCGGCGGAGAGGATGTTGCGCTCGATGGAGGCGACCGTCGTGGTGGTCGTCCACTCGTCGACGTAACCGAGCAGTCCGATCATGCCGAGCAGCAGGGGAGGCAGCGAGAGCAGGGTGAAGAACGCCGCCTCGGCCGCGAGGCCCAGAATGCGGTATTCGATGCACGAGTTGACGGTGTCCTTGAGCAAGTGCCACGCCATCCGTCGTTTGGAGACGTTGCGGTAGAGCACTTGCGCCCGGTGGAGCCGGCCCAGTGGCCGTTCGGGTGTTTCCTTTGCTGCCTGCACCTCCTTACCGTATCGGCATGGCAGCCACCACCCACACCGTGACCAATCAGGTTCCGCCGCTGGTCGGCCACGACGTCTTCGCCACCGACCGGGTTCTGTCGGAGGCCGTCGAGCGGCACGTCGAGCCCGGCGTCCTGCCCGTGGCGCTGGAGGAGCTCGGCGAGCTCGGCCGGTCCGCGGGCTCCGCCCAGGCCCAGGAGTGGGGTGTGCAGGCGAACGCCCATCCGCCCGTTCTGCTGACCCATGACCGTTATGGGCATCGTGTCGACGAGGTGGAGTTCCATCCGGCCTGGCACCGGTTGCTGGGGCATGCCGTCTCCGCCGGGCTGACCGACGCCTGGGGACGGCCGGCCGGTCATGTCCGGCGTGCGGCCGGATTCCTGGTGTGGACGCAGGCCGAGGCGGGGCACGGCTGCCCGCTGTCGATGACGCATGCCGCGGTGCCCGCGCTGCGCACCGATCCGGCGCTGGCCGCGGAGTGGGAGCCGCTGCTCACCTCGCACACGTACGTCGAGGGGCTGCGAGACCCGCGCGAGAAGGCCGGGGTGCTCTTCGGGATGGGCATGACGGAGAAGCAGGGCGGCAGCGACGTGCGGTCCAACACGACCCGGGCCGAGCCGCTGTCCGGCGAGGGCGCGTATCTGCTCACCGGGCACAAGTGGTTCTGCTCGGCGCCGATGTCGGACGGCTTCCTGGTGCTGGCGCAGGCGCCGGGCGGGCTGAGCTGTTTCCTGGTGCCGCGGGTGCTCCCGGACGGCACGCGCAACGTGTTCCTGATCCAGCGGCTGAAGGACAAACTGGGCAACCGGTCCAACGCGTCCGCCGAGGTCGAGTTCGACGGGACGTGGGCCCGCCTCGTCGGTGAGGAGGGGCGCGGGGTGCGCACCATCATCGAGATGGTGGCGGCCACCCGGCTGGACTGCGTGGTGGGTTCGGCGGGGCTGATGCGGCAGGCGGTGGCGCAGGCGGTCCACCACAGCGCGTACCGGGACGCGTTCGGCGGGCCGCTGATCGACAAGCCGCTGATGCGCAACGTCCTGGCGGATCTGGCGCTGGAGTCGGAGGCGGCGACCGTGCTGGCGATGCGGCTGGCGGCGGCGTACGACGCGGACACCGAGGCGGAGCGGGCCTTCCTGCGGCTCGCCCTGCCCGTCGCGAAGTTCTGGGTCACCAAGCGCTGCACCGCCGTGGTGGGCGAGGCGCTGGAGTGCCTGGGCGGCAACGGGTACGTGGAGGAGTCGGGGATGCCCCGGCTGCTGCGGGAGGCCCCGCTCAACTCGATCTGGGAGGGCTCGGGGAACGTCCAGGCGCTGGATGTGCTGCGGGTGCTCCAGCGGGAGCCGCGGGCGCTGGACGCGTTCCTGCGGGAGGTCGGGAAGGCGCGGGGGGCGGATCACCGGCTGGACGCGGCCATCAAGGGGCTGCTGACGGAGCTGGCCGATCTGGACGGTGTCGAGGGGCGGGCGCGGCGGCTGGTGGAGCGGTTCGCGCTGGTGCTCCAGGGGGCGCTGCTGGTGCGCTGGGCTCCGCCGGAGGTGGCCGACGCGTTCTGTGCCGCGCGGCTCGGCGGGGACGGGGGCGCGGTGTTCGGGACGCTGCCGCACAGCCTGGATCTGGCCTCGGTGGTGGCACGGGCCCGGCCGTCCGGGGCGTAGCGGCCCGGAAGCGACGGAGGGTGGTGCTGCGCCGACACGGCACCACCCTCCATGCTCATGCGACACCGCACGACCGGGAACCCCGGCGCCCAGTGTCTCTGCCACTCTTGTACGGACCCGCAGGGCATCGCCAGAGTTGCAAAGGGTTGCAACCATTGTGTGGACTGCTCGGTGGCCCGGCGGGGTGACCGGCAGGATGTACCGGGCCGGGGGCCGGGAAGCGTTCGGGGGGAACGGGGACCATGACGGAGACAGGTTCGGCGGGGGTGCTGCGGGTGACGGGCCAGGGGGCGGGCCGCCAGGCCACCCGGTTGCTCCATCGGGCGCGGGAGGCCCGGCTGACGGGCGAGCCGTCCCGCGTCGCGCCCCGGGCGGAGATCGACGCCTCCTGGGACCGGGTGGTGCGCAGCGGTGTCGATCCCGACCAGTCGCCGGAGAGCGACCTGCTGGAGGCGGACGAGATCGAGCACCGGCGGCGCAGCACGGCGCTCGGCGAGCTGATGCCGTTGCTGCGGGCGGGGCTGGCCTCGATCGCGGACGCCGCGCAGCAGATCATGGTGGTGACCGACACCGAGGGCCGGGTGCTGTGGCGGCAGGGCAACACGGGGGTGCTGCGCCGGGCCCACGACATCTGCCTGGAGGAAGGGGCGGCCTGGGCCGAGGCGGCGACCGGGACGAACGCGATCGGGACGGCGCTGGCCGCCCGGGTCCCCATCCAGGTGCACTCCGCCGAGCACTTCATCCGGGCGCTGCACGGCTGGACCTGTGCGGCAGCCCCGGTGCGGGATCCGCGCGACGGGCAGCTGATCGGGATCGTCGACATCAGCGGGCCCGCGTCCACGTTCCATCCGGCGACGCTGGCCCTGGTCGACTCGGTGGCGCGGCTCGCCGAGGGCGAGATCCGCAACCGGCACCTGGCGGAGATCGAGCGGCTGCGCGCGGTGGCCGCGCCGATCCTGTGCCGGATCGGCGGGCGGGCGCTGGCGGTGGACGCGCACGGGCGGCTGGCGGCGGTGACCGGTATGCCTCCGGTGGACCGGCTGCCGCTGCCGAAGTCGCTGCGGCCGGGTCCGGTGTGGCTGCCCTCGCTCGGCATGTGCCGGGTCGAGCCGCTGCCGGGCGGCTGGCTGGTGCAGGTGGACGAGGCGGGGACGGCGCCCGGGGCGCCGCGCCGGGTGGTGCTGGACCTGAGCCGGCCCCGGGGGCTCGCCGTGCATGTGACGGGGCCGCTGGGGAGCGTGAAGCAGCGGCTCTCGCCGCGCCACGCCGAGCTGCTGTACGCGCTGGCGGTGCACCGGCAGGGGCGGACGGCCTCGGAGCTGGCGCGGGACATCTTCGGGGACGCGACCCGGACGGTGACGGTCCGGGCCGAGATCTCCCGGCTGCGGCGCCATCTCGCGGAGGTCCTGGCCCACCGCCCGTACCGCTTCGGGGACGGGGTGGAGGTGGAGGTGATCCGTCCGGAGCACGGCGCGGATCTGCTGCCGCACTCCCGGGCGCCGGTGGTGGCGGAAGCCCGCACGGCGGCCCGGGCCACCTGAGGGGGGCGCTGTGCGCCGCTGTGCGCCTCCATGGTTTTCTGGCCGTCATGAGCGACATCCCGCAGCCCGCAGCGCCGACCACCGAGGTGACCGTCTGGTCCCTGGAGCAGACCTCGCCCGCCGATCTCCGCCCGGCGCGCGCACCGGAGGGTGATGTCCGCGTCGTGCGGTCCGAGGTGGTGCTGCCGGAGTTCAGCCGGTTCCTCTACACGGCGGTGGGCGGCGACATCCGGTGGACCGACCGGCTGGGCATGACGTACGCCCAGTGGGAGGAGGCCCTGCGGCGGCCCGGCGCGGAGACGTGGGTGGCGTACGAGAACGGGACGCCCGCGGGGTACGTCGAGCTGGACCCGCAGGACGACGGCGTGGTCGAGATCATGTACTTCGGGCTGATCCCCGCGTTCCGGGGGCGGCGGATCGGCGGTCACCTCCTGTCGTACGGGGTGGCGCGCGCCTGGGACCTGGCGGAGCGCTGGCCGGAGCGGCCGGCGACGCGGCGGGTGTGGCTGCACACCTGCTCCAAGGACGGGCCGCACGCGATGGACAACTACCTGCGGCGCGGCTTCCGGCTCTTCGCCACGAAGACCGAGGTGGAGCCGGAGGTGGCGACGCCCGGCCCGTGGCCCGGGGCGTACGCCTCCTGACCGTCGGTGTTCCCGCAGAGGGGGCGGTGGAGTGGCCACCGCCCCCTCTGCGCGTCCCCTCTTCGGGTCTTCGGGCCCTGCGCAGGCGATTTGTCCCCATTGGCGATGTCGCAGCCCGTGACGGGCGCCACACGGTCCCACTCTTCGAGACTCAGCCGTCCACATAGCGGATACTGGTGGACTGCCCCGAGATGCCCGTGACACGCTTCCGTCATGTCTGGAACTGGAATTGCCTTGGTGAGTCGACGCCACGTCGACCTCGGCCGCATGTCCAGCGCCATCTGTCCGGTGAGCTGAGAGCCCCAGCACCGCCGCTTTTCTCTTCCCTCTGAACCGCCTGCGCACCGCCGCGCCTCAGCGCGAGTGTGCTGCTCAGAGCCGCCCTCCCGCAGTCCCGAAGGACGTATTGTCATGGCCGCCACCCCGGAACAGCCTGCGACCGCCACGCCCCGCCGCAAGGCCGGACGCCACCGTGGCGAGGGTCAGTGGGCCGTGGGCCACCACACCCCCCTCAACGGGAACGAGCAGTTCAAGAAGGACGACGACGGTCTCAACGTACGGACACGTATTGAGACGATCTACTCCAAGCGCGGCTTCGACTCCATCGACCCGAACGACCTGCGCGGGCGGATGCGCTGGTGGGGGCTGTACACCCAGCGCAAGCCCGGCATCGACGGCGGCAAGACGGCCGTGCTGGAGCCGGAGGAGCTGGACGACGAGTACTTCATGCTGCGGGTCCGGATCGACGGCGGCCGACTGACCACGCGGCAGCTGCGGGTGGTCGGAGAGATCTCGCAGGAGTTCGCACGCGGGACCGCCGACCTCACCGACCGGCAGAACGTGCAGTACCACTGGATCCGCATCGAGGACGTGCCGGAGATCTGGCGGCGGCTCGAAGAGGTGGGCCTGTCCACCACCGAGGCCTGCGGTGACACGCCCCGCGTGATCCTCGGCTCGCCCGTCGCGGGCGTCGCGGAGAACGAGATCATCGACGGCACCCCCGCCATCGACGAGATCCAGCGGCGGTTCATCGGCAACCCCGACTTCTCCAACCTGCCCCGCAAGTTCAAGACGGCGATCTCCGGCTCCCCGCACCTCGACGTGGCGCACGAGATCAACGACGTCGCGTTCGTCGGCGTGAACCACCCCGAGCACGGTCCCGGCTTCGACCTCTGGGTCGGCGGCGGTCTCTCCACCAACCCCAAGCTCGGGGTGCGGCTCGGCGCCTGGGTGCCGCTGGACGAGGTGCCGGACGTGTACGGCGGCGTCATCGGGATCTTCCGCGACTACGGCTACCGGCGACTGCGCACCCGCGCCCGGCTGAAGTTCCTCGTCGCGGACTGGGGCGCGGAGAAGTTCCGGCAGATCCTGGAGGACGAGTACCTCCAGCGGAAGCTGGTCGACGGCCCCGCGCCCGAGCAGCCCGCCCAGACCTGGCGCGACCACCTCGGGGTGCACCGGCAGAAGGACGGCCGTTTCTACGTCGGCTTCGCCGCGCGGGTGGGCCGGGTCGACGGCTCCACGCTCACCAAGATCGCCGACCTGGCCGACGCCCACGGCTCCGGGCGGGTGCGGACCACCGCCGAGCAGAAGATGATCGTGCTGGACGTGGCCGAGGAGCAGGTGGACTCCCTGGTCGCCGGCCTGGAGGCGCTGGACCTGAAGGTCACGCCGTCCCCGTTCCGGCGCGGCACGATGGCCTGCACCGGCATCGAGTTCTGCAAGCTGGCCATCGTCGAGACGAAGGCGCGCGGCGCCGCCCTGATCGACGAACTGGAGCGCCGCATCCCGGAGTTCGACCACCCGATCACCATCAACATCAACGGATGCCCGAACGCCTGCGCCCGGATCCAGGTCGCGGACATCGGTCTCAAGGGCCAGCTGATGCTGGACGAGAACGGCGAGCAGGTCGAGGGCTACCAGGTGCACCTGGGCGGAGCGCTGGGCCTGGAGGCCGGGTTCGGCCGCAAGGTCCGCGGCCTGAAGGTCACCTCGGCCGAACTGCCGGACTACGTCGAGCGGGTGCTCGGCCGGTTCCAGGAGGAGCGCGAGGACGGCGAGCGCTTCGCGGCCTGGGCGGCGCGCGCCAGTGCGGAGTCGCTGTCATGAGCGAACGAGCCGCCCCGTTCTACTGCCCGTACTGCGGCGACGAGGACCTGCGCCCCAACGAGACCGGTCACGGCGCCTGGGAATGTGCTTCCTGCAACCGTGCGTTTCAGCTGAAGTTCCTGGGGCTGCTGACCCGGGGCGTGCAGCGCAACGACGGTGAAGGGGACGCGATATGACGGACACTCTGCTGAGCGGCGAGCTGACCGACGAGGAGCTCCGGGAGCTCGCCGAGCGGGCCGGACGGGAGCTGGAGGACGCCTCCGCCACCGAGATCCTCAAGTGGGCGACCGACACCTTCGGGCCGCGCTTCTGCGTCACCTCCTCGATGGAGGACGCCGTGGTCGCGCACCTGGCGTCGCGGGTGCTGCCGGGCGTGGACGTGGTCTTCCTGGACACCGGCTACCACTTCCCGGAGACCATCGGGACCCGGGACGCGGTGGCCGCGGTGATGGACGTCGACGTCATCACGATCACCCCCCGGCAGACGGTCGCCGAGCAGGACGCGGAGTACGGCGAGAAGCTGCACGACCGGGACCCCGACCTGTGCTGCGCGCTGCGCAAGGTCAAGCCGTTGGAGGACGGTCTGACCGCGTACACCGCGTGGGCGACGGGGCTGCGCCGCGACGAGTCGCCGACCCGGGCGAACACCCCGGTCGTCGGCTGGGACGCCAAGCGCCGCAAGGTGAAGGTCTCCCCCATCGCCCGCTGGACCCAGGACGACGTGGACGCGTACGTCGCCGAGCACGGAGTGCTCACCAACCCGCTGCTGATGGACGGTTACGCCTCCGTCGGCTGCGCGCCCTGCACCCGGCGGGTGCTGGAGGGCGAGGACGCACGGGCCGGCCGCTGGGCCGGGCGCGGCAAGACGGAATGCGGGCTGCACGGCTGATGACGACTGATCAGGAGACTTCGATGAGCGTGACGGAGACGGGGGCCACGATCTGGCTGACCGGTCTGCCGAGCGCGGGCAAGACCACCATCGCGTACGAGCTGGCCGGCCGGCTGCGTACCGAGGGCCACAAGGTGGAGGTGCTCGACGGCGACGAGATCCGGGAGTTCCTCTCCGCGGGGCTCGGCTTCTCCCGCGAGGACCGGCACACCAACGTGGCCCGGATCGGCTTCGTCGCCGAACTCCTCGCCGCCAACGGTGTGAAGGTGCTCGTCCCCGTCATCGCCCCCTTCGCCGACAGCCGCGAGGCCGTCCGCAAACGGCACGCCGCCGAGTCCACCACCTACCTGGAGGTGCACGTCGCGACCCCCGTCGAGGTGTGCTCCGTACGCGATGTGAAGGGGCTGTACGCCAAGCAGGCGGCCGGCGAGATCAGCGGGCTCACCGGGGTCGACGACCCCTACGAGGCCCCCGAATCGCCCGACCTGCGGATCGAGTCGCACCAGCAGACCGTGCAGGAGTCAGCGGCGGCGCTCCACGCGCTGCTCACCGAGAGGGGCCTGGCGTGAGTGCCGTCACCACCACCGTGTCCGAGGACACCGCGAACCCGTACGCGCTCAGCCACCTGGACTCCCTGGAGTCCGAGGCGGTCCACATCTTCCGGGAGGTGGCGGGCGAGTTCGAGCGGCCGGTGATCCTGTTCTCCGGCGGCAAGGACTCCATCGTGATGCTGCACCTGGCGCTCAAGGCCTTCGCGCCCGCGCCGGTGCCGTTCACGCTGCTGCACGTGGACACCGGGCACAACTTCCCCGAGGTCCTCGACTACCGCGACCGTACGGTCGCGAAGCACGGGCTGCGGCTGCACGTCGCCTCCGTGCAGGAGTACATCGACGCCGGGAAGCTCCGCGAGCGCCCCGACGGCACCCGCAACCCGCTCCAGACCGTGCCGCTGACCGAGGCGATCCAGCGGCACCGCTTCGACGCGGTGTTCGGCGGCGGGCGGCGCGACGAGGAGAAGGCGCGCGCCAAGGAGCGGGTCTTCTCGCTCCGCGACGAGTTCTCCCAGTGGGACCCGCGCCGCCAGCGCCCCGAGCTGTGGCAGCTGTACAACGGCCGGCACGCCCCCGGCGAGCACGTCCGGGTCTTCCCGATCTCCAACTGGACCGAGCTGGACGTCTGGCAGTACATCGAGCGCGAGGGGATCGAGCTGCCGGAGATCTACTTCGCCCATGAGCGCGAGGTGTTCAACCGCAACGGCATGTGGCTGACGGCGGGGCACTGGGGCGGGCCGAAGGAGCACGAGGCCACCGAGACCCGGCTCGTGCGCTACCGCACGGTCGGCGACATGTCCTGCACCGGGGCCGTCGACTCCGACGCCACCACGCTGGACGCCGTGATCACCGAGATCGCCGCCTCCCGGCTCACCGAGCGGGGCGCGACCCGCGCCGACGACAAGATGTCCGAGGCCGCGATGGAAGACCGCAAGCGCGAGGGGTACTTCTAAATGACCACCACAGCTGAGCAGTTGAGCGCCACCACCCTGCTGCGCTTCGCCACCGCCGGGTCCGTCGACGACGGAAAGTCCACCCTGGTGGGCCGGCTGCTGCACGACTCCAAGTCGGTCCTCACCGACCAGCTGGAGGCCGTCGAGCAGGCGTCGCTGAATCGCGGGCAGGAGGCGCCGGACCTGGCGCTGCTGACCGACGGGCTGCGCGCCGAGCGGGAGCAGGGCATCACCATCGATGTCGCCTACCGCTACTTCGCCACCACCCGGCGGCGGTTCATCCTCGCCGACACGCCCGGCCATGTGCAGTACACCCGGAACATGGTGACCGGCGCGTCCACGGCCGAGCTGGCGGTGGTGCTGGTCGACGCCCGCAACGGGGTCGTCGAGCAGACCCGCCGGCACGCCGCCGTCGCCGCGCTGCTGCGCGTCCCGCACGTGGTGCTGGCGGTCAACAAGATGGACCTGGTCGACTACGCGGAGCCCGTGTTCGCCTCGATAGCGGAGGAGTTCACCGCGTACGCCGCGTCCCTCGGCGTCCCGGAGATCACCGCGATCCCGATCTCGGCGCTGGCCGGGGACAATGTGGTGGAGCCGTCCGCGCACATGGACTGGTACGGCGGGCCGACCGTCCTGGAGCACCTGGAGACGGTGCCGGTCAGCCATGACCTCACCGCCTGCCACGCGCGTTTCCCCGTGCAGTACGTGATCCGCCCGCAGTCCGCCGAGCACCCCGACTACCGGGGGTACGCCGGTCAGATCGCGGCCGGGGTGTTCCGCGTCGGCGAGTCCGTCTCCGTGCTTCCCTCGGGGCGTACGACGACGATCACCGGCATCGACGCGCTCGGCGAGAGCGTCGACATCGCCTGGGCGCCGCAGTCGGTGACGCTCCGGCTGGCCGACGACATCGACATCTCGCGCGGCGATCTGATCGCTCCCGCCGACGACGCCCCGCCGGTCACCCAGGACGTCGAGGCGACCGTCTGCCATGTGGCGGACCAGCCGCTCTCGGTGGGCCAGCGGGTGCTGCTCAAGCACACCACCCGCACCGTCAAGGCGATCGTCAAGGACATCCCGTCCCGGCTCACCCTGGACGACCTCTCCCAGCACCCGGCCCCCGGACAGCTGGTCGCCAACGACATCGGGCGGGTCGTCGTGCGCACCGCCGAGCCGCTCGCGCTCGACCCGTACGAGGACTCCCGGCGCACCGGCTCGTTCCTGCTGATCGACCCGGCGGACGGGACGACGCTGAGCGCCGGCATGGCGGGCGCCGCGTTCGCCGGGGCCGCCGCCGAAGCCGTCGTGGCGGCCGACGACGACGCCGAGTGGGACTTCTGATGGCCACCGACTTCTTCTCCTCCTTCGCGAAGGAGGGCGGCCGGGTGGGCAGCGGCACCCGGGGCAGCGGCCAGGGCGGGGTCGGCCGATGTGCGTGGTGACGTACGCGCACCGCTCGCGCGCACCGCATCCTGCGCGCCCGTACCGCCGCAGATCTGCCGACCTCCCGGCCGCGCCCCCCTGACCAGACAGCGGGGCGCGGTACCGGGCCGACGAGAGGAAAGCCTCCCGTGCCTGCCCCCCGTGCCACCGTTCGCCGCGGTCTCGCCGCCGTAGCCGCCCTGCCGCTGCTCGCGCTGGCGGCCACCGCCTGCGGCTACGGCTCCCAGGCGAAGGACGCCGACGCCGAGCCGAACGTCTCCGCCAAGGGGGCGAAGCTCTCCTCGGACACCGTGAAGATCGGGTACTTCCCGAACCTCACGCACGCCACCGCCCTGGTCGGTATCCACGAAGGCACCATCCAGAAGGAACTGGGCGGCACCGAGGTCGAGTCGACGACCTTCAACGCGGGCCCGTCCGAGATCGAGGCGCTGAACGCCGGCTCCATCGACATCGGGTTCATCGGCCCCTCCCCGTCCATCAACGGGTACAGCAAGTCCCAGGGCAAGGGGCTGCGGATCATCGCCGGTTCGGCCTCGGGCGGGGTGAAGCTCGTCGTCAACCCGGACAGGATCACGACCCTGGACGACCTCAAGGGCAAGAAGATCGCCACCCCGCAGCTCGGCAACACCCAGGACGTGGCCTTCCTCAACTGGATCTCCGAGAAGGGCTGGAAGGTCGACGCCCAGAGCGGCAAGGGCGACGTCTCGGTGGTCCGCTCGGACAACAAGGTGACCCCGGGCGCCTACAGGGCCGGTGACCTGGACGGCGCGTGGGTGCCCGAGCCGACCGCCTCCCGGCTGGTCTCCGAGGGCGCGAAGGTGCTGCTGGACGAGACGGACCTGTGGCCGGACAAGAAGTTCGTGATCACGAACATCATCGTGTCGCAGAAGTTCCTGGACGAGCACCCGGACGTCGTCGAGGCGGTGCTGAAGGGTTCGGTCGCCACCAACAAGTGGATCAACGCCAATCCGGACGAGGCCAAGGCGTCCGCCAACAGGGCGCTGGAGAAGCTGAGCGGCAAGCCGCTTCCCGAGGAGATCCTCGACCCGGCGTGGGAGTCCATCGAGTTCACCGATGACCCGCTGGCCCGGACGCTCAGGACGCAGGCCGGGCACGCGGTCGAGTCCGGTCTGCTCAAGGAGCCGGACCTCCAGGGCATCTACGACCTGGGTCCGCTGAACAAGATTCTCAAGGCCGAGGGTCTGCCCGAGGTCGCCGACGCCGGTCTCGGCGTCAAGTAGCCCGCCCATCCGCAGCAGGACGTAAGGATTCCCAGGAGGTGACGACCATGGCGACCCCTACCCTCACCAAGGCCGAGGACCGTACGACGGTCGAGCACGCGGCCCGTCTCGCGCACGTCTCGAAGTCGTTCGCCGGACCCACGGGGCAGCAGCTCGTGCTGGACGACATCACCCTCGATGTCGCTCCGGGTGAGTTCGTCACCCTCCTGGGCGCGTCCGGGTGCGGAAAGTCGACGCTGCTCAATCTGGTGGCCGGACTCGACCGCCCGTCGAAGGGGTCCATCGAGACCCCCGGCGGGCGGCCGGCCCTGATGTTCCAGGAGCACGCCCTCTTCCCGTGGCTGACGGCGGGCAAGAACATCGAACTGGCCCTGCGGCTGCGCGGAGTACCGAAGTCGGAGCGCCGCACCGAGGCGGAGCGGCTGCTCGAACTGGTCCGGCTCGGCGGGGCGTACGGCAAACGGGTGCACGAGCTGTCCGGCGGTATGCGCCAGCGCGTCGCGATGGCCCGGGCGCTCGCGCAGGACAGCCAACTGCTGCTGATGGACGAGCCGTTCGCGGCGCTGGACGCCATCACCCGCGATGTGCTGCACGACGAGCTGACCCGGATCTGGGCGGAGACGAACGCCTCGGTCCTCTTCGTCACCCACAACGTGCGCGAGGCCGTACGGCTCGCCCAGCGCGTCGTGCTGCTGTCGTCCCGGCCGGGCCGGATCGCCCGGGAGTGGACGGTCGGCATCGAGCAGCCGCGCCGCATCGAGGACACCGCCGTGGCGGAGCTGTCCGTCGAGATCACCGAAGAACTGCGTGGGGAGATCCGCCGACATGGCCAGCACTGACATCACGTCCGACCGTAAACGGCCGGACGGGACGGCCGCCGGACCGGTCGGCAGGAAGCCGGACGACCTGGCGGGTCTGGAGGCCGGTCTCGACGCGCTCGAAGCCGTGCAGATCCGCCGCACCCCGGTGCGCGAGGTCCTCCTGCGGAAGGTGCTGCCGCCGTTCGTCGCGGTGGCGCTGGTCCTGGTGGTCTGGGAGCTGCTGGTCCGCGCCCAGGTGACGGAGGCCTACAAGCTGCCGCCGCCGTCCGCGGTGTGGGACAGCGCGCGGGAGATGTGGCTGGCGGGCACGCTGCTGGACGTCGTCTGGACCAGCGTCTCGCGCGGTCTGCTCGGCTTCCTGCTCGCGGTCGCCATCGGTACGCCGCTGGGGCTGCTGGTCGCCCGGGTGAAGCTGGTCCGGGCCGCGATCGGCCCGATCCTGTCCGGGCTCCAGTCGCTGCCCTCGGTGGCGTGGGTGGCCCCGGCGGTGATCTGGCTCGGGCTGAACGACCAGATGATGTTCGCGGTGATCCTGCTGGGCGCGGTGCCCTCGATCGCCAACGGTCTGGTCTCCGGCGTCGACCAGGTGCCGCCGCTGTTCCTCCGGGCGGGCCGCACGCTGGGGGCGACCGGGCTGCGCGGCACCTGGCACATCGTGCTCCCGGCGGCGCTGCCCGGCTATCTGGCGGGCCTCAAGCAGGGCTGGGCGTTCTCCTGGCGCTCGCTGATGGCCGCCGAGATCATCGCCTCGTCGCCCGAACTGGGTCTTGGACTGGGTCAGTTGCTGGAGAACGGCCGCAGCAACTTCGACATGCCCGGGATCTTCCTGTCGATCCTGCTCATCCTGTTCGTCGGTATCGCCATCGACCTGCTCATCTTCAGTCCGCTGGAGCGGTGGGTGCTGCGCAGCCGCGGTCTCCTCGTCAAGAACTGAGCCCTCCCATGACGCATCCCACTCTCCTCGTCATCGCCCACGGCAGCCGCGACCCGCGGCACGCCGCGACCGTGCACGCGCTCACCGAGCGGGTCCGCGCCGAGCGGCCGGGACTGCGGGTGGAGACGGCGTTCCTGGAGTTCAACGCCCCGTCCGTGCCCCGGGTGCTGGAGCGCCTCGCGGCGCAGGGGGCGGGCGAGGTCGTCGCCCTCCCGCTCCTGCTGACCCGGGCGTTCCACGCCAAGGCCGACATCCCCTCGGTCCTGCGCGAGTCCCGCGCCCGGCTGCCCGGGCTGCGCATCCGGCAGGCCGACGTCCTCGGCCCGTCCCCGCTGCTCAACGCCACCCTGGGGCGGCGGCTGCGGGAGGCCGGGGTCCGTCCCGGCGACCTCCCCCGGACCGGGCTCGTCCTGGCCTCGGCGGGATCCACAGACCCGGAGGCGATCGCAGTGATCGCTGAAATCGCGCGGGAGCTGCGGCACACCGGTTGGTGCGCCGTGCGGCCTGCGTTCGCCTCCGCACTCCTTCCCCGTACCGAGGACGCGGTACGGGCCCTGCGCGCCGAGGGCGTGGACCGGGTGGCGGTGGCCCCGTACGTCATCGCCCCCGGCCGGCTCCCCGACCGCATCGCGGCGGGCGCGGAAGCGGCCGGTGCGGACGTCCTGGCCGATGTACTGGGCCCCGCACCGGAGTTGGCGCGGCTGCTGCTGAACCGGTTCGACGAGGCGCGGGTGCCGGTGGGGGCGTCGCTGTCGGCGTGAGGGCCAAGGAGAGCGGGGCGGCTCTCAGCCGGTCGGTCCGGTCAGCCCGGCGATCGCGCAGACGACGGCCCCGAGGGCCATGGTGTCCGCGCCCACCGACCAGGTGAACCGCCGCTCCACCGGCGCGTAGCGCGGGGACGCCGTACGCGACCGGGGCGAGCCCGACCGGGCCGAACGCGCTCGGGGCGGCTTCGACCGGGCCATGCGGACATGGGCTTCCATGGCGTGGGCGCAGACGCTGGAGAAGTCGTAGAACAGGTCCCACAGAGAACCGCCGAGCCACACGAAGTCGATCCTCTCCCCCGCGTGGGTCTCCAGGGCGAGCGGTGAACGGCCCTCGGGATGGATGAACCGCTTCACGGCGGAGCAGGGCACGACGGTGTGTCGCCACACGCTGTGGCGGACGATCTCACCGGAACCCAGCACCACCCTGACGAGGGAGAACCGCCAGATGACGGACGCGGTCACGAGGGCCAAAGCCCCCACCAGGCCCCGTTCGGTGGCGTCCGAGCCGGAGGGCGGGTCCAGAGTGACCGCCAGGGCGAGGACGACGAAGGTCACGGCCGCCACCCGGACGCAGCCGATCCGCGCCCAGCGCGCCAGCTTGATGCGCCCCCGCCGATTCGGGCGGTAGCCGCGCACCCTCCGCACGAGCGGGGTCCCCGGCCCGTACCGGGCCAGCAGCCCCGCGTCCCACAGTCCCGCCCCCGTCGCCATGTCCACGATCCTAAGGACGGACCGGCGGGGGCCCACCGGCGGCCCCGTCGGCTCAGTCGTAGGACAGGCCGCCGGACCGGGCGCGCTTGAGTTCGAAGAAGCCCGGGTGGCCGGCGAGGACCCGGAAGCTGTCGAAGAGTTCGGCCGCCTCCTCACCGCGCGGGATCGCGTTGAGGACCGGACCGAACCAGACCGTGCCGTCGACGTGGATCGTCGGCGTGCCCACGTACGCGCCCTGCCCCGGGTCCTTGCCCGCTTCGTGGTGGCGGGCGACCTCGTCGTCGTACGCCGTGGAGTGGGCCGCTTCCGCCAGGGCGGCGGGCAGAGCGGCTTCGGCCAGGGAGGCGGCGATCACCGCGTCGAAGTCCTCCTCCTTGTGCTGGTGAATGCGGGTGCCGAGCGCCGTGTAGAGGTCGCGCAGGACTCCGTCGCCGTGGGCGCCGGCAGCGGCGACGGCCACCCGGACCGGGCCGATCGACTTGTCGACGAGTTCGCGGTACCAGTCGGGCAGTTCGTTGCCCTCGTTGTGCAGGTAGAGGCTCATCGGGCGGAAGCTCAGCGCGATGTCCCGGTGGCGCTCCACCTCCAGCATCCAGCGGGAGGTGATCCAGGCGAACGGGCAGGCGGGGTCGAAGAAGAGGTCGACGGTGGTGCGGGCGGCGGGACCGGTGGCGGGGCGCTGTGTGCTCATGCGTCCCACCCTAGGCAGCGAGTGGCGCGCACCCCCGGGCCAATCCGTGGCTGATGCGGTGGGCCATTTCCGTACGCCGTCGGGGGCGGGGAACGGCCGAACAGGCCCCGTTGACGGGCAACGGGCCGCATGTCAGCGTCGGTTCGCGCGGAACGGCCGCGCGAGGCCCCGTCGGCACGGCGGGCGACCGGGAGGGGAACCATCATGAGAAGACGCAGGTCCACGACGATTCCGGCGTTAGCACTGGCACTGTCCGGGGCGATGCTCACGGCCGGGGCGGCGGCACCGGCCCTGGCCGCCGGCGGCGGGCACACCGGCGCACCGCCGGTCGCCGGGGCGTTCCGGCTCCAGGCCGACCCGACGCCCGAGGAGCAGGAGCGTCTGAGGGAGATCGCGGGCGCCATCTGGACGCCTCAGCTGGCCGCCGGCTGGAACATGAACGCCGAGGTCGCCGACGTACTCTCGCAGGCCACCGACCAGATCCTGCGGTGCTCCGAGGCGTTCGCGCTGGTGCCCCGGCCGCCGGGCTTCGTGCCGGGCCTCGGCTATCTCGTCCAGTACTGGAAGAACCTGCGCGACTACTTCCTCGTGGTGAAGGACAACCGCACCTACCGCGCCTGTGTGGTCGTGACGGCCGCCAACTACCGCTCCGCCATCGAGATGGCGTCCGCGGGCATCTGAGCCCGTACGGGACGGGCCGCCGTACGGCCGGTACGTGCGGCGGCCCGTCAGCCGAGGGTCTCGGCGGGCTCCTCGGGCTCCGGCTCCGGGAGCGCGGGGGCGACGGCTCAGTCCCGGGTCAGCTCCACCAGTTTCGCCACGGTGTTCCAGTTGCGGGAGGTGGCGACGAGGCCTTTGACATGGCGGGGACGGCCCAGCGCGACGGCCAGCTTGGAGCGGCCGAGGCCGTCGGGGGCGTACAGGTACATACAGCGGTCACCGAGCCGGAACTCCTCCGGCAGGAACGCTTCCGCGTCCAGGTCCGCGAAGCGGCTCGCGTCCACGGGCCGGTCGAAGTAGGTGACGTGGAGCTGCTTGCCCTCCAGTTCGGCGGCGGGGAAGGGGCAGGCGTCGGCGACTGCCGCGAGATACGTGGCGTCGCGGACGAGGCAGTCGACGGCGAACCCGAACCGCGTCCGCAGGGCCTGCTCCAGGGCCGCGGCGACGGCGTCGGCGTCCTCGCTCTCGCTGCGGAAGACGGCGTTGCCGCTCTGCAGGTGGGTGGCGATGCCGGTGTGGCCCAGTCCGGCGAGCACATCGCGCAGTTCGGCCATCGGGACTTTTCTGCTGCCGCCCACGTTGATCCCGCGCAGCAGCGCCGCGTACGTCGTCGTCATGGCCACCCACCCTAGGTCCTGTCGTCACACTGCCGTCGTCGCCCGGAGGGCGGCCGCGCGGCAGACGGCAGTTTGACGACAGGTCCTAGAGCGATACCCGGACACGCCGCAGCCGCCGCGCCCCGTGGGGGCGAGCGCGGCGGCTGCTGTGTGACGGTGGCCGGGCGGCGGGGTACGTGTCCACCGCCGCCCGGCGTCCGGTCGGAACCGGGGTACTGACCGAGCTGCTGACCGGGTCCTACTCGACGACCTTGAGGAGCAGGTTCGGCGTGCCCTCGGTGGCGTTGCTGATGGCGTCCGGGGTGGCTCCCTCGGTGAGCGCCGTGGCGACGGCCTCCGGGGTGGCGTCCTGGTGGCCCGCCAGGTAGACGGCGGCCGCGCCGACGACGTGCGGGGTGGCCATGGACGTACCCGAGATGGTGTTGGTGCCGCTGTCGCTGTCGTTCCAGGTGGACGTGATGTCCGAGCCCGGGGCGTAGATGTCCACGATGGAGCCGTAGTTGGAGAACGAGGACTGCTCGTCGGCGTCCGTGGAGGAGGCGACGGTGATCGCCTCGGGGACACGGGCGGGCGAGCCCTGGCCGGCGTCGCTGGACTCGTTGCCGGCGGCCACGCCGAAGGTGATGCCCGCGGCGATGGCCTTCTGGACCGCCTCGTCGAGGGCCGGGTCGGCCCCGCCGCCGAGGCTCATGTTGGCGACGGACGGGCCCTTGGCGTTGGCGGCGACCCAGTCGATCCCGGCGATGACCTGCTCGGTGGTGCCCGAGCCGTTGTCGTCGAGGACGCGGACGGCCACGATGTTCGCCTTCTTGGCGACGCCGTGCGCGGCCCCGGCTATGGTGCCCGCCACGTGGGTGCCGTGCCCGTTGCCGTCGTCGGCGTCGTCGTCGTTGTCGACGGCGTCGAAGCCGGAGGTGGCGCGGCCCTCGAAGTCCTCGTGGGTGACGCGGACACCGGTGTCGATGACGTACGCGGTGACGCCCTCGCCGCCGGCGTCCGGGTAGGTGTAGGCGTTGTCGCCCGCGGTCTCGGCCTGGTCGATCCGGTCCAGACCCCACGACGGCGGGTTGTCCTGGGTGGCGTCGATGCTGAACTTCTTGTTCTGCACCACCTTGGCCACGGCCGGGTCGGCGGCGAGGCGCTTGGCCTCGGTCTCCGAAAGGCCGCTGGCGGAGAAGCCGTTGATGCTGGAGTTGTAGTCGCGCTTGAGCTTGCCGCCGTACTCCTTGGCGAGCTCGGACTTGTCGGCCTTCTTCTCGTCCAGCATGACGATGTAGCTGCCGGAGACCGCGGTCGCGGCGTCCGTGCCGTAGACCGTGCCCATGGGGGCCGGTGCGGCTCCCGCGAACGAGGTTCCGAGAAGGGTGACTCCGGCGGCGGCCGCCACGGCGGTGATCGCGGCGGTGAGCTTGGTGCGACGGGTGCGCTGGTGCTTGGCCATGAAGAGGGTTCTCCTCGTCATTCTTTGTGGGGGGATTGGCCCTCGGCCGGAAGATCTCCGGGGGCTGGCTCGAAACCCTGACCGATTGACGAGCGCAGATCAAGACCCTCATGGCGGTGTGACTTGCTCAACAAGGTTTCGTAATAAGGAATCGGCCAGGGCTGGTCACAACGGCCGCCACGGCCCGCCGCACGGTTACCTCGACCGGATCGGCGGCTCCGCGACCACCCCGAGGGGGCCACCACGCCCCTCATATCCCCTGTTCAGAGCGGCACTTGAAGCGCTGGGCGCCGATCGCCCGGCCGACGTCGGCACCTCCCCTGGGCCCTCCGGGGCAGGAGTGACCATGCGTGAAGACACGTGAAGACCCGTGAAGGTGTGCGCAAGGGGGGTGAACGCCCCGCCCCGGGTGTGAAATCGCGAGGGGGTGCGTGCAGATGCACCGACCGTCTCCGCCGCGACATCGGGTTCACCGGGCCGTAACAGAAGCGTCCCGCCCCGGGTAACCGCAGGTCGCGGCGGTCGGGGCGGGACGGAGAACGTCCGGATAACAGTCAGGCGGATCCGCTCAGCGCGACAGCTCCGCCTCGATGAGGTCGGCGGCCCTCGGCGTGCCGCCCTCTCGCGCCGTCTGCTCGCTCAGGCGTGCGCAGCGGGCGGCGACTTCGGGGTCGTCCACCAGGGCGAGCACGGCCTCGCGCAGGCTCGCCGCGTTCGCCTCCTCCATCGGCAGATGCCGGGCGACGCCCAGGGACTGGAGCATGTCCGCGTTGCCGAACTGGTCGACGGCCTGCGGAACGGCGACCATCGGGGTGCCCGTGGCGAGCCCCTCCTGGCTGCCGCCCGCCCCCGCGTGGGTGATGAAGGCGTCGGCCTGCTTGAGGACGGCCAGCTGCGGCACCCAGGTGCGCACGTCCACGTTGCCCGGTACGTCACCGAGTTCGGCGGGGTCGACGTGGGCGCCGATCTGGAGCACCACATGCCAGCCGGGCAGATCGCCGAAGGCCGCGACGCACTCGCGGTAGAAGGCGGGCTGCTTGGTGAACGAGGAGCCGAGCGACACCAGCAGCACCTTCTCCGCACCGGCCGGCCGGACCCACTCCCCCTGGTCCGCGCGGTCGCCCTGGCAGGCGCCGACGAAGGTGTACATCTCGCGGTTCACCCGGTCCGCGTTCGGCTGGAGTGCCTCGGGGATCAGGACGAGGCCGCGGCGCGGGCGGGCCACGAAGTCGTCGCTGGGGACATGACCGAGGCCGTTCTCGGCGAGCCAGCTCTCGAAGCGCGCGTAGTACGCCTTGCCGCGCTCGGTCTGCTTCAGCTCGGCGGTCATCGGCTCACCGACCTCCTTCTCGTACCCGTCCCAGGGCACGAGGTTGGGCCAGAGAGAGACGGCGGGGACACCCCAGCGATGGGCGAGGACGCGGGCGGGATAGGAGGTGATGTCGTGCAGAACGAGGTCGGGCTCGTCACCGGCGAAGGCGTCCGCGAGCTGCGGCAGGGCCTGGATGGCGTCGGCGAGGAAGGGCTCGATGTTGTCGATCAGCTCCGTGCCCCAGGCTTCGGGGTCCTCGTCGGTCGGCAGGGTCGAGGTCCAGATCACCGGCTCGGCGCCGGTGGCGGCGACCTTCTCCGCGAAGGAGGCGGGGATGGCGTAGCTGACACGGTGTCCACGGTCGACGAGCTCGCGGACGACGTCGAGGCTCGGGTTCACATGTCCGTGGGCGGCGATGGAGAACATGGCGATGTGGGCACGCGGGGATTCCGTCATGCCGACGACTCTAAACGAGACGAGACGTCTCGTGCAACCTCATTCCGTGTGCGGATCCTCCAGCGATCAGCGTTGATAGCGGGCCAGCACCCGGTTCCCGTCCTCCACCAGCCTGTTGCTCAGTTCGTCGGCGCCGATCGCGCCGCTGTAGAACTCCTGGTACGCGGGGGTCGCCACCTTGTCCTTCCACTCGGGGTAGCCGCGCACCGACTGGGCGGGCGCCGGCCGCAGCCCCTCGGCGAGCGCGGCGCCGACGGCCCACCCGTGCTCGGCCACCCGCAGCGACGGATCGGCCAGCGCCTCGGTCCCCGTGGGCAGCATCCAGTCGCCCCGGGCGAGGCGCACCATGTTCGCGGGACGCAGCAGGAAGTCGATGAACGCGACGGCCTCCTTCTGGTGCGGGCTCTCCTCGGCGACGGACAGCGTCTGCGGGCTCACGCCCTGGACCGCGCCGCCCGCGCCGGCCGGCATCGGCAGCACGGTCCACTCGAATCCCTCGGGAGCCTGCTGGATGATCTGCTGGCGGTAGGAGAAGCCGAGCGGGAGCATCGCGTACCTGCCGCCGAAGAACCCGGGCAGCGCGTCCGACCCGCCCATGCCCAGCGCGCTGCGGGCCGCGCTGCGGTCGGTGTTGACCTGGTCGTGGATGGTGCCGGTGACCACGCCGTCGCCCGGCTCGAAGCGCAGGACCGCCTTGCCGTCACCGTCGCGGTGGAAGAGCCGGCCGCCGCCGGACAGGCCCAGGTTGAGGCTGACGGAGACGGGCTCCTTGAGCGGCCAGGCGATCCCGTACCGCCCCTGGCCCGTCAGCTCCTTCGTGACCTGCCGGAACTCCTCCCAGCTCCAGGGGCGCTCCGGGGTCGGGGTGCGCGCGCCCGAGGCCTTCAGCAGCTTCGTGTTGGCGATCAGGACGCGGGGCTCCTGGAGGAAGGGCACCCCGTGGACGCCCTCGCCGAAGGTGGTGGTGCGCCAGGACTGTTCGGGGATGTCGGCCTTGAGCCGCTCGGGCAGGAGGGGGCGCAGGTCGGCGAGGTAGCCCCCGTAGGCGAAGTCGGCCAGGTCGTCGGAGGCGTCGTGGATCACGTCGGGGGCCTCGCCGCCCTCGAAGGAGGTGAGGAGCTGGTCGTGGACGCTGTCCCAGCTGCCCTGGACGTACTCCACCTGGACATCGGGGTGGGCGGCGTTCCACTCCTTCACCAGCTGCTTGTTGGCGTCGACGGACTCCTTCTGCCAGGCCAGCGACTGGAACCGGAGCCGGATCGTGCCGTCCGCGTCCCGCCCGTCGTCGCCGCCGGAGCAGCCGGTGAGCAGCAGGGCCAGGACGGTGACGGCGGTGGCCGCCCGCCGGACCGTGGCGCGCATCAGTGCTTCACCGCCCCGGCCGTCATCCCGCCGGTGATCCGCCGCTGGATGAAGGCGAAGAGCACGAGGGAGGGGAGGGTGGCGAGGAACGCGGCGGCGGCGAGCGGCCCGAGGTCGGCCACGCCCTCCGCGCCGAGGAAGTGGGTGAGGACGACCGGCAAGGTCTGCTTCTCCGGGGTCTTGAGCAGGACGAGCGCGAAGAAGAACTCGTTCCATGCGGTGATGAACGCGAACAGCGCGGTGGCGACGATGCCGGGGGCGAGCAGCGGGGCGACGACCGAGACGAGGGTACGGAAGCGGCCCGCGCCGTCCACGGCGGCGGCCTCCTCCAGCTCGGTGGGCACGGCGCGTACGTACCCGGCGAGCATCCACAGAGCGAAGGGCAGCGACCAGACGACGTAGACGAGGATCAGCCCCCACAGGGTGTTGATCAGATGCAGGTTCTTCAGGATCAGGAAGAGCGGGATGATCACCAGGACGAACGGGAACGCCTGGCTGACCACGACCCAGCCGGTCGCCGCGGTGGCGAGGCGGCCCCGGTGGCGGGCCATCACATAGGCCATCGGGGTGGCGATCACGACGGCGATCAGCGCGGCGGAGACGGCGGCGACCAGCGAGTTGCCCGCGGCCTGGAGCAGCGGCTGCTCGTCGAAGGCCTGCCGGAAGTTGTCCAGGGTGGGGTTCTCGGGGATCCAGGTGGGATGCAGCGAGCCCAGTTCGCGGGCGGGTTTGAAGGCGGTCGAGATCAGCCATACGAACGGGAACGCGAGGAAGACCAGATACGCCAGGAGGGCCAGGTACTGCCCGGTGCGCGCGGCCCGGCCGGTCCGCAGCCCGGTGGACTCACGGTCGGGCGCTCCGCGTGTCAGCAGCCCGCGCCTCATCGGTCCCCGCCTCTCCGGTGCTCGCCTCATCGGTCCTCGCCTCCCCTGAGCCGGCCGACGAGGTAGAGGGCGAGGAGCACGGAGATCACCGCGACCATCACGCAGCCCATCGCCGCGGCGTAGCCGAACTGCCCGTAGCGGAAGGCCTCCTCGTAGGCGAAGAGCATCGGCAGCCGGGTCCGGCCGCCTGGTCCGCCGCTGGTCAGGACGTAGACCAGGGCGAAGGAGTTGAAGTTCCAGATCAGGTTGAGCGCGGAGATCGCGAGCGCGATGGGCTTGATCGCGGGCCAGGTGACCGTACGGAACCGTCGCCAGGCGCCCGCTCCGTCCAGGGCGGCCGCCTCGTGGAGTTCGCGCGGGGTGTTCTGGAGTCCGGCGAGCAGGGCCACGGTGGTCTGCGGCATGCCCGCCCAGACGCCGACCAGGATCACGGCGGGCAGCGCGGTGGCGAGGCCGGTCAGCCAGTCCCGTCCGTCGCCGAGTCCGAGGTCGCGGATGGTCTCGTTGAGGATGCCGGCGTCCGGGTTGTAGACGAGCCGCCACATGATGCCGACGACGACCTCGGGCATCGCCCAGGGGACGATCGCCAGCGCCCGGGCCAGCCAGCGCAGCCGCAGGTTCTGGTTGAGCAGCAGGGCGAGGCCGAGGGCCAGGAGGAACTGCGGGACGGTGACGCCGGCCGCCCAGACCAGGCCGATCCGGAACGAGTCCCAGAACAGGGTGTCGTGCAGCAGGTCCTGGAAGTTCAGCGTGCCGGTCCACTGGGTGGAGCGGGTCCGGCCGGACTGGGCGTCGGTGAAGGCGAGCGCGATGCCGTAGAGGAGCGGTCCGACGCTCAGGACCAGGATCGGGATGAGCGCGGGCAGTACCAGGAACCAGGCGGTCCGGTCCCCGAGGGCCTTGCCCCGGGGCGGCGGCCCCGGGGGGCCACGCCACCAGGACCTGCGCGGCCGTCCTCCCCGTCCGCCTCGTCCGTCCTGCCCGTCCCGCCCGCCTCGCCCGTCCCGGCCGCTGCGCCCGCCGTCGGGGCCGTCCGGTCCGGACCGCTTCGTCGCGGTCACCGATGTCACGAGAAGACCTCTCTGTCCCGTATCTGCCCGATGCGCGCCTGGGGCGGACTTCATCCCTTTCCGGCTGTCCGGGAGGCCTCCGTCATCGTGCTGACGGGCCGTCGGTTCGTCAAGGTGGCCTGCGAGGATGCGAAAATCGCACCCATGGACGAGATGCGTGCGCGCGAGGTGCTGACGGCCGCCGGGTTCCCCGGTGCGGCGGAGCTGCTCGCGCTGGGCGAGAACGCGGTGTTCGCCGTCGGCGACCTGGTGGTCAAGGTCGGCCGGGACGCCACCGGCCACCCCGAGCTGCGTGCGCGGGCGGAGCGGGAGGTGGCGCTCGCCGACTGGCTCGCCGCGTCCGGCGTCCCGGCCGTCCGCGCGGCCGAGCGCGGGGCCCGCCTCATCGAGGGCCACCCGGTGACGCTGTGGCACCGGCTCCCGGACGCCGTACGCCCGGCCGAACCGCGCGACCTCGCCCCGCTGCTGACCCTGGTGCACGCGCTGCCCGCCCCGAAGGACTTCGCCCTGCCGCGCCGCGAGCTGCTCGGCGGGGTCGAACGCTGGCTGACGCTGGCGGGCGACGCGATCGACCCGGCGGACGCGGACTACCTCCGCGAACGCCGCGACGGCTTCGCGTCGGCGGCCGCCGCCCTGGTCCCGCACCTCCCGCCGGGCCCGATCCACGGCGACGCGCTCCCGCGCAACGTCCATGTCGGCCCCGACGGCCCGGTCCTGGTCGACCTGGAGACGTTCTCCGCCGACCTGCGGGAGCACGACCTGGTGGTCCTCGCCCTCTCCCGCGACCGCTACGGCCTGGACCCGGCGGCCTACGACGCCTTCACCGCCGCGTACGGCTGGGACGTCCGGGAGTGGGAGGGATGCGCGGTCCTGCGCGGCGCCCGCGAGACGGCGAGCTGCGCCTGGGTCTCCCAGCACGCCCCGGCCAACCCGAAGGCCCTCGCCGAATTCCGCCGCCGGGTGGCGTCCCTGCGCGAGGGCGACCCCGAGGTCCGCTGGTACCCGTTCTGAAGGGGCCGGGCGGTGCGGGTCCACGCTTCCCGGTCGCCTAGGTTGCCCCCATGGGATTCTTCGACAGGCTGACCGGGACCAAGCGCCCCGAGGCCGGGGTCGCGCCACGTCCGACCGAGGAGCTGCGGAGGGCCCTGCTCTCCCTGAACGGGCCGGATGTCCCCTACCTCATCAGCGGCGGCGCGGCACACGGTGCCGATCTGGTGGCCGAGTGGCGGATCGCCGAGCCCGCCTGGCAGCACGTCTTCGTCCAATCCCAGCTGACGCACGCCCTCCGGATCCGGATGAGGCTGGCCGAGGACGTCCCCGAGGTGCGTGCTGCCGAGGAGAGCTGGGAAGTCACCCGCGTCGGCAACCCGCCGAGGCTCCGGGCCTCGGCGACGTACGGGCGCGGCGGGGGCAGGACCATCTCGCGCCGGTACACGCTGGGACGAGGGGAGAGTGGCCGACTGGAGGCGACCGAGTCCTTCAGCTTCGACAGCGCACACCTGACGGATCCGCTCCGGAACACCACCCTGGACGCGGGGTGGACCTGGCGCGGCGTGGTCTTCGGCAGACTCTGAGCAGGGCCCGGCGGCCACCGTCGACGGCCGCCGGCTCGGCGGTCGTCCGGCTCAGGCGCCGCGTGGGATCAGCGGCCAGGCCGACTCGACCACCGCCGCCGGATCGCTCGTGCGCCGCAGATAGGCCTGGAGCGAGGCCGACTGTTCGGCCGCCGCCCGTATCTGAAGGGCGTGCAGTTCGTCGGGGGGCAGGGTGGCGACGGGACGGTGGCGCTCGCCCATCCGGCGCACCACGCGCACCGCGGCCACCGCGTCGGCGCTCGCGTCATGGGCTCCGTCGAGCGTGACCCCGTAGTGGTCGCACAGCGCCTGGAGGGCACGCTTGCCCTTGCGGTACTTGTCGACGTGCTTGTCGATGACCAGCGGGTCGATGACGGGTGACGGCGCGCCGCCGACCCGCTCCTCGACCGACGGCAGTCCGTACCTGCGGCATTCACGATCCAGCAGCGAGAGGTCGTAGCGGGCGTTCATCACCACCAGCGGGACGTCCGAGCGCAGCACCTCGGCGACCGCGTGGGCGATCTCCTCGACGGCCGAGGCCGCCCGGGTGCCGTGCTTGCGGGCGTGGTCGGTGCCGATGCCGTGGATCGCGGAGGCCTGCTCCGGTATCGCCACGCCCGGGTCGAGCAGCCAGGTGCGCTGCTCGGCGACCGCGCCGTCCGGGTCCAGCCGGACGAGTGCGGCGGTGACGATCCGATCGCTCTCGACGTCGGTCCCCGTCGTCTCCAGGTCGAAGCCGACCAGTGTGCCCTGATGCCAGCTCATCCCGATACCTCCTTCGTGGTGCTCCCCCGTGGTGCTCCCCCGAGTGATGACCACCTTCGCACGGGCCACTGACAAACCCGGTGGAGGGTCAGGAGGGTAGGAAGGTCAGGAGAGGCCAGCCGGAGGGCAGGAGAGGTCAGCGGGGGTCAGGAGACCGGCCGGGAGTCCGTCCAGACCGATTCGAACTCCTCGCGGTACGTCTCGAAGAGCCCGTGCTCGTTGTCCTGGCCCTCCCGCACCACCGTGCGCCTGCCCCCGCCGCGCAGCACCAGCACCGGCGCCTCCATGCCCCGGGCCCGCCGCAGATAGGGCTGGACGACGCCCACCGCGTCCGGCCCGTCACCGTCCACCAGGTAGGCGGTGAAGCGCGGGGTCTCGTCGAACACCTGGATCTGGAACGCGCCGGGGTCGCGGAGCTTGGAGCGGACGCGGCGCATGTGGAGGATGTTCATCTCCACCGAGCGGCTCAGCTCGCCCTTTTTGAGACCGAGTTCCCGCTCACGGCGGCGCACCGCGCTGCTGGCCGGGTTGATGAACAGCAGCCGGACCCGGCAGCCCGACTCCGCGAGCCGGACGAGCCGGCGGCCGGAGAAGTTCTGCACGAGCAGATTGAGGCCTATCCCGATGGCGTCGAGCCGACGCGCCCCGCCGAACAGGTCCTCGGCGGGCAGCTGGCGCTGGAGCCGGACCCGGTCGGGGTGGACGGAGACCACGTCCGCGTACCGGTCGCCGACCAGCTCCTCCACCGCGTCCACCGGCAGCCGGTCGGCCGAGGGCACCCCGGCCCCGCTGCCGAGGATGTCGAGCAGGCGGGCCGAGGCGCGCTCCGCCTGGGCGAGGACCGCCTCGTTCAGCGCCCGGTTTCGGGAGACCACGTTGCGCGCGACCTCCAGCTCGTCCAGCGCCAGCTCGACATCGCGCCGATCGTCGAAGTACGGCTCGAAGCACGGCCAGTGCTGGACCATCAGCTCGCGCAGCTGCGGCAGCGTCAGGAAGCTGAGGACGTTGTCGTCGGCCGGGTCGAGCAGATAGCCCTTGCGGCGCGAGACCTCGCGGACGGCGACGGCGCGCTGCACCCACTCCTGCCCGGCCGGTCCGGCCGCGGCCACCACCCACTCCTCGCCGTGCACCGGCTCGTAGATCGGCCGGAGCACCGCGGCGACGACGGCCCGTAGGCGTTGTTCGACCAGATTCAGCCAGATATAAGCCCGCCCGGCCCGCTGGGCGCGCGTGCGCACCTCGCCCCAGGCCTCGGATCCCCAGTCCAGCTCGGCGCCTATCTCCATGGGCTGCGCGAGGGACACCGCCCCGGGCGGGGCATCGGTCGATTCCCCCTCGTGACCTGCGTCACCTGGGGGTAGCTCGAACCCTCCCGAGCTCACCCGCGTACCGCCTTCCACTCCCCCACCCAACGATCAAGGAAGGGTACTCCGGGAGCGTGATCCGACGCAGCCCGATGCGCAGGCGACTTTCTCAACTCCCCTGACCGTCAGGCTTGTTCCTTGCGGCGAGATCGGGTGGAGTGAGCGGATTCATAGTGATTGGGGGCCCGCCCCGGGGCGGGAATCGGACGCACTGCCGACAGCGGGGTCCGCAAGCACGTCCGGGGCGGCACGGGCGTGTCCGAAGTTGACCGGTGCGGCCGGGGGCCCGGCGACGGGATGTGGCCGCACCGCGCGACGTCCTAGGTGAGCGCCCCGTTTTCGGGGAAGATTCGGGACGAATTCGGGAAGTATTCGAGGAGCATCGGGCCGAGGAAAGCCACCGCACCCGGATCAGAAGTGGAAGAGTCTTCATCATGCAGGTCTGGCCGGGACACGCTTACCCCCTCGGCGCCACGTACGACGGCGCCGGCACCAATTTCGCGGTCTTCTCCGAGGCCGCCCACCGGATCGAGTTGTGCCTGTTGCACGACGACGGTTCAGAAACGGCGGTGGAGCTCCGCGAGACCGACGCCTTCGTGCGCCACGCCTATCTGCCCGGGGTGATGCCGGGGCAGCGGTACGGCTTCCGGGTGCACGGGCCCTACGAACCGCAGCGCGGGGCGCGGTGCAACTCCGCGAAGCTGCTGCTGGACCCGTACGCCCGTGCGGTCGCCGGGAAGATCGACTGGGGCGAGGCGGTGTACGGCTACCCCTTCGGGAGGCCGGACGCCCGCAACGACCTCGACTCCGCCCCGCACACCATGAGCTCGGTGGTGGTGAACCCCTACTTCGACTGGGGCGACGACCGGCGCCCCCGGACGGACTACCACCGCACGGTGATCTACGAGGCCCATGTGAAGGGCCTGACCATGCTCCATCCGGGGCTTCCGCCCGAGCTGCGCGGGACGTACGCGGGGCTCGCGCATCCGGAGGTGATCGCCCACCTCACCGAACTGGGCGTCACCGCGATCGAACTGATGCCCGTGCACCAGTTCGTCCAGGACCACCGCCTCGCGGACATGGGGCTGGCCAACTACTGGGGCTACAACACCATCGGCTTCTTCGCCCCGCACAACACCTACGCCTCCTGGGGCGACCGCGGCGAACAGGTCCTGGAGTTCAAGCAGGCGGTGAAGGCGCTCCACCAGGCGGGCATCGAGGTCATCCTCGACGTGGTCTACAACCACACCGCCGAGGGCAACCACCTCGGGCCCACCCTCTCCTTCCGCGGTCTCGACAACGCCTCCTACTACCGGCTGACCGACGACCAGCGCTACTACATGGACACCACGGGCACGGGGAACTCCCTGCTCATGCGGTCCCCGCACGTCCTTCAGATGATCATGGACTCTCTGCGGTACTGGGTGACCGAGATGCATGTGGACGGCTTCCGCTTCGATCTGGCGGCCACGCTCGCCCGCCAGTTCCACGAGGTGGACCGGCTGTCCTCGTTCTTCGACCTGGTGCAGCAGGACCCGGTGGTCAGTCAGGTGAAGCTGATCGCGGAGCCGTGGGACGTCGGCGAGGGCGGCTACCAGGTGGGCAACTTCCCGCCGCTGTGGACCGAGTGGAACGGCAAGTACCGCGACACGGTCCGCGACCTGTGGCGGGGCGAGCCGCGCACGCTCGCGGAGTTCGCGGGCCGCCTCACCGGCTCCTCCGACCTCTATCAGGACGACGGCCGCCGCCCGCTCGCCTCGATCAACTTCACCACCTGCCACGACGGCTTCACCCTCCACGACCTCGTCTCGTACAACGAGAAGCACAACGACGCCAACGGGGAGGACAACCGGGACGGTGAGAGCCACAACCGGTCCTGGAACTGCGGGGCGGAGGGCGAGAGTGACGACCCGGAGGTCCTGGAGCTGCGGGCCCGCCAGATGCGGAACTTCATCGCCACGCTGATGCTGTCGCAGGGCGTGCCGATGCTGAGCCACGGCGACGAGTTCGCCCGTACGCAGCAGGGCAACAACAACGCCTACTGCCAGGACAACGAGCTGGCCTGGGTGCACTGGCCCGACCCGGACGACCCGGCCGACGCCCCCGCCACCACCCTGCTGGAGTTCACCCGGGCGATGGTGTGGCTGCGCCGCGACCACCCGGTCTTCCGGCGTCGCCGCTTCTTCCACGGGCGGCCGGTGGAGGGCACCCACGACGAACTGTCCGACATCGCCTGGTTCACCCCCGAGGGCGAGGAGATGACGCAGCAGGACTGGCAGGCGGCGCACGCCAAGGCGATGACCGTGTTCCTCAACGGGCACGCGATCTCGGAGCCGGGGCCGCGCGGCGAGCGGATCTTTGACGACTCGTTCCTGCTGATGTTCAACGCGAGCGCCGAGACCCTGGAGTTCGCCGTCCCCGTCGACCACGGGGAACAGTGGCAGGTCGTCGTGGACACCGCGCGGCCGGACGGGGTGGAGCCGGGGACGGGTCCGAAGGTGGCCGAGGGCGAGCGGGTCACGCTGATCGGGCGCAGCCTGACGGTGCTGAAGCGGCCCGCCTGAGCGGTGGGCGGGAAGAGACGGCTGGAGTGAGTGTTCCGCCCGGGGTGACACGGTTCGCCCCGGGCGGGGTACGTAGAAGTCCATGACGCCCTCCGCCACGTACCGGCTTCAGCTCCAGCCCGACTTCCCGTTCGCCGCCGCCGAGAAGGCCGTGCCGTATCTCGCCGCGCTCGGCGTCTCGCATCTCCACCTCTCCCCCGTCCTGGAGGCGGTCCCCGGCTCCACCCACGGTTACGACGTGGTCGACCACAGCCGGGTCCGGGGGGAGCTGGGCGGTGAGGAGGGGCTGCGGTCGCTCGCCTCGGCCGCCCGGGAGCACGGGCTCGGCCTGGTCCTGGACATCGTGCCCAACCACATGGCGGCCTCGCCCCGGCACAACCGCCGGCTGTGGGAGGTGCTGCGCGAGGGCCCGGCGTCCCCGTACGCCCGTTGGTTCGACATCGACTGGGCGGCGGGCGGCGGCCGGGTCCTGCTGCCGGTGCTCGCCGGTACGCTCGGCCGGGAGCTGGAGCACCTGGCCGTGGACGCCGACGAGCAGGTACTGCGCTACCACGACCTGGAGTTCCCGTTGCGCGCCGGTACGGCGGGCCTTCCGCTCCCGGAGCTGCTGGACGCCCAGCACTACCGGCTCGGCTGGTGGCGGCTGGCCCGCACCGAGCTGAACTACCGGCGCTTCTTCACCGTCCCGGAGCTGATCGGGGTGCGCGTCGAGCATCCGGAGGTCTTCGACGCCACGCACGCCAAGGTCATCGAACTGCTCCGCGACGGAGTGCTGGACGGGCTGCGCATCGACCATCCGGACGGTCTCGCCGCGCCCGCCGCCTATCTGGAACGGCTGAACGAGGCCACCGGCGGGCGCTGGACGGTGGTGGAGAAGATCCTCACCGGCGACGAGCACCTCCCGGCGGAGTGGGCGGTCGCGGGCACCACCGGGTACGACGCCCTGCGTCGGATCGACGGAGTGTTCACCGACCCGTCCGGCGCGGCGGAGCTGCTCCGCCGCTACCGCGAGTTCGCCGGACCGCCCGGCGACCGGGGCGGCGACTGGAGCGCGACGGTGCGCCGCGCCGCGTACCGGGTGGTGACCCATGAGCTGGCCGCCGAGACCGCGTGGCTGACCCGGCAGGCCACCGGGATCTGCGACCGGGACCCCGCGCTGCGCGACCACGCGCCGTGGGCACTGCGGACGGCGGTACGGGAGCTGCTGGTACGGGTCCCGGTCTACCGCCCGTACGTCACGGCGGGCGAGCCGCCGACCGGGACCGCCCTGGAGACGCTGACCGACGAGGCGGTACGGGAGGCCAGGGCGGTGTTCTCCGTGCCGGAGGAGGCGGCGGCCGTCGACGTCGTACGGGATCTGGCGCTCGGGCGGCTCGGTGGCGGGGAGCAACAGGCAGCGTTCTGCGCCCGGTTCGCGCAGACCGCGTCCGCGCTGCACGCCAAGTCGGCGGAGGACACGGCGTTCTACCGGTACGTTCCGCTGATCTCGGCCACCGAGGTGGGCGGCGAGCCGGGTCGGCCTGCCGTATCACCGGAGGAGTTCCACGCCTTCGCCGCCCGGATCGCCCGGGACCGGCCCGCCACCGGCACGGTCCTGACCACTCATGACACGAAGCGCAGCGCGGACGTCCGGGCCCGGATCGCGGTGCTGTCGCAGTGCCCGGAGCGGTGGGCGGCCCTGGTGACGGAGCTGACGGCGGCGACGCCGGTCGCCGCCCCGGACCCCCAACTGGCTTGGTCCGCGTGGCAGTCGGCGTACGGCTGCGCGGAGCTGCCGGCCGAGGAGCTGTTCGAGCGGCTGGAGCCGGCCCTGTTGAAGGCGGTCCGCGAGGCGGGGCTCTTCACCAGTTGGACGGAGTCGGACCCGGCCTACGAACGCGCCGTGTCGGACTTCGTCGCGGCCGGGCCGGGACGCGGGGAGGGTGTGCCCCGGAGACTGATCGCCGAGTTCGCGGACGCGCTCGCCCCGCATGTCCGGGCGCAGGTGCTGGGGGCGGCGCTGGTGCATCTGACGATGCCGGGCGTGCCGGATCTCTACCAGGGCACGGAGGGCGAGTATCTGGCCCTGGTCGACCCGGACAACCGGCGGCCGTTCCGGCGGCTTGAGGTACCGGACGAGAAGCAGGAACTGACGGGTACCGCGCTTGCGCTGCGCCGCGAACTGCCCGGTGTGTTCGGTGAGTCGGGGACGTACGCCCCCCTCACGGCGACCGGACCCGCCGCCCCGCATCTGCTGGCGTTCTGCCGCTCGGGCAAGGTGGTCACGGCGGTGACCCGGCTGTCGCTGCGGCTGGCCGAGGGCGGCGGCTGGCGGGACACGGTGCTGGAGCTGCCCGCCGGCGGGCCCTGGCGGGATCTGCTGTCGGCCACCCCCGGCCGGGAGTTCCCGGGCGGCGCGGTGGCGGCGGCGGAGCTGTTCGCCGAGCGGCCGGTGGCGCTGCTGCGGCGGGTGCGGGACTGACCAGCCCGGGGGCCGTGGCCCCGCCCGTCAGGACGGGCGTACGAGCAGGGTTCGCGGACCCCGGGTCAGCAGGCCGCCCGCCACCGGGCGGAAGCCCTCGGCCCAGCGGATGCCGGGCATCGCCGTCAGCAGGGCGCGCAGACCGTGCTCGGCCTCCAGCCGGCCGAGGAGGGCGGCGGGGCAGCCGGCCGGGCCGATGAGCAGCGGGTCGGCGTCGGTGCGCAGCGGGTCGAACCGGTCGGGTGCGCCGAACCGGGCCGGGTCACGGCCCGCCGCGCCGATGAGGCAGGCGACGGGCGCGTCGGCGGGGAGCGTGCCGCCGCTCACGGCCACCTCGGTACGGGTGCGGCGCAGCACGATCTGGACGGGCGGATCGCGGCGCAGCGTTTCGGTCCAGGCCCGTCCCAGCAGCGTCCCGGGCCCGGATCCGGTCCCGGGGCCGGCCGTCGCGGCGGCCAGCAGATCCGGGTCGTCGAGCATGTTCGCGAGGAACGAGGCGAGGGCGTGCTCGCGGAGCGCGGTGGCCCCGGCGCAGTCACCGGCTCCCCCGCCGGTACGCCGGTGGCGGGCGCCCCGGGGCAGGGTGCTCAGGTCCGGGTAGGAGAGCCCGGCCGCCGCCTCGGCGGCCCCGGCGGGCAGCCATCGGCAGAAGTCGGCGACCAGGTCCGCCCGCTCGCGCCCGGCGATCCGGCGGGCCAGGACGTACGCGGTCCGCTCGACGGCGGGTGCGGCGGCGCTCCACGGCACGGCGGGCGGGCCGCAGACCAGGCTGCCCCGGCAGAGGCCGAGCGGGACGGGTGCCCGGCCGCGCGGACCGTCGTCGTGCGGGTAGCCGGTGAATCGGGGGTCGGTGAGGGCCTGGGCGACATCCGTGTAGCGGCTCAGCAGCCAGGCGCCGAGGCCCGGGTCGTAGCCGAGGGGGTAGTCGGTGCGCAGCAGGCGGTAGAGGCGCAGCCGGTACGGATCCGTCGTGGCCCCGGGCGTCAGCAGTCCCGGCTGCCCGCCCGCGAGCCGGTGCGGACGGCGGGCGGCGGGCAGGGATTCGGGGCGTTCGACTGACATCTCGCACCCCCTGGAAATCGGTGCGCCGGCGGCCGGCGCGGGTTCTCCCAGGGGACCACCGCCGGGGGCGCACCGCAGTCGGCGTACGCCCGTTCGGGTGAGGTGGCGGTGGGGTGCGGAGGGCGTATCCCGGTGACCGGCGGGAGATGACCGCGGAGAGCCGGCTGGTGGTCGGCCGGGACGCGGAGCCCGCCGAGGTGGCCCAGCACATCCACGCCCGTCCGACGCTCTCCGAGGCGGTGGGCGAGGTGTTCCTGACGTTGGCCGGACGCGGGCTGCCCAGCGGCACTGACGCCCGGGGCCGGGCACGGGCCCGGGCGCCCCGGCGTGGGGTCAGCCGGGCGGGAGGCAGGGGCCCTGCGGCGGGCGGTCGGAGCCGCCCTCCGGGAGGCCGGGCCCGTGCGACGGGGGTTCGGGGGCGGGCGGCGGGAGCTGGGGCGGGACGGCGGCGGAAGGCCGGGGCGCGTGCGGCGGCAGCTCGGGCGGGTGGTCCTGCGGCCGGGACGTCGGGGTCGGGAGCCGGTCGGGGGCGGTCAGGCGGAAGCTCATCCGGCCGAAGCTCACCTGGTCGCCGTCGCGCACCGGGATGGAGCCGACGAGCCGCTGGCCGTTGACGCAGGTGCCGTTGGTGGAGCCGAGGTCGCGCAGCACCCAGCGGCCGTTCTGCGCGGAGAGTTCGGCGTGCAGCCGCGAGACCGTCTCGTGGTTGAGGCGCAGCCCGTTCGCCGGGTCGCGGCCGATGAGCAGCGGATACGGGCCGGGCGCGGGGAGCAGCAGCTTGGGGAGCCGCTCGGTCTGCCAGGCGCGGCGCAGCCGCCCGGGGAAGGCGGAGATCCCGCCCACCGCGCGGACCAGCCCCTTCGACCAGCGGCCGTCGCTCTCCAGATCGGCGGTGAGGGCGGCCAGCTCCTCCGGGCGACGGGCGACGAGGGCGAGTTCCATGCGTCGCATGAAGGTGTCGTGCGACAGCTTGCCCTGTGCGGCACCTTCTCTGAGCACGCCGACGACACGGTCGCGCTGGGCGTCCGACAGCCGCGCGGGACTCATGGGGAACTCGAAGGAGGATGTCACGTCGACGATTGTCGGGCCGAAGGCCCCGGAGTGTCCAGACAAGCCCGTGTTTCCTCCCGCGCTGACCTGCGCCGCTGTCTCACGCGGCGGCCGCGGGCGAAGCAGGGCCGCCCGCCGTCGGCAGGCCGCGCTCCGCGATCGCCGCGAGGCGTTGCAGCGCCGGAGCCACGACCTGGAGTGAGGGGCCAGGCCCGACCGGGAGTGAGGGGCCCGGGCGCGCCCGCGAGCAGGGTTCCGGACGCTCACCGGATATTCGGTGGACAGCGGGTGCCGGTGGTGGCTACGGTCTGCTTCGACATCCGACGCCCGTCGTGGAAGGAGGCGAGAGACATGCGCGCGAACAGCCGCACCAGCAATCGCAGTACACCCCTTTCGCGCTCCCGTCCCGTCCGCCGGGCGGTGTCGGACCTCGTCTGACCGGGAGCGCGGCATTCCGTCCCGGAGGACACCTTCATGACCGATCCGGTCATCCGCGCGCTCACGCCGAGCGACGCCGCACTCTTCACCACGTTCCAGGACAGCCCCTTCGTGGGCCGGGCCGCCTTCGGCCAGGCCTACACCTCGACCGCCGACGGCGGCGAGTACCGCCCCGACTGGTCGTGGGTCGCCCTGCGCGGGGACACCGTCATCGCCAGGGCCGCCTGGTGGGGCGGGCCCGGAGACACCGAGCCCGTCGTGCTCAACTGGTTCGACTTCGCGGACGGGGAGGCGGAGGCGGGCGCCGAACTCCTGCGCCGCGCCCCGTTCGACAAGGAGTACGAGCTGATCGCACCCGCCGGATGGCGGGACGACCCGGCGGCGCGGGCCGCCGTCGAGGAGCGGGTCGCCGCCGCGACGGCGGCCGGGATGAAGCCGCTGGTCGAGCGCTACCGCTACCGCTGGACCCCCGGCTGCCCGCTCCCCGAGCGGACGGGCCGGCTCACCTACCGCCCCGAGCCGGACGACGAGGTCATCCTCGATGTGCTGCGCCGGGTGCACTCGGCGACGCTGGACGCCCACGCCCGCAAGGCCATCGAGGGCCCCGGCGGTCTGGAGGCGGCGGCCCGGGAGGAGTTGGACTTCTTCCACTGGTGCCCGTCGCCGCGTGAGTGGTGGCGGCTCGCGTACACGCCGGACGGCGAGGTGGCGGGCATCCAGGTGCCCGCGCACAACCCGTCGGGGCCCTGCGTCGGTTTCATCGGGGTCGTGCCCGAGGCGCGCGGGCACGGGTACGGCTACGACCTGCTGGTGGAGTGCACGAACTTTCTGGTCGAACAGGGCGCCGAGTTCGTCGCGGGGGCGACGGACCAGGGGAACGCGCCGATGGCCGCCGCGTTCGCCCGCGCCGGCTACCCGGTCACCCAGGAATGGGTCCATCTGGCGTGAGAGCCCCGGCCTCCTCGGCCAGCCACTCCAGGCGGAGCCGCTGCTCGGCGGGGATCGTCGCGTCCTCGCCGCGCGGCCCCACGTTGAGCAGCACGTTCCCGCCGTCGGCCGCCGTGTCGCGGACCAGTGAGGTCAGCGCCTCACGGCCGATGAAGGCGTCCGGAGCGGAGTTGCGGTTGTAGCCGAAGCTGTGGTCGACGCCCCGGGTGATCTCGTACGGGTCGGAGCCCTCGTAGCGGGCGTACTCCGGGGTGCGGAAGTCGAAGACGGGCGGTGTGCGCGGGACGAAGCCCTCGCCCTGCGCCACCGTCCGGCGATCCCACCAGTTGTACAGCGCCTTCGCTCCCGGCAGGCGCAGGCCTCGCCAGTACGGTGCGTAGGGCAGCAGCCGGTCGTTGACGACGCCGTGCGGGACGGTGAAGCGGTAGAAGTCGACCAGCGAACGGATCTCGTCGGCGGAGGCGGGCCAGGCGATGTCGTTCCAGAGGATGTCGGGCCGGTAGCGGCGGATCAGCTCCCGCAGCTGGGCATCGGCGTAGGCGGGGTAGCGTCCGCGCGGGACGGCGGAGAACATGTCGGCCGCCGTGCCGATGGGCCGGTCGTCGAAGGTCCAGTCGAGTCCGCCGGAGTAGTAGACACCGAAGCGCAGGCCCTCTGCCCGTACGGCTTCGGCGAACTCGCCGACCACGTCCCGGGTGGTGTGCCAGCCGGAGCGGTGGGGGTTCTCCGTCTCCGAGGGCCAGAGGCAGAACCCGTCGTGGTGCTTGGTGACCAGGACCGCGTATCCGGCCCCCGCCTCGCGGAAGGAGCGGGCCCAGGCGGCCGGGTCCCAGCCGGCGAGGCCGTCCTCGAAGTCGCGGCCGAAGTCCGTGTAGGGGCGGTTCCCGTAGGTGGCGCGGTGGTGGGCGGCGACCGGGGAGCCGGGGAAGCGGAGCGCGTTCTCGTACCACTCCGCGTACGGGGTCCAGCCCAGCGGCGCACGCCGGCCCGCCGCCGGGAGTTCGGCGGCGGGGGCGTGGGGCGGGGCCCACCCGGGGACGGATGCGGGTGTCCAGTGAACGAAGATCCCCAGCCGGGCCCGGGACCACCATGAAGCAACGACCATGGCGGGAGTATTGATCATTCGGGCGGTGCCGCGTAAGCCCCCTCGACCGCCGGATTCCGCTTCCGGGCCGCCTGGGTCTCCTGCGCGCTCCGTGTCCTCTGGGCGCGGATCAGGTCGCGGTACCAGGCGTACGAGGCCTTCGGCGTACGGGCCAGGGTCTCGTAATCGATGTGGACCAGGCCGAACCGCTGCGAGGCCCCTTCGGTCCACTCCACGTTGTCGGTCAGTGACCAGGTGAAGTAGCCGCGTACGTCCACCCCGGCGTCCATCGCCGCGCGCAGGGCGGTGAGGTGGCTCTCCAGATAGGCGATGCGGCGGTCGTCGGCGTGGGGCTCCTCCAGGGCGCAGCCGTTCTCCGTGATGTAGAGCGGCGGGAGGCGGTCGCCGTAGCGGGTGTGCAGGGTGGTGAGGATCTCGGTGAGGCCCTCGGGGACGACGGGCCAGCCGAAGCCGGTCTTCTCGTACCCTTCGATCTCCCGTATCCCGAAGGGGAGTTCGGGGGGCATGGTGTAGCCGGAGAAGGTCTCCAGGGCTTCCGGGCGGGGTGCGCCGACGAGGGTCGGGTTGTAGTAGTTGATCCCGTACCAGTCGAGCGGGGTGGAGATGACCTTCAGGTCGTCGGCGACCGGCCCCGGCATCAGGGCGGCGAGGTTCTCGTCCGGGTAGCGGCCGGTGAGGACGGGGTCGGCGAAGAGCCAGTTGGTGAGCGTGTCGTACAGCTCCGCGCCGAAGCGGTCCTCGTCGCTGTCCCCGGCCGTCCAGACCGGGGCGTGCGAGAAGGCGGCCCCGATGTTGTCCGCGCCCGCCGCGCGCAGGGCGCGGACGGCGAGGCCGTGGGCGAGGAGCTGGTGGTGGGCGGCGGGCAGGGCGTCGAAGAGGAGGGTGCGGCCGGGGGCGTGCTCGCCGAGGGCGTAGCCGAGGAGGGTGACCTCGGCGGGTTCGTTGATCGTGATCCACATGGGGACCCGGTCGGCGAGGCGTTCGGCGACGATGCCCGCGTACTCGGCGAAGCGGTAGGCGGTGTCCCGGTCGAGCCAGCCGCCCGCCTCCTCCAGCGGGAGCGGGGTGTCCCAGTGGTAGAGGGTCGGGGCGGGGGTGATGCCGTGGGCGCACAGCTCGTCGACGAGCCGGTCGTAGAAGTCGAGCCCGTCGGCGTTGACGGCGCCGCTGCCGCCGGGCACCACGCGGGGCCAGCTGACGGAGAACCGGAAGGCGTCGGCGCCGAGCCCGGCCAGCAGGGCGACGTCCTCGCGGTAGCGGGCGTGGAAGCCGGTGCCCCGGGTGGTGTCGGTGCCGTCCTTGATCCGGCCGGGCAGCGCGGCGAAGGCGTCCCAGCCCGAGGGGCCCTTGCCGTCCGCGTCCACCGCCCCCTCGGTCTGGAACGCGGAGGCGGAGGCTCCCCAGAGGAAACCGGGCGGGAAGATCGGCAGGGTCATCGCGGCCTCCAGCAGCCGTACGTGGGAATCCGTATGAGCGGGCGCCTCGCCGGGCAATGATCAGGACCAGACCTTAATCGCCGGTGGCGGGCGGCAACAGAGCCTGTCGCGAGGATCGTGGAGCCCGTCCCCGGGCGTCCGCGCGCCCCGCCCAGGGACGAGGAGTGGTGGATGCAGTTCGAGGTGTGGGCCCCCGACGCGGAATCGGTCGTGCTGGAGGCGGCGGACGTCCGGTGCCCGATGGAGCGTGACGCGGGGCGCGAGGGGTGGTGGACGGCCGAGGCGGCGGCGTCGGACGGGGACCGGTACGGGTTCCGGGTGGACGACGGGCCCCGGTTGCCGGACCCCCGTTCGCGGCGGCAGCCGGACGGGCCCGACGGGCCGAGCGCGGTCGTGGACCAGGAGGCGTACGCCTGGCGCAACGGGTGGGCGGGGCGGCGGCTGAACCGGGCCGTGCTGTACGAGCTGCACGTGGGGACGTACACCCGGGAGGGCACGTTCGACGCGGCGGCGGCCCGGCTGGGCCATCTGGCGGAGCTGGGGGTCACCCATGTGTCGCTGATGCCCGTGTGCCCGTTCCCGGGGGTCAACGGCTGGGGGTACGAGGGCGTCTCGCTGTGGGCCGTGCACGAACCGTACGGCGGGCCCGAGGCGCTGAAACGCTTCGTCGACACGGCGCACGGGCTGGGGCTCGGAGTGGTCCTGGACGTCGTCCACAACCACCTGGGCCCCTCCGGCAACCACCTCCCCGCCTTCGGCCCCTACTTCACCGACACCCACCACACCCCGTGGGGCGCGGCGGTCAACCTGGACGCGCCGGGCTCGGACGAGGTGCGGGCGTTCCTGCTGGGCAGCGCGCTGGCCTGGCTGCGCGACTACCGGCTGGACGGGCTGCGCCTGGACGCGGTGCACGCGCTGGCGGACACCCGGGCGCTGACGTTCCTGGAGGAGCTGTCGGCGGCGGTGGACGCGCTGGCGGTGGAGCTGGGACGGCCGCTCGGGCTGATCGCCGAGTCCGACCTCTGCGATCCGCGCACCACGACCCCGCGCCCGGCGGGCGGCCTCGGGCTGCACGCCCAGTGGAACGACGACTTCCACCACGCCCTGCACACCGCGCTCACCGGTGAGTCCCAGGGCTACTACGCCGACTTCGCCCGGGCCCCGCTGGCCGCCCTCGCCAAGACGGTGACGTCGGCGTTCTTCCACAACGGGACGTGGTCCAGCTTCCGGGGCCGGAGCCACGGCCGCCCGGTCGACGTGTCCCGTACCCCGGCGCACCGCTTCGTCGGGTACGCGCAGACGCACGACCAGATCGGCAACCGGGCGCTGGGCGACCGGCTGGCCTCCGCCCTCTCCCCCGGTCTCCAGGCGTGCGCCGCCGCGCTCGTGCTGACGGGTCCCTTCACCCCGATGCTGTTCATGGGCGAGGAGTGGGGGGCGCGCACCCCCTGGCAGTTCTTCACCGACCACACGGACCCGGAGCTGGCCGAGGCCGTGCGGAGCGGCAGGCGGCGGGAGTTCGGGGCGCACGGCTGGGCGCAGGAGGAGATCCCCGACCCGCAGGACCCGGCGACCCGGGACCGGTCCTGCCTCGACTGGTCCGAGCCGAAGCGTGAACCGCATGCGCGGCTGCTCGCCTGGTACCGCAAACTGATCGCGCTGCGGCGCACGTTGCCCGATCTGCACGACCCCGATCTGGCGTCGGTGAAGACCGCGTTCGACGAGGACGCGCGCTGGTTCGCCTACCGCCGGGGGGACCTGCGGGTCGTGGTGAACCTGGCCGGCAAGCCGGCCGCGATCCCGCTCGGCCTCGGACGCCACCGCCGCTCCGGGGGGCGGGTGCTGGCGGCCTGGGAGCCGGTCGGGGCGCCGGGGCCGGACGGGGTGCTGCACCTGCCGCCGGAGTCCTGCGTGGTGCTGGCGGACGACTGAACTACCGCGCCCGCGCGGCTACTCCACGACGGCGAGCTCGCGGGCGGTGGTGTTGAGCCGCCGCCCGCCGTCCTCGGTCACCGCCACGATGTCCTCGATCCGGACGCCGAAGCGGCCGGGGAGGTAGATGCCCGGCTCCACGGAGAAGCACATGCCGGGAACGAGGGGCTGCTCCTCGCCCTCGATCATGTACGGCGGTTCGTGGGTGGTGACGCCGATGCCGTGGCCGGTGCGGTGGATGAACCGGTCGCCGTAGCCGAACTCGGTGATCACCGCGCGGGCGGCCCGGTCGATCTCCTGGCAGGCGACGCCGGGCCGCACGGCGGCGCAGCCCGCCTGCTGGGCCTCGCGGACGATGTCGTGGACCCGCTGCTCCTCGGCGGTGGGCTCGCCGACATGGACCGTACGGGAGGTGTCGGAGCCGTAACCGTGCTTCAGGCCGCCGAAGTCGAGGACGACCATGTCACCGCGCTCGATGGTGCGTGTCCCCGCTTCGTGGTGCGGGTTGGCCCCGTTGGGGCCGGAGCCGACGACGGTGAAGTCCACCTGGGAGTGCCCGAACTCCCGCAGCAGCGCGGCGAGATCGGTCGCCACGTCGACCTCCCGGCGGCCGGAGAAGCGCACCTTGAGGATTTCCTCGTACGTGGCGTCGGCGGCGGCTCCGGCGGCGGCGAGCCGTTCCAGTTCGGCGGCGTCCTTCACCGCGCGGAGCATCGGGAGGGCCTCGGTGAGCGCGGTGTAGGAGGTGCCGGGCAACTCCCGCTGGAGGCCCAGCAGATGCATGGCCCAGGCGTTGTCGCTGACGCCGAAGCGGCCCTCGGCGGCCAGCAGCGGGGCGGTCACCGCGTACGGGTCCTTGCCGTCGGTCCAGTCGCGCAGGGTCAGCGCGGGCGCCCCGGTGGCGGCTGCCGCGTCGGGGGCCTCCAGGGTCGGGACCACCAGCACGGGGTCGTGGCCGGCCCGCAGCACGAGGAGCGTGAGGCGCTCGGTGCTGACGGGGCGGTAGCCGGTGAGGTGGACGAGGTCGGGGCCCGGCGCGACGATCACCCCGGCGAGCCCGGCCTCGGCGGCGGACTCGGCGGCCCGCGCCATCCGGGCCCGGTAGTCGTCGGCGGTGAAGGGCGGGGGCGCGGCGGACTGCTGGGCGAACGGGCTCGGGGTCGGGCTCGGCATCAGGACCTCCTGGCGGTGCGACACGGCACACAGCATCCTGCCCGCCGGGCAGGGCGTACGCGACCGACTTCCGGGCGCGTGTCAGGCGCCGGCGTGTTCGTGACCGGCTTCCGGCTTCCGGATCCGCGTGCCTGTCGGGCCGTCAGCCTTCAGTCGCCGGCCGCCGGTCGTCGCCCGTCGGGCAGCCGCACGATCAGGTCCGCCCGTGCGCGGCCCCGCAGCACCAGCCGGGCGTTCGCCTCGTCGGACCGGGCCACCCACTCCTCCGCGTCGCGCCGGAGCCTGCCGTGGTGCACATGGCGGTCGACAAGCCGGCGTACCCGCACGTCCGGGGCGAGGTCCAGGAACCACACCTCGTCCAGCAGCCCGCGCACCGGGGCCCAGGGCCCGTCGTCGAGCAGCAGGTAGTTGCCCTCGGTGACGACGAGGGGGACGTCCGGCGGGACGGGCAGCGACCCCGCGACCGGCTCCTCCAGGGACCGGTCGAAGGCCGGGGCGTAGACCGCGTGCACCGGGTCCGGCGTCCGCAGCCGCCGCAGCAGGGCCGCGTACCCAACCGCGTCGAAGGTGTCGGGCGCGCCTTTGCGGTCGGCGCGGCCGAGGCGGTCCAGTTCGGCGGCGGCGAGATGGAAGCCGTCCATCGGGACGAGGGCGGCGCGTCCGTCCAGGGCCGCGACCAGCCGGTCCGCCAGAGTGGACTTCCCGGCTCCGGGTGGGCCCGCGATCCCGAGGATGCACCGTTGTCCGGTGTCCGCGAGGGCGCGGGCCCGGTCGTTCAGCGCGGCCCGGCCGCCGGTGGTCGTAGCGTCCACGAAGTCCATGCGGCGCATTGTGCCCGGCGGCCGGGGACCGACGCGCTAGTGTTACGTATAACTTCATCGCTCCCGGACTCCCCGCCCCCGCCGAGCCTCCGAAAGGCCCCCCATGTCCCACATCGCCCTGGTCACCCTGGTCGTCCGCGACTACGACGAGGCGCTCGCGTTCTACCGCGACGCGCTCGGCTTCGAGCTGGTGGAGGACACCGACCGGGGCGACGGCACCCGCTGGGTGGTGGTGCGCCCGCGCGGGGCGGCGGACGGCACGGGGCTGCTGCTGGCCCGGGCGAAGGACGAGGCGCAGGCCGGGGCCGTGGGGGCGCAGACGGGCGGCCGGGTCGGCTTCTTCCTGCACACCGAGGACTTCGCGGCCGACCACGCGCGGATGCGCGCGGCCGGGGTGCGCTTCCTGGAGGAGCCGCGCCACGAGACGTACGGCTCGGTCGCGGTCTTCGAGGACCTGTACGGCAACCGGTGGGATCTGCTCCAGCCGGCCGGCTGAGCAGTCGCCTTTCGGCCCACGGCCGAGGCGCGGCCGGACGCCCTCCGACGACGGGTCCATCCCCGTGGCGGCGACGACCTGGAACCCCGGCGTCAGGACCGGGCAGCCAGCCCCGCCTCGCGTACGGCCACCGCCTCCATCGCGTCCAGCACCGGCCGGATCAGCGGATGGCCCTCGGCCCCCTGGCGTACGGCGGCGAAGACCCGGCGGGTGGGGGCGCTGCCCTCGACCGGGCGGACGACGGCCCCCGTCAGCTCCATCCCGCGCAGCGCGGAGCGGGGCACCAGCGCCACCCCGGCGTCCGCCCCGGCCAGGGCGACCACGGCGTGGAAGTCGTCGGACGAGTGATCGAGGCGCGGGGCGAAACCGGCGTACTCGCAGGCCAGGACCACCACGTCGTGGCAGGGGTTGCCCGGGTACGGACCGATCCACGGGTCCTTCGCCAGGTCGGCGACCGCCACCTGGGCCTGGCCTGCGAGGCGGTGGCCCACGGGAAGCACCGCGTCGAACGGCTCCGAGTACAGCGGGACGCGGGTGAGCCGGCGGTCGTCCTCGGCGGGCGCGCCCCGGTATTCGACGGCCACCGCCACGTCCACCTGCCGGTCCAGCACCATGGGGACGCTCGCGTCGCCCTCCGCGTCCTGGACCTTGACCCGGATGCCGGGCGCGGTGCGGGCCAGCTCGGTGAGGGCGGGGGCGAGGACGAGGCCGATGCCGGTGGCGAACGCGGCGACCGTGACCGTACCGGCGATGCCCGCGCTGTAGTCGGCCAGCTCCGCCTCGGCCCGCTCCAGCTGGGCGAGGACCAGGTTGGTGTGGCTGAGCAGGATCTCCCCGGCGGCGGTGAGCCGGGCCCCGCGCGCGCCGCGTTCGACGAGGCGGTGGCCGGTCTCCTGCTCCAGGGCGGCGAGCTGCTGGGAGACGGCGGAGGGGGTCAGGTACAACGCGGCGGCGGCCGCGGTCACCGTGCGGTGGTCGGCCACCGCACGGAGGATTCGCAGCCGCCGCGCATCGATCATGTGCCCATTGTCCCAGGTGGCGGCGGAACCACCGACCGGGTCGGACGTGTCAGGCGGCCTCCGCCTCCAGCGCGGACCGGGCGTCGATGAACGCGTCCACGGCGCGGTTCACGTCGGCGGTGGAGTGGGCGGCCGAGAGCTGGACCCGGATGCGGGCCGCGCCCTGCGGGACGACGGGGTACGAGAAGCCGATCACGTACACACCGCGCTCCAGGAGCAGTTCCGCCATCCGGCCCGCCTTGCCCGCGTCGCCGATCATGACGGGGGCGATGGCGTGGTCGCCGGGGAGGATGTCGAAGCCCTCCGCGGTCATCCGGGTGCGGAACAGCTCGGTGTTGGCGGCGAGCTGCTCGCGCAGGTCCCCGGCGGACTCCAGCAGGTCGATGACCTTGAGGGAGGCGGCGGCGATGACCGGGGCGAGGGTGTTGGAGAAGAGGTACGGGCGCGAGCGCTGGCGCAGCAGGGCGACGATCTCGGCGCGGGCCGCGACGTAGCCGCCGGAGGCTCCGCCGAGCGCCTTGCCGAGGGTGCCGGTGATGATGTCGACCCGGTCCATCACCCCGTGCAGCTCGGGCGTGCCGCGGCCGCCGGGGCCGACGAAGCCGACGGCGTGCGAGTCGTCGACCATGACCATGGCGTCGTAGCGGTCGGCCAGGTCGCAGATCTCCTGGAGGGGGGCGACGTAACCGTCCATGGAGAAGACGCCGTCGGTCACGATGAGGCGGCGGCGGGCCCCGGACGCCTCCTTGAGCTGCGTCTCCAGCTCGGCCATGTCGCGGTTGGCGTAACGGTGGCGCTTGGCCTTGGAGAGCCGGATGCCGTCGATGATGGAGGCGTGGTTGAGGGCGTCGGAGATGACCGCGTCCTCGGGGCCGAGAAGGGTCTCGAAGACACCGCCGTTGGCATCGAAGCAGGAGGAGTAGAGGATCGTGTCCTCCTGGCCGAGGAAGGCCGAGAGCCGCTGCTCCAGCTCCTTGTGGACCTCCTGGGTGCCGCAGATGAAGCGGACCGAGGCCATCCCGTAGCCCCAGCGGTCCAGCGCCTCGTGGGCGGCGGCGACGACGTCGGGGTGGTCGGCGAGGCCGAGGTAGTTGTTGGCGCAGAAGTTGAGGACCTCGCCCGGGCGGCCGCCGGAGGTGACCTCGACGGTCGCGGACTGCGGGGTGCCGATCACGCGCTCGGGCTTGTGCAGCCCGGCGGCGCGGATCTCGTCGAGGGTGGTGCGCAGATCGTCGCGTACGGAGTCGAACATGCGGGTTCCTTAAGGATGCGAGGAGAGGTTCGAAGGTCAGGCGGTCCAGTCGAGGATGACCTTGCCGCCGAGTCCGCTCGCCGCGTCGTCGAAGGCCGCCTCGAAGTCGCGGAAGCCGTACCGGCCGGTGATCACGGGGCTGAGGTCGAGGCCGCCCTCCAGCAGGACGGACATGGCGTACCAGGTCTCGTACATCTCGCGGCCGTAGATGCCCTTGATGGTGATCATCGAGGTGACGACGCGGGCCCAGTCGACGGCGAACTCCTCGGCGGGCAGGCCGAGCATGGCGATCCGGCCGCCGTGCGTCATGTTCGCGACCATCTCGCGCATCGCCTCGGGGCGGCCGGACATCTCCAGGCCGATGTCGAAGCCCTCGCGCAGGCCGAGTTCGCGCTGCCCGTCCGCGATGGTGCGGTCCGCGACGTTCAGCGCGAGGCTGACGCCGACCTTGCGGGCGAGGGCGAGGCGGGCCTCGCTGACGTCGGTGATGACGACGTTGCGGGCGCCGGCGTGCCGGGCGACGGCGGCGGCCATGATGCCGATCGGGCCGGCGCCGGTGATCAGGACGTCCTCGCCGACCAGCGGGAAGGAGAGCGCGGTGTGCACGGCGTTGCCGAACGGGTCGAAGATCGCCGCGATGTCGAGGTCGACGGGGACCCGGTGCACCCACACGTTCGAGGCGGGCAGGACCACGTACTCCGCGAACGCCCCGTCCCGGCCGACCCCGAGGCCGACGGTGGAGCGGCAGAGGTGGCGGCGGCCGGCGAGGCAGTTGCGGCACTTGCCGCAGACGAGGTGGCCCTCGCCGCTGACCAGGTCGCCGGTGGCGATGTCGGTGACGTCGGAGCCGGTCGCGGCGACCTCGCCGACGAACTCGTGGCCGAGGATCAGCGGGGTGGTGACCGCCTGCTGGGCCCAGCCGTCATAGGCGCGGATGTGCAGGTCGGTGCCGCAGATACCGGTGCGCAGAACCTTGATCAGGACGTCGGTGGGGCCGTACTCCGGTTCCGGCACGTCCATCAGCCACAGTCCGGGCTCGGCCTTCTGCTTGACGAGTGCCTTCACGGCTGTGGCTCCCTGACGTCGGTACGCGAGTGAATACCCCGGGCCGCGGGGCATGTCGGAGGAACCCTGCGGCCCGGGGTGGTCTTGGGTGTCACCCCCCATGGTGGGGGTTCGGCCGGACGGGACGGAGCATCTCGGAAAGCTCCACGCGCCGTCCCCGGCCGTCACCGAAAAGGCTGCCGTACGGCGGTGCCCCGGGTCCATCGAGGATTTCTTAAGCACCGCCGCAGGAGATCTTCACACCTGGCCGTGGCTTCACCGACCGCTGCCGCTCTCCGGGCTTCGTTTCCTCGGTCACAGCTCGCCGAACGGGCCGAGGAAGCGGGGGCGGCCCTGCTCGATCCGGTAGAGGAAGATCCCGTTCTCGTACCGCACCTGGCGGATCGACGGACGGAAGGCGAGCGGACGCACGATCCCCCGGTGCTCGGTACCGCGGATCAGCCGGGCCATGCCCCCGCGCACCGACCCCGGGGCTGCGGCGGCCCCGGCGGCGCGGGCGATCAGACCGACCGCGTCGTACGCCTCGGCGGCCCACGTGGCCGGGGGCGCGCCGAAGCGCCTGCGGTGGTCGGCGGTGAACGTCCTGGCCGACGGGAGGGCCGCGGGGTCGGCGTACGCCTCGGCGAAGACCCAGCCGTCGGCGGCGGCGCCCGCGCCGGTGAGGAAGGCGGGCCCGAGGGCGGGTCCGGCGGCGATCCGGGTACCGGAGTAGTCCTCGTCCGCCAGTGCGGTGGCGAGGCGGGCGGCCCGGGCCGCATCGCCGCTCGCGAGCACCACGGCGTCCGCCCTGCTGGTCACGGCCTTCCGGGCGGCCGCACCGTAGCCCGTGTCGCCCCGTGGCAGTGCCTGGGTGATGACGGTGGTGTCCGCGGGCACGGCCTCGCGGAAGTCGCCGGCCAGCTCTCCGCCGAGGCCGGTGTGGTCCTGGACGAGGAGGACGCGCTCGGCGGGACGGGTGTGGACGACGTAGCTGATGAGTCCCGGAGCGAGCATGCGGTCGTACGGGCGGGTCACGCAGAGGTGGGCGGCCGTTTCGGACGCGGTCGTGGAGCCTGCCGCGACGACGACGAGGGCGAGCCGTGCCTCGGCGTACCGCTGGACGACGTCTTCGGCCAGCACGGCGCCGGTCGGCCCGACCGCGGCGATGACCTCGGGGCCGGACCCCAGCAGACCGGCCGCCCGCAAGGCCCGTCGCGGGTCGCCGGCGTCGTTCTCGGTCCGCAGGGCGAGGCGGAACGCCGTATCGGTTCGGGCGTTGTGATCGGCGACCGCGAGCCGTACGCCACGCTGGTGCGCCAGCCCGGCGGCGCGGCCGGGGCCGCTGAGGTCGGCATGGAGCCCGATCGTGTACGTGGGCGGTGTGCCGGAGCCCGACGCGGCCCGGGCGGACCGCCGCCGGGCGAGCCAGGCCGCGGTGGAGCCGCCGGTGACCACGACACCTCCGGCGGCTCCGGCGATCAGGAGCCGCCGTCGCGTCAGGCCCTTCGCGGGTGCCGCTTCGTCCTCGCCCGGGGCGACGGGGGCGGGCGGCGGCTCGGGATCCGGCAGCGCGAGGGCCTGCGCCGAACGTTCCGCGATCAGCGCGGCGAGGCCGGGCGGCGCGAACCAGTCCCCCGCGTGCGGGGCGGTGTCCGGCTCCTGGGGCGGGGCCCTGTCCGGGGCGGTCCCGGCAGCTCCGTCGGGAGCCGTCCCGAAGGCTCCGCCGCCCCCGCCCAGGGGCGTCCCCGCAGCCCCGCCGGGAGCCCAGGCCACTCGCGGATCCGGCGGGCTCTTCCCCGTCCGGTCGCTGTCCGCTCCCCCGGCCGCCTCCAGCTCGTCGCCGATCCGCCCCGCCGACGGCCGGGTGGCCGGGTCCTTGCTGAGGCAGGCGGCGAGCAGCGGCAACAGTCCGGGCGGCACGCCCGTCAGGTCCGGCTCCTCGTGGACCGTGCGGAACAGCACTCCGGCCGCTCCGCCCTCGCCGAACGGTCGCCGGCCCGTCGCCGCGTACGCCAGGACGCAGCCGAGCGAGAACACGTCGCACGCCGGTCCCACCGACCCGGCCGACGCCTGTTCGGGGGCGAGGTAGCCGGGCGTGCCGATCACCGCGCCGGTGGCGGTGAGCGCCGTGGCGCCCTCGTGGCGGGCGATCCCGAAGTCGATGAGGCGGGGGCCGTCGAGGGCGAGGAGCACGTTGTCCGGTTTGACGTCGCGGTGGATCAGCCCGGCCCGGTGGACCGCGACGAGAGCCGAGGCCAGCCGGCTGCCGATCGCCCGGACGGTGGCCGTGGGCAGCGCGCCCCTCGCGCCGACCACCTCGGCCAGCGAGGGCCCGGGGACGAACGCGGTCGCCAGCCACGGCTCGCGGGCCTCGGTGTCCGCGCCGAGCACCGGAACGACCCACGGGCCGGTGATGCGGGTGGCGGACTCCGCCTCGCGCCGGAAGCGGGCCCGGAACGCCGGGTCGGCGGCGTGCTCGGCGCGGATCACCTTGACGGCGACGAGCGTCCCGCCCGCCGAGCGCGCCAGGTAGACCACGCCCATGCCGCCCGCGCCGAGCCGGACGAGGGTGCGGTACGGACCGACGGCACGGGGGTCCTCGGAGGTGAGGGGCCGCACGTCAGCTCTTCGGTTTCGGGGCCGGGCCGAGGTAGTCCAGGCGTCCGTCCTTCACCCGGTACAGGTGCGCGTCCTGGCCGACGAGCTGCTGCCGCTCCTCGTCGAACGCGTAGCTGCGCGAGACCCCCTCGTACCGGGAGGCGGCTATCGCGGCGGTGAGCTGGGGGCGGGTGGGGCGGGGCGCCCCGGAGGGACCGGCGCTCGGCTTCGTGCTCTTGGCCGCGCCGTCGGCCAGGGCGGCCAGCTCGCGGGCGACGAGCCCCGCCACGTCGTACGCCTCGGCCGACCAGGCGGCGGGGGCGGCGCCGAAGCGCTTGCTGTGGGCGGCGGCGAACGTCGCGGCGGCCGGGGCGCTCGCGTCGGTGAACGGGGCGATGAACTCCCAGCCGTCGGCCGCTGCCCCCGCCTGTTTCAGGAACTCCGGCCCCATGACGGTGTGCTGGGCCATGCGCGGTCCGGTGTAGGAGAGGTCGGCCAGGATGCGGGCGACCCGGGAGGCGCCGGTCGCGTCACCGGCGTAGAAGACGGCGTCGCTGCGGTGGGAGAGCAGGTCGGCGACGACCGGGTCGAAGACGCTCGTCCCGGCGGGCACCACCCGGGGGTGGGTGGTACCGGTGGTGAGGTTGGGCGTCATCAGGTTCGTCGCGTAGCCCGCCTGGTACGCCGCCTGTCCGCCGGCCCGGTCGATCAGGATGCCCAGCCGCTCGACCTCGGGGCGCAGCAGGAGGCGGTTGACGATGGGGATCGAGAGGGACGCGTAGGAGGGGCCGGCCTGGAAGAAGGAGGCGTTGGCCCGGTCCGGAAAGGCAATCTGGAGGGCGGACACCGTCAGCACCGGCAGGGTCGCTTCGTCATACCGGGACAGCGCCGCCGCGGCCGTGACGTCGCTCGTGGGACCGATGACCGCGGCGACCTCCGGGTCGCCGGCGAACTGCTCGGCGACCTGCGCGGAGCGGGTGGGGTCCCCCGCGTCGTCGAGGACCTTCACCGCGAGCCGGAAGGGCCGGTCGTCGAGGGCGTTGAAGCGGTCCACGGCAAGCCGGACGCCACGTTCCTGGGCTCGCCCGGCGGCGCTCTGCGGCCCCGTCAGGTCGGCGTGTACACCGATGATCCAGCGGCGCCCGCCCGGTGCGCCGTCGGCGTTGCCGCCGGTCCCGTCGGCGCCGATCCGCAGGGCGGCGAACGCACCCGCGCCGAGGGCCACCGCGCCGCCCGCCGTGAGCAGCAGGAAGCGCCGTCGGCCGGGGGCGGGTTCCGGCGGGCCGGGCTCCTCGGCGACGGTGGCGTCGATGCCGGGCAGGGCCAGCAGGGCGGCGGACCGGTCCGCGATGATCCGGACGATGTCCTCGGGCAGCCAGTCCGCTCGCTCCCCGGCCGGCACGTCCTCGGTGATCAGCCCGTCGAGAGCGGCGGCTTCCGGCCGTTCGGCGGGTTCCTTGGCCAGGCACCGTTGCAGCAGTCCCCGGAGCCACGGCTCCTCGATGCCGTCGAGGTCGGGCTCGTCGTGGAGGGTCCGGTAGAGCAGCGCGTCGACCGCTCCGCTGCCGAACGGCGGCCGGCCGGTGGCCGCGTACGCGAGGAGGCAGCCGAGCGAGAAGACGTCCCCGGCCGAGCCCGCGGTGTTGCCGGACGCCTGCTCGGGCGGCAGGAAGCCGGGGGTGCCGACGACGAGTCCGGTGGCGGTCAGGACGGTGGCGTCGGCCGCGCGAGCGATCCCGAAGTCGATCAGCCGGGGGCCGTCGGCCGTCAGCAGGACGTTGCCCGGCTTGACGTCGCGGTGGACAAGCCCGGCACCGTGCACGGCGGCCAGGGCGCGGGAGAGCAGCCGGCCCAGGACCGCGACACTGCGCACGGGCAGCGGTCCGCGCCGCGCGACGACGTCGGAAAGGGTCGGTCCGGGAACGAACTCCGTGGCGAGCCAGGGGCGTTCGGACTCGGTGTCAGCATCGGTCACCCGTACGGCCCAGGGGCTGTCGACCCGGCGGGCGGCCTCGGCCTCGCGCCGGAAGCGGGTCCGGAAATCCTCGTCCTCCGCGAGTTCGGGCAGGATCACCTTGACGGCGGCGAGCGCACCGGCATCGGTCCGCCCGAGGTAGACGACACCCATGCCGCCCGCTCCGAGGCGGCCCAGGAGCCGGTGGCCGCCGACACGGGCGGGATCAGTGGGTCGCAGATCGTCCATGCCCGGCCTCAGCTCTGCTTCTCGACGGCGTTCTCGAGCCGGGAGAGCATGACTCCCTGCGCCTCATTGACGAACCTGTCGATCTCCTTCGTGGTGCGGCCCTCGGCTCCCTTGCCGGTCACGGCGACGGTGAACTGGAGGGTCTGCGCCTGCTGCCAGGAGTAGTGGTGCGGCCCGCCCAGTTCGGAGCTCTGGTATTTCCCCACCTCGCTGAGGAAGTCCTCCGAGCTGTTCTGGGCGCTCTCGCCGCCGAGGAGCGCCGCGGCGACCATGGATCCGATCGTCTCGCCTTTGCGCAGTTGCTGGGTGGGGCAGCGCATGGTCTCCTCGATCGACTCCGCCATCTCCCAGGTGGCGTCCTCACGGGTGCGGTGCACGGTGACCACCGCGGCGAGGCGCACCGGCCCCTTGCCCGCCTCGGCCGGCGCCTCGAACGACCGTGTGAGGGTGGCCAGGACGCTGCGGGCGGGCTTCCGCTGCTGCCAGACGCAGTCCTCGCCGAGCACGGGCCAGGTGTCCGGGTCGCTCTCGTACGGGCTCCGCTTCACCACCTTGGCGCCGAAGCTGTCGGGCCCGGCGATGACGCGGTCGATGAGGTCGCGCGCCTCGGCCCCGGTGCGGGGGAGCCGGGCGGGATCGGGCACGAACGACTCCTCGGGCGACGGCCCGGCAGCGGTGTCACCGGCGTCCGCGCTCGCGCCGGCCGACGCGTCCCGCTCTCCGGCTTTCCCCGGACCGTCCGCCGTGCCGGAACAGCCGACGAGTAGCACGGTCGTCAAAGCCAATGCCAGACCGAACTCGCCCCCTCTTAAGGGCACATGACAGGTCACAGCGATTCCCCCGTTCCTCCTCGACGCCGTGTCGATCATAAATTCGACCGGCGTGGCCGGCAGGGCTGTTAGGGGACTGTTACAGCGCCGGGACCCGGACGGCACCGCCCCGGGGCCACCCGGACGACGATGCCGGCCGTCTCGGCCAGGAAGGCGGCGATGTGCTCGGCGAGGGCGTCCGGCCCGGCCTCGGGCCGACCTCGCGCGGGGCCTCGGCCCGACCTGAGGCCGGGGCCTGACACAGCGTAGGGAATACCTCCCCGTCCTTGATAGCGTCGCCCCCGCGGCTGCGGACTTCTCCCCCGACCCAGCCGTACGGGGGCAGGCACGGGGACCGGGCGCGGCAGGACGAAGAGGGCCGACAGATGAGCCTTGCACAGGTGCACTACACCTCCGCCGCTCCGGGGGCCGAAGGGTCCGAAGGGCCGGCGGGCCGGTTCACGGCGGTCGGGCCCGGGGTGTCGGCTGCTCTGCTGACGGAGATCGAGCCCTTGGTGCGCTACGAGCTTCCCGAGGGCGTCGCCGACCGCCCGTCGGACGGTGAACTGCGCTCACTGCCACAGTCGTTCACGTACGCCGTCCTCTCCGACGGCAGCCGTCTGGTGTCCCGGTCGGCGCCGGTACGGGACACCGGTGGCGGCAGCGGCGGCGACGCGGCGAGGGGGGCAGGGCCGGGGCCCAGACAGGGCATCCGGTTCCATGCGCACGCGGTGCATCTGCCGCCGGGGGTTCCGCTGCCGGGCGACCGGCTGCCGGTCGAGGCGTGGCGCTCGCCGCTGTGGGTGTCGACGACGCCCGCCGGGGCGATACCGGACCCGCTGACACTGCCGCCGGGCCCGACGGCGGTCTCGGAGGGCCTGGACGACTTCGCCGTCTCGCGCGGCCCCTGGCTGGCGGCCGTCCTGGCGGATCTGCGCCGGGCGAGCGGGCCGACGGAGTCCGGCGGGCGGCCGGTGGTGCTGGTGGAGCGGCAGTGCGCGGACGTGGCCCGGTGGCTGGGGATCGCGTCCGTGACCCTGCCGAGGGAGAGCGCGGAGCGGCTGACGTTCACCACGTACACGCGGCGGCCGGGGAGTTCGGCGGCGCGGGTGGTGGGCGTGCTGCCCGAGGACGCGGCGGCGGCGCGGGCGGCGGGACTGCGGGTGCACGAGTGCGCGGAGCAGCCCCCGCCGGGCGGCGGCACGGACGACGTGTGGGCGACGACGGCGGCCCGGGTCTGGCGGAGCCGGTCCCCGGAGCTGTTCGGGGAGGCGCGCGAGCTTCCCGGCGAGCCGTTCGCGGCAGGCCCGTTGGCGGTGACGGCGCTCTGCGCGGGGATCGCGCTCGCCCCGGACGGACGTGCGGCGGCGGCCGGTTGGGCGGCGGACCGCCCGTACGCCCTGGACGCGAAGCGCACCGGCCAGTTGATCGAGGCCCTCACCTCTCCCGGTATCGACGACCGAACCGGACCCGAATTCGACGCGGCCGGGCGGCTGTTCGGCGCGCTGGAGGGCCGCTGCCCGGCCTCGGTCACCGCGCCGCTCGCGGCGATGCTGGTCACCGAGGCGGTACGGGGCGGCAACGGCTCGCTGGAACTGCCGCGCCGGGACGCGTTCATGGGGCCGGAGGGCGCGGCGGTCGCGGAGCGGCTCGCCCCGGAGATCCTGACCGAGCTCGGCGACACGACCGGGCCCCGATCGGTCGCGCGAACCGTACAACTGCTGCGGGTGGCGCGGCTGCTGGGCGTGGACCGCACGGATGCGCTGCCGGAGATCGTGGACCGCCTGGCGCCGGCGGTGCTGGCAGAGGCGGCGGCAGGGGAGGAGTCGAGGGCGGGGGCCGAGGGCTTGCCGGACTTCGCACCGGCCCTGCTGGAGCTGCTGGACGAGCAGTTCGAGGTGCGGACGGCGCTGCTCGGCGCACTGGACCGGATCGCGCCGCAGGACCCCGGGGCGGTGGCCCGGTTCCTGGAACGGGTCACGCTGCCGTTCACGGGTACGCAGGCACTGCCGCATCTGCGGATGTGCGCCGAGGTGCCGGGCGCGATGGCGACGCTGGGCGGTGACCGGGCGGCGGTGTGGCACCGGGTGCTGCGGGCGGCGGGCCTCTCCCCCTTCGCCGAGCCGCTGGTGCTGCGCACGGCGGTGGGCCTGGTCTGGGAGGACCGCGCCCCGACGGTGGCGGAGGCCCGCCTGCTGCTGGAGGCGGCCACCTCCGACTCGCACCGCGCGGCCGGTACGTGGGCCCGCCTGGTCGACGCGGCGCTCAGCGCCTCCGCCGCCGGCACGGACGAGGCGGCCTCCCTCGCCCACGACCTCCTGCGCGGTTTCCCGACCGAGATCGGCGGCCGTGAACGGGCCGGTCTCCTCCTGCTGGACCTGGTCCGCGAACTGCGCACGGGCGCACCGGACCCCGGCTGGGCGGAGCGGGTCCGCACGCTGTGCGCCCAGGCGGAGCCGGTCGAGCCGGCGCTCCGGGAACGGGCGTACGCGGCCCTGGTGGAACGCCTGCTGGCCCCGGACCGCCCGGGTGCCGAGCTGTACGACTTCGTCCACGGCGACGACCCCGACCTGATCGCCGCGTACGACCGCACCGCCCGGACGGAAGCCGTACGGACCCGGCTGCGCGCCCAGCCCGCCTACGCGGCGGACTGCTTCTCCGTCTGGACCGCCCACCCGCACGCGGGCCGCACCTGGCCCCCGATGGCCGCCGCCCTCCTGGAGGAGGTCCTGCGCCCCGCCGTCCGCGCGATGCCGGCCGAGGACGTCGCGGAGGTCGAGGCGACGGTGGGCCGCACGGGCAGCAGCGGCCGGGCCGACGCCTTCCGCGCCTGGAACCGCGTCAGCACCCTGGGCCGCCTCGGCCGCCGGATCGCGGGACGGGTGCGGCGGGGGTGAGAGGGGGGCGCAGGGCTTCGCCGGCGCGCGGCGGTCAGCCTGCGCTTTGCTCGCAGTTGGAGGCAAGAGCCCTGGCAGCGGGCGCTTCCGAACGCGACGCGACGGTGGGACGCGCCGCCTTCAATGCCGCCACGAGGGCATCGGCGCTCTTGCCGGCGAGTTCGTCCTCAAGCCGGGGCACGGGATCGTCGGAGCCGGTCAGGGCGGCGGCGACCTCTTCAGCCGACTGCTCCCCGCCTTCCATCTCCCCCTGGCCGATGGTGTCGTCGTCGTACGGCACCGTGCTTCCCTCGCCGAGCCCGACCCAGCGCGCCGGCTCCTCGGGGTCACCTTCGGAACAGGTGGCGCCCCGCCAGGCGAGCGCGATGATGTAGTGGTGCCCCAACTCGATGCGCGGCCTTTCAGCGAGGGCATATTCGGTGCGGTTGTCGAGGTCGCCCTCCTTGAACACCCACCCCGATGAACTGCGTTGCCAGGTTGTCGGTGCGGGCTGGGCCGGATCGCTTCTCGACCAGAGCACCTTCTCGACCTTCATCCGCACATCGCGGCCGATCATCCCCTCTCCCCGGTCCATCTCGCTCCGGCTCGGAACCACTTCGCTTTCCTTGGTCGGTGAAGCGATGACGACATGGTCCGCATAGGTCACCCAGTCCTCGGCCGTGCGACTGGGCATACGGTCCTTGCCCTCACCTCGAATCGGTCCGACCACCGTATCCGCACTGTCGGAACACCCCGCCAGTAATACGGCGGAGACGGCGAAGCCCAGAAAACCGAAGATACGCGCACGTCTCATCACGAATTACGCCACGCATTCGCTTAGCAGGTGCCATCGATGTCGCTCACGTTGCTGCTTCCGAGGGCACGCGGGGTACGCGCTGTTTCTGCCGACGTGCCTCGGGAACCACGTAAATACCGTCCGAACGATCGCATGCCGTTCCCCGCTTCGCCTACCGACTTCCCATGGAGCAGCATGCGGAGAAAATCCGCTCTCGGCATGACGCTGAATGTCGCGGCAGCCTAGCCCGTCCAAGAGCGGGAAGACACCGTTCCGGTGCACGACAGCATTGCCGCCGAAAAGAACGGTGCAATTTCAGCCAGGAAAGGCATCCACCCAACCCCTTGGACGCGGTCGTGGAGGGTGATGTGGTGGCCGTCGGGCTCGGCGAAGGTGAACGTCCGGCCGCAAGGGCCGTCGACGGGGGCCGAGACGGTGGTGTGGCCGGCGGCGGCGAGCGCGTCGTGGATGGCCTGCACGTCCGTGGCGTGGAACCAGAGCGCCACGCCGACGCGGGCCGGGCGACGGGCGCGACGTCCGTGCCGGGGACGAGCTCGCGGAGTGCGAACGCGATCGGCTTCGTCTCGAGGACGTCGGCGTGCGGAGGCCCTGCCTGCGAGCGGACGAGGCCGAGGTACTGCTCGTAGAACGCCTGCGATGCCGCGCGGCGCGTTCGTGACACGGCAGACCATGAACGTGCTGCTCCAGGCCCCGGAGCGGGACGGCTACGTGGTCAGGCCCGCGGAAGCGGCGGTCGGGAAAGTCCTTCGGGCGCAGCTCACGCCCCGCGGCAGGCAGAGCCTGGAGAAGGCGACCGCGGCGACGGCGCCTGACAGGGGCTGCTGCGCCGGGATCCTCGGCGCGGCAGGTCCGGGTTCCGACCGGACAGCCGGGGAGGGGAACCGCCGACTAGAATGTTCTTTCATGTCGAAGCCTGACGAGTTGCTCTCCGCTGTCGCAGCCCTGGTGGAGTCCGGGCACAGCAACCAGATGTCCCTGACCGTGGTCACCGGGGGCGCTGTCATCACCGGCCGCCTGGCCCCGGAGTCCGTCTGGAGGCAGCGGGTCTCCGAGGTCCTGGCGGACTCGGACCGGCTGAGCGAGTTCGCCGCCGTCTTCACCTCCGCCACGCGCAAGGAAGGGCCGCCCACGCATCTGCATTTCCATGTGGCGCGGATCCTCCAGGGTTCGGTGGGAATCCCGGAGACCGGCGGGATGTACCGCGTGGCCATCGATGACGTCAGCGCCTGGACCATGGGCGACTTCAGCTACTCCGACCACTGACCCCGCCCGGCACCCTCTCAGTCGGGTAGCCGGGTCACGGAGACGTGACCCGGCTACCCGACTCAGTCGTCGATCGCCTGATAGAGAGTGGTCCAGAAGTCGTTCATCACCTGGACCGGGGCGGGGAGGGTCGTGCCGACCTGGGTGAGCAGGATTCCCGTGAGACCGGTGACCGGGTCCGCGTACGTGGAGGTGCCCGCGCCGCCGTCCCAGCCGAACTGGCCTGCAGGCGCGTAGTCGCCGCGGTAGGTGCGCACGGCCATCCCGAGGCCCCAGCCGCCTTGTTGTCCCTGCCCGAATGAGATGTGGACGTTGTCCAGGGCCAGTTTGGTCCGGGCGGCCAGCTGCTCCGGAGTGAGGCGGTTGGTGGTCATCAACTCGACGGCCTGCCGGGACAGGATCCGCTCGCTGCCGTGTGTGCCGCCGTTCAGCAGCATGCGGAAGTACGCGTGATAGTCGTCGGCTGTCGAGGTCAGGCCGGCGCCGCCGCTCGGGAACGACGGTGGGGCGCTGTGGCGTCCGCCTTCGGCCTCGTCCCACACGTGGAACTCGCCGCTCTCCGGGTCCGGGGCGTACAGCGGGGGCAGCCGGTGCACCTGGTCGGCGGGCACATGGAAACCGGTGTCCTTCATACCGAGCGGCCCGAAGACGCGCTCGTTCAGGAAGGAATCGTACGACTGGCCCGTGACGCGTTCGACGAGCACGCCGACCAGGTCGCTGGCGATCTGGTACTGCCAGCGTTCGCCCGGTTGGTACATCAGCGGCAGTTCGCCCAGCCGGCGCATCCACTCGTCCGGCTCCGGCATCGGTGTCGGCAGGTTGGGCGTGATCCCCTGCTCGAAGAGCGCGCTCATGATGGGCGTGCCGAGCACCGTCATATCCATGCCGAGTCCGAACGTGGAGGTCAGCACGTCCCGTACGGTGATGGGCCGTCGCGCGGCGACGGTGTCGTCGACGGGGCTGTCGATCCGCTTGAGCACCTGCCGGTCGGCGAGTTCGGGCAACCACTCCCGCACTGTGTCGTCCAGGCGCAGCCGGCACTCGTCGAGCAGGACCATCGCGGCCGCGATCGAGACCGGCTTGGATGTGGAGGCCATGCGGAAGAGCGTGTCCCGGCGCATCGGCTCTCCGCCCTGGTGGCGCATCGTGCCGATCGTCTCGACGTGCGTCTCGTCGCCCCGGCTGAACAGCGCCACCAGGCCGGGGATCTTGCCCGAATCGACGTGCCGGACCAGCACGTCGCGTACGCGCTGCAGCCCGGACCTGGTGAAACCGCCGGTGTTCTGGCCCATCCGAAAGCTCCTTGGGGTAAGTGGGATCGTGCGATACACGGGTACAGAGCCGGCTGCTGCACCGTACCGACCTCCAGCGACGCAGAGGAAGACCGGCGACCGTGACGGGTGCCCAGCGCGGCCCGATCCGGCCTGCGGTCGCGGCGCCCTGGCCGGAACCACTCTGGCCCGTGGCCGAAGGGCCATCAACAGCCGGATCGACAAGACACCGTTGCCCGTCGGCGCATCGATGCGCGTTGTGTCAACGCACCGTCGACCATTAGGTTCACGTCAGGAAGGGGTGGTGGGACGGGCGATGGAGCTGCGCGAGATCGAGATTTTTCTGACTCTGGCGGAGGAGCTGCACTTCGGACGCACCGCCGAACGCCTCCACGTCACCCCGTCCCGAGTGAGCCACGTCATCAAGAAGCAGGAACGCCGCATCGGCTCCCCGCTGTTCGAGCGCACGTCCCGCACCGTGCGTCTCACCGTGCTCGGCGAGCAGCTACGCGACGAGCTGCTGCCGGCGCACCAGCGCATCCGCAAGGCCCTGGAACGGGCCACCGCCCAGGGGCGGGCCACGGAAGGGGAGCTGCACATCGGCTATACGACCCCCTGGTGCGCCGAACTGCTGCTGCGAGCGGGCGACGCGTTCCGGGCCCAGTACCCCGGCTGGTCCGTGCGGGCCAGGGAGATCCCGTTCACCGATCCCTACGGCTCGATCCAGCGCGGCGAGGTCCACGTGCAGATCGCGGAGTTCCCCGTGCTCGAACCCGGCATCGTCACCGGACCGGTGCTCTTTCGTGAGCCCAAGGCCCTGATGCTGCCCGCCGACCACCCGCTGGCCCGCGCCTCGGCGGTGTCCCTGGAAGACCTGGCCGACGTGCCGATGATCCGGCTGGAGCTGGACACCATCCGATCGAAGGCCGCTGTCGACACCCACTTCCCTCAGCGCACACCCATGGGCCGCTCCATCCCGCGAGGTCCCTCCTGCTCCTCCTGGTACGAGATCCCCGTGATGGTCGCCGCCGGGTTCGGGGCCTCGATCGTGGCGGCGCGGGCCGCGGAGTACCACGCTCGACCGGGCATCACCTTCGTCCCCATCAGTGACGCGCCGACGCTGGACTACGGCGTGCTGCTGCCCGCCGCCGGTGCCGGTCCGCTGGTGGAGCCCTTCGTCGACCTGCTCCGTACCCAGGCGGCCGGCGCTCTCCTCCATGCCCGGGAGGACCGGCTCCGGCGCTGACCCCGGAGTCCGCGGCAGGCCCCGGCACCGGCCGGGCCGGCTGTTCGCCGACCGAGACTACGACTACCACCTCGTTCTGAAACGATCAGTAACAGCACAACCGATACGGCACGGACCGATACCGCACGACCGGCCGGCCCCACGCCGGACCCCGTCAGCACAGCAGGTCCAGCTCCGCACGGACCGTCTTGCCCGGGTTGCGGTCGAAGACCGCCCAGCGGTCGGCCAGGGCCTCGACGATGAGCAGGCCGCGCCCGCCGTCGGAGCCGCCGTCCGGCACGGTGATCTCACCGGGGCCGGGCGGCCGCCGCTCGCCCCGCGTGTCGGACACCTCGATCCGCAGAAGGCCGGGCACGGCCGGATCGCCCGGCAGGTACGCCAGCCGCAGTTCGAAGTTGCGGCCGGGCACCCGGCCATGGGTCGCCGCGTTGGCCGCCAGCTCACCGATGATCAGGGCCGCCGACTCCGATGCGTCACTGAGGTACAGGATGCCCCAGGTGTGCAGTTTGTGGAGGCCGACGCGGCGGGCGAGCCGGGCGCCATGAGGATCCGCGCGGTATTGGTGATTGAACACACGTACGGTTACGGGGGGTTGGGCCTTCGTAGACGCTTCCATGCCCCCAGATTCCGAGCCCCGGACCCGGTCCACCAGGTCAGCGACCCGTACGCTCAGTCAGCGTACGGGCGCGAAGGGTAGACGGTACGGGTCACGTTCCGTGAGCATGGACGGGTCTCGGACCAGGACAGGCGCACGGGGAGGTGGCCGTACATGACGCACGGCACGGACGGCATCGACAGCACGACGTACGGGACCTTCGGCAACGGCGGCGGTCGCAGCGGCGAACCCGAACCGCAGTACATCCTCAAGATGTTCGGAGAGGTGGTCAAGACCTTCCGCAAACGGGCGAGGCTGACGCAGGAGCAGTTCGCCCCGCTCGTCGGGTACTCACCCGAGACCGTCGCCTCCATCGAGCAGGGCCGCCGCCTCCCACCGCCGGACTTCGCGGAACGGGCGGACAGCGTGCTCGACGCGTTCGGCGTGATTCTGGCGGCGGCAAAGCATCTGACGCGGCGCAAGGGGCTGGCGAGCTGGTTCCGGCAGTGGGCACAGCTGGAGCTGACGGCGCTGAGCCTGTACACGTACGAGTGCCGGTTGGTTCCGGGGCTGTTGCAGACGCCTGCGTATGCGCGGACGCTGTTCACGGACCAGTTGCCACCGCTCTCCGACGAGCAGATCGAGGCCCAGCTCGCGGCTCGGCTGGAACGTCAGCAACTGCTGCGCGAGCGGCCGAACACCTCCTTCAGTTTCATCCTCGAAGAGCATCTGTTCCTGCGCGACTTGGGCGGCGAAGAGGTCACCAGGGAGCTGCTGGACCACATCCTTGATCTGACCGAGCTGCGCAACGTCAACATCCAGATCATGCCGTTGGTACGGCATCACCACGCGGGCCTGGACGGGCCGATGCAGTTGCTGGAGACGCAGGAACACCAGTGGTTCGGGTACCTGGAAGGACAGAAGTACGGCCAGTTCGTCTCCGACCCGGCAGTGATCAGCGCACTCCAGATGCGGTGTGCCAATATGCGTTCACAGGCTCTCTCGTTGGACGACTCCAAGAGCCTGATGCGGCGGATGCGAGGAGCAAGATGAGCACCACACACCTGGCCTGGTTCAAGAGCAGTTACAGCGGCGGCGACGGCGACTCCTGCGTCGAAGTCGCGCTGGAGTGGCACAAGTCAACCTACAGCAGTGGCTCCGGCGACTCCTGCGTCGAGGTCGCCGCCTGCCCCTCCACCGTCCACGTACGCGACTCCAAACTCGACGAGAGCCCGCAGCTCGCCCTCGCCCCGGCCGCCTGGACGCGTTTCCTCGCGTACGCCGCCCAGGGCTGACCAGCCGTCAGCGACGGGTCGGCTGCAGGCGCTCGATGCGGTAGGGGTCGCCGCCGAGCAGGTCGCGGTGGCTGATGGTGAAGTCCCCGTTCGGCAGGGCCTGCCCGTCCCCGTAGTGCCGGCCGATGACCGCCGCGGGAAGGAATTCGCGCAGGTTGTGGCGCATGCCCCCGGAGTACGCGACGGGCGCGCCCCAGCCGGCGGCGGCCTCGTCGGTGGAGAACAGCACCCAGTGGTCCACCGGCACGGCGGCGTCGAGGTCAGGTGCCTTGCCGGTGTGGCTGTCCAGGGCCGGAACGGTCAGCCGGTCGGGGTCCAGGGGCTGGTACCGGAGCAGCAGGGGCTTGGCCCGTCGCGCCTCGGCGTTGTCGAAACAGCACACCACGATGGTGTGGTCCGGGAAGTGCTCGGCGTAGAAGTCCAGGAGCTCCGGGTCGAGATCGGGGCGCCGGTGCGGCGGCACCTGCCACAGTGCGGCGGGGATCGCGGTGGGGTCATCCGCCAGCAGCACCGAGTAGACGTCATGATCGAAGACCTGGACGGCCGCCTGCGGTTTTGCACTCATCCACACGATGCCGTCGGCCGCCGCGACAGCGTCCTCCACTGCGGAGACCATGCGGTGCAGGACGTCGGCGGAGCGCCCCGCCGAGAGGAAGTGCTGCGGCGTGAGCTGCCTGGTGGGCACATGCAGCAGCATGGCGTTCGGCCCGTCCGCCAGGTTGACCGCCGTGTTCTGGTAGCCCAGGACGTGGACGAGGCCGTGCTCGCCGTGGTGCTGACGCCCGCAGTACAGGATCGTGCCGGAGAACGCCGCCTCACCTGTCGATATGCACATGCGGGCACGGTAGACCACGACCTGCGCGGCGCGTACCGCCCACCGCGAGGCGGCAGCACCCGGGAAGCGGGCGAGGGAGAATCCGTCGTCGTGATGCCCCGAACCCGCCGCACCGCCCGGCCCGGCACCTCACGCCGTGTGACGATCCGCCTCCGCCGCACGGGGGAGGCGGGAGCGTGCGGGCCGGGCCGGTACCGTAAAGGCAGATCCGTACGACTCATGAGCCTCCTGACGGGCTGCGTGAACCCAGACCCAGGAGGACCCGCCCCACCATGACGACCAACCGTGGACGCAAGGACGTCATCCGCGACCGGATGGCCGCCACCGGCGAGTCGTACAACGTCGCCGCCCGCAATCTCAAGGCCATGAAGGACACCGCCGCCACCCGCGACGCCGTCCTCGTGCAGCGCTGGACGCCCGCCGATTCGCTCGACGTGCCCTGTCCCTGCGGCGGGACCTGCGAGCCGGGCGAGACCTGCGACCACTGCCACGCCCGCCACCGGCACGTGAAGCGCTACCCGGGCTCCACCACCGAGGTCGAGACCTGGGCCGACCGCTACGAGTGCACCGGCTGCTCCTCCTCGTACACCCTCACCGTCCACCTGGCCGGGCGGCCCTGGGGCGTCGCGGAGACCGTCGTCAAGGGCGGGTCGGCCGAGGAGGTCGTGCAGGCGACCGTCTTCCCGGGGGTCATTCACCCGCTGCTGCGGTCGGAGGCGACCGAGGGCCCCGGCCAGGAGTGACGGCGGGCGGGGCGGGACCGGTCAGGATTCGAGAAGCCTTGGCCGCCTCCCCGCCTCTAGCGTGAAGGACATGGCAACCACCACTTCCTCCGCAGCCCCCACGACCCTCGCCTCCGTCACCCTTGAGGTGGCCGACCCCGCGGCCGCCCGCCTTTTCCACAGCGCCTTCGGTGTGGACAGATACATCACCGTGCGGGCGTCCGAAGCGGCCTCGACCGGCTTTCGCGGCTTCACCCTGGCCCTGACGGTCTCCGGCCCGGCCACCGTGGACGGTTTCGTCGACGCCGCCGTCGGCGCCGGCGCCACGGTGCTGAAGCCCGCCACGAAGTCGCTGTGGGGGTACGGCGGCGTCGTCCAGGCCCCGGACGGGACGATCTGGAAGATCGCGACCTCGGCGAAGAAGGACACCGGGCCCGCCACCCGCGACATCGACGAGGTCGTCCTGCTGCTCGGTGTCGAGGACGTGAAGGCCACCAAGCAGTTCTACGTGGGGCGGGGTCTGACCGTGGCCAAGAGCTTCGGCGGGAAGTACGCCGAGTTCACCTCCGGTGACGGCTGCCCCGTCAAGCTGGCGCTGTACAAGCACCGGGCGCTGGCCAAGGACCTGGGTGTGCCCGCCGACGGCACCGGCTCGCACCGCATCGTCATCGGCTCCACCGGTGGCACGTTCACCGACCCGGACGGCTTCCGCTCGGAGGCCGCGCGGTCCTGATCCACCGGGAGCGTGCGACCGGGCGTTTTCGGGGTAGGCGAAAGGCCGGACGCCACGGAGGAGGAAGCATGTCCCGCCTGATCGCTCGTATCACTCGGTTCACCCGCAGCCCCCAGGGCCGCCGGACCATCGCGTCGGCCCGGCGCGCCGCGGCCGACCCCCGCAAGCGCGCCCAGGCCCGCAGCCTGCTCGGACGGCTGCGCGGACGCCGGTGACCTCGCCGCTCCGGTGGCGGACGGCCGGAGCAGCACCGGGAGGAGTACGCAGAAGACGCCCGCACAGGTCTCCCTGTGCGGGCGTCTTCGCGTTCCGTTCCGTCGGCGTACGGCTCAGCTCTCGTCCGGCGCCAGCGTCAGCGAGATCGAGTTGATGCAGTAACGCTGGTCCGTCGGGGTGGGGTAGCCCTCGCCCTCGAAGACGTGGCCCAGGTGCGAGCCGCAGCGGGCGCAGCGCACCTCGGTGCGGACCATGCCGTGGCTGCGGTCCTCGATCAGCTCGACCGCGTCGGTGTCCTTCGGATCGTAGAAGGACGGCCAGCCGCAGTGCGACTCGAACTTGGTGTCGGAGCGGAACAGCTCCGCCCCGCAGGCCCGGCAGGAGTAGACGCCCGCCGTCCTGGTGTCGGTGTACTCACCCCGGAAGGCGGGCTCGGTGCCGGCCTGGCGCAGCACCGCGTACTCGGCGGGGGTCAGCTCTTCCCGCCACTGCTCGTCCGGCTTCTCGACGTCGTACGGCACGGCTCGCTCCTCAGCTCGGCAATGTCATCGGCTCGCTCGGTGACCGGATCGGCTACCGGGCGCTCGACAGGTGGTCCAGGATGCGCGGGCCGAGGTCGGTGACGTCGCCCGCTCCCATGGTGAGAACGAGATCGCCGGGCTTCGCCATTCCCGCGATGGCGGCGGGTACGTCGGCCTGGTCGTGGACGGCGGTGACCTCGGCGCCGGCCGCCTTCGCCGCGTCGATGATCAGGGCGCTGGTGATACCGGGGATCGGGTCCTCGCGGGCCGGGTAGACGTCCAGGACCACGGAGGCGTCGGCCAGGGCGAGGGCCTGGCCCATCTCGGTGCCCAGCTCCTGCGTGCGGGAGAACAGATGCGGCTGGAAGACGACCAGGATGCGGGAGTCGGCGGCCGCGCCGCGCATGGCCTCCAGGTCGGCGGTCATCTCGGTCGGGTGGTGCGCGTACGAGTCGATGACCTGCACGCCCGCCGCCTCGCCCTTGAGCTGGAGGCGGCGCTTGACCCCGGTGTAGCTGCCGAGGGCGGAGGCCAGGTTGTGCGCCGGGATGCCGAGGGCGACCCCGGCGGCGAGCGCGGCGACCGCGTTGTGGGCGTAGTGCGCGCCGGGGACCGAGACCGTGAAGGTGAGGAACTTCCCGTTGAGCAGGACGGTGACCTCGCTGGTCAGGCCGCGCGGGGTGACCTTGTGGACGCGTACGTCGGCGTCCTCGGCGGAGCCGTAGGTGACGACCTTGAGGTCGGAGAGGTCGCGGACCCGGCGGGTCAGCTCGACCGCGCCGGGCTGGTCGGCGGAGACGACGAGGGTGCCGCCGGGGACGACCTTGCCGACGAAGGTCTCGAAGGAGTCGTAGATCTCGTCCATCGAGGCGTAGTTCGCGTGGTGGTCCAGCTCGACGTTGAGGACGATCGCGACCTCGGGGTCGTACTTCTGGAAGCTGCGGTCGCTCTCGTCCGCCTCCGCGACGAAGATGTCCCCCTCGCCGTGCGTGGCGTTGGTGCCCGGGCCCTCCAGGTCGCCGCCGATGGCGTACGAGGGGGCCAGGCCCAGCGAGGAGAGGGCGACGGCCAGCATGGAGGTCGTGGTGGTCTTGCCGTGGGTGCCGGCCACCGCGATGGCCCGCAGTCCGTTCATCAGGGAGGCCAGGGCGTCCGAGCGGTGGACGACGGGGACGGCCAGCTCGTTCGCCCGGAGCAGCTCCGGGTTGTCGGCGCGGATGGCGCTGGAGACGACCACGCAGGACGCGTCGTCGGCCAGGTGGCCGGCCGCGTGCCCGATGTGCACGGTCGCCCCCAGCGCTCGCAGGGACTCGGCGGTGGCGGACTCCTTGGCGTCGCTGCCCGCCACCTTCGCTCCGCGCTGGGCGAGGATCTTCGCGATGCCCGACATTCCGGCGCCGCCGATGCCGATGAAGTGCGGTCGTTCCATGGCGGCGGGAATGCCGGGTGCCATCTGTACTCCTGCGGTCGTGGTTCGGGTTCCGATGAGGCGGCCGAGGGCCAACCCGGACCGCGCGGCTTCAGCCTATTCGCTGTGCGCGAAGAGCTTGAGCACCGGGACGCCCACCTTGTGGCGGGCCCGGGAGGCCCAGTCGCGGTGGAAGAACTCCTCCACGTAGTGCGGGGCCGTCAGGACGATGACCTCGTCGGCGCCCGCGTCGTCGACGACGGTCTTCAGCTTGTCCAGGGGGTGGTCCTCGACCACCTGTCCGACGGCTTCGGCGCCTGCCTGGCGCAGGGCCCGTAGGGAGTACTCCAGGCCGATCTCGGCGGGTTCGCGGGCCTCGCTGCCCTCCGGCTCCTCGCCCTCGCGCACCGCTTCCTTCAGCTCCCCCATCGCCACGTCGTCGATCGCGCGCAGCAGAACATCGGCCTGGTCACCGCGCGGCTGCAACAGAACGACGAACGAGATCCGCTCCTCGCCGTGGAGCGTGGTGACGAAGTCCACGTCCTCGGCCGTGAGCGGCTTCTCGATCATCAAAACGCTTGTGAACACGACAGGCGCCCTTCCGCTTCTTCGTCTCGTCGACTGCCGGATCGACCGTCGACGGTCGTTTGCTGAAACCATCCTTCCCCGTGCTTCCACGGGGTTGCAGGGGTAAGTGTGCCCAGCCGAAGCTAAGCGGAACGGTAAATTCCGCTAACTGTCAGTCCGACGGTACCGAGAGAAAAGAAAACCGGCCTCTTCCAGCAGCGATGCCAGGAAAAAACGTTCCGGCACGGCGACCCCGGGACCCCCTGCGATGCGCTGAGCGTGACCCGCAGTGAGCATCGGGGAGAGCGTCAGGCAGAGCTCGTCCAGCACGCCGGCCGCCACGAACTGGCCGAGCAGCCGGGGTCCGCCCTCGGTGAGCTGGCGGCGCAGCCCCCGGGCGGCCAGCTCGCGCACCACCCGGGCCGGGTCCACCCGGGCCCCGTCGCCCGCGATCACCACCTCGGCGCCCGCCTTCCGGGCCGCCTCGATCCGGTCGGCGGGGGCCCCGGCGCCGGTCACCACCAGGGTCGGGACGAGCGGCTCGGTGAACAGCGGCAGCGAGAAGTCCAGGTCCAGGGAACCGGTCACCACCGCGACGGCGGGCGCGGGGCCCTGCCCGGCGGCGGCCCGGCGCTCGGCGAACGCCTCCCGGGCGCGGGCCGGACGGTACCCCTCCTGCCGTACGGTCTCGGCCCCGGCGATCACCACATCGGCCAGGCCCCGCAGGGTCCCGAAGATCCGCATGTCGGCGGCGCAGGAGATGGGCTGCGAACGGCCGTCGTGCTGCGCGGCCCCGTCGAGGGTGGAGACCATGTTGGCGCGCAGCCAGGAGGTGCCGTCGGGGAGGCCGGCGGGGTAGGCGTAGGCCTCCGCCAGCTCGTCGAGGCTCCACTCGCGGTCGGGGGCGGCGGCGGCCGTCGTTGTCAGGTCCGTCACAGGGAACAGGCTTCGCATGGGTTGCAGTCTGGCACGGGCCTTAGGGTGGAGAGTTGTGTCGTCATCCACCGCGTTTCCGGGGCAGAGCCCCCTTGCCGAAACGGCCCCGCTGTCCCTGTGCGCCCGCGAGCCGCACGTCCCCGCCGACCGTCTGGTCGCCGAGATGGTGCCCCCGCCGCGCTTCGATTCGGTGCGCTTCGACACGTACGTACCCGACCCGAACCAGCCCAGTCAGAGCGAGGCCGTCACGGTCCTGGCGGGGTTCGCCGCCGGGCTCGGCGGGGCGCACGCGACGGGTTCCGGCCGCCGCAAGTGGTTCGGGAGCAGGAAGCCGGCCGCGCCGACCGGGCCGCGCGGGGTGTATCTCGACGGCGGCTACGGCGTCGGCAAGACCCACCTGCTGGCCTCCCTCTGGCACGCAACGCCCGCCGAGCCGTCGCTGAAGGCGTTCGGGACGTTCGTGGAGCTGACCAACCTCGTGGGCGCGCTGGGCTTCCAGCAGACCGTGCGGACGCTCAGCGGTCACCGGCTCCTGTGCATCGACGAATTCGAGCTGGACGACCCGGGCGACACCGTGCTGGTGTCCTCGCTGCTCAGCCGGCTCGTGGAGTCGGGGGTGGCGCTGGCCGCGACCTCGAACACGCTGCCGGGCAAGCTCGGCCAGGGCCGGTTCGCCGCGGCCGACTTCCTGCGGGAGATCCAGGGCCTGTCCGCGCACTTCCGCCCCCTGCGCATCGACGGCGAGGACTACCGCCACCGCGGGCTGCCCGAGGCCCCGCCGCCGTACGACGACGAGCAGGTGACCCGGGCCGCGTACGCCACGCCGGGCGCGTCGCTGGACGACTTCCCGGGGCTGCTGGACCACCTGGCGAAGGTGCACCCGAGCCGGTACGGCGCGCTCACCGACGAGCTGGGCGCGGTCTGCCTGACCGGGGTGACTCCGGTGCCCGACCAGTCCACCGCGTTGCGCCTGGTGGTGCTGGCCGACCGGCTGTACGACCGGGAGGTTCCGGTGCTCGCCTCCGGGCTGCCGTTCGACAAGCTGTTCAGCGACGAGATGCTGAACGGCGGGTACCGGAAGAAGTACTTCCGGGCGATCTCCCGGCTGACGGCACTGGCGCGTGACGCGAAGGGTCTGGTGGCGCAGTAGGTTCGGGGGCGTAACGCGATAGGGCGCGGCGCACAACGGCGTGTGCCTTGCCCGCATATCCCGTTGTCCCGTACAACCGCGCACACCGTTCGAAGGGATCCAGCATGGCTACCACGCGTCAGGCGCACACGGTCTGGGAAGGCAACCTGATCGAGGGCAAGGGGGTCGTCACCTTCGACTCCTCCGGCATCGGCGAGTACGACGTCTCCTGGCCGTCCCGCTCCGAGGCGGCGAACGGCAAGACCAGCCCGGAGGAGCTGATCGCCGCCGCGCACTCCAGCTGCTTCTCGATGGCGCTCTCGCACGGTCTCGCCGGGGCCGGTACCCCGCCCACCAAGCTGGAGACGAAGGCGGACGTCACCTTCCAGCCCGGCACCGGCATCACCGGCATCCACCTCACGGTCGAGGGCACGGTCCCCGGTCTCGACGAGGCGGCCTTCGTGAAGGCGGCCGAGGACGCCAAGGCGAACTGCCCGGTCAGCCAGGCGCTGACGGGCACGACGATCACGCTGTCGGCCAAGCTGGCCTGACCGGCCGTCACCGCCGACGCGGCCCACCGGTCCCGTCGGCCCGGCCACCGGCTTCGTCGGTCCGGCCTTCCACGGACGGCCCTTCCCGCTGTGGGCCGTCCCAGCAGCAACACGGAGGCGCGGGGGCACGCATGGTTCCCCCGCGCCTTTGTGCGTGCTACACACGTGCGGGTCACTTCACCTGTCCGCCAACAGGGAGTCACCTCATGTCAACCGCACCCCGCACCACCGCAAGCCGACGTCAGGTCCTGGCCGGAGGCGGCGCCGCCGCCGCGATCGCCTTCACGGGGGCCTTCTCCGAACTCTTCGCGGGCACGGCAGCCGCGCGCGGCCACCACGGTTACGGCCCCCTCGTCCCCGATCCAAACGGTCTGCTCGACCTGCCGAAGGGGTTCCGCTACCGGGTGCTCTCCCGGGAGGGCGAGCCGCTGCGCTCCGGCGAGGGCCCGGTGCCGAGCAACCACGACGGCATGGCGGCCCTCCAGGGCCGCAACGGCCGGATCCACCTCGTGCGCAATCACGAGAACCGGCACACGGCCAGGATCGGCGTGCCGACCGTCGAGGGGCTGACGTACGACCCGGCGGCCAAGGGCGGCTGTACGTCGCTGGAGCTGGACGGCCGCAACAAGGTGCTCGGCGAGCGGGTCGCCATCGCGGGTACGGCGGTCAACTGCGCGGGCGGGCCCACCCCCTGGCGTACCTGGCTGACCTGCGAGGAGAACGAGGACAAGGCCGGGACCAACGGGTACACCAAGGACCACGGCTTCATCTTCGAGGTGGACGGCGCCGATCCGCACCGCACCGGGGCCGTCCCACTGACCGCGATGGGCCGCTTCCAGCACGAGGCGATCGCCGTCGACCCGAAGTCCGGGATCGTGTACGAGACGGAGGACGCTTTCGACGAGCCGTTCGGGCTCTTCTACCGCTTCCTCCCCGAGAAGCCGCTCGGCGGCACCGGTTCGCTCCGGGCGGGCGGGGAACTGGAGGCGATGCGGGTGCCGGGCGTGCCGGACCTCTCCGCCGTCCGGGAGACGGGAACCAGCTTCGACCGGATCGAATGGGTCCCCGTACCGGACCCGCTGGCGAAGGAGACCCCGATCCGGCTCCAGGACTTCGGGCCCAGGGGCATCACCCACGCCCAGAAGCTGGAAGGCTGCTACTGGGGCGGCTCGTCGGTCTACTTCGTCTCCAGCTTCGCCCGCCGCGACGAGGGCTCGGCGGGCGATCACTACGGGCAGGTGTGGCGCTACGAGCCGAAGAAGCGCCGGCTGACCCTGGTGGTGATCTTCGGCCCGGACACCGACATCCAGCTGCCCGGCGAGTCCCCCGACAACATCTGCCTGGCCGCCGACGGCGGACTGATGGTCTGCGAGGACGGGGGCGGCGCTCAGCACGTGCTCGGGGTGACCCGGCGCGGCGAGGTGTACGCGATGGCGCGCGGACGCCAGAACATCGGGTCGCCCGAGGAGCCGGAGTGGGGTGAGTTCGCGGGGGTCACGTTCTCCCCGGACGGCTCGACGATGTACGTGAACTGCTACACGCCGGGGACGACGTTCGCGGTGACGGGGCCGTGGTGCTGAGGTAGCCACTCCCCTGGCTCCCGCCTCCGGAGCGCCGTCGGCCGATATATCCATATTGTCGGATATTTTCCGTGAGTGATCACTGCTGCACGGAAGACGCGGAAGATTCGGCAGACACGGCAGACACGGAGGGCGGCGGTTCTGGCGGTCGCGGGGGCGCTGACCGGCGCCGCCCTGACCGGGTGCGGGGGCGGTCAGCCCGCCCCCGCACCCCCGCCCGCCTCACCCTCCGCCTCGGTATCCCCGCCCCCCGAGAAGCCGCCGACGATGGCCCCCGGCCCGGCGGGCCGCACCCCGGTCTTCGAGCGGAGGACGACGGACGGGGGCGGGGGCGGCGGCATGGACGGCGGCTCGGGCGGCGGCTCGGCGGAGAAGGTCGTGGCGCTCACCTTCGACGCCGACATGACGGCTGATCAGGGCCCCCGGGCCGCCTCGGGCGAGCGGTTCGACAATCCGGAGCTGGTCGCGTCGCTGCGCCGGCTGAAGGTGCCCTCCACGGTCTTCATGACCGGCCGCTGGGCCGAGGAGTACCCGGCCCAGGCGAAGGCGATCGGCGCGGACCCCCTGTTCGAGGTCGCCAACCACTCGTACAGCCACCATGCGTTCAGCTCCCCCTGCTACGGGCTGCCGGTGGTCGAGAAGAACGCGATGACCCGAGACGTCGAACGCGCCTTCACCGCGTTCCGGAAGGCGGGCGTGCGGAACGTGGTGCCGTACTTCCGCTTCCCCGGCGGCTGTTACGACGACACGGCCCTGCGCGCCCTGGCCCCGGCGAACGTGACGGCCGTCCAGTGGGACGTGGTCAGCGGCGACGCCTTCGCCACGGACGCGGGCGCGGTCGCCGAGCAGGTGCTGGACGGGGTCCGGCCGGGCTCGCTGGTGGTGATGCACTGCACCCGCAGCGCGGCCCCGGCCACCGAGGCGGCGGTACGCCGGATCGTGCCGGAGCTGCGCGAGCGCGGCTACCGGTTCGTGAAGGTGTCGGAGCTGATGGAGGACAGTGCGTGAATTCGGGCCACGAACCGGCCTAGGTTCTGTCGTCAGACTGCCGTCGTCGCCCGGAGGGCGGCCGCGCGGCGTCCGGTGCGTGCGATCGCAAGGCGCCTGAATGGTCTTGTAGCGGAGCTACCAGGGCATTTGGGCAAAGCCGCGAGCGCGCGTGCCGGACGTCGCGCGGCAGACGGCAGTGTGACGACAGGTCCTAGCCGCCACAGGCCGTACGGCCCGCCTCCTGCCAGGCGCAGACCGGGCAGAGCGTGGCGCCCTTCGTCGACTCCGGGTACTCGGTCGGCTCGCGGCACAGCACGCATTCGGCGTACGGAGGGCATGCGGCGGTTCCGGCGGGCGGTTCGGGTGCGGTCTGCCCCGGGGTCTCGCAGTACGTGTCGTCCACGTCCACGAGCCTACTCACCCGCGCCGGGCGGCGAGCCGGCAGACGAGGTCGACCCCGCGCAGCACCCAGCGGTCGGCGGGGCTGCAGCGGTGTCCCACGCCCTGCAGGTCCAGGATCAGCTGGAGGTCTTCTCGGGCCGGGCCTCGCTCGGACGGACGATGACGAAGCCCTCGCCCTGGAGCATCAGCTGGACGGCCTCGCCGGAGCCGCCGCGGACCATCGAGCCGACGCTCTGGGAGCGGTTCAGGCTCGTCGTGAGCTGCTGGCTCCAGCCGACGACCGCGTCCGTGTCCACGTACACCGGCTGGGCGGCCGTCACGGGGATCACGATCGGGGTGCCCTCGCACATCAGGCCGAGCTTGCCGTAGCCCGTGAAGACGCTGTTGAAGAGGCCGCCGCCGACCATTCCGGCGCCCTTCACGGTCTTGATCTCGTAGGAGAGCGTGGGGTCGAAGCACAGGATGTTGCGGCCGTTGATGGTGATGGCGTCGCCCTGGTCCAGCTCCACGATGAAACAGTTCGCCGCCTCGTGCGCGAACCAGGCCTCGCCCTGGCCCCGGACGGCCATCAGCGGGAGCCCTTCGCCGGTGACGGCCCGCTTGAGCATGCCGCCGATGCCCTGGCCCTTGCGCTCGAACTGGAGGTTGCCGCGGAAGGCGATCATCGAGCCCTGCCGGGCGTGCATCTCCCCGTTGACGGCGTACTTGATGGATTTCGCGTTCTGCAGGGTCATACCGGGGGCGGTGGCCGGCTGGGCCATGTGCTCGCTGGAAAAGAGATCGCTCTTCATGCGGAGCATCCTCACCCGGACCAGGCCGTTCCGCCAAGCAGGTGACCGTGTCCGCCTGGCAGACTGGGACGGTGACCAGCCATGACACCCCCTCCCCCGCCTCCGGGAGCCCGTTCCACAGCGGCCCGAGCGACCGCGACCAGGCACCGCAGTTCGTGCTGCCCCTGGTGCTCCACCTGGAGAAGACGGACCCGCCCGCCCGCACCGACGCGCTGCGGGCCGCCGCCCGGGCGGTGCTGACGATCCTCGCGGACGAGCGGTCCCTGGGCGACGGCGAGTGGGCGGCGGCCGTGCGGGACTGGCAGGACGCCCGGATCCGCAAGGTCGTGCGCCGGGCGCGCGGTGCGGAGTGGCGCAAGGCGGCGGCGCTCGACGGCATCACGGTGACGGGCGAGAAGGGCGCGGAGGTACGGGTGTTCCCGCCGATCCCGCTGGACGGCTGGCCCAAGGAGCTGGCCAGGCTCCAGGTGTCGGGCACCGATCTGGACGACCCCGAGCCGCCCGCCGCTCCCGATCTTTCGGGCCCGGTGCTGTGGCTGAACCCCGATGTCGACATGTCGGCGGGCAAGTCGATGGCGCAGGCCGGGCACGGGGCACAGCTCGCCTGGTGGGAGCTGTCCGACGCCGAGCGCAAGGCCTGGCGCGAGGCCGGGTTCCCGCTCTCCGTGGCCACCCCCGGGGCGGAGCGCTGGCGGGAGCTGACGGCGAGCGGGCTGCCGGTGGTGCGCGACGCGGGGTTCACCGAGATCGCGCCGGGCTCCTGCACGGTGATCGCCGACCACCCGGCGCTGCGCCGCTGAACACTTCTGCCTCCTCCTGCGTATCTCCCGGTACTGCCCTGTCGGCAGTACCGCCAAGCGGCCTGCCCAGCTGGTCGATGGGCGGTTGCTCGACGCCTGTTCGATCGACGCTGTCACGCCTCGGCCCGGGAGACACCTTGTTGCGACGCATCAACGGCACGGCCCTCATCATCGCGGCACTGGTCGCCACACTCGGCGCGCTCGCGTTCCCCGTCTGGTCCTACGCCGACCGTTCGGGCACCGGCGAGGCGAATCTCAACGCCTCCAGCGTCGCCACCCAGTGGGGGCCGCTCTCCGCGACCGACCGGGACTTCCTGGTCAAGGTGCGGCTCGCCGGGCTGTGGGAACTGCCCGCCGGGCAGCAGGCGATCGAACGGGCGCCCAGCGAGGCGACGAAGGCCGCCGGGGACCACCTCGTCGTCGGGCACACCGACCTGGACGGGCGGGCCCGGGACGTCGCGGCGAAGCTCGGGGTGGAGCTGCCCAACCAGCCGACCGCCCAGCAGCAGGAGTGGCTGCGGGAGCTGACGGCGGCGAGCGGGGACGCGTACGAGCGGAAGTTCGCGAATATCCTGCGCGCCGCCCACGGCAAGGTCTTCGGCCTGATCGCCCAGGTCCGCCACACCACCCGGAACTCGCTGATCCGGCAATTGGCGAGCGACGCCAACCAGACCGTGCTGGACCACATCACCATGCTGGAGGCGACCGGCCTCATCGACTTCGACGCCCTGGCGCGCGAAGCGGCGAGCGGGTCGACGGCCAGCCCTTCCGGACCGTCGATGCCCCGGGACGGCCAGGCCCCGCTGGCCCCGGTTCCGGCGACGCCGACCGGCGACCAGTCGTTCACCTCGCGCCCGGTGCCGCCCACGATGATGCCGATGCCATAACGGCGGCCTCGGGCCCAGAACCTCAAATGTAGCTCTGAACGTCCCACCGGTCGGGTTCATCGCCGGGCGACAGGGCCATGACCCCTGAACAGCACGAGGTGAGCAGGGGGGCGGGGGCACCATGGAACTGGGCATCGGCATCGGCTGGCGGCCGGAGATCGCGGCCGAGGTGGAGGCGCTGAGCGGAATCGACTGGGTGGAGGCGGTCGCGGAGAACCTCTGCGCCGACCACCTCCCGGACTCCCTGGTGCGGCTGCGGGAGCGCGGGGTGACCGTCGTGCCGCACGGGGTGGCACTCGGCCTCGGCGGCGCGGACCGGCCCGACCCCGACCGGCTCGCCGGTCTCGCGGCGCGCGCCCAACTGCTGGGGGCGCCCCTGGTGACCGAGCACATCGCGTTCGTACGGGCCGGGGGGCCGCTGACCGCGTCGCCGAGACTGGAGGCGGGGCACCTGCTGCCGGTGCCCCGCACCTGGGACGCGCTGGACGTGCTGTGCGAGAACGTGCGGATCGCGCAGGACTCGCTGCCGGTGCCGCTCGCCCTGGAGAACATCGCCGCGCTGATCACCTGGCCGGACGAGGAGCTCACCGAGGGGCAGTTCCTGGCGGAGCTGGTCGAGCGGACCGGGGTGCGGCTGCTGATCGACGTGGCCAATCTGCACACCAACCACGTCAATCTCGGCCAGGATCCGGCGAAGGCGCTGGACGAGCTGCCGGTGGAGGCCATCGCGTACGTCCATGTGGCGGGCGGGGTCGAGAAGAACGGCCTCTGGCACGACACGCACGCCCACCCGGTGTCCGAACCCGTCCTGGAGGTGCTGGCCGAGCTGCGCTCCCGGGTCGATCCGCGCGGCGTGCTGCTGGAGCGGGACGACGCGTTCCCGCCGGGCGCGGAGCTGGCGGGCGAACTGGACGCGATCCGGTCGACGCTGCGGAAGGCGGCGCCCTCGGTGGACCGGGCGGCGAGCGGGGTGGCCGGCCCGGGGCCGGGCCGGGCGGCGGGCCGGGGTGCCGCTCCCGCGGCCGACGCCACCGCGGGCGTCGAAACCCGTGCGGTCTCGGCCGCACCTGCCCCCGCACCCGCACCCGCCGACGTCCGTGACCGTACCGCCGTCGCACAGACCGCCCTGCTTTCCGCCCTGGTCGCCGGAACCCCGGCCCCCGAGGGCTTCGACCACCGGCGGCTGCGGGTGCAGAGCCGGGCACTGGCGGCCAAGCGCGCCGACGTCGTCGCCAAGGTGGCACCCGAACTGCCGGAGATCCTCGGCGACGGCTACCACGCCGCGTTCCTCGCGTACGCCGGTAGCCGCCCCCTGTCCGGCGGCTATCGCCGCGACGCCCTGAACTTCGCGGAGCATGTGCTCATCACGGGCGGTCCCGCCGATCCGGCGGCGCGGCGCCGGCTGACGTACTGGTGGCAGGACCGGTCCGGCGCCCGGCCGCCGCGCCGTACCACCCGTCTGGTCCGGGCGGCCCGTGCCGTCCTCGTGGGGAAGTGACCGCTGTGAACGTCTTCGCTCTGCCGGCGACCCTCGGGGTCGTCGTCTCATCGGTGCTGCTCGTCGTCACGACGGTGGCCGAGCGGTTCCGCCGCCCCTCTGCCGGCCCCGACGTCGCCCTTCACGACCTGTACGAGGTCGCGTTCCTGAACGGCGGTCCGGCCAGGGTCGTGGACACCGCCCTGACCGCCCTGCACGCGGACGGCCGGCTGGCCGTCGGCGGGCCCGGCATCGTCGCCGTACAGCGGGAGCAGGCGAACGACCCGGTGGAGCGCGCGGTGTTCGAGGCGGTGGCCGACGCCCCGAGCGGCGCCCTGCACGCCCTGCGGGAAGCGGTGATGCGGCACCCGGCGGTCCAGGAGGTCGGCGACGGGCTCGCCGCGCGCGGCCTGCTGGTGCCTCCCCACCGGCTCCGTCCGCTGCGGCGGTGGGGGTTGATCCAGGGGGTGGCGTGCCTCATCGCCCTGCCGGTGAGCGTGGTGCTCACGTTCGTCCAGTTCGCCGCGACCGACCCCCTGGAAGTCTCGGTCCCGTTCATCGTGAAGATGCTGCCCGCGATCGTCATCGGCGCGTTCACCGGGCTGATCGTCACGGTCTCCTCCGCGAGCCGCCTCACGAAGTCGGGGCGGCACGCCGCGCTGTCGTTCCGGACCTCCTACGCCCATGTGGCGACCCCCGCCCATCTCGTCGCCACGCTGGGACTGCGCGCGTTGCCGGACCCGGTCTTCCAGGGCCAGTTGGTGGCGGCGGCACGGCTGAGCGCGCCGCGTCGGCGGTCCTCGTCGTACGTCGCCGGCGGCACGGCGGCGGGGGTCACCGCGGTCGCCGCCACGACGGTCTGGTGCGCCGCCTCCGGCCCCGGCGGCTCCAGCTGCGGCGGGTCGACCGGGGGCGGCTCCGGTTCGAGCTGCGGCGGCGGGTCCGGGTGCGGAGGCGGAGGCGGGTCGAGCTGTGGTGGCGGTTCCAGCTGCGGTGGTTCGAGCGGTTCCAGCTGCGGTGGTGGCTCCAGCTGTGGGGGCGGGTCCTGAACCGGCCCCCCTCCCCCTTCCGAACCTGAATCGGGCCCGTACGCAAGCATCTTGACCGCCCATCGGAGTGGTTCCCGGTGACCCTCCGGGGCGGTGCTGGACATATCCCTGCGGCCGCCCGACCATTCCTCTCCGCATCCGCAGAGAGGCCCCCGCGCGTGAGAACTGCTGCGCTCTACACATCGATCGGCTCCCTGGTCCTGTCCGCCCTCGCCGCCGCTCCGGCGGGGGCCTGGGACCGCCCCGGTTCCGCCGAGGCCCGGGGCACCGCGATCGCCGCCGCCCGGGCCACGGCCGCCGGGATCGACTTCGCCGCCTGCCCCGAGGAGGAGATGCTCCCGGACTCCCTGAAGTGCGGCACGGTCACGGTGCCCCTCGACTACGCGGATCCGGACGGGCGGCAGCTCGAACTGACCGTCAGCCGGACGCCCGCCACCGGTCCGGCGCAGGAGCGGCAGGGCGCGTTCGTCTACAACCCGGGCGGCCCCGGCGCGTCCAGCATCACCTTCCCGCTGGCCGGGGAGCTGCCGGAGTGGAAGGAGATCGCCGAGGCGTACGACCTGGTCGGCTACGCCCCGCGCGGTGTGAACGGCTCTTCCGCACCGCTGAGTTGCCAGGACCCCGCCGCGTACACGAAGGGTCCGACCGACGCCCCGACGCATCCGGCCCGGGAGTACAAGGAGCGGCGTGTCGCCCGTGCGAAGGCGTACGCGCGGGGCTGCGCGGAGCACGCGGGCGAGACGCTGCGGCACTACACCTCGCTGAACAACGCCCGCGACCTGGACGTGCTGCGGGCCGCGCTCGGCGAGAGCCGGCTGACGTTCATGGGGGCGTCGTACGGGACGTACTTCGGGGCGCTGTACGCGACGCTGTTCCCCTCCCACGTACGGCGCATGGTCTTCGACTCGGCGGTCGATCCCGACCCCGAGCAGATCTGGTACCGCTCCAACATGGGCCAGTCGCTGGCCTTCGAGGCGCGCTGGGAGGACTTCCGCCGCTGGGTCGCCAAGCACGACGACGTGTACCGCCTGGGGACCACCCCCGAGGCGGTGCAACGGCGCTACGACGAGGTGCGCGCCGAGCTGGCGGTGAAGCCCGCGGGCGGCAAGGTCGGGCCGGGGCAGCTGCATTCGGCGTTCCTGGGGGCGGGCTACTACGACGACTACTGGGCGATGCGGGCGACGGCGCTGTCGGAGTACGTCCGGGGCAATCCGGAGCCGCTGGTCGCACAGGCGTCCCCGCGCGCGGTGGCGGCGAAGGACAACGAGAACGCCCAGGCGGTGTACACGGCCGTCGAGTGCAACGACGCGCCCTGGCCCGAGGACTTCGAGGTCTGGGACCGCGACCACACGGAGCTGGCGCGCGTCGCGCCCTTCGAGACCTGGGACAACGCCTTCTCGAACCTGCCGTGCGCCTTCTGGCCCGCTCCCCGGCAGCGGCCGCTGGACGTCCGCGTGGGGTGGGGCGAGCTGCCGCCGGTGCTGATCCTGGCGGCGGAGCGGGACGCGGCGACTCCGTACAAGGGGGCGCTGGAGCTGCGGAAGCGGCTGCCCGGTTCGTCGCTGGTGACCGAGCGGGACGCGGGGACGCACGGCATCGGCGGGGCGGGGAACGCCTGCGTCGACGATCATCTGCGCCGGTATCTGCTGACCGGTGAGGTGCCGGGGCGGGGTGCGGACTGCGCCGCGCACCCGGAGCCCAACCCGGTCTCGCTGGACTGACCGGGCGGTCGGCGGGCGTACGGAGCGGGGGCCGCCACACCGTGACGGTGCGACGGCCCCCGAAGCCGAACCCGGTGTCGCTGGAGAGGCGGACGGCACGATCGGTGCCCGGTGCCCGACTCTCTGATCTTCCGGGTTGGGGTGGTGCGGGACTCGCTGGCTATGCGAGCCCGGCCACCAGGTCTGCGACGCTCTTCCTGCGGCCCGTGTAGAACGGGACCTCCTCGCGCACGTGGAGCCGTGCCTCGGAGGCGCGCAGGTGACGCATCAGGTCGACGATGCGGTACAGCTCGTCCGCCTCGAAGGCGAGGATCCACTCGTAGTCGCCGAGCGAGAACGAGGCGACGGTGTTGGCGCGGACGTCGGGGTAGCCCCGGGCCATCTTGCCGTGGTCCGCGAGCATACGGCGGCGGTCCTCGTCGGGCAGCAGGTACCAGTCGTAGGACCGGACGAAGGGGTAGACGCTGATGTAGTCGCGGGGCGTCTCATCGGCGAGGAACGCCGGGATGTGCGACTTGTTGAACTCGGCGGGGCGGTGCAGCGCCATGTTCGACCAGACCGGGTCGAGCGCGCGGCCGAGCCTGGTGCGCCTGAAGAGGTTGTACGCGTCCTGGAGCTGGTCCGAGGTCTCGGCGTGCCACCAGATCATGATGTCCGCGTCGGCCCGCAGCCCGGACAGGTCGTAGGTGCCCCGGACGGTGATGTCCTTGGCCGCGAGCTGGTCGAACAGCTCCTGCACCTCGTCGGCGTAGCCCGCGCGGTCCAGCGGGAGGACGTCGCGGAGCTTGAAGACCGACCACAGGGTGTAGCGGATGACCTCGTTGAGGTCCTTGGCCTTCTTGCCGGCGTTCGGACTCTTGCTTGATGTCACAGTCTCAGGAGCACTCATACGGCTATTGTCCCGCCTCGCTCCCCGTGCCCCGAACCAGGGTCGGCGTGGCGATGATCTCGCTCGCGATCTCGTCGGCCGCGCGGCGGGCGCTCGCGATGCAGGCGGGGATGCCCACCCCGTCGTAGACCGCGCCGCAGACCCGCAGGGCGGGCAGCTTGGCGACCTCGTCCCGGATGCGGGCGACCCGGGTGAGGTGGCCGACCGGGTACTGCGGCAGGCCGCCGATCCAGCGGGTGACCTCGGTGTCGACGGGCCGGGCGGTGAGGCCGGTGGCGGCGGCGAGGTCGCGCAGGGAGACGGAGACGAGCTCCTCGTCCTCGCGGTGGAGGTGGTCCTCCTCGCCGTAGCGGCCGACGGAGGTGCGGAGCACGAACAGGTCGGGGGCGGCGTCGGCGACCCACTGCCACTTGTTGCTGGAGAACGTGGACGCCTTGATCGTGTGCCCGTCGACGGGCGGCACCAGGAAGCCGGAGCGGCCGCGCAGGGCTTCGTACGCCTCGATGTCGGTGCGGCGGAAGGCCAGGGTGACCAGGGCCATCGAGGCGTACTCGACGCCGGACAGCTCGGCGGAGGCGGCCGGGGACTCGGCGGCCAGCAGGGTGGCCGCGGACCAGGCGGGGGTGGCCAGGACGATGCCGTCGGCGGCAATGGTCCGGGCGTCGGTGCGGACGGCCCAGCCCGTTTCCGTACGGGTCAGGCCGAGGACGGGCGTCTCGGTGAGGATGTCGCCGCCCTGGGCCCGTACGGCGTCGGCGACGGCGGCCGGGAGGGTGCCGATGCCGCCCGCGATGCCCTGGAAGACGGGGCCGGTCTGCTGCCGGGCGGCGGCCCGCGCCTGGATGCGGCTGACACCGTCGAGCAGCGGGCCGCCCTCCTTCACGGCCTCGAAGAGCTGGGGCACGGCGGCGCGCATGGAGATCCGGTAGGCGTCGCCCGCGTAGACCCCGCCGAGGAGGGGCTCCACCAGCCGGTCCACGACCTCGCGGCCGAGCCGGTCCGCGACGTACGCGCCGACCGCGACGTCGTCGCCGACGGGGGTCGGGGTGAGGTCGCGCTCCTCGGCGATCCGGGCCAGGCCCTCGGGGGACAGCACCTCGCCGAGGACCGCCGGGTCGCCGGGGACACCCATGACATGGCCCTTGGGCATGGGGCGCAGCGCGTCGCGCGTCCAGAGCGACGCGGTGGCGGTGGCGGGCGGCTGGAGCCGGCCGCCGAGGCCCACGGCCTCGGCCAGCGCGACCGCCTCGGGGCGCCGGGCGAGCATCGACTCGGCCCCCAGGTCGACCTGGACGCCCGCGATCTCGCCGGTCATGAGCTTGCCGCCGAGCCGGTCCGTCGCCTCCAGGAGGGTGACCCGCAGGCCGGTGGCGACCAGGCGGTGGGCGGCCGCCAGGCCGGCGATGCCGCCGCCGATGACGACGACGTGCCCCAGGGGCGTTTCCGCACGCTGTTGAGAACGCTGCATGGGTCCACTCTCTCAGACCCGATCCGACGCTCCACCGTGACCACTTCGAAACCGCCGTCCGGCAACCGGTCCGGGGGCGGCCGCTTCGAACCGGCGACATCAACCAACGTCCTGGGGGGACCAGTTATGGATGTGGAAAGCAGGAGCGGCCGGCCTTTCGTCCGGGCACGTGCGGCGCTCGTGGCCGGGTCGCTCGGCCTGCTGCTCGCCGTCGGCGGCTGCGGGGCGTCGGGCGACTCGATGGACAGCGGCGCGAAGGCGGCGCGGGGCGAGGCGGCGGCGCGTGAGGGGCTGTCGGACGAGGGCGGGGCAGCCGCCTCCGCCGCTCCCGGGGAGCGGTCGGACGACAAGGCGGCCGGGAAGAGGGCGGCGCCGAAGGCGGGCGCCTCGCACGTCATCCGTACGGCCACGCTCTCCGTCGAGGTGAAGAGCGTGCCGAAGGCCGTGGCCGCCGCGCGCGGCGTGGTGGAGGGCGCGGGGGGCCTGGTCGCGACGGAGAACACCGAGCGGCTCGACGACACCTATGAGACCTCGCACCTGGTGCTGCGGGTGCCGCAGGAGCGGTTCCAGGAGGTGCTGCGGGAGCTGGCCGGTTCCGGGAAGCTGCTGTCGCGCACCTCGAACGCGAAGGACGTCACCGACCGGGTGGTCGATGTGGAGAGCCGGATCTCCACCCAGCGCGCGAGTGTGGCGCGGGTGCGGGAGCTGATGGACCGGGCGGAGAAGATCGGCGATGTGGTGGCCCTGGAGGGCGAGCTGAGCAGCCGTCAGTCCGATCTGGAGTCGCTGCTGGCCCAGCAGGCGAGCCTGAAGGACCGCACGTCGCTGGCGACGATCACGCTGGACCTGACGCCGCCGGACGCCCCGGGCGACGACGGGTCGGAGGATGAGGACCCCGGGTTCCTGGACGCGCTGGGCGGCGGCTGGGACGCGTTCGTGACGATGCTGCGGTGGATCGCGGTGGCGTTCGGGGCCGCGTTCCCGTTCCTGCTCACGGCGGCCCTGGCGGTCGTGGTGTGGCGGGTGCTGCGGAAGCGCGGGGCCGCCCGCCGGCCCGCTCCGGCGGTTGCGGCGGCTCCGACCGGGAAGGACGGTGCCCCGGCCTCCTGAAACCGCTCCGGCGTCGTAGCGTGGGCCCCTGATTCGCCGATGCGGCGAACCGGCGGAAGGGACCCGGCATGGCAGCGGAGCGACTGGTGGTCATCGGCGGTGACGCGGCGGGCATGTCCGCCGCGTCACAGGCCCGCAGGCTGAAGGGGCCGGACGCGCTGGAGATCGTCGCCTTCGAGCGCGGCCACTTCACCTCGTACTCCGCCTGCGGCATCCCGTACTGGGTGGGCGGCGATGTCGGGGAGCGCGATGACCTGATCGCCCGCACCCCCGGGGAGCACCGGGAGCGGGACATCGATCTGCGGATGCGGACCGAGGTGACCGAGCTGGACGTGGCCGGGCAGCGGGTGCGGGCGCTGGACCGGGAGAGCGGGCAGACGTACTGGACGGGCTTCGACAAGCTGGTGATCGCCACCGGGGCCCGTCCGGTGCGCCCGGCGCTGCCGGGGATGGACGCGGCCGGGGTGCACGGGGTGCAGACCCTGGACGACGGGCAGGCGCTCCTGGACTCGCTGGACGCGCTGCGCTCCGGCGAGGGGCCCCGGCGGGCGGTCGTGGTGGGCGCGGGGTACATCGGCGTGGAGATGGCCGAGGCGATGCTGAAGCGGGGCTTCGAGGTGACCGTCCTCAACCGGGGCGAGCAGCCGATGGCGACGCTCGACGCGGACATGGGGCGGCTCGTCCACGAGGCGCTGGACGGGCTGGGCGTCACGACGGTCAACGGGGCGGCCGTGACGGAGATCCTCACGGGTCCGGACGGCCGGGTCACCGAGGTGGTGACGGAGGCGGGGGCGTATCCGGCGGACGTGGTGGTCCTCGGCATCGGCGTGGAGCCGGAGACCGGACTGGCCCGCGCGGCGGGGCTGCCGGTGGGGCCGCACGGCGGTCTGCTGACGGACCTGGCCATGCGGGTGGTGGGCCACGAGAACATCTGGGCGGGCGGCGACTGCGTGGAGGTGCTGGACCTGGTGGCGGGCCGCACCCGGCACATCGCGCTGGGCACCCACGCCAACAAGCACGGCCAGGTGATCGGTTCCAACGTCGGCGGCGGCTACGGCACGTTCCCCGGTGTGGTCGGTACGGCGGTGAGCAAGGTCTGCGACCTGGAGATCGCCCGGACCGGGCTGCGGGAGAAGGACGCCCGCGCGGTGGGACTGCGCTATGTCACGGCGACCATCGAGTCGACGCAGCGGGCGGGGTACTACCCGGGGGCGAAGCCGATGACGGTGAAGATGATCGCGGAGCTGCGTACGGGCCGGCTGCTCGGGGTGCAGATCGTGGGCCGCGAGGGGTCGGCGAAGCGGGTGGACGTGGCGGCTGTGGCGCTGACGGCCGGGATGACGGTGGAGCAGATGACGGCGCTCGACCTCGGCTACGCCCCGCCGTTCTCACCGGTCTGGGACCCGGTGCTGGTGGCCGCCCGCAAGACGGTGGCGGCGGTGCGGGGCGCGGGGAGCTGACGAGGCCCCCCGCGCCCGGGGCGCGACTGCCTCAGCGCGCGGTCTGCTCGTGGACGTACCCCACGAGGCGGGTGAGCGCGTCCGGGTCCATGTTGGGCATGACGCCGTGGCCCAGGTTGAAGACGTGGCCCTCCAGACCGGCGGCGGCGTCCAGCACCTCGCGGGTCTTGGCCTCGACGGCCGGGGTCGGCGCGAAGAGGACCGCCGGGTCGAGGTTGCCCTGGAGCGCCTTGCCGGGGCCGACGCGGCGGGCGGCCTCGTCGAGGGGGACCCGCCAGTCGACGCCGACGACGTCCGCTCCGGCCTCGCCCATCAGGCCGAGCAGTTCGCCGGTGCCGACGCCGAAGTGGATGCGGGGGACGCCGTAGGGGGCGACGGCGTCGAAGACCTTCGCGGAGGCCGGGAGCACGGCGCGGCGGTAGTCGGCGGGGGCCAGCGCGCCGACCCAGGAGTCGAAGAGCTGGACGGCGGAGGCGCCGGCCTCGATCTGGACCTTGAGGAAGGCGCCGGTGATCTCCGCGAGCCGGTCCACGAGGTCGGCCCAGAGCTGCGGGTCGCCGTACATCATGGCCTTGGTGCGCTCGTGGTTGCGCGAGGGGCCGCCCTCGACGAGATAGCTGGCGAGCGTGAACGGGGCCCCGGCGAAGCCGATGAGCGGGGTGGCGCCCAGCTCGGCGGTGAGGATCCCGATGGCCTCGGTGACGTACGGGACGTCCTCGGGGGTGAGGTCGCGCAGCCGGGCCAGGTCGGCGCGGGTGCGGATCGGCTCGGCGATGACGGGGCCGACGCCGGGCTTGATGTCGAGGTCGATGCCGATGGCCTTCAGGGGCACCACGATGTCGCTGAAGTAGATCGCGGCGTCGACCTTGTGGCGGCGTACGGGCTGCAGGGTGATCTCGGCGACCAGTTCCGGCATCATGCAGGAGTCGAGCATCGCGATGCCCTCGCGGACCTTCAGGTACTCGGGCAGCGAGCGTCCCGCCTGGCGCATGAACCACACCGGCGTGTGCGGTACGGGTTCGCGGCGGCATGCCTTGAGGAACGCCGAGTCGTGGGTGGCGTTGCGGACCGCGTCGAGGCTGGCGGAGGTCGTCGTCTGCTGGCCCGAAGGGCTGTCGTTGGCACTCACGAGCAGAATCTTCGCACGCGCGTCGAAGGAGCCCGGCCCCACGTGGGTGTCTCTCCCTGCGCGCGGCCCGCCTTCCGCCTACTCTTCCCCGCATGGCTCCGGCTCAGGGACAGTTTTCCGATCATTCCGACGGCGTTGAGGACAAGGACCGCGCGGAGGAGGGCCCTCCCGTGCCTCCCGCGTTCCTGGCGGCGGTGGACGCGCTGCGCTCGGCGCGGCTGCGCCCGGAGCTGGAGGTGGAGGCGACCAGGCCGCCCCAGCGCCTCGCGCCGCACGCGTACGCCCTGGAGGCGGCGGTGGTGGACGGTGAGGACGATCTCGCCGACGGCAGGCTGGTCCTGCTGCACGACCCGGCGGGGCACGACGCGTGGGAGGGCACGTTCCGGCTGGTGACCCTGGTCCGTGCGGAGCTGGAGCCGGAGATGGCGGCGGATCCGCTGCTGCCGGAGGTGTGCTGGTCCTGGCTGACGGGGGCGCTGGACGCGCGGGGCCTGTCGTACGGGGAGGCCGGCGGGACGGTGACACGCGCCGGATCGCACTACTTCGGTGCGCTCTCCGCGCGCCGTCCGGCGACGCAGATCGAGATCCGCGCCTCGTGGACGCCCAGGGAGTGGCGCGGCGGCATCCCGGACACGGCGTCGCACCTGATGGCCTGGGGTGATCTGCTGTGCCAGATCGCGGGGCTGCCGCCGTCCGATCTGTCGGACGCGGCGGTGGTGACGCTGCCGCAGCGGCGCGGGCCGCAGATTTCGTAACACTCCGTCACCCGCATCGCACATACGCCGGATCTCTTTTCGTACAATCGATCGCGCGTCCTATTTGCCCGAATTGTTACTCACCAAATCGTGATCTTCCCCTAAAGGAGGACGGGTCCGCTGCCGAAGAGGTCAATGACCCTTCAAGCACGGTTCCCCCCCGGCTTCATCCCCGAGCCGGCCCGTCCCGCCACTCCCCCCAGGAGGCCTGGTGTCCGTTCTCCTTGAGCAGCCCGCAAGCCTGGTCGCCTACCGCCCGAACAAGCCGACGGCCATGGTCGTCGTGGCCGACCCGCGCGTCCGTTCCACCGTCACCCGCCATCTGTGGGCCCTCGGAGTACGTGACGTCATCGAGGCGTCGTCCATCGCGGAGGCACGTCCCCGCGTCGGCAACCCGCGCGACATCTGCATTGCCGACGTCCATCTGCCCGACGGTTCCGGGCTGACCCTGCTGTCCGAGACCCGCGCCGCAGGCTGGCCCAACGGTCTCGCCCTCTCCGCCGCCGACGACATCGGCGCCGTTCGCAACGCCCTCGCGGGCGGCGTGAAGGGCTACGTCGTCACCGGCACCCGAACCAACATCGGCCACCCCACCCGCCCCGGCGTCGCCCCCATCGGCGCCAACGCCGCCCGTATGCACCGCCGTCCGCCCGGGTCCCCGAGCCACCCGGGCGGCTACCGCGAACTGTCCGGGCGCGAGGTGGAGGTGCTCCGCCTGGTCGCCGAGGGCCAGTCCAACAAGGCCATCGGCGTCTCGATGGGCCTCTCCGCCCTGACCGTCAAGTCCCACCTCGCCCGCATCGCCCGCAAGCTCGGCACCGGCGACCGGGCCGGAATGGTCGCCGTCGCCCTCCGGACGGGCATCATCCACTGACCTCACCCCCACCGGGACGTGCACCGATGCGTCTCCGGCTGGAATACGCGCATGGCCGCCCGTCGACGGAACGTTCCGTCGACGGGCTCCGCGCATACACAGATACCCTTGGCACGTGACCGACGCCCAAGAGACCGCAGCAGACACTTCACTGCGAACCACCGGGGGCGCTCCCCCGGACGACGTCGCCCCGGCGCCGATCCCCTTGCTGGAGCCACGCGAGGGCATTCCCCCGGTGGTGACGACCGACGACGCCCTCGCCCGGGTGATCGCCTCCTTCGCCGGGGGCACCGGCCCGGTGGCCGTCGACGCCGAGCGCGCCTCGGGGTATCGCTACGGCCAGCGCGCCTACCTGGTGCAGCTGCGCCGAGAGGGCGCGGGCAGCGCCCTGGTCGACCCGGTCGGCTGCCCCGACCTCTCCGGCCTCGGCACCGCGCTGGACGGCACCGAGTGGATCCTGCACGCCGCGACCCAGGACCTGCCGTGCCTGCGGGACATAGGCATGACCCCCACCTCGCTGTTCGACACCGAGCTGGCCGGACGGCTCGCGGGCTTCCCGCGCGTCGGCCTCGGCGCGATGGTGGAGAACGTCCTCGGATACGCCCTGGAGAAGGGCCACTCCGCGGTCGACTGGTCCACCCGCCCGCTGCCCGATCCCTGGCTGCGCTACGCCGCGCTCGATGTGGAGCTCCTGATCGACCTGCGCGACGCGCTGGAGGAGGAGCTGGAGCGGCAGGGGAAGCTGGAGTGGGCCCGCGAGGAGTTCGACGCCATCGCCGCCGCGCCGCCGGCCCCGCCCCGCAAGGACCCCTGGCGGCGCACGTCGGGCATGCACAAGGTGCGCCGCCGCCGTCAGATGGCTGTGGTCCGGGAGCTGTGGACCACCCGTGACCAGGTCGCCCAGCGCCGCGACGTCTCGCCGGGCAAGGTGCTCGGCGACGCCGCGATCGTCGAGGCCGCGCTCGCGCTGCCGGTCGATGTGCAGGCCCTCACCGCGCTGCCGGGATTCGGCCACCGCATGGGCCGCCGTCAGCTGGAGCAGTGGCAGGCGGCCGTGGACCGGGCCAAGGCGCTGCCGGAGTCGGCGCTGCCGCAGCCGGGTCAGCAGCCGGCCGGGCCGCCCCCGCCGCGCTCCTGGGCCGACAAGGACCCGGCCGCCGCCGCCCGGCTCTCGGCCGCCCGCGCCGCCGTCTCCGAGCTGGCCGAGCGCCTGCACATGCCCCAGGAGAACCTGATCACCCCGGACACCGTGCGCCGCCTCTGCTGGGAGCCGCCGAAGAACCCGACGCCGGGCGCCGTCGAGGACGCCCTCGCCGGGTACGGGGCGCGGAACTGGCAGATCCGGCAGGTCGCCCCGCTCCTGGTCCGGGCGCTGGACGCCACGGGCTGACCCCGGGCGGAGCAGACCCGGGGCTGCCAGGGGGATCACCGCGCGGGCGGCAGGAATCCGCGACTCCGGGCCGCGCGCCGGCGGACAGGGCGGTCCGAACCGGGGGCCGCGGTCCGGCCGCGCCCCGCGATCCGGCCCGGCCCGCGACGTTTCCGGGCCGGTGAGACCGGCGGCGGGGACGAACGGATCACCGGAGCGGAGGCGGCCGGTGACGCGGAGTGCGCGCCGGCGGTCCGGACGGCCGTCGCGGAGGAGCGAATTCACGCCAGGTTGCCGACGCTGTCGCGGACCTGTGGTCGCGCGCCCGGCTCCGGCACCCCGAAGCGGTCGGCCCGCACGGCTCCGAGGTCCCCCGGCCGGCGCCGAAGCGGCGGGCGAGCACGGCTTCGACGCCCGGGGAGGGGACGCGGACGTACGGTCGAGACACCCGGGAAAGCCCGCACCGGCCACCGGGGCGGTGTGACCTTCGACGCTCCGGCCCCGGGGGGTGGGCAGTCTGGTTACCCGCAAGTAGCATGATGGCGGGCGGTGCGTCCCCGTGGCGCGCCCCCGCAGCAGTGCCATCCCGCACCCTGGAGGAGAGCCACCGTGCCTCGTACCATCCGGGACGTCGTCTTCGTCGACGGCGTCCGCACCCCGTTCGGCAAAGCGGGCCCGAAGGGCATCTACCACGAGACCCGCGCCGACGACCTCGTCGTGAAGGCCATCCGGGAGCTGCTGCGCCGCAACCCGGACCTGGACCCCAAGAAGATCGACGAGGTCGCCATCGCCGCGACCACGCAGATCGGGGACCAGGGCCTCACGCTGGGCCGTACCGCCGGAATCCTGGCCGGTCTCCCGCAGTCCGTCCCCGGCTACTCGATCGACCGCATGTGCGCGGGCGCGCTGACCGCCGTCACCTCGACGGCCGGTTCCATCGCCTTCGGCGCGTACGACGTCGTCGTGGCCGGTGGCGTCGAGCACATGGGCCGCCACCCGATGGGTGAGGGCGTCGACCCGAACCCGCGGTTCGTGTCGGAGAAGCTGGTCGACGAGTCCGCCCTGTTCATGGGCATGACGGCGGAGAACCTGCACGACCGCTACCCCACGATCACCAAGCAGCGCGCCGACGAGTACGCCGTGCGCTCGCAGGAGAAGGCCGCCAAGGCGTACGCCAACGGCAAGATCCAGCAGGACCTGGTACCGGTCTCGGTGCGCCGCACCAACGCCGAGGCGGGCGAGACGGGCTGGGGCCTGGTCACCGCCGACGAGCCGATGCGCCCGGGCACCACCATGGAGTCGCTGGCGGGCCTCAAGACCCCCTTCCGCGCCCACGGCCGGGTGACGGCCGGTAACGCCGCGGGGCTCAACGACGGCGCCACCGCCTCGCTGCTCGCCGCCGAGGACGTCGCCCGCGAGCTGGGTCTCCCGGTCAAGATGCGCCTGGTGTCGTACGCCTTCGCGGGCGTCGAGCCGGAGGTCATGGGGTACGGCCCGATCCCGGCGACCGAGAAGGCGCTGGCCCAGGCCGGTCTGACCATCGACGACATCGGTCTCTTCGAGATCAACGAGGCGTTCGCCGTGCAGGTGCTCGCCTTCCTGGAGCACTACGGCATCGCCGACGACGACGCCCGCGTCAACCAGTACGGCGGCGCGATCGCGTACGGCCACCCGCTCGCCTCCTCCGGTGTCCGGCTCATGACGCAGCTGGCCCGGCAGTTCGAGGAGCAGCCCGAGGTCCGCTACGGCCTGACGACGATGTGCGTCGGCTTCGGCATGGGCGCCACGGTCATCTGGGAGAACCCGAATTTCGACGGAGGCAACAAGTGAGCTCCACCACTGAGCTTCTGAAGGGTGCGGCCGAGCTGTTCCCCGGCGAGGTCGTCACGCAGGCGCACGTGCGCCACCTGGACCTGCCGTTCGGCGCCGGGCGGTTCGCGCTCATCACGCTGGACAACGGCCTGGACCACACCAAGCCGACGACCTTCGGGCCGCAGTCGCTGGCGAACTTGAACGCCGCGATCGACCAGGTCGAGAAGGAGGCCGCCGAGGGCACCATCACCGGTGTCGGCCTCACCGGCAAGCCGTTCATCTTCGCGGTCGGCGCCGACCTCAAGGGCGTCGAGCTGCTGAGCCGTCACGAGGACGCGCTGGCGATCGGCAAGGGCGGCCACGACGTCTTCCGCCGGCTGTCCGGCCTCGCCGTCCCCACCTTCGCGTACTACAACGGCGCGGCGATGGGCGGCGGTGTCGAGGTCGGTCTGCACTGCACCTACCGCACCGTCTCCAAGGCGCTCCCGGCGTTCTCGCTGCCCGAGGTCTTCCTCGGTCTGGTCCCCGGCTGGGGCGGCTGCGTTCTGCTCCCGAACCTGATCGGCGCGGACCGCGCGGTCTCGGTGATCATCGAGAACTCGCTGAACCAGAACCGTCAGCTCAAGGGCAAGCAGGTCTTCGAGCTCGGCATCGCGGACGCGATCTTCGAGGGCGCGGACTTCCTGGAGCAGTCGCTCGTGTGGACCGCGAACGTGCTCAAGGGCTCGGTCGCGCCCCAGCGAGCCGAGGTCGACCGCGGTGACGCCTGGGACGCGGCTGTCGCCCGCGGCCGGGCCATCGCCGACTCCAAGGTGCACGGCGCGGCCCCGGCGGCGTACCGCGCGCTGGACATCATCGCGGCCGCCAAGGACGGCGACCTGTCCGCCGGCTTCGACGCCGAGGACCAGGCCCTCGCGGACCTGATCATGGGCGGCGAGCTGCGCAGCGGCATCTACGCCTTCAACCTGGTCCAGAAGCGCGCCAAGCGCCCGGCCGGCGCCCCGGACAAGAACCTGGCCCGCCCGGTCACCAAGGTCGGCGTCGTCGGCGCGGGTCTGATGGCCTCGCAGCTGGCGCTGCTTTTCCTGCGCCGCCTGGAGGTCCCGGTCGTCCTCACGGACATCGACCAGGAGCGCGTCGACAAGGGTGTGGGCTACGTCCACGCCGAGATCGAGAAGCTGCTCGGCAAGGGCCGCATCAACCAGGACAAGGCCAACCGCCTCAAGGGCCTGGTCTCCGGTGTCCTCGACAAGGCCGAGGGCTTCGCGGACGCGGACTTCATCATCGAGGCCGTCTTCGAGGAGATCGGCGTCAAGCAGCAGGTGTTCGCGGAGGTCGAGGCGGTCGCCCCGGCGCACGCGATCCTCGCCACCAACACCTCCTCGCTGTCGGTGACCGAGATGGCGTCGAAGCTGAAGAACCCCGAGCGGGTCGTCGGCTTCCACTTCTTCAACCCGGTCGCGGTCCTCCCCCTGCTGGAGATCGTGCGCGGCGAGCAGACCGACGACGCCTCGCTGGCCACCGCGTTCGGTGTGGCCCGGAAGCTGAAGAAGACCGCGGTCCTGGTGAAGGACGCCCCGGCGTTCGTCGTCAACCGCATCCTCACCCGCTTCATGGGCGAGATCCAGAACGTCATCGACGAGGGCACCCCGGTCGAGGTCGCGGAGAAGGCCGTCGAGCCGCTCGGCCTGCCGATGTCCCCGCTGGTGCTTCTGGAGCTGGTCGGCCCGGCCATCGGCCTGCACGTCTCCGAGACCCTGAACCGCGCCTTCCCGGAGCGCTTCACCGTCTCCGAGAACCTGGCCGCGGTCGTCAAGGCCGGCAAGCGCGGCTTCTACGTCTACGACTCCGGCGCGCCGGTCCTCGACCCCGAGGTCGCCGCGCTCCTCAAGCAGGGCGACACCGTCCTGACCGAGGAGCAGACCCGCGACCGCGTGCTCGACGCGGTGGCGCAGGAGATCGGCCTGATGCTGGAGGAGGGCGTCGTCGCCGAGGCCCAGGACATCGACCTGTGCCTGATCACCGGTGCAGGCTGGCCCTTCCACCTGGGCGGCATCACGCCGTACCTGGACCGTGAGGGCGTCTCCCAGCGGGTGAACGGCAAGCCGTTCCTCGCGCCGGGCGTGGCGAGCGTCCCGGCGTAAGCACCCGCCGGTACGGGCCCGGCCCGCACACCCCTCGGGGTGTGCGGGCCGGTTCGCGTTCCGGGGCCGCGGTCAGCGGCCCCCGCTGAACGGGAGGTGGTCGCAGGCCTCGGAGCAGGCCGCCCGGGCGCTGACGGACTGCCGGATCCAGTTTCCCTCCGGTACGCCGTGCACCCGCAGGGTGAGCCGGGCCGGCCGGGAGTGGATGGCGCTGAAGATCGCCACGAACTCGACGGTGTAGGTGCCCGGTTTCCAGTCGTGCGGGTGGGTCACCTTCCAGGTGCCGTCCTCGGCCACCGGGGCGGAGGCGATCAGCCGGCCGCCTTCGAGCACCATCACCTTCGTGACACCCGCGGCGGCCGTCCCCGAGAAGCGGGGGCGCGCACCGCTCAGCGCTCCCTCCCTGGGGCCGAGGACCACGGGCGGTTCGACGGAGTCCCGCACGGTGAAGGCCACCGTGGAGAGGGGGGTCACCCCCTGCGGGTGGTAGCCGACCACCTGGACGAGATGGTCGCCCGCGGCCCAGTTCAGCACCCGTCGCCACTGCCACCGCCCGTCGGCGTTGACGCGAGTACCGCCGAGGTAGCCGCCGTTCTCGAAGAACACCACATAGCTCGTCCCGGCCTCGGCCGTGCCGGAGAACTTCTGCATGGCTCCGGTCAGCTGCCCCGGTGCGGGCCGTTCCACCACCGGCGCGGCCCCCGTGCGCACCTCGCTGTACAGAGCGAACTCCGGCTTCTCCACCGTGAATTCGGTGAGCACCGGAGGGTATTCGGGTGCCGTGGCGAGCGTGTTCACGTCGACGAGCCCGGGCGGCAGGTCGCGGGACTCGTGCAGGGCGATCGCCACCATCCGGGCCACGGCCCTGCCTCCCGCCTCGTTGAAGTGGGACGAGTCGATGATGCCCTCGGGGTGACGGGGGTGCTCGCCGGCGTCGATCCAGCGGAAGAAGTGACGCGCCCGCTGCGGACCCAGCTCCGCCAGCCACCCTGTCGTGAACGCTCCCAGGTCGACCAGGGCCGTCCCGGTCTCGGCGGCCACCTCACGCATCAGATCGGGGTACTCGCCCCGGGTGTCGGCCACCTCGCCCTCGGCCGTGAAGGCGCACCGGGCGGCGGGGGTCACCAGGACGGGGAAGGCGCCCTCGGCCCTGATCCCGTCGATGTAGAGGTAGAGGAACTCCTTGAACTCCCTCGGCCCGTGGTAGCGCAGGGGGTTGTCGATGCGCTGTTCGACCCCGCCGAGGTTGACCAGGACCAGATCGCCGGGGGCCAGCAGATTCAGCAGGGTGGCCAGCCGGTCGGTGAAGTAGGTCCGCAGCGTCATCGCGTCGCGGGCGTAGTTGCGCACCTCGTGGTACGGCGTCAGGAATTCCGCGAGAAACTGTCCCCAGCCCGCGAGAGGGGCTTCCTCCGGCGTGCGTGGCGCGGCCACGGAGTTCCCGACTATGCAGATCTTGCTCATGGGTTCGCCTCTCTCGCGATCACCTCTCCCGACTCGACGGCTGTGGACCTCACAGCGGCCAGTCGGGCAGGGTGCGCGCGTGGTACCGCTGATTGCGGGGTGAGCCGTATTCGAATTGGCTCGCGATGGGGAAATAGCTCGGGAGGAACGCCGCCAGAATGGCGTCCTGTTCCTCCTCGGGCACATCTCCGTCGTGGAAGTCGTTCAGACAGAAGACGTCGTTCGGGCGGCTCGTCAGGATTCTGCTGAGCCTGGTGCGGTGCTCGCTCAGGCCCACGTTGACGAATCCGCAGGAAATGCTTCCGGGGACGCTTCTGCCGGTGTGGTAGGCGAAGTAGTGGTGGAGCGAGGAGGCGATCGACACGTCGCCGTGGCTGCGCAGCCTGCTCGCCGAGGTGGCGGCGACCTGCTCGGGATAGGCGCGTTCCAGATCCTCCATGACGCTTCTGCGCAGGACGTAGGGCGCGTGGAGGAAGGAATGCGTGAGGGTCTGCCCGAAACTGTCCGCGATCAGCGCCCGGTTGTTCTTCGCCGCGCTGATGTTGAAGTCGTCGGTGGCCAGCGGGGGCACCATGGGGACCGCGGTGGGTGACGGGAAGTGCTTGGCCTGGCCGTTGCCGAGGAAGAACAGGCTCGGCATGACGGTACGCCCGATGAAGAAATCGTCGTTGAAATAGAGGAAGTGCTCCGAGAGGCCCTCGATGTGGTGGAGCCGGCTTTCGATCGCGTGCGAGTTGTACGTGGGCAGGGCGCCCTGGTCGCCGAAGATCTCCGTGTGGTCGACCACGCGGACCCGGTGGTGCGTGGGGTCCAGCCAGGACGGGACCTGCCGGTCGGTGACGATGTAGATGTTCCGGATCCACGGGGCGTACATGTCGATGGAGCGGAGCGAGTAGCGCAGTTCGTCACGGCTGCGGAAGCGGGCGGCGCTGGCGGCGGCGTCCACCGTCTCCAGTCCCGCCATGGCGAGCACCTGGTTCTTCCGCTCCAGCCACTGCACATCGGATCCGTCGACCCAGGTGTACACGGCGTCGACCGGGAAGCCGACGTCGCCGTGGAGCGGTTGCGCGAAGGCGTTGATGGTCGGGTAGGTCCGGCCGGAGAGGACCGTCGAGGCGCGCCCCAGGGAGTGCTGCGAGATCCGGTCGCCAATCAGGGTGCGGGTGGGCGCCACCAGGGTGTCGCTCTCCTCGGGATCGTTGTCCCAGAAGGAGATCGTGCAGCCGTACACCGCGCCCAGACGCAGGGTGCGGGAGGTCGACACGGCGTTCCGGTAGACGCGGACGCCGGAGCACGGCTGGCCGAGGTGGTCGCCGAGGAGGCCGGCGAGCGTGGTGGTGACCGGGTTCTGCCGGTCGTTGAGAAGGGCGGTGTAGACGGCTTCGTACTGGTACATCCCGCTCAGCGATTTGAGCACCGCCTCCCGGAACGAAGCGTGCACGGCGACCGTCCGCCGCACCATCGTGTCGCGGACCAGGAGATACGGAATGTCCGCGGCCTCCAGCGCGGAGGCGGCGAGCGCCAGGTTGGCCTGCACGATGTCGAACGGCGACTCAGCGTCCACGACCCGGCACAACTGGCCGCCGTCCTTGACCAGTTCGGGCCGCCGCTTGGCGACCTGCTGCTCCAGCTGGCGGTGGGCGCCGGAGCGGACCTGGCTCGGCGGGGCGGCGGTGGCGGCCGTCGCGGCGCCTTCCGGGCCGCTGTGGGCGGCGTGCAGGGCCAGCCGGTCCGCCTTCGCCGCGCCCCGGCCGCCGTGGTCCCGGTCCTCGACCAGGGCCTGGAAGAACGCCTCCCACCGCGCGGTGACCAGGGGCGGCGCGAACCGGGTGATGGAATCGGCCGCCGCCGCGCCCATCCGGTGCCGCATCGGGCCGTCGGACATCAGCTGGTGGAGCCGCCCGGCCAGCGCCTCGACGTCGCCGGGCGGTACGAGGATGCCCGACTGCCCGTCCAGCACGATCTCGCGCGGTCCGTTGGGGCAGTCGTAGGACACCACGGGGACCCCGGCCGCCTGCGCCTCCATGAGCACCAGGGGGAACGCCTCGTTCTTCGACGTCATCAGGGCGATGCTCGCCTTGGCCCATTCCTCCGCCAGATGCGGCGAGTTCCCGTTGAGCTGCACGCTGCTCTGCAGGCCCAGCTGGGCGATCTGCCGTCGCAGGGCACCGCTCAACGGCCCGTCGCCGAAGATCCTGAGCGTCCAGGCGGGGTGGTGGGGGGCCAGCAGCGCCCAGGCGTCGAGTGCCTGGTCGAGCTGCTTCTCACCGACGAGCCGGCCCGCGATCACCACTGTCCGGGTCTCCAGCGTGGAGCGCGGCCGGAACCCCGCGGGGAGCGCGTTCGGCACCACCTCGATGCGCGGTGCGGTCGCGCCGAGCGTCTCCGCGAACCAGTCCCGCGTACGGTCGCTGAGCACGGCGAGGGCGTCCAGCCGGGCCGCGTGGCGGAGCAACGGCTCGCCGCTGGTGCCGCGCAGCTCGGAGACCCGGTGCTCCTGGTGCACCGTGATGACCTCGGCCGGGGCGAGCTGCACGGCGAGCGCCATGAGGGCCGGGGTGGTGGTGATCAGGATGTCCGTGTCGGTGCGCTCCAGCGCCAGGCCGAGTTCGATGTCGGAGAGCCGGTTGAACGCGGCTTCCCAGGCGCGGTCGACCAGGCCGCTCGGCTGCTGGGCGAGGGCCGCGTGGACGGATTCGTCGAGATCGGTGCGGCGCACCGGCCGCTGCGTCCGGCCGGTCATGTCGACGAGGTAGTCGACCCGGACCCGTTCGTCGGGCGAGAAGAAGAGTTCGGGCTTGCTCTTGAAGACGCTCAGGACCCGTACGTCGTGGCGGTCGGCGAGTTCGGCGGCCTGGTTGAACACGGCCCGTTCCGTGCCGCCGACGGCGTCGGCGGTGGTCAGCAGAAAAGTGATCTTCACGAGAGTCTCCGCCCGGCTTCGGGCATACGACTGCACGTCACGCGGAAGTTGCCCGCGGGCGTGTAGCGGGGGTGGACCAGCAGGGGCGTCTGCCCTCGGGGGGCGACGCCGGCCTGGCTCATGGCGAAGACGCGCTGCGGATTGCGGACATCGTGGAGCCTGCGGCCCAGCCTCATCGGGCGTCCGCCGGCCGAGCAGAAGGCGACGTCCCAGTGTTCGGTGGCCCTGCGCCGCGGCGTCATCTCCTCCAGGGGGGTGACGACGCGCCAGATCCCGTCGCCCAGTTCGCTCAGGGGTTGCCGGATCCTGCGTCCGGTGGCGGTGAACTCCGCCCAGGGCTCGTCGGCCCCGGTTCCGACGACACGGAAGTCGACGACGAGTCCGGTGTGGGAGAGGTCGACCTTCACCACCTCGGCGGAGGGCCGGGCCTGTGAGGTGACGACCCGGAGGTTGCCGGTCACGGTGCGGCCGAGGCGGTGGCGTCGCCCGCTGACCGGGGAGACCGCCATGGGCATGGTCGGGCCGCCGTAGGGCTGCGGTGGTTCGACGAGGAGGAGCGGGATCCGCGCGGACCTGCGCCCCGAGCGGGTCGTGAGGGCGATCCGCCAGCGTCCGTCGGACAGCGGTACGCCTCCGGCCTCGGCGCCCAGCAGGACGGTGGCGTCCATGAGCAGACGGCCGTCCCGCTCCTCGTACACCCGGGCGGGGCTCTCGTACCGCCGCCGGCCGCGCTGGATCACCAGCCCGGCGTCCTCGGGGAGCCGCGCCGAGCGGGGCAGTTCCGCGTGCAGGTTGACCGTCTGCCCGTCCAGCACGGCGGCGTACAGCAGACGGGCGGCCCGCCCGGACCGCAGGGGCAGGAAGAGGCGCTGCATGAGCCACGACCGCAACGGGACGGCGCGGGCGGTGAGCCGTCGGCGGGCGGCCGCCAGGTGTCTGCGTCGAGGAATCATGCCGCCGCTCCCAGCTCTGCGATACGTCGGGTCGGGGCGCCTTCGGCGCCGGGGAGCTCGAAGGGGCTCGGTACGGGGAAGTAGTCGTCGAGGAACCGTTTCACCATGCGCGCCTGCGCGTCCGGGTCCTCCGGTACGACGGTGTCGTTGATACAGAAGGTGTCGAAGTCCCGGCGGGCCACCAGCCGGTCCAGCCGCCGCTGCGCCAGGGCGTCGCCGATGTCCACGTAGACGTACCGCAGGTTGCCGAGGGTCGCCCGTGCCTGGTGGTACGCGTAGTAGTGGTGCAGGGAGGAGGCGACGGGGATGTCGTGGGGCGAGCGGAACCGGGAGTTCTGGGTGACCCAGTGGGCCCGCCCGTAGGTCAGCTCGATCTCGGCGAGAACCGTTCTGCTGAGCGCGTGGGGCGTGTGCTTCATCTTCTGGGAGATGACCGTCCCGAACTGCTGGGCGATCAGACCGCGGCTGTTCTTTCCCGCCGCGTCCACCGGCAGGTCCTCGGGGGTGATCTGCCCGGAGGGGATGAGCGCCTTGGAGGTGAAGAACTTCGTCAGCCCGTTGGTGTGGAAGAAGTGCTCGGGTGTGACGGGCCGGCCGAAGAAGACGTCGTCGTTGAGGTAGAGGAAGTGCTCCGACAGCTCGGCTATGTGGTGCAGCTGGCTCTCGATGGCGTGCGAGTTGAACGTGGGCAGGGCGCCGGGGTCGGAGAAGATCTCGCGGTGGTCGACCACGCGCAGCCCCGGGTGGTCCGTGTTCAGCCAGCCGGGCGCCTGCCCCGCGGTGACCAGGTAGATGTTGCGCACCCAGGGCGCGTACTGGTGGATCGAGCGCAGCGAGTAGCGCAGTTCGTCCCGGCTGGTGTACCGGGCGCCGTTGTCCGCCTGTTCGTGCATTTCCTCGGCCCGGCCGGGGTCCAGGGAGCGGCGCACCGCGTCCTTGCCCGCGCGCCACACCGGGTCCGCGTCGTCCACCCAGGTGTAGACGACGTCGATCGGGAAGGCGTGGTCGCCGGGGAGCCGTGCGGTGAACTCGGGGACCGTACGCGTGTAGCCGGTGTGGTACTGGCCGGGCACCAGGCTGAACAGCTTCTGCTCCGCCGTGCGCAGTTCGGTGCCGACCGGCAGCCGGGTGACGACGGCGTTGGGCCTGGGCGCGACGAGCGCGCCGTCCGACTCCGTCCAGAATTCCAGGTCGCATCCCGAGTCCGGGCCGAAGACGAGCTTGCCGGTCGGGTCGCAGACGTTCCAGGTGAGCCGGAGCACCTGGCTGGAGCGGAGCCGGTTCCAGGTCTTCGCCGACGCTCCGGTACGCAACTGTCCGCCCGCCACGTCCCGGACATAGCCGGGGTTGCGTCCGAAGGCGATCTGGAGCACTTCCTCGACGTCCGCGCGGTGGCGCGCGGAGACGGCGACGCACGGGGTGTCCTTGCCGGTGCCGCGGACGGCGAAGTAGTCGATCTCCGCGTCCTCCAGGACGGCGACGACCATGTGCAGGTTCCGCGCCCGCGCCGCCCACTCCGTGGCGCCCCTGACGACGACGGCCCGCACGTGTTTGCCGTCGATCCTGACGATACGCAGGGAGGCTTCCGTGCTGTGTCTGGCGGGGTTGCTGCGGCCTCCCAGCACACGCACGACGACCGCGGAGCGGAGGGAGTCGAACGTGGCCAGCAGATGCATGACCATGTTGCGCAACGGGACCGGAACGCGGCGCACGATGCGCCGGCGCGCCCGCACGGGGACCAGAGACCGGTAGGTGGAAACGAGCGAACTGGTCTCGGGGTTACTGACGCTCACCACAGGTCTTCCGCACCATCCATACAGCTTCGGGGCCTCGGCCCACTCCCGCGCCTTCGTCTGGCGAGCAGCTCCGACCGCCGACGCCATCACTGGAGTCAGATGGCGGCCCGAGGATCTTCACACTTCAGCCACTGGCTGTCCATTTGGAAAAGGCGGATCTTCACATCCGTTATCTACGCGCAACAGGGAGCATGAGCGACGGGCGGGAAAGGAGACCTCCTCCGCCCCCGTCACTCACACGGGGCCCCTTGTCCCACGCGGCCCCGTGGCTCAGACGCGGAGGGACGGCCCCATGACCAGGCCCGGCTCACCGGACTGCACGGCGATCCGCAGGCCGCCCTCGTCGCCGAGGGTCGCCATGACCACCCGGCCGTACGCGTCACGCGCCAGTGCCGGGGGCCCGGCGGACCGCTCCCCGGTCGGCGCCCACCAGAGACCGCCGGCCTCGTTCTCCGTCGCGCAGGCGGCCAGCATCACGTCGCCCTCGGGGGTCCGGTGCGCCAGAACGGTGCAGTCGTAGCCGTCCAGCGCCACCCGGAGGGCGGCGATCCGCCCGTCGACCGGCCCCCCGCCGAGCGGGATCACCCACTCGCCGGGGCGATGGGCGAGGACGCCCCCGGTCGCGGGGTCCGCCCAGTAATAGGTGACGCGGTCCGCAGCCGTCTCCAGGCCGGCCAGCGTGCCGGCGCCGGGAGCGACGGGGATGTTGGGGCAGCGCACCATCTCGCCGTCCGCCTCGTCCTGTCGCCAGCGCATGGCGCGGCCCCTGGTGTCCGGGACCAGCAGTTCGATCCGGCCGGATGCCGTGGCCACGGCGGCCAGGTCGCCCCGAGCGAGCTGCCCCTTGAGCGCGTGCCAGGACCGCCACTGACCGTTGGCCGCCTCCTGGCGCATCATGACCCCGCCTCCGGCCCTGACGAGGAAGACGTGGACGAGCCCCGCCGCGCTGACCGCGATCCCGGGGTCGGTCACCGACCGGGCCCGCTCCGGGTCCTTGTGCGGGTTGCCGGTGGAGCGCCACTGGGTGAGCGGGCGGCCCGTCTGGTACTGCACGGCCTGGACGACGGCGACCGTACCGCCGGACCCCGAGACCCGCCGGCCGGCGAAGTGGACGAATCCGTCGGCCCCCTGAGCCACCGACAGGCCGGTGAGCGGAGGGGTGGCGATGAGCTCGGGTCCGTCCCAGTTAGGCCCGTCCGGCCTGCGCTGCACCCATCGGAGCAGGCCGTTCGCGGTCCGGGCGATCGCGGTGAGGCGGTGATCCCTGCCGAGCAGGAGCCGTACGCCTTCAGTGGCCGCGGGCCGGGGCGGTGTCACGTCCTCCCCGGATGCGGCAGCCCCGGGGTGTTTGGCTCTCATGGCGCCACGACCGGACCTCGCCCCCATACCCGCCCCTCACCACTCCCGTGTCACGGCCCCCCGACCGTCTCCACTCGACGCCCCTCCCGGCCGGCCGCAGGCAGATCCGGGAGTCGCACACGTGGACTATTCGTGAAGTCTCCGCAGAAGTTTGCCATACGTCCTTCACCTCCCTGTCAGCGGCGCGCCTCCGGGTGCCGCAGGCACCAGCCGTCCCATGCCGAGGCCACCATCGTGCGGAGGCCGTGCCGGGCCGACCAGCCGAGCTCATCGAGGATCAGGTCCGCCGAGGCGACGACCCGGGCCGGGTCGCCCGGCCGGCGCGGAGCCGGGACGGGAGCCGCCGCGGGCCCGTACCCCGTCACCTCGCCGATGAGGTCGATCATCTCCCGCACCGAAACGCCCCGGCCCCGGCCGATGTTGAGGGTCAGGTCCGTCCCCGGCGCGCGGTCCACGAGCGCCCGGGCGGCGGCCAGATGGGCCGAGGCGATGTCGTCGACGTGGATGAAGTCGCGTACGCAGGTGCCGTCGTCGGTGTCGTAGTCGTCACCGAACACGACCGGCGCGGCCCCTTCGGTCAGCTTCTCGAAGACCATGGGGACGAGGTTGAACACACCGGTGTCGGCGAGCTGAGGCGTGGCGGCGCCGGCGACGTTGAAGTAGCGCAGCGAGGCGGTCGCCATGCCGTGGGCCCGGCCGGCGGCGCGCACCATCCACTCACCGGCCAGCTTGGTCTCGCCGTAGGGGTTGATCGGGGCGCAGGGGAGGTCCTCCGTCACCGACGCGACATCGGGCATGCCGTACACGGCGGCCGACGAGGAGAACAGGAAGGCGCCCACACCGCTGTCCACGGCCGCGTCCAGGAGGGACCGCAGCCCTTCCACGTTCTCGCGGTAGTAGTACAGCGGGCGCTCGACCGACTCGGCGACCTGCTTCTTCGCCGCCAGGTGGACCACGCCGCGCACGGACAGCTCCCGCATGGCGCCGCGCAGCCGGTCGCCGTCGAGAGTCGAGCCCTGGACGAACGGGACGTCCGCGGGAACCCGTGAGCGGTCTCCGGTCGAGAGGTCGTCGTAGACGGCGACCGGCTCACCGGCCTCCCGCATCGCGCGGAGCACATGCGCCCCGATGAAACCCGCCCCACCCGTGATCAGCCATGTCATGTGCGAAGAGTAGTTCGATCACGGTCATGCTCCTGCCCGCGTCAGGGGAACGCGCACTCCCATGATCTCCTGTTCTATAGTGCTCGGTCAGTCGAACATTCACGGACCGGCCACACCCCCCACCCGAGTCCCCCGTACTCCCCCGCCCTTGCGGACCATGAGATGTGAGGACTCACGCACGATGAGCAACGACGAGACGACCCCGGGGCCCCGCGCCTCCCGACGCCCGGACAGGCCCCGTAAGCGGCGCCGCGGCCTCAAGATCACGCTCAGTGTCCTGCTCGTCCTGCTGCTCGCCACCGGTGGCACCCTCTACTGGCTCTACAGTCAGCTCGACGGGAACATCAAGGCCGTCGACATCAACAAGGCGCTCGGTGAGGACCGTCCGGAGAAGCTCCCCACCAGCGGGCAGAACCTGCTGGTCCTCGGCTCGGACTCGCGCGCCGGGGCGGAGAACGAGGAGCTGGGCGGGGGCGGCGCCGTCAGCGGCGCGCGCTCCGACACCGCGATGGTGGTGCACATACCCGAGGGCCGGTCGAAGGCCGTCGCCGTCTCCATCCCGCGCGACACCCTGGTGACCCGGCCCGAGTGCGTCAAGGACGACGGCTCGACGGTGGCGGGCAAGGAACGCGTCATGTTCAACTCCGTCTACGCGCAGGTCGGTCCGGCCTGTGTGGTGAAGACGGTGGAGAAGATGTCCGGCGTCCGCGTCGACCACTATCTGGAGATCAACTTCTCCGGGTTCAAGGACCTCGTCGACGCCATCGGCGGAGTCACCGTCGACGTCCCGCAGGACATCGACGACAAGTCCTCGGGGCTGCATCTCACCGCGGGCCCGCAGAAGCTGAACGGCACCGAGTCCCTGGCGTACGTCCGGACCCGGCACGGCATCGGCGACGGCAGCGACCTGGGCCGTATCGGGCTCCAGCAGCAGTTCCTGATGGCCCTGCTGAGCGAGGTCAAGTCGCAGGACCTGCTGGGCAGTCCGGCGAACTCGTACAAGATCGCCAAGTCCGCCACCGAGTCGCTCACCACGGACTCCTCGCTCGCCTCGCTCACCTCGCTGGCGGAGTTCGCCCGCTCCATGAACGGCGTCGACCCGGCCTCCATGGAGACGATCATGCTGCCGGTGGCGTACGACAAGATCGACCCGAACCGGGTGATCGCCGCCGAGCCGCAGGCCGGTCAGTTGTGGAAGGCGATCCGCGAGGACACCACGATCCCCGAGGACGCGAAGAAGTCCCCCGCCACCGGGGGCTGACCGCCCGGCGTACCGCTCTCCCCGTGACACCCTGCCGGGATGAGCGAGGACGAAACGGTGCTGGTGATCGTGGACGGCGCCAATGTGGTCGGGTCCGTGCCCGACGGCTGGTGGCGCGACCGGCACGGGGCGGCGGTCGGGCTGCGCGACCGGCTGGTCCCGTACGCCGCTGCCGGGCTGCCGGGGCTTCCCGGCCCGGCCGAGATCGTGCTCGTGGTCGAGGGGGCCGCCCGGGGCGTCGGCTCCGTGGCCGGGGTCCGGGTCTCACCGGCCCCCGGCAGCGGTGACGATCTGATCGCCGAACTGGCGGCCGCCGCCGGCCCGGACCGGGAGTGCGTCGTCGTCACCGCCGACCGGGGGCTGCGGCAGCGGGTCGAGGCGTACGGGGCCCGGTGCGTGGGCCCCCGTACGGTACGGCCTTCCTCGGACCGGGAGCGCTGAAGGGCGCCCCGGCAGAGATCGCGGCGATAGCCTCCGCCGGGCACCGGGGCCGCAGGAAGGACGACACCGGCAGGGCGGGCCGCGGCCGGTGCGGAGCCGGGCGGTCGCCGCCCGCTGCGACGGGCGTCCGGCCGCTGCGACGGGCGCCCGGCCGCTGTCCCGCCGCGGCCCCCCTCGCCGGCGCCCTCATCCGGTCAGTCGGTACCGCGGGAAGTCGCCTTCCGCGGTGTCGCCTTGTCGTCCCTCCGCGGTGTCGCCTTGTCGTCGTCGGGGATACCGACGAGCTCCTCGACGTCGAAGATGCGGGCGATCGGGACGTCCGTGCTGCTGTGGGCGATGATGGAGAACGCGATGGTGACGGCGATCAACGTGAACGCCTCCTCCCCCGAGGGGATGCCGGCCTGAAGCACCAGCAATCCGTAGACCACGGACGCGAAGCCCTTGGGGCCGAACCAGGCCGCCGTGAGTTTCTCTCTGCGGTCGAAGTCGGTTCCGGCCAGGGACAGCAGCAGCGAGGCCGGGCGGATGAGGACGATGGACAGCACTGCCACCGCGTAACCGCCGATGGACAGGTCGCCGAAGAGGTGCGGGGTCAGCAGCGCTCCGAAGACCAGGAGCGCGGCGAACTTCGCCAGTTCGGCCAGGGCTTCGCCGAGCGGCTCGAAGGCGGCCTTGGCCTCGGGCGCGAGCGCGACGGTCACCACGCCCGCGGAGAACGCCGCCAGGTAGGGGTTGGCATGGGTGAGGTGACAGGCCGCGTACAGGGTGACCCCGACGGCGAGCGGCAGCAGGGGCTGGAGCCGTGGTTCGGCACCCAGCAGCCGGAAGCGGACCAGGCGGTGCACCAGGAACGGGAGCGACACGCCGAATAGCAGCCCGAGGAGGAGCTCACCGGCGATCGGGACCAGTCCGACGTCCTCCGCGTGGCCCGCGGGTGCGGCGGCCGCGATGAGGATGAGGACGAACGGCAGGGCGATGCCGTCGTTGATACCGCTCTCGATGTTGAGCAGTTGCCGCAGGCGTGCGGGGACCTCCTTGCGGCCCACGATGGCGGAGGCGAAGACCGGGTCGGTCGGCGCGAGGACCGCGCCGACCAGGAACGAGGTGGTCCAGTCGAGGCCCACGAGGAAGTGCGTCAGCAGCGCGACCCCGAGGAAGGCGAGCGGCATCCCGAGGCCGAGGGCGCGTGCGGGGTTGCGCCAGGAGCGCCGCAGGGCCGGGACGGAGACGTGCATGCCGTCGGTGAACAGCACTGCGAACAGAGCCAGGTCGGCGGTGACCCCGACGATGTCACTGTCCGGGGTGATGTGGATCAGGCCGAGGAAACCCTCGCTGACGACAGCACCTCCCAGCAGGAACAGCAGGGAGGTGGACAGCACCGACCGGGCGGCCAGTCCGGACAGCAGCACGGCCACCAGCAGTGCCACGCCGAAAACCATGACGAGTACCAACGCGACGCGCTCCCCGCTGTCGATCGGCCGGCACCGGAGACCGGTACCGGTTGGGCGGGCACCCCTGCGGGGCCCGTAAGTACATAACCCCAGTGCCTCTGCCCGCCCGGGCTCCTCCCACCCGTGCCAGCCGCTGCGGATCCGCTCGTCCTCGACCCGCCCGCCTCGGCGGCAGCACCGGACGAGACCGCTGTCAGACCCGGGGTACGCCTGGTCGACACCCGCGTACCCGGCTCCGGCAGAGTGCCGCTCCTCGCCAGGTGAGCAGGAGCGGGGCCGCCAGGGTGACGCACCCGGCGGCCGCCGGCGAGCCTTTGTGCACGCCACGCAGGACCGAGGCAGCGAGAGCGTCGCCCCCGTTCCGCGTCGCGTACAGCACGTCGTCCGCGATCACGGCTTCCACCAGGCCGGCCCCCGCGGCTGTCAGAGCCAGCACGGCGCCTGCCCGCAGGAGCAGACCGACCGGGCCCCGCCCTCTCATTGGTCTGTGCACACGGCCTCCCTGATTCGCACGAGACCGCACATCCTGTCAGGCCGCCCACGGGCGTCTTCGGGCTGCTCACTCCCGCGCCCGTCATGGCCGCAGGAGTCTCTTTGATGGCGGAATGCCGGACAGAGCGTCCGTTTGTGCCCTCCCGGGCTGTGGTACCCGTCAGTCCCAGACGCCCGTCGTCCGGCCGGTACCGGCTGCGGCACGGGGACGGCACCGAGGAAAGGTGAGGCCGATGACCACAACGGTACGAAGCATGCTCAACTCCTACCCCGCGGACCTGGGAGGGCTCGACCGGGACGCCCTGGCCGCCTGCATCGAAGCGTGCGTGGACTGCTCCCAGACGTGCACGGCGTGCGCGGACGCCTGTCTGGCCGAGGACATGGTCGCCGACCTGACCCAGTGCATCCGCACGGACCTGGACTGCGCCGACGTCTGCGCCGCCACGGCTGCGGTCCTTTCACGCCGTACCGGCTATGACGCCACCGTCACCCGGGCGGTACTCCAGGCGTGCGCCGCGATCTGCAAGGCGTGTGCCGACGCGTGCGACAGCCACGCGGAGACGCATGAGCACTGCCGGCTCTGCGCGGAAGCGTGCCGCCGATGTGAGCAGGCGTGCGACAACCTTCTGGCGAAGCTCGGCTGATGCCGTCGGCGCACATACCGGAGAGTGCCGGTCAAGGGAACCGTGACCGGCGGCCGGCACGAGCGGCGCCGTCCGCCCCGCCCCGCGTTTCTCACGGGGCGGCGGGGCGAGGAGCGTGACCTCGGCTTCTGGCCTCCTGATCTCGGCGGCGGGTGCGGGACACGACCACGGCCTCACGCCCGTCCGGGCGTGAGGCCGCGTTGGGCGAGCGGCGTCCCACGTCGCGGACCTCTGGGCAGAGGTCCGGCCCGAGGGAGCGTGACTGACCGGCCCTGCCGCCGACCGGTGGATCCGCCGGGAGTGGTACCCGGTCGCCGGGAGGACGTGGCGCGGTGCTGATCGGGCAGGCGTATCTCCGTGCTGGACATTCTGCTGACGGTCGTCGGTCTCCTGGCTCTCGTGGTCGCTGCCGTCTCCCGGTGGGTCCAGCGCGCGCCGGTGAGCGCCCCGCTGCTGGCCCTGGTCACCGGGGTGGTCGTCGGCCCCCGGATGCAGGACTTCGTCGACCTGCCCACCGTGGTGGAGGGGCACGGGGAACTGCACGAGTTCTCCCGCCTGCTTCTGGCGATCTCGGTGATGGCGGTGGCCCTGCGCCACGGGTCGACGGGACGAGCGCACGTCGGTGAGAGCCGCCCGGGCGACTTCCGCGTCCCACGGAATGGATCGCTTCCTCGCGTCCGCGGGGCAGAGGAAAGCGGCCGGGCTGTCGGTGCTTTCGCGCCATCGCCGTGCATCCTGAGAGCCCGGAAAGGAGCCGATCACATAAACAGGTGTGGTCCCATCCTGAGCCCGGGGAATCTTTGCATGATCTAAGGTTTAGAGGTTCCCGGCCGAGTCGGGCCGAAGCCGTCACACCGCTGGGAGCATCATGAGCACTGCAGAGCGCCGAGGCGATCCGGCAGTGCTTTCCTGGCTCCCCATCGTGGTGATGGCGGTGGTTGCCGCCATGGACCTCACAGCCGGCCCGCAGGCGGGGTTCCTGCCCCTCGTCTCGCTCGGTCCTGCCTTCGCCGGGTTGATCGGCACGTGGCGGCGCACCGTGCTCATCGGCTGCGCGGCGCTGCTGCTCTGCGCCGGCCTGGGGGTGTACGACGGACTTTTCGACACCCGGCGTGGGTATACGGCCATGGCTTCCGTAGCCGGAGTGACGCTGGCCGGGGCTCTGGCCGCGAGCACGCGTATGCGGCGTGAAGCGGAGCTGGCCAGCGTGCGCTCCATCGCCGAGGTGGCCCAGCGCGTGTTGCAGCGTCCCGTGCCGCGCCGGGTCGGGCGTCTCCAGGTGGCGGCTTCCTACACATCGGCGGTTGCCGAGTCACGTATCGGCGGTGACTTGTACGAGGTGGTGGTGTCGCCGTACGGAGTTCGCGTCATCGTCGGGGACGTCCAGGGCAAGGGGCTCGCCGCCGTGGAGACAGCGGCCCTGGTGCTGGGCGTCTTCCGGGAAGCCGCGCACGACGAGCCCGGCCTGACCGCCATCGCCGCTCGGCTGGAGCGCACGGTCGCCCGTGACGCCGGTGGAGAGAAGTTCGTGACGGCGGTCCTCGCCGAGATGCACACCGACGAGGAATACGTTGCGTTTCTGAACTGCGGCCACCCGGCCCCGATGATCATCCGCGCCGACCACTCGGTCGATTTCCCGCTGCCGCCCGCCTACGCACTGCCCCTCGGGATGGGAACACTCGGAGGCGACCCGCCCCGCCCCTACCGCGCCGACTTCAGCCCGGGAGAGCAACTTCTCCTCTGCACCGACGGAGTGACCGAAGCACGGGACGCGGAAGGCGCCTTCTACCCCCTGGAGGAGCGCGCCGGACTTCTCGACGTCCCCGACGCCGACGCGGCGCTGGAAGCACTGCGCACGGATATCGTCCGGTACGCCAGAGGGCCGCAGGACGATGCGGCCATGCTTCTGCTGCGCTACCGGCCTGGGTGAACGTGGTGGCGGGAGAACTGGGACGGGCGGGGCCAGGAGCACGGCAGGCAGGTGACGGCGCCGCCGTACGCGAGGCCGGGTTGATGTGCCGGGGTGTTGGTCGCAGGGATGGCCGCGGCGATGGCCGGACGGGCGGTCGAGGACCTACCGGTCGGGGACCTCGGACTCAGCCGGGGTGGTTCTCGGGGTGCGTCGGCTCCTGCAACGTCCAGGACCGGCCCGAACAGCCCGAGGGCAGGGGCGGGAAGCGATGCCCCTTCACATCCGTGCTCCAGTGGTGTTCACCGCCGCAGTCGCACGCGTAGATCCCGCTGGCGGGAACGATCTCGCCAGGGTGCCAGGAGGCCGTCTCGTCGCTCATGGTCCCTGCCTAACGCGCAGCCTCGCATCGCGCAAGCCGAGCACCTGCCGGCCGGGCCCTCCCGCCCTCCTCCTCACCGGCGCGGACGGGTCACGGTTCCTGTACCCGCCGACGCCATGAGCTCCGGGAAGCCCCGGCGCGTGGGTACGGGGTGAGGTCCGGCGATGTCTCAACTCGCCGCGACGTCCTGCTGCGCGGCCGGTACCACGGCCACCGGGCACAGAGCGGTGTGCAGCACCTTGCCGCTCACCGAACCGAGCAGCAGCCTTTTCAGCCCCGTGCGGCCATGGGAGCCGACCACCAGCAGGCCGGCACGCCGTGAGGCGTCCACCAGCGCCGCTGCGGGGTGGTGCCGCTTGACGTGCCCTCGCAGGTCCAGGCCGGGACGGCCGGACCGGTAGGGGGCCAGCATGTTCTCCAGTCCTTCCCGCGCGCTGCTGGACACCGCCTCGTCGTCCATGAGCGCAGGCCCGGTGGGGCCGGTACCGAGCAGCTCCGGCCGGGTGGCCACGTACACCACGTCGAGAGCGGCGCCGCGAGCCTCCGCGGCCTCCAAGGCGAACTCCATCAGCCCGGACGGAAGGTCGTCCACGTCGACGCCCACCACCACTCGGTTCTCCCTCGGCTCCTCACGCTCGCCCGGCCTCACCACGAGCACCGGACACTGCGCGTGCGTGGCGACCTGGAGACTCACCGAGCCGAGCGGCAACCGGGGAAACCCGCCGGTGCCCCGGTGGCCGACAACGATCATCGCGCTCCGGTAGGACCGGTCGACGAGTGCTCGGGCCGGCGGTCCGGACACCACATCGGGTACGACCTCCACCTGCGGGAACTGCTGAGCCACCGACTCGGCGAACGAGGCGATCACCCGTTCCGCCTGCTGCGCGGTCGCGCCCCGGCCGGGCGCGTCGTCCGACCCCGGGGGCGCAGGCCACTCGACCGCATGCAGGAGGCACAGGACGGCCCCACGCCGGGCCGCCTCCTCGGCGGCGTACCGGACGACGTGCCGCTGCTCCGCGGTGTCGACCACCCCCACCACCACTGCTCCGGCCATGCGCCGACCGTCCATGGTCCCCTTCTCTCCCGCTGTTTTCCGGACACCTCCATCACACGGCCGGGTCGCGGCCACGGCAACTCGGCCGCGTCGGCGGAGGCGGCAGGCGCCGGGGGCCGCCCCGGTCCGGAGCAGCGACGACGAGACGGGAGAGCGGACTCGGGGTCCCCGTGCGGTGGCCGGGGGGTGGTGGCTCAGGGATAGACGCGGGGGTAGACGTAGCCGGCGCCCCAGAAGGGGGTGTAGCCGTAGTGGCTGTAGAGGCTGCCGAAGTACTCGTTCCGGTCCAGCAGTTCGGGGTCGTAACCGGGTGCCTGGGCAACGTCATCGCCTGTGCGGTCGATATGCACACGGTCCTCGGTCACCTCTGACACCGCGTCGACCGGGATGTAGGTCTCCTTCTCCCCGATGCCCAGGAAGCCGCCGTGTTCCAGGATCAGGAAGCGGACCCTCTGCTCGTTCTCGTCGATGACGAGGTCACCGACCTTGCCGATCTCGGCGCCCGACCGGTCGGTCACCTTCCGGCCGAGAATGTCCTCGGCAGGGGAGGCGATGACCTGGGGTGAGTCGGAGAGCTTGGTCAGTACGGGGATGGTGCCGGTTCCCATGGAATCCTCCTGGTATGTCTCGCAGGGCTGGTGCGCCCGGTCGGGCGCTCCTCCCTGGGTGCCCGACATCGGCACGGTTACGCGTAGCCCGTCGGAAGGAGAGCGGGAGGGCTGCTCGCTGCTCCGGTCCCCGTCCCCGGGCAGGGCACCCGCCTGCCGCGCGTCACGCGCCGGCGTGCGTCCGCCGATGGCGGGTAGCCGGTCCTCATGACGCGAATGGAGTTGAGCAGCCCAGCGTTCCGCGGGCGGGACCGCCTCCCTCCTCGATGCGCACGCGCCGGTGACAACACGTCACCGCCTCTGTCGTGGGCCGGAGTGCCACGGGAGGCCTCGGAGCTGGCCCTGATGTGCGAGGGCCCCGACGCGCCTTCCGGCGACGGCCTTCTGCTCTGGCTCGTGACCGGCATCGACCCACGCCGTACAGGACTGGCCGCGGGCAACGGCGACCCCGGCAGTCACGTGCACAGGAACAGCTTCGGGGAGGCGGGCTGGGGCGGCCCCGACGCGTCGGACGGTGAACCCCGGCCCTATGTCTTCCGTCTCTACGCGCTGCCGGCCCCCGTGTCGATACCTCACGACGTCTCGCCTGACGCCGCGCACACGGTCCTGGAGGAACAGAGCGTCGATCGGTGTGAACTCGTGGCCCTGTACTGACCGCCGATGGAGCCGGGTGGCTCCGTCGATGCCCCGCCGACGTCGGCTGTCGCGCACTCGGCACGGGTGCTGTCCTCCGTGCTTCGTGGCACGGCGGACGGCAGTCTGACGACAGGGGCTAGCCTGCTTCCCTCGCCATCCGGCTGTGGGAACGCCCGTACACGAAGTAGACGACGACGCCGAGCGCCATCCAGGCGCCGAAGCGCACCCAGGTCTCCACCGGCAGGTTGAGCATCAGCCAGACCGAGGCGGCCACCGAGAGGATCGGGAGCAGCGGGACCCACGGCGTACGGAACGCGCGGGGCAGGTCCGGCTGGGTGCGGCGCAGGACCAGGACGCCGAGGGCCACGACGACGAACGCGAAGAGCGTGCCGATGTTCACCAGGGTGGCGAGCTCCTCGATGCTGGTGAATCCGGCGATGACCGCGATCACCACGCCGAGCAGGATCGTCGGCCGGTACGGGGTGCGGAAGCGCGGGTGGGTCTTGGAGAAGAAGCGCGGGAGCAGACCGTCCCGGCTCATCGCGAAGAAGACACGGGTCTGGCCGAGCAGCAGGATCATGCAGACCGTGGTGAGTCCGACCGCCGCGCCGAAGCTGATCAGGCCGGCGTAGAACGGGTGCCCGGTGGCCTTGAAGGCGTCGGCGAGCGGAGCGCTGACGGACAGTTCGCTGTAGTGCTGCATGCCGGTGACCACGAGGGAGACCGCCACGTAGAGCACCGTGCAGATCAGGAGCGAGCCGAGAATGCCGCGCGGCATGTCGCGCTGGGGCACCTTGGTCTCCTCGGCGGCGGTGGCGACCACATCGAAGCCGAGGAACGCGAAGAAGACGATGGACGCGGCGGTGAAGATGCCCATCACGCCGAAGTTGGTGGGTTCGTAACCAAACATCAGCTGTACGAGCGGGGCGTCCCAGCCCGAGCCCGCGGGCTGCTGCTCGGCCGGCGGGATGAAGGGCCTGTAGTTCTCGGCCTTGACGAAGAACAGGCCGGCGATGATCACCATGAGGACGACCGCGACCTTGATCGCCACCACGACCGAGGTGACCCGGGCGGACAGCTTCATCCCGACGACCAGGACGGCGGTCAGCACCAGCACCAGGGCGAAGGCCAGGACGTCGAAGCCGACCCCTTCCGCCGCGTCCGGCCCGGAGAGCGCTTCGGGCATCGTCCAGCCGACGTTGTCCATCAGCGAGCGGACATAGCCGGACCACCCCACGGCGACCACCGCGGTGCCCAGCGCGAACTCCAGCACCAGGTCCCAGCCGATGATCCAGGCCACCAGCTCGCCCAGTGCCGTGTACGCGAAGGTGTACGCGGAGCCCGCCACCGGGACGGTGGAGGCGAACTCGGCATAGCAGAGCGCGGCCAGTGCGCACACGACGCCCGCCGCGACGAAGGCGAGGGCGGTCGCGGGTCCCGCCGTCTCCTTGGCGACCTTGCCGGTGAGGACGAAGATGCCGGTGCCGATGATGACGCCCACGCCGAAGACCGTGAGGTCCACGGCGGAGAGGGACTTCCTGAGCGCGTGTTCCGGCTCCTCGGTGTCACGGATCGACTGTTCGACGGACTTGGTGCGGAACACGCCCTTGCCGCGGGGCGGTGTGACCTGCGCGCTCACCTGCGTTACCTCCACGCACTCGTTGTGAACGCCATGGTTGGGAGCGGGCCGGCCCGGGCACGCGCCATCCGGCCCGTTTCACGCGAACGGGCCGGGAGAACCACCCGTACAGGGGCGGTTCTCCCGGCCCGTCGGCCGTACGGAGCAAGGAGCGGCTCAGTCGCGGGCGGGCTCCACCGCGCGGCTCTCGAAGCGGCCGTCGAGCTTGGCGACCAGGCCGGTGACCTGCCGGGCGATGTCCGGCGCGGTCAGTCCGATGTCGGCCATGACCTCGCCGCGGGATGCGTGGTCGAGGAAGACCGGCGGGATGCCGAAGTCGCGCAGCGGTACGTCGACGCCGGCGTCGCGCAGGGCCTGGGAGACGGCGGAGCCGACCCCTCCGGCGCGGCTGTTGTCCTCGACGGTGACGACGACGCGGTGGCGCTCGGCGAGCGGGGCGAGCGCCTCGTCCACGGGCTTGACCCAGCGGGGGTCGACGACGGTGCTGGAGATGCCCTGGGCGTCCAGCAGGTCGGCGATCTCCAGGCACATCGGGGCGAGCGCGCCGACGGAGACGATCAGGACGTCCGGGCGGGCCGCCGCGGGCTCGCGCAGGATGTCCATGCCGCCGGCCTTGCCGACCGCCTTCACCGCGGGGCCGACCGCGCCCTTGGAGAAGCGGACCACGGTGGGCGCGTCGTCGACGGCGACGGCCTCGCGCAGCTGGGCGCGGACCTGGTCGGCGTCGCGCGGGGCGGCGATCCGGAGGCCGGGCACGCACTGGAGGATCGACATGTCCCACATGCCGTTGTGCGAGGCGCCGTCGGTGCCGGTGATGCCGGCCCGGTCCAGGACGAAGGTGACGCCGCACTTGTGCAGGGCCACATCCATCAGGACCTGGTCGAAGGCGCGGTTGAGGAAGGTCGCGTAGACCGCGAAGACCGGGTGGAGGCCGCCGGTGGCGAGGCCGGCCGCGGAGGCCGCGCCGTGCTGCTCGGCGATGCCGACGTCGTAGATCCGGTCCGGGAAGGCCTCCTGGAACTTGCCGAGGCCGACCGGCTGGAGCATGGCGGCCGTGATCGCGACGATGTCCTCGCGCTCCTGGCCGAGCTTGACCATCTCCTCGCCGAAGACGGAGGTCCAGTCGAGGCCGGAGGTGGAGATGGGCAGGCCGGTGTCGGGGTGGATCTTGCCGACCGCGTGGAAGCGGTCGGCCTCGTCCTCCAGGGCCGGGGTGTAGCCGCGGCCCTTCTCGGTGAGGCAGTGCACGATGACCGGGCCGCCGAAGCGCTTGGCGCGCTGGAGAGCGGATTCCAGGGCCTCGACGTCGTGGCCGTCGATCGGGCCGACGTACTTCAGGCCGAGGTCCTCGAACATGCCCTGCGGGGCGATGAAGTCCTTGAGGCCCTTCTTGGCGCCGTGCAGGGTCTCGTACAGCGGGCGGCCGACGACGGGCGTGCGCTCCAGGATGTCCTTGCCTCGGGCCAGGAACCGTTCGTAGCCGTCGGTGGTACGGAGTGTGGCCAGGTGGTTGGCCAGGCCGCCGATGGTCGGGGCGTAGGAGCGCTCGTTGTCGTTGACGACGATGACGAGGGGGCGGTCCTTGGCGGCGGCGATGTTGTTCAGCGCCTCCCAGGCCATACCGCCGGTGAGCGCGCCGTCACCGATGACCGCGACGACGTGGTCGTCCTTCTTCAGGACCTCGTTCGCCTTGGCCATGCCGTCGGCCCAGCCGAGCACCCCGGAGGCGTGGCTGTTCTCGATGATGTCGTGGTCGGACTCGGCACGGGAGGGGTAGCCGGAGAGGCCGCCCTTCATCTTGAGGCGGGAGAAGTCCTGGCGGCCGGTGAGCAGCTTGTGGACGTAGGCCTGGTGGCCGGTGTCCCAGAGCACCGTGTCCTTGGGGGATTCGAAGACCCGGTGCAGGGCGATGGTGAGCTCGACGACGCCCAGATTGGGTCCGAGGTGGCCGCCGGTCTTGGACACCGCGTCCACCAGGAAGGTGCGGATCTCCTCCGCGAGCTGGTCCAGCTCACCGAGGCTGAGCCGGTCCAGGTCGCGCGGTCCCTTGATGCGGGTCAGCAGATCCACCCGTGCCTCCTTGCGTTTGAGCTGATCGAGCGTGCCGATCCGAAGAGTCTAATGTTCCGCTACCGGTCGTGAGCAGCGGGCGGGCCTCTTCGTAGCGATACCCGGACACGCGCAGGTGCCCGGCAGCCCCTCCGGGGACGCCGGGCACCTGCGCGAACGTGCGGTCAGGCGCGACCCGCGGTCTTCTGGGTCTTACGGGTGACGGAGTCGATGACGACCGTGGCGAGCAGCACGGCGCCGGTGACCATGTACTGGATCGGCGTGGCGATGCCCTCCAGCGACAGTCCGTACTGGATCGAGACGATCACCATGACACCGAGCAGGGCGTTCCAGGTGCGGCCGCGGCCACCGAAGAGGCTGGTGCCGCCGATGACGGCCGCCGCGATGACGTTCATCAGGAGGTCGCCGGTGCCGGAGCCCTGGTTGGCCGCCGCGATCTTGGAGGCCCAGAACAGGCCGCCGATCGCCGCGAAGGTGCCCGCGATGGAGAAGACGGAGATCCGGATCGCGGTGACGTTGATACCGGCGCGCCGGGATGCCTCCACACTGCCGCCGAGCGCGAAGATCTTCCGCCCGTAGGCCGTCCGGCGGAGCAGGAAGTCCGTGCCGACCAGGACGATCAGGAAGAGGACCAGGGCGAGCGGCAGGCCGCGGTACTGGTTGAACATGTACGCGGCGGCGAAGGCGAACACCGCGAGGACCGCGGTGCGCACGGCGATGTCGGCCACCGGCCGGGACGGGATGCCCGCGGCCTCGCGGCGGCGGGTGTCCAGGAAGGCGGCGGCGAAGTAGCCGACGACCGCGACGGCGGCGAGCCCGTAGGCGGCGGCGACATCGGTGAAGTAGTACGTGGTCAGCTGGCCGACCACGCCTTCGCCGTCCAGGTTGATGGTGCCGGAGTCACCGAGCAGCTGGAGCATGAAGCCGAGCCAGAACAGCAGGCCGGCCAGGGTGACGGCGAAGGCCGGGGCCCCGATCCGGGCGAAGAAGAAGCCGTGGATCGCGCCCATCACCGCGCCGCTGACGATGGCGACGAGGATCGCCAGCCATTCGTTCATGCCCTGGGTGACGCTGAGCACCGCGATCAGGGCGCCGGAGACGCCGGAGACGGAGCCGACCGAGAGGTCGATCTCACCGAGCAGCAGGACGAAGATGATGCCCACGGCCATCATGCCGGTGGCGACCATGGTGACCGCGATGTCACTGATGTTCTTCGCGGAGAGGAACTCGGAGTTCAGGCTCTGGAAGACGATCGCGATGATGGCGAGGCCGATGACCACCGGGATCGAGCCCAGGTCACCGCCGCTGATCTTGCGCTTGAACTCGGTGAGGTAGCCGGCGAGGCCCTGCTCGCGGACGAGCAGCCGGGGGTCGACGACCGTGGCGGCGCCGTCGGCGGCGTCCGGGTTGCCGGCCGGCGCGTCCACCGGGTCGCTGCCCTTGTCCAGCGAGGTGCTGCTCTTGTCCACCGGGCTGGTGGTCTCTTCGGTGGTCACTGGGAAACCTCCGCGTTGCGCGCCGCACGTCGGGTCACGGCGTTGTCCGTGGCGCCCGTGATGGCGGAGATGATCTCTTCCTGGGAGGTGGTCTTCACGTCGAAGACACCGTTGTTCCGGCCCAGCCGGAGCACGGCGACCTTGTCGGCCACGGCCTTCACGTCGGCCATGTTGTGGCTGATGAGGATGACCGCGTGGCCGCGCTCGCGCAGCCGCTCGACGAGGTCGAGGACCTGGGCGGTCTGCTCGACGCCGAGAGCGGCGGTCGGCTCGTCGAGGATGACGAGCTTGGGCTCACCGAGCATCGACCGGGCGATGGCGACGGTCTGGCGCTGGCCGCCGGAGAGCGAGGCGATCGGGATGCGGACGCTCGGGATCCGGATGGAGAGCGTGGAGAGCAGCTCGCGGGAGCGGCGCTCCATCTCCACCTCGTCCAGGATGCCGAACCTGCGCAGCTCCCGGCCCAGGTAGAGGTTGCCGACGACGTCGATGTTGTCGCACAGCGCGAGGTCCTGATAGACGGTCGCGACGCCCAGGTTCTGGGAGTCGTGCGGCTTGTTGATCTGCACCGCCCGGCCCTCCCACTCGATGACGCCGTCATCGATGGGGTGCACTCCGGCGATCGTCTTGACCAGCGTTGATTTACCGGCGCCGTTGTCGCCGACCAGGGCGACCACCTCGCCGGCGTGGACCTCAAGCTCTACATCGGTGAGTACCTGGACGGCACCGAAGCGCTTGGAGACCCCTCGCAACGCCAACACGGGCGTAGCGGACACATGAACCATCTCCTTCGCCGCCTGACCGGCGGGGATGCCGCGCCCGGGGGAAGGCGCGGCGGTGTCGAGCAGAAGAGATACGGGAAGAGCGGTGAAGCGTTCCGTCCGGCGCCCCGCCCGGTAGCGGGACGGTTGATGTGCGGGACGCCGGACAGGCTTCCTGACGCGGGCGGGCCGGGGGCCTGCGCCCGCGCGGGCGGTGGGCCGCCCGGCCCTCGCGCGGGCGCGCGGCGGGCCGGGTGGCGGTGGAGCGGGCGGGACCCGGCCGCTCGGGGCGGGCCGGGGACCCGGAGGACTACTTCAGGCCGAGCTTGTCGCAGGCGGCCTTGTACTTGGCCGTGCAGATCTCGTCCAGCGTCCAGATGCCGTCCTTGATGACGGTGTCCTTGATGTTGTCCTTGGTCAGCGAGACGACCGGGACGAGGACCGTCGGGATGCCCTTGGTGGTGGCGCTGTCGACCTTGGAGGTGGCGATGGAGTCGAGCTTCTCGCCCTTGGCGAGGGCGACGGCCATCTCCGCGGCGACGATGCCCTCGGCCGGGTAGGACTTGTAGACGCTCATGAACTGCTCACCGGAGACGATGCGCTGCACACCCGCGAGCTCGGCGTCCTGACCGGTGACCGGCGGGAGCGGGGAGATACCGGCGGCCTTGAGGGCGGTGATGATGCCGCCCGCCATGCCGTCGTTGGCGGAGTAGACGCCGTCGATCTTGTCCTTGCCGAGCGCGGTGATCGCCGCTTCCATGTTGGCGTTGGCGTTCTCCGGCTTCCACTCCTTGGTGTCGTACTCCTTGCCGTACTTCACCTTGCCGTCGAGGACGGACTTGGCGCCCGACTTGAAGAGCGCGGCGTTCGGGTCGGTGATCGCACCGTTCATCATCACGATCGTGCCGCCGTCGGCCTTGTCCCCCAGGGCCTCCAGCAGGGCGGTGCCCTGGGCCCGGCCGACCTCTTCGTTGTCGAAGGAGGTGTAGGCGTCGATGGGGCCCTCGGCGAGGCGGTCGAAGGCGACGACCGGGATGCCGGCGTCCTTGGCCTTCTTGACGCTGTTGGCGATCGCCTTGGAGTCGACCGAGCCCAGGATCAGAGCGTCGACCTTGTTGGTGATCATGGTGTCGACCTGCTGGGCCTGCGTGTTCGCATCCTGCTTGGCGTTGGCGTAGGTGACCTTCGCCTTGCCGCCGGTGAGCTCGCTGATCTTCTTCTCGATGATCGGCCGGTCGAACTTCTCGTAACGGGCCGTCTGGTTCTCGGGAAGGAGCAGACCTATCTTCAGGTCGTCGCCCTTCTTCTCCGAGCTCTGCTCGGCCTTGTCGCCGGACTCCTTGGCGCTCCCGCAAGCGGCCAGCGAGATCGCCATCGTGGTGGCGGCAACGGCAACGGCGGCACGACGCATACGCGTGTTCATTCTCGAACCTCCCTGACGAGGCCGCGACGTTGCGGCCGAGGTGGCTGGAAGTCAACTCGGCCTCAGCGCCAGCGTCAAGGAGTAAATCCTTAACGAGATGACAACGGTGCCATTCGTTATCTAAGTGAAGGCAGGAGTGGCCACGGGAAGGGTGCTCTCCAAAAGGGTTGAATCGCCCATCTCGCTGAGCACCAGGGCGAGTGCGCCCAGCACCTCGGCACGGCCGCCGAGCGCCCCGGGGAGGACCGAGAGCTGCCGGGCGGCGCTGGGGATCGCGTACCGCGCCACGGAGTCCCTTATGGGCCCCAGGACCAGCTCTCCGGCCTCGGCCAGCGAGCCGCCGAGCACGACGCGGCTGGGGTTGAGCAGATTGCACAGGTTGGCCACGCCACTGCCTATGTGGCGGCCCACGTCCCCGATCACCCGGCGGCACCCGGGATCGCCCTCGCGGGCCAGCTGGACCACCCGCTCCATGGTGAGCCCGGGCCCGTGGCTGGGCTGGAGCAGCGGCAGGACGTAGCGGGCGGCGGTGAAGGTCTCCAGGCAGCCGCGGTTGCCGCAGCGGCAGACCGGGCCCGACTCGTCGAGCGTGATGTGCCCGATCTCGCCGGCCGTGCCGCCGGGGCCGCGGTAGATGGTCCCGTCGATCACCAGACCGGCGCCGACCCCGCTGGCCACCTTGATGTACGCGAGGTCCTTGACGCCCCGCCCGCTGCCCCAGACCAGCTCGCCCAGCGCCCCGAGGTTGGCGTCGTTGTCGACGTACACGGGCACGCCCAGGCGGCCGGAGAGCTCCTCGCTGGGATTGATGCCGGTCCAGCCCGGCAGGATCGAGGTGGAGCCCAGCGTGCCGGACTCGACGTCGATGGGGCCGGGCACGCCGAGACCGACGCCGATCACCTTGTCCGGACCGATCCCGGTGGCCTCGATCAGCCGCTTGACCAGCACCTCGGCCCGGTCGAAGCCCTCGGCGGAGGAGGCGTCGACGTCCAGCGGCTCGGACTCCTCGGCGAGCACCTGGTGGGCGAGGTTGCCGACGGCGACGCGCAGATGCGTATGGCCGAAGTCGACGCCGATGACGATGCCCGCGTCGCCGCTGAGCGAGACGCTGCGGGCCCGCCGGCCGCCCGCCGAGGTGGGGGTGACCTCGACCGTTCCGCCGTCCTTCAGCTCCCGGACGATATTGGAGACCGTGGCCGCGGAGAGGCCGGTGCTCCGGGCGATCTCCGCCTGGGTGAGCGACCCTGCCATCCGTACGGCGCGTACGACCCGCTCCAGATTGGCCCTGTGCAGCGATGTCTGCGACCCGGGAGTCTCCATCGACTCATCCACTCCTGCCCTTGGCGGGCGGTCCCTGAGGACCGCCCCGGCCGGGGCCGCAGCGATGAGACCCCGGCTTCCTCCAACATGTGAACTCTAAGCTGACCGTTCGGGGGTGCCTCCCGTCAAGACCTGAGCACCGGCGCACCCCATAACGGCCCGGTGCCCCGGCGGAGGGACTCCGCCGGGGCACCGGGTTGTTGCCGATATGTGATCTTCTCGCGCGCCCTACTTCAGGGCGCCGGCCGTGAGACCGGAGACGACCTGCCGCTGGAAGATGATGTAGGCGGCCAGCACGGGCAGCATGGCGATCACCAGGCCGGCGAAGAGGCCGGAGTAGTCGCCCTTGTACCCCTGGCTGGCGGCCAGCTCCACCAGGCCCTGGGCCAGCACCCGCTTCTCCGGGTCGGTGTTCAGCACCGTCGGCAGCATGTACTGGTTCCACTGCCCCAGGAAGTTGAAGATCCCGACGCTGATCAGGCCCGGCTTGGCCATCGGCAGCATGACCTGGAAGAACGTCCGGGTGTGCGAGGCCCCGTCGATGATCGACGCCTCCGCCACCGAGGTCGGCAGCGTACGGAAGAACGAGGTCAGGAAGAACACGGTGAACGGCAGCGAGTACGCGATGTACACGAGGATCAGGCCGTGGATCGTGTTCAGCAGCCCCATGTTGTCCATGACGTAGAACAGCGGGACCAGCGCCAGCATGATCGGGAAGCTCATGCCGCCGACGAACAGGAAGTAGATGAAACGGTTCCCGGGGAACTCGAAGCGGGCGAGCACATAGGCGGCCATGGATCCGAGGACCAGGGTGCCCACCAGCGAACCGCCCACCACCAGGATGGTGTTCAGGAAGTACTCGCTCATGTGGGCCTGGCTCCAGGCCCGGCCCCAGCTGTCGAAGTTCAGCGAGCTGGGCAGCGACCACGGCGTGTTGAAGATGTCCGAGTCGGTCTTGAACGAGGACATCACCGCCCAGAACAGCGGCAGGACGACCATGATCGCCCACAGGATCAGCATCCCGTGCGAGAAGACGTTGAGGACGTGGCCCTCACTGCTCTTCGCGGGGGCCGACGAGCCCTTGGAGACCGCCTCGGTGCGCTGGGCCGGGACCTTGGCCGCGTCGGCGCCGGACGGGGTTCCGGAGGGCCCGGACGGAGGGGTGTCAGTGGTCTTCATCAGAACTCCAGCCGCTCGCGCCGGCCCACCCGCATGACGATGGCGGCGAACGCCAGCGTCACGATGAGCAGGGCGACACCGATCGTGGTCGCGTAGCCCGCCTGTCCGTCACGGAACGCCGACTGGTAGACGTACAGCGGCAGGACGGTGGTCGAGTAGTCGGGCCCGCCGGGACCGACGCTCATGATGTGGACGATGGCGAAGCCCTCGGCGCCGAGCGCCAGGATGCCCATGTAGACCCAGCCGGACTGGACGGTGTCCCACAGCAGGGGCAGCGTGATCCGGAAGAAGGTCGTGAAGCGGCTCGCCCCGTCCAGCAGGGCGGCCTCGTAGAAGTCCTTGGGGATGGAGGCCATGCCCGCGGAGAACAGCACCACGAAGAAGCCGGTGGTGCACCAGACCAGGACCGCCATGATGACCCACAGCGCCAGCTGCGGATCGCCCAGCCAGTCCGGTACGTCGTCGAAGCCGACGGCCTTGAGCGTGCCGTTGATCATGCCCTGGGCCGGGTCGAAGGCGAACTGGAACAGGATGGCCACGATCGCGATCGAGAGCACCTGCGGGAAGAAGTACGCGATCTTGTAGAACCCCGAGCCCCGCACGCCGGTGACGGCGGCGCCCTTGCGGCGCCGCCCGCCCACGTTGAGCATGAAGGCGAAGAAGAGCGCCAGGCCGAGCGTCACCAGCGGGAGCAGCACCGCCAACAGCACACTGTGCTGCAGCGATTTCCAGAAGACGTCGTCGTCGAGCATCTTGGTGTAGTTGTCGAACCCGACCATCTTGAAGTCGGGGCTCAGACCCGTCCAGTCCGTGAACGAGTAGTAGATGGACTGGATGAAGGGCCAGATGACGAAGATGACGTACAACGCCATCGGGACCACCAAGAACCCGACTATGAACCGGTATTTACCGTGTTGCATCGTTACCGACTCCGACCTTCCCGTGCTGCCCGCCGCTGGTGACGCGTGGTCACTGGTGCTTGAAGTGCTTGATGGACTGGTCCTTGGCGGTCGCGTCGGCGAAGGCCTGGATCTTCTTGATGGTCTCGGCCGGCTTGGCGCGGCCCGCCATCATCTCGCCGAGCGCGGCGACACCGATCTGCTCCTTCTGGAGCTTCACGTACCAGTCCTGCAGGCGCGGGTTGACCACGTTGGTGCCGGCCTTCTCCAGCGCGGCGACACCGGACTTGAGGCCGTCGGACAGCTCGATGCCGTCCGTGCCGCCGTTGAAGGCGGACAGCGACTTCGTGCTGGCGGTGAAGGACTTGGAGGAGGCCTCGCTGAGCATGATGCGCAGCTGCTCCATACCGCCCTCGACGTTCTTCGCCTTGCTCGGGACGATGAACGGCTCGCCGCCGGACGCCCAGATGGTGCCGAACGGCATCTTGTCGGAGGAGTCGAGGCTGGAGGGGGCGCCCACGGACAGCTTGAAGTCCTTGGGGATGATCGCCGCTTCCTCGTTCTCCACCCAGGAGCCGTTCGGGATGAACAGCGCCTTGCCGCGGGCCCAGGCGCCCTGCGAACCGCGGTGGTCGAGGCCGGGGGTGCCGTCGAGGATGTAGTCCTTGGCGACGAGCTCGTAGTACGCCTCGAAAGCCGCCTTGACCGCCGGGTGCTCCCAGGCCTTCGGCTCCAGGTTGTCGATGGCGTCGAGGACCTCGGCACCGCCGATCTTGGCGATGAAGGGGTACAGGGAGAAGGGGAGGTAGTACGGGTGCTTGCCGGGGTAGGTCCAGCCGGCGATGCCCTTCTTCTTCGCCTTCGCGCAGAGCGCGAGCATGTCGTCCCAGTTCTCCGGGTACGTGGCGTCGAGCTTCTCCAGCGCGGTCTGCGAGTACCAGACGCCGTAGACCGTGTACGCGTAGTACATGATCCAGACCGGGTCGCCGTCGAACTGGCCCATCTCGACGATGCCGGGCCGCAGGGTGTCGCGGACCTTCTTGGCGGGGTCGTCGATGGAGGGGGCGTCGAGGAGCGGGGTCAGGTCGGTGAGCTGCTTCTTGCCGACCAGGACGCCCATGTCCATCTGCTGGGCACCGGAGTTGTCGATCAGGTCCGGCGGGGTGCCACCGTTGAATCGCGGCTGAAGAACCGACTGGATCTTCTGCGTCGCCGAGAACTTGACCTTCGCCTCGGGGTAGGTCTTCTCGTAGACGGCCTTGGCGTCCTCGGCGTACTTGGTGCCGAAGCCGCCGTCGAAGATGACGATCTCCAGCGGCGCGCTGCCGTTGACGGCCAGCGGGTTCTTGTCGCTCTTTTCGCCCTTTTCGACCTTGTCGTCGCTGCTGCTGTCGCCGCTCGCGCAGGCGGACAGGAAGCTCATCGTCGGAACAGCGATCAGGCCGAGTGCGGCAGAACGCTTGATCAGATCGCGACGGCCAAGGCCCTCATTGTTGTGGGCGGAGGTGGATCCCATGCTCAAGTCCTCGCCTTCTCCAGGACTCAGGCGGTGTGCCGGTCACCCGTCGAGAATTCGCCTCAGGCGAAGGGCCCCGCCACCGCGGTCAGTTGCGCTTGGGTCATGCGGATATGCAGACGCACCGGACGGGCCGGTGCAGTGGGGATGCCGGGAGACCGTACAGCGAGGACGCCCTCGGCGTCCTCGCGACGTTCCTGTTTCCCCCGCGCACATCCGTGTGAAACGGCTGTGCAGATGCCGACAGGTATAGTCCACTTGTCGCCAACTGAGCAAGATCGAATGCAGGTTTGGGCGGCAGTCTTTCCCGAGTTGAGACCTCAAGGACACCTCGGTGCCCCGCACCCTCCTCCCGCGGCGGCTATTTCCCCATTCCGGCCGATTCGCCGACAGACCCTGCGGCAACACCCTTGACACGTCCTGTCACTTGGCTCCCTACTGGACCTTGCATCCCACTATGACAACGTTGTCCATGCATTTTCCCGGGGAGGAACGGCTCGGCATGCAGCCACCACGCGGCCTCAACCACGGCTTCGACACAGCCCCTCACGCGGTCCCCCGCCCGGCCCCCCGCCGGAGACGGACCCCCACAGCAGCCGCCCTGGCGGCGTCCCTCGCCCTGGTGGTGATCGCCCCCGCGGTCGCCGCCGCGCAGCCCGCGTCGCCGGACCGCAAGCCCTCCGGCGACCGGACGTTCACCACCTCTTTCGAGGCGGACGAGAAGCAGCCGGACTGGCGCAGCACCGTCGAGGAGGGCCCCGACGGCAAGAAGCGGTCCTCCGGCGTCGACGGCGGCTTCTCCTCCGGCATCCCGGGCAACGTCACCGACCGGGTGACGGAGGTGCGCGCGAGCGCCGAGAACACCGCGGGCGGCGAGGTCAAGGAGAACCTCGTCGATGTCGAGCCGGCCTCGAAGTGGCTGACGTTCGCCAAGACCGGCTGGGTCGAGTTCGATCTGGACGAACCGGTCAAGGTCGTGACGTACGCGCTCACTTCGGCCAACGACCACGCCGAACGCGACCCGAAGAGCTGGACGCTCCGGGGCTCGGCGGACGGCAAGGAGTGGACCGACCTCGACACCCGCGGCGGCGAGTCCTTCGCCAAGCGGCACGAGACGAAGACGTACGACTTCGCGGGCGACACCGCCTACCGACACTTCCGGCTGGAGATCACCGAGAACAACGGCGCGTCGGGCATACTCCAGCTCGCCGACGTTCAGTTCTCGAACGGTGACACCTCCACTCCGGTGCCCGACGAGATGCGCAGCCAGCCCGACCGCGGCCCCTCCGGCTCCCCCACCGCCAAGTCGGGCGCGGGATTCACCGGAAAGAAGGCGCTGCGCTACGCGGGTACGCACACGTCCGACGGACGCGCCTACTCGTACAACAAGATCTTCGACGTGAACACGGCCGTCACCAAGGACACCGAGCTGTCCTACCTCGTCTATCCGCAGATGGGCGAGACCGACCTGAACTACCCGGCCACGCACATCGCGGTGGACCTCGCCTTCACCGACGGCACCTACCTGAGCGACCTGAAGGCCACCGACAGCCACGGCGGGCTGCTGACCCCGCAGGGCCAGGCGGACGCCAAGCGCCTCTACGTGAACCAGTGGAACAAGGTCGCCGCCCGGATCGGCACGGTCGCCGCGGGCAGGACGGTCGACCGGATCCTGGTGGCGTACGACTCCCCCAAGGGGAAGGCGAAGTTCCAGGGCTGGATCGACGACATCGCGATCGCCCCGAAGAAGCCGGAGAAGCGCAAGGCGCATCTGTCGGACTACGCGCTGACGACCCGCGGCACCAACTCCAGCGGCGGCTTCTCGCGCGGCAACAACATTCCGGCCACGGCGGTCCCTCATGGCTTCAACTTCTGGACGCCGGTGACCAACGCCGGTTCGCTGAGCTGGCTGTACGACTACCACCGGGGCAACAACGCGGACAACCTCCCCACGCTCCAGGCGTTCGGTGCGAGCCATGAGCCGAGCCCGTGGATGGGCGACCGGCAGACCTTCCAGCTGATGCCCTCGGCCGCGAGCGGCACCCCGGACGCCTCCCGCACCGCCCGCGCGCTGCCCTTCCGGCACGAGAACGAGACGGCGAAGCCGCACTACTACGGCGTCACGTTCGAGAACGGCCTCCAGGCCGAGATGACGCCGACCGACCACGCGGCCCGGATGCGGTTCACCTATCCGGGCAAGGACGCCAGCCTGATCTTCGACAACGTGTCGAACGCCGGCGGCATCACCCTGGCCCCGGAGACCCGTTCCTTCTCCGGCTACACGGACGTCAAGAGCGGCCTGTCCACCGGCGCGACCCGGATGTTCGTGTACGGCGTCTTCGACGCGCCGGTCACCGCCAGCGGCAGGCTGAAGGGCGGCGGGGGCGACGACGTCACCGGCTTCTTCCGCTTCGACGCGGGCAAGGACCGCACGGTCAACCTGCGGCTGGCCACCTCGCTGATCGGCGTCGACCAGGCGAAGCAGAACCTGGCGACGGAGATACCGGAGTCCACCTCGTTCGAGCGTGTGCAGCGCAAGGCGCAGAGCGCCTGGGACGACATCCTCGGAACGGTCGAGGTCGAGGGCGCCAACGCCGACCAGCTGACGACGCTCTACTCCAGCCTCTACCGGCTCTACCTCTACCCGAACTCCGGCCACGAGAAGGTGAAGGGCAAGAACAGGTACGCCAGCCCCTTCTCCAAGGCGACCGGCGAGAACACCCCGACGCGGACCGGCGCGAAGATCGTCGACGGCGAGGTGTACGTCAACAACGGATTCTGGGACACCTACCGCACGACCTGGCCGGCCTACTCCTTCTTCTCCCCGAAGAAGGCCGGGAAGCTGGTGGACGGCTTCGTGCAGCACTACAAGGACGGCGGCTGGACCTCGCGCTGGTCCTCCCCCGGCTACGCGGACCTGATGACCGGCACCAGCTCGGACGTGGCGTTCGCCGACGCGTACGTCAAGGGCGTGAAGTTCGACGCCGAGGCGGCCTACGACGCGGCGCTCAAGAACGCCACCGTGGCCCCGCCGTCCTCGGGCGTCGGCCGCAAGGGCCTGCAGACCTCGGTCTTCACCGGTTACGCCGACACCGCCACCCACGAGGGCCTGTCCTGGTCCCTGGAGGGTTACGTCAACGACTACGGCATCGCCCGCATGGGCCAGGAGCTGTACAAGAAGACGAAGAAGGCGCGGTACAAGGAAGAGTCCGAGTACTTCATGAACCGGGCGCAGAAGTACGTCAAGCTCTTCGACGACAAGGCCGGGTTCTTCCAGGGCAAGAAGCCGAACGGCGACTGGCGCCTGCCCTCGGACCAGTACGACCCGCGCGTCTGGGGCTACGACTACACCGAGACCAACGGCTGGGGCTACGCCTTCACCGCCCCGCAGGACAGCCGGGGCCTGGCCAACCTGTACGGCGGCCGCGCCGGCCTGGGCAAGAAGCTGGACACGTACTTCTCGACGCCGGAGACGGCGGGCCCGGAGTTCGTCGGCAGCTACGGCGGGGTCATCCACGAGATGACCGAGGCGCGTGACGTGCGGATGGGCCAGTACGGGCACAGCAACCAGGTCGCCCACCACGCCACGTACATGTACAACGCGGCCTCGCAGCCGTACAAGACGCAGGAGAAGGTCCGCGAGGTGCTGGGCCGGCTGTACGTCGGCAGCGAGATCGGGCAGGGCATCCACGGCGACGAGGACAACGGCGAGCAGTCGGCGTGGTTCCTCTTCTCCTCGCTCGGCTTCTACCCGCTGGTGATGGGCAGCGGGGAGTACGCCATCGGCTCGCCGCTCTTCAAGAAGGTCACCGTCCGCATGGACAACGGCCGCAAGCTGGTCGTGAAGGCCCCGAAGAACAGCGACAAGAACATCTACGTGCAGGGCGTGAAGGTCAACGGCAAGAAGTGGACCTCCACGGCGCTCCCCCACGACGTCCTGGCCAAGGGCGGCACGCTGGAGTTCGCCATGGGCCCGAAGCCGTCGGCCTGGGGCACGGGCAAGGACGCGGCCCCGGTCTCGGTGCAGAAGGACGACAAGGTCCCGACGCCCAAGGGCGACGCGCTGAAGGGTGGCGGCGCGCTGTTCGACGACACCTCCGCCACGTCGGCGACGGTGGAGTCGGTGGAGCTGCCGGTCTCCTCGGCCACGAAGGGGATCCAGTACACGCTGACCTCGGCGGCGGCCGACAAGGCCCCGAAGGGATGGACGCTCCAGGGTTCGGCGGACGGCAAGAAGTGGAAGGACCTCGACCGCCGCGCCGGCCAGTCGTTCGCCTGGGACAGGCAGACCCGGGTGTTCTCGGTGGACAGGCCGGGCTCGTACACGAAGTACCGGCTGGTGCTGACGGGTTCGGCGACGCTCGCGGAGGTGGAGCTGCTGTCCTGAGTGTGACGCGGTGAGCGCGGGCGGCCGGTACCCCGAGGGCGGGGGTGCCGGCCGCCGGCGTGTCAGCGGTTCCGGCGGGCGCGACGGCCGTGGCGGCACGAGAGTCCAGGCGGGTGCGAGGGGCGTGGCGGGTGCGACGGCCGTGGCGGCACCAGAGTCCTGGCGGGTGCGACGGCCGTGGCGGGCGCGGCTCAGCCGCCCTGGAGGCTTTCGGGCAGGGCGACGTTGAGCGCGGCGACGACCGGGCGGCCGTGTTCGGTGCCGAGGCGGGAGACGGCGCCGGTGGCGAGCTGGAAGAGGCGGCCCTCGGCCGGGGTCAGGCCGAGGTAGCGGGCGGTGAGGACGCGCAGGAAGTGCGAGTGCGCGACGAGCGCGATGTCCTCCTCGTCCGGCACCTCCTCGGCGGCCGACCGGACGCCCGCGAGCACCTGGTCGGCCCGCTGCCCGATCTGGGCGGGGCTCTCGCCGGGGTGCTCGTCGGAGCCGGGGTCGACGCCGTCGGTCCACAGGTTCCAGAAGGGGCGGGTGCGGCGGATCTCGCGGGTGGTGACGCCCTCGTACCCGCCGTAGTCCCACTCCCGCAGCTCGGGGGTGACCCGGGGCGCGGGGAGTCCGGCCAGTTCGGCGGTGCGGCGGGCCCGGATCGACGGGCTGACGAGGGTGAGGCCGATGGTGCGGTCGGCCAGCAGCGGGACGAGCGCGCGGGCCTGGCGCTCCCCGACATCGGTGAGGGGCAGGTCGGTCCAGCTCGTGTGCTGCCCGGAACGGGACCATTCGGTCTCGCCGTGCCGGATGAGGATCAGCTCGCCCATGGTGGTCCGTTCGCTCTCTGTCCAGGTGGTGCGGGTGGGGCTGATGGGGCCACGTACGGTAAACCCTTCAGCTGATCACTTTCCCGTGGGGGGATCGCATGTCCGGCAACTTTCCGCCTCCGCCGCCCGAACAGCCGCAGCCGGAGCACGTGCCTCCGGTGGGGGCTCCTCCAGAGCGGCCTTCGCCGTGGGCCGCGCCCGCGGGGCCGCCGCGGAAGCAGCACACGGGGCTGATCGTGACGCTCGCCGTGGGCGGTGGGCTCATCGTGGCGGGAGCGGTGGTGGCGCTCGTCTACTCGGCGATGGACTCCGTCGAGGACTCCATCGCGCTGCCGCCGAGGTCGGAGGCGCCCTACTCGGAGCCGTACGACGAGGACTCCGCACCGTACGAGGAGGAGCCCGCGCCGGAGCCCACCGCGACCGAATCCGATGCGTGGAAGGACGTCACGATCACCGCGTGCACGCGCGATCCGCGGATCGGCTGGCAGTCGGCGAAGGTGAAGGTGGTGAACGGCTCGGCCACGACGTCCAGCTACACCATCACGATGGAGTTTCTCGACAAGGAGGGCGTCAAGGTCGCGGAGGGCGGGGCGGGAGTGGTCGCCCTGGAGCCCGGCGGGACCGCGGTGAGGAAGGCGCAGGGCCTCGGTGAGGTACCGCCCGGCACGACCTGCCGGATCAGCGACGTCTGGCGCACGCCGTCGGATTCCGCGGGCTGAGGCCGGTCCGGGGCCACGGCGGCGGGAACGGCGCGAGGGCCGCGCCCCGGGACCCCCGGGGCGCGGCCCTCGCGTTGTGCCGCCCGCCGATCAGTCGCGGATCAGACCGATCAGCTGCGGATCAGACCGATCAGTTGCGGATCAGGCTGCGGAGCACGTACTGCAGGATGCCGCCGTTGCGGTAGTAGTCGGCCTCGCCGGGGGTGTCGATGCGGACGACCGCGTCGAACTCCACACCGGTGTCGGTGGTGACCTTGACCGTACGGGGCGTGGTGCCGTTGTTCAGCTCGGTGACACCGGTGAAGGAGAAGGCCTCCTCGCCGGTGAGACCGAGGGTCTCGGCGTTCTGGCCCTCGGGGAACTGGAGCGGGAGGACGCCCATGCCGATGAGGTTCGAGCGGTGGATGCGCTCGTAGGACTCGGCGATGACGGCCTTGACGCCGAGGAGCGCGGTGCCCTTGGCGGCCCAGTCGCGGGACGAGCCGGAGCCGTACTCCTTGCCCGCGAGGATCGCGAGCGGGACGCCGGCGGCCTGGTAGTTCTGCGAGGCGTCGTAGATGAACGACACCGGGCCGTCGGCCTGGGTGAAGTCGCGGGTGTAGCCGCCCTCGGTGCCCGGCGCGATCTGGTTGCGCAGGCGGATGTTGGCGAACGTGCCGCGGATCATGACCTCGTGGTTACCACGGCGCGAGCCGTAGGAGTTGAAGTCACGGCGCTCGATGCCGTGCTCCGTGAGGTACTTGCCGGCCGGGGTGTCGGCCTTGATGGCGCCGGCCGGGGAGATGTGGTCGGTGGTGACCGAGTCGCCCAGCTTGGCGAGGACGCGGGCGCCGGAGATGTCCTCGACCGGGGACGGGTCCATCGCCATGCCCTCGAAGTACGGGGGCTTGCGCACGTAGGTGGACTCGGAGTCCCACTCGAAGGTGTTGCCGGTCGGGATGGGGAGCGCCTGCCACTGGGCGTCGCCCGCGAAGACGTCCTGGTAGGACTTGTTGAACATGTCCTCGCCGATGGCGTTGGCCACGACGTCGTTGACCTCGGCCTCGGTCGGCCAGATGTCGGCCAGGAAGACCGGCTTGCCGTCCTGGTCGACGCCGAGGGCGTCCTTGGTGATGTCGACCTTCATCGAACCGGCGATGGCGTACGCGACGACCAGCGGCGGGGACGCCAGGTAGTTCATCTTGACGTCGGGGTTGATGCGGCCCTCGAAGTTGCGGTTGCCGGAGAGGACCGACGTGACCGCGAGGTCGTTGTCGTTGACGGCCTTGGAGACCTCCTCCGGCAGCGGGCCGGAGTTGCCGATGCAGGTGGTGCAGCCGTAACCGACGAGGTTGAAGCCGACCTTGTCGAGGTACGGGGTCAGACCCGCCTTGTCGAAGTAGTCGGTGACGACCTTCGAGCCCGGGGCGAGGGTGGTCTTGACCCACGGCTTGCGGGTCAGGCCCTTCTCGACGGCCTTCTTCGCCACGAGCGCGGCGGCGACCATGACGTAGGGGTTCGAGGTGTTGGTGCAGGAGGTGATCGCGGCGACGGTGACGGCGCCGTGGTCGATCTCGTACGTCGAGCCGTCGGGGGCCGTGACGGTGGTCGGCTTCGACGGGACGCCGTTGGAGACGGCCGGGGCGTCGGAGGCCGGGAAGGACTCCTTGCCCGCCTCCTCGTCGTCCGAGACGTAGTTGCGGACGTCCTGGGCGAACTGCTGCGCGGCGTTGGCGAGGACGATGCGGTCCTGCGGGCGCTTCGGGCCGGCGATGGAGGGGACGACCGTGGCGAGGTCGAGCTCCAGCTTCTCGGAGAAGTCGGGCTCGGCCTTCGGGTCCAGCCAGAGGCCCTGCTCCTTGGCGTACGCCTCGACGAGGGCGACCTGCTGGGCGTCGCGGCCGGTCAGGCGCAGGTAGTTCAGGGTCTCGTCGTCGATCGGGAAGATCGCGGCGGTGGAGCCGAACTCCGGCGACATGTTGCCGATGGTGGCGCGGTTGGCGAGCGAGGTGGCGGCGACGCCCTCACCGTAGAACTCGACGAACTTGCCGACGACGCCGTGCTTGCGGAGCATCTCGGTGATGGTCAGCACGAGGTCCGTGGCGGTGGTGCCGGGCTTGAGCTCACCGGTCAGCTTGAAGCCGACGACGCGCGGGATGAGCATGGAGACCGGCTGGCCGAGCATCGCGGCCTCGGCCTCGATGCCGCCGACGCCCCAGCCGAGCACACCGAGGCCGTTGACCATGGTGGTGTGCGAGTCGGTGCCGACGAGGGTGTCGGGGTAGGCCTGGCCGCCCCGGACCATGACGGTGCGCGCCAGGTGCTCGATGTTCACCTGGTGGACGATGCCGGTGCCCGGGGGGACGACCTTGAACTCGTCGAAGGCGGTCTGGCCCCAGCGCAGGAACTGGTAGCGCTCCTTGTTGCGGCCGTACTCCAGCTCCACGTTCTGGCCGAAGGCGTCCTTCGTACCGAACTTGTCGGCGATGACGGAGTGGTCGATGACCAGCTCGGCCGGGGCCAGCGGGTTGATCTTCGCCGGGTCGCCGCCCAGCTCCTTGACGGCCTCACGCATGGTGGCGAGGTCCACGACACACGGGACGCCGGTGAAGTCCTGCATGATCACGCGGGCCGGCGTGAACTGGATCTCCTGGCTCGGCTGCGCCTGGGAGTCCCAGCCGCCGATGGCCCGGATGTGGTCGGCGGTGATGTTCGCGCCGTCCTCGGTGCGGAGCAGGTTCTCCAGCAGGACCTTCAGGCTGTACGGGAGGCGCGCGGAGCCCTCTACCTTGTCCAGCTTGAAGATCTCGTACGACTCGTCGCCCACACGCAGCGTGCTGCGGGCGTCGAAGCTGTTCGCCGACACGACAGTCTCCTTCTTCAATGTGCGCGTCTACCGCGCCGCGCCTCATTGGCAGCCGGCGCCGCGTTTTGCCACCTACGGCCCCGGCCATCCGCTAAGGTAAGGCTTAGTTAGGTAACCCTTACTGGGCGGCGGCTGTGGTGCGCCTCGGCAGATATCTCGATGTCGAGATAACTCTAGTACATAGCCGCCGCCCGGTCATGCCCAGGTGCCCCGTGACCGCACCGACCACTCGGATCTCTTGACGCGGTACGCGCCGACGGCGTGCGGCTGCGCGGCCCCGACCGCCCCGTCGGGTGGAAGATCTACGGTCGGTGGCATGCTCGATCCGCCGCGTGCCGGGCCGACGTCCCCGAAGGACGGCGGCCGCCCCGCCCCGCCCGCGGGGCGCGCTTCCCACGGACCGGCAGGGCCCCGCCGGCCGACGCCTCCGCCCGTCCCCTCCCCTGTTCCCAGCCACCTCTCACCAGGGAGCCCTCCACCGTGCTCGTCGCCCGCTCCATCGCCCTGTTCGTCGTCGCCGCGCTGTTCGAGATCGGGGGAGCCTGGCTGGTCTGGCAGGGCCTGCGGGAGCACAAGGGGTGGGTGTGGGTCGGCGCGGGCGTCATCGCGCTCGGGCTGTACGGCGTGGTCGCCACCTTCCAGAGCGACGAGAACTTCGGCCGGATCCTCGCCGCGTACGGCGGCATCTTCGTCGCCGGGTCGATCGCCTGGGGCATGGTCGCCGACGGCTACCGCCCGGACCGCTTCGACATCGCCGGGGCCCTGGTCTGCCTGGCCGGTATGGCCGTGATCATGTACGCGCCGCGCGGCCACTGACACGGCCACCACTAACCTGGGCGCCTCACTTGAGGGGGACCGATGACGACAGCCGACGAACCGCCCATCGTCTTCGTGCACGGGACGCGTTTCAGCGCCGGACAGTGGAGCACGCAACTCGCCGCGCTCCGGGAGGAGTTCCCGGTCACCGCCGTCGACCTTCCGGGCCATGGAGCGCGCTCGGCCCAGCCGTGGAGTCTGAACGCGGCGACGGAGGTCGTCGCCGCCGCGGTGGACTCGCTCGGCGGCGGCCCGGCCGTGGTCGTCGGGCATTCACTCGGCGGTTACGTTGCGCTGGAGTTCGCCCGGCGCCGCCCCGAGCGGTTGCGTGCGCTGGTTCTCGCGGGCGCCAGCGCCTCCACCCGCGGGCCCTGGGCCGCGCCCTACCGGTGGGTCGCCGGCCTGGTGCCCCGTATTCCGGCGGACCGGCTGACCCGCTGGAACGACCGGCTGCTGCTGCGGCACTACCCACGGGAGGTGGTGGAGGCGACCATCCGCTCCGGATACGCCTTCCACACCCTGCCGGCCGCCTGGGGCGAGGTGCTGGGCCGGTTCGGCACGGACGCGCTGCGTCATGTGGCGGCGCCGGTACTGATCCTGAACGGCGAGAAGGACACCGTCTTCCGGTCCGGTGAGGCGGACTTCGCCCGTGCGCATCCGGATGCCCGTATCGAATTGATCCCACGGGCCGGGCATCTCGCGAACTTCGACGCCCCGGACGTCTTCACCGGCGCGGTCCGCCGCTTCGCCCGGGGGCTTCCGGTGACCGGCTGAGCGGGGCCACGCACGCCGTCGGCGCCCTGCGCACGGTCACCCCACGTCGGTGCCGAGGACGCGATCGAGCGCCGCCCGGCCGGCGGGCCCCCAGGCCGGCTTGCCGCCGGGGAGCCCGCGCTCCCCGTTGTCGCCCATGAGCAGGAGGAACAGGCTTTTCAGCGCGGCCAGTCCACGGGCGCGCCGCATCGTCGCCCCGTCCGCCCGCGCGTACGCGTCGAAGAACCGCGCGGCCCCGCCCCGGGGAAGGACGACCCAGGCGGCCGCGAGGTCCCACGCCGGATCCCCGGCGAACAGGTCACCGAAGTCGATCACGCCCGAGAGCGTCCCGTCGGGTCGGGATGCTGCTCCCGGAGCAGGTCACGGACCAGGTCCGCCGTGATCTCGGTCTCGGCGGCGGTGGCGGAGTCGAGGCCGGGCTCGGAACCGGGATCGGGATCGGGATCGGGATCGGTCATGCCGAGCCACGGTACCGGGGCGGGTCCGGCCGGTCAGTCAGTCAGTCAGTCAGTCGAGGCAGAACTCGTTGCCCTCGACGTCCTGCATCACGAGGCAGGACTCGTTCTCCTCGTCGGCGACGAGGAGACGTACGCGCTTCGCACCGAGCGGCAGAAGTCGCGCGCACTCGGCCTCCAGCGCGGCGAGGCGCTCCTCCCCGACGAGCCCGGTACCGACCCGCACATCGAGATGCACGCGGTTCTTGACGACCTTGTCCTCGGGAACGCGCTGGAAGTACAGCCGCGGGCCCACCCCCGCGGGATCCTGGCAGGCGAACCCCGCGTCCCGCTTCTCCGGCGGCAGGGAGAGGTCGTAGGCGTCCCAGTCGGCGAACCCCTGCGGCGGCGGAGGTACGACGTACCCCAGCACCTCGCACCAGAAGCGGGCGACGCGCGTGGGTGACGCGCAGTCGAAGGTGACCTGGACCTGCCTGATCGACGTCATCGGGCCACCGTAGGGGGTCCGCCGTTCGACGGGCATCCGAATTTCCTCGCCGGACGGGCGGCCCCCGAGGCGCCGCGAAAAGGAGAGGCGGAACCCGGAGTGCGCTGGAAGGATGGCGCCGACCAGGCCCGACACGCCCGGCCCGCGCCCCGACACGCAGGAGACGCACCCACCGTGCCCCGCACCAGCGCCGTTTCGCTGATCCGTTCCCGTACCCTCTCCGACGTCGCCGAGTACGCCTACGCGGCCACGGCGCCCGCCGGGTCCCGGCTGATCTTCCTCGCCGGCGCGTGCCCGCTCGACGAGCACGGCGACACCGTGGCGGTCGGGGACTACGCGGGCCAGGCGGCGCGGGCCGTGACGAACCTGCGGACCGCGCTCGCCGACGCCGGTGCCGCGGTCGAGGACGTCATCAGCACCCGGGTCCTCGTGGCGTCGGCCCGGCAGGAGGATCTCGTGGCCGCCTGGAAGGTGGTCCGGGACGCGTTCGGCGAGCACGACGTGCCCAGCACCCTGATGGGCGTCACGGTGCTCGGATACGACGATCAGCTCGTCGAGATCGAAGCCGTGGCCGCCGTCCTCGACGAGCCGCGGTCCGGAGGACCGGCTTGCCCACCGTCGGCGTGATGACGCGGTGAGCTGAGCACAGAAGGCACGGACCCGCCCCCGTACGGACGTACCGGCCGCGCCGTCTGCTCCCGGGCGGGCGACGATGGGGAGACCCGGGCCGTGCGGAGCCGGTACGGGCCCGTCACTCGAACGGCACACCCCCGCAGCATTCTCATCTCATATCTGAGATAGCCTGCCGACATGTCAGACGACTACCTCGTACGTATCGGCAAACTCATCCGTGACGCCCGTCAGCATCGGGGCTGGACACAGACGCAGTTGGCCGAGGCCCTCGGCACCAGCCAGAGCGCCGTCAACCGCATCGAGCGCGGCAACCAGAACATCAGCCTTGAGATGATCGCCCGCATCGGTGAGGCTCTCGACAGCGAGATCGTGTCGCTCGGGTACGCCGGTCCCATGCATCTGCGGGTCGTCGGCGGCCGACGGCTCTCCGGGGCGATCGACGTCAAGACCAGCAAGAACGCCTGCGTCGCGCTGCTGTGCGCCTCGCTGCTCAACAAGGGGCGCACCGTCTTGCGCCGGGTGGCCCGGATCGAGGAGGTGTTCCGGCTCCTGGAGGTGCTCAACTCCATCGGGGTGCGCACCCGCTGGGTCAACGACGGGGTGGACCTGGAGATCGTGCCGCCCGCGCAGCTGGACCTGGCGGCGATCGACGCCGACGCCGCGCGCCGGACCCGCTCGATCATCATGTTCCTGGGGCCGTTGCTGCACCGGACGGAGCAGTTCACCCTGCCGTACGCGGGCGGCTGCGACCTGGGCACCCGCACGATCGAGCCGCACATGATCGCGCTGCGCCGCTTCGGCCTGGAGATCGCCGCGACGGAGGGCCTGTACCACGCGCAGGTCGACCGCACCGTCGCCCCGGACCGGCCCATCGTGCTGACCGAACGCGGCGACACGGTGACCGAGAACGCCCTGCTGGCCGCCGCCCGCCACGACGGCACGACGGTCATCCGCAACGCCTCATCGAACTACATGGTCCAGGACCTGTGCTTCTTCCTGGAGGCCCTGGGCGTACGGGTCGACGGGGTCGGCACGACGACGCTCACCGTGCACGGGGTCCCGCAGATCGACGTGGACGTGGACTACTCCCCCTCCGAGGACCCGGTCGAGGCGATGAGCCTGCTGGCCGCCGCGGTGGTCACCGAATCCGAACTCACCATCCGCCGGGTGCCCATCGAGTTCCTGGAGATCGAGCTCGCCGTCCTGGAGGAGATGGGCGTCGACTGCGACCGCACCCCGGAGTACGCGGCCGACAACGCCCGCACCCGCCTGGTGGACCTCACCGTCCGGCCCTCAAAGCTGGAGGCCCCGATCGACAAGATCCACCCGATGCCGTTCCCCGGCCTCAACATCGACAACGTCCCGTTCTTCGCGGCGATCGCCGCCGCGGCCCACGGCCAGACCCTGATCCACGACTGGGTCTACGACAACCGCGCGATCTACCTCACCGACCTCAACCGCCTCGGCGGCCGCCTCCAACTCCTCGACCCCCACCGGGTCCTGGTCGAGGGCCCGACCCGCTGGCGCGCCGCCGAAATGATGTGCCCGCCCGCACTGCGGCCCGCCGTGGTGGTGCTGCTGGCGATGATGGCGGCGGAAGGCACCTCCGTACTCCGCAACGTCTATGTGATCAACCGCGGTTACGAGGAACTGGCCGAGCGGCTCAACTCTGTGGGGGCGCAGATCGAGATCTTCCGGGATATCTGACGGGTGGGATGTCGTGCCCCTAGGAGACGAGGGGCACGACACTGCAATATGCCAGCTGACCTGCGGATACCTGTCTTCACGACCTTCCGCTGAACTCTGTCGTTTTTCAGCGCCTTGTGCAATGCATGTGCAAGATGATCTTGAATGGCTGATGAAAGGTCAGCAAACCTTGAGCAATCGTCAGCCTTTACGGAGGGTTGTCGCCGAGCGGCCTCGCAACATCCGATGTCGGTCGGATCACGCCGACCGCGTCTGGGCGACGAGGCAAACCGCCATCCGCCCGACGCCTCCGGCCTCACGACGCAGCCTGAGGTCCGACCGCGCATCCAAGTCCTCCGGCTGACCACTTCGCCACGCTGGCAGGATGCCAAACTGCCCGAGGCGATCGCCCACGAGCCCGCCCCTTCCGACACTCTGCGAACTTTCGGCGCCGTCGTCCAGGCCTTGCGTGAGCACGCGGGGCTCAGTCGGGTGGACTTGGGGCGTGGAAGTGCCGTGCGTGCCGATCGATCGCGGGGAACCGGCTCCCGCCGGGTACCGATCCGCATTGCGGGAGTCCCTCTTCGCGGGTGAAGCCGCTCCGCCCGAGTGGCCGAGGAACGTCGGCCTCGATATCGATCAGTGTTACGAGGAAGCCGAGCCGAGGACGTCGCCGCGCTCGCCCAGCCCCCGGCACATCACCGAAACGGTTCTCTGCCAGTTGGTGGCATTCGGCTTCGGGGATGTCGAAGGGGGGACGCCGAAGTCCCCATCCGGTCCGACGTGTTCCACATCGAGTGGCACAGCCGGGCCAAGAGTCTGTCCACGTCCGGCTGAACGGCCTTGCCGCGGCGGCCGGCGATGACGTACCAAAGCGGCTCATCGTGATCACGACATCCGGCATCAGCCGCCCGGCAGCGGCCTTCGCCGACTCGGCCAAGGCGTTCGTCTTTTTCGTCGACCGCAGCGCTGACAGCTGGTGGCACTGAACACCCGTGCCCAGGAAACACTTTTGCCCCACACAAAACCAGCCGATCGTGAGCTGGAGCCCTGGTATCCGCCCCGCACGCGACCGCCCCGTCAGAGACCTGCCCTCGCCAGCAGAGTCTTCAGCGCTCCCGGCTTGACCTTCTGCACGGACCGCACCTGGCCGAGTTCCAGCTCGTCCCGGCTCACCGGGTCGGCGTACAGGGCACCCGTGGGGCCGGGCAGGAGGTCGACCGACTTTCCCGGACGCGGAGACCACTGTGTCGCCGTCCGGCATCATGTCCCCCATGACGAACGGGGTGGACGTGCGCACGGCTGCGGCCGAGTTCGACCGGAGCGCCGTGGCGGACGCCGCGTCGGCTGCCGAGGACGAGCGCAAGCAGGTGCTGTCCCAGTTTCCGTTGGAGGACTGGGCGAAGCTGCCGCTGGAGCGCTACGCCCTCGGACAGGCCGCGCCGCCCGGAGCGGGGCCGACATACTGCCGGCTGATGGAGTTCGGCACTCCGCATCTGGGCAGCATCAAGGGCGGAAGTGCCGCGAAGCACATCATGTACCACCACGTCTCCGGGGAGTGGCGGCTGGCCGCGCCCCTGCGGGGGATGGACCCACAGGACGCCTGGGCGGAACTGCGCGGACAGTTCGTCCGGGCTTTCGACGCCCTCGGGGCAGGGGACTTCGAGGCGCTGGACGACCTCGAAGTACTGCGATACGGACCGACGTTGGTGACTAAGTCGCTGGCCACCTACTTCCCGCAGCACTTCCTGCCGATCTACGCGGGAGAGCACCTGCGCCGGTTCGTCACGCTGCTGGGCGGTTCGACGCAAGGTGATGTTCCGGCCTGGGGGAGCAATCGTCGGCTGCTGGAACTGGTCCGCTCTTTAGCGGAGTTCGAGGGCTGGACCAGGCACGAAGTGATGCATTTCCTCTACGCGCACTTCGATCCGCGGTCCCAGCAGCGCACCGTATGGAAGATCGCGCCCGGCGAGCGCGGCCGACTGTGGGAGGAGTGCCGAGCGGGAGGAGTCATCCGGGTCGGATGGGACCAACTCGGAGACCTCGGCCTCTACCAGAGCGACACCGATCTCAAGCAGGCCCTGGACAGGAACTGGCCCCGTAAGAGCGGGGGCAGCCTGACCCTCGCGCGCCGGCTGATGGCCTTCCGTGACCTGGAGGATGGCGACCGGATCGTGGCCAACCGAGGTACGGACGAGGTCCTGGCCATCGGCACGGTCAACGGGAGTTACCGCTTCGAAGCGGACCGGCCCGAGTTCCAGCACGTCGTCTCCGTGGACTGGGATCTCTCACACGCTCGGAAGCTGTCGGAACCGAAGCAGTGGCGGTCCACCTTCGCCAAGGTCGACCCGGCCCTCTTCGCGAGGCTCATCGCACCCCAGGGCGCTTCGGGTGTGGACGTGATCCGAGCACCGCAGACCACGCCGGTCGCGCTGCCCGAGGACGTACAGGCCGTGCTGGACGCTCTGGAGCGCAAGGGGCAAGTGATTCTCCACGGGCCACCCGGTACGGGCAAGACACGCCTCGCACTCGGCGTCGCCCTCGCCCTGGACGGCCGCGCGGACGCGCTCGGTGCCGACGCCCGTCACCGTGGCCTTACACAAGCCGAGATGTTGCACGGCGACCGGGTCAGCATGGTCACCTTCCATCCCTCCTACGGTTACGAGGACTTCGTCGAGGGATTCAAACCGGACCTGAGCGCCACCGGGCCGGGACTCACCCTCGCCCTCACGGACGGCCTGTTCCACAGCATGTGCAGCCGTGCCGCCGCCCATCCCGACCAGACGTTCCTGCTGGTCATCGACGAGATCAACCGCGGTGACCTACCGCGTATCTTCGGCGAGTTGATCACACTCCTCGAACTCGACAAGCGGAACCTTCCGGTCGCTCTGCCCGTCAGCAAGCGACGCTTCTCCGTCCCGCCGAACGTCCGGATCATCGGCACCATGAACACCGCCGACCGGAGCATCAGCCACCTGGACGCCGCGGTCCGACGCCGCTTCGCCTTCCTACCCGTAGGACCGGACCCGGACGCCGTCTCCGGAACGGTCGGCCCCCTGGACCTGGCCGCGTTCTTCGAGTCCCTCAACGGCCGCATCGCCCGTGATCTCGACGCGGACCACCAGATCGGGCATGCCTACCTGCTGCGCGACGGTGCGCCCATCGCCACGGAGGAGGACCTGGCCTCGGCCTTCCATCACGAGGTGGTCCCGCTCCTGGAGGACTACTGCCTCGGCCGGGCGGAACTGCTGCACCTCATCCTCGGCGACCTGGTCGACGCCGACACCGGACGTGCGCGCCTCATGTCGCCGCAGGATCTGGTGGACGCGCTTGCGACCGAGTTCACCAGCGGCGCTCCCGGCCCGGATGCCTGACCGCGTCCCGGTCCCTCTCGGTGAGTACGATTCCGCCCAGCTGGAGCCCGGCCAACTCACTCCGCGGGACATCGACCGTCTGCAGGCCCTTCAGGCACGGGGCTGCCTCACCCTGAGCAGGGAGCGCACCGGCTGGCGCCTCAAGGCCGACGCGACCGTCGGCGTCCTGGTCCTGGACCGCGTCCGCGTAATTATCTCCCCCAAGTTCGCCATTCCGGGAGAGCAGCTCATGATCTGGCTCGCCTACGCCCTCGTTACACCCGTCCCGGCAACAGCAAGGCGCTGGGCCACTGGCTCCGACGGTTACGCCGACCTGATTGCCGCCGCCCTGCTCGAACAGTGCGAGCGGCTGCTGCGGGAGGGCCTGCGCCGGGACTACGTACGCCGCCGGAGCGTCGACTCGGTGCTCCGGGGACGCCTGGACGTCGCCGCCCAGGCCACCCGGCGCTACGGGCAGCTGGACCAGCTACACATGCGCACCTTCGACCGGGAGGTGGACATCTGGGACAATCGCGTTCTGGGGAGCGCGCTGAAGGCGGCACTCGGTCCGACCACCAGCCCGGACCTGGCGCGCGCCCTGCACGACATCGCCGGCGCCTTCCCACAGGCGCCTACCCCCACAGCGGCGCTCCGCGCCCTGGACCGCACGCACTACACCCGCCTCAACGCCCGTTATCGCCCCGCCCACACCTGGGCCCGCCTGCTGCTGCGCGGCGGGGGCGTGAGCGACCTGCTCGCCGACCAGGGCGCCACGGCGGACGGCCTCCTGCTCAGGATGCCCGCGCTCTGGGAAGCCGTCGTACGCCGTCTCGGCACCGAGGCCGTCGGCGCTCGCGGCGGCCACGTCGTACCCGGCGAAAACGGCGCCGGCATCACCGTCCGCGGAGACCTGGGCAACAACTCGACGTTCCGGCCCGACCTTCTGCTCAGCCTCCCGGAACGCGGCACGGCATACCGCAGATTGCTGCCGATAGACGCCAAGTACAAGCGCTACGACCGGCGCGGGGTGAGCGCGGACGACGTCCACCAGCTCCTTACCTACAGCGGCGGTTACGGGCCTGCCGAAGACCCGATCGCCGTCATCGTCCACCCCCGGACGGGCGGCAACGCCCAGCGCATCCTCCGGGTGCGGGGCCCCAACGGCCTGTTGGGCACCGTCCATGTCCTCGGCGTCGACACCCGCGCCACGCCGGAGCAGGCGACGGACTGGATCAGTTCAGTACTGCACTGAACACCCCTATCGACCATGTGGCTCCCGCACCGCGATGTCCGTCTTTTCGTACCGGACAGCCTCCACAAAGCCAATGAGAGAAGGGCGCAAAGGCGTTCATGCAGGCCCATCTGAAAATCGGCCGGGGCTACACCGTCGCCCCGCGCCTGCACTTCTACGAGGATGGCCCCCGCTCGGGCAAGGTCTACATCGGCTACCTCGGGCCGCACCTGCGCAACACCCTGACCTGACCGCTCAACCTCGCACGTGTACGGCCCGGTCAGCGACGGCGGTCTCGACACAGCTGTCGCCTTCGCTGCCGCTGTAGCTGGACTTGAACCAGGCGAGTTCCGTCGTTCCGCTGCTCATAGCTTTCCTCGCAGTCGCTCCAGCAGGCCCTTGGAGTCCGACGGACTCAGGGCCTGCGAGCGCAGTGCTTCATAGCGCAGACAGAGCACACTCACCTCTCTGGGGTCCGAGATCAGCCTCCCGTTCTTCTGCCCCTCGGAGTACCCGAGCCGTCGCCCCTCCGGGGTCTCCAGCACCTGCACCGGCCCGTCCAGGGACGCGTGCAGGCCCGCGCTCAGGGGCACCACCTGCAAGGTCACGTTCCTCGGAGCGCTGCGCTCCAGGACGTGGTCCAGCAACTCGCGCATCTGCTCCGCACTTCCGAAGCCCCTCCGGAGCACATGCTCCTCGACGATGAAGCTGAACGGAACCTTCGGCCGCTCCCGCATCATCGCCTGACGCTCCATCCGCGCAGCGAGCTGCGCCTCCAGCTCCTCATCCGTCCTCAGCGGAATCGTGCCCTCGAACACAGCCCGCGCGTAGGCCTCCGACTGGAGCAGCCCCGGCACCAGCCGGCACTCGTACGTGCACAGGCTCACCGCCTCACGCTCCAGCCGGGCCCACCGCCGGAACCACGCCGCGAGTCCTGCTTCGCCTCTGCTCATATGCCGCGATGCCTTCCGTAGCGCACCGGTGTTACCCAGAGCCTCCTCGGCGCGCTCGACGAACGCCTCGTCCGGCATACGGCGGCCCAGCTCCACGGACTCGACGGTGTGCCGGGAGTACTGGACACGGGCGCTCAGGTCATCCCGGCTGAGTCCCGCGTGCTCGCGCAGGGCCTGGACGACCGCACCGAAGGTGCGCAGAGTGTCCGAGGGTGAGGGTTCGCGCTCGCACTCCCCCGCCTCGGCCGACCGCACACGCGTGTTCCCGGCCACGTCCGTGTCCACGTCGCCACCGTCCATCCGCCGCCCCTCTCCGTACGCACCGCGACCGCCTCCCGCGTCGCGCGTGCAGGACACTCAGCGTGACGGATCAGAGCACGTACCGTCCACTCTCCGTGCCTGTACGCTGACTCCGCGTACGGGGTCGGGCTCTCGCCCTCGCCGCTCCCCCACGGCGAGGATGCGTGCATGGACCACCTCGTCATCCCCGTCAATACCCGGCCTCACGCACACACGTTCACCCAGTTGTTGTCCCTCACCCGCCGGGGAGCCCGGCTCGCGCGTCTCCTCGCTGTCACCCAACTGCACACCTGGGAAGCCCCGCAGGACCTCACGAAGCGTGCCGAACTGGTCGTCGGGGAACTGGCCGCCAACGCCGTCCTCCACGGCCTCGTGCCGGGGCGTTGCTTCCGACTCAGCCTCGCCCTCGAACCGACGGCGGGCCGTCTGCGCGTCGAAGTCGTCAATGCGCGCGGCGAGTCGCCCCCTCGCCTCCCCGCTGCGGGTGCTGGACCGGAGGCTCTGCCGGACGGCGGACGGGGCCTGCTGCTCGTCGCCCCTCTCTCCGGCCGGTGGGAGTGCGTCCCCTACCCACCGGGCGGCAAGACGGTCCGGGCCGAGCTGTCGCCATCCTGAACGGAGGTGTGCCACCGGGTGTCTTGAACCGGTGGGTCCAACACACAGGACGGCTACGATCTTGCTCAACGCAGTCGGCGGGTCTCAGGAACCCATCCCTTGCGATGGGCCTTCCGGTCCTGACGTCCGGGTGCTGATCACACCGGATGCAGGGACCGAACCCTGTGCTTGTCACAGGGTGGCGGAGGGGACACAGCGCCGCCCGGTCTGGGGCGGAGGAACAGCTCAAGGTGAGGCTCGTCGGCTGCGTCTCACCAGCGGGGGACGGGGCGGCTCGATGACGACGGCAGACGACTTCGCGGATCTCAGCCACGCGGAGTTCCTCAAGGCCGTGGTCAGCGGCTCGATCTACCCGTACACCGAGCACCGGATTCCCAAGCCGCGCGGAGGACTGCGCACCCTGCACGCCCCCATCCCGCGCCTGTCGTGGATGCAGCAGGAAATCCTGGTCCGCCTGGGGGCTCTTCCGGCCAGGTTCCAGCCGCACCCGGCGGCGTACGCCTATCGCCGGGGTCGCTCGGTCGTGGACTGCGCGGCCGTCCATCTGCGGGCCCACACCGTGACCCGCCTGGATGTCGCCGACTTCTTCGGGAGCATCAGAGAGCGGCATGTCCACGCGGCCCTCAAGGACGCGTGGCCCCGCACGGAACGCCCTGAGTACCGAGTCGCCGTCGTGGAGGGCGACGACGGTTCCCCGGAGATCGGCCTGCGCCGTGTCGGCCGCACCTTCGGTGCCTACACCACGGCCCGGCTGGTCACCGTGTCGCCGCCCGGGCCGAACCACACCTGGACGAACCGTGGCACTGGGCACCGCGAGGTACGCCTGGAGGCCACCGGACAGCGCTTCGACGTCCCCCGGCCCGCCCTGGTCACCCGGCACACCCGCGAGGGCTTCCTGCCGCAGGGCGCGCCTACCAGTGGGTACCTGTCGAACATCGTCATGCGTGACGTCGACGCGGTCCTCGCCCACAAGGCCGAGTCCTGGGGTCTGCGCTACACCCGCTACAGCGACGACCTGTACTTCTCCAGCCGTGGGCCCGTCCGCCAGGAGCGGGTGGACCGCCTCGTCACCGAGGTGAAGAGGGCCTTGGAGCCTCTGGGCATGAGACTCAACGCGAAGAAGACCTACGTGGCGCGTCCCGGTTCCCGCAGGAGCGTGCTGGGCATCCTCGTCGACGGCCCCACCCCTCGACTGACGCGCGACTACAAGCGCCGCATCACCCTTCATGTGCGAGGAGCCGCATCGTTCGGTGTCATGCAGCACTGCCGTCACCAGAAGTTCGGAGATCTGGCGGAGCTGGACGCGCATGTCACCGGGCTGCTGTCGTTCGCGCACATGGCCGATCCCCGTTGGGCCGGTGAACAGTTGGCGGCATGGAAACGGCTGCGCGAGATCCCACTGGAGCACGAGGAACCGGTGCTGACGCAACACGGGCTGGACCTCCTGTTCGACGAGGAGGTCGATGCCTCCCAGGTGGACCTGGCCAAGGCGTCGATCGACGATCTCGTCCGCGGTGCCCAGCGCTATCGCGCGTCCGCCGATTATGTGCGCCTGCTGGAGTTCGTGGGCCGCTTCGAGCGGTATGCCCCGTTCAACGCGATGGTGGTCCACGTCCAGAAGCCGGGCGCGCGTTACGTCCTGTCCTCCGCGGAGTGGAAGTCGAAGTTCCTGCGGGTGCTCAAGCCCGGCGCCCAACCACTGCTGATCTTCCAGCCCCGAGGGCCGTACATGCTGGTGTACGACGTCGGGGACACCGAGGCCCTGCCGGGAGCCCGCCCCCTGCCCAGGGAGGTGACCTCCCCCGTGGCGGTGACCTCCTGGGCCGACGCGAAGAGGGTCGCCGAGGTCTGGCACCACACGGTGTCGAACCTGGCACCCCTCGGGATCAGACTTACCCTGGTCGACCATGCCGCCTCCTCCTGCGGGTTCACGCACCCGAGCACGTCCGGTGGCTTCGTCGAACGCCCTGGCAGCAGGCCCGGGGACCGGCCGGAGAGGTACCCGACGCTCTTCGAGATCGCGGTCAACCGGAATCTCTCCCGGCTGGACCGCTACGCCACGCTGGCCCATGAGCTCGGACACCTGTTCTGCGGACACCTCGGCGCAGGTCCTGGGGAGTCCTGGCCCGACCGTCGGTGGCAACCTCACTCGGACAAGGAACGCATCGCCGCCCGCGCACGCAACGAGGTCGAGGCGGAGTCCATCGCCTACATGGTCCTCAAGCGGTTGGACCCGGATGTCCAGATGGGCGACTACATCACCGGACACCTCGGCCCCGACCAGCAGGTCCCCGACAGCGTCGCCCTCAACCTCACGTTCAGGGCCGCCGGCCTGATCATCGAGATGGGGCAGAAGCGCGTTCCGGCCACCAGGCTCCAGAAGACGAAGAAGTGATCTTCAGGGCAGTTGTGCGAGCCTTCCTGTCATACGCAGCCGCGGGGCGCTTCCTACCCCCGTGGCTCCGAAAGTCCGCCCGAGAGGTGTCCAGGAGGACCTCCGCCCTGCTCCACCGGTCTACGCCGGCACCGCGGGAAGCACGAACACCGAGCCGTCCCTGTCGCGGGCGATCTCGATCGCCACGTCTGTCGTACGGCTGTTGACTGTGACACCACGTCCCAACTGGTGAATCCGGTGAGCCGCGCCCATGAGGCGATCCACCTCGCCGGTCGTGAAGACCGGCGCCCGCAATCCGCTCGGACGTGCCAACTCCAGGGCCGACAGGCGTACCAGGACACCGGCGATGCCCGTCTCCATTTCGTCGACGCGCTGCTGATCACGCTTGAGTTCGCGGGTGAAGTGCTGGAACGGATTGCCTTCGTCGCTCTGTGCGTGCTCGACGGCTTGGAGGATGATCACCCGCCGTTTCAGCGCTACGGCCAAGGACGCGAGTTCGATGTGGGTGCGGAACGTACCGCCATGGTCGTCGTCCACGCCCGGGAACGCCTTCGTCAGGTTGGCCAGTTCGACGGTCCCGCCGTCACAGAAACCGTCGAGGGCGCCCTGCCACCGAGCAAGGCGCCCTTCGGCCTTGCTCAGCGCCGTGTCGATGGTGTGCACCGCTGAATCGAGTCCAAGGGAGACACCGAGCTTGCCTTGGTCGAGCAGAATGGCCGTGGCCTTGTCGACTGCGCCGCGGCAGCCGTCGAGTGCGCTCCGCTCGTCGTCGAGCCTGTCCTCCTGAATGCTCTCAAGAAGCTCAGTGATGTGCTCGATGGCCTGCTGCCGCCTGCGGTCGGCGTGTGCGCTCACTCCCACTGCCACCGCCATGAGCACGAGCGGAGCGGCCACGGTGAGCGCCGTGCCGCCGGCGGCCACCGCACCGGCGGTCGCTCCGGCCCCGCCGGCCGTGCCCGCCGCTGCCGCTCCTCCGACCGGCACGAACCTCGCGTGGCCGGCGATCCTGCCGCCGGAATCCACGAGCGGGCCGTATATTCCAGCGGCCACGCCCTTCGGCACCATCGAGCGGACGCAGCCCTGCCCGAACTGGGCGGCGACCTTCGCCGGGACGACCATGCGATACAGATTCTCACCGGAGGCAGTTGCTCTGGCCGCCGTGAGAGAGCTCCGCGTCGACTGCGTGATGAACTGTGACAGGTGCTGCGCCAGTGGGCTTGCGGCGTCGAGCGGGATGCCGCGGCCACGGTCGATCTTGTCCGGCAGCGGATGCACCTCCAGGGTGACGATCGGCTCGTCGGCCAGAGCCGCCAGCACTCCGCGCAGTTCAGCGAGGCGTTCACCCGTCATCGGCTCGCCTGCGATCAGCCCCGGCACTCGGACATCAGCGGTCGCCAGCGTCCACACGGGCACGGTCGTACTGCGGTCGTCAGTCATCATCTCCCCCTTGCTCTCCTGCACCTTACGTGCGACTCCGTACGGAGCCGTCTCGTCACCGCTCATCACCGCGACCGCACCCACCGGTCCAGCCCCTCCAGATGCCTCGGTAACTGGCTTCCCTGCCAACCCAGCACCAGCCGCTGGCGGGCACGGGTGATCATGACGTAGTACGCCGCGCGCAAGGTCGCCGACGTGGGGTCGGAGCCCGAGTCGGACTCCATGTCTGCGATGACGACCGTGTCGAAGTCGAGACCCTTGACGCTTGCACGGTGGACGATGACAACTCCCGGACGAGTCAGATCGAGTTCGCTGTAGCGGCCCGATGTCGCCTCCGAGCTGTACGTCTGAGGCTCTTGGGCCAGACCTGCTCGCTCCAGGCGCTGTGTCAAGTCACTGAGGTTTTCTCAGCGAAATGATCTTCGCGAAGCGGGCTGAACCATGTTGATCGGGTC
>NZ_BMSG01000006.1 GCF_014649035.1 Streptomyces sindenensis
GCCGCCGAACAATTATTGTGGGAAAGCCCCGCACCTTCTGGTGCGGGGCTTTTCTGCGTTCACGGGCCCTTACGCACTGTCACACGGGAGTGACCAGGCGCGCGTCGTAGGCCAGGATGACTGCCTGGACGCGGTCCCTTGCGCCGGTCTTCGCGAGGATGCGGGTCACGTGTGTCTTCACGGTGGATTCGGCGAGGTGGAGACGGGTGGCGATCTCGGTGTTGGACCAGCCCTGCCCTATGACCGTGAGGATCTCGCGCTCCCGTTCCGTCAGGGCGGTGATGCGCGGATCCGAGACGGCCCGGGTGCCGGGGACGGCCGGGAGATGGTGGACGTACGCGTCGAGGAGCCGGCGGGTCAGTGTCGGGGCGACCACCGCGTCGCCCGCCGCCACGGCGCGGATACCGGCGAGGAGTTCCTCCGGAAGGGCGTCCTTGACCAGGAAGCCGCTGGCGCCGGCGCGCAGGCCGTCGTAGGCGTACTCGTCGAGGTCGAACGTCGTGACGATGAGGATGCGGGTGCGGGCGCCCGACGCGATGATGCGCCGGGTCGCCTCGATGCCGTCGAGGCCCGGCATGCGGATGTCCATCAGTACGACGTCAGGGTGGTGGCGGGCGACCAGGTGGACGGCCTCGGTGCCGTTGTTCGCCTCGCCGACCACGGTCATGTCGTCCTGGCTCTCCAGCAGCATGCGGAACCCGAAGCGCTGCATCGGCTGGTCGTCGGCGATGAGTACCGTCGTCACGGGTGCGACTCCTTCAAGGGAAGACGGAGCTGTACCTGCCATCCGGTGTCGTCCGGAAGCGGGCCCGCTTCGAGGGAGCCGTCGTACAGCGCGGCGCGTTCGCGCATGCCCATGATGCCCTGGGCTGCCAGTGGCGGGTCTTCTGTTTCCGCGGTCCTGCCGGCTCCGGTGCCTGTGTCGGTGATGCGGGCGTCCAGGTGCGTGCGTGAGTAGGTGAGGGTGACCGTCGCGGACATGGGGGTGGTCGCGTGCTTGAGGGTGTTGGTCAGGGCCTCCTGGATCACCCGGTACACGGTGAGTTGGCGGCCCGGGGTGAGGGCGTGCGGGGTGGGTTCGCCCTTCAGCTCCAGGTGGACGGGCAGGCCGGCTCGGCGTACGCGTTCGATCAGGGGGGCCAGTTCGTCCAGCGTCGGCTGAGGGGTGCGTTCGGCGTCGGGGTGGTCGTCGCGCAGGACACCGAGGAGGCGGCGGAGTTCGGACAGGGCCTGCCTGCTGGTCGTACCGATGGCCTCCAGGGCCTGGCCCGCGCGTTCGGGGTTCTTCCGGGCCGCGTACGCTCCGCCGTCCGCCAGGCCCGTGATGACGGACAGGTTGTGGCCGATGATGTCGTGCATCTCCCGTGCGATACGGGTGCGTTCGGCGGCGGCCGCGAGCCGGGCCTGCTGGTCGCGTTCGCGTTCCAGCCGGTGGGCGCGTTCGACCAGGGCCTCGGTGTACTCGCGCCGCGTGCGTACCGCGATCCCCAGGAGCACGACGAAGACCAGGCCCCAGACGTACGAGACCACTTCCTGGCCCCAGGTGGAGGGGATACGGACGCCGCCCGACAGGACCGGGGCGACGAACAGGAGGGTCGCTGCCCCGACCGTACGGAACGAGCGGCGCAGGACGATCTGGAAGACCGGGATCAACTGGAGGAGAGAGGCCTGCACCACGGTCCCCGTCCAGATGTTGACGACGGATATCGGCGTCATCAGGAGGAGTACGGCCAGGGGGTGCGTGCGGCGCCACAGCAGCGGCAGGGAGAACCCGAGGCTCATCAGGAGCACCAGGTGCTCGGGGGCGGTCACGGTCTCGTGTGCGGTGGTCCGCCAGCCGCCGGACGTGTAGTCGAGGACCGCGGCCACCGTCCAGAACCCGGTCAGCGCCGCGTCCCAGACCCGTGGCCGGCGCCGGTCGAAGGCGCGGAGCCGGTCCAGGGCGTCGCGGATGATCCGGGTGAGGGGCGGGACCGTGGCCTCGGTGTCCCGGTCCCGGTCGCCGTTCCGGCCCCGGACGCGGTCCCGGCCGCCGTCCCGGTCGCCGTCCCGGACGCGGTCCCGGCCCGGGGCGGGATTCGTGGGTGGGGTGGTCACCTGGTCGCTCCTCGTGGGTCAGACGTCGCGGCGCTTGAGTGTCAGCGCTGCCGCGGCCAGTGTCACGCCCGCCCACAGGGACAGGGCGAGCAGGGCGGGGCCGGGGGAGATCGTGCCCGGGATGGGGGTCGCGGAGCCGAGGGCGCCGGCGGCCTGGGTGGGAAAGTACATGATGGCGCGCTCGACGACGTCGTACGGGAGCATCCCGAGGATCTCCGGCAGGATCATGACCCCGCCGATGAACGCGCCGATCGCGCCCGGCACCGACCGCAGCAGCGCGCCGAGGCCGAGGGCGAGCAGGCCCAGCAGGGTGAGGGCTCCGGCGTTGCCCACCAGCGCGCGCAGGACGCCCGGGTCGGTGAACGAGGCGGCCTGGTCGGTGTCGTGGAGGAAGGCCTGGGCCGCCGCGAACGTCACCACCGACGTCGTGAGCATGACCGTGAAGGCGGTGGCGGCGAAGACCGTGGCTTTGGCCCACAGGACGGGAAGCCGGGTGGGTACGGCGGTGAGCGAGGAGCGGATCATGCCGGTCGCGTACTCGCCGGCGGTCATGAGGATGCCCAGGACGACCAGGAAGATCTGGGCGAGCATGCTGCCGTACAGCGACAGGACGACGGTGTCGACGTCGGAGTCCCCGCCGCCGGAGGTGTAGGTCGCGCCCATGGCCAGGCCGACGCCGAGCACCATGACGACCGCCGAGGTGATGGTGATCCAGGTGGAGCGCAGGGAACGGAGTTTGTGCCATTCCGCGTGCAGGACGCGGGGCGGGGTGATGCGGTGCCGCGCCGAGGCGGTGGGGTGTGCTGTGGTCATGCTGCTGCTCCGGTGGTGGGTGTCGGCCGACGCGGGCGTTGCGGACGGTGGTCGACCGCTTTCTGGGTGAGGTCCATGAACGCCTGTTCCAGCGACACGGTCTGCGGTGTGAGTTCGTGCAGGGTGATCCCGTGCGCGGCGGCCACGTGTCCGATGTGTACCGCGTCCACTCCTCGGATCCGGAGCTCGTGGGCTTCCGGAGTGGGGCCGGGGGCGGGGCTGGTCGTGCGAGCCGCGGTGATGGTGACGTTCGGGGTCGTGAGGTGGGCTCTCAGGTCGTCCGGTTGCGGGGTGACGACCCTGACGGACGCCCCGCCGGCCGACCGGATCAGTTCGGCCACCGTGGTGTCGGCGAGGAGTCTGCCGCGGCCGATGACGATCAGGTGGTCGGCGGTGAGGGCCATCTCGCTCATCAGGTGGGAGGAGACGAGGACCGTGCGGCCTTCGGCGGCGAGGGAGGTCAGGAGGGTGCGGACCCACAGGACGCCTTCGGGGTCCAGCCCGTTGACCGGTTCGTCCAGGATGACGGTCGCGGGGTCGCCGAGGAGGGCGGCGGCGATACCGAGCCGTTGGCCCATGCCGAGGGAGAAGCCCTTCACCCTGCGGTGGGCGGCGTCGGTCAGCCCGGCGAGGTCGATGACCTCCTCGACGCGGCGGCGTGGGATGCCGTGGGTGAGGGCGAGGGCCATCAGGTGGTTGAAGGCGGACCGGCCGGGGTGGACGGACCGGGCCTCCAGCAGGGCCCCGACCTGGGTGAGGGGCGCGGGATGGGTGGCGTAGGAGCGCCCGTTGACGGTGGAGCGGCCCTGCGTCGGGGCGTCGAGGCCGAGGAGCATGCGCATCGTCGTCGATTTCCCGGCGCCGTTGGGGCCGAGGAAGCCGGTCACCGTGCCGGGGCGGACGGTGAAGTCGAGGTCCCGGACGACGGTTCTGTCGCCGTACCGCTTGGTGAGTCCGTGTGCCGTGATCATGCGGTCGACGCTACGGAGCCGGTGGCGGCCGGTCGTCCGACCGGGGACCGGACGTGGGGGCGGGCGTAGTACCGGGGTACGACGGGTGCCGGTGCGGCGGATTACTCGGTTGAACGTGGGACGGGCGCGGGTGAGGATCGCGGTATGGACTATGTGGTGCGGGTGGCGCGGGCCGACGAATGGCCGCAGGTCAGGCAGTTGCGGTTGGACGCATTGCAGGACCCGGCGGCCCCGGTGGCATTCCTGGAGTCGTACGAGGACGCTGCGGCGAAGCCGGATGTGTTCTGGCAGGAGCGTGCTGCCGATGCCGCCGAGGACGGACCCGGCCGCGTCCGCCAGTTCGTCGCGGAGTCGCCCGAGGGGGAGTGGGTGGGGACGGTCACCGTTCTCGTCGAGAGCCCGGACGACGAGGTGCGCTTCGGGGAGGCCCCACCGGTGCACCAGGCGCACCTGGTCGGTGTGTTCGTCCGGCCCGAGGTGCGGGGGACCGGCGTGACCGACGCGTTGTTCCGGGAGGCCGTCGCGTGGGCGTGGTCGCTGTCCGCGCCCCGGATGGAGCGGGTGCGCCTCTACGTGCACGAGAAGAACCCGCGGGCCGCGGCGTTCTACCGGAAGTTCGGCTTCGTGCCCTCCGGCCGACGGATTCTGGCGCCGGGTGACCGGGGTGAGGAAGAGGTGGAGTACGTCCTCGGGAGGGCGAGGTAGGGAGGCCCTGCCTGTCTCGCTAGCCCATGCCCGGGGCCGGTGCGTGCAGGGGTTCCCGCCAGCGGGCCCGGCCCTGTTCCCGGGAGCGGAGCAGTACCAGCGCGGGCATGCCTCGGGCTGTGCCGGTCGCCAGCAGTTCCGGGAGCTGGGGGAACGGTGCCACGGCCGCGACGTCGTCCAGGACGAGCGTCATTGGTGGGTCGAGCCGACCGTCGGTTGACCGTGCGGCCATGCGGCGGCCGTGCTCGACCACGTCTGCGGCCAGCGCGGTGAGGAGGGGCATCGCGCCGGGGTGTGAGCGGGGATCCTCGATCGGTTCGCCCACGAGGTAGAGCGTTCCCCCCTCGCGGGCAAAAGATTCCAGCGCGGCCGTATCCGATCGGTTGGCCGTGCAGGCCTCGCGGATGTGCACCGAGGAGAGCGCCGAGAGGGCCCGTACGGTCAACTCCCGAGCCGCCTCGCGCCGTTCCGGGTAGGCCGTGAGTGCCGACTCCAGGAGCCCGGCGAGACCTGACGCGGCCTTGGGGTGCGTACGGAGAAGGCGTACCGGTTCGTGAGCGGGGGACCCCGAGGCCCAGCGGGCGACCTGGCGGAACGGGCGGCCGTCCACCGCCGCGGCGTGCAGCCAGCACTGGAGGAGCGTCTGTGCGGTGTCGGCCACGGCCGCGTCGATCCTGGCCGGTGGGCGGACCGGGGCGAGGAGGGCTGCTGCCCGGGCGGCGGCTGTGTCGGGCAGCTCGCAGCCTGCGGTGGGCGACCAGTGGAGGCGGGCGGGGGTGTCGCAGAGGTGGCCGGGGTCGTGGACGAGGACGGGGCCGAGCTTGGCCCGGGCGTCCTTCGTCTCGGCCCAGACCGTCGGGTCCGATGTGACGACCAGGGCGGGGCCCTCGGCGTCGTGGATCGCTTGGACGACGGTGGGGCGCCGGGCGGAGGCGGGGGCGTAGACCAGGAGGGGCGTGCGGGGGGACGGGAGAAGCGCCGTGCTCGCTTCGGGCGGAGAGGGCGGCTTCTCGGCCGGAGGTGGTGTCGATGTCGGAGGTGCTGGTGGTGGGGTTTCGGCTTGCGCTTGGGGTGGTGCCTGGGGCTGGGGCAGGGGGTGGGGGTGCGGCTGGGGGTGTAGCTGTTCCTGCTCCTGGGGTGGGGTCGGTGCCGGCCTGTCCGCGGGGAGCTGCGGCGCGTGTGCCTTGAGGGCCCGTTCCTCGCGGCGTTGTTCCCGTACGGCGCGGCCACGGGACACGACCCCGAGCGTGAACACCGTGAGGACCAGCAGCACCATCAGTTCGCCGATGAACAGGCCCCAGAACAGGCCGTATCCGGAGAGCTGGGCCGGGGGCGTCTCCGGCCAGGCCGCGGGGAGGTCCTGGGGCGCGGTGACCAGTTCGCGCAGGGCGAGCGGGGTGCGGATGAACGTCACCCCGTCCGGCCAGGCCCCGTGGGTGAGGAGGCAGGCCAGGCCGGTGGCCGTCCAGGTGACCAGGGTGGCCGCGAGGAAGAGGGCCAGGAGGCCGATCAGCAGGCCGTCCGGGATGCCGCCTCCGCCCGGGGAGCGGGCGTCGTCACTGTCCTGATGGGCGGGGCCGTTGCTCCGGCCGCGCGGTGCCTGGCGTGCCATGTCAGGCCACCGTTGACTCTGACGACTCGTTCATCCGTTTCTGGTGCTCGATTCGGGCCGCCCGTTGCTCCGCCTCCAGTTCGGCGGCGCGGATGTCGTCGGGGAGCAGGTCGTCCGGGTCCGGGGCCGAGCCCTCGGTCATGGCGCGGTCGGTGAAGACCAGAGGCCGTTCAGCCTCGGTGATCAGGTGTTTGACCACCTGGACGTTGCCGTTGACGTCCCAGACCGCGATGCCGGGGGTGAGCGTCGGGATGATCTCGACGGCCCAGCGGGGCAGGCCGATGACCCGGCCGGTCGCTCTGGCCTCGTCCGTCTTCTGTGCGTAGATCGTGCGGGTGGAGGCCATCTTGAGGATGGCCGCCGCTTCCTTCGCCGCTGCTCCGTCCACCACGTCGCTGAGGTGGTGGACGACGGCGACGAACGAGAGGCCGAGGCGTCGTCCGAACTTCAGCAGGCGCTGGAAGAGCTGGGCGACGAAAGGCGAGTTGATGATGTGCCACGCCTCCTCGACCAGGAAGATGCGCTTCTTGCGGTCGGGCCTGATCCAGGTGTGTTCCAGCCAGACGCCGACGATCGCCATCAGGATCGGCATCGCGATCGAGTTGCGGTCGATGTGCGAGAGGTCGAAGACGATGAGCGGCGCGTCGAGGTCGATGCCGACGGTGGTCGGGCCGTCGAACATGCCGCGCAGGTCACCGTCGACGAGCCGGTCCAGGACGAGGGCGACGTCCAGGCCCCAGGCCCGTACATCGTCTATGTCGACGTTCATCGCCTCGGCGGACTCGGGCTCGGGGTGGCGCAGCTGCTCCACGATGTCCATCAGCACCGGCTGGCGGTCGGTGATGGTCGCGGTGACGTAGGCGTGGGCGACCTTGAGCGCGAAGCCGGAACGCTCGTCGAGGCCGTGGCCCATCGCGACTTCGATGATCGTACGGAGCAGGGCGAGCTGGCCGGTGGTGGTGATGGACGGGTCGAGGGGGTTGAGGCGGATGCCGCCGTTGAGGGCTGCGGTCGGGTCCAGGCGGATGGGGGTTATGCCCAGCTCCTGGGCGATGAGGTTCCACTCGCCGACGCCGTCCTCGCCCTGGGCGTCGAGGACGACGACCTGGCGGTCGCGGAAGCGGAGCTGGCGCAGGACGTAGGTCTTCTCCAGTGCCGACTTGCCGTTGCCGGACTCGCCGAGGACCAGCCAGTGAGGGGCGGGGAGCTGCTGGCCGTACAGCTGGAAGGGGTCGTAGATGTAGCCCTTGCCGCTGTAGACCTCGCGGCCGATGATCACGCCGGAGTCGCCGAGGCCGGGGGCGGCGGTGGGGAGGTAGACGGCCTGGGCCTGGCCCGTGGACGTACGGACGGGGAGGCGAGTTGTCTCCACCTTGCCGAAGAGGAAGGAGGTGAAGGCATCCGACAATGCGGACAGGGGGTCTCGCATGGCGTGGGTGCCCTCTCTTCCTGCGGGTTGGGCGGCTCGGGCGGCTTGGGCGGCTTGGGCGGCTTGGGCGGCTTGGGTTCGGTGTGCTGTGCGGGTGTTCGGGTCAGCGGCGGATGCCGGTGGCGAACGGGAGCGTGTTCACGAAGGCGCGGTGGTGCTCGCGGTCGCACCACTCCAGCTTGAGGTACGACTTGCCGGCGGAGGCGCGGATCGTGCGCTTGTCGCGGGCGAGCGCTTCGGGTGAGCGGGACGACACCGTGATGTACCCCACCAGGTTCACTCCGGCCGCACCGCTGGCGAGATCTTCACCCCGCTGGTCGAGCCGGCCGTGGGCGGCGATGTCGCGGGGGTCGACGGTGCGGTTCATCTTGGCCTGGCGGCTGGCCTCGGCGTCGTCGTTGGTCTTCTCGGTCAGCATGCGTTCGATGGCGACCTCGGTGGGTTCGAGGTCCATGCAGACGGCGACGGTACGGATGACGTCGGGGGTGTGGACGAGGAGCGGGGCGAGGAAGTTGACGCCGACGGGGGTCATCGGCCACTCCTTCACCCAGGCCGTGGCGTGGCACCACGGGGCGCGGGTGGTGGACTCGCGGGTCTTGGCCTGGAGGAACGTGGGCTCGACCGCGTCCAGTTCGGCGGGCCAGGCGTTGCGCTTGGTCATGGCCTGGATGTGGTCGATGGGGTGGTCGGGGTCGTACATCGAGTGCACGAGGGAGGCGACGCGGCTCTGGCCGAGCGGCTGACGGACCCGGATGTCGGCCTCGGCGAGACGGGCGCAGATGTCGGTGAGCTCGCGGGCCATGACGGCGGCGAGGCCGGCGTCGCGGTCGAGCTTGCGGCCGCCGTGGGGGCGGGCCGCGCGGGCCACGGCGTTGGCCTCGGCGGCCAGTTCGCGGCTGTAGTGCATGCAGGCGACGAGGTAGGCGCGGTGCTGCTCGCTGGAGGTGGAGACCATGGACTGGAGCTGGTCGTAGGAGTCCTGGAGCCAGGCCGGGGACGCGTGGTCGCCGCGCTGGGCGACGTCCTTGGCGTGGGCGTCGGGGTCGGCGGGGAGGGTGCGGGCGAGCATCTGGAGGCGGGTGACGAAGCCGTCGCCGTTGGCGACGTGCTTGAGGAGGGTGCCGAAGCGGTCGACGAGGGCTTCCTGGTCCTCGCTGTCGCGGAGGCCGACGCCGGGGCCTTCGATCTCGATGGCGGCGGTGACGGTGCGCCGGTCGGCGTGGAGGAGTACGGCGATCTCGTCGGGGCCGAAGGGGGCGGCGAGCCAGCTGATCCGGCCGATGCCGGGGGGCGGGCCGATCTCGACCTCGCGGCCGTCGACGCTGACGCCGGCCTCCATGGCGCCGGAGCGGTAGGTGGTGCCGCGGCGCAGGGAGCGCTTGAAGGTGCGGTTGATCTCGAACCACTTGTAGAAGGTGCGGCCCTTGTACGGGACGTACACGATGGCGAGGGCCAGCATCGGGAAGCCGACGAGGCAGACGATGCGGAGGGAGAGGAGGGGGACGAGGAGTCCGCTCATCATGCCGAGGAACGCACCGGCGATGATCAGGGCGATCTCGCCGGTCTCGCGGTTCTTGCCGACGATCGCGTTCGGCCGGGCACGGCCGATGAGATACGTGCGGCGGGGCGTCATCGTGTGGGACTGGGTCGTCAACGCCCTCCACCTCCTGTGCTCGAGTTACCTGTGGTGCCGAAGCCGCCTCCGCCTCGGGAGGAGCGGCTGCTGTGGGGGGTGGCGGAGGTGGGTGCGGAGCCGCTGCGGGGCGAGGGGGCGGCGGAGGGGACAGATCCGCCGCCGCCCCCGCCGCCTCCGCTTCCGCCGGAGGTGCGGGAGCTGTGGGCGGCGACGCCGCCGCTGACCGGGTTGGCGGGGCGGGCGCCGCCTCCGCCGCTGTGCTGGTCGTTGCGGCCGCTGTGGGTCTTGATGCCCTGGGAGACGAGGGCGGCCGGGGAGCTGATGAGGGCGGCGGCCTGGGAGCCGTCGGTGGCCTGCTTGCGGTTGGTGCGGGCGCCCTGGATCTCGTCGCCGAAGCCGGGGACGAAGCGGTAGATCATGGCGGAGGCGAAGATGGCCAGCAGGATGATGGAGAGGCCGGAGACGACGGCGGAGAAGGCGTCGGGGCCGTCGCCCGAGGAGAGTGCGCCGGCGAGGCCGAGGACGATGACGATGACCGGCTTGACCATGATCACCGCGATCATGATGCCGGCCCAGCGGCGGACGTGGCCCCACATGTTCTTGTCGACGAGGCCGGCGTAGACGACGATCCCGAGGAGCGCGCCGACGTAGAGCAGGGCGGCGCGGATGACGAGCTCCAGCCAGAGGATGCCGGCGGCGAGGATCGAGACGAGCGAGACGACGATCAGCATGATGGGGCCGCCGCCGATGTTCTCGCCCTTCTTGAGGGCCTCGGCGAACGAGCCGAAGAACACGTCGGTCTGGCCGCCGGTGGCGGAGGCGATGATCTCGGTGACGCCGTCGGTGGCGGAGACGATCGTGTAGAGGATCAGCGGGGTGAAGGCCGAGGCGAGGACGGTGAGCCAGAGGTAGCCGACGGCCTCGGAGATCGCGGTGGTGAGGGGGACGCCGCGGATGGCCCGCTTGGCGACGGCGAGGAGCCAGAGGACGAGGGTGAGGATGGTGGAGGCCGCGAAGATGACGGCGTACTGCTGGAGGAACTTGGGGTTGGTGAAGTCGACGTTGGCCGTGGAGTCGACGGCCTCGCTGAGCTTGCCGACGATCCAGGAGGCGGCGTCGGCGCAGCCTCGGGCGAGGGAGGAGAGGGGGTCGAGGGCGTCATCGGTAACCGGAGGCGCGGACCCGCTCCGGGCGTTCTCTCCGTCTTCGCAGTAGTCCCGGGCGAGCCCCACAATGAGGTCACAGGGGTTGTCGCTCTGGCTTGGGGAGGGCGACGGCGTGGGATCAGCGGCTGCTCGTGGTGCGGTGAGGAGCAGGAGCGTGGGCACGATGCCTGCGATACCGGCCAGTTTCAACCTGTTCGGCCGACGGCTATCGGGCATAGGTGAAGCCTCCGTATCCGTCGACCGCGGCTGCCATGTCGTCGGCGGTTGAGGCACGGTTGTCTCCGTTGACCGGCGTCGGCCCCTCCGCCTGGCTCGATGAGGAGATCTTCCAATCCCCTGCAACCCACTTGAGCTCCTGCGAGATGGTGAACCACGTTCCGGTGACCGGCTTGGTGGCGCCTTCTCCAGCTAGTCCGACGAGACCGGTGCACCAGACCTCGACTGTGGCCGCGTCGCCGTCCATGTCGACAACCTTGGTTCCGACCGGCACGGTCCTTGAGATGAACGTCAGGCCGGTTGGTGTCGTCCCGTCCTCGTTGAGACCGACGTTTGCGTAGAAAGCTGGAGAATAGGCGGCGTCTAGGCTTTTCTGCAGCTTCGGTACCACTGCTGGATCGTGCGTAACCTCGATGATGTTGCGACGTGTGTCGGAGTTGAACATCTCCGCCGACCCCAGCGCCACCGCATAGTTCGCCGCCGCGCTCTGCGCCCCCTGCTCGTCGTGGGCGAAGCCGGAGGGGATCGTGCCGTTCTTGCCCTGGACGGGCTTGGTGCCGGTGGCCGCGGTGGGGGCGCTTCCCCCGGTTCCGGGGCTCTTGGCGCCCGGGGACGCGTCGTCGTCGCTGCCACCGCCCCGGTTGGCGAAGGCGATGGCGGCGACGAGGAGGACGACGATGCCGGTGATCGTCACGAGGGAGCGGGAGTTGCGGGCGGGGCGGCGCGCGCCGGGGTTGCCCGGGTCGCCGTCGGGGAGACGGGTACGGGTCTGACGGGTGCCGCCGAGCGTGCTGTACGGGTCGTCCGTCCGGCCCCCCTGGTCCTTGCCGCGGTAGTCGTGCTCGTCACCGGGACTCATGCCGCGTTCGCTCCCTCGGTCGTGTGCAGATCCGCGCAGGACGACGGTAGCTGTGCTGGTTGCCGCTTGGACGCGGTGTGGTGACTCGACATCAGGGAAACGCAACCTCAGCCGGTGGGCGCGACGGGCGGATGGTGGGGAGCGGGCTGGGACGGCCCGGCGGGAACAGGCCGTCGGTGGGTCAGACGGCCGTTCCGTATCAGACGGCCATGCCGTACACGATGGTGAACAGGGTCCCCAGGGAGCCGATGATGAAGACCCCTGTCAGCCCTGCCACGATCAGCCCCTTGCCCTGCTCCGCGCTGAACGTGTCGCGCAGTGCCGTCGCTCCGATGCGCTGCTTCGCGGCGCCCCAGATCGCGATGCCGAGGCAGAGGAGGATGGCAATGGCCATCACCACCTCGATCATGATGCGCGCCTCATTGCCCAGCGTCCCGAACGGCCCCCAGTCCGGGGCGATTCCGCCGATGATGGTGGTGATGTCGCCCTTCTCTGCTGCCAGGATCATGTAAGTCACCGCCCCTGTTGGGTAGTTCGCTGCCCGTGCCGTCCGGCATGGGTCGCCTTCTATCTTCGCTGATGAAGCCGCGCTCGCACGACGCCTTCCGGGGTCTCTTTACCCGGAATCTCGCACGTTTGACCGGGGCGGCCGCCCTGACCTGCGGCTCGTCCACTTCTCGTGGATATGGCTGGTTACTCTGTGTATCACGGGCCGTGACCAGGAGCAACGACGGTGGCCATGGGTTCTGATGCGGTGGCAGCGTTCGCGGGGCACGGCGTGTTCGTATGCGCCGTTCGAGAGCCGTGGGTGCGCCGGTAGTAGGAGACCGTGACGGCCCCGAGGAGTGGACCCCACAGGACGAGCGGCTGGTAGATGACACCGACCAGCAGACGGCCGACGGGGGTCATGTCCGGGTGGGGATACGTCCACCACAGCGGCATGGCCGCCCAGAGCGCCGTCAGCGCGAGGGCCCCTGCGGCGGCCGGCACTACGGCGGCCAGCGGGCGGACGGGGCGGCCACCGATGACGGGTATCCAGCGGGGCAGCGTCTCGCCCCACGGCCGTACCAGGCCGAGGGAGAGCAGGGCGAGCAGCTCGCTCACGATGCTCAGCATCAGCATCCACAGCTTGGCGCCCGGGGTGTCGAACGGCACGAAGCCGGCCGCCGTGTATCCGGACGGGAACCCGCACATCATCGCCAGCCTCCAGAGCCCGGTCGGCAGCGCGAGCAGCGTGATCAACTGCGCGGCGCGGACCGCCCACCGAGGGGGCGGGGATGTGGCGGTGGGGCGTTCCTCTTGGGGGCGCATGCGTTCCATCGTGGTCAGTGGGCTGTGGCTGGGCGTCAGCTTCTGTTCCCGACTCTCCGGTTCCGCGGTACGAGGCCCGGTGCACGGGGCTCCGCCGTGTGGCGGAGAGGGCCTCGGCCGCGCGCGCTCCGTACGAGCGACCGCCGCCGTGCGCCCGTGTGTGCGCCTGTGTCCGCCTCCCCCTTCGTTCGGGTGAACCGGGCGGGCTCCGCAGGAACGGGAGCGCTGCTTCGACCGGCCGGGAATCACGGGGAGCGGGTGCGTGGGGCACTGGCGTTCCGCGTGTTGACGTACGGCATGTCGCGTACGGCGGATTTGGCACAGTGCCGCCCCATGATCAGGAGAACGGGGTGAGCGGTATGGGCGGAGTGACCGTGGTCGGGCAGCCGAACGACGGCCGGGAGTGGGCGGGGGCGCCGGCGGGCGCGGCCGGATCGGCGGGGGCGGCTGAGGGAGGGGATCTCCGTCACAGCCGTGGCCCGTGGGTGCGGGCCGCCGCCGGGGCCGACCAGCTGGTTACGCTCCTCGGCCCGGTGAAGGGCGAACTGGAGGTGGCGCACCAGGGCTTGACCGCCGGGGCCGGAGCGCTGTCCGCACTGGCGGAACTGGGTACCGTGCGGGCCTCGTGGGAGCGCCGGATCGAGGAGGCCCGCAAGGAGTGCGGAAGCCTCGGCGGGAAGATGCGCGCGGTCGTCCAGGGCCAGACACAGGCCAACGAGGCGGTGAGGAGCGGCTTCGACGGGGTGAAGGCGCCGAGCGTCGGTGGCGCGCGGTGAGCGGGCGGAGCGGTGGGGCGGGTTCCGCCCTGACCTGGTCGGCGTTACGCGCGGTGAAGTGCGCCGAACTGGAGCAGGCGGCGGACGGCTGGGGCCGGGTCAGCAACCGGGCGGACGCGGTCCGGGACCGTATCGAGGGAGAGCTGCTGCCGGGCCTGCGCGATACGCAGAAGGGGGAGGCGCCGGACGCGGCCGTGAAGGGGTTGCGGCGGCTGGGGAAGAACTTCCAGTACATCTACACCGAATGCGGGCTGCTGCGGACCACGCTGAACAGCCTGGCCCATGAGATCAAGACCCAGCAGCGGGTGTTGCAGGGGGCGCTGGACGATGCGGCGGCGCTGAAGTTCACGGTGCGGGCGGACGGTTCGGTGACGTATCCGGCGGCGGGGGAAGGCCTGATCGACGGGAAGCCGCTGGCGGGCGGGACGGCGTCGGGGGTGCCGAACCCGGGCATGGTCCCGCCGTCGGGCCTCGTCCCGCCCAACCCGAACGCGGGCAAGGCCCAGGACATCGCGGACCGGGTGGCGCAGGCGGTGCGGGCGGCAGCCGATGCGGACTGGCGGCACGCCAGGATCCTGCGGTCGCTGAAGGCGCACGAGGGGCTGGGCGTTCCGGTGGGGACGTGGACGGACGCGGCGGCCGATGCGGCGGCGGTACGGGGTGCGGCGCGCGGATACCTGAAGGATGCGATTCCGCACGATGCGAGTCCGGCGGAGCGGAAGGCGTGGTGGGCGGGCCTGACGGACGAACAGCGCGAGGAGTACCTCGCGGTGTATCCGGACCAGATCGGGAACCTGGACGGGATCCCGGCCCTGGTGCGGGACGCGGCGAACCGGGACAACCTCCAGTTGCTCATGGGGAAGCTGGAGGGGCGGGACGACGCCGATTCGGCGACCAAGCTTGCGGCGCTGCGGGAGATCGACCGGCAGCTGAGGGCGGTGCCGAAGGTGGGGGAGCCGCCGATGTACCTGCTCGGGATCGGGGATCAGGGGAACGGCCGGGCGATCGTTTCGTACGGGAACCCGGATACCTCGCGGAATGTGGCGGCTTATGTGCCGGGGTTGAATACGTCGTTGGACAAGGAGTTTGCGGAGGGGGATCTTAAGCGGGCGCGTGACACCGCTGCCGCTGCACGGGATATTGACCAGTCAAGTGCCGTGATCACTTGGTTGGGATATGACGCACCGCAGAGTCCGGATGGCTGGAGCAGTCTGGCGGTCGCTGGTACTGGGAGAGCGGAGGCCGGCGGTCGCGCGTTCAACGGCTTTATGGCCGGGATGGTGGCGTCGAACGATCACGCTGATCCGAACCTAACGGCTATCGGTCATTCCTACGGGTCGCGAACGGTCGGAGCTGCGACGCAGCAAGGGGGTGGAATTCCCGGTGTGACGGACATCGTACTGGTCGGCAGTCCTGGCGTGGGTGTGGATCGGGCCGAGGATCTGGGAGTGGGGAGGGATCATGTCTACGTGGGGGCGGCAGAGAACGACGTGGTGACCAAACTTCCGGCGAGCGAGCACGCGGTGATCTCGGGAATAGGGCGAGCTTTGGGCCCGGTTGGTTCCCTGGTGGACTTGGCGAACGGAGGAGACGCCGACCTATGGTTCGGCACGGATCCGGCGAGCGAAGAGTTCGGTGGTCGGCGCTTCAGTGCGGATGACGGGCCTCCGTTGATCGGCCCCGGGCGCGTTACTACCGACGCGCATTCGCAGTACTTCGATCCAGAGTTGGACTCCACATCTTCCCGGAGTATTGCACTGATTGCTGCCGGGCGCGGGGAGGAAGTTAAGCCGGAGCGGCCGCGGTGAAGCTGCGCTTGCGAATTCTGGCGCTGGCACTCACTGCTGGAATTGGGTCGATGGGGTGCGCCAAGCAAGAGGAGAGTCGATTGGACATGCAGGATGCCGCGATGCGTTCGGATGCGATTCTTGATGCCGTTATTCGAGAAATTCGCCCGGAGGTGCGCTGGGTGCACGGTTTCACTTCGACGGGGGTGTGCGAGGTGACGCGGAGGCGCGTCGTGATGACCAGGATCTCGGAAGAGCGGAGAGGGAGCTTTCTAGGGGTGGTCGATAGGTTCTGGCGCAAGAGTGGATACCAGATGACTGCGGTGAACAATAGTGCCGAGTTTCCTGCCATCTATGCCCGCACCATCGATGGGTACCGAATGAGTCTGAGCATTGGTGGCCAAGGGCAAGCATTTTTCCAGGTGGATACGCCCTGTGTTCAGAAGTCGGAAGTGCTGGACTCCACCACCCCGGCCACCGCGTTCCTCGACCCCGACGCGGAGCTCATCCCACGCCCCGACATCCACTCCGACTTCTGGTCGGCAGGTGGGTCGTGATCGGGCCACCCTGGCTCAACTGGGCTGGCCCACAAGGGCTTTGAGCCCCGTATTGGGTCCTGGGGCCCATGTCGTGTCCCCTGCTCGTGTGGTCGCATACGCGGAGTGACTGACCTGTCGCCCGTTCCGCCCACTCACGAGGTAGGGGACTGCTCTTGTCCGGCATACGAAGAAGCGTGGTCCCTGATGGCGTCGATGTAAGCGCTGCCGTAGCGGATCCCGGCGGGCGGTTCATGCCTCGGCCGTTGCAGGCGGCCCTGATCCTGCTTCACGTTCTCTTCGTGGCCACCCTGGTGGGCGCCGTCCGGGCCCTGTCGACGGCTTCCTCGGTCGACGCGGTCGACGGGTACCTCCTCGGGCTGCTGCTCTACGCGTCGTTACCCGGGGTCGCCGTCTTCGTGCTGTCGCTGTACGTCCGTCACGGCGGGGTTCGCGTCTGGTACGGGCTCCTTGCCGTGCTGGGCTGGATCGTCCTCGGCGCCCTCGCCGAGCTCAGCGGCGGGGCCGAGGGCCTGGGCCTCGCGCGGCTGGTCCTACCGGTGGCCGCCGTCGTCCTGCTGTGCCGACCGGAGAGCCGCCGGTGGTTCCGCAGCGGCCCGGAGCAACGGGCCGAGCAACGGCTGTTCAGCTTCGCCGGGATGATGAAGCTTCGCCGCGACCGCGGGCAGACCGCCCTGGAGTACCTCGGCCTCGTCCTGGTCGTCGTCGCTCTCGTCGGCGGGCTCATGGCCACGGGGACGGGGCAGCAGCTGACCGCGGAGATCCGCAGCGCGATCTGTGAACTGACCGGCAGTTCGTGCCCGGCGCCGGGACGCGACGTCGTGGCCGGTGGTGACAGCGGCAGCACAGGCGGAAGCACCGACGGCAGCGGTCCCCCTGACGCCCCTGGAGCCGGCGCCGACGGCAGTGGTGGAGCGGGCGAGTCCAGCCTCACCGGTGGTACCGGCAGCACCGGTACCAGGGGTGAGACCGGCGACACAGATGACTCAGGCGACTCAGGCGACTCAGGCGGCTCAGGCGACGCGGGCGACACAGGCAACTCAGGTGGCACAGGTGGCACAGGTGACAGCGGCAGCACCAGTGGCACTGGCACCCCTGACGCCCCTGGCACCAGCGGTAGCACTGGCCGCCCCGGCACCACCGGCGGCGACTCCAGCACCGACGGCCGCCCCGGCGATACCCCCAACGCCTCCGACACCCCCACCGCCCCCCACGACACCCCCCAAGGCAACACCCCCTTCCCCCACAGCGACTTCATCGTGTCGGTTGACGCGGGTAGACCCGCAGGGCCCAACGGCGGCGGGTTCCTCGGCGGGTTCCTCGGGGACGGGCTGGGGGGCGACGTCCGCGGGGTCGTCGACGCTGTTCTGCGGCCCGGGGAGACCGGGCGGGGCATCGTCGATCGGTGGGCGCGCGACACCCGTGGCGCGGAGCAGAAGTGGGCGCGGGGTGACTACATCGGCGCGGCCTGGGACTGGAACAAGGCCGTCGGCGGTGCCGGCGCCGGGCTGGCGATGCCCGGGTCCGGGGCGCGGGTCGACGCCGAGGTGCGGGACGCCGAGCGCGCGCACCTCGGCGCGCGGATCCCGCAGAACGCCACGCCCGCCGAGCGCAAGGCCTGGTGGGACGGGCTCTCGCCGGAGGAGCGGGAGCTGTACATCGAGCTCGTCCCGGAGCGGATCGGCAACCTCGACGGCATCCCCGTCCTCGCCCGGGACGCCGCCAACCGCCGTAACCTTCCGGCGCTCATCGACAAGCTGGAGGGGGTCGACACCGACAAGGCCCGCGACCAGCTGGCCGGGCTGCGCGAGATCGAGCGGCAGTTGAACGAGAACGGGCAGCCGCCGATGTATCTCATCGGGATCGGGGACGAGGGGAACGGGCGGGCGATCGTGTCGTTCGGGAACCCTGATGCCTCGCAGCATGTGTCCGCGTATGTGCCGGGGCTCAACACCTCCCTCGACGAGGAGTTCGCCAAGAACGACCTCGGGCGGGCCCGCGACACCGCGATCGGGGCGCAGGGGTACGACGAGTCCACGGCGTCCATCGTCTGGCTCGGGTACGACGCTCCGCAGCTGCCGGACAAGGACGGGGTGGCCGGCTACTTCGCCGTCATGGGCACCGGGCGCGCCGAGAAGGGCGGGGCGGCCTACCGCGACTTCATGAGCGGGATCTCCGTCACCAACCAGAGCAAGGACCCGCACCTGACCGCCATCGGGCACTCCTACGGCTCCCGCACCGTGGGCGCGGCCGCGGCCCGGCCCGGGGGGATTCCCGGGGTCGACGACATCATCCTCGTCGGCAGCCCCGGCGTCGGCGTCGACCACGCCGTGGACCTCGGCGTCGGCAGCGAGCACGTCTTCGTGGGCGCCGCCGCCAACGACCCGGTGACCAAGTTGCCCTCGAAGACCCAGGTCGTGGTGGGCGGGCTCGGGCTGGTCCTGGGCGGGCCCGGCGGGGCGTACGTCGCCGGGGATCTGGCCGATCCGGGTGACGACGACCTCTGGTTCGGGAAGGATCCCGCGAGCAAGGCGTTCGGTGCGCGGCGCTTCCCGGTGGCCGACGGTCCGCCCCTCGTCAGCGGGAGCGGCATCAGTCTGGACTCGCACTCGAACTACTTCAGCCCGGAACGCGACGCCGTGTCCGCGGACAGCATCGCCCTGATCGTGTCGGGCAACGCCGAACGGCTCAAGATGGAGGAACCGAAGTGAGGCGAGCGAAGCGGGCCCTGCCCCCCGTCGCGGTGGTCCTGGTCCTGGCCCTCGGGGTTCCGCTGGCCGGGTGCGGGAGCGAGAGCGGTTCGCGGGGGAGCACCACCAGTGCCGGGAAGGAGACAGGCGTGGATATGCAGGAAGCCGCCGAGCGGTCCGACGCCATGCTCGATGCCGTCCTGGAAGGCATCGATCCCGATCTGCAGTGGGCCCACGGGCCCACCACCACCCGGGCCTGCGGGGTGACCCGTCGGCGTACCGTCATGACCATCGTCTCGGCCGAGCGTCGGCAGACGTTCCTCGACCGGGCGGAGAACTTCTGGCGGAAGAACGGCTACCGGATCAAGGCCGTCAACAAGGACGAGAAGTTCCCCGCGGTCTACGCGGTCACCAAGAGCGGATTCGGTGTCAGCGTCTCCTTCCGGGGGAAGGGGCAGGCCTTCCTGGAGGCCGACACCCCCTGTGTGAAGGAATCGAAGGTCGCCGCCCCCACCTCCGAGCCGAACGGTCCCGCCTACGAGAACGTCTACCCGCTGCCCCGGCCGAATGTCCGTTCCGACTTCTGGTCGGGAGAGGGTGAGTGAGGGGCTGTCAGCTCTGTTGCCGGTGAGCCGTCGGCGCCCCCGTGTGCTTCGGGTGCGCCGGTGGTGTGCCGCGGATGACTCGTACACACCGTCGAAAACACCTCTGAAGCGCGTCCCGATGGGGGATGGTTGAGGGGTGCGGAAATTCTGGGTGTTCGGTGGCATCGGCGTCGGCATGGTCATGTGCTTCCTGGCGCTGCTCGTCGTCGGTACGTACTCCGCCGCCGCCGGGCTCGCCGGGTCGGGGGGCGGCGGCGCCGTCGCGCTGGCCAAGGGGGCCGTACCCGCACGCTTCCAGCCTCTGGTGCAGAAATGGGGCAACCTCTGTCCCGCCATCAACCCCGCGCTGCTGGCCGCGCAGTTGTACCAGGAGAGCGGCTGGAACCCGAGGGCGCAGAGCCACGCCGCCGCGCAGGGGATCGCCCAGTTCATCCCCGGCACCTGGGCCACGCACGGGATCGACGGCAACGGCGACGGCAAGCGAGACGTGTGGGATCCCGCCGACGCGATCCCCTCGGCCGCTTCGTACGACTGCGAGCTCGCCGGGTACGTGAAGAAGGTCCCGGGCGATCCGACGAGCAACATGCTCGCCGCGTACAACGCCGGCGCCTACGCGGTGATCAAGTACGGCGGTGTGCCTCCTTATAAAGAGACGCAGAACTACGTCAAGATCATTCGGTCCCTGGAGAAGAGCTTCGCCCGGCCCGTCGGCCGGGTCGCGCCCTCCCGGCAGGCCGCCGGGGCCATCTACTTCGCCCAGAAGAAGCTCGGCACGCCCTATCTGTGGGGCGGGAACGGAACGCCCGAGCAGCAGGGGCGGTTCGACTGTTCCGGGCTGACCCAGGCCGCGTACCGGACTGTCGGGATCGACCTGCCGCGCGTTGCCAATGACCAGTACAACGCCGGGCCGCATCCCTCGCGGGACGAGCTGCTCCCGGGAGATCTGGTGTTCTTCTCGGACGACCTCACCAATTCGCGGGCCATCCGGCACGTCGGGTTGTACGTCGGGGGCGGCTATATGATCAATGCGCCGTTCACCGGGGCGGTCATCCGGTTCGACAAGATCGACACACCGGACTACTTCGGTGCGACCCGGGTCACCAAGGACGGTGCCGCCGCCCTGCCGACCGACCTGCCCACGGGGTGACGTACGTCTCGCGCGGGCTTCCGGAGCGGCGAAGGGTGCTGACGGGCAGTCGGCCCTGGCGGGAACTCTCCGTGAAGCCTGGGCCCTGAGCTGCGACGACGAGTCACTCTTCGATAACGTCATAGTGATCATTCGGTGGAGAACGGAACGCACGCGACGCCCGGGCCGTTCCCTGGACAGGGAACGGGAACGCCACGCGCACCGACCATGCGTCGCTGTGAAACTGTGCGGTGCAGTGCGGTGACGGATCGCACCGGATACGGGGGTTCGACCAGGGCGGCGCGTAAGGACGCGCGTCGCGGCAGAGAAGCAGACAAGGCAAGGGGCCGCAGCAGATGGCTGGACTCGAACTCGACGGGTCGAACCCGGACGTCAGTCTGCTCTACGACATCAACGGCCTCGCGAAGGCCGCTCCGACCTGGTTCGACCGGGTCATGGAGTACGTCGGCGAGTACGGGATCATGTTCGGTCTCGTCCTGGTGGGCCTGTGGTGCTGGTGGAGCATGCGGGGGCGCGGGACGGCCGAGGACGCCGTGACGGCCGCCGCCGCCATCGTCTGGGCGCCGCTCGCCGCCGCCATCGCCATCCTCATCAACATTCCGATCCGCGGCTTCGTCGAACGGCCACGCCCCTTCAACGACCATGACGGCCTTGAGGTCCTGATCCACGGCAAGACGGACTTCTCGTTCGTCAGCGACCACTCCACCCTGGCCATGGGCATCGCCGTCGGCATCTTCGTGGCGAACCGGAAGTTCGGCTTCTACGCGATCGGACTCGCGCTCTTCGCCGGGTTCAGCCGGATCTACATGGGCGTCCACTACCCGACCGACGTGATCGGTGGCTTCGCCCTCGGTACGGCGGTCACCCTGCTGCTGGCCCCGCTCGCCATGGCGCTGCTGACCCCGCTGATGGCGGCGGTCGCCCGCTCGCCGCGCGTCGGCTGGTTCGTCCGGTCCACGAGCGCGGCCGTCGCGTACGCGGACGAGCGCGGCGAGGCGGTCGGCATCCCCGAGCCGCGGCCCGGTTCCCGGCGGGGCGACCCGGGCGAGAAGGACCTGGCTGCCTGATCCCCCGGGGCCCTGCCTCCCCCCTTCCGCTCTCCCCGTTCCCCCAGGTGTCTTCCGCGCCTGGGGGTTCGTGCTGTACGGGCCCGGTTGCGGCGCAGCCGTACGGCGGACCCGCGCGGTGGATCAGGGGGCGGCGAGGTGTTCGGCGGCGTCCGTGCGGGCCCGGTCCCGGGATCTGCGTGCCGGGCCCGACCAGCCGCAGCTGCACCGGGCCAGGCAGAACGAGCCTCGTTCGATCGTCGTGGCGCTGTGCCCGGCGGGCGGGCCCGGAGGGGGAGCCTCCGACAGGGATGCGGACAGCGGTTCGGACAGCGGTTCCGCGAGGGCGGGGGCGGTCCGGACGGGGGTGCGGGGCGCGGCGGTGGTGCGGGCCGCGGCGGGGGAATCCTCATGCACCCGTCCACGGTACTGGCCCCGGAGCCCCCGTGGCGTGACGGGGGACGGCGGCGGTCGTTATGCGGAGCGGGTCAGGGCTCGGCCGGGCGGCAGTCGTTGGGGGTTGGCAGGCGATGGTGGTGCAGCAGTACAGGGACGGAGGCCGGGCCCGTGCTGTCCGCGCCCTCACCGCGGTCGGGGTGATCGCGGTCACCGCCGGGTGTTTCGGCGGGAGCGGCGGCGCGGGCGACGGATCCGGGCAGCGTTCCGTGGCCGCCGACCGGCCGCTCGATCTGCTCGGGCAGGCGGCGGACGTCCTCGTCGAGGCGGGCGGTGCGGAGACCCGTACGTCGATGGAGACGGCGGCCGGCGGTACGCGGGTGACGATCCGGGGGCAGGGGGCGTACGACTTCCGCAAGCAGATGGGACAGCTGCGGGTGGTGCTCCCCAAGGACGCCGCGGGCAAGGACGCCGCCGGTGTGGGCGGGCACCGGCCGATCACCGAGCTGCTGGCCCCCGGGGCGCTGTACATGAAGAACCGCGGGGCCGGGGTGCCCGACGACAAGTGGGTCAGGATCGACACCACCGGCCTGAAGGACGGCAACCTCGTCACCGGCGGGGTCACCGACCCGATGGCCGCGGCCGAACTGCTGCGCGGCGCGGCCGATGTGACGTACGCGGGTAAGACCGAGCTGGCCGGGGTGACGGTGCATCACTACCGGGGCGTCGCCGACCTGGGCCGGGCCGCCCGGGCCGCCTCGGCGCAGTCGCGCGGGGCGCTGAGCGCGGCTGCGAAAGGGTTCCGCAAGGATGCCGTGCCCTTCGACGCCTACCTCGACGACGACGGCCGGCTGCGGAAGGTCCGGCACCGCTTCACCTTCTCCTCCGACGACCGGGGCCCGGGGGTGTCGGTGGTCTCGACGCTGCTGCTGTACGGGTTCGGGCTGCCGGTCACGGTGACGCTGCCGGACGAGGGCGCCATCTACACCGGCGAGATCCGGCAGGGCTGAGGGGTGTCGGCCGAAGGGGGCGGGGTGCCGCGCGGGGTGGAGGTGCCGCGCGAGGTGGAGATGCCGCGCGAGGCGGAGGTGCCGGGCGGGGTGGAGGTGCCGGGCGGGGTGGGGGAGGCGCGGGGACCGGCACGGGCCGGGGGACGGCGCCGGTTGGGAGGGGGCTCAAAATGGTCCGTCCGTGCCATGCGCGGCACGGGTCGCGCTCTCTAGGCTGGGATGTCGGTGTTGCCAGAGGCCGGGTACGGCCGGGAGGACGGCAGAGAGAGGTGACGCACGTGGTGACGCTCAGCGCTCCGAACGCTCAGGACTGTGTGGCCCTCGCCGAGATCGAGCTGTGCGGCGAGCTGATGATCGCCGCGTCGGCCGCGGGCGAGGAGCGCCTCAGTCCCGACCGGATCGACGAAGTGCTCGACGTCCGGGGTGCGGAGTCCTGGGCGACGGTGCCCCGGCAGGCCGCCCGCCGGGGTGACGCCCGCCGAGGGTGACGCCCGTACCCGCGCCCGTACCCCTACCGTCGCCGGAACCTCCGCCGGCACCGCCCGCGCGGTCGCGCGTCAGGTACGGAGCAGCCGGGCGATCGCCTTCGTGGCCTCCTCGACCTTCGCGTCGATCTCCTCGCCGCCCTTGACCGCCGCGTCGGCCACGCAGTGGCGCAGGTGCTCCTCCAGCAGCTGGAGGGCGAAGGACTGCAGGGCCTTCGTGGACGCCGACACCTGCGTGAGTATGTCGATGCAGTAGACGTCCTCGTCGACCATGCGCTGGAGGCCGCGGATCTGGCCCTCGATCCGGCGCAGGCGTTTGAGGTGCTCGTCCTTCTGGTGGTGGTAGCCGTGGATGCCGCGGTCATGGTCCGTGACGATGTCCACAGGTGCGGCCGCCCCCGTGTCCGGAGCCGCCACGTCGGCCGTGCCCGCCGCTTCCGCCCCCGTGATTCCGGCCTCGGCCCCGGTCCCGGTCGTGGTCATCTGCGTCCTCCCGTTGTCCTGATATACCCCTGCCGGGTATATCGTAACGAATCCTGCCCAAACGTGACCGGGGGTCCGTGTCGATCGCCCTGTCCGATGGGCGACACTGAAGAACGCCGGTTAGCCGTGGCCGGATGATGCGCCTAGCATCAGCCTGACCGAATCCAGAGCATCCCGAGGACCCCACGTGCGCTTTCGTCTGACCCCCAGGGAGACGAGCTTCTACGACATGTTCTCCGCATCCGCGGACAACATTGTCACGGGCTCGAAGCTCCTGATGGAACTGCTCGGGGCGGATTCTGCCTCCCGAGTCGAGATCGCGGAGCGTATGCGGGCAGCGGAGCACGCGGGGGACGACGCGACCCACGCGATCTTCCACCAGCTGAACTCCTCCTTCATCACGCCGTTCGACCGTGAGGACATCTACAAGCTGGCGTCCTCGCTCGACGACATCATGGACTTCATGGAGGAGGCCGTCGACCTGGTCGTCCTCTACCAGGTCCAGGAGCTCCCCAAGGGTGTCGAGCAGCAGATCGAGGTGCTGGCCCGGGCGGCGGAGCTGACCGCCGAGGCCATGCCGGGGCTGCGGACGATGGACAACCTCACGGAGTACTGGATCGAGGTCAACCGGCTGGAGAACCAGGCCGACCAGATCCACCGCAAGCTGCTGGCCCACCTCTTCAACGGCAAGTACGACGCCATGGAGGTGCTGAAGCTCAAGCAGATCGTGGATGTGCTGGAAGAGGCGGCTGACGCGTTCGAGCACGTCGCGAACACCGTGGAGACCATCGCGGTCAAGGAGTCCTGAACCTCGTGGACACCTTTGCGCTGATCGTGACCATCGGTGTCGCGCTCGGCTTCACGTATACGAACGGCTTCCACGACTCCGCGAACGCCATCGCCACCTCGGTCTCCACCCGGGCGCTGACCCCGCGTGCGGCCCTGGCGATGGCGGCGGTGATGAACCTCGCCGGCGCCTTCCTGGGCCAGGGGGTCGCCAAGACCGTCAGCGAGGGCCTCATCGCCACGCCCGTCGGGCAGAAGGGGATGGGGATCCTGTTCGCGGCGCTCGTCGGCGCGATCATCTGGAACCTGATCACCTGGTACTACGGTCTCCCCTCCTCGTCCTCGCACGCCCTGTTCGGCGGCATGGTCGGGGCGGCGCTGGCCGGTGGCACGGACGTCATCTGGTCCGGTGTGCTGGAGAAGATCGTCATCCCGATGTTCATCTCGCCGTTCGTCGGCCTGATCGTCGGTTATCTGGTGATGGTCGGCATCATGTGGATCTTCCGGGACGCCAACCCGCACAAGGCCAAGCGCGGCTTCCGGATCGCGCAGACGGTCTCGGCGGCCGGCATGGCGCTCGGCCACGGCCTCCAGGACGCGCAGAAGACGATGGGCATCGTGGTGATGGCCCTGGTCATCGCCGACATCGAGGGCCCGAACGACGAGATCCCGGTCTGGGTCAAGATCGCCTGTGCCGTGATGCTCTCGCTGGGGACGTACGCGGGCGGCTGGCGCATCATGCGGACCCTCGGCCGCAAGATCATCGAGCTGGACCCGCCGCAGGGCTTCGCGGCGGAGACCACCGGCGCCTCGATCATGTTCGGTTCGGCGTTCCTCTTCCACGCGCCGATCTCGACCACCCACGTCATCACCTCCGCGATCATGGGCGTCGGCGCCACCAAGCGGGTCAACGCCGTGCGCTGGGGCGTCGCGAAGAACATCATCCTGGGCTGGTTCATCACCATGCCCGCCGCGGCCCTGGTCGCCGCGCTGAGCTACGGGGCGGTCCTGCTGCTCTTCGGCTGAGCGGTTGCGGCCGGTTACACGTGTGGGTCCGCCCCCGTACTCGTACGAGTACGGGGGCGGACCCTTTCGCCTTGTGGTGGCACCGCCATGCAGCACCGCAAGGCCGTATCGGGGAGGCGGCGTACGGCTCAGCCGAAGCGGCCGGAGATGTAGTCCTCCGTGGCCTGGACCGACGGGTTGGAGAAGATCCGCTCGGTCTCGTCGATCTCGATGAGCCGGCCGGGCTTGCCGACCGCCGCGAGGTTGAAGAACGCGGTGCGGTCCGAGACCCGGGCCGCCTGCTGCATGTTGTGCGTCACGATGACGATCGTGAACCGTTCCTTCAGCTCGCCGATCAGGTCCTCGATGGCCAGGGTCGAGATCGGGTCGAGCGCCGAGCACGGCTCGTCCATCAGCAGGACCTGCGGCTCGACCGCGATGGCGCGGGCGATGCACAGACGCTGCTGCTGGCCGCCGGAGAGGCCGGAGCCGGGCTTGCCCAGCCGGTCCTTGACCTCGTTCCAGAGGTTCGCGCCGCGCAGGGACTTCTCGACGATGTCGTTCAGCTCGCTCTTGCGGTAGCTGCCGTTCAGCCGCAGGCCCGCCGCCACGTTGTCGAAGATCGACATGGTGGGGAAGGGGTTGGGGCGCTGGAAGACCATGCCGACCGTGCGGCGCACGGTGACCGGGTCGACGTTGGAGGCGTAGAGGTTCTCGTCGTCCAGCAGCACCTTGCCCTCGACGCGGCCGCCGGGGGTGACCTCGTGCATCCGGTTCAGGGTGCGCAGGAAGGTGGACTTGCCGCAGCCGGACGGGCCGATGAAGGCCGTCACGGAGCGGGGCTCCACGGTCATCGAGATGTCCTCGATGGCCTTGTGGCTGCCGTAGTAGGCGGTGAGGCCGCTGATGTCGATGCGCTTGGCCATGGGAATCACTGCTTCTTTCGGAGGTCGCTGATGGCCGCGTCAGCGACCGGTCTTCGGGGCCTTCCAGCGGGCGATGCCGCGGGCCACGAGGTTGAGGATCATGACGAAGGCGATCAGCACCAGGGCCGCCGCCCAGGCGCGGTCGTAGGACGCGGCCTCGCCGATCTTGTACTGCTCGTAGATGTAGAACGGCAGCGAGGACTGGGCGCCTTCGAAGGGGTTCGCGTTGATCAGCTGGCTGCCGAAGACCAGCAGGATGATCGGGGCCGTCTCACCGGCGATACGGGCGATGGCCAGCATGACGCCCGTGGTGATGCCGCCGATCGCGGTCGGCAGGACCACCTTGAGGATGGTGCGCCACTTCGGGATGCCGAGGGCGAGGGAGGCCTCGCGCAGCTCGTTGGGGACGAGCTTGAGCATCTCCTCGGTGGAGCGGACCACGACGGGGATCATCAGGATCGTCAGGGCGAGCGCGCCCATCAGGCCGGAGGGCTCCAGGTTGGCGATCAGCATGATCGACAGGATGAAGAGACCGGCCACGATGGACGGGATGCCCGTCATCACGTCGACGAAGAAGGTGACGGCCCTGGCCAGCGCGCCCTTGCCGTACTCGACGAGGTACACGGCGGTCAGCAGGCCGAGCGGGGCGGAGATCGCCGTGGCGATGCCGACCTGCTCCAGGGTGCCGATCAGCGCGTGGTAGACGCCGCCGCTGGCCTCGGAGCCGAGCACACCGGCCATCGAGTGGGTGAGGAAGTAGCCGTCGAGGCGTTCGGCGCCGCGGACGATCGTGGTCCAGAGCAGCGAGGCGAGCGGGACGACGGCGATCAGGAAGCAGACCCACATCACGCTGGTGGCGAGCCGGTCCCTGGCCTGGCGCTGGTTCTCGACGACCGTCGTGGCGACGTAGGAGACGGCCAGGAAGAACAGGGCCGAGATCAGGCCCCACTGGATGCGGCTCTCCCAGCCGGCGGCCAGCGAGAGGCCGACGCCGAGCGCGACGGAGACGACGGCGAAGCCGAGCGGCGCGAGGCGGGGCAGGGAGCGGCTGCCGAGGCTGCTCTTCGGGGAGGGCGAGGCGGGCGACGGGCGTTCCACGACGCCGGTGGGTGCGTGGCTCATGCGTTGGCCCCCGAGTACTCCTTGCGGCGGGCGATGATGAGCCGGGCCGCGCCGTTGACCAGCAGGGTGAGGACGAAGAGGACGAGGCCGGAGGCGATCAGGGCGTCCCGCCCGAACGCGTCGGCCTCGCCGAACTTGGCCGCGATGTTCTGGGCGAACGTGCCGCCGCCCGGGTTGAGCAGGTGCAGCGAGATGAGGAAGCTCGGGGAGAGGACCGTGGCGACGGCCATCGTCTCGCCGAGCGCGCGGCCGAGGCCCAGCATCGAGGCGGAGATGATGCCGGAGCGGCCGAAGGGCAGCACGGAGAGGCGGATGACCTCCCAGCGGGTGGCGCCGAGCGCGAGCGCGGCCTCCTCGTTCATCTTCGGGACCTGGAGGAAGACCTCGCGGCTGACGCTGGTCACGATCGGCAGGATCATGATCGCGAGGAGGATGCCGACGGTGAAGAGCGAGCGGGCGACGCCGACCTCGGTCTTCTCGAAGATGTACGTCCAGCCGAAGAACTGGTCGAGCCAGAGGTTGAGGCCCTCCAGGTACGGCACGAGGACGAGGGCGCCCCAGATGCCGTAGACGATGCTGGGCACGGCGGCCAGCAGGTCGACCACGTACGCGATCGGGGCGGCCAGCTTGCGCGGCGCGTAGTGCGAGATGAACAGGGCGATGCCGACAGCGATCGGAACCGCGATGACCATCGCGATGATCGAGCTGACGACCGTGCCGAAGAGCAGGACCGCGATGCCGAAGACCGGGGGGTCGCCGGCCGGGTTCCAGTCGAAGGTGGTGAGGAAGTTGCCCTCGTCCTTCGAGATGGCGAGCACCGAGCGGTAGGTGAGGAAGGCGGCGATCGACGCCATGATCACGAGCAGCAGGATGCCCGAGCCGCGGGAGAGGCCCAGGAAGATCTTGTCGCCCAGCTGCCCGGTGGACTTGGGGAGCCCGGCCCGTTCCGGCGGGGCCGGCGGGGCCGGTGGCATGTCTATGGGTGTGGTGGAAGCCATGGTCTTTCCGGTCTGTGTGGGGGAGCCGTGGCTCCCCTGGCGGCGGTGCACCGGATGGCCGGGGCGGCCGGGCCCGGGTGGGGACCCGGCCGCCCCGGGGTGTTACGAGAGGGAGCCGATGGTCTCGCGGACCTTGGCGTTGATCTCGGCCGGGATCGGGGCGTAGCCGGCGTCGGTCAGGATCTTCTGGCCGTCGTCGGAGGCGGCGTAGGAGAGGAAGGACTTGACGGTGTCGAGCGTCTCGGGCTTGTTGCCGCTGTCGCAGACGACCTCGTACGTCACCAGGACCAGCGGGTAGGCGCCCTCGGCCTTGGTGGTGTAGTCCAGCTCCAGCGCCAGGTCCTTGCCGGTGCCCTTGACCTTGGCGGCGGCGATGGCCTTGGAGGCGTTCTCCGAGGTGGCCTGGACCGGGGCGGAGCCACCGGTGTCGATGTCCACGGTGGGGATGGACTGCGACTTGGCGTAGGAGAGCTCGAAGTAGCCGATCGAGCCGTCGACCTGCTTCACCTGGGCGGCGACACCGGAGGAGCCGGACGCGGCCTGGCCACCGGGGGCCGGCCACTTCTTCTCGGCCTCGTACTTCCAGTCGTCCGGAGCGGCGGCGCCGAGGTACTTGCCGAGGTTCTGCGTGGTGCCGGAGTCCTCGGAGCGGTGGAAGGCCTGGATCGCCTTGTCCGGCAGGTCGACGCCGTCGTTCAGCTTGGCGATCGCCGGGTCGTTCCACTTCTTGATCTTGCTGTCGAAGATCTTGGCGAGGGTCGGGGCGTCCAGCGTGAGCTTGTCGACACCCTCCAGCTTGAAGCCGATCGCGACCGGGCCGCCGACCATCGGCAGGTTGATGCCCTGGCCGGTCTTGCACATCTTCTTGGAGTCGGCGACCTCTTCGGGCTTCAGCGCCGAGTCGGAGCCAGCGAAGCCGACGGTGCCCTGGTTGAAGGCGACGATGCCCTCGCCGGAGGAGGACGAGTTGTAGTTGATCTCCACACCGGAGCAGGCGGCCATGTAGTTCTTGACCCAGAGGTCCATGGCGTTCTTCTGCGCGCTGGAGCCGGAAGCGCGCAGCTGGCCCTTGGCCTTGCCGCAGTCGACGTTCGACGCGGCGGTCGTCTTCTCGCCGGTGCCGGCCGTGCCGCCGCCCGTGTTGTCATCCGAACCGCACGCCGTGAGGACCAGGGCGCCGGAGACGGCGAGGGCACCGAGCGCGGTGGCACGAAGCCGGTTCTTGCGCTGAAGCTTCACTTTCGGGTGTTCCTTCCAGGAGCCGCCGTGGTCGTTTCGTTCTACGACGGCGTGCGATGAGGAGGGGTGCTGTGGCTTGCCGCCGCGCACCTTGTACGTCCGAAATTAGGCAGAACAGGTGAAGCCGCCGACGGGGGAGAGTGAACGGCAGGTGAACCGTGTCGGGCAGGCGGGTGCGGGGCAGGTCCGAGGCCGTGGTCAGGGCGGGGGACAGGGCCCGTGGCCGGGGCGGAGGACAGGGCCCTGACCAGGGCGTGGTCAGGGCCCGGGCAGCGCGTCCGGATCAGGGCCCGGGCAGCGTGTCCGGGTCAGGGCCTGGGCAGCGTGTCCAGGAGCGCGGTCAGCTGCTGGACGTCGCGGGGCTGGGTGAGCCGGGCACGGGCGGCGTCCGGGGCCAGCCACAGGATGCGGTCCACCTCGTCATTGGCGGTGAACGAGCCGCCGGTCGCCTCGGCCGCCCAGTAGTCGACGACCTTGGGGCGGCCGTCCACCGGATAGCGGGAGGCCGGCAGCGGCTCGCCGAGGGCGCAGTGGTGGCCGGTCTCTTCCAGCACCTCCCGCACGGCGGCGGCGCGCGGGTCCTCGCCGCGCTTCAGCTTGCCCTTGGGGAACGACCAGTCGTCGTAGCGGGGGCGGTGCACGAGGCAGACCTCCACGCTGCCGCCGCCCGGGCCGCGCCGCCACAGCACGCAGCCCGCGGCGCGGATCACGGGGCCGCGCGGGCCGCCGCTCATGACGCCGTCAGGGCCGTGGCGTACGGCCAGGTCTCGCGGAACACCGCCCGCGCCGCCTCCACCTCGTGCCGCTGGTCCGCGTGGAGCACGCCCAGCGCGTACGCCGTGGCCGGGGCGATCCGGGGGGTGCGGGCCGCCGCTGCCGCCGCCGCGGCCGCCTCCACCGCGTCCCGGTGCAGATCGAGGGCGTGCCCGCAGGAGGCGAGGGCCGGGGCGGCGGCGCCGAGCACGACCTCGTGGGCGTACCGGTGGAGCCGCAGCAGCAGACGGGCCTGGTGCCAGGCGGCGTCCTGCGCCTCGTTGTACGGCTCGGAGCCGGCGGGCGGGAGGGCGGCCACCGCGGTGAGGAGGCGCTGCTCGGCGCGTTCGGCGGGCTCCAGCAGCGCCTCGGCGGTCCGGCCCGTGGTGCCGGGGGCCAGCGGTACGTCGGAGGCCAGGAGCGCGACGGCGTCGGCGACCGCGTGGAACCGGGAGGAGCCGAGCGCCTGGAGGGCCGCGGAGTGGGACCGGGTCCGGGCGAGGGTGAGGCGGCGTTCCAGCAGCGCCCCGGCGCGCGCGGCCCCGACCCCGAGGGCGGCGCGGCCCTGGGCGTCGGACGCGGCGGTCTCCCCGGCGGCCCTGGCCCCCCGGGCGGCGGGGAGGGCGGGGCCGGAGAGCTGGTGCAGGGCCTCGACGAGCCGGGCGAGGCGGTTGGCGTAGGCGTGTTCGCGGGCGAGTACGCCGGAGAGCCAGGCCAGCTCGGCGCGGAGCTGGTCGGCCCAGTGTGGGTCGAGGGCGGCCCGGAAGGTGTGCAGGGAGCCGCTGATCCGGCGGGCCGCGCGGCGCAGGGCCCGGGTGGCGGCCGCGGCGTCGTGGCCGCCGGACTCGGCGGGGGCGCTGTGCTCGTGGTGCTGGCGCAGGCTGCGCAGGAAGTCGGCGGCCTGCCCCCGGAGGTAGGGCGCGAGGACCGCCTCCGTGGTCAGGTCCCCGACGGGGTGGTCCTCCGCGACGGGCCCGGTCCCGGGGGCCGCGGTGGGAGCGGAGCATCCGGGTTCACAGGCTCCGGGCCGGGAGGACCCGGGTCCGGAGGCTCCGCTTCCGGAGGGGCCGCCCCGGGGCTCCGCCCCCGCCTCCGTGCCGGCCCCCGGGGCGGGATCCGTCGTGGGCCGGATCGTCGTCTGCTGTTCAGGGCGTCGCACGCCTGCGCCTCCGGGCGTCGATGAGCATTTCCTGGACGTGCCGCAGCGGCTGGCCGTCCGCGTCCGTGGCGTGCCGGGTCCAGTCCCCGTCGGGGCCCAGGTGCCAGGAGGAGGTGGTGTCGGCCATACCGGTCTCCAGGAGTCGGCTGAGTGCGGCGCGGTGGGCGGGGTCGGTGACCCGGACCAGGGCTTCGATCCGGCGGTCGAGGTTGCGGTGCATCATGTCGGCGCTGCCGAACCACACCTCGGGCTCGCCGCCGTTGCCGAAGGCGAAGATCCGGGAGTGTTCGAGGAAGCGGCCGAGTATGGAACGGACCCGGATGTTCTCGGAGAGCCCGGCGACCCCGGGGCGGATCGCGCAGATCCCGCGCACCCAGATGTCGACCGGGACGCCCGCCTGGGCGGCCCGGTAGCAGGCGTCGATGATCGCTTCGTCGACCATCGAGTTGACCTTGAACCGGACGTAGGCGGGGCGGCCGGCCCGGTGGTGGGCGATCTCCTTGTTGATGCGGGCGATCAGCCCGTCGCGCAGGGACTTCGGGGCGACCAGGAGGCGGCGGTAGGTCTCGCGGCGGGAGTAACCGGAGAGCCGGTTGAACAGGTCGGAGAGGTCCGCCCCGACCTGCGGGTCGGCCGTGAGCAGGCCGAGGTCCTCGTACAGCCGGGCCGTCTTGGGGTGGTAGTTGCCGGTGCCGACGTGGGAGTAGCGGCGCAGGGTGTCGCCCTCCTGGCGGACGACGAGCGACAGCTTGCAGTGGGTCTTCAGCCCGACGAGCCCGTAGACGACGTGGCAGCCCGCCTCCTCCAGCTTGCGGGCCCACTTGATGTTGGCCTGCTCGTCGAAGCGGGCCTTGATCTCGACGAGGACGAGGACCTGCTTGCCGGACTCGGCGGCGTCGATGAGGGCGTCCACTATCGGGGAGTCGCCGGAGGTGCGGTACAGCGTCTGCTTGATGGCCAGCACGTCCGGGTCGCCCGCCGCCTGCTCCAGGAACGCCTGGACGGAGGTGGAGAACGAGTCGTACGGGTGGTGGAGCAGCACGTCCCGTTCGCGCAGGGCGGCGAAGATGTCGGGCGCGGAGGCGGACTCCACCTCGGCCAGGTCCCGGTGGGTGCCCGCGACGAACTTCGGGTACTTCAGCTCGGGCCGGTCCAGCGAGGCGATCGCGAACAGCCCGGTCAGGTCGAGCGGGCCGGGCAGCGGGTAGACCTCGGCGTCGGACACCTTCAGCTCGCGGACCAGCAGGTCCAGCACGTACGGGTCGATGGACTCCTCGACCTCCAGCCGGACCGGCGGGCCGAACCGGCGGCGCATGAGCTCCTTCTCCAGGGCCTGGAGGAGGTTCTCCGCGTCGTCCTCCTCGACCTCCAGGTCCTCGTTCCTGGTGACCCGGAACATGTGGTGCGCCAGCACCTCCATCCCCGGGAACAGCTCCTCCAGGTGCGCCGCGATGACGTCCTCGATGGGGACGTACCGCTGGGGCGAGGCCTCCAGGAAGCGGGTCAGCAGCGGCGGGACCTTGACCCGGGCGAAGTGGCGGTGGCCGCTGACCGGGTTGCGGACGACGACGGCGAGGTTGAGGGAGAGCCCGGAGATGTACGGGAAGGGGTGCGCGGGGTCGACGGCCAGCGGGGTCAGGACCGGGAAGACGCGCTGCCGGAAGAAGGTGAACAGGCGGGCCTGCTCCTTCTCGGTCAGGTCCGGCCAGCGGATCAGCTGGATGCCCTCGTCGGACAGGTCCGGGGCGATGTCCTGCTGGAAGCAGGCGGCGTGCCGCGCCATGAGCTCGCGCGAGCGGGTCCAGATGAGGTCCAGGACCTCGCGGGGCTGGAGGCCGGAGGCGGAGCGGGTGGCGACGCCGGTGGCGATGCGGCGCTTGAGGCCGGCCACCCGGACCATGAAGAACTCGTCCAGGTTCGAGGCGAAGATGGCGAGGAAGTTGGCCCGCTCCAGGATGGGCGTGGCCGGGTCCTCGGCCAGCTCCAGGACCCGCTCGTTGAACGCGAGCCAGCTGCGTTCGCGGTCCAGGAAACGCCCCTGGGGCAGCTCGTCGCCGTCCCGGTCGGGCTCGTAGGCGTCCGCGTCGGCGTCGAGATCGGGATCCAGGTCGGCGGCGGTGGAGAAGCCGACCCCGTGGGAGGCCGGGGTGGCGTGCGGCCGGTGCGCGGCGAGCGAGCCCACCGACGGCTGGGCGGTGGGCTGGACGGGGACCTCGGAGCTGGGCTGCTGGCTCATGGACCTATTGTTCCGCGCGGAACGCTCCTCAGGCGCGTCGGAGCCCGGAAAGATCGCGGGAGGCTTGGGAAACCCCGGGTCCCGGGCTCTCCCGTTGCGGCGGGGGGCGGGCACAGCTGGCTGCATCCCGTGAGGGTCGCAAGGGCGTCTGAATGGCCGGTAACGGCGACATGACGTTCAGGAAGCGGTGTGCCTGCGGGTGGACCGTGGAGGGCCTCTCGGTCACTGTACGTGTTCGCCGCCGGGGGGCGGCCTGCCGGGCCGGTGTACGTCTGCGTCGTCCGGGCCCACCCCTCGTGGGGCCCGGACGACGGGTCTGCCGGGTGTGGGCGCTCAGCCGTGGAGGCGGCGCAGGAGCCGGAAGGCGGCGAAGACGGCGAGGGCGGCGAGAGCGAGGAGGATGCCGGTCTCGACGAGCTGGAGGGGCCAGTAGTGGGAGGCGGGGTGGACCTCGGTGAAGTTGGTGACTCCGCCCCGGGCGCGCATACAGGCCCTGGCATTCTCCGCCATGCCGGTGTCGAAACAGTCCCGCCAGTACAGCCTTTGGCCCGATGCGGTGAGCATGCCGTAATCGAGGTGCCAGTCGCCCGCGCTGAAGGCCTTGGGGCCTTGACCGTGACGGAGGATGTGGGGCCACAGTTCGTAACGGCGCTTGCCCAGGCCGAGGGCCACCACACCGAGGACGAGCCCGGTGAGGGACATGGACAGCAGAGCGCGGCGGACGAGCACCGCGCACAGCGCCCCCACCGCCACGGCCAGCAGCGTGAAGCCGAGAAGGGCGGGCCCGGTGCCGGGGAAGACGCCGGATGCGTACCAGTGGTCCAGGCTGGAGTACGGGTATCCGCGGAGCGCCCACAGGCCCCAGCGGTAGACGGCGATCAGGACCGTCATCCCGACGACCGCCAGCGCGGCGGGCACGGCCAGCCGGGCGGCGAGCCAGTGGGCGGGGGAGACCGACTGGGCCCAGGCCAGCCGGAAGGTGCCGCTCTCCAGTTCGCGGGCGATCAGCGGTCCGGCGACGAAGACGCCGACGAGTCCGGCCAGCAGGAGCAGCACCGTGCCGCCGTCGCCCAGGAAGACCTCGGTGGACGTACGGGCGTAGCTGGGCTGGTAGACGGGGCCGCCGCACGGGGTGATGTCGCCGTCCGCGCACAGCTCCTTCGCGGAGGCCATCCAGATGCGGAGGGCGACGACGATGCCGATGCCGGTGACCAGCAGACCGCCGGCCGCCCAGAGGGCCTTGCGGTGCACGCGGAGCAGGACGCGGGCGGACCCCCGCAGGGTGCCGGGCGTCGTGGCGACGGTGTCGGTCTCCGGCCGGGTGAGCGTGCTCATGCGGACGCCACCTCCGCACGCGTCCCGGCCGCCGACGCGCTCGACGTCAGCAGCGGCGGCGCGTCCGGGGAGCGCAGATGGGCGAGCAGCAGCTCCTCCAGGGAAGGCTGAGTGACGGCCCAGGCGGCGGTGTCCACGGGGCCCTCCTTTCTGACGAGCGCGGTGAGCTGACGCCCCGTCGTACGGGATTCGACGACGGTGTGCGGGGCCAGGTCGCGGGTCTGGCCGGTGAGCAGGGCGTGCGCGTCCACGATGTCCTCGGCCTCGCCGCCGAGCCGGACGCGCCCGCCGTCGACGAACAGGAGGTAGTCGCAGGCGCCCTCCAGCTCGGTGAGGATGTGCGAGGACATCACGATCGTGGTGCCGTGCTCGGCGGCCTCCGCCATCAGCGTGCCCATCAGCTCGTGCCGGGCCAGCGGGTCGAGGTCGGCCATCGGCTCGTCCAGCAGCATCAGTTCGGGCCGCTTGCCGAGCGCGAGGGCCAGCGCGAGCCGGGTGCGCTGCCCGCCGGAGAGCGTGACGACGCGGGCGGTGCGCGGCAGCGCCCCGGCGACCCGGTCCGCGATGGCGCGGTCCCAGCGCCCGGGGTTCAGCTCGGCGCCGGCCCACAGCGTGTCCTCGACGGTGAGCTGCGGGTACAGCGGCTTGTCCTGGGCGACGTAGGCGATCCTGTCGCGTACGGCGGCGGGATCGGCGGAGCCGAGGACGGCGAGGGACCCGGCGCCGGGGCGGTCCAGGCCAGCCGCCAGGTTCAACAGGGTCGACTTGCCTGCGCCGTTGGGGCCGACGAGGGCGCAGACGCGTCCGGCGGGCAGCCGGAACGAGCAGTCGTGCAGGGCGCGGTTGCCGCCTCCTCTGCGCCCGTAGGTCTTTCCGAGGCCGTGTGCCTCGATCGCGACGCCGGTCATCGTTCCTGGTCCCCCTCGTGTGAACGGTCTGCGAAATCCGTGCCGTTCGTGCTGTACGTGCTGTCCAGTACGGCGGTGAAGAGCGCGCCGACGTCGTCCTTCTCCAGTCCGGCCGCCCGGGCCCGGCGGGCCCAGTCGGCGAGTTCGGTGCGCAGGGGCGCGTCGGCGGCGGTCGCGTCGGGTGCGCCGCCCAGCGTCCGGCGGACGAAGGTGCCGAGCCCGCGGCGGGCCTCGACGAGCCCTTCGCGCTCCAGCTCCCGGTAGGCCTTGAGGACGGTGTTCGGGTTGATCGCGGTGGCTTCCACGACCTCGCGGGCGGTCGGCAGCCGGTCGCCCGGTTCGAGTACGCCCAGGCGCAGGGCCTGCTTCGTCTGCTGGACGATCTGGAGATAGGTGGCGACGCCGCTGCGCCGGTCGATGCGGAACTCGACCGCTGCGGACTCGGCTGCCATGCGCAGAACCACCCTTTCACTAATTGAGTAGTGAAAGGGTGGTGCAAAGAAGGGGCGGCGTCAAGTGACGCCGCCCCGGGAGGTGTTCGGAGAAGAGCTTGCCGGGCGCTTGTGCGGCACGCGGCCCGGTGGCCGGGCGCTTGCGCGGTACGCGGTTACGCGGCCGGCGGGGCCGGGGTGCGGTCGGCCCGCAGCTCCTCGTTGATGCGCTGTGCCTCTTCCAGCTGGTCCTCGAGGACGACGATGCGGCAGGCGTCCTCGATCTTCGTGCCCTGGTCGACCAGTTCACGGGCGCGGGACGCGATGCGCAGCTGGTAGCGGGAGTAACGGCGGTGGCCTCCGTCGGAGCGCAGCGGGGTGATCAGGCGGTTCTCGCCGAGCGCGCGGAGGAAGGCGGGGGTGGTGCCGAGCATCTCGGCGGCCCGGCCCATGGTGTAGGCGGGGTAGTCGTCATCGTCGAACTTGTCGGTGGGGCGGGTACTGCGAGGGGGCATAGCACCTCTTCTTTCGGGGACACGTCGGGGGGCCCGAGCACCTCGCGGTGCTCGGGCCCCGAGCTTTCAACACCATCTGCCGGCCGACTGCGCCGGCTCCTCTTTTCCGCCGGTCCGCCCGAGGGGGCGGGGAAGCGGGGATCGCGAATGCGTGACCGGGGACCACCTTCCGTTCCGGGGTCTCTGCGGTACCCGAGCGGAATCCTCCTCGCTCAGGCGATCCTGATGGCGTCTGCTCCTTACCTCGTTCGGTTTCACTCTTTCCGTACTGCGGGTACTGCGGATGTTGCGGTAACGCGTGCGGCCCCTGGGGTCGCCCGGCCCGGCAGTCAGTGGGGGAACCCACCGTTTCCGGCTCCCTCGCTCCACTGCCGTTCCGCTTACTGCTCTGACCTGCATGCGCGGCAGTTCGTGTCTGCCGTGCCTTCTTTCCTTCCGGCTACGAGGAAACGCTAACCCTGCCGAGAGGTAGATGTCTACTCCCGCCACGATAGATTTTCTGTCGAGTCGGATGAGGCACTTCTGTGGTGCCGACGTCTCAGAAGCTGTTGTGGCGAGAGACCTCAGGACTCCGTGCGGTACATCAGGTCCACCTCGTGCGTGGTGAAGCCGATCCGCTCGTACACCGTCACGGCCGCCTTGTTGTCCGCGTCCACGTAGAGCATCGCGGTGGGCAGCGCCTGGGCGGCCAGGTGGTGCAGGCCGATCGAGGTCAGCGCCTTGCCGAGGCCGCCGCCCTGGGCCTCGGGCAGGACCCCGACGACGTACACCTCGCCGACCTGCTCCTCGGCGTGCACCTTCGTCCAGTGGAAGCCGACGAGCTCCCCGTCCCGTTCGGCCAGGAAGAAGCCCTTCGGGTCGAACCAGGGCTCCGCCTTGCGGTCGTCCAGGTCCTGCTGGGTCAGTGAACCCTGCTCCGGGTGATGAGCGAACGCGGCGCGGTTCACGGCGAGCCAGGCGGCGTCGTCCCGCCCCGGCTCGAAGGTCCGTACGGTGACGCCCTCGGGCAGGACCGGCTCGGCGAGGTCCAGCGGGACCAGGCTCCGCCGCAGCTGGCGCAGTTCGCGGAAGAGGGAGAGGCCGAGCACCTGGGCGAGGTGGCGGGCCGCGGAGGTGCCGCCGTGCGCCCAGACCCGCAGCCGCTTGCCGGTCGTGGCGAGGAGCGCGGCCCCGAGCGCCCGGCCGTGTCCGCCGCCGCGCCGGTCGGGGTGGACGACCAGCTCGGCGGCCGGGGCCTCGACCGGGTCGGTGTCCTCCAGCTGGGCGTATCCGGCGAGCGTGCCGTCGACGGTGAGCAGGAAGTGCCGTACGCCGTCGCGGTGTCCGCCCCGGATCCGTAGCCTGCCCTGCTCGGAGACCGCCTGCCGGCCGTCGGACGCGGCCGCCTCGGTGAGCAGGGCGAGGACGGCCTCGGCCTGCGCGGAGTCGAGTGCGTCGAGGGCCTGAATCTCGCGTCCGGGAGCGGGGAGGGGTGCGTCAGTCGTCATGCCTCCGAGCGTACGGCGGCGGCGCGCCCGGCGGTGGCGCGGCGGGGCGGGTGCGTGGGCGGGCCGCCTGTGGCGGGGAGTTCGGTCCTCTGCGGCACGCAAAGGGGCTATATGGAGCCATGTGGCCGGATGGCAACCAGTCCGTAACCCCGAACACCTGTTGCGCTACGCGCGTTGACTCTAGGCTGCGGCACGCAGCATGCAGTACCGACACCACTGGACTGACACACAAGGGGACCGATGTCAGCGACTCCACAGAAGAACCGCGCTTCCCGGCGGGTGCTCGCCGCCGCGGCCGGTCTGGCCACCGTGGGCGCGCTCGTCGCCGCGATGCCGGCCGGGGCCCACGACCGGGGCCACGGGCACGGCGGCGGGCACGGGCACGGCCACAAGCCCCGTACCGTCGACGTGCAGTTGCTGTCGTTCAACGACCTGCACGGCAACCTGGAGCCGCCGGCCGGTTCGGCGGGGAACGTCTCGAAGACGCACCCCGACGGCACGGTCGAGTCGATCCCGGCCGGTGGCGTCGAGTACCTGGCGACCTCGCTGCGCACCGCGCGCAAGGGCAACCCGTACTCCGTCACGGCGGCCGGCGGCGACATGGTCGGCGCGAGTCCGCTGCTGTCGGGCCTCTTCCACGACGAGCCGACGATCGAGGCGCTGAACAAGCTCGACCTGGACGTCACGGCGGTCGGCAACCACGAGTTCGACGAGGGCGCCACCGAGCTGGCCCGCCTCCAGAACGGCGGCTGCCACCCGGTCGAGGGCTGCTACGAGCAGGGCAAGGAGTTCGAGGGAGCGGACTTCCCCTACCTCGCGGCCAACGTGACCGAGGAGAAGACCGGCAAGCCGCTGCTGAAGCCGTACACCGTCTGGAAGAAGAAGGGTGTCAAGATCGGCTTCATCGGAGTGACCCTGGAGGGCACCCCGAACATCGTCACCGCCAACGGCGTCAAGGGCCTGAAGTTCCACGACGAGGTCGAGACGATCAACAAGTACGCCCGCGAGCTGGACCGCAAGGGCGTCAAGTCCATCGTGGCGCTGATCCACGAGGGCGGGGCCCCGGCCTCGACCTCGTACAACTACGACTGCGACAGCCCCGGCGCGGGCGACGGCATCTCCGGCCCGATCGTCGACATCGCCAAGGGCATCACGCCGAAGGTGGACGCCCTGGTCACGGGCCACACCCACCAGGCGTACGTGTGCACGGTCCCGGACCCGTCCGGCAAGCCGCGCATGGTCACCTCGGCGTCGTCGTTCGGCAAGCTGTACACGGACACCACGCTGACCTACGACCGCCGTACCAAGGACATCGTCCGTACGTCGGTGAAGTCCGCGAACCACGTCGTGACCCGGGACCAGCCCAAGGCCCCCGACATGACCCGCCTCATCGACCGCTGGAACAAGCTCGCGGCCCCGATCGCGAACAGGCCGCAGGGCTGGATCAGCGCCGACATCAACGGCCGCGGCTCCACGGCCCCGGAGAAGCCGCTCGGCAACGTCATCGCCGACGCTCAGCTCGAAGGCCTCGCCCCGGCCGACAAGGGCGGTGCGGAAGTCGCGTTCATGAACCCGGGCGGTATCCGCGCGGACCTGGTGCACAAGGCGTCCGGCAGCGAGGGCGACGGGGTCGTCACCTACGGCGAGGCGTTCACCGTGCAGCCGTTCACCAACATGATGAACGTCGTCGACCTGACCGGCGCCCAGCTGGTCACCGCACTCCAGCAGCAGGTCAGCGGGTCCAACGAGGCCAGCCCGAAGATCCTCCAGGTCTCCAGGGGCCTCACCTACACGCTCGACCTGACGAAGAGCGGCGCGGACCGCGTGGTCGTCGGCACCATCAAGCTGAACGGCGAGGCGATCGACCCGGCGCGCACCTACCGTGTCGCGATGAACGAGTTCCTCGCGGGCGGCGGCGACGGCTTCCCGGCCCTGGGCCAGGGCACGAACAAGCTGGTCGGCGCATCCGACCTGGACCTGTTCAACGCCTACCTGGCGGCCCACTCCACGGCCACCGCACCGCTGGCCCCGCCGGCGACGGACCGGATCACGGTCATCAAGTAACTCCCCGGTGAAGGAGGGGCGGCGGGCCTGCGGGCCGGCCGCCCCTTTCTCTTGGCCTTCCTGGTGACCGTCTTGCGAAGCTGGTTGAGCAACGTACTGAGGATGAACAGCGGCCGGCGAAAGGTCCGGAGCAGGCTCCGGACCACCCGGACGGGCTGACCGGCAGAGGGCGGCGGGGGCCGCCCGGCCCGGCCGGGACCAGGGAAGGGGCGAACGCGAGGTCGGGGCGGCGTGCCTCCGGGCCCGCCGCCCGATTCCCGTCCGATCACCTCCCGGCAGCCCTTCAGTGCTATGTCGTTCGGCCATTTCGTCCTGAGAGCCGGACGCGGGAGACGGCCGCCCTGACATGCTGATGACATGGCGACACTCGAGGGAAAGCCGGTATCCGCAGACGACTTGCTGCCCCTGGCCCTGACCAATCTGGGCCACTTCACGACGTTCCGCGTCGAATCCGATGGCACGGTCCGCGGCCTTTCCCGGCACCTGGACCGCCTTGTGCGGGACTGCTCGGCCGTGTTCGGCGTGGCCCTTGACACCGGGCTCGTACGGGACTGCGTCCGCCAGGAGCTGGCAGAGTGCGAGCTGCCCCGCGTCGTGCGCGTCACCATCCACGACCCGGGCGCGGACCTGGCGAGACCGGCGAACGCGGACGAACCGCGCGTCATGGTGTCCACGCGGCGGGCCGGCGGGCCCCCGACGACGCCGCTGCGGGCCAAGAGCGTCGCGTTCGAACGAGACCTTCCCCATGTCAAGCACGTCGGGCTCTTCGGCGCCCTGCACGCCCGGCGTACGGCGCAGCTGGCCGGATACGGGGACGCGGTGTTCACCGGACACGACGGCTGCGTCACCGAAGGCGTGACCTGGAACGTGGGTTTCGTCGACCGGGACGGCGCCGTGCTGTGGCCGAGGACCGGTGCGCTGCCCGGCATCACCATGGCTCTGCTTCGGCAGTACGCCGGGAGCATCGAACACCGCGACGCCGACATCTCGTTGGAGCGTGCCGCGGGCATGGCGGCCGCCTTCGCGACGAACGCGAGCACCGGTGTCCGGCCGCTGGCCGCGATCGACGGGATCGCGTACGCCGCCGGGCACCCGGTGCTGGACCGCCTCCGTGAGAGATACCTGGCGATCCGCGGTGAGGCCCTGTAGGGCGGTGGGCCGCCCGGCCACCGGTTCACCGATTCAGGATCCTTTGCTTTCGTGATGTGCGACGGGGCCACCCTCGTGCTGCGGCCCGCTCCGCCGGTCGTCGGCGGGCCGGTCCCCCGTGCCGTCCGGCGGGCCGCCTTCCTCGGCGCGCGGTTGCCCCGGCTAGGTCGGCGGGCCTGCCCCGCCTGATATATCAGTGCAGGTCACGGGGTGAATCATCAACAAGACCATGCGAAAGCTTTACGTTTTATCACAGTCGATATAGAGTGTGATCAACTCGCCGTTCCGCGGCGGGCCGCAGGGTAATTCACCGGCAAGCGAGCAGGCATGTGCGCTAGTACCTTTTTGGCCTAAGTGTAGACACGGATGGTAGAAGGGGGCGGGTGAGGATGCAGTCTGTCCCACCGAAGAGCGACATCAGAATGTACCGTCCGCAAGTGGATCCGTCCTCGCTGGAGAGACTTCGGCAGGTACTCGAATCCGGCTGGATCGGGCTGGGTCCCGTGACAAAGCAGTTCGAACAGGAACTGGCGCACTCGGATTGGGTCGGCAAGCACCCGGTCGCCGTGAACTCCGGAACCGCGGCCCTGCATCTGGCACTGGTTGTGGCCGATGTTCCCGAAGGCAGTGCGGTCATCGTTCCCGCCAATACGTTCGTCTCGACGGCATCGGTCGCGCTTCAGCACAAGTGCCGGGTGATTCTCGCCGATATCGAACGCGCGACGGGCAACATCGACCTGGAGTCCGTCCGGGATATCCTGGACACCGAGCCGGACGTGGGTGCCGTCATCGCCGTCCATTACTCGGGTATCCCGTGTGACATAGCCGGCCTGGACGAGATATCCAGACAGTACGGCGTGCCGGTCATCGAGGACTGTGCCCACGCCATCGGTTCGGTGTGGCAGGGGCGGCCCATGAGCGAGTCTCCGCACATCCAGGCCTATTCATTCCATGCGACGAAGGCTCTCGCTCTCGGTGAGGGCGGCTGCGTCACCTTCAACGACCGAGCGTCCGCGGAGCGGGCGAAACGGTTACGCCGGCTCGGTATCGACATGAGTACCCGGTCCTGGGCGAAGCCCTACGACATCCCCGAGCTCGGATTCAAGTACAACATGGGGGACATCGCTGCGGCGGTCGGTCTCGGGCAGCTGGCGAGCCTGCCGGACAAGCTGCAAAAACGCTGGTCCATCGTGCAGCGGTACCGTGAGCGGCTGGCCGGGACGCCGGTGGAGCTGGTGTGCGAGGCCGGGGACTCCGACCGGACCGGTGGCTTCGCCGTGCCCGTCCTGGTGAAGGACCGGGAACGCGTCCGTAAGGAGCTCGACGCCGCCGGAATCGAGTCCGAGATATATTTTCGGCCGCTCGGCGCGTTTCCGCTCCACGCCACACGCGCCACCCCCGTGGCAGAACTCTTCTCGCGTGATGTCATCTGTCTTCCCGTCCACCCACTGATCAGTCTTGACGAAGTCGATTATGTCTGCGACCGATTAAGTGAATCCGTCGTATGAGCATAACGGCGACGAATGCTGCGGGAGAGCTGAAAAAGCCCCGCGTGCAGATGATCGACAGTGTCCACGAACTACGCTCGGAGTGCCTGCGCCGGAGGAAGGAACTCACGGCGCACGTCCATCCCGTCCCGCTGGACGGACTGCGGTCCTGGTCCATGACGGAGGACGGTGTCCTCGCGCACCGGACCGGCCGGTTCTTCCGGATCATCGGTGCAAGAGACCTGTCCGACCCGGATCACCCGCATGAGCAGCCTCTCATCGAGCAGTCTGAAATCGGCATGCTGTGCCTGTTCGTCACGCGCATCGACGGCGAATTCCACGGCCTGATCACGTATAAATTCGAGCCGGGCACTCCGGACGGCATCGAGGTCGCCCCCACGGTTCAGGCCACGCGCAGCAATTATGAATCGGCGCACGGCGGAACGGGGGTTCCTGCTGCGGAATTAGCCTTGTCCGAGGATGCCTGCACTCTCGCCGATGCCGTGCAGCGCGAGCAGGAATCCTGGTTCCTCGGCAAGGTCAACCGTAATCGCATCATCCTGCTCGATGCGAAAGAGGCCGAAGATATCGGCCGGACCGTTGCGCAAAGCAGTTGGGTGCCGATTCCCATTCTCTTGCAGGCGGCCCTGGAAAGCCGACTCATCAATATGGATCTGCGGTCGGTCCTGTCGATGTGGCCCCTGGAGGCCACCGCCTCCCCAGGAGAGATCGCCCCCACGGGGATCGGCCCGGCGGCCGGCTGCCGACCGGGTCCGGGGTCGATCGTCGAGCGCCTCCCCCTGACCAGCCTGTCGCAATGGCAAATGAGCGAAGGAATCGAACATCGGCAGCGGCGCTTCTTCTCCGTCGTGGGGTGCCGTGTCGAAGGGCAGGGCCGCGAGGTCGCGTCCTGGGACCAGCCCTTGTTGGCCCCGGTCGGCATGGGGCAGGTCACCCTGCTGGTCCGGGCCGGCGTCGGCGGACCGCACCTGTGGGTCGCCGAGCGCGTCCGCATCGGGTCCGTCCGCGGCCCCAGCATCGAGGCGGGCTTCCAGCGCGGTGACATCGCCGACTACACGACCGAGTCCCGACGGCGTTCGATGGCCGCGGAGTCGGCAGGGCTGGCGCGCTGCCGGGCGATCCACTCCGCCGTCCACGCCGAGGAGGGCGGGCGCTTCCGCGGCGCCCTCGTCCACTACCGGCTGGGACTTCTCACCGACACCGGCACCGACACCGACCCGGACCCCGACGACCGGGGCGACGGACCGGCCGGCCGCTGGATCGCCCTGGAGGAACTGGAAGCCCTGGAGCAGCGCGGAGACCGGCTCAGTGTCGAGCTGCGGACCTGCCTGACGATGTTGAAAGGCCTCATCGTGACCGGAACCCTCACACCATGATCGCGGCCATCGGGAACTCCGCCTACCTGACCCGGCGGACCGCCCCGCTGCTCCGGGAATTGAACGAACACGACGGCACGGACTCCCCGCTGCTCGTGGGCACCGACCATCCCGGCGGCGCGCTCCCCGTGGAGCGGGCCGGGAGGACCGTGATCACCGACCGCGACGCGGTGCTGGCCGACCGGAACGTCGACCGTGTCTACATCTCCAGCGCCACGGGACGTCACTTCGCCGACTGTCGCGCGGCGTTGGCCGCCGGGAAGCACGTGCTGGTGGAGAAGCCGGTCTGTCTGAGAGCGGCAGAGGCCGCGGAGCTGGACCGGCTGGCCCGGGCCGCGGGCCGCACGGTCTTCGAGTGCCTTTCCTACCCGTACCACCCCGCTTGGCGGGAGTTCGTCGCCCGCGTGCGGGCCATGGACCTGGCTGGGCCCGCGACCGTCTCGGCGGTGTTCCGCATTCCGGGACGGGAGGCGACGGACTTCCGTCTCCACCCCCGGCACGGCGGCGCGGCCGCTGACCTGGGCACCTACTGCGTCGACGCACTGGTGAGGCTCGGCGCGGCCGTCGAGGACCTCGCGGTCGGCGCGGTGCTGCTCCCCGACGCCGACGCCGGCACCGCGATCGCGAGCCGGCCGCTCGACGGCCGGACTTTCACCGGTTCCTGGGCGATTGGCGACACCTACCGCAACAGCGTCGTCGTCGCGGATCCCGGCCGCCGCCTGGAGTTGTTCCGGGTGTTCTCCCTGCCGCCGGACGCTCCCGGCCTCGTGGTCGAACGGCCGCTGGACGGGCGGGAGCCGACACCCGTCGTGTCCGCCGGTCCGGCCAACGCCACCCGTGCGTGCCTGGCGGACGGCATGCGCCAGGTGCGGGACACCGGAACGGCGGGACTGGTGGGAAACCAGGTCATCGCACGCCGGATCGCCGCGCTGGAGACCCTTACCACCTCCCCTCCCGCGCACGCCCGTACCTCTTGACCGTCGATCGACCCGGCCCCGCTGCGGGCCAGAAAGCGGTATGACATGGGGACGACCAGCCCTGCGAAGGATCGAATAGCCGGAATCGTCTTGGCAGGAGGCACCGGATCCCGGCTGTTTCCGGCCACCCGCGTCGTCAACAAACACCTTCTTCCGGTTTATGACAGGCCGGCGATCGCCTTCTCCCTGGACGTCATGAGGGAGTGCGGTGTCGACACGCTGGTGCTTGTCTGCAATGCGGCCGACGAAGAGGTATACCGAAGCATTCCCGCCTGGCTCGGGTATTCCGACATCGAGATCCGTACGGTGGTCCAGAATGAGCCGAACGGCATCGCGGGCGCCATTTCCTGTGCCCGGGACCACCTGGAGTCCGAGGGGTATCGGCGTATCGTCGTCGCCCTCGGGGACACGCTCTACGTCTCCAGCTCCGCCTGGGCGGGGAACATCCTCACCCAGGCCGATGAAGCCGGGTGCGGGGCCGCGGTCGCGGTCATCGAGCACCCCGATCCCAGGGACTTCGGAGTCGTGGAGAGCGCTGCGGGCGGCGCGGTCGTCCGGGTGAACGAGAAAAGCGATGTGCGCCACCGCAGTCAGGTGTGCACAGGTCTCTATTCCTTCGACGAGTCGATGTGGAAGAGGCTGGAGTCGATCGTTCCGTCGCAGCGGGGCGAACTGGAAATCACTTCCTTGCTCGAATCCTATATCGACGACGGCGGCCTGACCGCGGTGGTGGTTCCCGAAGAAGCCGGCTGGTTCGACGTCGGTACGCCGGACCGCCTGGTCGACGCCGCGGTCGCGCGTCGACGACAGCTGGTCTGAGTCCGTCACACACAGGGGAGACAAAAGTGACCACGCAGCAGGACATCAACGGAACGTCGCCCGCCGGGGCGGAGGACCTGATCATCAGGGACGCCACGGGAGGGGACCGCGCGGCCATTCGGGGGCTGCTGCACGGTTCACTCAGGAGGAACTACGACGGTGACCACGTCGCCCAGGCCGATCGCATCCTCGACGCGCACCTGGCCGGCGGCAAGGACCCCGTGGGCCACTTCTCCCGGACGCAGCACGTCTATGTGGCCGAGTCCAGCGGCGAAGTCGTCGGCGTCATGAACATCGCCGAGAAGCGTCAGGGCACGATGAAGATCAGCCCTCTCATCGTCAACCCGGACTTCCGCGGATCCAACGGAGCCGGATCGGCGCTCCTGGCGAAGTCCGTCGAAGTGGCGAAGGCACGGGGCGTCCGGCAGCTCTACGGCACGGTCGCCGAGCCGAGTTCATGGATCGAGACCTTCTACCTGAACCGTGGCTGGACCTGCGGATCACAGTCGAACAGCCAGTACCGCCCCGGCGTCGTGGAGCACGCCATCTACTACACCATCGACGAGGGCGAGCCCGCCGGGACGCCGGACCGGCTGAAGTTCGAGGAGTACACACCCTCGAAGTACGAGGAGCTCGAAGCGTTCCTGACCACCCGCATGGACGTCTTCGTGGACGGCATCGACGCCGGCTTCGTCCGTTCCCTGGTGGCGGGACACGAACGGCGGGCCTCTCGTTCCGTGGAGGCCAAGTACAAAGAGCTCTACCTCGGTTACGACTCCGACGTGCTCAGCTCCGTCATAGCGTTCGGGCCGAAGAAGGGCGGCTCGGTCAAGCTGATGCCGCTCAGCGCCGTGTCCGGGAGGGCATTGCGGGAGACGCTCAGGTTCGCCCAGTCCTGGGCTGCGGGGCGCACGCACAAGCTGTATACGCACCAGCACGTGGATCCTGCGGTGGTGACCGCCTTCCAGAGCGAGATGTGGACGCTCGAAGGGCTGCTTCCGGAGGCCTACGGGCAGGGGAAGGTAGCGGCTCAATGGGGCTGGCTCGTCGGTGAGAGCACGCATCTGGGGCGGAACTCCGACCGGCTCAAGGCATACACCGAACGGTTCCTGAGCTTTGTCCAGGACCGTGGCTGGGACCGGTTGGAGGAGGCGCGCAGCCTTGCCATGGCCGTCGGCGGCGAGGCGGGCGAGCTCCTGGCCGAGCTCCAATGGCTGAGCGAGCCTGAGGTTGTCGAACTGCTGGATTCCGACCGGGAGTTCAGGAGCAAGCTGTCGTTCGAAGCGGCCGACATCCTCAACTACTTGATTCGCTTTGCCCGTTACTGCGACTTCGATCTCATCGAGGCGGCGGACAAGAAGCTGGCGGTCAACATCGACCGGTTCCCCGTGGAGGAGGTCCACGGCCTGAAGGGGAAGCGCTACAAGGCCGGGAGTTGAGCGGGGAGCGGGCGGCCGACGGCACGAGGAAGCGGAGCCAGTGAACATTCTCTTTGTGTGCAGCGTCTACTACCCGGTGACCGGGGGCGCGCAGGATCCCATCGACCAGCTCGGGGCCGAACTGGTCGCCCGCGGACACCGCGTGGACGTTCTGACGAGACACGTTCCCGACACCACTCCGAAGGAGGAGGTGCGGAACGGGGTTCGCATCCACCGGATACCCAACGCGGTACTGCCCTCCGACTTCAGGGCGCTGACCGCCCGGTTACGGGAATTCGCCCGGGCCGTACGGAAGCCGGACGTCATCCATGTGGTCGGTCTGCGGCGGCCGCTTCCGATGATCGCCGAGCTGTTGGGCTGCTGGTGGCAGGTGCCGGTGATCCAGACGGTCGGCGGTTACGACATCCCCGACGTGGTCGACCCCGATCCACGGCTCGTCTGGCTGACCGGACGGGACTTCGTCCTGCCCGCCATGCGACGTGCCGACCTGCTCAACGCGGCCTCGGACGATCTCGCCCGGCAGACCGAGCTGCTGGTGGGCGAGAAGGCTCCGGTGCCCACGCTCTACGTGGGCATCGATCACGAGCTGTTCAGCGGGGCGGCTCCTCACCCGTACGCGACGTCCTTGGGGCCGTACGTGCTGTCCCTGAGGCGGCTCGAACCAGCGAAGTCCGTGGACCGGACGATCGAGGCGATGAGTCTGCTGAAGGACGAGATCCCGGAGCTCCGGCTGATCGTGGCGGGCGACGGCAGCATGCGCTCGGAGCTCGTCGCGTACGCCGACCGGCTCGGGCTGGCTTCCCGGGTCCACTTCATCGGGGACGTGCCGATCGAGGAGGCCGCCTCCTTGCTGAAGGGCGCGTTCGCCACCGTCGTGGCATCGAAGTCGGAGGGCGGTGGCCTGGTCAACGTCGAGGCCCAGGCGGCAGGCTGTCCGGTGATCGCCACACGGGCGGGCGGTATCGCCGAGTATCTGGGCGGTGAGTCGGGCGCGCTGTACGTGGACGCGCCGGACGGCCGGATGATCGCGGACGGCATCCGGACCCTGTGGCGCGCCCCGGACGCCCGGGAGAGGCTCGTCACCGACGCGCTCGCCCTCTCGGAGCGCTTCTCGACGCGGGTGCTGGCGGCGGAGTACACCGACGTCTACGCCGACCTGATCAAGACGTGGCACCCGCGGGGGTTCGCACCCTGGGACATGATCACCTCCGCGTTGTGGGAGGACCTCGCCGTTCCCGCCGGCAGCGCCGCCACCCTGGACCACCCGTGGCGCACGCCGCAGGCGGTCGAGGACCTGGTGCTGGCGACGGCGGACCCCGGCTTCCGTGCGCTGGGACACGGGGCCGATGCCTTCTACTACCTGGCCTGGGCGACCGGTGTGCCCCTCGACCGGCTGCGCGAGGTCTGCGCGCACGTGCTGAGGTCCACCGGCCGGCTGCCGAAGGAGACCGTCGCCGCAGGCCTGGAGCACGCGGCGGACTGGGGCCGGTTCGACAGCGAGAGCTGCCTCGGCTACATCCGGAATTAGGAGACGTATGGCGAAGAGTTCGACGCCGCAGGGCGCCTCGGTGTCCTCCCGGCGGTTCTACGACGCGTACGCAAGCGGCTACGACGCCTATCTGCGAGGCCACGACGGATACCTTCTCGCCGTCGAGAAGGCGATAGCCGAGGCATCCCGGGGCCGGCCGGACATCGCCCTGCTGGACGTGGGCACCGGCACCGGAGAACGTCTGCAACGACTGGTCGCGGAGCTCCGCCCCGACCGGGTGGTCGCGATCGACGAGAGCCCGGGAATGGTCGCCCTCGCCCAGCGGAACTGCCCCGCCGCCGACGTCCGGGCCCTGGCGCTCGGCGACCCCGGACTGCCGTCCGCGATCCCGGGGGCGTTCGACCTGGTGACCTGCCTGTCCAATGTGCTGGGCCACGTGCCCCGGGATCTGCTGGTCCCCGGGCTGCGGCAGATCAGGGGTCTGCTGAAGCCCGGCGGGGCGTTCGTGTTCGACGTGAACAACCGTTACAACGCCGTGAGTTACGGAGTGGTCAGCGTGGCGCGGAATGTGCTGAGGGACTGTGTACTGCCCCGCGGGCGGGATTTCACCGCCTCCTATCGGGCCGACGACGAGGTCCTGCGGACACGGGTCCATCTCTTCCGCGCCTCCGAAGTGGCCGTGCTCCTGCGGGAGGCGGGGTTCGCATCCGCGCGCATCGGCTTCCGGGACTACGTGACGGGCGAAGAGCGCGGCAGGTTCGGCGGCAGCATCGTAGTGAAGGCGGTCAACGTATGAGCAGCCATCTCGCCACCGGCCCGAAGGTCTTTCTCGCGGCGACCTTCGGCGCCCACGTCCGGGACGGCGTGTTCCTGCCGGCGAGGAAGGCGGAGATCCTCGGATACCACACCCGTCTCACCGAGCTGGGCGCCTCGGTGTTCAGCTCGCACCTGAACGAGGACTGGGGCGCCGCCGGGCTGCCGCCCGAGGACTGCATGCGTGACGATCTGCGCGCTCTGCACGCGGCGGACTCCCTGTGCGCGCTCCTCGGCGACCAGCCCTCGGCCGGGGTGGCCTTCGAGCTGGGGTACGCGGCATCGGTCCGGCGGCCCACCGTGCTGGTCACCTCCTCCTTCCGCTCCCAGTCCTCCATGATCCGGGGCATGGGCACCTTGCTCGAACTGGAGGTGGTCGAAGGCGATCCGAGCAGCCGGGCGGTCGTCGAGAAGGCCTGCTCGGCGGCGTTCGACCTGGGCGCGAAGTACCGAAAGTCGGACCGCTTCTGGGAGAGCCCGGAGGTCGGGCGCGCGTTGAAGTTCCGCTCCTCGGCGGTGACCGGATGAGCGTCGCGGACCGCACTCCCGGCGGGATACGGATCGGCGTCCTGGGCGTGAACTTCGGCTGGGGACCGCACGCCGCGCTGGAGACCGCCATCAGCGAGATCAGGCGGACGGTGTCCGGCGACTGCCGGATCATTGCCTTCGGCAGCGAATACGGGCGGCCTCTCCTGGACAACGTCGTCGACGAGTGGATCGAGTTCGACGGGACGGACTACGCCGCCCTGACGCGCGCCGTTGCCGCGCAGGAACTCGACGTGGCTCTCGTGACGCTGGAGGGGTTGGCCGCCCGCGCGTTCGAGGCGGCGGGGGTGCGGACGGTCTTCGTCGACCTCATGCCCTTCCTGTGGCACGGACCGGACCTCGCGGTGCCGCCGCTGGACGTCAGCCACTACCTCGCGCTGCGGCTCCCCGGGCTGTCCTCGGAGACCCTCGACTGGATGCGGGGCATCCGTAACCTGCGGTGGGTCGGCGCGGTGGTGCCGTGGCAGTCCCCGGACGTACAGCCCGTCGCCCGGAGCCACGCCGAGGGCAACCGGCGGGCGATCGTCACGCTGGGAGGGATGCTCGGCCTGAGCACGCGGGACACCACCACCTACCCTTCCCTGGTGCTGCCCGGGGCTGTGGAAGCCCTGATCGAGGCCGGTTTCGAGAGCATCCTGATCGCCGGCAACACACCCCGGCCGGATCTGGAAGCCATGGTCGCGCCGTATCGCGCACAGGCGGAGTTCCGCTTCGGCCCCCTGTCCCGCGCCGAGTACCGCACGCGGATCGCCGAGAGCGCGCTGTGCTTCAGCCAGCCGGGGCTGATGAGCCTGCTGGAGGCGAGTTCCACGGGTACGCCGTTGATCCGGCTTCCCCCGCAGAACGTGTCCGGATTCCAGCAGGCCGAGATCCACCGGATCGCGACCGGGGCGCACACAGGCCTGGACTGGCCCACCGACGTCGTCGACGAAGCTGTCGTCGCGCGGAAGGCGGGGGAGTCCGAGGCGGCGGGCAACGACTACGTCTACGCGGCGATCGCGGACGGCCTCGCCCGCCGGGCGGACGCGACGCGCCGATCTCTCCGGGACCAGCTGGAGAAGCTGATTCCGGAATGCCTGGCACTGCCCCCCGACGTCTGGACCGGCCTGGTGGAGAAGGTGGGGACGGACGGCGCGAAGGAGATCGCGGAGGTCGTGCTGGACACCGCCCGCTCCGGCGCCGAGAGCTGACGGGCGGCCGTGGTGAGGATCGCAGTCGTCTTCGGCGCCCGGGGATTCATCGGCAGTCAGGTGAGCGCTGCTCTGGCCTCGGCCGGCTGGCGATGCGCCGGAGTGGACCGGTACGGGCGCGCGACGGGCGGGTTCGGAGAGGTCGAAGGCACCTACTACGACGGGCACGACTGGTCGTCCGTCGCGCTCGGACGCTTCCTGCGGCGCTGCGGCCCCGCCGTGGTCGTCAACGCCGTGGGGGCCTCCTGGTCCGTGGACCCCGCGGTGGTGCGCCGGGACAACGTCGTCTGGCCGGCCCGGCTCGCGGAAGCGTGCGAGGCGGCGGGGACGCCCGTGTCGATCGTGCATCTGGGGTCCTCGCACGAGTACGGCGACACCGTCCCGGGCGGTTCGGTCGGCGAGCGGAGCGTCCTGGCCCCCGTGACGGAGTACGGCAGGTCGAAGGTCGAGGGGGCTTCCCATCTGGTCCGCGCGGCCTTTCGCACGGGCCGGCCGCTGACGCTCGTCCGCGCCTTCAATGTGATCGGCCCGGGCCATGGGGCGCAGGGCATCTGGGCCACGGCGGTGGGGCTCTACCGGGCCGCGGCGGAGACGGCCGCACCGCGTGTGGTGGCCGAGGTCCCGTTGCCGGAGACCGCGCGGGACCTGATCGACGTGCGGGACGTGGCGGCGCTGGTGCGTCTGGCCGCGGAACGCCCGGGCTCGGCCGTGGACGTCTACAACGCGGCGTCCGGCACCGGGACGACGATCGAATGTCTCTTCAACGCCTTCACGAAACACACCGGGATACCCCACCGGTTCAGGCGGAACGCCGTCGGACTGCGCACGGGACCGACGTGGCAGCGTGCGGACATCGCACGGGCCCGGGCACAGCTCGGCTGGACCCGGCGGTTCACCCTGGCCGACTCCATCGCCGCGGCAGTCGCCCCCGAAGAAGGGGCGCGGGACGCGGCGGCACGGCCCGCACTCAGCTGACGCGGCCGAACGACGCCCTATCCATGGAAGCGGGGAGAGCCATGAACAGCGACACCTTCACCCTGGCCCAGCGGCTCGCGGAGAAAGGCGGGTGGACGGACACGACCGCCGTCATCGACGAAGCGACGGGGGAGACCTACCGGCACCGTGACGTGCACGCCGGAGCGCGAGCGCTCGCCGACGACTTCTCCCGGCACGGGATCGGCGCGGGCGACCACGTCGGCCTCCTGGTGGGCGACCGGCCCGCATGGATGCCCGCCTTCCTCGCTCTGCAGGCCATCGGAGCCGTTCCGCTGGTCGTGAACCCGGATCTGGACGAGCGGTCCCGGTCCCGGATGCTGGGAATCCTGCCGACCCGACACGTGGTCTCCTGCCGGGGCGGCGAGCCGGTCGTGGAGAGGCGCGATCTGCCGGAGACGGCCGTCCCCGACGGAACTCCGGCAGATTCCGGAGCCTCGCGCTACTACCTCTTCAGCTCCGGAACGACCGGACATCCCAAGGCGGTCGCCCATGCGAGCACCGATCTGCCCTTCTTCCACGACGCTGTCTGCGGCGCGGACGGGCTGGACCTGCGGGCCACGGACACCATCGTGTCGCTGTCCCAGTACTACTTCACCTACGGGTTCAACAACCAGTTCGTCTACCCGCTCTTCAGCGGAGCGTCGGTGGTGCTGAGCCGGGAACGCAGGAACGAGCGGACGTTCACCGACGCCCTGCACCGGTACGGCGCGACCGTGGCCTTCTCCGTGCCCTCGGCGCTGGCCAGGCTGGCCGATCACATCGAGCGCTCGGCCGTCGACGCTCCGGAAGGCCTGCGAGCGGTCGTCTCCGCGGGCGAGCCGCTGCCCGACGCCGTGGCCGCGCGGATCGAGGACCGGTGGCAGGTCCCGGTGCTGAACCAGATCGGCTCCACGGAGGTCGGCAACGCCTTCTGCGCGAACGGTGTGGGGCGGCGGGCCGCGGGCACGGCCGGCCCGGTCTGCCCCGGGTACGACGTCGAACTGCGCGACGACCCCGAACGCCCGCTGCCGGCCGTGGGGTCGGAGCACAAGATCGGCGCGGTCTGGGTGTCCGGTCCCACCATTCCGGCCACCGCCGTCACCGCGAGCGGGCCGGAACCGCTGCTGTCCGACGGCTGGCTGGAGACCAAGGACTACGGGTACTGGGCCGACAACGGCGGTCTCGTGGTGGTCGGCCGCACGGACGACTTCCTGCACGTCGGCGGCATCTCCATCTCGGCGGTGGAGATCGAGTCGGCCATCCGCGACAGTGTCGGCGTCCAGGACTGCGCGGTGCTCGCACCCCTCGTCGACGGGGTCTCCACCCTGACCGCGCTCGTGGTGCTCGCTTCCCCGGCCGGCGGTGCGGACGACTGGCCCGCCACGCTCCGGGAGCGGCTCCGCCGGGACCTCGACCCCTTCCGCGTACCGAGGCGGTGGACGCCGGTTCCGGAGATCCCCAGAACGGCCAGCGGAAAGATCATGAGGCACAAGCTGCCCGCGCTGCTCGGCGGCGAGACACCTGGAAGGGACCGATGACGCGCATTCTTCTCGTCGACAACCACGACTCCTTCACGTACAACATCTGGATGTACCTGAGCGAGGTACCGAGCGTCGAATGCGTCGTCGTGAAGAACGACGACCCGCTCTCCCCGGAGGACCTGGAGACGTTCGACGGCGTCGTGATCTCGCCCGGCCCCGGCAGCCCCGACGTACCGGGCGATGTGGGTATCTCTCGCATGGTGGTGACGTCGGTGGACAAGCCGATCCTCGGCGTCTGCCTCGGCCATCAGTTGATCGGCAGTGTCTACGGGGCGAAGGTCGGCCCCGCGCCCCGGATCATGCACGGGAGGACCTCTCGGGTGCACCACAACGGCGACCGCCTGTTCCGCGGGATGGACGAGGTGTTCACCGCCGTGCGGTACCACTCGCTGGCCCTCTCGGGTGTCGAGGCGCCACTGGAGGTCGTCGCGGAGGACGAGGACGGCGTCCCGATGGCGATCCGGCACAGCGACCGGCCGGTGTGGGGTGTGCAGTTCCACCCGGAGTCGATCCTCAGCGACGACGGAAGAGTGCTGCTGCGCAACTTCGTCGAGATCGTCAGGGGCGACGAAAGGCCTCAGGACGAAGTTCCGGGCACGAGCGACGCCATCGACTGCGCCTGGGTGCGCCTGGACGGTGAGGTCGACGGGCGGGCCCTGTTCGACGCGTTCTGCGACTCGTCGGCGGAGACCTTCTGGCTGGACAGCTCCGACACGGACCAGGGGCGGTTCTCCGTCCTCGGCGGCTTCCTCGGCGCGACCACCACGACCGTCAGCTACCGCGTGGCCGAGGGCCGCACCACGGTGACGGGCCACGACGGCGCGGTACGGCACGTCGACGCCGACATCTTCACCTTCCTCAAGGACCAACAGCGCGTCGTGCGGATGGCCGGGGAAGACCTGCTGCCCTTCGAGTTCCGGCCCGGCTTCGTCGGCTACTTCGGGTACGAGCTGCGGGCGGTCACCGAGGGGATGACCGTCTCCCGGCACTCGCGGCTGCCCGATGCCCGGTTCCTGCTCACCGACCGCTATGTGGTCGTCGACCACCGGGACGACCAGGTGTATCTGCTGTTCGCGTCCGGCCCCGGGCTGGGGACACCGGCGCAGGGGAAGGCGTGGTTGGAGAGTGCTGCTCGCACGGTCGAGGACGTGCGGTCGGCGCCGCCCCGGGACCACGGGGCACTGCCTGCCGCGAGATCGGGGCATGTCTCCTTCCGGGACGGCAAGACGGCCTATCTGTCGAAGATCCTCAAGTGTCAGGACTACCTGACCAGCGGTGAGTCCTACGAGCTCTGTCTGACCAACACCGCGCGGATAGCCGGCGAGTTCGACGACTCGGCGACCTACGACCGGCTCCGGTCCGCCAGCCCGGTGCCCTACGGCGCGTTCTTGCGGAACCCCGAGTTCTCCGTCCTGTCCGCCTCACCCGAGCGGTTCATGACCATCTCGGGGGACCGGCGCGTACTGGTGAGCCCGATCAAGGGAACCAGGCGGCGTGGTGCCACCGAGGCCGAGGACACGGCGCTGAGGCGTGAACTCGCGGCTGATGAGAAGGAACTCGCCGAGAATCTCATGATCGTCGACTTGATGCGGAACGACCTCAGCCGGGTTTCCGAGATCGGGTCCGTACGGCCCGTCGAACTGTTCGGCGTACATGCCTTCTCCACGGTCCACCAGATGGTGAGCACGATCGAGTCGAAGCTGCGGGAGGAGGTGGCCGCCGTGGACTGCATCCGCAGGGCGTTTCCGCCGGGGTCCATGACCGGTGCGCCGAAGCTGCGCAGCATGGAGATCCTGGCGGCGCTGGAGGAGGAGCCCCGAGGCGTCTACTCGGGAGTGCTGGGCTGGGTCTCCCTGGACGGCCGTGCCGACCTGAGCGTGGTGATCAGGACGCTGGTCGTGGAGAGGAACGCCGCGACGTTCGGAGTCGGCGGCGCGATCACCCTGCTGTCGGATCCGGAGGCGGAGTACGCCGAGACGCTGGTGAAGGCGGCCGCTCCGAAGTCGGCGTTCGACGGCCTGGACTGACGGAACGCCCGAGCCATTCACCGTTGACCGATCAGGAGGCCAGTATGTCCGCCGGAAACGACAAAGCGCAGATTCTGGAGCTCACCCGGAAGTACGACCGGAGTGCCGTCACCGAGGAGTTCGTTCCCGGCGTCACGCCCATCTGGCCGTCCGGGGCCGCCCTCGACGAGAGCGACCGGGTGGCTCTCGTGGCCGCCGCGCTGGACCTGCGGATCGCCGCGGGGGACGCCGCCCGCAAGTTCGAGCGCGGTCTGACGAAGTTCTTCGGGCTGCGCAAGGCCCATCTGACGAACTCCGGGTCGTCCGCCAATCTGCTGGCCGTGTCGGCCCTGTGCTCGCCACAACTCGGCGACCGGCGGCTACGCCCGGGTGACGAGGTCATCACCGTCGCGGCGGGCTTCCCCACCACGGTGAATCCGATCATCCAGAACGGGCTGATCCCCGTCTTCGTCGACGTCGAACTGGGCACCTACAACACCACAGTGGACCGGGTGGCCGCCGCTATCTCACCGCGTACCCGGGCGATCGCGATCGCCCATACGCTGGGCAATCCCTACCCGGTCGCGGAGATCGCCCAACTGGCCGAGGACCACGGTCTGTTCCTGGTCGAGGACAACTGCGATGCCGTCGGATCGACGTATCAGGGGCAGCTCACCGGCACCTTCGGGCACTTCGCCACCGTCAGCTTCTACCCGGCCCACCACATCACCACGGGCGAGGGCGGATGCGTACTGACCAGCGATCTCAGGCTGGCCCGGCTCGTGGAGCAACTGCGCGACTGGGGCCGGGACTGCTGGTGCGAGCCGGGACAGGACAATACCTGCTTCAAGCGCTTCGGATACCAGCTCGGAACCCTTCCGGAGGGGTACGACCACAAATACATCTTCTCCGAGATCGGCTACAACCTGAAGACGACCGATCTGCAGGCCGCGCTCGGTCTGAGCCAACTCGAGAAGCTGCCGGAATTCGGTGAGAGCCGGCGCCGGAACTGGAACCGGCTGAGGGGGTCCCTGGACGGGCTCCCCGGACTGCTGCTGCCGGAGCCGACCCCCGGGAGCGACCCCAGCTGGTTCGGGTTCGTCCTGACCGTGCTGCCCGACGCGCCCTTCAGCAGAGGGGAGTTGGTGGCCTTCCTGGAGGGGCGCAAGATCGGTACCCGTCGGCTCTTCGGCGGGAATCTCACCCGCCATCCCGCGTACATCGGGCGCGACTTCCGGATATCCGGCGATCTGGGGAACGCCGACATCATCACCGAGAACACCTTTTGGGTGGGCGTCTATCCCGGCCTGAGCCTGGAAAAGATCGACTACGTTGCGGAGAGCGTCCGGGAGTTCGTGCTGGATGGCGCCCGCAGCGACGGCTGAAATCCGGAGAATCTTTCTATCACATCCGTGATAAGGTCACGGATGTGGGATATATCGACGTCAACTCTGTTTCTTACGGGCTGCCGGACGGCCGGGTGTTGCTCGACGAGATCTCGTTCCGGGTGGGGGAGGGGGCCAAGACCGCGCTGATCGGGGCCAACGGGTCCGGCAAGACCACACTGCTGCGGATCATCGCCGGGGACCTTGCGGCGCACGGTGGCGCGGTGAGCCGGGGTGGAAGCCTGGGGATCATGAGGCAGTTCATCGCCCGCGAGGGCGACCAGGTCCGCGATCTGCTGTTATCGGTGGCCGATCCCCGAATTCGCCGGGCCGCCGCCGCCGTGGACGCGGCGGAGGCGGCCATGGGGTCGAGCGGGGACACCAAGGCGCAGATGGCCTACGCGGCCGCGCTGGCGGACTGGGGCGACGCCGGCGGCTACGACGCCGAAGTGCTGTGGGATGTCTGCACCACCGAGGCCCTGGGCATCCCCTTCGACCGGTGCGGGCAGCGGGCGGTGGATTCGCTGTCCGGCGGGGAGCAGAAGCGGCTCGTCCTGGAGGCGCTGCTGCGGGGTCCTGATCAGGTGCTGATGCTCGACGAGCCCGACAACTACCTCGACGTTCCCAGTAAGCGCTGGTTGGAGGAGCGCCTCCTGGAGACGCCGAAGACCGTCCTGTACATCAGTCACGACCGCGAGCTGCTGGCGCGCACGGCGAAGAGCATCATCACGGTGGAGCTCGGCGCCGCGGGGAACACCGCCTGGGTCCATCCGGCCGGTTTCGGCAGCTACCACCAGGCGCGGGCCGACCGGTTCGAGCGGTTCGACGAGATGCGCAACCGCTGGGACGAGGAGCGCGCCAAGTTGAAGGCCCTGGTGCAGATGTACAAGCAGAAGGCCTCCTACAACTCGGACATGGCCTCCCGCTACCGCTCCGCCCAGACGCGTCTCGCCCGGTTCGAGAGTGCGGGCCCGCCGCCCGCGCAGCCGCGCGAGCAGCATCTGGCGATGCGGCTGCGCGGGGGACGCACGGGGAAGCGGGCCGTGATCTGTGCCGATCTGGAACTCACCGGTCTGATGAAGCCGTTCGATCTGGAGGTCCGGTTCGGTGACCGGGTGGCCGTGCTCGGGTCCAACGGTTCGGGCAAGTCGCACTTCCTGCGCCTTCTCGCGGCCGGCGGCAGCGCTCCCGAGGCCGAGCACGAGCCCGTGGGCGACCTTCCGGTCGAGCCCGTGTCGCACAAGGGCGTCGCACGACTGGGCGCGCGGGTGCGGCCCGGCTGGTTCGCGCAGGTCCACGGGCGGCCCGATCTGGCCGGCCGCACGCTGGTGTCCATCCTGCACCGCGGCGACGAGCGCCGGGAGGGGCTGCCCCGGGAGGAGGCCTCGCGGGTGCTGGCGCGCTACGAGTTGGCCGGTGCGGCGGAGCAGGAGTTCGACTCGCTGTCGGGAGGGCAGCAGGCCCGCTTCCAGATCCTCCTGCTCGAACTCGGCGGCACGACACTGCTCCTGCTGGACGAACCCACCGACAACCTCGACCTCGTCTCCGCGGAGGCGCTGCAGCACGCGCTGCGAGGCTTCGAGGGGACGGTGCTCGCGGTGACGCACGACCGGTGGTTCGCCCGGGACTTCGACCGGTTCCTGGTCTTCGGCTCCGACGGCACGGTATACGAGTCGCCCGACCCGGTGTGGGACGAGAAGCGCGTCGCACGCCGACGCCGCTGAGCAACACCGGCGTGTGCGAAGTCGCTCCGGAGCAGGGGAAGTTGGCGTGCATGCCGCTATGATCGCGGCACCCGTCACTCCACCGGCCCGTTCCGGGGCGGCGCCGCACTGAGCCTTCCCGTTGTTGTCACACCTGTGATATTGTTGGGAAATGCCAGCTCGGATTGACCTCGAACAGCGCCGCAAGGACGTCATTGAGGCGGCCTTTCGCCTTTTGGCCGCCGAAGGAATCACCGGCCTTTCGCTGCGGAAGGTCGCTGCCGAGTCGGGGCTGAACATCGGGTCTGTGCGCCATTATTTCGACGATCACCGCAATCTTCTCGTCGCGGCCGTAACCGAGGTCGGCGACCGTATGGGTAAGAGGCTCACGCGATATTCGACCGACACCCTGGTCGGGCTCGACGGTGAACCCGCGGTGGACGCTCTGCAGGCTCTGCTGGAGGAGTTGCTACCGCTCGACGACGAACGGCGCGTCGAGTCGATCGTGCTGACCGAGTTCATCGTCGCCGCACGGGTGAATCCGATCTTCCGCCCGGTGACCGAGCAGATGGCCGCCGACATGCGGCAGGTCATCACGCATGCGCTGGGCGTTCTCGACGTGTCTGAGCCGGCCGAAGAGGCGGAGCGGCTCATCGCGATCCTGGGGGGACTGATCCTCGACGCGGTGACACCGCACGGATCGCTCGGCGACGAACGTATTCGCAGGACGTTGCGGGCCCATCTGCGCTCGGTGCTGGTGGCCGGACGCGAAGGCCGCCCGGTGGCCTGACCTCTCGCACGGCCGGGCCTCATCCACGTACACGAGGAGATCAGTTGTGCCCGCGTGGCTGTTCGCGCTGCTTGCTGCGGCTTTTGTCTTCTACACCGACGACTATGTGATCGCCGGGGTCCTGCCGGAGATCGCCCGAGACCTGGGGGTCAGCGAGGCGCAGGCCGGCCAGTTGGTGACCGTCTTCTCGCTGACGGTGGCCGTGGCCGCGCCCATCGCCGGAGTGACGCTGGCCCGGGTTCCTCGCAGGCATCTGTTCACCGCCTCCTTCGCGGTCTTCGTCGCGGCGAACCTCATGGCGGCCACGGCCGACGGCTTCGGCTTCCTGATGGCCCTGCGGGTCATGGCGGCTCTCGCGGCCGCCGCCTCGACCCCGGCGGTGTTCGCCTATGCCGCCGAGCGGGCTCCGGAGGGCCATATCGGCAGGTACGTCGCCGTGGTCGCGCTGGGCGTCACCGGCTCGATCGCGGCGGGCGTTCCGATCGGAACGTGGATCGGCGGCCACTTCGGCTGGCGGGCGACCTTCCTCGCGATGGCGGCGGCCGGTACCGCGGCGCTGCTCTTCCTGCTCGCGACCCTGGAGCGGGGGAGCGGCCCGTCCGGCGAGACTCCGAGCATTCGCGAGCAGGTACGCGCCCTGGCCAGTGCTCCCGTATCGCTCGGGATCCTCGCCAACTGCGTGCTCATGACCGGGTCGATGATGATGCTCACCTACATGGCCACCTATCTCGACGCGGTGAGCAGCGCCAGTGTGGACCAGCGCGCGCTGGCGTTCAGCCTCTCCGGGTTCGCCGGCATCGTCTGCATCTGGGCGGGCGGCAGAGCCACCGACCGCTGGGGGCCGGACCGTTGTCTGGTTGCCGGCATCGGCCTGTTCATCGGCATCATGGCGCTCCAGGGGGTCCTCTGGTTCGCCCGTCCCCTGCCGTTCTCCCTCCTCGTCGTCGTGGGCACGGTCTGGGGCGGCATGGCCTTCTGGAACTCCCCGGCGATCCAGGCCCGCCTCTATCTGCTCGCCGGACCATCCGCGGCCCAGGCGCTGGCCCTCAACACCTCCGGGACGTATCTCGGGGTCTCCCTGGGCGGGGCCGTCGGAGGTCTGACCGTGAGTGGCGTGGGGGCGGGCCATCTGCCGACCGTCGCCGCGGCCCTGGGGCTGACCGCCCTGGCGCTGCTGACGCTCGCCATCAAGGCGTCCAAGCGGTCGCAGAACAACGAGGCAGTCGTAGCGGAACACTGATGCTCGCAAGAGCGAAGGGTGGAGTCGAGTTGAAGAACTTCCTTCTGTTCGGTCCTGCTGACGCCACGGAAGATTTCCGCGTGTACGAACCGATGGTGCGGAATTCGACAGCCGCGCGGTCTCTCTACGAAGAGTTCGCCGACTCCGCCGGGATTCCGGTGGGCCGACTCATAGACGGCGAAGTGCCCAGCTTTCACCCGGTGTTACTGCGCTGGCTGAAGCAGTTGGCCGGAATGCTCGCCGTGGCACGTGTTCTCGAAGAGGATCACGGGGCGGCCTCCCTCTACGGGGGCATTTCATTGGGGGAGCTCGCCGCGCTGCGCGCGTCCGGTGCGATCACGACCGAATTCGTGGTGAAGTTCCTCCACGAGAGGCATCTCCAGGACGTCGACCGGGAAGAGGCCATCGGATTCGCGTTCGTCCCCGCTTCGCAGGACTGGCGGTACTACGAGCAGCCCGAGCGCATGACGGTCTCGTGCGACTACGGTCCGGTGCTCGGGGGCGCAGGTCGGATGATCATGGTGTCCGGCTTGCGGTCGGCCCTGGAGTCCGCACGCACGGAGGGCCCCGCGGACCTCCAGGTCGTGGACCGCGCCCTCGCTCACCAGGCGTACCATTCACCGTTCCGGGAACCGGGCCGGCAGCGGCTGGAATCGCTCCTGAAGCGGAGCACGCTCGAACGTCCGGCGACTCCGGTGGTCACTTCGATTCCCGGCAGGTACACCGTGTCGTCCGGAGCGGAGGCCGCGGACGCTCTCGTCGCCAGCGAGACCCAACCTCTCGACGTTCCGGGCCTGGTGGAGGCGTCCCGGAGTCACGCACCCGGCCGGGCGTACGTGATCAGCTCCTTCCTGCGCCAGCTGGAGATCGATTTCCACGCTCCGACCGAATACGTGGACGACGTCTGGCTGGAACGGAAGTTCGGCCGGACATCCCCCTGAGAGCGTCCGGGCCCCTTTTCGGCCTGCCTTGGACGTCATCGCATGTAAGGAATCCCCTGTGCTTGAAGCTGGGCAAACAGTCATTCCCACGACCAGGTCCATCGCCGAGACGGGCTGGCAGGTACTCACCAGGGACGACCCGGATCTCGGAGCGCTGCTGGACGCCGAAGCGCGTTACCAGTCCGGTTGCTTATCGATGGTCGCGTCGGCCAGTCTGGCCCCGCCGTCCGTCCTCTGCGCGAACGGCACGGTCCTTTCCAGTGTCACCGCCGAGGGCTATCCCGGAGCCCGTTACCACCCGGGCGCCGTTCACTTCGACGGGGTGGAGACGCTCGCCGTCGAGCGCGCGAAGCGGGTCTTCCAAGCCCGGTACGCCAATGTGCAGCCGCACTCCTGCTCCTCGGCCAACCTGGCAGTCCTCGCGGCGCTGCTTCCCCGCGGGGGCCGGCTGCTCGCGCTGGACCTCGACGCGGGCGGACATCTGACGCACGGCGCCCGCGCCTCGGTCAGCGGAAAGTACTACGACGTGGCCCGCTACGAGGTCGGGTCCGACGGGACGCTCGACTACGGGGCGATATGCGACCGCGCCCGAGAACACCGACCGGACGTCATCATCGCGGGGGCCAGCGCCTATCCCCGGTACATCGACTTCGGCCGGTTCCGGGACGTTGCCGACGAGACCGGCGCCTTCCTCCTCGCCGACATCTCCCACATCGCGGGACTGGTGGCGGCAGGGATGCACCCGAGCCCGATCGACCATGCCCACATCACCACGACCAGCACCTACAAGCAGCTCGCCGGCCCCCGGGGCGGGCTGATCCTGCTCGGTGAGGACTATCGCAGCACCGGTCCCGACGGACGGACCAGGCTGTGGCAGCTCATGCAGCGCGCCGTCTTCCCGGGCTTCCAGGGAACCCCGGACCCGTCCTCGATCGCGGCCAAGGCGCGGGCCCTGGCGATTGCGTCGAGCGGCGACTTCCACGCGACGATGAAGCGGGTCGTCGACAACGCGAAGGTCCTGGCGGACGAGCTTCAGGCGCTCGGATACAGGGTGCTGACCGGGGGAACCGACAACCACATGGTCCTGGTCGACGCCCAGGCCGCCGGGCTCACCGGAATCATCGCCGAGCAGGCGCTGGAGGAGTGCGGGATTCTGGTCAACCGCAACAAGATCCCCGGCGATCTGCTACCGCCGACGGTGACGGGCGGCCTGCGGTTCGGCACCAACATCCTCGCGCAGCGCGGCATGGGCCCCTTCGAGGTTCGCACGTGCGCGAGTCTCGTGCATGAAGTGCTGTCGGGGATCCAGGTGGTGGGCGCCACGCACTACGAGCTGGACGGTGCGCGCCGCGACGCGGTGCGCGACCGCGTGGCCTCTCTGTGCCTGCGGTTTCCGCTCCCGCTCGAACGCGCATAGACGGTCCGATCGGAAAGGTTGCGCAGGCCATGACGTTCCACGCCCCCCTGTCCCACAACGCACCTCCGCCGGATCATCACCCGCTGTCCTCGGCCCTGGGACTCCGCCCGCGACCGGGATCCGGAGAGCCGGGCGAGCGGCTGACCCGTTCACTCGGCATGACGTTCCCGGCAGTCGGCGATGAAACCTTTCGCCGCTCGTTCCTGATCGTGGCGACGGCCGTCCTCGTCCACCGCTACACAGGCCTCGACCAGGTCTCCGTCGAGGTGCTCGACGGCACCGGCACGGTCTCCGTCCTCCTGTCCGGCGACGGAAGCACCAGTCGGCTCGTCGAGGATCTGACGTTCTCACCGGTCACGGGCCCGCCGCCGGCACCCACGCCCGGAGCCGTCGCCGTCTCGTTCACCGGCGATACCGGCAGTGCGGAGGGGAAGGCAGCAGGCTGTGAAATGGTCCTGTACGCGGACGTGGCCGCATCGAGGGCGACACTGAGCCTCGACGGGTCCCGTTTCGACGGCGCGTTCGCCGACCGCGTCGCGGGCCACCTCGAAGTCCTGCTGGACCGTATGGCGAAGGCTCCCGGCGATCCCGTCCGGCAGCTGGACATCCTCACGGACCGGGAGGCCGACACCCTCCTGCGGGAGTGGAACGCGACCGACCGGCGCCTCACGGACGATATCTGCCTCCACCAGGCGTTCGAGGCCCGGGCCGCCGCTCAACCCGAGGCCGTGGCCGCCGTCTTCGGCGACGAGTCGTGGTCGTTCGGGCGGGTCAACCTCCGGGCGAACGAACTGGCCCACCGGCTGATCGGGCTGGGAGTGGGACCGGACGTCCGGGTGGCCGTCCACCTGCAGCGCAGCCCGGGCCTCCTGGTGGCCATCCTGGCGATCCTGAAGGCGGGCGGCGCGTACGTCCCCCTGGACCCGGAGTACCCCAGGTCCCGGCTGGAGAGCATGGTTCTCGGCACCGACTGCGCGGTCATGGTCAGCAGCCGGGCGCTCGCCGGGGCCCTTCCCGCCCGAGTGCGCCACCGTCTCCTGGTCGACGAGCAGCCCGAGCAACCGGAGACCCGGCGGGAGAACCCCGTCACCGAGGTCGGCCCGGGCCACCTGTGCTACGTGATCCACACCTCGGGCTCCACCGGCACGCCGAAGCCGATCGCGCTGTGCCACCGGGGGGTTCTCAACAACCTCGTCGACCTCAACACGAGATACGACGTGGGCCCCGACGACGCGGTGCTCGCGCTGTCCTCACCGGGCTTCGACATGTCGGTGTACGAGTTACTCGGGATCACCCTGGCCGGAGGGACGGTCGTGATTCCGGAGCCGGAGGCCGGCCGGCACCCGGCTTCCTGGCTGGAGCTGGTACACCGCCATCGGGTCACCGTCTGGAACTCCGCGCCACCGCTGATGGACCTCTTCCTCGACTTCGTCGAGGTCACCGGTGACCGGCGGCCCCTCCCGGTCGAACTCGCCCTGACGGGAGGGGACTGGGTGGCCGCGGCGATGGCCGCCCGCTTCCGGAAGGCCGCCCCCCGGCTGAGGTTCATTGCGCTGGGCGGTGCCACCGAGGCCTCCATCCACTCCACGGCTTACGAGGCCGACCCGTCGACGGCGTGGGACGGAGGACATCTGCCCTACGGCCGGCCACTGGCCAATCAGCGGACGTTCGTTCTGGACGACCGGATGTTGCCTGTGCCGGTGGGGGTGGCCGGGGAACTGTGCCTCGGCGGGGTCGGCCTGGCTCGCGGCTACCTCGGCCGCCCGGAGGAGACGAAGGAGAGGTTCGTCCCGTGGACCTACCGCGACCGACCCGAGGAGCGGCTCTACCGTACGGGCGACATGGCGAGGATCTCGTCCGACGGTCTGATCGAGATCCTGGGCAGGAAGGATTTCCAGGTCAAGATCAACGGCATCAGGGTGGAGCTGGGCGACATCGAGTCGGCCCTCGCCGGCCGACCGGGGGTCAAGCGGGCTGTGGTGGTGCCCCGGACCGATCCGCGGGGGCGCACGGCACTGGTGGGGTACGTGACAGCCCAGCGCCCCGGAGCGCTGGACGGCGCGTCGCTCCTCCAGGAACTCCGGGAGCGGCTCCCGGAGCACATGGTCCCCGAGTCCGTCGAGGTCATGGACGCACTGCCGCTGAACGGGAACGGCAAGGTGGACCGCCGCGCGCTCGCCTCGCCGGTGGAGCGGGGGGCGCGACGGCCGCTGGCGCGGGTGCGGCAGTCCGCGGGGCCCGGGCCGTGGCACCGGCTCGTCGTCGAGGCGTGGCGGGACGTCCTGGGAGCCGATCACCTGGAGGACGACGACGACTTCTTCGAAGAGGGCGGGGACTCCATGAAGGCCATCCGGGCCATGGTGCGCATCGACCCCCGGCTCCGGATCTCGGATCTCTACCGGCACCGGACCGCCGCCGCCCTGGCGGACCACCTCGCAGAGACGTACGGCGAGCCCCCCGCGCCCTCGTCCTGAACTCCTCGCCCCGAAGCCGCCCTCAAGCCCTCCCGGAGCAGCCATGTCCGTATACCTCGTGACCGGAGCCGCCGGATTCATCGGCGCGAACTATGTGCACCGCCTGCTGGAATGGGAGTCCTCGGACACCGAAGTGGTGGCGGTGGACTACCTGGGGTTCGCCGGGAACAGAGCGAATCTGGACCCGGTGTCCGACCGCGTGGTCTTCGAGCAGGCCGACATCGCCGATCCCGTCGCCATGGAGGCGATCTACCGGCGTCATCGGCCGGACTACGTCGTGAACTTCGCCGCGGAGTCGCACAACGACCGCGCGATCCTGGGACCGAGCGTGTTCATGAGGTCCAACGCGCTCGGCGCACAGGTGATGGCCGAGTGCAGCCGTCTGGTGCCGGTGCGGTCGCACGTCCATGTGTCGACCATCGAGGTGTACGGCGAACTCCCGGAGGGAGAGCGGTGGTTCACCGAAGGCTCGCCGCTGAACGCGAAGACGCCGTACAGCGCGGCCAAGGCCGCCGGCGACCAGATGGTACGGGCGTACATGCAGACCTATCCGGAGCTGAACATCCGGATGACGCACTGCGCGAACAACTACGGGCCGTACCAGCTGCCCGAGAAGCTGATCCCGCTGGCGGTGACGAACCTCCTGCGCGGCCGAAAGGTACCGGTCTACGGAGACGGCCTCCAGAGCCGGGACTGGCTCCATGTGACCGACCACTGCGCCGCTGTGCACCGGGTGCTGCACGCCGAACTGGACCCGACACCACCGCAGGCGGCGACGGACCCGGCCCTCCTGCCCATCTTCGACATCTCCGCCCGTCACGAGGTGACCAACCTGGACATGGTGCACCGCGTGGTGACCGCGCTGGGGCTGGACCCGGCGGAGTGGATCGAGCACATTCCGGACCGGCCGAACCACGACCGTCGGTACCTGATCAACCCGGAGAAGGCCGAGACCCGGCTGGGCTGGCGTCCGGTGCACGACTTCGACACCGCAGTGGCCGAGACGGTCGGCTGGTACGTGGAGAACCGGGCCTGGTGGGAGCGGATCCTGGAGGAGAAGGGCGAACTGGGCGTCGACTGGGGAGCGGTGAGCCCGGCGGCGCGAAGGCATTGACCGAGCCGACCGGCGGCGCGGTGGCCGGAGCGCCCTGAGGGGGTGGTGAGCCGGACTCGGCTCACCACCCCCTCAGGACTTGGTGCGTGACGAAACGTCAGGCGTCCGCGTCCGCCTTCCGGCGGCGGACCACGAACACCGCCGCCGCGCCGAGCAGCACGGCCGCGCCGCCCGCGAGGGCGATCGATGTGGTGGCGGAGGACGAACCGGTGGCGGCGAGGCTGCCGTTCGTGCCGGTGGTCACCGGGGTGGCCGACGTCGAACCCTGCGGCGTCGTCCCGGTGTTGCCCGGCTTCGTGGTCTTGGAGGGCTTGGCGTCCTCCGTCTTGCCGGGCTTGCTGCCGGCGGCCTTGACGTCGAACTCGTACATGTCCAGGCCGGGCGCTCCGCCGCAGGTGCCGTCCTCGTTGAAGAAGTCGGCCGCGATGAACGCGACCCCGTTGCCGGCCGGGGTGGCCTTGTCCAGGGTGAGGCGCAGCTTCAGATCGGCGTGCGCGCCGGGCTTCAGCGCGCCCACACCGTCGATGTAGTCGTCCGCGTCGGCGTTCTGCCACTTCGGGGCGGACTTGGAGGACCACTGGAGGCGGAAGAACTTGTCCGTGTCCTTGAGGCCGCTCTTGTCGGTGGCGTAGACCGAGATGTACGTGAGGACCTCGTCCATGTGCCGGTCGGAGCCGTTGGTGACCCGGACGGAGAAGTCGGTGGACGTCCCCGCGACGAGCTTGTTCGGCAGGCCGGTCACCTCGGCGGTGAGGTCGAGCTCGGGCTCGCAGTCCCCGCCTTCCTCGCCCTCCCCTTCTCCGGCCTCTTCGGCTTCCTTGATGGCCTTGGCCAGCGCGGCGTCGGCCGCGGCCTTCACGGCGAGCGCGTCCTCCGCCGCACTCTGGAGCACCCCGTAGGCGCGGACCGCCGCGATGCGTGCGTCGTCGAGCTTCTCCCCGGCCTCGGCGGCCGCGGTGTCGGCGTCCGTCTTGGCGGTGGCGGCGGCCGTTGCGGTCGCCTCGGCCTCGGAGAGCGCGGTCTCGGCGGCGGTCCTCTCCTCCTCCGTGGCGGCCTCGGTCAGGGCGTCCAGGGCCGCCTTCGCGTCGGTCACGGCCTGGTCGGCGGCGGTCTTCGCGGCAGCGGCGTCCGTGGCGGCCTGCTTGGCGGCGGCCGAGGCCACCGCGAGGGGGCGGGTGCCATTGACCTCGCTCAGGTCGTCGAGCGTCTTCTCCAGCTCGACGCGCCCGGCGGCCTCCGCCTTGGCGGCCTTGTCGTACGCCTTCTGGGCCTCGGCGGCCGCTTCCTCCAGCTCCTTGATGGTCGGCTTGTTCTTCCGCTGGTCCTGCGTCTGCGCCGCCGGCTTGGCGTCGGCGTACGCGGGGCTCACCGCGAGCAGCGCGGCGGGGGTGGTCACGGCGAGGGCGACAGCGGTGGCGAGTACGCGGCGAATCTTCACAGGTTCCCTTGGGTCGGCTCCGGAAGGAGGTCGAACTGCGGTGCGGCGAGCGGCGTTCCGGCGGTGTGGAGTTGAGGTCATGGGTGCGTGAGCACGGAGAGGCGGCTGCCACGGCGGAATGGATCACGCGGGCTGCCTGCACCGATCGTATGGGGGTTCTGTGACGGTGCCGGGTGAATATTGGGGGGCCCGGGGGCGGGGCGGTGTCACGCGGAGCGGACAGACGTCGCCAAAGCGTGCAGTTGCCCTCGATTTCTGTGTTTTCGCTGTGACGAAGGCCATGCGGGAGTGTCCTGCTGAGCCACCTGTCGGGCCTGCTGTCGCTGGCATCGCCGAAGCGGATGCTGGGGATCTCGCTGATGAGCGCCTGAGCGCCTGAGCGCCTGAGCGCCTGACCCGGGCGCCTGAGTGCCTGAGCGTCTGAGCCGGGCGCGGCGGGCCCAATCCTCCTGCCGTACGGCTACGAATCACTGGTGAGAGACCGACCGGCTCCCCTCGTACGGCAGGTGGGACCCATGACCGCACGCCAACTGCTCACCCCCGATCTTCCGCCCCGTTACGTCACGCCGGACCTTCCCGGAGCGCGTGTCCCGACGGCGTCGCCCACGGAGCCCCATGACGCACCGCGGCCGCCGCGTCGGCCCCGGCCCCGGCCCGGTCCCCGCGCGTGACCCGCCGCGGCCCGCCGCGTGGTGTGCGCACACCACGCGGCGGGCCGCTGACGTTCAGTGCGGGACCGTCACCGGTTCGCGGCCAGGGTGCCGCAGTTGGTGCCGTTCTTGCCCGCCACCTCGCCGGAGATCTCGCCGCGCCACGTCACGCACAGGCCGCGTGCGTCGAGGTAGACCGGACCCGCGTACGTGGTGAAGTACCCGGTGTCCGTGACCCTCGTGGTGGGCGAGGCGAAGCCGAGCGAGGCCGTCATGTGCACGGCCGTCCCGGGATTGGTGCGGATGGTCACCACACAGTTCTTGCCGGTGGCGGAGTTGTACGTGAGGAAGACCGAGCCCTTGGAGCCGATCTGCGCGGAGTTCACCACGGCGTAGCCGCTGCCGCAGACCCCGTTGTACTGAGCGGCGGCGGCCTTCGGCGCCGCGGTGGCCCGCTGGGCGGCGGGCTCGGCCGCGACGGCGGCCGGTGCGAGCGCGACCGCGGCGCAGGCGGTGGCGGTGACAGCGGCGCCGATGGCTGACGCACGTCGGATGTTGATCATGTCGTTCCCCGGTTTCTTGATTCGTTCACTGCGCGACGCCTGGTCGGGCGCCCGGCTCCCCACCCCTCGAAGTGGTGTGAGTCACACCCTGTCGGACAGGTCGTGACGCGGAGGAGTTGTGCTGTCTGCGCGCTGTTACGAATTCATGACACAAAGGGGCAAGATCACCTTTATTGATCAGTTGCCGGGTGTCCGGCGGCGATGAGTTTCGGACGCGGCCGGGGGCGAGGGAGGCGGTGGCGTCCGTCCGGCTGACGGCGACGGACGCCGACCTGTCGATCGGGGAGGGGCCGGAGGTGGCGGACCCCCGCCCTGTCCCTGCTCCTGGCCGTGTCCGGTCGCCGGGTGGCGCTCGGCGAACTGGACGGACCGGGGGTCGGGCCGTTCGCGGGGCCGGTGGCTGAGAGCCCCGAAGGATCCGAGGAGCCCTGAGGGGCCGGTGGTGTCAGCCGGTGATCTCGAAGAGCTCGAACTGCTCCCAGGAGCCGGTGACTTCGAGGGACCGGGCGCGCAGCACGTACTGGAGTGAACCCGTGTAGCCGTTCTCCATGGCGACGAAGCGCCCGTTCAGCGCGGACTGGAGCGCCCAGCGGTCCGCGTCCTCGTTGTAGTAGAGCGTGAACCGCTCCCAGGTGCCCGCGCCGGTCGAGCGGGCGCGCAGGACGTTCTGCGTGTTGCCGGTGTAGTTCCCCTCGACGGCTACGTAGCGGTTGTTCGCCAACGACTTCAGCGCATACGTTTCGGTGGCCTCGTGCCATTCGAAGGCGAAGCCCTCCCAGCCGCCGGTCACCTCTGCGGAACGTGCCCGCAGGACACCGGTGTTGGGGGCGGCGTAGTTCTTCTCGGTGGCCGTGAACCTTCCGTTGCGGACCGACTTCAGGGCGAACGTTCCGGAGTCGTCCGCCTGGGCGGAGGCGCTGAGGCCGTTGGCGGCCGGGGCCTGGGCTCTCCCGTCGTTCCGGGCGAATTTCGCCAGCTCGGCCCCGTCCACCCTCTCCCATCCGGCGGGCGCCGCGGCCGGCCTGTCGTTCTGCGGTGCGGCGCCCGCCGCGGGGGCGACGAGGGCGGAGGCGGCCAGGAGGGCGCTCAGGGAAAGGACGGCGGAGGTCATACGTCGCACGGGTCTTCCTCACATGTGGTCGATGGATTCCGTGGCGGAGGGAAATGAAGGCGTCGGCCGCTGCTCGTGAGCTTGCCGAGAATCGCCTTTTCTCCGCGGAGATGCAGGCCGAAAGGTCCGGTCAAGTGGCCTCAGAATAGAGGCATTTCACTATTTCCGGCAATCTTTTTATGCGGCTTCGGTAATTCTGCCCGGCGACATGGTGAATATTCTGTTCCGTGGTATTCCGTTCACTCTGACGCGGCTCTGCCCCGCAGGTCGGGCGCGTACGTCCTCTTTCCTATATGGCATGTACCCGACAGAATCCAAGGGTCCCGCCCGGTCAGGCCCGGCCCGGTCCGGCTCCCCCACGGCCCTTGGAGGCACCCCGCATGTCCACCCCTGCGCGCACGCCCGACCCCGCGTCCTCGTCCCGGCTCTCCCGGCTCTCCATACCCTCCCGCCGAGGCTTTCTGGCCGGTGCCCTCGCCGTATCCGCCACCGCGATCGTCGGTGCGGCACCCGCCGTCGCCGCCACGCGGGAGAAGGCCCGGGCGGTCCGGGGCGTGCAGGACTGGATGGCCGCCCTGCCCGACGGCACCGCGCTCCAGCGGCTGACGATCCCGGGGACGCACGACTCGGGGGCCCGGTTCGGAGGGCCCTGGTCGGAGTGCCAGAACACCACGGTCGCCCAGCAGTTGACGAGTGGCATCCGCTTCCTCGACGTGCGCTGCCGGCTGATCGACGGCTCGTTCGCGATCCACCACGGGGCGTCGTTCCAGAACATGATGTTCGGCGATGTCCTCATCGCCTGCCGGGACTTCCTCGCCGCGCGCCCCACCGAGACCGTGCTGATGCGGGTCAAGCAGGAGTACTCCTCCGCGAGCGACGCCGCGTTCCGGGCGGTCTTCGACGACTACCTGGACCGACGGGGCTGGCGGTCCCTGTTCCGCCTCGACTCCGACCTCCCCGACCTCGGCGGGGCCCGGGGCAAGGTGGTGCTGCTCGCGGACAACGGCGGGCTGCCCGGGGTGCGGTACGCGGACCCGGCGCTCTTCGACATCCAGGACGACTACATGGCGGAGCCGTTCGCGAAGTACCCGAAGATCGAGGCACAGTTCCGCAAGGCGGCCTCGCGGCCGGGCGCGTTCTACATGAACTACGTCTCCACCGCCGCCCTCATGCCGCCCCGCTGGAACGCCGACCGGCTCAACCCGCAGGTGCACGCCTTCCTGGAGCGCGCGGAGACCGCCGGATGGACGGGTCTCGGCATCGTCCCGCTGGACTATCCGAACCAGCGGTCCGGCCTCGTCGAGTCGTTGATCCGGCACAACCCGGTCGGCTGACCTCTGCCGGGTGATCCCGGGCTGTTGACCCCGGTCGGCTGACCCCGGCCGGGTGACCCCGGTCGGCTGACCCCGGCCGGGTGACCCCGGTCGGCTGATCCCGGTCGGCTGGTCCCGACCGCCTGATCCCGGGCGGCCTCACATCTCCGGCGGCGGCGTCGGCGCCCCCGGCAGCGTCAGGGCCGCGACCGTGCCGGGGCCCCCGTCCGGGGCCGGGCGCAGGGTGATCGTGCCGCCCGCCTGGTGCACCGTGCGGGCCACGATGGACAGGCCCAGGCCCGAGCCGGGGAGCTGGCGGGCGGTCGGGGAACGCCAGAAGCGTTCGAAGACGTGGGGGAGTTCCTCGGCGGGGATGCCGGGGCCCCGGTCCCGTACCGTCAGCTCGCCCCGGTGCAGCCGCACGTCGACCGTGGCGCGCGGCGGGCTGAACTTCACCGCGTTGTCCAGGACGTTGACGATCGCCCTCTCCAGCGCGGCCGGCTCCGCCCGTACGTACCAGGGGGCCAGGTCCTCCGTGATCGTCAGCTCCGGGCCGCGCAGGCGGGCCCGGCGCAGGGCGGTGCGGGTGATCTCGTGCAGGGCCACCACCTGGAGCGGGCCCGGCTCGGCCGCGTCCGGACGGGCGAGCTCCTGGAGGTCACCGATCAGCGCGGCCAGCTCCGTCATCTGGGCCTTCACCGAGGCCATCAGCGCCTTGCGGTCCTCCGCCGGGATCACCCGGCCCGTCTCGTCGCTGCGGGCCAGCAGTTCCACGTTCGTCCGCAGCGAGGTCAGCGGGGTGCGCAGCTCGTGCCCCGCGTCCGCGATCAACTGCGACTGGCGGTCGCGCGAGGAGGCCAGGCGGGCGGCCATGGAGTTGAAGGAGTTCGACAGCCGGGCGATCTCGTCCTCGCCGTCGACCGGGATCCGTACGGTCAAGTCCTCGGTGCGTGCCACGTGTTCGACCGCGTCGGTGAGTTCGTCCACCGGGCGCAGCCCCGCCCGCGCCACCCACAGCCCGGCCGCGCCCGCGCCGACGACGCCGATGCCGCCGACGAGGGCCAGCACCCAGGCGAGCGTGGACAGCGGCGCGTCGATCTCGCTGAGCGGGCGGGCCACCGAGACCGCCAGGTCGTTGTTGGCCTGGCCGGAGCTGACCACCGGCGGCAGCTTGCGCGTGTAGACCCGCATCGCCTGTCCGGCGTCGTTCTCCGTCGTGTGCAGGGCGTCGGCCTCGCGCCCCGCCGCCACCGCGATGTCGCTGGGCTGGGCCGGGACGGGCGTCGTGTTCGGGGCCGTGCAGTAGTCGCCGTTGGCCGCGACGATCTGCACCGTGTACTGGCCGGGGAACTCCTGGGCGGGCAACTGCCCTCCGCTCAGACACGAGGACAGCAGATCGCGCATCGGCGCGTTGTCCATCTTCGCGTTGCGCAACGAGTCGTCGAGCTGGTCCTCCAACTGCTCCCGGGTCACGAACCAGCACGCCACCGCCACCGCCGCGACCGCCACCGCCACCGCCGTGGCCACCAGCAGAGCCAGCCGCGAGCGCAGCGGCAGCGCCCGGAACCGGCGCAGCGGACCCCTGCCCCGCCGCCCGCGCCCGGTCGTGGCAGCCGTCGACCCGCTCATGCCTTCCTGCCTCCGCCCGTCGGAGATGGGCGACGACCCGCTCATGCCTTCCTGCCCCCGCCCGTCCGCGATGGGCGACGACCCGCTCACGCCTCCCCGCTCCCGCCCGTCCGCAGCGCGTACCCCACCCCGCGCACGGTGTGGACGAGGCGCGGCTCGCCGCCCGCCTCCGTCTTGCGGCGCAGGTACATCACGTACACGTCCAGGGAGTTGGAGCTCGGCTCGAAGTCGAAGCCCCAGACGGCCTTGAGGATCTGCTCCCGGGTCAGCACCTGGCGGGGGTGGGACAGGAACATCTCAAGGAGCGTGAACTCGGTGCGGGTCAGCTCCACCCGCCGCCCGCCCCGGGTGACCTCGCGGGTCGACAGGTCCATCCGCAGGTCCGCGAAGGACAGGACGTCGTCGTCGGGGGCCTCCGCGCCCGCCGCCGCTGCCGACGCGTACGAGCTGCGGCGCAGCAGGGCCCGGATCCTGGCGAACAGCTCGTCCAGCTCGAACGGCTTGACCAGGTAGTCGTCCGCCCCGGCGTCGAGGCCGGTGACCCGGTCCCCGACGGTGTCGCGGGCGGTGAGCATCAGGATGGGCGTGGTCGAGCCGGTGGCCCGGATGCGCCGGGCGGCGGTGAGGCCGTCCATCCGGGGCATCTGGATGTCCAGGACGATGAGGTCGGGGGCGTACGTCTCGACCACCGCCAGGGCGTCGTACCCGTCGACCGCGACCTGCGTCCCGTACCCCTCGAAGGCGAGGCTGCGCCGCAGCGCCTCGCGCACGGCCGGCTCGTCGTCGACGATCAGGATGCGCTGGGGATCGTCTTCGGCGGGGCTCATCGCTGTCTGGTCCTCTTCTCGTGTCGACCCGGTCCGTCCGCCCTGCGCGGGCACTCTCAGCCTCGCACGGTCAGGAGCCGTTCCCGGCGCGCAGGGTGTCCAGGTCGGCCTTGAGCGTGTTCACCGGGATCGCGAAGCCGAGACCCACGCTTCCGGCCGCGGAACCGCTGCCCGCTGCAGACGAACTGGGCGAGTACATGGCCGAGTTGATCCCGATGATCTCGCCGTTCATGTTGATCAGCGCGCCACCGGAGTTGCCGGGGTTGAGCGAGGCGTCGGTCTGGAGCGCCTTGTACGTGGTGGTCTCCTCGCCCGTGTCGCCGTTGAACTGCTGCCCGCCGAACTCGAAGGGCCACTCCTGGCCGCCACCCTGCCGGCCCTGACCCTGCCCGGAGCCGCCGGAGTCGTCCTTGGCGACCGTCACGTCCCGGTCGAGTGCGGAGACGATCCCGCTGGTGACGGTGCCGGTCAGGCCCTCCGGCGAGCCGATCGCCACGACCTGCTCGCCGACCTTGACCTTGGAGGAGTCGCCCAGCGGCGCCGTCTTCAGCCCGCTCGCGTTCCGGAGCTTGATGAGCGCCAGGTCCTTGTCGGGGTCGGTGCCCACGACGTCGGCGGTGTACGTCTTGCCGGTGGAGAGGGTGACCTGGATCTGCTGGGCGCCCGAGATGACGTGGTTGTTGGTGACGATCTCGCCGTCCTCGGTGATCACCACACCGGACCCGGTGGACCTGCCCGCCGAGGAGGCCGCGCCGATCTCCACGATCGCGGGCGAGACCGCCTCCGCGACGCCCGCCACCGTGCCCTTGCTGCTCTGCGCGACGGTGGTGCCGTTGACCGCGCCGCCCGAAGCGGTGGCGGCCGCGTTCTGGCCGTTCAGATGGCCGACGAGCGTGGCGGTGCCGCCGCCGATCACACCCGCCGCGATCGCCACCGCCGCCAGCAGCGCCACCGGCCGCTTCGCCCTGCGCCTGCCGGCGGTGGGGGCGTACGCGGGCGGCGGGGGGTAACCGCCCGCAGCGCTGTCGTACGCCGTTGCGCCCGTTGCGCCCGTTGTGCCGTCGTACGCCGTGGCGTAGGAGGGGGCGTACGGGTACGAGGTCGGGTCCTGGTCCGTCGAGTGCGCGCCGCTCGGGCGAAGGTTCTCCGTCATGTCCACCAGGCTGAGCGGCGAAGATGAGAACGGCCTGAGTACGTCCTGAGAAGCCCGGAAGAACCGCGTATGCCCGCTGTAAAGACCCGGCGGGGGCCGGCGGTCAGACGGACGGTGTGGGCTCTCCGCAGCCGCACGAGCGCCGGACCACCAGCGCCGAGGGGAACTGCTTCAGCCGCTCCCGCCGCGATCCCGAGACCCGCAGCGCGTCGTCCAGGACCAGGTCCACGGCCGCCCGTGCCATCGCCGGACGGTCGGAGTGGACCGTGGTCAGCGGCGGGTCCGTGAGACCCGCCTCCTTCACGTCGTCGAAGCCCGCCACCGCCAGCTCGCCCGGCACGTCGATGCGCAGCTCGCGGGCGGCCCGCAGCACGCCGAAGGCCTGGTCGTCCGTGGCGCAGAAGATCGCCGGCGGCCGGTCGGGGCCGGAGAGGAGACCGAGGGCCACCTGGTAGGCGTCGTAGCGGTTGTACGGGGCCTGGAACAGCCGGCCCTCCGTGGAGCGGCCCGACTCGTGCATCGCCCGCCGCCAGCCCTCGACGTGGTCGGCGACCGGGTCGCCGACCGCCGGGGTCTCCTCCGTCCCGCCGAGGCAGGCCACGTACGGATGGCCGTGCTCCAGCAGATGCCGGGTGGCGAGCTGGGCGCCGCCCACGTCGTCGGTGACGACGGCGACGTCGTCGATCGCCTCGGGGCGCTCGTGCAGCAGGACGACCCGGGCGTCCCAGGCCTCGATCTCGGCGGCGGCGCGCTCGCTGGGGCCCTGGCTGACCAGGATCAGCCCGGAGACCCGCATCCCGAGGAAAGCCCGCAGATAGTGGACCTCGCGCTCGTCGCGGTAGTCGGAATTGCCGACCAGCACCATTTTCCCGCGCTCGGCGGCGGCCTGTTCGACCGCGTGCGCCATCTCCGCGAAGAACGGCTGGCGGGCGTCCGGCACGATCATGCCTATGAGGTCCGTGCGGCGCGAGGCCATGGCCTGGGCGACCCGGTCGGGCCGGTAGCCCAGCTGCTTGATCGCGGCGAGCACCCGCTCGCGCGTGGCCGGGGCGACCGGCCGGGGTCCGTTGTTGATGACGTAGCTGACGACCGCGGTCGACGTCCCCGCCAGTCTCGCCACATCGTCCCGCGTCACCTTGGCCACGCGCGGCAGTCTACGCGGATGGACCTATCCCTTGGCAGCCCGGACCGGGGCTTCTTGCTCCGCCGTGGCCGAAGAGGACTGCTCCGAACGGGCGACAGGCCGGGAGTCGGGTCCCTCCGCCTTCGGCCGCCCGCCCGCGCGCTCCTTCGCCTCCTCCGCCGCGCGCTCCACCTTCTCCGGGACGACGAAGCGGTAGCCGACGTTGCGGACGGTCCCGATCAGCGACTCGTGCTCGGGGCCGAGCTTGGCGCGCAGCCGCCGTACGTGGACGTCGACCGTCCGCGTACCGCCGAAGTAGTCGTACCCCCAGACCTCCTGGAGGAGCTGGGCGCGGGTGAACACCCGGCCCGGGTGCTGGGCCAGGTATTTCAGCAGTTCGAATTCCTTGAAGGTCAGGTCCAGGACCCGGCCCTTGAGTTTCGCGCTGTACGTCGCCTCGTCGACGGAGAGATCACCGTTGCGGATCTCCATCGGGGAGTCGTCGGAGGTGATCTGCTGGCGGCCCATGGCGAGCCGCAGCCGCGCCTCGACCTCCGCCGGTCCCGCCGTGTCCAGCAGGACGTCGTCCACGCCCCAGTCGGCGGTGACGGCCGCGAGACCGCCCTCGGTGACGACGAGGATCAGCGGGCAGCCGGGTCCCGTGGACCGCAGCAGCTGACAGAGCGAGCGGACCTGCGGAAGGTCGCGCCGCCCGTCGACGAGGATCACGTCGGCGCCCGGGGTGTCCACGAGGGCCGGGCCCTCGGCGGGGGCCACGCGCACGCTGTGGAGCAGAAGGCCGAGGGCGGGAAGCACCTCCGTCGACGGCTGGAGTGCGTTCGTCAGAAGCAGCAGTGAACTCATCGCCGCCCACCTGCCCGGTTCGGTCGATCGTGTTGCACGGTTCGCTCGCCCATTACGTCGGTCCTCCTCGTTCCCTGCGAGAGGGGCACTCCCGGGCCGGACCCGGGGGAGTATGCGGCACTGCTTCGTACGTCAAGCGGGTGTTGCGTGCGGTCCCGCGCCCCGGGGACCGCTGAGCTTGTGGAAACGTCGTCGTAACAACGCCCGTAAAGCACAAAAGGACCCGGGGGCTGCTTTGCCCGGATCCTCTTCGCAGCAGAATAGCCCACATGAGTTCCGTGTCCGAGGGTCGATTCCGGGGTTCCTCTGTTCCCTTGCTCACGCCACCCCCACGATGCGCCACGTTGCTGACGGATGACGGCGTGCCGGTCGAGGCGGTGTACGAACCGTGTACGGCGGGCTTCGGAGCCCCGGGCGGCGGGGCCTCCGGGGCCCTCTCCGCGACCTCGGCGACGACTCCCGCGATCGTCGTCGCGCACGGGTTCACCGGGTCGGCCGACCGTCCCGCCGTACGCCGTGCCGCGCGGGTGTTCGCCCAGCGTGCGGCCGTGATCACGTTCTCGTTCCGGGGGCACGGGCGGTCCGGCGGGCGGTCCACGGTGGGCGACCGCGAGGTGCTGGACCTGGCGGCGGCGGTGGCCTGGGCGCGGCAGCTCGGGCACACCCGGGTGGTGACGGTCGGGTTCTCGATGGGCGGCTCGGTGGTGCTCCGGCACGGCGCTCTGTACGCGGCGGACCCCGTCGCCGAGGGGGCGGAATCCGCGGCCGGGGATACACCCGTTCGCGTGCCGGAGCGCGAGGGGCGCACACAGCGCACAGGGGCGCACTCGGATGCGGTGGTCTCCGTCAGCGCGCCCGCCCGTTGGTACTACCGGGGGACGGCCCCGATGCGCCGGCTGCACTGGGTGGTCACCCGCCCCTCGGGCCGCCTCGTCGGCCGCTACGGATTCCGCACCCGTATCGCCACGGAGGACTGGGACCCCGTCCCGCTCTCCCCGGTCGCCTCGGTCCCGCTCATCGCCCCGGCCCCGCTGCTGCTCGTCCACGGCGACCGGGACCCGTACTTCCCGCTGGACCACCCGAGGATGCTGGCGGAGGCGGCCGGTCCCGGCGGCGCGGAGCTGTGGCTGGAGCGCGGGATGGGGCACGCGGAGGACGCGGCGGACGACGCCCTCCTGGCCCGCATCGCCGACTGGGCGACGGGCGCACCGCCCGCGTGACCCATCATGGAGAGCTGACGCACGAGGCGTCCGACGAACCGACCGACCGAAGGAGTGGCGCCATGGCAGCGGGGACGATCCGCTACTGGGCCGCGGCGAAGGCTGCCGCGGGCACCGCGGAGGAGCCGTACGCGGCGGCGACCCTCGCCGAGGCCCTCGACGCGGTGCGCGAGAGGCACCCCGGCGAGCTGAGCCAGGTGCTCCGGCGGTGCTCGTTCCTCGTCGACGGGGACCCCGTGGGGACCCGCGAGCATGAGACCGTACGCCTTGCCGAGGGCGGCACGGTCGAGGTGCTCCCGCCGTTCGCAGGAGGGTGAACCGCAGGCCATGAGCAGCAGCGATCAGCAGTACCCGTATCCGTACGACCCCGAGCAGCGGCAGCAGCCGCCGCCCGCGCCGCAGTGGCCCGACGGGACGGCCGGGCAGCACGCCGGGCCCAAGGAGCCGGCCGCCTTCGACCAGGGCGGTACGCAGACGTGGCAGGCACCGACCTGGGACACCCAGTACCAGCCGACGATCCGCCCGGACGGGGACCCGGGGCAGAGCCAGGGGTACGGGCAGGCGCACGGTTACGGGGAGGGCCCCGGGTACGGCCGGCAGCCGGATCCGTACGCGCAGCAGTCGCAGCCTCACGCGGAGCCGTACGCGCAGCAGCCGCAGTCTCACGCGGAGCCGTACGGGCAGCAGCCGCAGTCTCACTCGGAGCCGTACGGGCGACAGCAGCCCGCGCCGGATCCGTACGGGACGCCTCAGCCTCAGCCTTCGTACCCCCAGCAGCACCAGCAGTCCCAGGGGCAGGGACAGCAGCAGCGGCAGGACCAGCGGCACGCGTACCCGCCCTCGGCCGCCGACACCGCCTACCTGCCGCCCCAGGGAGCCTCGGGCTCCTACCCGCTGCCGCCCGAGGTTCCGGCCACGCCGGCCGCACCCGCCACGCCGGCCGCACCCGCGGCCGTGTCCGAGCCGGGGACCGCGCCCGCGCCCGCCACCGCGCAGTCGGGCCCCGGCGACACCGGCTACAGCGCGCCCACGACGCTGGGCAACGCCCGTGTCACCGACGCCCAGCGGGCCCGAGCCGAGGGGCGCTCGCCGATCATCGCGCCGGGGATCCAGCCCGCGGCGCTCACCGCCGCGCTCGGCCTGCTGCTCGCGGGCGGCGCGGCGATCGGGACGTACGCCCTGCTCGTCGCGGTGGTGCTCCTCCAGGCGGTGACGGCCGCCGGCTGGTTCCGGCTCAACGGCATGTGGCCCGCCCGCCAGGGCATCGCGCTCGCCTTCGCCGGGGGCCTGGTCGCCGATGTCGCCCTGCTCGTGGCGGGCCGGGAGCACGGTCCGGCCGCGCTGCTGGGCACCCTGGGCGTCTGGGTGCTGCTCACCGTGGTCCTCCAGCTCCGCAGCCACGCGGGGGCCGACGAGCGGATGTACGGCCTGATGGCCACCGTCGTCTCCGCGGCCCTCGCGGTGCTCGCGGGCGGGTTCCTCGCGGCGGACCCGGACGCGGTGGTCGTCGGCGGGGCGGCCGTGGCGGCGGCCACGCTCGTCCGCGCCCTCCCGCTGCCCGGCGCGGCCTCCCTCGTGATGGCGCTGGTCACGGGGGTCGGCGCGGGCCTCGTCCTCGGCAACTCGACCGACCTCGGTCCGCAGGGCACGTTGCTCGGTCTCGCGGTGGCCGGCTGCGCGCTCATCGGGCTGCGCGTGGCGAGCTACGACTACCCGTCCCGGTTCGTGCACATGACCGCCGGGGTGGCGCTGCCGCTGACCCTGGCGGCCCCGGCCGTCCACGTGGTCGGCCGCGCCCTCCTCTGACCGCCTGCGACCGACCGCCTGCGACCGACCGCCGACGACCGACCGCCGACGACCGACCGCCGACGACCGACCGCCTGGGGCTGACCGCCGACATCTGCTTCGTACGGCTGCTGACGGCCCCTCGGGAACCACCGGGGGGCCGTCGGTCGTCGATCATCCAGGGCGTCCACTCCTGCCGCAGTAGGCTCACGGGCGCCAGGGGGACCGATCGGCTCAGGGTGGGGAATCGAGACATGCGCGCACTGCGAATACTGCTGGTCCTGGTGGTGGTGCTCGGCGGCCTCTTCCTCGCCGTCGACCGCGCGGCCCTCTGGTTCGCCGAGTCCGAGGCCGAGGACCGGGTCACGATCAGCGGGGGCGGCCCCGCCACGACGGAGATCTCGATCAAGGGCTTCCCCTTCCTCACCCAGCTCGCCGGATCGAAGCTCGACCGGGTCGACGTCAGCCTCACCGGAATGAAGACCAGCGCCGCGGGCCGCACGATCCGGGTCAGCGAGGTCCGGGCCCGGCTCCACGACGTGAAGCTCGGCTCCGGCTACCGGACCGCGACCGCCACCCGCGCCACCGGCACCGCGCTCGTCAGCTACGAGGACCTCACGGCGGCGGCCAGCGACGGCGTCGTCGTGGAGTACGGCGGCAAGGGCAAGGCGAAGGTCACCGGCACGGTCGAGGTCCTCGGCCGGCCGATCTCGCGCAGCGTGCTGTCCACCGTGACCCGTGTCGACGGCCACACGATCAAGGTGCGTGCGGACGAGGTGCCGGGCGAGGGGATTCCCGGCGTGGAGGAGCTGGTCCGCAAGAAGACCGACTTCGAGGGCGACATCGACGGGCTGCCGAGGGGGCTGGAGCTCCAGGAGGTCAAGGTGACCGAGAAGGGCCTGGAGATCTCGGTGACCGGCTCGGACGTCTCCCTGACCGGCTGATCCGGCCCTCCGATCCGGATGGTGAGACACCCGCGTCCGGTCCGCAGATGCGGGGCAGGCTCAGGGGGACACGGCAGCGGATCCGGGCCGGATCGTCGCTCTTCCGTCTCGCATCACGGATGATCGTGTCTCACCATGCGACACGACGGTGACATCTCCGTCCGTACCTCCCTACGATCGGACGCATGAAGCGACAGGCGGATCTCACGAAGCGGCGGGCAGTAGACCTGTGCCGCGTCGCCGCCATGCTCTGTCGCACCTTCTGAGCGGGACCGCTCGCACCGTCGCAGCCACCCCGCTTCCCCCGGCCCTCCGACCGTCACCCCCGACCGTCACCAGGGCCGGCCCCGTGCCCCGTACGCGCCGCGTTCCGTGCCTCCGCGCGTACACCCGCACCCAGCAACTCCGCATCTCGCACCACCCCGCCGCAGACTGCCCCGGAGGAGAACAGCATGAGCCGCAGCGACGTCCTGGTAGACGCCGACTGGGTCGAGGCCCACATCGACGACCCGCAGGTCGCGATCGTCGAGGTGGACGAGGACACCTCGGCGTACGAGAAGAACCACATCAAGAACGCGATCCGGATCGACTGGACCAAGGACCTCCAGGACCCGGTCCGCCGTGACTTCGTCGACCAGGCCGGCTTCGAGAAGCTGCTCAGCGAGAAGGGCATCGCCAACGACACGCTGGTCGTCCTCTACGGCGGCAACAACAACTGGTTCGCGTCGTACGCCTACTGGTACTTCAAGCTGTACGGCCACGAGAACGTCAAGCTCCTCGACGGCGGCCGCAAGAAGTGGGAGCTGGACTCCCGCGACCTGACCGACGTCGTCCCGACGCGGCCGGCCACCCGGTACACGGCCAAGCCGCAGGACGAGTCGATCCGCGCCTACCGCGACGACGTCGTCAAGGCCATCGGCAACCAGAACCTGGTCGACGTGCGCTCGCCCGACGAGTTCAGCGGCAAGCTGCTCGCCCCGGCCCACCTCCCGCAGGAGCAGTCGCAGCGCCCCGGCCACGTGCCGAGCGCCCGCAACATCCCGTGGTCGAAGAACGCCAACGACGACGGCACCTTCAAGTCGGACGACGAGCTGAAGGCCCTCTACGAGGCCGAGCAGGTCGACCTGGCGAAGGACACCATCGCCTACTGCCGCATCGGTGAGCGCTCCGCGCTCACCTGGTTCGTGCTCCACGAGCTGCTCGGCCAGGAGAACGTCAAGAACTACGACGGTTCCTGGACCGAGTACGGCTCCCTCGTCGGCGTGCCGATCGAGCTCGGCGCCAACAAGTAACCCACCGACCAGCACCACGACGACCGAAGGACAGAACCATGTGTGGAGCACAGGCCGGTGGCCCCGACGCTTCGACGATCAAGCCCGGTGAGACCACCATCCAGGGCAGCGTGACCCGTGACGGCGAGCCCGTCACCGGCTACGTGCGTCTTCTGGACTCGACCGGCGAGTTCACCGCCGAGGTCCCGACCTCCGCGACGGGACAGTTCCGGTTCTACGCCGCCGAAGGCACCTGGACGCTCCGCGCCCTGGTGCCGGGCGGCAGCGCCGACCGCACGGTCGTCGCGCAGACGGGCGGGCTCTCGGAGGTCGCCATCGCCGTCTGATCCTCAGGGATCAGGGCACGCCGGGACGCGTTGTTCCCGGCACACCGAACGGCCGAAGGGCCGCACCCCAGGGGGTTGGACGCCACCTGACGCGGGGGGCGGCCCTTCGTGCCGTCCGGTGCTTCGTGCCGTCGAGTGGTTCGTGCTGTCCGTGGTTCGTGCCCTCCGACGGCCGGAGACCTACGCTGGAAGCATGTACGCCCGACGCAGGAGGAACTACTTCCTGATGATGGGCGGATGCATCGTGCTCTTCGTGTCCGCCTGGGCCGTGGTGCGCCTGTGGTCCATGCCCGTCGCCGTCGGCATGTGCGTCGTCGCCATGGTCATCCCGCCGATCGCCGCGATGATCGCCAACCGGCGGGGCCCGGAGGACCGTTGGTGGGACGACCCCTCCGGTGACCCGGAGTCCGACGCGTGGTGGGACGAGCTGGACGGCAAGAAACGCCACTGAGACCTGGCCTCCCCCCGCCCGGGCGGGGGGAGGAGCGGGGGATCAGTAGACGAGCGCCTGCGTGTCGTCCGCCATGGCCTCCTGCACGAAGACCTGCGCACCCGCGATGCGTACGCCCTCCAGCACGTCCTTCTCGGTGATGTCGCGCCGGGCCGCGCACTGGGTGCACAGGGTGATCCGGCCGCCCGCCAGGATCGAGTCCAGCAGGTCGGGCAGCGGGGCGGCGTGCGGCAGTTCGAACTCGGCGGCCCGGCCCGGCAGCGCGAACCACGAGGACTCCCCGGTCAGCCAGAGCGAGACCTCCACCCCGCTGGCGACCCCCACGGCCGCCACGGTGAAGGCCTGCGAACAGCGCTCGGCGGCCTCGGGCCCGGCGGTCACCTTGATCACGAGCTTCTTCGGCATATCGCGAACTGTATCCATCCGTGTCCGACGACATCTGACGGCATCCGACGGCATCCGCCGGCATCCGTCCGCACCTGCCCGGACGGCAGCCTCCCGCCGGGCCGACACCTGAACGAGAAGACCGGGCCCCCACCCATTAGGCTGGGGGCCCGGCCCTGTCACCGCCGCCCAACCGCCCGTCACGAGGAGCTCCCCGTGCTTGAAGCCTTCTTCACCGCCCTGCTGGTCCTGGTCTGCGTGGGCGTCACCGCCTTCGCCGCGCTCACCGTGAAGAAGCTGTATCAGGGCCAGCGCTGACCCTCGTCGGCCGTCGGTTCCCGCCCACCGCTCGCACCCTCACAGATCGTCTGAGCCGCTCATGATCGAGATTCCGTCCGACCTCCACCCGGACCTCGTCCCGCTGGCCTTCCTCCTCGGCAACTGGGCGGGCGCGGGCGTGTCCGACTTCCCCGGTGCCGAGAAGTGCAACTTCGGCCAGGAAGTCACCTTCAGCCACGACGGCCGGGACTTCCTTGAGTACGTCTCCCACACCTGGGTCCTGGACGGCGAGGGCAAGCAGGTCCGGCCGCTGGAGACCGAGAGCGGCTACTGGCGCATCGACAAGGACCGCAAGGTCGAGGTCGTCATGTCCCGCGACCAGGGCGTCATCGAGATCTGGTACGGCGAGCTGGCCGACCAGAAGCCGCAGATCGACCTGGTCACCGACGCGGTCGCCCGCACGGCGGCCTCCGGCCCGTACAGCGGTGGCAAGCGGCTCTACGGGTACGTCAACAGCGACCTGATGTGGGTCGGCGAGAAGGCCACCCCCGACGTCGAGCTGCGCCCGTACATGTCGGCGCACCTGAAGAAGGTCGTCACCCCCGAGGAGGTCGCCGAGATGGCGCGGAACCTCGAGGACATGCCGGACGACGGCATCGCTTTCTTCAAGTAGGAACAGCCAGGACCGCGGGACCGGCCGGGGTTTGACCACACGTCCTAGACTGGGCGTGTGGTGACCACCGACTGGAAGACCGATCTTCGGCAGCGCGGCTACCGGCTGACGCCCCAGCGGCAGCTCGTCCTGGAGGCGGTCGACGCCCTGGAGCACGGCACTCCGGACGACATCCTGTGCGAGGTGCGCAAGACGGCGTCCGGCGTGAACATCTCCACCGTCTACCGGACCCTGGAGCTCCTCGAAGAGCTCGGGCTGGTCAGCCACACACATCTCGGCCACGGCGCCCCCTCGTACCACCTGGCCGACCGGCACCACCACATCCACCTGGTCTGCCGGGACTGCAAGGACGTCATCGAGGCGGACCTGTCCGTCGTCGCGGAGTTCACGGAGAAGCTGCGCGCCGACTTCGGCTTCGACACGGACATGAAGCACTTCGCGATCTTCGGCCGCTGCGCGGACTGCACGGCGGCGAGGACGGAGCCCGCGAAGACGGAGGCGGCGGGCAAGGCGCGGGACGCCGCGAAGACGGAGGCGGCGGGGAAGGCGCAGGACGCCGCGAAGGACGCCTCCGCCAAGTCGTAGGCTGGGCGGCATGAAGAGCCCCCTGCTGTCCCTGCCCGGCGCCGTCCCCGCCGAAGGCCGCGACGAAGGTGTCGCCGCGCACTACGGCGACCTGTTCCGCGAGCAACGCGCCCTCGCCGACGGCAACGGCTTCGTCGACCTCTCCCACCGGGGCGTCGTCACCGTCACCGGCGACGACCGGCTGAGCTGGCTGCACCTGCTGCTCACCCAGCACGTCAGCGACCTCGCCCCGCACCGGGCCACCGAGGCGCTCATCCTCTCCGCCAACGGGCACATCGAGCACGCGATGTATCTGGTGGACGACGGCACGACGGTGTGGATGCACGTCGAACCCGACACCCAGGCCGAGCTGATCGCCTATCTGGAGTCGATGAAGTTCTTCTACCGGGTCGAGGTCGCCGACCGGACCCAGGACATCGCCGTCGTCCACCTCCCGGTCGGCTCCATCGCCGAGGCCCCGGACGGGGTGACCGTACGGGAGACCCCGCAGGGCCGGGACCTGTTCCTGCCGCGCGAGGACCTGGAGGCGTTCGCCGCCACCCATGGGCCCGCCGCCGGGATCCTGGCCTACGAGGCGCTGCGCGTCGAGGGGCACCGGCCGCGCGTCGGCTTCGAGACCGACCACCGCACCATCCCGCACGAGCTGGGCTGGATCGGCACCGCCGTCCACCTCCAGAAGGGCTGCTACCGGGGCCAGGAGACCGTGGCCCGCGTCCACAACCTGGGGAAGCCGCCGCGCCGGCTCGTCTTCCTGCACCTGGACGGCAGCGAGGTGCACCTGCCCGGCCACGGCACACCGGTACGGCTGGCCGCCGACGGTCCCGAAGGCCGCCAGCTCGGCTTCATCACCACCTCGGCCCGCCACCACGAACTGGGCCCGATCGCCCTGGCCCTGGTCAAGCGGAACGTGGCCGTCGACGCGGAGCTGATCGCCGGGGACACGGCGGCCGCTCAGGAGACGGTCGTCGAGCCGTAAGCACGCCCCGTACGGCTACACCTCGACGATCACCGTGAACGGGCCGTGGTTCGTGAGCGAGACGCGCATGTCCGCTCCGAACCGGCCCGTCTCGACGTGCGCCCCGAGCGCCCGCAGCTGCGCCACCACCTCGTCCACCAGCGGCTCGGCGACCTCGCCCGGCGCGGCGGCGTTCCAGGTGGGCCGGCGCCCCTTGCGGGCGTCCCCGTAGAGAGTGAACTGAGAAATCACCAGGAGGGGCGCATTCACATCCGAACAGGACTTCTCGCCCTCCAGAATGCGCACCGACCAGAGCTTGCGGGCCAGCTGCGCCGCCTTCTCGGGGGTGTCGTCATGGGTGACCCCGACCAGTACACACAGGCCCTCGCCGACGATCTCCCCGACGATTCCCGGGGCCGACGGGTCGTCCGTCGCGCCGGCGACGGAGACGCTCGCGCCATCCACTCTCTGTACCACTGCACGCATACAGACCAACCTATCTTGGGCTGAACGGGTACAAGACGCCAGCGGGGGCACGGGCCGGGGTGGCACGATGCACGATGTCGGTGTGCCGACGCACCGGTCGAGGGGACAAAACAGCATGAGCACATATGGAGCAGGACAATCTCCCGGTGCCGTACCGGGGGCCCGTACCAGCACCCTGAGGTCACCCGTACAGCGCAGTCTGCCGGGACATGCTCCCGTGGTGCCACCCGCCACGCCCGCCACCGCCACCGTGCCGGAGCAGGCCGGCGGCGACGCGGGGTTCGGCGGGCTGCGGCTGCCGGAGCTGCGGACGCTGCGCCGGGAGGCCCAGCGCGACGAGGCCGATCTCAGTTACGTACGCCGACTCGTGCAGGGCCGGATCGACATCCTCCGGGCCGAACTGGCCCGCCGCCGGGACCCGGAGGCGCCGGTGGAGGACGCCGCGGTGGTCGACCGGCTCTCGGAGATCCTGGCCGACACCCCGTCCCGGCACCGCTCCTCCGCCCGGCACGTCACGCTGACGACGCCGCGCGGCGACGAGTTCCGGCAGCTCGCCGCCGAGAACCTCGCCGAGGTCGAGCTGTCCGACCTGGACGCCCGGACGGACGAGGAACTGCACACGGCGATGGGTCGGCTCGTCCGCTACGAACAGCAGGTCTCCCGGCGTCGTCACGAGCTCCAGCGCACGGCCGACGATTGCGGCGCGGAGATCGCCCGCAGGTACCGTGACGGGGAAGCACAAGTGGACGACCTGCTCGCCTGAAGCGATCCTTCCGGGCGCGGGTCCCGCACCCCCGTCCCCGGAAGGTCACCCATGACATCGAGCGACGCCCCGTCCGCCATATCCTCCGCCCCGGCGGCCACCCCGCCCGTCCTGGCCGAGGTCGTGCGCTCCGGATTCACCGAAGGCCACCACCGGGGGTCGCTGGTCCTGCTGGCCGCCGACGGCAGCGTGGAGCGGGCGATCGGCGACCCGGCGGCGCCGGTCTTCCCCCGGTCCTCCAACAAGCCGATGCAGGCCGCCGCGATCCTGCGGGCGGGCCTCGACCTGTCGGGCGAGCGGCTGGCGCTGGCCGCCGCGAGCCACTCCGGGGAGCCCTTCCACCTCGACCTCGCGCGGAAGATGCTCGCCGAGTACGGACTGAGCACCGCCGATCTCCGGACCCCGCCCGACCTGCCGCTGGACCCGGTGGAGGCGGAGACGTACCTCGCGGCCGGGAACGTACGCGAGCGGATCACGATGAACTGCTCCGGCAAGCACGCCGCGATGCTCGCCGTCTGCGTCCGCAACGGCTGGGACACCGCCACCTACCTGGACCCCGCCCACCCGCTCCAGCGGCTCGTCGGCCAGGTCGTCGCCGAGGCCGCGGGCGAGCCCGTCGCGGCCCTCGGCACGGACGGCTGCGGGGCCCCGCTGATGGCGATCGGACTGACCGGTCTGGCCCGCGCCTACCGCTCCTTCGTGCTCGCGGAGCCCGGGACCGCCGAGCGACGGGTCGCCGACGCGATGCGGGCCCACCCGGAGTACGTGGCGGGCACCCGGCGCCCCGACACCTGGCTGATGCGTGAGGTGCCCGGGACGCTCTCCAAGATGGGCGCCGAGGCCGTCCAGGCGGTCGCCCTCGCCGACGGTCGGGCCCTCGCCTTCAAGATCGACGACGGAGCGGGCCGGGCCCTCGGCCCGGTGCTCGCCCGCGCCCTGGAGCTGCTGGGCGTCGATGCCCCGGTGGTCGCCAGGATCGGACGGGCGCCGCTGCTCGGCGGGGCGGCCGAGGTCGGGGAAATTCGGGCGACATTCTGAACCGTGCCTGCTTAGCGTGGAGGAATGAGCCTCGATGTCCGCCCCGTCACCCGCTCCGAGATCGCCGACTGGATGAAGGCGGTGGGCACCGGTTTCCTGACCCCCGCCGCAGAGAAGCCGGGTGAGGAGCTGGTCGCCGACCGGTTCGGCGACACGGACCTCTCCCGGATGCAGGGAGTCTTCGACGAGGGGCGCTGCGTGGCGACGTTCCGCTCGTTCGCCCAGCAGCTCACCGTGGTGGGCGGGGCCGCCGTGACGGCCGACGCGGTCACCGGCGTGACGGTGTCGCCCACGCACCGCCGCCGCGGACTGCTCAGCCGGATGATGGCCACGGACCTGGCGGCGGCCAAGGAGCGCGGCGAGGTCGTCGCCTCGCTGATCGCCGCGGAGTACCCGATCTACGGACGGTACGGCTTCGGCCCCGCCGCCTGGGCCGCCGAGTGGGAGATCTCGGTGGACCGCGCCGGGCTCGACCCGCGCCGCTCCGGGCAGCCGGCGGACGGCGGCCGCGTCGAGCTGGTCGACGGCGCGGAGGTCCGCAAGACCGGCCCCGAGGTGCACGCCGCGCTGGCGGCCCGGCAGCCCGGCGTCGTCGGCCGCGGCGAGCGCTGGTGGCGGACGCGTACGGGCGTCGCGCCCCGGGCGGAGCACGAGACGTGGACCGAGCCGTTCTACGTGGTGCACCGCGCCGCGGACGGCGAGGTCGACGGCCTGCTGGTGTACGGCGTGGACGACAAGTGGAGCGACGCCAAGCAGCCGCTGAACACCGCTTCCGTACGGGACCTGATCGCGCTGAACCCGGCGGCGGAGCGGGCCCTGTGGCACTACCTCTGCTCGGTCGACTGGATCACCACGGTCCGCTCCGGCCACCGCGCCCCCGACGACCTGCTTCCGCTGCTGCTGCCCGACCCGCGTGCGGCCCGCATGGTCACCCACGCGGACTGGCTGTGGCTGAGGCTGCTGGACGTGCCGCGCGCCCTGGAGGCCCGGACGTACGCCGTCGAGGCATCGCTCGTCCTGGACGTCCGGGACCCGGCGGGTCTGGCCGGGGGCCGCTTCCTGCTGGACGCCTCGGACTCCGGCGCCCGCTGCACGCCGACCACCCGGAGCGCCGATCTCGCCCTGGACGTGGCGGAGCTGTCCACGCTGTACCTGGGCGACGAGTCCGTGCGGCGGCTGGTGGACCTGGGCCGGGCGGAGGAGCTGCGGCCGGCCGCGGCGACGACGGCGGACGCGGTGTTCCGCACGGGCCGGCGGCCCTGGTGCCCGGACGTGTTCTGAGCGGCCCGGCTCCGGCACCCGGCCGATGGCGTCAATTCCGCCTGAGGCCGGGCGCGTACGCTTCATGGTCATGAACGGAGAGAACCCCGCGAACGGCGACCGTTCCGATTCCGCTTCCGGCGACGGGGCGGCGCCGGTCGGGCTACGGGAGCGCAAGAAGCGGCTGACCTACCAGGCGGTCTCCGACGCGGCGATCACGATGTTCCTGGAGCGGGGCTTCGACAAGGTGTCGGTGGCGGAGGTGGCGGCCGCGGCGGACATCTCCAAGCCGACGCTGTTCCGGTACTTCCCCGCCAAGGAGGACCTGGTCCTGCACCGGTTCGCCGACCACGAGGACGAGGCGGCCCGGGTGGTCACGGGCCGCGCCCCGGACGAGACCCCGCTGGACGCCCTGCGCCGCCACTTCCTCGACGGCCTCGACCGCCGCGACCCGGTGACCGGCCTCTGCGACATACCGCAGGTGCTGGCGTTCCTGCGCCTGCTGTACGGAACACCGTCCCTGGTCGCCCGCCTCCACGCCTACCAGGGCCGCTCCGAGGCGGCCCTCGCCCGCGCCCTCGGCGGCCGGGTCCCCGATCGCCTGGCGGCCGGGCAGATCGTCGCCGTCCAGCGCATCCTGGCCCTGGAGAACTGGAGGCGGATCGACGCGGGGGAGAGCGCCGACCGGGTCTACGCGGGGGCGGTGCAGGCGGCCGAGGAGGCGTTCGTCCAGCTGCGGACGGGGCTGGAGCCTCCGTCGTAGCCGCACGCCCGAGGGGGAGGACTCCGGTCAGTCGGCGAGCAGGGCGGCGGTGAGGGCGGGGCGGTGGTCCGCCAGCCATTCCTGGTGCCGGTCCCACTCCGTACGCCCGTTCCGCTCGTACGCCGCCGAGTACGCCGCGTCTCCCCGCGCCACCCGCCGCTCGACGAACGCCCGGCACACCGCGGTGGCCTGCTCGATCACCCGGGGCAGGGCCGCCCGGTCCGCGCGCCCCAGTCCGTGGCCGCCGGCCAGGACGCGCAGCCGGTGTGCCGGGTCGAGGCCGGGGCGGCCCCGCATCGGCACCCAGTAACGCGCCGCCATGGCCACGTCCCACACCAGGCGGCCGGGCGCGGCCAGGTCGAAGTCGATGAGGGCGGCGGCGCCACGACCGCCCCGGAACACCACGTTCTCCAGGCACGCGTCGTTGTGGCAGATCACCGCACCGGGAGCCGTCGCCCCCTCCGGATCGGCCAGGTCGGCGGGCCAGCCGGCCGCGCGGTCGAACGGTACCCCCGTCGCCGCGTCGTGCATGCGCCGGAGCAGCGCCCCCACCGAGCGCAGGGCGTCGTCCGTCCAGACCCGGTCCGGGTAGGGACTGACGGCGACCTCGCCGGGGACGTACGAGAGTTGCTCGCGCTGCCCGGACGCGGAGACGCCCAGGGGCACGGGCACACCGTCGAACCCTTGCTCCCGGAGGGCCCGGAGGTGGGCGTGCAGGAGGCTGACGTGCGGTGGGGCGGGACGTTCGACGGTATCGCCGTGACGCAGGACGGCCCCGGCGTTGGCCAGCCCGCCGGACAGCACTTCGGGTTCGCGATCCGCTTCCGGTTCGCGGTTCACGGGGCTCACGGCTCCCGCCCGGCGCGCTGCGCCTTCACCACTGACCCACCGCCGGGTCCTCCGCTGTCTCCTCCGCTGCCTCCTCCGCTGCCTCCTCCGCACAGTGCCCCAACGCCGCTCGCAGATCGGCCGGTTCGCGGTAGAGGGCGGTGGTCATGCCGAGGGCGGCGGCCGCGTCGATGTTCTCCTGGCGGTCGTCCACGAACAGGCATCGTGCCATCGGTACGCCCGCCCGCTCGGCCGCGATGCGGTAGATGGCCGGGTCGGGCTTGGCCACCTGCTCCACCGCGCTGCTCACGACCGCGTCGGCCAGGTCGGTCAGGCCCAATGAGGCCAGATCCGCGTCCAGTTGGAGGGTCGTGTTGGTGACGAGGACCAGCGGGACGTGGGTCCTGGCCCGGCGCAGCAGCGACACCACCTCCTCGTCGGCCCGGAACGGCGCGTCCGCGAGCGCCCGGCCCAGTTCGTGGGCCCGCTCCGCGCCCACCCGGTCCGTGAGCCCGGCGGCGATGGACTCCACCCAGGCGTCCGGGGTGATCCGGCCGAGCAGCAGCGGGAGGTCGACCGCGGGCGCGTAGCCGATGCCGGTCGTGGTGCCTTCCGGCAGTCCGGCGGCCCGCTCCAGGGCGGCGAGAGGGGCGGTGTCGTAGAAGCGGATCACGTTGTCGACATCGCAGAGCACCGCGTCGAAGGCGCGGTCGGCGGGGCCCGGTGCGGCGGCGGGCGGGGGAGCGGTGGCGGCGATCGGGGCGCGGCCCCCGGCCGGGGCGGATCGCGTGCTCATGGCTGGTCTCCTGCGTGGGCTTCGACGGGGGAGGACGTGGTCGGCCACGAGCGGCCGCCGGACCGTTCCTGGCCGACCACGGCACCGCCCTTCCGAGCGGCCTGCGGGACAGTACACGTCACCGCGTGCCCCCGGACGGCGGTGGGTCAGCCGGTCAGCGCCCGCCAGGTCACCGGGCCCGCCTCGCCGTCGGTCACCAGCCGGTTGGAGCTCTGGTAGGCGCGGACGGCGGTCGTGGTGACGGAACCGAAGGCGCCGTCGACCGCCAGCCGGGCGCCGCGCTTGTTCAGCGCGGTCTGCAGGGCCCGGACGTGGGCCCCGCCGGCGCCCTGCCGCAGCGTGTACACGAGCGCGGGCCAGGTCGCCGGGCCGACCTGACCGTCGGCCACCAGCCCCTTGGAGCTCTGGAACCGCTTGACGGCGGCGACCGACACGGAGCCGTACTGTCCGTCGGCGACCAGCGCGTAGCCGCGCCGGGTCATCAGGTGCTGGATCACGACGACCGTGGCGCCGCTCGCGCCCGGGTCGATCCTCGACCAGCCGCCGGCCAGGTCCACGCCCCGGGCGGCCAGGAAGCGGACCGGGTTCACCGTGGCGCCGAGGCTCCCCGAGTGCGTCTCGAAGTGGAGGTGCGGCCCTGTCACATTGCCGGTCGCCCCCATGTCGGCGATCCGCTGTCCGGCGGAGACCCTTGCGTTGAGGGCGACCCGGTAGGCGCTGAGGTGTCCGTAGTACGTGTACTGGTTGCCGCCATGGGCGATCACCAGGCCGTTACCGGTCCGGCCCGGCAGACCTCCGCCCCACGAGCGGCGGACGACGGTGCCCGCGGCCGCCGCGTGGACGGCGGTGCCCGTGGAGTTGCTGATGTCCTGGCCGGCGTGGGACGCGCCGCCCCGGGGTGCGCCGTAGTGGCCGCCGGCCGGGAACCGCCCCAGGGCGGGATTGGCCCACGCCCCGTTCTTCGCGGCCATGGTCGCCGCCGCTTCGGCCGCTTCAACCGCTTCAAGCGCTTCGGCCGCTTCCGCCGCGGACGCTCCGGTCGACAGGCTCAGGTTCACGGTGAGCGCGCCCAGACCGATCCCGGCCAGCAGCCCTCGCCGTGACAGCCCGTGGGCCGGACTCTTCGCGTCCACCGGGGTTTCGGCCGGTGCGGTAGTGGTTGCGCAGGATCGGCACATCATGTCTCCCTCGAAGCAGGCGGGTGGTCGGCGGGGCGCGGGGCACGAGCGGGGGTACGAGGTTCTACCCGCATAGACGCTAGGGTTGTCCGGCCGCCCTGTCAGGGGCCCACGGGCCTACGCGCGGGCCCAATGGACTTACCAGTAAGGCGTGTTGAGCGATCAGCTCGCCCCTTCCGCAGTGCCCGTCCGGCGGGACCCGCACAGCGCGGTGGAGGCCACGGCGGCCCCTTGCCGGGGGCGTGGCGGGAGCGGCCCGCCCCGGGCCCACGCTGTCGGCGTCAGAGGCGGCGGGACGCCTCCTCCGACGCCGGCCGACCGCCCCGGAGGGGGTGTCAGAGCGCGGCGAGTCCGGCGAGCAGTTCGGCGGCCGGCTTCGGGCGCACGAGCCAGCGCAGATGGCTGCCTTCGAGGGTCCGCACGTCGAAGGGGTTGTCGGGGGTGAGCGCGTCGGCCTCGCGGATCATGCGGTCCTGCAGGGCGGGCGGAAGGCTGGTGTCGGCGGCCAGGCGCACATAGGTCCGGGGGACCCGGCCCCAGGTCGCGGCCTGTGCCCGGTCGGCCGACGTGCCGACGTCGAGGTTCTCGTCGGGCTGGAAGGTGTTGAGGAAGGTCCGGAACTCGTCATCGGTGAGGTCGGCGGCGAACGCGTGCTTGAACGCGTCGAGCGCCGCCGGGTCGGCGGTACGGAAGTTGACCCGCAGCAGCCCGAGTTCGGCAGGGTTCCCGACGAGCGCGAGGGCCAGGGCGCCCGCGTCGACGTCGGCCATCTCCGGCTCGGCGTAGTAGTCGTTCACGTCCAGGGCGACGGGGCACCAGGCGGAGACGTAGACGAGCCGGTCGATGAGGTCCGGCCGGGCGTTGGCGACGGCGGTGGCCGTGACCCCGCCCCGGCTGTGCGAGACGAGGATGGTCGGCCCGTTCCGCTTGGCCCGTTCGAGGACCTCGATCACATGGGCCACGTTGTCCGCGAGCGTGACGCCCTTGATGGCCCCCGGCTCGGCGGCGAGCGCGCCGAGATCCTGGGGTGTCTGGTAGGCGGCGGGGTACGTGGCCCCGAACCCGTGCCCCGGAAGGTCGACCGCGGCGGACCGGTGGCCGAGCAGGGCGAGTTCGGCCTGGAGGGGCGCGAAGGAGAACGAGTTCGCGAAGGCGCCGTGGACGAGGACGAAGGTCGGAAGATTCGGCATACTCCCCAGGCTCCAACGAAATGATCTTCGGGGGCAAGGTCCGGGAGGCGAGGTTTTCGGCCCCGGAGCCGGGTCACCGCGTCGGCGTCGGCGAAGGTGGTGGTGGCCGTCAGCGGGGAGTCGGTCTCCTGAACGCTGCCAACGAGCCGGAGAAGCTGGCGATGGCCATCGCCATGACCTCCCTCGGACGCCTCGGCCGGCCCGAGGATCTGACGGACGTGGTCGCCTTCCTCGCGGGGCCGGCCGGGCGATGGCTGACGGGCCAGAACATTCGCGATCAACGGGGGCGTCCTCCAGCCCGGACACGCGACACTTTTGCAAGCACCTGCTTGCAAAAGTTAGCAAGGGTGTTGCACTATCGAGTCATGGCATCACTCAACGTCGGCAATCTCGGTGAGTACCTGCGGGAGCAGCGCCGTGCAGCACAGCTCTCGCTGCGGCAGCTCGCCGATGCCACCGGGGTGTCGAACCCGTATCTCAGCCAGATCGAGCGCGGTCTGCGCAAGCCCAGCGCGGACGTGCTCCAGCAGGTCGCCAAGGCGCTGCGGATCTCGGCCGAGACCCTGTACGTACGTGCGGGGATCCTCGACGAGCGGGAGCGGGAGGAGCTGGAGACGCGGGCGGTCATTCTGGCCGATCCGTCGATCAACGAGCGGCAGAAGAACGTTCTGCTCCAGATCTACGACTCCTTCCGCCGCGAGAACGGATTCCCGCCCGGGCCCGGCGCGGACGTGAACGCGGAAGCGGATGCCGGTGCGAGCGCGGACGCCGGCGCCGGCGGCGACGCGGGCGGCGATGCCGGGACCCGTGACGGCGACGACGCCGGTACGGGCGCCACCAAGGACCAACACCCTCACAGCTGACAGCGGCTGATTCCGATGATCCGGGAGGACCACAGTCATGGCCATCACCGATGACCTGCGCAAGACCCTCACCGACCCCACCCCCCTCTACTTCGCCGCCGGTACGGCCGACCTGGCCGTCCAGCAGGCGCGCAAGGTCCCGGCGCTGATCGAGCAGCTGCGCGCCGAGGCGCCCGAGCGGATCGACGCCGTGCGCAACACCGACCCCAAGGCCGTGCAGGAGAAGGTGACCACGCAGGCCAAGGAGGCCCAGGCCACCGTGCAGGCGAAGGTGACCGAGGTCTTCGGCTCGTTCGACGCCGCCGATCTGAAGAAGCTCGGCGAGAGCGCTCAGGACCTGGCGCTCCGCAGCGTGGGCGTGGCCGCCGAGTACGCGATCAAGGCCCGCGAGACGTACGAGAAGGTCGCCGAGCACGGCGAGCAGACCGTACGGACCTGGCGCGGGGAGACCGCGGAGGAGATCGTCGAGATCGCCGCCGTCGTCGAGGCCGAGCCGAAGGCCGGGCCCGGGCCCGCCGCCTCGAAGCCCGCCGCCTCGAAGCCCGCCGCCTCCAAGGTCACGCCCAAGGCCGCCCCCAAGGGCGAGGCCAAGAGCGGGCCCGCCGCCGGGGGCTCCGTGAAGGCCGCCCCGGCCAAGCCCGCCGAGGCCAAGGCCGCGCCCGCCAAGAAGGCGCCCGCGCCGCGCAAGCCCGCCGCCCGGAAGACCCCTCCGGCCGACGGCAAGTGACCCTCACGGGTCCCTGCCGGACGCGGGACCCGGCAGGACCTGGACGGGACCCGGAAGCGAAACCCGGCGGGACCTGGACGGGACCCAGACGCGGGGCCCGGACGGGACCCCGACGCGGTACGCGTGACCGGGACGCGGGACCCGGACGGGACCCCGACGCGGTACGCGTGACCGGGACGCGGGGCGGGCACCTTTACGGGGTGCCGGTTCGTTGTCCCGGTACCTTGGCCTTCTCGGCCGCAGGGCGCTCATCCACTCACTAGGCGGTACACAGCATGTTGCTCTCAGGATTCGGCACGATGCTCCAGCTGCTCTATCTGGCGATGCTGGTGCTGGCCGTGGTCGCGTTCGTCTTCGCGGCGACCGCCCGTGAGGACGCCTACCGTGCCGCCGACAAGAAGAAGAAGTCGTTCTGGCTGATCATTCTCGGCATCGCCGTCGCCGTGAACCTGATCCCGATGCTGTTCCTGCAGCTCGCGGGCGTCGTCGCGTCGATCGTGTTCATGGTCGACGTGCGCCCCGCCCTCAAGGCGGTCTCGGGCGGCGGCGGTGGCCGCAGGGGCGGTTCCAGCAGCGACGGCCCCTACGGCCCCTACAACGGCGGGCGCTGAGCGCCCGGGGGGCGTGCGACGACGGATGAAGCGGGGCGGGAGCGCGGTGCGCTGCCGCCCCCTCGTCGTATCCGCTCCGGATCGCGGCCCAGCAGCAGGACCGCCACATCGTCGGTCAGCTCGCCGCCGTGCCGCTCCCGCACCTCGGCGACCGCCGCCTCCAGCAACTCCTCGCCGGCCAGCCCCTCCGCCAGTCGGCCGTTGACCATCGCGACCATGCCGTCCTGGCCGAGCCGCTCGCTGGTGCCGGCCCCCACCCGCCCCTCGATGAGCCCGTCGGTGTACATCATCAGGCTCCAGGCGCCGCCCAGCTCGACCTGGCGGCGCGGCCACCGGGCCCGCGGCAGCAGCCCCAGCGCCGGGCCGCCGTCCTCGTACGGGAGCAGCTCGGCCGGCCGGCCGTGGCGGGCGAGCAGCGGCGCGGGGTGTCCGGCCAGGCAGAGGCCGGCCCGCCGCCCGTCGGGCGCGATGTCGACGGTGCAGAGCGTCGCGAAGATCTCCTCGCTCTGCCGCTCGTGCTCCAGCACCTGCTGGAGCGTGGAGAGCAGCTCGTCCCCGCACAGCCCGGCCAGCGTCAGCGCCCGCCAGGCGATCCGCAGCTCGACGCCGAGCGCCGCCTCGTCCGGGCCGTGGCCGCAGACGTCGCCGATCATCGCGTGCACCGTGCCGTCGGGGGTGCGGACGACGTCGTAGAAGTCGCCGCCGAGCAGGGCGCGGCTGCGGCCGGGACGGTAGCGGGCGGCGAAGCTCAGGCCGGAGCCGTCCAGCAGCGGGGTGGGGAGCAGGCCGCGTTCCAGGCGGGCGTTCTCCTGGGCGCGCAGCCGGGACTCGGTCAGCTGGTGCTGGGCGATGTCGGCGCGCTTGCGCTCCACGGCGTACCGGATGGCGCGGCTCAGCACGCGCGCGTCCAGTTCGCCGCGGAAGAGGTAGTCCTGCGCCCCGACGCGTACCGCCTCCGCCGCCAGCTCCGTGTCGTCCTCGGCGGTCAGCGCCAGGACGGCGTGCAGCGGGGCGATGCGCAGGACGTGGGTGAGGGCGGCCAGCTCGGCGGCCCGGCCGGGGCCCGCGCCGTCGCCGGGGCCGCTGTCGGAGCCCGCGACCGGCAGGGCCAGGTCCAGCAGGATGCAGTCCACGTCGTCGGTGAGCAGCCGCGCCGCCTCGGTGAGGTTGCGGGCGGTACGGATACGGACCCGGGTCCCGGCCGCCGCCGAGAGTTCGGGCACGGTGATGGTGGTGCCCGCCGGGTCGTCCTCGATCACCAGCAGGGTGAGGTCGCCGTGGGAGGTCTCCGCAGCGGGAACGGATCGCTGCTGCGGTACGGGTACGGGCATCGGTTCAGGTTTCCTTCCCTCCCCCCGAGGGCGCGGCGGGTCGACGATCGACGATCCGCCAGTCGGGGACGATAGCGGTCCCCGGTGGGGGAACGGAATGGCACACGGGGACGGGCCCCTGTCATATGCGCCGCCATAAGCCGCGTCCCGACACGGATCCGGCGCGATGGGCGGCCGTTCGGGGGCGGAAGCGCCCATGACAAACATCACGCTCCCACCGCCGACGGCGTGGCCCCGCTCACGTGGCCCGGGCCACGTCGATGGGTTCCCCGTCCGGGCGGGCACTGCTTGTCCGGGCGGATCCCTACTTGTCCGGGCGGACCACGCCGAGGATCTTCATCGAACCCGCGCCCGCCAGTGTGACGTTGCGGCCGGGGCGCGGGGCGTGGACGATCGCGCCGTCGCCGACGTACATCCCGACGTGGCTGGCGTCGGCGTGGTAGATGATCAGATCGCCGGGGCGCATGTCCTGGATGTCGATGCGGGGGAGCAGCCGCCACTGCTCCTGCGAGGTGCGTGGGATCGGCCGCTTCGCCGCCAGCCAGGCCCGGGACGTCAGGCCGGAGCAGTCGTACGAACCGGGGCCCTCGGCCCCCCAGACGTACGGCTTGCCGATCTGCGCCGTCGCGAAGGCCACCGCCGCCGCTCCGGTCTCGCTCGCCTCGCCGCTGACGTCCTTGACCGCGCCGGAGGAGAGCCAGGCGGTCTGCGCCCGGTTCGCCGCGTCCTGCTCCAACTGGCGCAGCCGGTCGCGCTCCTTCTTCTCCAGCCGCGATTCGAGCTTCTCCGCCGCCTTGATCTGGGCGTTGATCTTCTTCTTGGCCTTGGCCTGCTTGACCCGGTTGGCTTCCAGCTTCTCCCAGTTGGCGCTGGCGTCCTGGGTGTAGGTCTCCAGGTCCTGCTGCGTCTGGTTCAGCTCGGTCAGCAGCGACTTGGAGGCCTGCTGGCTCTGGCGGACCTTGTTGATCCCGTCCAGGAAGAGCTTGGGGTCGTTGCTCAGGGCCAGCTGCGCGCCGGGCGGCAGGCCGCCGTTGCGGTACTGCTCGCGGGCCTGGGCGCCGGCCCGGTCCTTCAGTGCGGCGATGCGCGCCTGGCCGTCGACGATCGCCTTGGCCAGCTTCACGATCTCGCCGGACTGCTTCTTCGTCTGCTCCTCGGCGAGGTTGTACGCGTCGGTCGCCGCGCCCGCCTTCCGGTACAGCGTCTCGATCTGCTCACGGACCTTCTCCAGGTCCGCGTTGGAGTAGCGCTGCGAGGGATCGGCCGGGGCGGAGGGCGACGAGGAGGGCTCCGGGATCGGGGCGGCCGAGGCCTGGCCCGTGGACGTCAGCAGGGCCAGCGCACAGACCAGCGTGATGGCGGCAGTGGCGCAGTGGCGTCGGTTCACGAGCTCCCCCTCCGGGCACACATCTGACTTACCGTCAGTAACTTTGCGGCAACGTCGCGATCGTGCCATGTCGTCCTCCAAAGCAACAGAGGCCGACGGCACCCGCTACGTCACATACCGCCCGCACAGGACAAGTTCGCCAGGAACCCCCCCGGGCTCCGTCATCCCCACCCTCAGGGACGAACGATGCCCCCGTGGCGTTCCCGTAGCGGACGATCTCCGCCGGTGAAATGTCGGTGATCTGCCGGTGTTCTGCCGGCGGTCTCCGGTTAGGGGGGAGCGTTCAGCGGCTGTTGGGCCGCAGGGCGTCCCACGCCACGGTGATCTCGCCCTGCCGCCACCGCCGTACCCCGTCCGTCACCGGCCAGTCCGCCGCCACCGCCCGCACCGCCGCGATCCAGCGCTGCCGCGCGCCCAGCGAGGCGTACGGGGAGGCCGCCGCCCACGCCCGGTCGAAGTCCCGCAGGAACGCGTGGACCGGCTCGCCCGGCACATTGCGGTGGATCAGCGCCTTCGGCAGCCGTTCCGCCAGGTCGGAGGGGCGCTCCAGCGAGCCGAGCCGGGTCGCGAAGGTGACCGTGCGCGGCCCCTCGGGCCCCAGTGCCACCCAGACGTGACGGCGGCCGATCTCGTCGCAGGTCCCCTCCACCAGCAGCCCGTCCGCGTCGAGGCGGGAACACAGCCGCGCCCAGACCTCGGCGACCCGGTCCTCGTCGTACTGACGCAGCACGTTCGCCGCCCGGATGAGCAAGGGCCGCACCGCCAGGGGGACCTCGAAGCCGCCGTGCGCGAACGTGAGCCCCTCACGTTCGTACGGCTTCGCCGCCGCGACCCGGTCCGGATCGATCTCGATCCCCGCCACCGCGGTGCGCGGCTCGGCGGTGCGCAGGCGGCCCAGCAGCTCGACCGCGGTCCACGGGGCCGCCCCGTACCCGAGGTCGACGGCCACGGGCGTCCCGGCGCGGCGCAGGGCGGGTCCGTGCGCGTCGGCGATCCAGCGGTCCATGCGGCGCAGCCGGTTCGGGTTGGTGGTCCCGCGGGTGGCGGTGCCGATGGGGCGCTGGCGCATGGGTCGAGCGTATGCGACGCGACGCGGGGCACCCGGCGGCGGTGGGCCCCGCCCGGACGGGCGGGCGCCCGGTGCGACACGCCGCCGACCGCGTAATGATTTGGCAAAGCGGAAATGAAAGGCGGCGTTCCGCTGTTCTCGCCCTTCGGAGGGACCTCACGCCCTCCCCGGCAGCATGCCCCTATCGAGGAGGACCGACGAGGTGAGCCAGTACGTCTCCCGGCTCGGCTCCACCCGCGCGGCCGCGCGCCTCAGGTTCCCCGGAGGCCTCTCCGGGGCCTCCCGCAAGCCGCGCCGCGTCGCGATGCTCTCCGTGCACACCTCCCCCCTCCACCAGCCCGGTACCGGTGACGCGGGCGGGATGAACGTCTACATCGTCGAGCTGGCCAAGCGCCTCGCCGCGATCAACATCGAGGTCGAGATCTTCACCCGGGCGACCACCGGCTCCCTGCCCCCCGCGGTCGAGCTGGCCCCCGGCGTCCTGGTCCGGCACGTCGACGCCGGGCCGTACGAAGGTCTCGCCAAGGAGGATCTGCCCGCCCAGCTCTGCGCCTTCACCCACGGCGTGATGCAGGCCTGGGCCGGCCAGCGCCCCGGCTACTACGACCTCGTGCACTCCCACTACTGGCTCTCCGGCCAGGTCGGCTGGCTCGCCGCCCAGCGCTGGGGCGTCCCGCTCGTGCACGCCATGCACACCATGGCCAAGGTCAAGAACGCCGCGCTCGCCGAGGGCGACACCGCCGAGCCGGCCGCCCGGGTCATCGGCGAGACCCAGATCGTGAACGCCTCCGACCGGCTGATCGCCAACACCGCCGAGGAGGCCGACGAACTCGTCCGCTTCTACGGCGCCGACCCCGCCGCCGTCGCCGTCGTGCACCCTGGCGTCAACCTCGACCGCTTCCGCCGGGCCGACGGCCGTGCCGCCGCGCGCGCCCGGCTCGGGTTGCCGCAGGACGCGCTGATCCCGCTCTTCGCGGGGCGCATCCAGCCGCTGAAGGCCCCGGACGTCCTGCTGCGGGCGGTGGCCGTGCTGCTGGAGAGGGACCCGTCGCTGCGCTCGCGCATCGTGGTGCCGGTGGTCGGCGGGCCGAGCGGCAGCGGTCTCGCCAAGCCCGAGGGGCTCCAGAAGCTGGCCGCGCGCCTCGGCATCGCCGACGTCGTACGGTTCTGCCCGCCGGTGGGCCAGGACCTGCTGGCGGACTGGTTCCGGGCCGCGTCGGTGCTGGTCATGCCGTCGTACAGCGAGTCCTTCGGCCTGGTCGCGATCGAGGCCCAGGCGACCGGTACGCCGGTGGTCGCGGCGGCCGTGGGCGGGCTCCCGGTGGCGGTGCGCGACGAGGTCAGCGGCTTTCTGATACCCGGGCACGAGCCGGAGGCGTACGCCCGCGCGCTCGGGCGGTTCGCGGACGCGCCGGAGCTGGTCGAACGCATGGGCGCGGCCGCCGCGGCGCACGCCCAGTCCTTCGGCTGGGACACCTCCGCGTCGGCGACCGCCGACGTGTACACGGCCGCGCTCTGCGACCACCGCCGCCGCGCCCGGTCCCACCACGGCTGACCGGCCGGCGGCGTATCAGGGCTGACCGCCCGGGGCGGACGGCCGCCGAGGCCCCTCCTGCCGCCGGCACCGGCCTGTCGTACGCTCGCTGCATGGCTGACGCACCCGACGAGACAGCAGCGGCCCAGGTCATCGAGGCGACGCTGAACGATGCCGGGCTCGAATGGGAGAGCCCGGAGCGCGGCAACTACGTCGTGACCCTGCCGGGCACCCGCAAGCTGTCGACGACCTGTTCCCTGATCGTCGGCAAGCACTCCCTCTCCCTCAACGCGTTCGTCGTCCGGCACCCGGACGAGAACGACGCCGAGGTGCACCGCTGGCTCCTGGAGCGCAACCTCCGCCTGTTCGGGGTGAGTTACGCCATCGACTCACTCGGAGACGTCTATCTCGTCGGCAAGCTGCCCCTCGCGGTGGTCACCCCCGAGGAGCTGGACCGGCTGCTCGGCGTTGTCCTCGAAGCGGCCGACGGGGCGTTCAACACCCTTCTGGAGCTGGGTTTCGCGAACTCGATCCGCAAGGAGTACGCGTGGCGGGTGGCGCGCGGTGAGTCCACCCGGAACCTTGACGCGTTCAGCCACCTGACCCGGGACGCGTCCGGCGGCTGACGCCCGCCCTCCTGGATTCGGGAAGGGGCAGGAAGGTTGCACGGCCTTTCCGCACGGTGCATGCACAGAATGATCACAACGAAATGACGATCACGGCAGAGCGCCGCCGGACCCGTCTTCGCTCACAGGTTCGATCGTAAGGTGTGGATCACTGCGACGGCCCGTCCCAGGCGGTGTCGAACCGCCGTACGGGGAAAGGGCGGTCGCTCCTCGAACCGGAGAGAAGAACCATGCGCGCCACTGCCGTACGACGTACCGCCCTCGCCGCCTCCGCGGCCGCCCTCGCCCTGCTGGCCACCGCCTGCGGCGGCTCGTCGGACGCCGACGCCAAGGACGGCAAGGACGAGAAGGGCGCCGCGAACGGCAGCAGCTCGGCCCCGAAAGCCCCCGCCAAGGCGCTCACCGCCGCCGAGCTGGAGACGGCCACCCTCGCCCAGGGCGACGTCAAGGGCACCAAGATCACCAAGACGGGTCCGGCCGACGAGGTTCCGGCGGACGGTGTCAAGGCCGACAAGGAGGCCTGCCTGCCGGTCGCCCACGCCATGTACGGCGTGGCGCAGAAGGACGCCGTGGCCACCACGAAGCGCAAGGTGATCGACGAGCCGAAGGCCGACGGCAAGAAGTCGCTGGAGGACGTGGCGAAGGGCGAGGGTGCCGACGCCTTCAAGGACGCGTTCAACCTGACGTCCACGTTCGTCGCGCTGACCTCCTACGAGGGGACCGCGGGCCCGGACGCCTTCGCCGCGCTGAAGAAGGCCGCCGCCGACTGCGCGGGCGGCTTCACCGCCACGGTCGCGGGGACGCCGACCAAGGTCGCCTCGATCACCGAGGAGAAGGTCACCGGCGGCGACGAGGCCGCCGCCTGGACGGTCACCTCCGAGGACGAGGGCGAGACCGCCCCGTTCAAGCTGGTGGCGCTGCGCAAGGGAAGCTCCGTGGCGACGTTCTTCGCCTTCAACCTGGCGGCGGCCGGCGGCGACGTGAAGTTCGAGGTGCCGGCGGAGGTCGTGGCGGCGCAGGACAAGAAGCTCGCCTGACGTACGCCCGCGGCGTCTTGGTCCTGATCCGCCACAGGGCAGGGGCGCCGCGTTCGTGGCGGATCAGGGCAGAGGCACGAGCCGGACGACGGTCACGGTCAGGACGGACCGGGAGACGTAGTAGAGGACGATGGCCCCGGCGACGGTCGCCTCACGCCGGTCCCGCTCGCTCTTGACGGCGGAGGAGGCGTGGCCGTACGGCTCCTCGCCGAGGGTGCGGACCATCTCGTCCCGGAAGGACTCGCCGCCGCGCATCTTGGCCAGGGTGTCGTCGGCGGGCGGTGCGTAGGAGATGCGGAAGCTCAAGCGACGCTCCGCCTCTCGGCCTCGTCCCGCGCCAGCCGGTCCAGGATCCTCTCGGCCTCGGGATCGGGGACGGCCTCCAGCATCCAGTGCCGCATGACGGCCTGGATCTCGTGCACCCCCGCCTCGTTGATGGCGAGATCGAACTCCTCGCGTCTCTCCTCGGGGAGCGTGGCCCGGATGTCCGGGATGCTGTTGGGCACCTCGACCTCGGTACCGCCGACGAAGGTCTTCAGAGACTCACCCATGATCGCTCTCCTCGATCTCCTTGCCCTGGAGGGTCGCCGTCACGGGCGGCGTGACGGCATGGGCTCACCGTAGTGCGTACGAGGCGTGTTCCGGCCGTCGCGTCCGGGCACGGATCGGCCACGGATCAGGTGCGACGCGGGACTCCGCGCTCAGCTCCGCCCGAGCCGCTCCGCGCTCAGCGGCGCCCGAGCCGCTCCGCGCTCAGCTCCGCCCGAGCCGCTCCGCGCTCAGCTCCGCCCGAGCCGCTCCGCGACCCGGTCGCGCAGGAGGGCGTACTCCTCCTGGAGCCGGGGCAGCTCGCCGGGCGGCCGGGCCACGACCTCACCGCCCACGACGACCTCCTCGGGCCCGAACTGCTCCCGGGTCAGATCGACCTCGACGCCCATGCCCAGCCGGTTCCACCAGTGGAAGTCGGTGCGCACCCCGTCGACATGCACCTCGCCCCGGATCAGCTCCCCGCCGAGCAGGTCGTTGAGCACCATGGCGGTGACCCCGCACTGATCGCGCGCCGGATTGTCCGGAGTCCAGCGGTCGCGGTACTCCGGCGTGCAGGTCTCGGCGCTCCAACTGCCGCGCAGGGCCTGTTCGATGTCGGTGAGCAGGTGGATCGTCATGGTGACCATCGTGGCAGGGGGGACTGACAGTGCGGCCGCACCTCAGCCGCCACCGGAGGCTGTACGGCGGTCGCGTCGCCGCCCGACCAGGGTCACGGACAGGTGGCCTGCGGCGAGGGCTGCGGTGATGCCTGCCAACACCCGTACGTGGAGAGGGCTTCCGGAGCTCGCTGCCGCCCAGAACGCCACGACGGCGAGGAACGCCAGATAGCCCGGCGTGTCGAGACAGAGCCGTTTCCCGGCCACTGCCACCCCACTTCTCCGGCCCGCCGTCCGGTGACGCCAACCGCACCCATTTTCCCCGGAAATGACGTCGACAGAGGCCGCGGGGTTCCAGCAGAGTGGTCGCCCGTGACCAGCAGCGAACTGTGGACCCGAGAGACCGCCGACCGCTACGACGCCGAGGAGGCGGAGAACTCCTCACCCGCCGCCCTCGGACCGACCCTCGACTTCCTCGCCGAACTCGCCGGGAACGGCCGCGCCCTGGAGTTCGCCATCGGCACCGGCCGCGTCGGCGTTCCCCTCCGGCAGCGCGGCGTACCGGTGACGGGCATCGAACTCTCCGAGCCGATGGCGGCGGTGCTCCGCCGCAAGGCTGACAAGGAGACGCTCCCCGTGGTGATCGGGGACATGGCCACCACGGTCGTCCCCGGCGCGTTCACCCTCGTCTACCTCGTCTACAACACCATCGGGAACCTGCTCACCCAGGACGAACAGGTCGCGTGCTTCGAGAACGCGGCCCGCCATCTGGCCCCCGGGGGCCGGTTCGTCGTCGAACTGACCGTACCGCCGCTGCGGTTCCTGCCGCCCGGCCAGGTCGCGGCGCCGTTCGACGTGTCCGAGCGGCACCTCGGCTTCGACACCTTCGACCTGGTCGAGCAGACCCTCGTCTCTCACCACTTCACCCGCGACGGCGACGACGGCCGCTTCCGCCGGGACACCTGCCGCCAGCGCTACGCCTGGCCGGCCGAGCTGGACCTGATGGCCCGCATCGCGGGGCTGGAGCTGGAGAGCCGGGCCGAGGACTGGAACGGCACGCCGTTCGGCCCGGACTCCGCCCAGCACATCTCGGTGTGGCGCAAGCCGGTCTGAGGCCATCCCGGGGAGGCCGGCCCGCTCAAGGAGCTCACATCCGCTTGAGCCCGACGTACTGGAGGCCGGCGAACCCGCCGACCGTCAGACTCTGCAGCACGATCCAGACCGCACCGACGCCGGTCGGGGAGAGCGCACCGGAGACCACGACCGCCAGGCTGAGCACGACCCAGAGCACGTTCGCCAGGATGACCGCCGTCAGTCCCGTGCGGCTGATCGCCTTCCGCGTCCCGATGGCGAGCACTCCCACCGCGTAGAGGAGCAGGAACGCCCCGACGGGGTACTGGACGGCCGTCGGGACGCCGAAGACGGAGTCGAGGACCGTGGCGAGTGCCAGGTACGCGATGCCGTTGAGGCCGGTGGCCACCGCGTCCAGCTTGAGTGCCAGCCGCGCGAAACCGTCGGTTCCCGTCGCCCTCGCGTCTGGGGCAACCCGGTCGTACTGCGTCAAAACCATGGGTGTCTTCCTTTCGTGTGCAACGGAGTTGCCCGATACGGAAGAGGGTTCTCCGTGGGGCCGCCGGACAGTGCCGAAAGTAGGCGGCCCCCCGGAGGGCATCAATTACCTTCGAGGTAATCAGCCCGTCGCACCCAGCGGCCCGCGCCCGGAACATTCGCCCGGCCGCGAAAATGCCCCCGCCCCGCGCCGTAAGCGCGGGGCGGGGGCATGATCAGCGAAACTACTTCTTCTTGCCCTGGTTCTTCACGGCCTCGATCGCGGCCTTCGCGGCGTCCGGATCGAGGTACGTGCCGCCCGGCTTCAGCGGCTTGAAGTCGGCGTCGAGCTCGTAGGAGAGCGGGATGCCGGTCGGGATGTTGAGGCCCGCGATGTCCTCGTCCGAGATGCCGTCCAGGTGCTTCACCAGCGCGCGGAGGCTGTTGCCGTGCGCGGCGACCAGGACCGTGCGGCCCGTGAGGAGGTCCGGGACGATGCTGTCGAACCAGTACGGGAGCATGCGGACGACGACGTCCTTCAGGCACTCCGTGTCCGGGCGCAGCTCCGGGGGGAGGGTCGCGTAGCGCGCGTCGTCGAACTGGCTGTACTCGGCGTCGCGGGCCAGCGGCGGCGGCGGGGTGTCGTACGAGCGGCGCCACAGCATGAACTGCTCCTCGCCGAACTCGGCGAGCGTCTGCGCCTTGTCCTTGCCCTGGAGCGCGCCGTAGTGGCGCTCGTTCAGGCGCCAGGAGCGGCGGACCGGGATCCACAGGCGGTCGGCGGATTCCAGGGCCAGCTGCGCGGTGCGGATCGCGCGGCGCTGGAGGGAGGTGTGCAGGACGTCGGGGAGCAGACCGGCGTCCTTGAGCAGCTCACCGCCGCGGACTGCTTCCTTCTCGCCCTTTTCGGTGAGGTTGACGTCCACCCAACCGGTGAACAGGTTCTTCGCGTTCCATTCGCTCTCGCCGTGGCGGAGGAGGATCAGCTTGTACGGTGCGTCGGCCATGAGTCCGAGCGTAATCGAACCCGTGCGACCCCCGCGCGCCCGCCCGTAACGCGGACAGGGCCGGGTCCACGCACGCCGGGGCCCCGGCGCCCGGCGTGCGGACGATTGACGGGGGGCGTCAATCCAGTGGCGGGCGGGGAGCCGGCTTCGTAATGTCTCGAACGGGTCGGGGGGTGTTACCCGAGGCCCGTCTCCGCATCCATCCGTACGTCCCGTGGGGGGAATCCTTATGTCCGTCGCCGGTCTGCGCACAGCCGCCCGCGAGACCGTCTCGGGGATGCCCCGCGAGTTCTGGTGGCTGTGGACCAGCACCCTCGTCAACCGCCTGGGCGCGTTCGTCGCGACCTTCATGGCCCTCTACCTGACCCTGGACCGGGGCTACTCCGCCTCGTACGCGGGGCTCGTCGCCGCCCTCCACGGGCTCGGCGGGGTCATCTCCTCGCTCGGCGCGGGCGTGATGACCGACCGGCTCGGCCGGCGGCCCACCATGCTGATCGCGCAGACGTCGACCGCCGTGTCGGTGGCGGTGCTCGGTTTCATGCAGCATCCGTTCGCCATCGCCGCCGTGGCGTTCTTCGTCGGCATGGCGAGCAACGCGTCCCGCCCCGCCGTCCAGGCGATGATGGCGGACATCGTGCCCCCGAAGGACCGGGTCCGGGCCTTCTCGCTGAACTACTGGGCCATCAACCTCGGTTTCGCGATCTCCTCCGCCGGGGCCGGATTCATCGCCGAGTACAGCTACCTCGCCGGCTTCCTCGGCGAGGCCCTGATGACGCTCGTCTGCGCCGTCCTCGTCTTCGTGAAGGTGCCGGAGTCGCGGCCCGAGGAAGCGGTGGTGAAGACCACCGGCGGCAAGCGGCCCAAGGACGAGGTGCGGCTCACCACCGTCCTGCGCGACGGCCGGTTCATGGGGGTCGTGGGGCTGTCGTTCCTGGTGGCGCTGATCTTCCAGCAGGGGTACGTGGCGCTGCCGGTGGCGATGGGTACGGACGGGCTGTCCAGCTCCGACTTCGGGACCGCCATCGCCGTCAACGGTGTGCTGATCGTGGTCCTCCAGATCCCCGTCACCCGCTTCATCCAGGACCGCGACCCGCGCCGGCTGCTGATCATCTCGTCGATGCTCGCCGGGTACGGCTTCGGGCTCACCGCCTTCGCCGGGTCGGTCGCCGCGTACGCCCTCACCGTCTGCGTCTGGACGCTGGCCGAGATCGTGAACGCGCCCACCCAGACGGGCATCGTCGTCCAGCTCTCGCCCGCCCGGGGCCGGGGCCGCTACCAGGGCATGTACACGATGTCCTGGTCGGTGGCCGCGCTCGTCGCGCCGCTGATGTCCGGCTTCGTGATCGACCACTACGGCGCCGCCTGGCTCTGGGCCGCCTGCGCCGTCATCGGCACCCTCGCCGGGTTCGGCTACTGGCTGCTGATGCGCAACCTGCCGCGCGGGGAGCACGCCCCGGCGGATGTCCTGCCCGAGCCCGCGCCGGTCCCGGCCGAGGCCCGGCCGGACCAGGCCGAACCGGAGGCCGCACCCGCGGCGGCGGTCGAGCGGGCCTGCTGAAACGCGGCGCGCGGCGCCCATCCGGAACGGGGGTCCGGGCGGGCACCGCGCGCTTCTCGTGCAGGTACGCGTACCCGCGGGTGCGGGTCAGCCGCAGCAGCCGCCGCACTGGCACGGGGCTCCGGACTGGCAGCCGCACCCGCAGCCCGCCCCGCATCCGCAGGCTCCGAGCACCGTCAGGCGCACCACTTCGGTCGGGGTCTCCTGCTGGGGTTCGGTCGTGGGGGAATCGGCCATGGTCCCTCCTCAGGGCATACGGCTGGGCGGCGGACGCCGGTGCGTCGCCGCCGGGGACGTACGGCACGACCCACCGCTCCCGGCCATGGCGACGCCCCCGTCCCATTGCATGCCCATCCCGGCAGGCGCATCAACGGCGCACGCGCGCAGGAACGTATGTGCGACTCGTCTACGCCGGTGAGCGCCGGTGGTACGTCGGAGGCGCCCCGGCCCGTCCGCCCCGCCCGTCCGTGCGTGCAGACTCCGTCCGCCCCGCCCGTCCGTGCGGACCGTCCGTTCAGGCCCGTCCGTGCGGGCCGTCCCCGCGTGCCGTTCCCCGCGTGCCCTCCCCTACGCGCCCTCGACCGGGGCCGCCGCCTGGATCTCGTCCGCGTGCTCGCCCGTCACCAGGTAGACCACGCGCTTGGCGACCGACACCGCGTGGTCGGCGAAGCGCTCGTAGTAGCGGCCCAGCAGCGTCACGTCCACGGCCGTCTCGATGCCGTGCTTCCAGCGGTCGTCCATCAGGTGCTGGAACAGCGTGCGGTGCAGCAGGTCCATCTCGTCGTCGTCCTGCTCCAGCTGGAGCGCCAGATCGACGTCCTTGGTGATGATGACCTCGGCCGCCTTGGCCATCAGGCGCTGGGCGAGCTGGCCCATCTCCAGAATCGTGGCGTGCAGGTCGTGCGGGACCGCCGACTGCGGGAAGCGCAGCCGGGCCAGCTTCGCCACGTGCTGGGCGAGGTCGCCCGAGCGCTCCAGGTCGGCGCTCATCCGCAGCGAGGTCACCACGATGCGCAGGTCGGTGGCCACCGGCTGCTGGCGGGCCAGGAGCGCGATGGCGCGGGCCTCCAGGTCGTGCTGGAGGTCGTCGACCTTCTGGTCGCCGGCGATCACGTTCTCCGCCAGCGTCAGGTCGGCGTCGAGCATGGACGTGGTCGCCCGCCCGATCGCCGAACCGACCAGCCGGGCCATCTCGACCAGGCCTTCTCCGATCGAATCGAGTTCCTCGTGGTAAGCGTCGCGCATGGAAGTCCCTCTCCAGTTCCAGACTGAGGCCGGGGTCTCGGACCGACCCCCACGGTGCCACGGTGGGGCCGTAACGCGTCCGGATCCGGCCCCCTAAGTGAACCGGCTCCTACCCCTCGGTGAACTCTGGGCGACGAGTGTTCGAGATGGCACTCGGACGGCTGGGAGGGACTCGTCGCACCCGCATAACCTTGAAGCATGGACGTGAACGCGGCGGTCGCCGCAGCTGCGGCGATCGCCGGTCTCCTGACCGGCGTGATCGCCATGCTGGCGTTCCGCTGGAGCGAGCGCGACCTGAAACGGCCCACGCGCACCTCGCTGCGGCCGGACAGCAACGCCGCCCTTCCCCCCGGAGTGGACACCGTCCTCTCCGTCCTCAGCTCCTCCGCCGTCGTCCTCGACGAGAGCGACAGCGTGGTCAAGGCCAGCTCCGCGGCGTACGCCCTGGGCCTGGTGCGGGGCGGCCGGCTGTCCGTCGAGCCGATGCTCAACATGGCCCGGGACACCCGGCGGGACGGCGAGATACGGCAGGTCGAGCTGGACCTGCCCCGGCGTGGCACGGGCCGGGGGGACACCCTCGCCGTCTCCGCCCGGGTCGCCCCGCTCGGCTCGCGGCTGGTGCTGCTGCTGGTGGAGGACCTCACCGAGGCCCGCCGGATAGAAGCGGTACGGCGCGACTTCGTCGCCAACGTCAGCCACGAGCTCAAGACCCCGACCGGAGCGCTCTCCCTGCTCTCCGAAGCGGTCATGGACGCCTCCGACGACCCGGAGGCCGTGGAGCGGTTCGCCGGGCGGATGCAGATCGAGGCGACCCGGCTCACCAACCTCGTACAGGAACTCATCGACCTCTCCCGGGTGCAGAACGACGACCCGCTGGAGGACGCCGAGCCGGTCAAGGTGGAGACGCTGGTCGCCGAGGCGATCGACCGCTGCCGCCAGCAGGCCGGCTCCAAGCAGATCACCATGGCCTCCGCGGGAGCCGAGGGCCTCACGGTCTGGGGCAACCGCGGCCAGCTCGTGGGCGCGCTCGGCAATCTCGTCGAGAACGCCGTCAACTACAGCCCCGCCCACACCCGCGTCGGCATCGCCGCACGCCGCCTCGCCTCGCCCGGCGGGGACCTCATCGAGATAGCCGTCACCGACCAGGGCATCGGCATCTCCGAGAAGGACCGCGAACGGGTCTTCGAGCGCTTCTACCGCGTCGACCCGGCCCGCTCACGGGCCACCGGTGGCACCGGTCTCGGCCTCGCCATCGTCAAACACGTGGCCGCCTCGCACGGCGGGGAGGTCACCGTCTGGAGCTCCGAGGGACAGGGCTCCACCTTCACCCTCCGGCTGCCCGAAACGGGCGCCACGAGGGAGCGCACCACCGGCGGACCGCTTATCGTCAACGGCGACGACGAGGGGCCGTACGAGACCGACACCTTTGACCCCTTCCCTGCCCCGGAGGCTCTTCCGTGACCCGAGTGCTTGTCGTCGAGGATGAGGAATCCTTCAGCGACGCCCTGTCCTACATGCTGCGCAAAGAAGGCTTCGAGGTCGCCATCGCGGCGACCGGCCCCGAGGGACTCGACGAGTTCGAGCGCAACGGCGCCGATCTGGTCCTCCTCGACCTGATGCTGCCCGGCCTGCCCGGCACCGAGGTGTGCCGCCAGCTCCGCAGCCGCTCCAACGTCCCGGTGATCATGGTCACCGCCAAGGACAGCGAGATCGACAAGGTCGTCGGGCTGGAGATAGGAGCCGACGACTACGTCACCAAGCCCTTCTCCTCCCGTGAGCTCGTCGCCCGCATCCGGGCCGTCCTGCGCCGCCGCGGCGAGCCGGAGGAGGTCACCCCGGCCGCCCTGGAGGCGGGCCCGGTCCGGATGGACGTCGACCGGCACGTCGTCACCGTCTCCGGCGGCAAGGTCGACCTCCCGCTCAAGGAGTTCGACCTCCTGGAGATGCTCCTGCGCAACGCGGGCCGCGTGCTCACCCGCATGCAGCTCATCGACCGGGTCTGGGGCGCGGACTACGTCGGCGACACCAAGACCCTCGACGTCCACGTCAAGCGTCTGCGCGCCAAGATCGAGCCCGACCCGGGCGCCCCGCGCTACCTCGTCACCGTGCGCGGCCTGGGGTACAAGTTCGAGCCGTAAACCGCGGGCCGGGCGGCCCTGCGCACGCCTGTGTACGCCGAAGGGCGCTTCCCGGCCGGGAAGCGCCCTTCGGCGTGTGTGCTGCGGGTACTGCCGTGTCAGTCAGCCGCGGGCACGTCGTCGCCCGCGCCCTGCGCGGCCGCATCGCCCTGTGCGCCCGTCTCGCCCTGGCCCGTGGCGCCCTCGGCGGTCGCGCCGTCCGTCGGCGTACCGCCCGTGGCGCCCTCGGCCGTGCCGGGGTTCGCGGCGTCGCCGGTCGCGCTGCCGGACGGCGTCGGGCTCGGCTTCGGGGCGGGCGGCTCGGCCTGCGGGCTGGGACCGAAGTCCTTGAAGAAGCCCTCGGCCGGGAAGACGCTCGCGCCGAGGCCGACGTCGCCGGTCCGGCTGAGCTTGAAGACGACCTGCTGGACGTCGCCGTTGCGCGCGGCCTCGCCGCTGTTCTCGATCACGGCGGCGGCGTTGCCCTTGCCGCCGATGATGACCTGACCGCCGGCCGGGACCACGATGGGTCCCTTGCCGCCGGCCGCCTGGAGCTTCACCTCGACGTCGCTGCCGGGCAGCGTGATCGCCTCCAGCACCTCGCGCTCGGTGCCGTCGTTGAACAGCGTCGCGGCGACGACGGCGGGGCCGTCCGTACCGGCGCCGGGCTGCGTGATCACGTTGACGTTCTGGACCTTGATGTTGCCCACCGAGGTGGCCGGGTTGTCCGGCCGGATCTTGAGCGTCTCGGCGTTGTTGCCCGCCGCACAGGCGGACAGGGAGAAGATCGAGAGCGCGGTGGCGGTGGCGGCGAGAGCGCCGTGTCGAAGGCTGCGGCTCACGGCGGCGGCAACTCCTTGAACGTTCGGACTGCGGACTTCGGACGTCGAGCGTCGAGCGGTGGTGTAAAGCCGCCCTAAGGGTGTGTCAGCGGCCTTAGGCTACCGAGCCGCCGCGCCCGCCCTGCACCCGACCCGCCTCTAGGAGGTGTCGCGTCGGCCGGGCATGGGCCCGAGCTGTGGTCGAGGGGGCCCGAGTGGCGGTCGACGGAGCCCGAACGGCGGTCGGGGGCGGGGCCGCCGAGAGGGTGTTCTACCAGCCGGTAGGTCATGCGCCGTTCACATAATCCGCGTGATCAATTCTTCACGGGCGCCTCACCGCTTCTTCCTCCCTTTCCGGTTCACGGCTTCTTCGCCTTCGTGTTCCGCGTGTTCAGCAACGGAAAGCGCCGACCGGCACTTGGCTTGATCAAATTCATTGCGGCCGGACAGTTACGCCCGCACGAGTGAGCGATCACCGAACGGAGTAGGGAAAGATCGCTATCTCGAAACCGACAAAACGGGACTTTCGCCCTCTTCTGCAAGGCTTCCGGGCCGTGTGACGTGGATGTTTCGCTCCGGGCGCACAGTGGCTCCGACCTGCGAATACCGTCTTCCGGATGCCTTCCGCAGCACGTTCGTGTTGCTGTTGTCAAGCCCCGAGATATGCCCTGACCTGCGAAAACGCCATTCAGGGGAGGCGATTCTCGTGTTACTCTGGATAGCCACGGAAGGGGTACCTGTCACATGACGTTCAAGGTTGGCGACACCGTGGTCTATCCCCATCACGGGGCCGCGCTGATCGAGGCTATCGAAACTCGCCAGATCAAAGGCGTGGACAAGACCTACTTGGTGCTCAAGGTCGCCCAGGGCGACCTGACGGTCCGTGTGCCGGCGGACAATGCGGAGTTCGTAGGCGTGCGCGACGTGGTCGGGCAGGACGGGCTGGACCGGGTCTTCGAGGTGCTGCGTGCGCCGTATGCCGAGGAGCCGACGAACTGGTCCCGGCGTTACAAGGCAAATCTCGAGAAGCTCGCCTCCGGCGATGTCATCAAGGTCGCGGAAGTCGTCCGCGACCTGTGGCGCCGGGAGCGCGAGCGCGGTCTCTCCGCCGGAGAGAAGCGCATGCTCGCCAAGGCCCGCCAGATCCTGGTGAGCGAGCTCGCCCTCGCGGAGAACACGAACGAGGACAAGGCCGAGGCCCTGCTCGACGAGGTCCTCGCGTCCTGAAACCGGATCGCACCGGTCGTATGCATGTGCCGCGGTGCCCGCTGACCAGTCGTTTTTACGCTGTGTCGTCGGGCGCTGCGGCATGTTCGGACCCGGACCCGAATCTGCCGCGGTATCGGAATCGGTGCCGGAATCCGTGAACGAACCGAATCCGTGTGCGTGGGGAAGGGGCCGTCGAGTGAGGGCGGCCCCCGTGCTGCGTGAGCCCGATGCGGCCCGTACTCGACCGGGCGGGTGCTCACGGAAGGGGCCCGGTGCGAGTCAGGGTGTCACACCCGGCTCGCTGGGCCCCTACCCATGTCGGTCGTGGAAACAAACCTGCCGAACCTTCGGACCTTCGGAGTGCAACCGATGTCATCGACGCCACCCCCGACCGACCGGCCGCGCCCTCCCCGTACGGCCGCGGTGATTCCCGCGGCCGGGCGGGGTGTGCGGCTCGGTCCGGGCGCGCCCAAGGCCCTCCGGACGCTCGGCGGGACCCCCATGCTGATCCACGCCGTTCGCGCCATGGCCGCGTCCCGTGCCGTCTCCCTCGTCGTGGTCGTCGCCCCGCCGGACGGCGCGCCCGAGGTGAAGCACCTCCTCGACGAGCACGCACTGCCCGAGCGCACCGACTACCTGGTGGTCCCGGGCGGTGAGACCCGCCAGGAGTCCGTCCGCCTCGGCCTCGAAGCGCTGCCCGAGGACGTCGCCGTCGTCCTGGTCCACGACGCCGCCCGCCCGCTGGTGCCGGTCGACACGGTGGACGCCGTCGCCGCCGCCGTACGGGACGGGGCGGCCGCCGTCGTCCCCGCGCTGCCGCTCGCGGACACCGTCAAGGAGGTCGAGCCCGCAGCCACGCCCGGGGAGCCGGAGCCGGTGCTCGCCACCCCCGTACGCGCCAGGCTGCGCGCGGTGCAGACGCCGCAGGGCTTCGACCGGGGCACGCTGGAGCGGGCCCACGCCGAGGTCGCGGTCGACGGCGAGGGGGCCACGGACGACGCGGGGATGGTGGAACGCCTCGGCCGGCCCGTGGTCGTCGTCCCCGGCCACGAAGAAGCGTTCAAGGTGACCCGGCCGCTCGATCTGGTGCTGGCCGAAGCGGTACTCGCCCGCAGGAGGGCCAACGATGGTTTCTGACACGCCCGCGACCGCCTCCGCGACGGGGCCCGCCCCCGTCATCCCGCTCGTCGGCATCGGCACCGACATCCACGCCTTCGAGGAGGGCCGCGAACTGTGGTGCGCGGGCCTGAAGTGGGAGGGCGAGGGCCCGGGGCTGGCCGGCCACTCGGACGCCGACGTCGTCGCGCACGCCGCCTGCAACGCGCTGTTCTCCGCCGCCGGCCTCGGCGACCTCGGGCAGCACTTCGGCACCGGCCGCCCCGAGTGGTCCGGGGCCGCGGGCATCACCCTGCTCACCGAGGCCGCCCGGATCGTCCGCGCCGGAGGCTTCGAGATCGGGAACGTCGCCGTCCAGGTCGTCGGCCTCCGCCCGAAGATCGGCAAGCGGCGCGAGGAGGCCCAGAAGGTGCTGTCCGCCGCCGTGGGCGCCCCGGTCTCGCTCTCCGCCGCCACCTCCGACGGGCTCGGTTTCACCGGCCGCGGCGAGGGCATCGCGGGCATCGCCACCGCCCTGGTCTACCGGGTCCCCTAGGTCCCGTTCGTACCTCCCGCTTGCGGCACAGCATCCGGCAGGGGAAGGCCGGAATCCTCGGGCTTCGGACCGAGGAGCACGTCAAGCACCCCCCTGGCACGCCGGCACTCTCGGCCCTGAGGCCGCCTGCCCGCGCCCGGGGGACTCTCCTCCGTCTCCGGGCTCGCCGTGTTCGGGGGCGGCGCGGCGACCGGCGCCCTCCTCGAAGCGCCCGCGCCCGTGCGGTGGGCGGTGGGTAGTGGGCGGTGTTCGCAGCGGGTTGCCGGCCGGGGCGGCCCTCGCGTTCACCCTTCCGGCGGGACGCGGCGGGAAGGAAGCGGGAACGGGCGCGGTTGCCGGGTAGGAGCAGCATCGGAACACCCGACCGGTGCCACCGAACCCGCAGCGCACAGGAGGACGTACGCATGACCGCCGCACTCTCCACCGAGCTCAAGAACCTGCTCGACACCCCCGTGTTCGTCAACATCGCCACCATCCAGCCCGACGGCAGCCCCCAGGTCTCCCCCGTCTGGGTCAAGCGCGACGGCGACGACGTCCTCATCTCCACCACCGTCGGCCGCCGCAAGGAGAAGAACCTCCGCCGCGACCCGCGCGTCACCGTCGTCGTCCAGCCCTTCGACGCCCCGTACAGCTACGCCGAGATCCGCGGCGAGGCGACCCTGACGACGGACGGCGGACAGGAGCTGATCGACGAGCTCTCGGTGAAGTACACCGGCAAGCCGTACGCCGATTTCAACCCGAACTCCGGCGCCGACGACCCCCGCGTGGTCGTCCGGATCTCGCCGCGCAAGGTCGTCGGCAGCATCTGAGCCCCGGGGCTCCGCCGACTGTCCCGCGTCCTCGTACGGCCAAAAAACGCTCTGAGGGATGTCCGGAACCCAACCCGGTACCAGAAAGTTGTCCCCGCGATCCCCAAGGGTCGCGGGGCACTGGTGTCGGCCTACTACCCTTGAGGCGTGACTATTCGCCTGCACGACACCAGCGCCCGGCAGATCCGTGACTTCGTCCCGCTCACCGCGGGCTGTGTCTCGATCTACCTCTGTGGCGCCACCGTCCAGGCGGCACCGCACATCGGCCACATCCGCTCGGGCCTGAACTTCGACATCATGCGCCGCTGGTTCACCTACCGCGGCTACGACGTCACGTTCATCCGGAACGTCACCGACATCGACGACAAGATCATCGCGAAGTCCGCCGAACAGGGCCGCCCGTGGTGGTCCATCGGCTACGAGAACGAGCGCGCGTTCAACGACGGCTACGACGTGCTCGGCTGCCTGCCGCCCACCTACGAGCCCCGCGCCACCGGTCACGTCCCCGAGATGATCGAGATGATGCGCGGCCTGATCGAGCGCGGCCACGCCTACGAGGCCGACGGCAACGTCTACTTCGACGTGCGCTCCCTCCCCGGCTACCTGGAGCTCTCCAACCAGGAGCTGGACGACCTGCGCCAGCCCTCCGGCGAGGGCGAGACCGGCAAGCGCGACCCGCGCGACTTCGCCATGTGGAAGGCCGTGAAGCCGGGCGAGCCCAGCTGGGAGACCCCGTGGGGCCGCGGCCGCCCCGGCTGGCACCTGGAGTGCTCCGCGATGGCCCACAAGTACCTGGGCTCCGCGTTCGACATCCACGGCGGCGGCATCGACCTGATCTTCCCGCACCACGAGAACGAGATCGCCCAGGCCAAGGCCTACGGCGACACGTTCGCCAACTACTGGGTGCACAACGGCTGGGTCACCCTGGCCGGCGAGAAGATGTCGAAGTCGCTGGGCAACTCCGTCCTCGTCAGCGAGATGGTCAAGCACTGGCGCCCCATCGTCCTGCGCTACTACCTCGGCACCCCGCACTACCGGTCGATGATCGAGTACAGCGAGGAGGCCCTGCGCGAGGCCGAGTCCGCGTTCGCCCGCATCGAGGGCTTCATCCAGCGCGTCACCGAGAAGGCGGGGGAGACCATCGCCCCCGCCGCCGAGGTGCCGCCCGCCTTCGCCGAGGCGATGGACGAGGACCTGGGCGTCCCGCAGGCGCTGGCGATCATCCACACCACCGTCCGCCAGGGCAACAGCGCACTGGCCGCCGACGACAAGGAAGCCGCCGCGGCCCGCCTCGCCGAGGTCCGGGCCATGCTCGGCGTCCTCGGCCTGGACCCCCTCGACCCGCAGTGGGCGCGCGAGGGCGACAGCGGCGAGGACCTGCACGGCGTCGTCGACACCCTCGTGCGCCTCGTCCTCGACCAGCGCCAGTCGGCCCGCGACCGCAAGGACTGGGCCGCCGCCGACGCCATCCGGGACCAGCTGGGCCAGTCCGGCCTCGTCATCGAGGACAGCCCCACCGGACCCCGGTGGACGCTGGGACCGCGCTGAGCGCACCCTCTGAGCAGGGCAATGGTGCCGCCCGGCGATCCGGGCGGCACACTGATGAGACGTACACGATCCACATCCGCATGCGGATCGCAGAGTTACAGGAACAGGTAGGTCAAGGTCATGGCCGGGAACAGCCAGCGCAGGAACCGCCGCACGTCCAACAAGAAGGGCGCGCAGGTCGGCAGCGGTGGCAAGCGACGCCGTGGCCTGGAGGGCAAGGGCCCGACCCCGCCCGCCTCCGCCCGCAAGGGACACAAGAAGAACCGGGTCGCCAACGCCCAGGCCAAGCAGGCCGCCGCCCGCCGCCCCGCGCCCCGGCGCGGCGGCGCCAAGGGCACCTCGGAGATGGTCGTCGGCCGCAACCCGGTCTACGAGGCCCTGCGCGACGGCGTCCCCGCCGTCACGCTGTACGTCCAGCAGTACATCGACAACGACGAGCGCGTCCGCGACGTCCTCAAGCTCGCCGGCGACCGCGGCACCATCAACCTGATGGAGGCCCCGCGCCCCGAGCTGGACCGGATGACGAACGGGCTGAACCACCAGGGCCTCGTCCTCCAGGTCCCGCCGTACGAGTACGCGCACCCGGACGACCTGCTCGCCGCCGCCGACGACAACCACGAGGACCCGCTGATCGTCGCGCTCGACGGCGTGACCGACCCGCGCAACCTCGGCGCCATCGTCCGCTCCGTCTCCGCGTTCGGCGGCCACGGCGTCGTCGTCCCCGAGCGCCGCGCGGCCGGCATGACCGCCGGAGCCTGGAAGTCCTCCGCCGGCACGGCCGCCCGCACCCCCGTCTCCCGGGTCACCAACCTCACCCGCGCGCTGGAGGGCTACCAGAAGGCGGGCCTCACCGTCGTCGGCCTGGCCGCGGACGGCGAGCACACGGTGGAGGACCTGGAAGAGCTGAACGGCCCGGTCGTCATCGTCATCGGCAGCGAGGGCAAGGGCCTCGGCCGCCTCGTCGGCGAGACCTGCGACTACCGGGTACGGATCTCGATGCCGGGCGGCGCCGAGTCGCTCAACGCCGGTGTCGCCGCGGGCATCGTGCTGTACGAGGTGGCCCGCCGCCGCGCCTAGGAGCGCCTTGGAACGTACGGCGTTCGCCCGTCGACAGACCCGCCCGTCGGGCGAGTTGACGCGCGAGCGCCGAACATCCATCCAGGATGCCCGAGTTTGGCCTGATCTTGACGGGTCTCGGACACATCCGGTGCGGTCGAGGCAGTGTCCTAAACACACATCACTCGGTTAGATGAGTGTGGACACCAGAACGCCTCGGTTCGACGAGCAACCCGCCCTGAGCATGACCAAGGTGGACAGCGACCCCGCGCAGGTCATCGTCAACCACGCCAGCTTCCGGGTGCAGCTCGCCCCGGGCCAGCGCGCACGGCTGCGCGGTGCCCCCGCGGAAACGGCCCGCATCCCCGCCATGAGCGGCGCCGGCGGCGGCCGCAGGCGGGCACCCGTCGTCTGGAGCGGCAAGTCCGCCCCCGGCGACCCCGGCGCGACGGGCCTCCTCCAGGCCGTGCGCAACTCCACCGCCGGGCACCTCGACGCCGGACTCGGCGCGCCCCCCGGCGGCGGGCTCGGCCACGAAGCGGGCGCGACCCAGGTCATCCCGCTCCTGGAGGAGACGCAGCCCAACCCCGTACTGACCGCCCCCCACCGACCGGGACGCACCGGCCCCCTGCTGCCACCCATGCGGCAGGCCGTCGGCGCGTACGACGACCCGCTCGACGGACCCGGCGACGGCTACGACGACGCCGACTCCCCGGACTCCGCCGAAGCCACCGACGCCCGCGCCCGGCGCGGCACGGGCGACCCCGTCCGGCACGCCTACTACCCCGGCCACCGGATGAACCTGGGCGTCGTCCTGCTCCCCATGCGGGTCCTCCTCGGCTTCATCTCCATCTACGCCGGCATGGGCAAACTCTGCGACCCCGTCTACTTCGACGGCGGCGAACGCGGCTCGATGGTCAAGTGGCTGACCTCCCTCCACCCGTGGGCGGTCGCCGAACCCCTGCGCGACTTCGCCCTCTCCCACCCCGTCGGCGCCGGACTGACCGTCGCCTTCCTCCAGGTCGTCGTCGGCGTCCTCACCGTCCTCGGCCTCTGGCAGCGGGTCGCCGCCGCGTTCGGCGCCCTGCTCTCCGCCGCACTGCTGATGACGGTCAGCTGGCGCCAGGTCCCCGTGTACGAAGCCCCCGACATCATCCTGCTGGCCGCCTGGAGCCCACTGGTCATCGCGGGCGCCCCCGTCTACTCCGTCGACGGCCGCCTCGCCGGAGAGGCCTGGCGCAAGCTCGGCCCCCGCTCGGAACTCTGGGACCTGCGCCGCAGGGTCCTGCGCCGGGGCACCGTCGTCGCGACCGTCGTCGTCGGTCTCACCCTCCTCATCGGCTCCATCCTCGGCGGCGCGGTCCGCTCCACCGAGGTCGTCACCGTCCCCGGCCGCAACGACAACCCCACCAACCGCCTCCCCGGCATGCCGCTGCCCCAGGAATCCACCGGCGAACGCCAGGCCTCCCGCACCCCGGAGCAGGAGCGCCGCCCGGAGCCCAGCCGCTCCGGCACGGCCACCACCCCCGCCACCGGCCAGGTCACCCCGGGCGCGACCCGCGACTCCGGCGGCCAGAGCACCGGTTCGGGCACCCAGCCCAGCGAGACGCAGGGCACCGGCCAGGAGCCCCCGCAGCAGTCCACCCCGCAGCAGCCCCCGGCCGCCACCAGCGCCGGACCCACCTCCTCCGGCTCCACCGGCGACGACTCCTCCGGCGGCGGCGGCGAACCGGCGCCCACCGGCGGCTCGACCTCCTCCGGCGGTGAGGGCTCGACCTCGGGCGGCGGCCGCAACCCCATCGGCGGCCTCCTCGGCTGACCCGCACGACCACGCGACAAGGGCGGCGCCCACCGGTTCTCCCACCGGTCGGGCGCCGCCCTTGGTATGCGTGCGTACGTCGGGTGCCCGCGTAGGTCGTGTGCCCGCCTACGTCGTGCGCGGGCGTACGAGCGACTGTCAGGCTCCCCGGGACCCCAGCTCGCGGGCCGCCTCGGTCAGATCCTTCGCGGTGTCGATCGCCCGCCAGTACGCCCCGTTCGGCAGCGGATACCCGGCCAGACGGCGCTCGCGCGCGAGCCGGGGGAACGTGGTCCGCTCATGGTCGCCGCGGTCCGGCAGCAACGTCGTGAACGCCGATGAGAACACGTACACCCCGGCGTTGATCAGATACGGCGACGGCGGCGACTCGATGAAGTCGGTGATGTGCCCGAACGCGTCCGTCTCCACCGCACCCCACGGGATGCGCGGCCGGGCGAGGGCCAGGGTCGCGGTGGCGTCACGCTCCGCGTGGAAGGCAGCCATCTCCCGCAGCGAGAAACGGGTCCAGATGTCACCGTTCGTGGCGTACCACGGCTGATCGGCGTCGGGCAGCCGCTCGGCCGCGTACCGCAGCCCGCCGCCGCGCCCCAGGGGCTCGGTCTCCACGACAGTGGTGACCCGGAGCGGCAGCACGGCCTCCTCCAGCCACTCCTGGAGCACCTCGGCCAGGTGCCCGCAGGAGACCACGGCGTCGGTGACCCCCTCGGCGGCCAGCCAGGACAGCTGATGGCCGATGATCGGAGTCCCGGTCCCGGGGATCTCGACCATCGGCTTGGGGCGGTCGTCGGTGTACGGCCGCAGCCGCGACCCCTGGCCACCGGCAAGGATCACGGCCTGCGTCGGATAGGTATGCATGGCAGGCACGATATGCGGTGCCCGCCGACGGGGAGGCGGCGCGCGACGCGACCGCCTCCCCGTCGGGCTCGGTCTCCGGGGCTCAGCTGAACTGGGCGACGCCCGAGGCGAACGAGGTGTCGCAGACCGGCCGGGAGAAGCGGTGCGCCCGGGTCGGGCCGTACTGCTCGACGGCCGCCTTGCCGAGCGCCTTCGCGATCGACATGCAGTGACGGGCGAGCGACGGACGCTGCTCGACGGCCCGCTGGAGACCGGTGAGGGCGGCGCCCGGGTCCTTCTCCTGGAGCTCCACGAGCAGCTTCTCGCGCAGGACGTCCTGCGGGGCGTGCGGCTTCGCGGGCTTGGACACGGTCTCCGAGGAGGCGGCCAGCAGCTGGGAGTCCTTGTCCGACGCCGCCCACGGAACGCTGGTGACCGCGAGGGTCCCGGACAGAACCATGACGACGGGCAGGACGAGAGCGAGGGATCGGCCGATGCGGCGCGCGGTGTGGGTCACGCAGCGAGCGTAGCGGCCGGTGATGACTTGGCGACAATTCGTCACCCTCGCGGGGGATGGTTCGACGCGTCCTTTCGAATACGAGGTTGACGGACCGGGGTGAAATGCCCAGTGTGCCGGGGTATTTGACGCCACCCGGCGCCGAAACCCAAACCCGCCGGGACCACGCAAACGGCCCCGCGTCCACCGGGCGTTGCCGGTGGACGCGGGGCCGTGCGTACGGCAGGGGCGGGTCAGTCGGTGAGCCGCTCGCCGGTGGAGGTCGCGAACACGTGCAGCTCGTCCGGGCGCGGGAGGACGTGCAGCTCGGTGCCCTTCTCCGGGACGGCCCGGCCGCCGACACGGACGACCAGGTCCTTGTGCTCGCCGCCGACCCGCGTGGAGCCGTAGACGAACCCGTCGGCGCCCAGCTCCTCGACGACGTTGACGGAGACGGCCAGACCGGCCGGCTCGTCCGAGGCGTCCTTGGTCAGCGCCTTCGCGGCGGCGCCACCGTGCTCGACGATGTCGAAGTGCTCCGGGCGGATGCCGACCGTGACGGTGGTGTCACCACGGTCCATCGCGGTGCTCAGCGCCTCACGCGACACCGGCACCACGCTGTTGCCGAACTTCACACCGCCGTCGGTGATCGGGACCTCGACGAGGTTCATCGCGGGCGAACCGATGAAGCCGGCGACGAAGAGGTTCGCCGGGCGGTCGTACATGTTGCGCGGCGAGTCGACCTGCTGGAGCAGCCCGTCCTTCAGCACCGCGACCCGGTCACCCATGGTGAGGGCCTCGACCTGGTCGTGGGTGACGTACACCGTGGTGATGCCGAGACGGCGCTGCAGCGAGGCGATCTGCGTACGGGTGGAGACACGCAGCTTGGCGTCGAGGTTCGACAGCGGCTCGTCCATGAGGAAGACCTGCGGCTCCCGCACGATGGCCCGGCCCATCGCCACACGCTGACGCTGACCACCGGAGAGCGCCTTCGGCTTCCGGTCCAGGTACTCGGTGAGGTCCAGCATCTTGGCGGCCTCTTCGACCTTCGCCCGGATCTCGGTCTTGTTCACACCGGCGATCTTGAGCGCGAAGCCCATGTTGTCCGCGACGGTCATGTGCGGGTAGAGCGCGTAGTTCTGGAACACCATGGCGATGTCCCGGTCCTTCGGGGGCAGGTGCGTGACGTCGCGGTCACCGATACGGATCGCGCCGCCGTTGACGTCCTCGAGACCCGCGAGCATGCGCAGGGAGGTCGACTTGCCACAACCGGAGGGACCGACGAGGACGAGGAACTCACCGTCCGCGATGTCGATCTCGAGCTGGTCCACGGCCGGCTTGGTGGAGCCGGGGTAGACGCGGGACGCCTTGTCGAACGTGACACTGGCCATGATGGATCTTCTCCTCAACCGGCAGGAACGTGCCGGACGATCCGAGTAGGGAGTGGTCTGGTCCACTGTGGGGACCTGCGGTGACGCTACCTGGCGTTTCCCGATCTGTCAGTAGCCTGGAGCACACGAAATCGCGGACGGCGAAGGCCCGGCGTTGGTTAGACTGCTCCGGCACGCCTCCTTAGCTCAGCTGGCCAGAGCAACGCACTTGTAATGCGTAGGTCGTCGGTTCGAATCCGACAGGGGGCTCACCGTGAAGCCCAGGCCGGATCCCCTCCGGCCTGGGCTTCTGCCGTTGGTCCGCCGGGGGCGGCGCAGCCTCGTTCATGCGCCGTCCATCGGACCCTTATCGCGTTCCCCTACGGTCACGGGCGAGGTCCGAACTCCATGGGGGAAACCACATGCTCCGCATTCACTTCAATGACGCGGATCTGGCCAGGACCCGGCTGGCCGCCGCTCCCGACCCGTTGTTCGAGGTGGCCGCGAGCATGCACCGGCTGCAGTCCAGCCGTGGCCGCTGGGCCTACGCCGGGTGGTACCGGGCGGCGCGGCAGGAGCTGCGGGAGCAGGGGCTGGAGCGGGCTCTGCGGGGTGTTCTGCTGCCGCTGTACCCCCGGGCCGCCTATTACCCGGACTTTCTGACGCCGTCCTCCGGGGTGGAGGGGCTGGAAGCGGGGGTGGAGGCGTTGCTGGCCACGCCGGCGGAGCGGGTCGTGGAGGAGGTCGGCATGCTGGACCGGCTCATCGGGGCACCGGGGTGGGCGGGGCGGCTGGCCGAGCAGGAGGTGCGCCAGGAGTTCGTGGGGGTGCTGCGGGCCTATTACGGTGCCGTTGTCGTGCCGCATCAGGAGCGGATTCAGGCGCGGATCGAGGCCGAGCGGGCGGTACGGGGGCGGGGCCTGCTGCACGGTGGGGTCGAGGGCATGCTCGCGGGGCTCGGGGCCATGTTCCGGTGGTGTCCGCCGGTGTTGGAGGTCGCGTATCCGCGGCAGACGCGGGACCGGGACCTGTATCTGAACGGGCGTGGGCTGACCCTGGTGCCTTCGTATTTCAACTGGGGGGAGCCGGTCGCCTTCGCTGATCCGGGGCTGCCGCCGGTGCTCTGGTATTCGTTGCTGCACGAGCCCGCGGCGCGCCCCTTGCGGGCAGAGGATCCTGAGCGGTCTCTGGTCAATCTGCTCGGGCGGGTCCGGGCGGTGGCTCTGCGGGCGGCGGCCGGTGGTGCCACCACGGGGGAGATCGCCCGGGCGGCCGGGGTCTCGGCGTCCGCCGCCAGTCGGCATGCCACGGTGCTGCGTGATGCGGGGCTCCTGACGACTGCCCGCATCGGGCCGGCGGTTCTGCATACGCTCACCCCCGCCGGTGCGTCGGTTCTGCGTGCGGCCCGGAGCGCGGCGGGCGAGGCGGCTGCGGACGGTCGCGTTGAGCTGAGTTGAGTTGAGTCGAGCTGAGTTGAGTCGAGCTGAGTTGAGCTGAGCTGAGTTGAGCTGACGGGTCTGGTCGCGCCACCGTTCTTCGGGTGGTGCCCCCGGTCCACTTTGGCGGGGGCGAAGAACGGTGGCGGACCGCCGGTTCCACTGTCGCCCGGGTGGGGCGGGCCGGGCCATGCTTTTGTGCCTGAGCGCAAAGGTGCAGGTCAGTGGGGGGCGTGGCGTATGCGGTGGAGCAGGGTGCGGGCGTCGGGGCGGTCGGTGGGTGTTCGGGCCAGGCAGTCGCGGATGATTTTCTGCCAGGTCGGCGGGAGGGCGGTGGACAGCTTGAGTCGCTGGGTTGCGCGGGCGTAGCGGATCGCGGCGTTGCAGCGGGCGGCCGTGGTGGTGCCGGGCAGGGGGTGGGTGCCGGTGAGGAGGGTGTGGGCGAGGACGCCGAAGGCCCATATGTCGACCGATGGCTGTACGGGGGTGCCTCGTTCGTCCATCTCGGGCCAGAGCTGTTCGGGCGGGGTGTGGTCGCGGTTGGTGAAGGGGGGTGCGTAGGCGTGGGTGCCTTCGAGGCGGGCGGCGGTGTTGAAGTCGGCGAGGCGTACGGTTCCGTCGGCCATGACGAGGATGTTGGCCGGTTTGAGGTCGCCGTGGATCCAGCCCGCTTCGTGGAGGTGGGCGAGGCCCTCGCAGATCTGGGTGAGGGTCGCTGCGGGGTCGGCGGGGGGCGGTGCGGTGTGCAGGCAGGAGCGGGCGCGTTCGAGGATCAGGGCGGTGGCGCCGTGGAGGTGCGGGTGTCGGGGGTCGTGGGCGGTGAGGGTGTCGTAGAGGCGGATCAGCCGGGGTGAGCGGAGGTGGTGGAGGAGTTCGACCTCGCGCCGGATCAGGCTGTGGAGGAGGTGGGGGCGGCGGGGGGTGGGGGTGGCCGTGGGCCAGAACTTGAGGGCGGCGGTTCTGGGGGCGCCGTGGGTGCGGTGTGCGGCGTAGACGGTGGTGAAGGCGCCCGAGGCGAGGGGGCGGTCGACGTTCCAGTCGCCGATGCGGTGGCCCCGGGGGACGGTGACGGTGTGCGGGCCGGTCCTCATTCGCATCCCTCGTGGGCGGGGGAGGCCAGGACGATGAGGTCGTCCTCGCGTACGAGGTCGAAGCGGAGGGCGAGGGAGGCGAGGGTTTCCTTCTTGCCGTTGGCGCGGCGGCCGGGTTCGGCGGTGTCCGGGCCGGGGCGTAGGCGGAGTTTGAGGGCGAGGTAGTCGATGTTCCAGTAGACGGCGGAGCGCTTGACGGTCGGCCAGGTGGGGCGGAGCCGTTGGACGAGGTGGTCGACGGCGGGGGTGGGGGCGTGGGGTTCGCCGCGGAGGCGCGGTTCGCAGAGGGCGGCGAGGACGGCGAAGTAGCGTTTGGTGCGGTCGAGGGTGAAGGCGGGTGTGGTGGCGGAGCCGGGGAGGTCGTGGGGTTCGGCTCCGGTGAAGTTCTGGCGGGGCGCCCAGACGTCGAAGGTGAGGAGGTCGCCTGCGGCGGGCAGGACGACACGGGAGAACTCGAAGGCCACGGGGGCGTTGATGCGGCCGGGGGCGACTTTGATGTGCTCGCCTGCGCCTTCGGGGTTCTCCACGACGTAGGTCTGGTCGGTGCTGCGGTTGGTCAGGAGCCAGAAGTCGTGTTGTGCGGTGATGGTCCCGGCGATGCGGGGGACGCCTTCGTGGGTGATGGTGAGGCCGTCGGGTGTCTCTCGTCGGCCGAAGGTGAGGTCTTCGCCGGAGGCGATGGTGATCTGGCCGTCCGGGTGCGCGCATGCCGGAGGTACGACGATGACGCTGTACATGGACTTGTCCCCTCGTCAAGCCATGAGGGCCACCCTCCCCCGGTCCAACAGGGGGGAGATTAGGCGAGGTCGGCGTACGGGGTAAAGGGGTGCCGGGTTCGGCGTGGCGGTGTTCGGGCGCGGTTCGGGGGCTGGGTGTGCCACGCGGAGGCACCCGCGTGTGCCGACGTGGCGTCCTGTGGTGTCAGTGTGGCGCCATCTAGGGGTGTGCGGGGCGCCTCCGTGGTGTCATCGCGTGCATGATGGTCGAGTATTTGCAGGTCAGAGGCCATTTTAGAGGCGAGGCGCCAAAGTGGCTCGACGTGGTGCCATTCGTGTGCCATGATGGCGTCATGGACCTCACCCCCTACGTCGACAATCTCCGGCGGGAACTCGCCGTCGCCGCGGATGCCGGCGGCGACGAAGCCCGTGCCCTCGCCGAGCGGCTCAGTGTTCCGCTGGAATCCGCTGCCCGGCTGACCCTGCTCAACGTGCTCTCCGCCGCCATGAGCGACGTCACCCGGGAGCTGGCTCCCGGCTCGGTCGACGTACGGCTGCGCGGGCTCGATCCCGAGTTCGTGGTGACGCCGCCGCCGGCACCCGAGCCGGTGCGGGAGGAGCGGGAACCCGTGGTGGCTCCCGTCGTGGCCGCGCCGCCCGCCGTGGAGGCCGACGACGGCACCATGGTCCGGATCAACCTCCGCCTCCCCGCCCACCTCAAGGGCCGCGCCGAGAGCGCGGCGGCGGCGGAGGGGCTGTCGGTCAACGCCTGGCTCGTACGAGCCGTGTCCGTCGCCCTCGACGGCGGGGGGCGCGCGAGCGCACCGGGCCGGGGCAAGGACTCGGGCGGTCGCGGTTTCACCGGCTGGGTCCGCTAGGTCCTGTCGTCACACTGCCGTCTGCCGCGCGACGCCCGGCACGCACGCTCGCGGCGTTGCCCAAATGCCCTGGTAGCTCCGCTACAAGACCATTCAGGCGCCTTGCGATCGCACGCACCGGACGCCGCGCGGCCGCCCTCCGGGCGACGACGGCAGTTTGACGACAGGACCTAGCAGCCGCCGCTTCACACCTCACTTCACCGGCGGATCGCCGATCCGGCCGACGTTCCCCATCGATCACCACTGATCGCTCATCAACTCACCGAGCCAAGAGGACGGGACAGCCATGCCTTCTTTCGAAACCCCTGAGCCGATTTCCGCCGTCGTGGAGCTGGACGCCGGTACCGCCCGGATCACCGCAGGCAAGCGCACCGACACGGTCGTCGAGGTGCTGCCGGGCGACGGCGCCGACCAGGACGACGTACGCGCCGTGCGGCAGACCCAGGTCACCTGCTCGGGCGGTCGCCTCACCGTCAGGACCCCGAAGAAGCGGACCCTGTTCGGCAAGCCGGGCTCCGTCGTGGTGAGCATCGAACTGCCCGCCGGCTCCGACGTGCGGGGCACCTCCGCCCTGGGCGGCTTCTTCTGCGAAGGGCCCCTCGGCGAGGTGCGGCTGAAGACCTCGCTCGGCGACCTCCAGGTGGACGAGGCGGCTCTCGTCGAGCTCACCACCGACCACGGCGATCTCCGCCTGGGGCGCTGCACCGGTAACGCCGAGGCCGTCGGCTCGGGCCGGGTCGAGATCGGCTCGGTCGCCGGGGCCGCGGTCGTCAAGAACGGCAACGGTACGACCGAGATCGACGAGGTCGGCGGGGAGCTGAAGGTCAACGCGGCCAACGGCGACATCTCGGTGGGCGTCGCGCACGGCGAGGTCGTCGCCAAGTCCGCCAACGGCCGGATCGAGATCGGCGTCGCCCACGCCGGGGTGGAGGCGACGTCCTCCAACGGCCGGATCCGGGTCGGCGACGTGATCCGGGGGCGGACCGCCCTGCGGACGTCGGTCGGCGACCTCGAAGTGGGCATCCACGAGGGCACCGCCGCCTGGCTCGACCTGAACCCCAGGTTCGGCACCGTACGCAACTCGCTCGGCGCCGCCGCCGGTCCCGAGGACTCCGACGAGACCGTCGAGGTGCACGCCCGCAGCGGGGCCGGCGACATCATCGTCCGCCGCGCCTGACCCCGCCCCGTTCTCCTCACCGCTTGCGAAAGGGAACCAACATGACTGTCAACCGGGCCTTTGTGCCGCGTGCCGCCCAGGCCGCGACGCAGGCGATCAGCGCCACCGGACTGCGCAAGTCCTACGGCGACAAGGTCGTGCTCGACGGCATCGACCTGTCGGTGCCGCAGGGCACGGTGTTCTCCCTGCTCGGCCCGAACGGCGCGGGCAAGACCACCGCCGTCAAGATTCTCTCCACCCTCATCACCGCCGACTCCGGTGAACTGAGTGTCGGGGGACATGACGTGGCCGCCGATCCGCAGGCCGTGCGGGCCGCGATCGGGGTCACGGGGCAGTTCTCGGCCGTCGACGGGCTGATCACCGGCGAGGAGAACATGCTGCTGATGGCGGACCTGCACCATCTGTCCAGGCGTGAGGGGCGGCGGTTGGCCGCCGAACTCCTGGAGCGTTTCGATCTGGTGGAGGCGGCGAAGAAGCCCGCCGCCGGCTACTCCGGCGGCATGAAGCGCCGTCTCGACATCGCCATGACGCTGGTCGGCGGGCCCCGGATCATCTTCCTCGACGAGCCGACCACCGGCCTGGACCCCCGCTCCCGCCACACCATGTGGGGCATCGTCCGCGAGCTGGTCGCCGATGGTGTGACCGTCTTCCTCACCACCCAGTATCTGGAGGAGGCCGACGAGCTGGCCGACCGCATCGCCGTTCTGCACGACGGGAAGATCGCCGCCGAGGGCAGTGCCGAGGAGCTGAAGCGGATCGTCCCGGGCGGGCACGTCAAGCTCCGTTTCACCGACCCGGACAACTACCGGTCCGCCGCCTCCGCCCTGCGCGACGCCGCGCGCGACGACGAGGCGCTGGCGCTCCAGATCCCCAGCGACGGCAGCCAGCGCGAACTGCGCTCCATCCTCGACTGGCTGGACTCGGCCGGTATCGAGGCGGACGAGCTGACCGTGCACACGCCCGACCTCGACGACGTCTTCTTCGCCCTCACCGCCGCCGCCCCCGCCCGGAACAACCAGCCGAAGGAGACCGTCCGATGAGCTCGCTCACCCTCGCCGTCCGCGACACGAACACCATGCTGCGCCGCAACCTCCTGCACGCCCGGCGCTACCCCTCCCTCACCCTCAACCTGCTCCTCACGCCTGTCATGCTCCTGCTGCTTTTCGTCTACATCTTCGGCGATGTGATGAGCGCGGGCATCGGCGGCGCGGGGGCCGACCGCTCCGCGTACATCGCCTACATCGTGCCGGGGCTGCTGCTGCTGACCATCGGCTCCACGGTGGTCGGGACCGCGGTGTCCGTCTCCAACGACATGACCGAGGGCATCATCGCCCGTTTCCGCACGATGGCCATCCACCGCAGCTCGGTGCTCGTCGGACATGTCGTCGGCAGCGTGCTCCAGAGCGTGCTGAGCGTGGTCGTGGTCGGCGCGGTCGGCGTCGCCATCGGCTTCCGGTCCACCGACGCCACGGTCCTGGAGTGGCTGGCCGCGTTCGGGCTGCTCGTGCTCTTCTCCGCCGCCCTCACCTGGGTCGCCGTCGGCATGGGCCTGATCAGCCCGAACGCGGAGGCGGCCAGCAACAACGCCCTGCCGATGGTGCTGCTCCCGATGCTGTCCAGCGCCTTCATCCCGGTGGAGACGATGCCGGGCTGGTTCCGGCCGATCGCGGAGTACCAGCCCTTCACCCCGGCGATCGAGACCCTGCGCGGCCTGCTGCTCGGCACCGAGATCGGCCACAACGGCTGGCTGGCAGTCGGCTGGAGCGTCGGTCTGGTGGTCCTCGGCTACTTCTGGGCGACCGCGAAGTTCGCGCGGGATCCCCGGTAGCCGGGCGGGCCGGGGGGTGAAGTTCCCTTGCTCCGCGTGGAGATGTGCGGAGATGTGGTGAGGTCCCGGGCCGATTTCTACCGAGGGGTAGGCGGCCCGGGATCCTTGTTATACCTTGCGTCTAACAAGCGGGTGGAGTGCTCGGGTGGCGGTGCGGGCCGTCGTCCCCGGCTCCGTACGCCCGTAACAGCACGGCTGTCGACGTACGCACATCACCACGATCAAGGATCACCGCACTCGACCCAAGGAGCCGCAGCATGGCCGGCAGCACCGTTCCGTCGAAGGTCCAGGAAAGTCCCGAGGGCGACGACGTCGCGCGGCGGCTGCTCGGTTCGGCCGCGCAACTGGCGTACGACCCGGCCACCGAGGTGGACTGGGAGACGCCGCTGGACAAGGAGTTCCACGGCGCGAGCCCCGAGTGGAGCAGTCTCTACGGGACCGCCTACTGGGGCGAGCTGACCGAGGCGCAGCGCAAGGAGCTGACCCGGCAGGAGGCGGCCTCGGTCGCGAGCACCGGGATCTGGTTCGAGATGATCCTCCAGCAGATGGTGCTGCGGGACATCTACATGAAGAACCCGGCGGGCGCGGAGTTCCAGTGGGCGCTCACCGAGATAGCCGAGGAGTGCCGGCACTCGATCATGTTCGCGCGCGGCGCGCAGAAGCTGGGCGCGCCCCACTACCGGCCGCGCCGCGCGGTGATGGAGCTGGGCCGGGCGTTCAAGACGCTGGCGTTCGGCGAGGCGGCGTACGCGGCGATCCTCGTCGCCGAGGAGGTCCTCGACGTGATGCAGCGGGACTGGATGCGCGACGAGCGGGTCGTGCCGTTCGTCCGCACCATCAACAACATCCACGTCGTGGAGGAGTCCCGGCACATGAAGTTCGCCCGGGACGAGACCCTCAAGCGGCTGGAGGGCGCGGGGTGGGCGCGGCGGCAGATCAACGCGTTCGTCGTCGCCGTCGCCTCGTACTTCATCGTGACCAGCATGGTGAACCCGGAGGTCTACCGGAAGGCGGGCCTCGACAAGCGGCGCGCGCTGGCCGCCGCCAAGGCCAATGAGCACCACAAGTCGATGATGCGGTCCAGCTGTTCGGGTCTGATGGACTTCCTGGCCTCCGCCCGTCTGCTCACCAAGCCCGCCCTCGCGTTCTACAAGCGCGCGAACCTGATCTGAGCCGGGGCCATGACCTACGCGATCACCCAGACCTGCTGCAACGACGCCACCTGTGTGGCCGTGTGCCCCGTCAACTGCATCCACCCGACGCCGGAGGAACGCGCCTTCGGCTCCACGGAGATGCTGCACATTGACCCCCGGGCGTGCATCGACTGCGGGGCGTGCGCGGACGCCTGCCCGGTGGACGCGATCTTCCCGGTGGACTCGCTGTCGGACGGGCAGCGGGAGTACGCGGACATCAACGCCGCCTACTACGAGGGCGGCGAGCCCGCCCCGGAGGCGGACGGGCCGAACTTCCACGTCTGGGGCGATCCGGTCTTCGAGCGGAGTCTGCCGTCCGACTTCGGGCCGCTGCGGGTGGCCGTCGTCGGCACCGGGCCCGCCGGGATGTACGCGGCGCAGGACCTGCTGCTGCACACCGCCGCCGAGGTGACCCTGATCGACCGGCTGCCGGTGGCGGGCGGGCTCGTCCGGTACGGGGTGGCCCCCGACCACCCCGCGACGAAGAAGGTCGGCGACACCTTCTCCCGCTTCCACTCCCATCCCCGGGTCCGGATGCACCTGGGGATCGAGGTGGGCCGGGACGTCACGGCCGAGGAGGTGGCGGCCCACCACGACGCGGTGATCTACGCGGTCGGCGCCTCCACGGACCGGCGGCTCGGGGTGCCGGGGGAGGAGCTGCCCGGCTGCCTGTCGGCGACCGCGTTCGTCGCCTGGTACAACGCCCACCCGGAGGCCGTCGCGCAGGGCGTCGACCTCTCCGCCGAGCGGGTCGTCGTGGTCGGCAACGGCAATGTGGCTCTCGACGTCGCCCGGATCCTGGTCGCCGACCCGGAGGCGCTCGCGGCCACCGACATCGCCGCCCACGCCCTGGACGCGCTGCGGGCGAGCCGGGTCCGGGAGGTGGTGGTGCTGGGGCGGCGGGGTCCCGAGGACGCCGCGTACACCCGTTCCGAACTCCTCGCGCTGAAGCATGTGCCGGGCGTGGAGCTGGTGGTGGACGACCACGATCCGCGGACGGCGGCGGCGATCGACGCGGCCGGGGCGGGCGACCGGGCCGGGGTGCTCCAGGGGCTCGCCCGGGTCCGGACGGACGCCGCGTCCCCCTCGGACGGCGGGCGCCGGATCGTGCTCCGCTTCCACTCCGAGGTCGTGGAGATCCCGGGCGGGGGCGGCGGGGTGCGCTCCGTACGCGTCACGGACGGCGGCGGCACGGTGGACCTGAGTGCCGGGCTGTTGCTGCGGGCCATCGGGTACCGCGGACTCCCGGTCCCCGGGCTGCCGTTCGACGAGGACTCGGGCACCGTTCCGCACCAGGGCGGCCGGGTGGCCGGGCTGCCCGGCAGCTACGTGGTCGGCTGGATCAAGCGGGGGCCGTCCGGCGGGATCGGCGCCAACCGCACCTGCGCGGCCGAGACGGTCGGCACGCTCCTGGCCGACGCGGTCGCCGGGGAGCTGCCCGCGCCGAAGGGCGACGCCAGGGCGTTCCGGCGGCTCGCCCGGCAGCGCAACCGCCGGGTCGTGGACGCCCGGGGCCTGGCCGCGATCGACCGTGCCGAACGGGACCGGGGGCGGCGCGACGGCCGGCCCCGGGTGAAGCTCGCCACCGTCGAGGAGTTGGTGGCCACGGCGAGGTCGGGACGGTTGCTGCGACTGACCTGCTGACCTGCTGACCTGCTGACCTGCTGACCCGCTGACCCGCTGGCCCGCTGGCCTGCTGGCCTGCTGACCCGGTGGCCGCTGACCCGCTGACCTGCTGAGTGCCGACCCGCTGACCTGCTGAGTGCTGACCCGGTGGCCCGGAGCAAGGCAGTTCCTGCCGCCTTGTTCCGGGCCGTACGCCATGGCCGGAAGCCCCTCAGGCCTTGGCCTCCGACGGCTCCGGCATCTCCGCCGGTCCGGTGGCGGCGGGCCGGGGCGTCGCGGACGCCGGGCGTACGGGGATGAGCGCGGCGACGACCGCGGCGGCGAGGCCGACCCCGCAGCCGATCAGCATCGCGGCCCGGAAACCGTCCTCGGAGGGCAGCGGGAAGCCGCCGAAGTCCGTGGTCATCCGGGCCAGGACCACACCGATCACCGCCGCCGCGAACGACGTGCCGATCGAGCGCATCAGGGCGTTGAAGCTGTTCGCCGACGCGGTCTCGGACTGCGGCACCGCGCCCATGATCAGTGCGGGCATCGCCCCGTACGCGAAGCCGACGCCAGAGTTGCAGACGAGGGTGACGACCAGCAGGCTCCACGGGGAGTCCGAGCCGATCAGCGGTACGGACAGGCCGTAGCCGGCGGCGATGAGCAGGCTGCCGACGGCCAGGGTGACCTTCGGGCCCTTGGCCGCGGACAGCTTCGCGCCGACCGGGGACATCGCCATCATCATCAGGCCCGCCGGGGCCATCCACAGGCCCATCGCGAGCATCGACTGCCCCATGCCGTACCCGGTGGCGCCGGGCAGCTGGAGCAGCTGGGGCACGACGAGGGACTGGGCGTACATCGCGAAGCCGACCAGGATCGAGGCGGTGTTCGTCATCAGGACCTGGGGGCGGGCGGTGACGCGCAGGTCGACCAGCGGGTCGGCCAGCCGCAGCTCCCACCAGCCCCAGGCGGGCAGCAGCACCAACACGGCGGCGAAGAGCGTGAGCGTCGTCGCGCTGCCCCAGCCCCAGTCGGCGCCCTTGGAGACGGCGAGCAGCAGGCAGATCAGCGCGGCGCCGAGGCCGACGGCCCCGGGCAGGTCGAAGCGTCCGGACCGGGCGGCCGGGCGGTCCCCGGGGACCAGGGCCAGGATCAGCGCGCCGACCGCGAGGGCCAGCACGGCGACCACCCAGAACAGCACCCGCCAGCTGGTGTTCTCCGCGATGGCGGCGGCGAACGGCAGGCCCAGCGCGCCGCCCACGCCCATCGAGGCGCTCATGATCGCGATGGACGGGCCGAGCTTCTCGGCCGGGACCACGTCGCGCAGCAGGCTGATGCCGAGCGGGACCACACCCATGCCGAGGCCCTGGAGGCCGCGCCCGGCGATCATCGGGACCACGGAGGAGGAGAGGGCGCAGACCACCGAGCCGAGGACCAGCGGGACGAGCGAGAGCAGCAGCATGCGCCGCTTGCCGTACATGTCGCCGAGCCGGCCGGCGACGGGCGTGGCCACGGCGGCGGCGAGCAGGGTGGCGGTGATCACCCAGGAGGCGTTGGACGCGGAGGTGTCGAACAGCTTCGGCAGCTCCGCGATCAGCGGCACCACCAGGGTCTGCGTGAGCGCCGCCACGATCCCGGCGAAGGCCAGGATGCCGACGATGCCTCCCGGGCGGGGTGCGGGGGGTGAACTCTCCACGGGTACTGCTCCCTCTTGCCCTTCCGGGCGGGTCGACGCGCATGCGGTGTCCGGCTATGCGAGATACATGGAATATGCATCATGCATAGCATGTGCATTATGCACATCTATCGTGAGACCTGGTCAACGGAGGAAGAGCACGTGGACAAGCCCATCGGCCGGATCGAACGCGAGACGATGCTGCTCGGCCGCTACATGCACATGGTCACCCCGCGCGTGGACTGGCAGCTCGACCGCTCCGCCTACATCCTGCTCAGCCGGATCCAGGTCGAGGGGCCCATGTCCATCGGCCAGCTCGGCGACGCTTTCCGGCTGGACGCCTCCACGCTCAACCGGCAGACCGCCGCGATGCTGCGGGCCGGGGTCGTCGAGCGCATCCCGGACCCCGACGGCGGGATCGCCCGGAAGTTCGCCATCACCGAGGAGGGCGAACGCCGCCTCGACAGCGACCGGAGCCGGAACGTGGCGGGCCTCGCCAAGGTTCTCGCCGACTGGACCCCGGAGGAGGCCGAGCAGCTCGCCGCCTCCCTCAGCCGGCTGAACCTCTCCATCGAACGCCTCGACGGGCGGCCCTGGCCCCGCGACTGACGGCGGACCCCGGCGTCAGCGGCGTACGGGAACGGCCTCCGTCGCGGACGGCAACGGCGTCAGCCGCGTACGGGAACGGCCCCCGTCGCGGACGGCAGCGGCGCACGGCAGTGGTCTCAGTGGCGGCCCGCGATACGGTCCGCCGCCTTCGCGATGGGGTCCGTGCCGGGGCGCGGCGAGGTCGTCTCGCGGCGGTCGGCGGCGCGGTAGGCCGCGTACATGCCGTGGACGCCGAGCCAGCGGAAGGGTTCGGGCTCCCAGCGGCGGACCTTGTGGTTCACCCACGGCAGCGTGGTGAGGTCGGTGGGGCCGGCCTGTCCGGAGTCCTGCTGGATCAGGTCGCGCAGGGTGCGGGCGGCGAGGTTGGCGGTGGCGACGCCCGAGCCGACGTAACCGCCCGCGTAGCCCAGGCCGGTCGACCGGTCGAGCGTGACGGTGGCGCACCAGTCGCGCGGGACGCCGAGGACGCCCGACCAGGCGTGGGCCACGGGGACGCCCGCCGTGACGGGGAAGAGCCGGACCATCAGGTCGCGCAGGGCGGTGACGGTGGAGGCCCGGGTGCGGCCGTCGTGGTCGGTGGCCGAGCCGAAGCGGTACGGGTAGCCGCGGCCGCCGAGGGCGATGCGGTCGTCGGCGGTGCGCTGGGCGTAGAAGTAGGCGTGGGCCATGTCGCCGAGGGTCTCGCGGCCCTCCCAGCCGATCGCGTCCCAGATCCGGGCGGGCAGCGGCTCGGTGACGATCATGGAGGAGTTCATCGGGAGCCAGGTGCGTTTCTGGCCCTTGAGGCTCGCGGTGAAACCTTCGGTGCAGCGCAGGACGTAGGGGGCGCGGACCGTGCCGTACGGGGTGACGGCGTGCTTGGGCTTGATCTCGGTGACGGGGGTCGACTCGTGGATGGTGACGCCGAGCGCCTCCACCGCGTCGGCGAGGCCCTTGACCAGCTTGACCGGGTGCAGCCGGGCGCCGTGCGGGGTCCAGGTCGAGCCGACGGCCCCCGTGACCCGGACGCGCTCGGCCGTCTCGCGGGCGCCGCGCAGGATCCGGTCCGTCTCCCCGAAGGCGACCTCGACGCTGTGGAAGTCCTTCAGGCGGGCGAGCTGGGCCGGGGTGTGGGCCACCTCCAGGACACCGCCCTGGTGGATGTCCGCGTCGATCTTCTCCTCGGCGGCGGTCCTGACGACCTCGCCGACGGTGTCGTTCATCGCCTTCTGGAGCCGTACGGCGGCGTCGTGGCCGTGCAGTCTGGCGTACCGGGCGCGGCCCGCGATGCCGTTGTACAGCCAGCCGCCGTTACGGCCCGAGGCCCCGTACCCGCAGAACTTGGCTTCCAGGACGGTGATGTTGAGGAAGGGGACGGCCTTCTTCAGGTAGTACGCCGTCCAGAGGCTGGTGTAGCCGCCGCCGACGATGCAGACGTCGACGCTCGTGTCGCCGGGGAGCGGTTCGCGCGGGGCAGGGGTGCCCTCCTGTGCGTACCAGAACGATATGCCGCCGACGACGGTACTGACGGTGCTCATGATGCCCCTGGTGTCCCTGTCCGGTGAGATGCCGAGCGTACGTGTGGCGGGACGTTACTGCGCGCGGGGCCGTTTCGTCTTCCGCGCCCTTTCCGGTGCCCGGAAAACGCTCCGCCCCGAGGCCCGCGCCTCTCTAGGATCGGTCGGGTGATCGGCGTCCCCGAGGAACTCGCAGCGACCCAGTCCCGCTTCAACGGAGCGGCCGGGCGGGCCTTCGTCGCCGCCCTGCCGGACCTCGCCGAGCGGTGCCTGGAGCGGTGGGGGCTGAGGCCGGACGGCCCCTCCCTGTACGGGATGTGCGCCCTGGTCCTGCCGGTGGTGCGGGAGGCGGACGGGCGGCCCGCCGCGTTGAAGCTCCAGGCGGTGGACGAGGAGACGGCGGGCGAACCGGTCGCCCTGCGGGCCTGGTCGGCGGCGGGCGCCGGCGCGGTGGAGCTGCTCGACCACGACCCGGAGAGCGGTGCGCTGCTGCTGGAACGGCTCGACGAGCGGCGGCCGTTGTCCGGCGAGGCCGATGTGCGGGGCGCGGTGACGGCGCTCGGCGCGGTGCTGGCCCGGCTGGTGGCGGTCCCCGCGCCCGAAGGGCTGCGCACGCTGGGCGAGTTGGTGGAGCGGATGCTCGCGGCGGTGCCGGAGCGGCTGGGCCTGCCGGCCGACGCCGCGGACCGGCGGCTGCTGGCGGACTGCGCGGCGGCGGTGCGGGAGGTCGCGGGGGAGCCGGGGGACCGGCTGCTGCACTGGGACCTGCACTACGACAACATCCTGGCCGGGCGCGCGGACGCGGGGCGGGCGGGGGAGTGGATCGCCCTCGACCCGAAGCCGCTGGCGGGGGATCCGGGATTCGAGCTGTTCCCGGCGCTGGACAACCTCTTCGACGCGGACGAGGTGGTGTGGCGGTTCGACGCGTTGACGGAGGCGCTGGGGCTGGAGCGCGAGCGGGCACGGGCCTGGACGCTGGGCCGGGTGCTCCAGAACGGGCTGTGGGGGGCAGAGGAGGGGAAAGTCCGGCTGGCCCCCGACCACGCGGAGATCGCACGGCGGCTGCTGGGGCGCGCCTGACCGGTTCGCCGGACCCTGCCCGGCCCTCACGGCTCCAGGACCACCTTGCCCATCGTGGCCCGGGTCTCCAGCGCGCGGTGTGCGGCGGCGGCCTCGGCGAGCGGGAAGCGCTGGACGGCGGGGCGCAGCCGGCCGGACGCCGCCTCGGCGAGGGCGCGGGTCTCCAAGGTGCGCAGGCCGCCGCCCCGCTCGATCATCCTCGGGCCGAGGACGGGCGTCGATGTGATGGAGCGTTCGGCCAGTTCCGAGGCGGTGAGGGCGAGCGGCTCCCCGCCGGACCAGCCGTAGACGACGTGCTGCCCGCCGGGGCCGAGGAGACCGACCGCGGCGCGGGCGGTGGCCCCGCCGACGGAGTCGTACACGACGGTGGCCCGCAGGCCCGCCGCGTCGAGGTACTCCCGGGCACGGCGCGGCCAGTCGGGGCGGGTGTAGTCGAGGGCGAGGCCGGCCCCGTTCTCCGTCGCCCGGGCCACCTTCGCCGGGCCCCCGGCCAGGGCGATCACGGTGGCGCCCGCGTTCCTGGCGTACTGGACGATCAGCGTGCCGATGCCGCCCGCCGCCGCGGTGACGACGACCACGGAGTCCGGGCCGAGCGGGGTGAACCCGAGGACGCCGAGGGTGGTGCGGCCGGTGCCGATCATGGCGACGGCCGCGGCGGCGTCGAGCCCCTCGGGTATCTCGTGCAGCCGGCCGGCGTCGGTGACGGCGAGTTCGGCGTACCCGCCGGGAGCCGGGCCGAGGTGGGCGACGACGTGCTTGCCGAGCCAGCCGGGGCCGGTGCCCTCGCCCACCGCCTCGACGGTCCCGGCGACCTCGCGGCCGGGGACGGTCGGCAGGTCGGCGGGGGCCGGGAAGGGGCCCGGCTCCCCTTCCCGCAGGACCGTGTCCAGGAGGTGCACCCCGGCCGCGGCCACGGCGATACGGACCTGGCCGGGACCGGGGACGGGGTCCTCGGTCCGCTCGTACACGAGGTTCTCGGCGGGGCCGAAGGCGTGGAGGCGTACGGCGTGCATGAAGGGCTCCCCTGGTCGCGGTCCTGGCGGGCTCGCCACCGCTGCGGCGGGCCGGGGGGTTCCGGTCCTGATCCGCCGGAACACCCCCTCGCCCCCACCCTCGTACCTCAGGTCCGGTTGAGGTCAACCCCGGATCCGGAGCACCGTCGGGCGGCCTTCACCGCGAGCGTCGCGGCTTCGAGGCCGCTGGTGAAGGAGACCTCGCCGAGGAGCCCGGGGGCGGCGACCTGGTCGCCCGCCAGGAAAATGCCGTCGCCCCGGACCACGGAGGGCCGGTCCCGCCAGGTGGTGCCGGGGCGGTCGACGGCTCCGGTGCGGCCGTCGGCGAGGGCCTCTACGCGCCAGGTGGTGCGCTCCCGCCAGCCGGGGAAGCCGAGGTCGAGGAGGGCCTCGGCGCGGGCGACGCCCTCCGCCCGCCGTGCGTCGGGGCCGATCGCGAACTGGCCCTGGAGCAGTTGTTCGCCGGCCGGGGCGAGCGAGGGGTCCTGGGCGGTGAACCGCTCCAGCCAGCCGGGCGCGTCCAGGTCCGACACGATGAACGCGTCGCCGCGCCGGGTGCGTACCGCCAGGTCCACCAGGACGGTGCGGCCGCTCTCCCAGGTGAGGGAGGCGTCGTCGAGCAGGGCACGGGCGGAGCCGAGGGAGGTGGCGACGACCACCGGTCCGGTCCGGGCCAGGTCGCCGAGCGTACGGGTGTCGACACGGGCGCCCGTCTCGACGGCGACCCCGAGGCCCCGGGCGTGCGCGGCCATCCGCTCGACGAGCCGGCCCCAGCCGCCGACCGGGTAGCGGGCCTCGGGCGGAAGGGAGGTCAGCCGGCCCAGGCGCTCCTGGACGAACCGTGCCGAGAGGGCGCCGGGGTCGTGGTGGAAGAGCCCGACGGCGGCGAAGTTCGCGGCGGCCCGGGCGCCCGCCCCGCCCACCTGGCCCGTGGCCCACTCCCGGAAGGTGCTGTCCACCGGGGCGGTGAGGGGGTCCTGGCGGGAGAGCCGGAGCAGGGCGGCGGGCGGCAGCTTGCGGAGGGCTCCACCCCGCCGGAAGCGGAAGCGGAGCCCTTCGAGGGGCGGTACGGAGACGACGGGACCGAGCAGATCGCGCCGGGCCAGCCAGGTGCCGAACGGCCCGCGGTGGTACACGGCGTGGGGCCCCTCGTTGGTGCGGTACGGGCCGTCGGCCGTCCTGGCCCGGCCGCCGAGGTTCCGGTGTCCTTCGTACAGGGTGACGCGCGCACCGGACTCGGCGGCGGTGATCGCCGCGGTGAGCCCGGCGAGGCCCCCGCCGACGACGTGAATCCGGCCCGTGTGCCCCGTGTGCCCCGGCTGCCCCGTGTGCCCCGTGCGCCCTGTGTGGTCCGTGCGTTCCGTGTGTCCCATGGCTGGATCTCCTTCGCCTCTTTGATGATGTGACGGACCGGGGGCGGCGGCCCGTGACATCGGCGGCGGGGCGCTGTCAGTGGTCTGCGTCACGATGGGGGGATGGCAGTGAGCGGCAGGAAGAAGAGCACGACGGGTGTGACGGCGGCGCGGCGGCCGGAGGTGCGGCTGCCCCCGCTCGTTCTGTGGGACGGGGACGGCCTGGAGCCCGACGGCGACTACGACGGGGTGCGGTTCGACGGGGTGGACCTGACGGACGCCTCGGGCCGGGGAGCCCGGTTCATGGACTGCGCGCTGGACGGCTGCGCCCTGGACCGCGCGGAGCTGGCGCGGTCCCGCTTCATCGACGCGGTGCTGACGGGCGTACGGGGCGTGGGCACGGACCTCGCGGAGGCGTCGCTGCGGGACGTGGAGGTGGTGGACGCCCGCCTGGGCGGGGTGCAGCTGCACGGGGCGGTGCTGGAGCGGGTGGTGGTGCGGGGCGGCAAGATCGACTACCTGAATCTGCGCAGGGCCCGGTTGAAGGACGTCGTCTTCGAGGGCTGCGTGCTGGCCGAGCCGGACTTCGGGGACGCGCACCTGATCCGGGTCGAGTTCCGGGACTGTGTGCTGAAGCGGGCGGACTTCAGCAGCGCCCGGATGGAGTCGGTGGACCTGCGCGCGGTGGCCGAGCTGGACATCGCCCGGGGCGTGGACCGGCTGGCGGGCGCGGTGATCAGCCCGGCGCAGCTGATGGAGCTGGCTCCGGCGTTCGCGGCGCAGATCGGGGTGCGGGTGGAGGTGTGAGGGTGGCCCTCCTCCACGGCCTCACATCCGGGGGAAGCGGGCCTGGAGGTCCCAGATCACCGGGTTGTCGGCGAGGCCGTCGTGCAGGTCGGCCAGGTCGGCGATCAGGTCGTGCAGGAAGTCGCGGGCCTCGCGGCGCAGGAGGGAGTGGCCGAAGGTGAGCGGGGGCTCGTCGCCGGGCATCCAGTCCGCCTCGATGTCCACCCAGCCGAAGCGCCGCTCGAAGATCATGACGTCCGAGGACTCGGTGAAGTCCAGCTCCGCGTACTGCCGCCGGTGCGAGCGGTTGCCGCGCGGGTCCTGGTCGATCCGCTCGACGATGTCGCACAGCGCCCATGCGAAGTCGAGCACCGGCACCCATCCCCAGGCTGTGGACAGCTCGCGGTCCGCCTTCGTGTCCGCGAGGTAGACGTCGCCGGAGAACAGATCGTGCCGCAGCGCCCGGACGTCCGCACGGCGGTAGTCGGTCTGCGGGGGATCGGGGAAGCGACGGGAGAGGGAGTAGCCGATGTCGAGCACACGCCGATGGTGTCATGCCGGGTGCCCCGGACGATCCGGGTGGCCGGGGTGGCCGGGGTGGTCCAGGTGGCCGGGGTGACCCGGTGGTCCGAGCGGCCGGGGTGACCGGGGTGGCCGGGGTGGTCCAGGTGGCCGGGGTGACCCGGTGGTCCGAGCGGCCGGGGTGACCGGGGCGACCCCGGTGGCCCTCTCTCGCGCCTAAGGGCACGTCGGCCCCGGTGGCCTGGTGGCTCGGTGGTCCCGTCGTCCGTCGGCGGGGTCAGGAGCGCCACCACGGCTCGCGAACGTACAGGCTCTCCTCGCCCGTGCACCCCTGGCCGTTGGAGATCTCGTGGGCGTCCAGGTTCCAGCCCACCACGCCGTTGCCCTTGCGGCTCAGCTCGATCAGGCGGTCGCGTTCGGTCCGGGCGCCGTCGGTGACCTCGCAGCGGACGATCGAGGTCCAGGCCCGTCCGTCCAGCGCCGAGACGAACGCCAGGACCGGGAGCGCGACGGCGGTCAGCCCCAGCGCCACCCACTGCTCGAAGGCCGCGGCCCGGCGCAGCCACGGGGGCGGCCGGTGGTCGTCGTGGTGCGGGCCGACCGCCGGGCCGGGGTGCGGCCCGCCCGCGGCGACGGGGTGCGCGCCGTTTTTCGCACGGTGTCCGTGGGGCCGCCGTCGGCCGGTGAGGTACTCCACGACGACGCCCTTGCGCAGCACGTAGGCGGCGAGCCCGGTGCCCAGACCCCACCAGGGCCCGAAGAAGGCCGCGTCGACCACGCCCATCGCCACCGGGTTCACGAGGGTCAGCGCCGTCCGCTGGAGCGCGCGCAGGAGGCCGCCGCCCCGCGGGATCGCGCCGCGCGCCGCGAACATCGCGAACACCACCCGGGAGACGACGACGGCGAGGACGGAGGCGAGCAGGGGATCGGTGAGCACCATGCCGATCAGGACGTCCGGCCAGTTCGCGGGCTCCATGCCGACGAACACGTCACGGGCCGAGCCGCCGCCCCCGACGGTGTACGCGACCTTCACCACCGGGACCGCGAGGAGCAGGGCGAGCAGGATCGTGTGGCCGGGCCCGCCCTTGAGATCGGCGGACCGGGGCGGAGCGTCCTCGGCCATGGGTGTTCCCCGCTTCCCTTCGGGTCCGCCTCCAGCCTCCGCCGGGTTCCCCGGCCCTGCCAGCAGCACTGCTCCACCCGGGGCGCGGCCCGGGCCGTCCGGGCCCCCGTCAGGGCAGGAGCCGCTGCTCCTTCGCCACCGACACCGCCCCCGCCCGGGTGTCGACGCCGAGCTTGTCGTAGATCCGCCCCAGGTGGGTCTTGACCGTGGCTTCGCTGATGAACAGGGCGCGGGCGATGTCCCGGTTGCCGAGGCCCTGGGAGAGCTGGGCCAGGATGTCGCGTTCGCGGTCGGTGAGGCTGGGGCGGGGGCTGCGCATCCGGGCCATCACCCGGCTGGCGACGGGGGCCGAGAGCGTGGTGCGGCCCTGGGCGGCGGACCGGATCGCGGCGAACAGTTCCTCCGGGCGCTCCGCCTTGAGCAGATAGCCGGTGGCACCCGCCTCGATGGCCCGGGTGATGTCGGCGTCGGTGTCGTACGTGGTCAGCACCAGGACGTGGACCGTGCCGTCGGCCGCGATGCGGCGGGTCGCCTCGACGCCGTCGATGCCCTCGCCGAGCTGGAGGTCCATGAGCACGACGTCCGGCTTCAGGCGGGCGGCGAGCACCACGGCCTCCTCGCCGCTGCCCGCCTCGCCGACGACCTCGATGTCCGGTTCGCTGCCGAGGAGCGCGAGCAGCCCGGCCCGGACCACCACGTGGTCGTCGCAGAGCAGGATGCGGACGCGGGCGGGGGGCGGCGACGCCTCGGTCATGTGGGGTCCTCCGTGGTGGTGAGCGGAACCTCGGCGGAGAGCACGGTGCCCTCGCCCGGCGCCGACTCGATGGTGAGCGTTCCGCCGAGCTGCCGCACCCGGGCCCGCATCGCCGGCAGCCCGTGGCCGCGTACGGTGCGGGCGCCGCGCACACCCTCGGGGTCGGCGGTGAAGCCCCGGCCGTTGTCGCCGACGTCCAGGACCACCCGGTCGTCCAGATGCGTCAGGGTCAGCCCGGCGGCGCTCGCCCCGGAGTGCTCCCGCACATTGGCCAGGGCCCCCTGGGCGATGCGCAGCAGGGCGGACTGCACCCGGTCCGGCAGCGGGGCGTGCGGGGTGCCCTCCACATGGCAGTGGACGGTGAGCGCGCCCTCCGCCTGGGCGCTCTCGCGGGCCGCCAGCGCGTGCAGGGCCGCCTCCAGTCCGCCGCCCTCCGCCAGGTCGGCGGGGGCCAGGTCGTGGACGAAGCGGCGGGCCTCGGCGAGGTTGCGTTCGGCGATGCCCGTGGCCGTACGGACATGGCGGCGGGCGGCGTCCGGGTCGGCGCTCCAGGTGCGGTCGGCGGCCTGGAGCAGCATCTGCTGGCTGGACAGGCCCTGCGCGAGGGTGTCGTGGATCTCCATGGAGAGCCGCTGGCGCTCGGCGAGGGTCCCCTCGCGGCGTTCGGTGGCGGCCAGTTCGCGCCGGGTCCGCAGCAGGTCGTCGATCAGCTCGCGCTGGCGGGCCGACAGCTCCCGTTGCCGTACCGCCTGGCGCTGCATATGGACGAAGACGGCGGTCGCCACGGCGGCGACGGCGGGCGGGGCGAGGACCAGGTTCGGGTCGAAGCCGTCGGCCAGCCGCAGTTGCGCGGCCACGACGAACACGGTGAGCAGGGCGACCAGGGCGAGGGCGGCGCGCGGTGACAGGATCCCGAGCCCGGTGTAGAACAGTGGCACCGCGCACCACGCGAAGCTCGGCGCCAGGACGACCAGCACCATCCAGACGACGACGAGCACCGCGAGCCGGGCGAGCCGGCGCGGCGTGGGGCGCGAGCCGAGGACGGGGCCGAGGAGGTACAGCACCGCCAGGGTGACCGACAGGGCGATGATCCACGGGGTGCGGGCCTCGCCGGGGTGCCGCATCAGGAACCGGGTCAGCGACGCGCCGAGCAGCAGGAAGAACGCGGCGTGCATGAGGAGGGCGAGCCAGCGGGCGTCGGGGCCGGACCCGGCGTCCCCGGGCCGCTCGACCCCGGGCCGCTCGACCCCGGGCTGCTCGTCCCCGGGCTGCTCGTCCCCGGGCTGCTCGTCCCCGGGCTGCTCGTCCCCGGGCTGCTCGTCCCCGGGCCGCTCGTCCCCGGGCCGCTCGGCCCCGGTGCCGCCGCCGGCCGGCCCCCCGGGGACGCCTCCGGCATCCGGGCCGATGCCGGGGCCGTGGTCCGGCGAACCGCTGCGGTGCTCCACCACGTCCCTCTCACTCCGTCGCTGACCTGCGTAAACCTCTCCATGGTGGACCGATCCGGCCCCCCTCGCATCAACCGATCGGCTGACGGGGGCGTCGACCGTCCCGCCCGCCGCTTCCAGCCGGTACGTCGACCGTACGGGGCCGGATCCGCCGGGAGGATCAATACCAGAGCGAAACGCCCGGACCACTCCGGACCGCCTCGCACCCCACGCCACCGGGCCGACCCGGATCACCAAGGAGCCACCATGAAGAAGCTGTCGCCGCGCACCCGTGTCGTCACCGGCGCCGTCGTCGTCGCCGCCCTCGGGGCCGGCACGTTCGGCGCGATGTCCGCGAGCGCCTCCTCCCCGGCGGCCGCCCCCGCCGCCGTCCAGGCCGACACGAGCAACCGCAACCTCCAGCAGACGACGCACCTGACCGTGGACGCCGCCACCAAGGCCGCGCAGGCCACGCTGGACGCGGCGAAGAAGGAGAACCAGCGGATCTCCGTCGCGGTCGTCGACCGCAACGGCAACACCATCGTCTCGCTGCGCGGTGACGGCGCGGGACCGCAGTCCCCCGAGTCCGCGGTGAAGAAGGCGTACACCGCCGTCTCCTGGAACGCCCCCACCTCCGAGCTGGTCAAGCGCCTGGAGCAGGCCCCGAACCTGAAGGACATCCCCGGCACCCTCTTCCTCGGCGGCGGCGCGCCGGTCCAGGCCAAGGGCGCCCCGGTGGCGGGCATCGGCGTGGCCGGCGCGCCCAGCGGAGACCTCGACGAGAAGTTCGCCCGGGCGGGCGTCGCCTCGCTCGCCCGGTAGTCCCGCCCGTACGGCAGCGGAAGCCCCCCGCGGAAGGAAGACCCATGAACGCCCTCGATCACGATCCGCTCACCACCGCACGCACCGGGGGCACCGGCCGGGTGCGCACCGCGATCGAGGGCGGCGCACGGGTCGACGTCCGCGACGAGGAGTCGCGTACGCCGCCGCTCCCCGCCGCCCTCGGCGACCACGTCGGGGCGGCCCGCCCCCGCGCCGCCCGCTGTCTCGGTCTCGCCCTCGTCGCCGCCGCCCTGCTCGCCGGGTGCGCCACCGGCACCACGGAAGCGGACCCGGGCGCCCCGGACGCCTCGTCCGCCGCGTCCGGCACCGTGGCGACCCCCGGCCCCTCCCGTGCCCCCGAGGGCCGCACCCCCGACGGCACCCTCCTCGTCGCCGACTTCGGCAGCGACACCGTGACGTTCGTCGACCCCGGCCGGGACGGTTCCGGGAAGGGCGGCGCGCCCATCGCCTCGGTGAAGGCCGGGACCGCGCCCTACGGACTCGTCGTCGGCGAGGACGGGCGGGCCTGGGTCGCCACCGCCGAGGGCGTCGCGGTCGTCGACACCCGGCAGCGCACCCGGATCGCGCTGATCCCGTACGCGACGGAGTCCGGCCCCGTCACGACCGGCGAGTACCGGGGCGGCGGCATGGGCATCGCCCTGGCCCCGGACGGCAGCCGCGTCTACGTCGGGGTCAACGTGCCCGGCGAGGACGGCACGGTCGAGGTCATCGACACCGCGACCCGCGAGGTCACCGGTACCGCGCCGGTCGGCATGCGCCCCTTCGACGTGGACGTCTCACCGGACGGCCGCGAGGTGTACGCCACCGCCCACGACTCCTTCGACGTGACGGCGGTCGACGCGGACATGCTGAAGACCCGGCGCATGGAGGTCGCCCCGTACGGCACGGAGGGCGGGCTCGGCTCCTGGCTGAAGCCGCACTACGCCGTCGTACGCCCCGCCGACGGCAAGCTGCTGCTGCCGTTCGAGGGGGAGCGGCTGGCCGTGCTCGACCCGCGCACCGGGAAGGTGACGATCGAGCGGATGACCGCCGACACCCACCAGCACGGCGCGACGCTGACCCCCGACGGCACCCTCCTCGTCGTCGGCACCGGCCCGATCGGCTCGGACGACGAGGGCCCCTCGCTCACCGTCCGCGCCCCCGACGGCTCGGAGCGGGTCGTTGTGCTGGAGGGTCCGCACGAGGACGTGGCGGTCTCGGCCGACGGCCGCACGGTGTACGTCACCGGCGGGTTCACCCGCGACGGCTACTGGAACGGGATCACCGTCGTCGACCTGGACGACGAGGAGAGCGAGCCCGTCCGCCTGACGGCAGGCAACCGGCCCCTCGGTATCGCCGTCCTCTGAACCGGAGCCGCCCGCTCGTCCCCCGAGGCGGGCGGCTCCTTCCGGCACCGGAATCGCCCTAAAATCGACCGGTGAACCCCCGCACCCCGGCCGCCTCCCCTCTTCTCCTCGCCCTGGTTCTCGCGCTTCTCGGTTCGGGCTGCACCGGCGGTGTCGAGGGGACCCCGGGCGCGGTCGGTCTGCGCGATCCGTACTTCCCCGGGCTCGGCAACGGCGGCTACGACGTCACCCACTACGGCCTGGAGCTCGACGTCGACCCCGCCGCGGGCCGGCTGCGCGGCACGGCCACGATCACCGCCCGCGCCACCCAGCACCTGAGCGCCTTCCACCTCGACCTCGCCGGGCTCGACGTGGAGAGCGCCACCGTCGAGGGGGAGCCCGCCGCCGTGAACCGGGCGGGCAAGGAGCTGACGATCCGCCCCGACGCGTCGGTCGACGACCGGATGCGCGAGGGGCGCACGTTCACCACGGTCGTGCGCTACTCCGGCTCCCCGCAGGCCGTCACCGACGCCGACGGCGACGAGGAGGGCTGGCTGCGGACGGCGGACGGGTCGGTCGCCCTCGGCGAACCGACCGGCTCCATGGCCTGGTTCCCCGGCAACCACCACCCGAGCGACAAGGCCGCGTACGACATCGAGGTCACCGTCCCCGATCCGCTGACGGCGGTCTCCAACGGGCAGCCGGTCGCCCGGCGTACGGAGGACGGCCGCACCGCCTACCACTGGCGGACCACCGAACCGATGGCGAGCTATCTGGCGACCGTGGCCGTCGGCCGGTTCACCACCGAGCAGGCGCGCACCCCCGACGGCATCCGCCTGTTCACCGCCGTGGACCCCGAGTCGGCGGCGGCGAGCGAGGACGTACTGGCCCGGATCCCCGAGGTGCTGGCGTGGTCGCGGGCCAGATTCGGGCCGTACCCCTTCACCTCCGCCGGGGCGATCGTGGAGCGCACGGGCGATGCGGCGTACGCCCTGGAGACCCAGAACCGGCCCGTCTTCCCCGGCCCGCCCGGCACCGGGCTCCTCGTCCACGAGCTGGCCCACCAGTGGTTCGGGAACTCCGTCACCCCCAGGACCTGGCGGGACATGTGGCTGAACGAGGGCTTCGCCACGTACGCGGAGTGGCTCTGGGCCGCCGACCACGACGACGTACCGGTCGAGGAGAGCTTCGACGAGGCGTACGAGGACGATGCCAACTGGGCGTTTCCGCCCGCCCGGCCGCCCGCCGCCCCCGACCTCTTCGACCCGCCGGTCTACGGGCGCGGAGCCATGGTCGTGCACCGCGTCCGGCTCGCCATGGACGACGACCGGGCGTTCTTCGCGCTGGTGCGGGGCTGGACGGCGAAGTACCGGCACGGCAACGCCTCCACCGACGACTTCACCGCGTACGTGGAGGAGGAGACCGGCCGGGACCTCGGCGGGCTGTGGGACGCCTGGCTGTACGGCGGAAGCCGGCCCGCCCGGAAGGGCTGACCGGCTTCCGTGGTCCGTACGGCTGGGGTTACTTGACGTTGACCCCGGTCCAGGTGGCCGAGACCGCCTTCAGCTCCTCGCTGTCCGCGCCGAACAGGTCGGTCGCCGCCTTCTCGGTCGCGACGCGCGCGCCCGCGTAGTCGGTGGTGGAGGTCATGTAGACCGAGAGCGCCTTGTACCAGATCTGGTACGCCTTCTCCCGTCCGATGCCCGTCAGCGTCGAGCCGTCGGAGGTCGGGGAGTCGTACTCGACGCCGTTGATCGTCTTCTTTCCGCTGCCCTCGGCGAGCAGGTAGAAGAAGTGGTTGGCGACGCCGGAGGAGTGGTGGACGTCCAGGTCGCCGAGGTTCTCGTCCCAGAAGTCCGCGGAGTTGCCGTCCTTGGAGGGCTGGTCCATGTAGCGCAGCGGGGTGCCGTCGCCGTTGATGTCGATCTTCTCGCCGATGAGGTAGTCCCCGGCGTCCGAGGCGTTGTCGGCGAAGAACTCCACCGAGGCGCCGAGGATGTCGCTGGTCGCCTCGTTGAGGCCGCCGGACTCGCCCGCGTAGTCCAGGTCGGCGGTGGCGGAGGTGAGGCCGTGGGTCATCTCGTGGGCCGCGACGTCGATCGAGGTGAGGGCGTTCTTGTTGCCCGCGCCGTCGCCGTACGTCATGCAGAAGCAGCTGTCGTCCCAGAAGGCGTTGACGTAGTTCTCGCCGTAGTGGACCCGCGAGTAGGCGGCCTTGCCGTCGCCCGCGATGCCGTCCCGCCCGAGCGCCGACTTGTAGAAGTCCCAGGTCTTCGCGGCGCCGTAGTGGGCGTCGACGGCGGCGGTCTGCCGGTCCTCGCCGGTGCCGTCGCCCCAGGTGTCGTCGTCGTCCGTGACGAGGTCGCCGGTGCCGGAGGAGCCCTGGTTGAGGTCGTACGTCTTGTGGCCGCCGCGCTCGCCGTCGGTCAGCTCGAAGCCCGCGTCGGACTTCGTGGTGGTGATCTCGACCTCGCCGCTGTACTGGCTGTTGCCGGTGCCGGTCTCGATCGCCTCGTAGCTGTGCAGCTGCTTTCCGGTCGTGGCGTCCGTGATGGTGTGGACGCGGCTGGGCGTGCCGTCCTTCTGGACGCCCTTCTTGACGGTCTCCCAGGCGAGGACGGGCTCACCGCCGTGGCTCGCGAAGATCACCTTGCGGGCGCTCGCCGCCGCCTTCAGCTTCGGCGTCGTCGACGCCACGGCTATCTTCGCGTCGGTCGCCCTGTCGACGCTTCGGAGCTTGCCGGCGGCCGTGGTGTGGGTGACGAGGTCGCCGCCGATGACGGGCAGGCCGTCGTAGGTGCGCTCGTAGCGGGTGTGGACGGCGCCCCGGGCGTCCTTGATGACATCGCGGGCGATCAGCTTCTCCTGGCCGCCGAGCTTCAGGGCCTTGGCCGCCGAGGCGGCCTGTGCCTGGGCCGACTTGATGGCCGTGGCGCGCTGCGCGGCGGGGTTCACGCCGAGGGCGGTGGCCGTGGCGGGCTTCGCCGCGGTGGTGCGGCCGTCGTCGTCGGGCCCGGCGACGGCGGATCCGGCCTGGACACCGGCGACGACCATCGCGGCCACGGCCGCGAGTGCTGCGAGTCGGCGCGTGGGGCGCGGGGCGCGGGAGTTGTGGGGGGTTATGTGGAGGTTCATGTGTGTTCTCCGTCGGTCGTCCTGTGGGGGGACTACGAGCGGAGAGCGTGCCATCGAATGAGCGAAGTTGACGGTGTGCCGACAATTGCCTCACAAGTTTTTGACCAGTTCTTGTACGAATGGGGTGTCGTGCTGTCCGGTATTCGGTGAAGTGGCGGGTTTCAGCGGTGCGGTGGAGGCGGCTTGACGGAGGCTCACCCAGGCCGGGCCGGGTGGGCGGTGGCTCATCCACGCGGGGCCGGACAAACGGTGGCGCACGCACGCCGGAGCCCCCGGCCGCGATCGCGGCCGGGGGCTCCGGTGAGACTGGTGTGCGCTCGGGAGCGACGCGTCAGAGGTTGACGCCGAAGTCCTGGGCGATGCCGCGCAGGCCGGAGGCGTACCCCTGGCCGACCGCGCGGAACTTCCACTCGGCGCCGTTGCGGTAGAGCTCGCCGAAGACCATGGCGGTCTCGGTGGCGGCGTCCTCGCTCAGGTCGTAGCGGGCGATCTCGGCGCCGCCGGCCTGGTTGAGGATGCGGATGAAGGCGTTGCGGACCTGGCCGAAGTTCTGGCTGCGAGTCTCGGCGTCGTAGATGGAGACCGGGAAGACGATCTTGTCCACGTCGGCCGGCAGGCCCGCCAGATTGACGTTGATCTGCTCGTCGTCGCCCTCGCCCTCACCCGTGACGTTGTCACCGGTGTGCACGATGGTCTGGTCCGGCGTCGACTTGTTGTTGAAGAAGACGAAGTGGCCGTCCGAGACGACCTTTCCGCCCGCGTTGACCGCGATCGCCGAGGCGTCGAGGTCGAAGTCGGTGCCGGTGGTGGTGCGGACGTCCCAGCCGAGGCCGACCGTGACGGCGGTAAGGCCCGGTGCCTCCTTGGTGAGCGAGACGTTGCCGCCCTTGGACAGGCTTACTGCCATGGGAAGTCCCTTTCCTCGTCGTGTGCGGGCTTCGTGCCATCACGAAAGCTACCGTCACCCGTCATAACGCGTGCGGCGGACCACGAGGTTCCTGCTCGCTTTACTTTCTTTACGAACTTCCTCCGGACGCGGGGGCCGGGGCAGCGCAAAAGAAGGTGACGGGCGGGGTGCGGGGGAGGGACCATGGGTGTCATGTCCGGGCCCTATGTCATCCGCGGCTCGGTCTCCCTCCCGGAGGCCGAGCTCATGTGGCGTTTCTCGCGGTCCTCCGGGCCCGGCGGTCAGCACGTCAACACCAGCGACTCCCAGGTGGAGCTGCGCTTCGACCTGGCCGCGACCGACGCGCTCCCCGAGGTGTGGAAGGCGCGGGCGCTGGAGCGGCTCGCGGGCCGGCTGGTGGGCGGGGTGGTCTCCGTACGGGCCTCCGAGCACCGCTCCCAGTGGCGCAACCGCGAGACGGCCGCCGTGCGGCTCGCCGCCCTCCTCGCCGGAGCCACGGCGCCGCCGCCCAAGCCCCGGATCAAGCGGAAGATCCCGCGCGGGATCAACGAGCGCAGGCTGCGCGAGAAGAAGCAGCGCGGCGACACCAAGCGCGGTCGCTCCGGCCGCGACTGGTAGCCCGCGGCCACGCCCCGCCCCGGGCGGCGCGTCGGCCACGTTCCGGAACGCGGTCCCGGCCCGGCCCGGCCCCGGAACGGGATGTCAGCCCAGCTGCCGGTAGCGCCCCTTGAAGTACGTCAGAGGATCGCCCTCCGGGCTCGGCAGCTCCGCCGTGAGCACCCGCCCGATCACCAGGGTGTGGTCCCCGGCCACCACGCGCTGCTCGGTCCGGCACTCCAGCGTCGCCAGCGCCCCGCCGATCAGCGGCGCCCGCGTCACCTCGCCCCGTACGTACGCGATGTCCTCGAACAGCAGCCGGTCGCTGATCCGGCCCTTCATGGCGAACCGGCCCGCGATGTGCCGCTGGCTCGCGGCCAGGACGGAGACCGCCCACAGCGGCTGCTCCTCCAGCAGGTCGTCCATCCGGGAGCCGTTGCGCAGGCTCACCATCACCAGGGGCGGCTCCAGGGACACGGACATGAAGGCGGTCGCCGTCATGCCCACGTCCTCGCCCCGGCCGTCCTCGTCGAGGGGCGGCTCCTGGGCGGTGACCAGCACCACCCCGGCGGCCAGCCGCGCGAGGGCGGCGCGGAACTCGTCGTTGCTCACTCCCTCAGCATGGGGGACGGTCTCGGGGCGCGGGGTGGGGGGCTTCGTGTTGAGCACGCTCCGACGCTAACCGCGGGGGCCGGACGGCCGCATCGGGCCAGGGGACCAGGCGGGTCCTAGGACCCCGGAAGGGAAGCGGCGGGGGCGGGGCGTGCGCGGGCGCACACAAGGGGAACCCGTCCCTCCCGGTGACCGCGGAACGATCGTCGTGGCCCTGAGTCACCGACACCCCCGGGCATCTGTTGTGACTTGAGTCACAGAGTCCATTTTCTGCTGACCCTGTGTACCGGGTGCACAGCTCACTGTGATTCAGTGGCGGTGACACTGCAACAAGTACGTCGATATGAAACCTGGAGTTGCTGTCGAGGTCCCGGGGGTGCGAGCGATGGAGGCCGAGTCGGAGCCGTACGTCCGCCTGGCGACCATGCGGCAGCTGCATCAGGCCGTCGCCGATCTCAACACGGCGAGGAGTCTGGCCGACACGCTCCAGAGCGTGGCCGACGGGATCGTCGCGAGCCTCGGCTACGAGCTGGCCTGCGTCAACCTGGTCCGGCCCGAAGGCGACCTCGTCATCGCCGCCTTCGCGGGCAACGCCGCCGCCGAGGCCCTGATCACCGGCCGCGTCGGCTCCCGCGACTCCTGGAACCGCCGGCTCTCCATGGGCGAGGCCTGGGGCGGTCTCCGTTTCATCCCGCACACCGAGGGCTGGGTCCTGCTCGACGACGACGTACCGCAGTGGCACACCGAGGGGCCCGAACCCCGGTTCGACGACGAGTGGCACCCGCTCGACCGGCTCTACGCCCCGATGTACGCGTCGGCGGGCGGGGGCGACCTCCTCGGGGTCATATCCGTCGACCGGCCGCGCAACGGACGCCGCCCCGGCGCATGGGGGCGCGAAGCGCTCCAGATGTACGCCTCCCAGGCCGCCATCGCCATCAGCAACGCCCGGCTGCGGGCCAACATGCAGCGCGCCCTGGTCCGCCTGGAGCGGGAGCAGCAGGCGCTGCGGGCCAGCGAGGAGTCCTTCCGGCAGGCCTTCGAGTACGCGCCCAGCGGCATGGCCATCGCCGAGATGGGCGGCGACCAGCAGGGCCGGCTGCTGCGGACCAACGACGCCCTGTGCCGGCTGCTCGGCCGCCCGGCCTCCATGATGCGCCGCTACTCCTTCGCCGACCTGGTCCACCCCGAGGACATCGGCACCCTGCTGCGCACCTCCGCCGAGGGCGGCCGGGCCGAGCTGCGCCTCAGCCGCCGGGACGGCACGTATCTCTGGGTCTCGCTGCGCAACTCGGTCGTCGCGGACACCGCCGACGGGCCGCGCTTCCTGCTCACCCATGTCGAGGACATAGAGGAGCGCAAGCGCCACGAGCTGAACCTCGCCCACCGCGCCTCGCACGACGCGCTGACCGGGCTGCCCAACAGCGCCGAGCTGAAGTCGCGGCTCAGCGCCCGGATCTGCGAGCGGCCGAACTCCTCCCCGGCCGCGACGGCGATCGAGGCGCTGGACGCGGCGTACGGGGACGTCGAGTCGTCCCTGACCCACGGCTACCAGGCCGACGGCTACGAGGGTGAGGCGATCCCCGGCGGCGGGCCCTTCGACCACCATGTGCACACGGTGGCCCCGGATCCGGAGCACGACGACGGGACGAAGGGGCTCGCGGTCCTCTTCTGCGACCTCGACGGTTTCAAGTCCATCAACGACCGCTTCGGGCACCACACCGGTGACGCCGTGCTCATCGAGGTCGCCCGGCGGCTGAGCACGTGTGTGCGGGACGGCGACACGGTCGCCCGGCTCGGGGGTGACGAATTCGTCGTTCTCGCCGACGGCCTCGGGGCGGCGGACGCCGCTGACCTGGCCGTTCGCCTGAGAAATGCCATCATTCCGCCCATAAGGGTCGATGGTCGCGCGGTCCGGGTCGGGGCGAGCTTCGGCATCGGCTGGGCCGAGTGCGGCATGACCGTCGAAGAGGTCCTGCGCTCCGCCGACCAGCGGATGTACGTGGAAAAACGGTCCCGGTCGAAGGTTCACCGCAGAGCCGGATGACGTTCACGGCCCGTTTCTCGTCCTGCCCCGCACCCGTTCCTCCGAGGCCGCCCCGGCGGGCGAGCGCAATTCGGGGGCTGCTCCGTTCGAGGTAGGCTCGGCCGGTCGGCGACGGCTGGCGAGATGGTGAGGAGTGACCCAGGGATGACGGCCGGAAACAACGGCGCGAGCAAGCCCGAGGACGACGATCCGTTCGGCTACCTGTACGCGGACGGACAGGCGGCAGGTGCCCAGGCGCCCGGCCAGGGCGGCTACGGCTACCCGGGTCCGGCCGCGCAGCCGGGCGTGCCCAGAACGTCCTACAACCAGGTGCGTGCCGTCGGTGAGCGCCAGTACGGCCAGCAGCAGGTGCCGCAGCAGCAGGGCGGGTACGGCTACCCGCCCCAGCAGGCCTACGGCCAGCCCGCGCAGCAGTACAACCGGCCGAACCCGCAGTACGCGGCCCCCGAGACCTACCCCGGCGGCGCGTCCCACGGACAGCCCCCGGCCCAGGGCGGCCACGGCGGCGGCACGGGCCGCGGCGGCCCGAACACCAAGGCGCTCCTGATCGCGGCGGTCGCCGTGGTCGCGGTCGTCCTCATCGGCATCGGCGCCGCCCTGCTCACGGGCGACGACGGCGACAAGGACGACAAGAGCGACGAGGCGTCCTCCTCCCAGGGCCCCGCCGACGAGGTCGAGGAGTCGAAGAAGCCGGAGAAGGAGAAGCCGAAGGAGACCTCGAAGCCGGTCGAGCTGCCGAAGCAGGACGCGGCGACGCTGACGCTGGGCGGCACGGCGGCCCTGGACTCCACGGTCAAGGGCGCCAAGAGCGCGAACGGCAACTACATCAACCTCAACGAGGTCGGCCGCTCGGCCACCTGGACGGTCGAGGTGCCCGAGGCCGGCGCGTACACCCTGTACGTGACCTACGGCGTGCCCGGCAAGGACGCGAAGACGACCCTGACGGTCAACGCGCAGGAGCCCCGCTCCATCAACATGGAGAACTTCGCGAAGGCTCCCGAGGGCGACCTGGAGAAGGGCTGGACGAACACCTACGCGTACGTCCAGCTCGACAAGGGCACCAACACCCTCAAGCTGTCCTGTGAGGAAGGCGACCAGTGCGACGCCAACCTCGACCAGCTGGAGCTCAAGGCGGGCCACATCGAGTAGTACGGCCGGCCGCCGACCGCTTGCTCCCGCCCCGATCACCGTCCCGGTGGCCGGGGCGTCGGCGTGTCCGGTGGGTCAGGGCGCCGGAACGTGCGGCTCCACCGTGACGCGCGGCAGCAGCTCGGCGTAGGCCGCCGCGTCGAACTCGCCGGCCGTCGGGGCCAGCACCGTCGCCGTCGACAGGGCCACCGCCCGGGCGAGGCGTTCCGGCCAGGGCAGCCCCTCGGCCAGGGCGGACAGCAGCCCGGCGACCGCCGAGTCGCCCGCACCGGTCGGGTTGCCGCGCACGGCGGCGGGCGGCGCCGCCCGCCAGACGCCGTCCGGGGTGAGCGCCAGCACCCCCTCCGGGCCGAGCGAGGCGACCACGGCGTGGGCCCCGCGGCGGCGGGCGTCCCCCGCCGCGCGCAGCGGTTCGCGGGAGCCGGTCAGCCGGGCCAGCTCCTCCGCGTTCGGCTTGACCAGGTCGGGGCGGGCGGCGATGCCCCGGCGCAGCGGCTCGCCGCTGGTGTCCAGGAGCACGGGTACGGCGGCGGCGCGGGCGATCCGGACCAGTTCGGCGTACGCCCCGACATGGATGCCGGGCGGCAGCGAGCCGCAGAGCGCGACCGCGTCCGCCCCGGCGACCAGCTCCTCGTACGTCCGCAGGAAGGCGGCCCATTCGGCGGGGCTCACCTGCGGCCCGGGTTCGTTGAGCTGCGTGGTGTCGCCGGTCGAGCGGTCGGTGATCGCGAGGGTGCGGCGGGTGTTCCCGGCGACCTCGACGAGGGCGTCGCGCGGCGGGAGCGGCGCGAGGAGGCCGCGCAGGACGTCTCCGTTCGCACCGCCGACGAAGCCGGTGACCACGGCGTCGTGGCCGAGCGCGCCCAGCACCCGGGCGACGTTGAGGCCCTTGCCGCCGGGGCGCTCGATGACCTCGCCGACCCGGTGGCTGCCGTGCGGGACGAGCGCGTCGACGGTGTACGTCACGTCGAGCGCGGTGTTCAGGGTGACGGTCAGGATCACCTGGTCCGGTCCCTCCCTCGGTCAATGCTCCCGGCGGTTCGCGCCGGGTGACGGCACGCCTTTTCCGATGATCATGTCAAAGGCGGGGCGGTCGGCCCAGCCCCGAGGGGCGACCGCCATCGCTTCGTTACGCGCCGGCCCGCTCGGCGGACGGGGGCGGAGCGGTGACAGTCGCCAGCCCCGAGCGTTCATCGGCGACGAGGCGGCGGACTGGTTCCTCGGCGGCGGGGCTTCGGACGCGCAGGTGGAGAGCCACGTCGGGCAGGGCGGTGTGGACTGCCTGCCGGACGGCCGGATCGCCGGCCTCTCCCTTCCCCGACGGCTGGGTCCCCGCGGGGCTGCCGGAGGACGAGGGCCCGGCCAGGCCCGTGCACACCCGGAGCGCTGTGGCTCCCTCCTGACCGGACACCTCTGTCGCTTCTGTCGCTCCGCGCCTCAGGCCGTCTTCGGCTCGATGATCCACTCGCCCTTGCGCATGACGCCCTTGAGGTCGAAGTCCTCGTCGAGGACCACCAGGTCGGCGTCCTTGCCCGCATCCAGCGAGCCGACCCGGTCGTCGACGCCGAGCAGCCGGGCCGGGTTGGCGGAGATGGACCGGACGACGTCCTCGACCGGGATCCGGTCGAGGGTGACCGCCCGGCGGAACGCGGTGTCCAGGGTGAGCGTGGAGCCGGCGATCGAGCCGCCCTCCACCAGCCGGGCGACGCCGTCCTTGACCTCGACCGCGAGCGGCCCGAGGTCGTAGGAGCCGTCGCCGAAGCCGGCCGCGTCCATCGCGTCGGTGATCAGCGCGACCCGGTCGGCGCCCTTGTGGCGGTAGGCCAGCTCCAGGACGGCCGGGTGCAGATGCGTGCCGTCGTTGATCAGCTCGACGGTGATCCGGTCGTCCTCCAGGAGGGCGGCGATCGGGCCGGGCTCGCGGTGGGCGAGCGGCGGCATCGCGTTGAACAGATGCGTGGCGACGGTCGCGCCCGCGTCGATGGCCTCGACGGTCTGCTCGTACGTCGCGTCCGTGTGGCCGATGGCGGCGATGACCCCGTGCTCGGCGAGCAGCCGTACGGAGTCGATGCCGCCGGGCAGTTCGGTGGCGAGGGTGAACATCCGGGCGGTGCCGCGCGCGGCGTCCACCAGCTTGCGGACCTCGGCCGGGTCCGGGTCGCGGAGCAGCTCCTCGCTGTGCGCGCCCTTGCGGCACGGCGAGATGAAGGGGCCCTCGAAGTGGATCCCGGCCAGATCGCCCTGCTCGACCAGTTCGGACAGGATGCCCGCGCGCCGGGCGAGGAAGTCCATCTCGCCGGTGACGGTGGAGGCGACCATCGTGGTGGTGCCGTGCTCGCGGTGCGTACGGATGCCGGTGAGGACCTCGTCCACGGTGCCGGAGGTGAAGGAGGCCCCGCCGCCGCCGTGGTTGTGCATGTCCACGAAGCCGGGGACCACCCAGTGGCCGGAGAGGTCGACGGTCCGGGCGCCCTCGGGTGCGGAGGCGGCGATGCGGGTTCCCTCTACGGTCACCCGGCCGTCCTCGACGATGCCGGTGGGGAGCACCACCCGGGCGCCGGCGAGAACGGTGCTGTCTGCTGCGCGTCCGGCCATCAGGCGGAAACCTCCGTGGAGAGTAGATCCCAGGCGAGCAGCCCCGCGCCCAGGCATCCGGCGGTGTCCCCGAGGGCCGCCGGGACGATGTGGGGCAGCTTCTGGAACGTGACCCGTTCCTCGACGGCCGCACGCAGTGGTGTGAACAAGGTTTCCCCGGCTTCGGCGAGACCGCCACCGATGATGAGTGTGCCCGGGTCGAGGAGGGTGAGCGCGGTGACGAGGCCCGCGGCGAGCGCGTCGACCGCGTTCCGCCAGACCTCGATCGCCGCCGGGTCGCCCGACTCGACGGCCTTCGCGCAGTCCGCGGCGTCTGCCCCGGGGTCCCCGGACGCGGCGGCCCAGGCCCGGGTCACCGCGGCGGCGGAGGCCAGCGTCTCCAGACAGCCGCGCTGGCCGCAGCTGCAGCCGGGTCCGTCCGGGCGGACGACGATGTGGCCGATCTCCCCCGCGTTCCCGTGGGCGCCCGCCTCGATGGCGCCCGCGATGCCGATGGCCCCGGCGATCCCGGTGCCGAGCGGGACGAACAGGAAGCGGTCCGTGCCGCGCCCGGCGCCGATGCGCCCCTCGGCGAGCCCGCCGGTGCGGACGTCGTGGCCGAGGGCGACCGGGATGGCACCCAGCCGCTCGGAGAGCAGGGTGCGCAGCGGTACGTCGCGCCAGCCCAGGTTCGCGGCGTACACCGCGATGCCCTTGGCGGAGTCGACGATGCCGGGCACGGCGACCCCGGCGGCGACGGCGCTCTCGCCGAGGTGCTCCTCGCCGTGGGCCCGCAGATCCGCCGCGAAGGCGAGGATCGACTCGATGACCGCTTCGGCGCCGCGCTCCCGGTCGGTGGCCCGCCGCGCCTCGTGAAGGAGGGTGCCGTCGGTCCCGACCAGTGCGGCCTTCATTCCGGTGCCGCCCACATCGAGGGCGATGACATGTCTCACGGGAGACAGTTTCGCCCGCCGACCCCCAAAAGGTCTAGTCCACTAGCGCGGTTTGTTGCGCACCCATACAAAATGATGAACAGGTGAAGAACGGACCTTTTTATTCCGGTAGGTCCCGTATGGGGAGTCCGGATCGGCGGGGGTCCGGTCCAAAGGTCTGGACCAAGATACGGTCCGAGGGCTCCGACTTCCAGTACGCGCAAGGCAGTTGTGGCCCGCAGGGCCCACATGCGTTGCCGAAGCGATACGCCGGTGGTGTAGACCTTCGCGTCGCCAATGGGGGAAAATCGCTGTTCATCCGGACGGTGCCCAGGACAGGGCGGCGCTGCCGCGGCCGCACGAGGCCGGCGGCCCACGCCGTACACGCCGTCCGTGGGCAAGGCGATCGATGAGGATGGGCGAGGCTGTGCAGCGGCGCTTTTTGGGTCTGACCGCGGCGGTGGCCGCGCTGGGAATGACGGCAACGTTGTCGGCCTGTGGCGGCGGTGATGCCGGTTCGGGTGACGTCACGCTCAAGCTGGTCGCCGCCGACTACGGCACCGGCCCGGAGAACAGCTCCGAGAAGTACTGGAGCGGGGTGGCCTCGGGCTTCGAGAAGGAGCACCCCGGCATCAAGGTCGATGTCACCGTCCTCTCCTGGAAAGACGTCGACCGCGAGGTCGGCGAGATGGTCAAGGCCGGCAACGCCCCGGACATCGCCCAGATCGGCGCGTACGCGGACTACGCCAAGACGGGCAAGCTCTACACCGCCGACGAGATGCTCGCGATCCGCACCACGGCGAACTTCCTGCCCTCGCTCACCTACGCGGGCAAGGTCGACGGCACGCTGTACGGCCTGCCCTTCGTCGCCAGCACCCGGCTGCTCTTCTACAACCAGAAGCTGTTCGAGCAGGCGGGCCTGGACGCTCCCGAGACCTGGGACGACATCAGCAGTGACGCCGCGGCCCTCAAGGCGAAGGGCGTCGACTACCCCTTCGCCCTGCCGCTCGGCCAGGAGGAGGCCCAGGCCGAGACCCTGATGTGGCTGCTCAGCGGCAACGGTGGCTACACGGACGACGTCGGCTCGTACGACATCGACTCGGCCGAGAACGTCGCCACGTTCCGCTGGCTGCGGGACAACCTCGTCGGCAAGGGCCTCACCGGCCCGGTCGCGCCGGGCAAGCTGGACCGGGCGAAGGCCTTCGAGGCGTTCACCGCCGGCCAGGTCGGCATGCTCAACGGCCACCCCACCCTGATGGACGAGGCCGAGGCCAAGGGCATCAAGGTCGGCATGGTGCCGCTGCCCGGCGCCGACGGCCCGACCGAGGGCTCCATGGGCGTCGCCGACTGGATGATGGGCTTCAAGGAGAACGGCCACCGCAAGGAGATCGGCGCGTTCCTGGACTACGCCTACTCCGACGAGAACGTGCTGGAGTTCGCCGAGCAGTACGACCTCCTCCCGGTGACCGGCAGCGCCTCCGCCGCGATGGAGACCGACAAGAAGCACGAGAAGCTGCACGAGTTCCTGGTCGCGCTGCCCAACTCGACGCTGCCCCCGTTCGGCAAGACGTCCTGGGCCACGGTCAGCGACGCGATCAAGAAGAAGATCGGCAACGCGGTCGCGCCGGGCAGCAACCCCGAAAGCATCCTCGGCGAGATATCCGCCGAGGCGGCGCAGGCGGAGGCCGCGGAGTAGCGGAGGCCGCGGAGTGGCGGAGGCCGCCGGGCCGCGGTTCCGGACCGTGTGCGCGGTGTCGCGGCAGCGCGTGGGTGTCGGGGGCGGGTATTAGGTTGGTTGATATGACCGCCCCCGACCACGAGCCCCACGACGCACCGGCCGCGCCCGCGCCCGGTGCGGACGAGCTGTCCGTACGGGACCGGGCCCTGCTCGCGCTGGAGCGGCGGCCCTGGCCGGGTCCCGGGGCGAAGGAACGGGCGATCCGCGAGGAGCTCGGGATCTCGCCGGTCCGCTACTACCAGCTGCTGAACGCGCTGATCGAGGACGAGCGGGCGCTGCGGGAGGACCCGGTCACGGTGAACCGGCTGCGGCGGGTGCGGGACGCGCGGCGCGGGCGGCGCTGAGGGGTGCTGCCGGAGGCTCCGCTCCCGGGTCTCCGTTCCCGGGGTCCCCCGCTCTCGGGGTCTCCCGCTCCCGGGTCTCCGCTCCCGGGTCTCCGCTCCGGGGTCCCCCCGTTCCCGGGCTCCCGTTCCCGGGGTCTCCGTTCCCGGGCCTCCGCTCCAGGGTCCCCCCCGTTCCCGGGCCCCCGTTCCCGGGTCTCCGCCCCTCAACCGCCCGCTCCTCAATCGCCTGAGGGGCTCGATCTCCCGTAGGCGCCGGATCTACGGCGAGGCGTCCAGCACCAGGTCAACCGCCCTGTCCAGACGGCCCCGTTCGTCCTCCGTCAGATACGGGTTCTGCTGCTGGCGGGCCCGGGCCAGCTCCAGATCGGCGGCCGACGCGCCGCCGTCGTCGGCGAGTTCGGCGAGGAACGCCGCCAGCAGCGGCCGTACGTCGGCCCCGGCCGCAAACGCCGGGTCCAGCCCGACCCGGGCCAGGATCAGCGCCGACATCGCCCGGTCGAGGCCGGGCGGGCCCTCCGCCGCGCTGGACCAGTCGATCACCACCGCGCCCTGGTCCGTCAGCATCACGTTCTCCGGATGCAGGTCCAGATGGAGCACGCAGTCCTCCGGGTTCGTCGAGACCCGGGGCGGTATCGCGTGCAACTCCCGCAGCAGACGGGCGAGCAGGGCCCCCGCTTCGGCCGCCCCCAGCCGCCCCGCCAGCAGGGCCTCGGCCAGGGTCGGGCCGGTCAGCCGCTGGAGCACCAGGTCCGTGGGGCGGGCCCCCTCGGCGGGCGGACCGATGCGCGGCACCGGGAAGCCGAAGGCGGCGACGTAACTCATCACGGCCAGCTCCTCCGTGGTGTCGCAGCGGTCCCGGTAGCGGCGAAGGACCCAGGAGCCGTCGAGTGCGTACACGTCGGCGGTGCGTCCCGAGCCCAGAAGTTGCCCTGTGTGCATGAGGGCGAACCTACCCGGGCGCCCCGTCGAAGGGGAGACGGCTCTTCCCTCCCGCCTCCTGGGGGCCTCCGGCCCCCATAACGCGGAGGGAGGGGGTGAACGGGATCTCCTGTGCCGGGTGTCACCGCCGCTACGGTTTCGGCAATTCCCTGGTCCGGACCAATCCCCGCCGGACCCGGACACCCCTGAACCAAGGAGAGTCACGTGGAGAGAACCACGCTCCGCAGACGCGCCCTCGTCGCCGGCACCGCCACGGTGGCCGTGGGCGCGCTCGCCCTCGCCGGGCTGACCGGCGTGGCGTCCGCCGACCCCGCGGGCACCACCGTCCCACCGGTCTCCGCCGACAGCCTGTCGCCCGGGCTGCTGGCCGCCATGGAGCGCGATCTCGGCCTGGACGCGGACGACGCCCGCAGCCGGATAGCCAACGAGTACCGCGCCGCCGCCGTCGCCGCCGGGCTGGAGAAGTCCCTCGGCGCCAGCTACGCCGGAGCCCGGGTCAGCGGTGCGAAGGCGACCCTGACCGTCGCCACCACCGACGCCTCCCAGACCGCCCGGATCACCGAGGCCGGGGCGAGGGCCGAGGTCGTCGGCCACAGCCTGGACCGGCTCGAAGGCGTCAAGAAGGCCCTCGACAAGGTCGCGCTGCGCAAGGCGCCCGAGGACGTGCCCGTCTGGTACGTCGACATCGCGGCCAACCGGGTCGTCGTGAATGCCGCGAGCACCGCGGCCGGAACGGCGTTCCTCAAGGCGGCCGGGGTCGACAGCGCCCTCGTCACCGTCGCCCGCACCGCCGAGAAGCCCCGCACCTTCGCCGACCTCCGGGGCGGCGACGCGTACTACATGAACGGCTCCGGCCGCTGCTCCATCGGCTTCTCCGTCAAGCGCGGCACCCAGAACGGCTTCGCCACCGCGGGCCACTGCGGCCGGGTCGGCACCACCACCAACGGCTTCAACCAGCAGGCCCAGGGCACCTTCCAGGGCTCCACCTTCCCCGGCCGCGACTACGCCTGGGTCGCCACCAACGCCAACTGGACCCCGCGCCCGACGGTCAACGGCTACGGCCGGGGCGACGTCACCGTCGCCGGATCCACCGCCGCCGTCGTCGGCGCCTCGGTCTGCCGCTCCGGCTCGACCACCGGCTGGCACTGCGGCACCATCCAGCAGCTCAACACCAGCGTCACCTACCCGGAGGGCACCATCTCCGGCGTGACCCGCACCAGCGTCTGCGCCGAGCCCGGCGACTCCGGCGGCTCGTACATCTCCGGCAACCAGGCGCAGGGCGTCACCTCCGGCGGCTCGGGCAACTGCTCGTCGGGCGGTACGACGTACTTCCAGCCGCTCAACCCGCTGCTCCAGGCGTACGGGCTGACCCTGGTCACCAGCGGTACGCCCACCGACCCGCCCACCACGCCGCCGACCGACCCGCCGACCGACCCGCCGGGCGGCACCTGGGCGGCCGGCACCGCGTACGCCGCCGGAGCCACGGTGACGTACGGCGGGGCGACCTACCGCTGCCTCCAGGCCCACACGGCCCAGCCCGGCTGGACCCCCGACGCCGTTCCGGCGCTCTGGCAGCGGGTCTGACCGCCCCGGGCCCGGTCCGGCGCGATCCGGCCGTCCCGGGCCTGGCCCGGCACCCCCGTAACAGCACCTCCTGAACCTCCCCGCCTCCCGCCTCCCCGCGTCGAGGCTCCCCGAGGACTCCGAGGAAGACGTCATGACCCCACCCATGGACAACGCGACCCCCCAAGAGCCCAACGCGCCCGACGAGGCGTCCGGCGGCCGGCGGCGGATCAGCCGCAAAGGTCTCCTGAAGGCCGCACTGGTCGCGAGCGCCGCGCCCCTGCTCGCCGGCGGAGGCGTCGCCCTCGCCCGCGACGCCGCCGCCACCGGGGACGGGCCCCTGGCCCTCACCCCGGAGTGCGACGACGGCGACGACCTGACGCCGCCGCAGATGGAGGGCCCGTACTTCAAGCCCAACTCGCCGCGCCGCACCAGCCTGGTGACCCCGAGCACCCCCGGCGTACCGCTCACCGTGAGCGGCTACGTCTTCGGCCGGGCCTGCCGGCCCATCTCCGGGGCCCTGCTCGACTTCTGGCAGGCGGACACGAACGGGGCCTACGACATGGCCCGGTTCAACTTCCGGGGGCACCAGTTCACCGGCCCGGACGGCTCGTTCAGCCTCACCACGATCGTGCCGGGCCTCTACCCGGGCCGTACGCGCCACATCCACGTGAAGGCGCAGGCGCCCGGCGGGCGCATCCTCACCACCCAGCTGTACTTCCCGAACGAGCCGCGCAACAACACCGACGCCCTGTTCGACCCCGAGCTGCTGATGAACGTCCGCAACGTGGGCAACGGGCGCCAGGGCACCTTCGACTTCGTCCTGGACGTCGCCCAGACGCCCGGGCCGACCGACCCGCCCACCGATCCACCCACCGAGCCGGGGACCAGCTGGGCCGCCGGCACCTCCTACCGCGCGGGTGACCGCGTGACCTACGGCGGGGTCGCCTACCGCTGTCTGCAGGCGCACCAGGCCGTCTCCGGCTGGGAGCCGCCGAGCGTCCCCGCGCTGTGGGAACGCGGGTAGACGACAGAGACGGCGAGCGCACCACCGCCCGCGCCCCGTTCACGCCGTCCGGCGCGTGAACGGGGCGCTTCCGCGTGCCTCGGAAAAGTTCTCGCGGACCGCCTGAAACATTTGCCCGGCCCCGTCGCGTCGTAAGGGAGGAAGGGCGGAACGGCGGGTCTACGGGGGAGAACATGAAGGTTGCGCGTACCGACGAGTTCAGAGTGTTCGCGGCCGGCCGGGCCGGCCATCTGTTCCGCTCGGCCTGCCTGTTGACCAGCGGCGATGTGCACCTCGCCGAGGATCTGGTGCAGGAGACGCTGAGCCGGATGTATGTGACGTGGGGCCGCGCCCGCCGGATCGACAACCCGGCGGCGTACGCACAGACCGTGCTGGTGAGGACGTTCCTCACCCACCGGCGGCGCCGCTCCACCAGCGAACGCCCGCTGGCCGACGTGCCCGAGGGCGCGTCGGGCGACCGCGACGACCCGGCGCTGCGGTTGACGCTGCTGCGCGCCCTGTCCCAACTGGCCCCCAAGGACCGCGCGGTCGTCGTCCTGCGGTACTGGGAGGACCGCAGCATCGAGGAGACCGCCGCCGCCCTCCAGGCCAGCCCGGCCGCCGTCCGGACCCGCTGTGTGCGGGCGCTCGGACGGCTGCGGGAACACCTGGGCGGCAGCATTGCGGAGTTCGCCGCCCGCTGACGCACGCGCGCACTCCCCGCCCTCAGGCCCCCGCGGGCCGTCGAAACTGTCGAGCAATCCGATACGAGTACGAGAAGTGGTGGTTTCCCATGCCCAGCGAAGACGAGTTCCCGTTCGAGGACAGCCTCGGTACGGAACTGCGCCGCGCCGGCGAGACCTTCGAGCTGTCCGGCCGGGCCGCCCTGGTGGACGGCGCCCTGGAACACGGGCGGCGCACCGTGCGCCGCCGCCGCGTCGCCGCCGTGGCCGGAAGCGTGCTGACCCTGGCCCTCGTCGGCGGCGGGGTCACCTTCGCCACCGGGCAGTTGGGCACCTCCGGCGACGGGGTGAACGTCGCGAGCAGCGCCCCGGCCGCGCACACCGCGACGCCCACGACGGCACCCGCCACGGACGCCGTCACGCCCACGGCGACGCGCCCGCCCGAGAAGACCGCGACGAAGGCCACCCCCTCGCCCTCGGACGCGCCGGCGGACGGCGCCACCGCCACCCCCACGGCGGGCGCGGGCACCGGTGAGCCCTCGCCGGACCCGGGCCCCGGCTCGCGCGGGACGCACGACGCCGGGATTCCGGCGCCGCCGATCGACTACACGCTGCTGATGCCCACCTTCCGCGCCCTGCTGCCGGACGGGCTGACCGTGACGGACGTGACGGACAGCGGGGGCGAGTTCGCCTCGGTCGTCGTGAACGACGGCAAGGGCCGCTCCCTCGTGCAGATCAATGTGCAGCCCGACATGCGGGACGTCGCCCACCAGCTCTACGGCGACGCGACCACGCTGCCCGACGGCACTCTGCTCGCCACGTCGAAGAAGCCCGGCGAGAAGGGCGGACCGGGGGTCGTCATGTGGACGGCCGACAGCATGCGTCCGGACGGCATGCGGGTCGTCGTCTCCGCCTTCAACTCCGGCGAGCAGTCGAGCCCCGCCACCCGCAAGGCGCCCGCGCTCACCATGGACCAGCTCACCGCCCTGGTCCTCAGCCCGGAGTGGCCGAAGCTCCAGCAGCGCTAGGCCCTGTCGTCACACTGCCGTCGTCGCCCGGAGCGCGCAGACGGCAGTGTGACGGCAGGACCCAGGACGTGTCCGGGGCGCTGCCCCGGCCGTCCTCGTCCGGACGGTCACTTCGCGTCCGCGTACCGCTCCACGACCGCCACCGTGAAGGGGAACCGCACCGGCGTCGGGCCGAAAGCGGTCCGCCCGGCCAGCTCGCCCGCCGCGCGGATCGCCTCGGCGACGGCGGCGCTCTCCTCGGCCGGGCAGTGCACGATCACCTCGTCGTGCTGGAAGAACACCAGCTGCGCCCGCAGCCCCTGCTCGAAGAGGGTCCGGCGCAGCCCGGCCAGGAGCAGGAGCGCCCAGTCGGCCGCGCTGCCCTGCACCACGAAGTTGCGGGTGAAGCGCCCCCGGGCCCGGGCCGCGCCGCCCCCGGGCCCGGCGGGGCCTCCGGCGTCACCGGCGCCCTCCGGGCCCTCCTGGGGGATGCCCGCCTCCTCGTCCTGGCCCGCCGAGACGACCGGCGGGCTGGTGCGGCCCAGCCAGGTCCGCACCACGCGCCCCTCCTCGCCCGCCCGCGCCGCGTCGTCGACGTACGCGACGGCCAGCGGGAAGCGGCGGCGCAGCGCGGCCAGGTTCTTCAGCCCGTCGCCGGAGGTCTGGCCGTAGATGGCCCCGAGCAGCGCCAGCTTGGCGTGCTCGCGGTCGCCGGAGAACGCCCGGTCGGACAGGGCCTTGTAGAGGTCGCCGTCATGTCCGGCCACCTCCATCAGCCCCCGGTCGCGGGAGATCGCGGCCAGCACCCGGGGTTCCATCTGGTCGGCGTCCGCGACGACGAGCCGCCACCCCGGATCGGCGACCACGGCCTGCCGGATCACCTTGGGGATCTGGAGCGCCCCGCCGCCGTTGGTCGTCCAGCGGCCGCTGACCGTGCCGCCCGGCTGGTACTCCGGGCGGAAGCGGCCCTCGCGCACCCAGTCCTGGAGCCAGGACCAGCCGTGCGCGGTCCAGATCCGGTACAGCTTCTTGTACGCGATCAGCGGCTCGACCGCCGGGTGGTCCAGCTCCGCCAGCTCCCACCGCCGGGTCGATTTCACCGGCATCCCCGCCTGGGCGAACGCCTTCACCACATCGGCGGGCAGATCCGGGCGCACGCGTCTGCCGAACGCGGCCGACACCTCGTCCGCCAGCTCGGCGAGTCTGCGGGGCTCGCCGCCGCCCGCGTACCGCTCGCCCAGCAGCCCGATCAGCAGCTCCCGGTGGACGTCGGCGCGCCAGGGCAGCCCGGCCCGGTGCATCTCGGCGGCCACCAGCATCCCCGCCGACTCCGACGCGGTCAGCAGCCGCATCCGGTCCGGGTGCTCCGCCGCGTCATGACGGCGGAGCTGGTCCGCGTAGACCCGCAGGAGCCCCTCGAACGGCACACCGGCCCCCGGCGACGGCTCGAAGAGGGAGGACTGCGCGCCCGGTTCGGCGGACCGGGCGGGCGGATCCGGCGGCACCGCCGCGTTGTCGAGGCGGGCCAGCGCGGCGGCGGCCGACCGGGGCTCGCCGAGCCGTCCGGCGTGGCCGAGGAGCAGCAGCTCGGCGCACTCGATGTCGTAGCACCGCTCGACCCGGACCCCGGCGGCGAGCAGCCGGGGGTAGATCTCGGCGGTCGACCGCCACACCCAGCGCGGCACGCCGGGGCGGGAGCGGACCGCCTCGACGAGGTCGGGCTCGGCGACGACCGGACCGGCGGGTGTGCCGTCGCGGGCGAGCGGCGCGAGCAGCGCCCCGCCTCCGTCCGCCGCCGCCACCGCCCACCGTTCGGTCATGGGTGCGAGTCTGGCACCCGCCACTGACAGCGCCCGGATGCCGCGCGCCTACCCTTGGCCGGATGGAATCCGTGATCGACCGGGCGTGCGCGGCGGCCCTCTACGCGGAGAGCGACGCCGCCCTGGACACCGGCGCTTCCCTGCTCGCCGCCGCCCCGGACGCCGACGACGCGGCGCACCGGCGCGGCGAGGAGTTCGTGCGCCGGGCGTGGGAGCGCGGCTGGCTCCCCGCCGACCTGGTCCGGTTCGTCCGCCGGGAGCTGGACGAGCGGCGGGCGGCGCTGGCCGGGACCCTGATCGCCGCCGAGACCGCCCGGTACGCGGAGCTGCCGCCCCGGTGGGACCGGCAGCTCGCCGGGTTGCCGAAGCCCGTGCCCCGCAACCGCCCCGACCGCTTCAGTTACGCCGCCGATCTCCTTGAGCTCTACCGGGTGCTGCTGCGGCTGCCCGCCGTCGAGCCCGTGGGCCCGCCGCCCGGTGCCGCCGCCGACCACCCGCACCGGCCGCCCGCCGCCGACGAGCCCCGGATGCTCACCCGAATCCGGGCGCTGCTCGCGAAGGCCGAGGCGACCGGCTACCCGGAGGAGGCCGAGGCGCTGACGACCAAGGCGCAGGAGCTGATGGCCCGGCACACCATCGACGAGGCCCTCCTCGCCGCCCGGACCCGGAGCCGCGAGACACCGGGGGCCTGCCGGATCGGGGTGGAGCCCCCGTACGAGGGCGCCAAGGCGGTCCTGCTGGACGCCGTCGCCTCCGCGAACCGCTGCCGGGCCGTGTGGAACGAGGACTTCGCCTTCTCCACGGTCGTCGGCTTCGAGGCGGACCTGGAGGCGGTCGAGCTGCTGTTCACCTCGCTGCTCGTCCAGGGGACGACGGCGATGACCCGGGCGGAGGCCGGACAGCGCGCCGGAGGCCGCAAGCGGACCAAGACCTTCCGGCAGGCGTTCTGGATGGGGTACGCCCAGCGCCTCGGCCGCCGGCTGGCCGCCGACGCCGAGCGGGTCACGGCGGAGGCGGACACCGCTGCGGGCGGGACGGGAGAGGGCGGCGGACTGTTGCCCGTCCTCGTCGCCCGGGACGTCGCGGTCGCCGACACCGCCGAGCGGATGTTCCCGAGGACCACGACCACCCGGCTCCGCGGCGTCTTCGATCCGGCGGGCTGGACGCACGGCACCGAGGCCGCCGACCGGGCCCGGGTGGGCGGTGCGCGGGGCGGCACGCCCCCTCGACCCGACGGGGAAATCACGGCGTAAGTCGAGCTTGTCCTGGATTGCCCCGTTAGGCTCGGCCCATGAGCTGGCTCCGGGCGCTGAAGGAGACCGCCCGCTCGGGGCTGGAGATCGAGCGGCAGAGACTGGAACCCCTCATCGCGTTGCGCGGTGCGGCCGGGCTCGCCCTCGTCATCGGCATCAGCCTCGTGCTGTTCGGCCCGGAGATCGCGGCGAGCTCCGCGTTCGGCGCGTTCCAGGCGGCCATCGCCACCTTCCAGCGCAGCTGGCGCCCGCGCCCCGTCCTCGCCCTGGTCTCCGGGGCGAGCCTCGCCGTCTCGACGTTCGTCGGGTACGTCAGCGGCGCGCACGTCGTGCTCTTCCTCTGCCTGCTCGGCCTCTGGACCTTCCTCGCCGGGCTCGCCTGGGCGGCGGGCCCCACGGCGGGCATCATCGCCGCGTCCAACGTCGCGATCATGCTGGTGACCATCACCCTGCCCACCTCGGTCGTGGACGCCGCCGCCCACGCGGGGATGATCGCCGTCGGCGGCCTCGTGCAGGCCGTGCTGATCGTCCTCTTCCCGGTCCGCAGATGGGGGGCCCAGCGCGACGCGCTCGCCGATGCCCTGGCCGCCGAGGCCGACTACGCCCGCCGGCTGCGCCACGACCCGGTCGCCCCCTTCGACCCGCTGCCCCTGATGACCGCCCGCAGCGCCGCCGCCGTCACCTCGCGCGAGGCCCGCCGCCGCCCCGCCGAGCTGCACGGGGCCCGGGGGGTGGCCGAGCGGCTGCGCCCGGTGCTGGCCTCGCTGGCGGACCCGGCGATGGGGGTGCCCGGCGACGGCCTGGAGCGGCTCTGGGTGAACGAGCTGCTGGGCGCGGCCGGGTCGGTCCTGGACGCCGCCGCGCGGGCCGTCCGGCACGGCGAACCCGTCCATCTCTCCGCCACCGACCTGGGCGTCCTGAAGACCCCGGACAACGACGTGATCCTCGTCGGCCCCGCCCGCCGCGCCGCCGACCGGCTCTCGGCCCTGCTCGACGACGTCCTGGAGATCGCGGAGGGCACCGGGACCGACAGCGGGATCCCCACGGACCTCGCCCCGGACACCCGGCACCGGCCCTCGTTGCTGAAGCTGATCCCGGTGGTGCTGGCCGCGATGCGCCGCGAGATGCACCACGGTTCGCCGATCATGCGCCACGGGATCCGGGTCGCGGTGGTCGCCGTCTCCGGCTACTTCGTGGGCGAGGCGGTACCGCTCGGCCACGGCTACTGGGCGCCGATGACCGCCGTCATGGTGATGCGGCCCGACTTCTCGCAGACGTACGCCCGCTCCGCCGGACGCTTCGGCGGCACCCTGGTCGGGGTCGGGCTCGCCACCGCGATCGTGCAGACCGCGCACCCCGACGCCCGGCTCTCCGCGCTCCTCGCGGTGGTCTGCGCCGGGCTGATGTACCTGCTGATGGGCACCGGCTACGCGGTCGGCCAGGTCTGCGTCGCCGCGTACGTCGTCTTCCTGCTCGGCATGGCCGGCGACGACTGGTCCCAGACGGTCACCGAACGCATCGTGCTGACCCTGGCCGGCGGGCTCCTCGCGATGATCGCGTACGCCCTCTACCCGGCCTGGGAGACCCCGCGGCTGCGCAACCGGCTGGCCGAGTGGCTGGTGGCGGACGGGCGGTACGCGGCCACGGTCGTCGACCGGTACGCCGACCCCGCGTCGCGGGACGACGGGGACGTCCGGGACGCGCTCATCGCCACCCGGGAGGCCCGTGTCGCGTGGCAGGAGGCGCTGGCGACCGCCCAGCACGAACCCGTACGCCACCGGGGCATCTCCCGGGCCGCCGCCACCGACGCCCAGCACGCGCTGGCCCAGCTGGGCCGGTCCGCGATGGTCCTGGAGGCCCATCTGCCGGCCCGGTCGGCCGACCCGGTGCCCGGCGCCGCCCAGTTGGCCGAGGCGCTGCGCCGGGCCACCGAGAAGGGCGCCAAGGCGGTACGGGAGCGGCGGCTGCCCGACTGGCAGCCGGTGGTGGACGCGGTGGCCCACTGGGACATGCCCACCCCGACGGACGACGGCACGACACCGGTCGGCGACCCGGTGGTGCGCCGGGGTGCGGCGCTCCTCCTGGACGCGCTGGAGGAGTTCACCCGCGCCCTGGACGAGCGTGGCGGCTCCACCCGCGTCAGCAGCGTCCTCGCCGAGGGGTGAGAGCGCCCCGGCGGGTTCGGCGACGGTCGTCCTACGGCGCGGGCACCTCGGGCAGGTCCCCCAGGTCCGGGAGCGAGGGCATGCCGCTCGGCAGCTTGCCCGCCTCCGCCTTGGTGAGGGTGTCCTTGGCGCCGCCGTCCCACGAGACGACCAGCTTCGAGCCGTCGGCGGAGTCGATCGCGCCCATCGTGCGCTCGGTGCCGCCGTCGGTGCACTTCAGCGCGAGCATCGGCTCGCCGCCCATGTCCTTCACATCGCCCTGGCACACGGACTTGTCGGCGACGAGGGCGACCTTGCGGGCGGCGATGGACACGGTGACGTGTCTGCCGTCCGTGAGCCCCACCCAGGTGCCCTCCAGCGCCGCGGCGTCGACGGGGCCCCCGCCGGACTCCCCGGAGCCCTCGCCGCCACCGGCGCCGGGCGTCGCGCTCGCCGACGCGTCCGCGCCGGAGTCCTTCTTCGCGTCGTCGCTGCCGCAGGCGGTCAGCGCGAACGAGGCCGCCAGAGCGGCCACCGCGATGACGCCGGTGCGTAGAGACCTGGTCACGTGGAGTTCCCCCTTGCTGTTTTCCGGTCGAAAGACCGCGCCACGTTACCAAGGTCGGCAACGGTCAACTCCGGTAAGCGGGAGCGAAATAGGCGCGCCGTTCGTCTTGTAATCGAAGGAACACCCCGCGTGCACGTGCATCTGCTCATGCATTGGCATATGAACAGAGCTATGATCCGAGCTAGTTGACACTTGCACCTTGCAACTCGGGGAGCGTCCTGTGCACCACGTGTACAACGGCATGGCGGCCACAGAGCTTCGCGGAGTCGTCTGGCAGAAGAGCAGGCACAGCAACTCCCAGGGATCCTGTGTGGAGTTCGCGCGGCTGCCCGGCGGGAATGTGGCGATGCGGAACTCCCGTCACCCCGACGGGCCCGCCCTCGTCTATACGCCCGCGGAGATCGAGGCGTTGCTGCTGGGCGTCAAGGACGGCGAGTTCGACCATCTCGCGGCAGGCGCCTGACGCCGGGTCCGGTCCACGAGGGACCGGACCGGGCCTGCGAGCCCTACTCCGTCTTTTCCGGCAGCCGGAAAAGGGCCCAGACGACCTTGCCGTACAGCGGTCCCGAGGGCAGCTCTCCCAGCGGTACGGGCGAGGGGTGCCAGCCCCAGCTGTCGCTGACGCATTCGACCAGGAACAGTCCGCGGCCCGATTCGGCGGAATCCGCCGCCTCGCCCGCCACCGGGCTCTCCCGGCTGGGGTCGCGCACCGCGCACACCAGCCGCGAGGTCCACCGCATCAGATGCAGCCGCACCGGCGGGTCCTGGAACTCCCGGGGCGGATCGTCGGGCAGCGCGTGGCGCAGGGCGTTGGTGACGAGTTCGGACACCACCAGGGCGACATCGTCGAACCGGTCGGCCAGCTCCCACCGCTCCAGCGTGGTCCGGGTGAACTTCCTTGCCCCGCCGACCGCTTCGTAACGCCCCGGCAGGGCGCACGAGGCCGATCCGGCAACCCCTGAGGGGTCGGTGGGGGGAAGCCCCTGCCGTAACGGCTCGAGCATCGTCGATCCATTCGTCCCCATACGAGGCACTCCCGGGATTCGCGGCTGTAGCGGCACTGCCTGTAGCGGTACTGCGGGGGGTACAGCGGCACAACACGAGCACGCAGGTGCGCGGGGACCATGGTTCCGAATGCGCACAGCAGATGCAAGGGCAGATGCACGTGCACGCGCCGGACGTGCCCGATACCGTGGTGGTTGCGGGGCATTTCTTCCCGAGGTCAGTTTCGGAGCTTTCTGGACGTCTTCCCATTTCCGTAATCGAATGAGTACGGGCTGAAGCGTTTTGGTGGCAGAATCCGGCAGTCGGGGTTCGGGGGGCTCCGGGTGCCAGGGAAGGCGATGGGGAGGGTCGGACCAGTGTCGGCAGGTGAGTCGAGTGGATCGGTGGTGCGGCGCATCCTCCTGGGCTCTCAGCTCAGGAGACTGCGGGAGTCGCGCGGTATCACCCGTGAGGCGGCCGGCTACTCGATCCGGGCCTCCGAATCGAAGATCAGCCGCATGGAGTTGGGACGGGTGAGCTTCAAGGCCAGGGACGTCGAGGACCTCCTCACGCTCTACGGAGTGGCGGACGAGGCGGAGCGGGACTCCCTCCTCGGCCTGGCCCGCGAGGCCAACGTGGCGGGCTGGTGGCACAGTTACGGCGACGTGCTGCCCGGCTGGTTCCAGACGTACGTCGGGCTGGAGGGTGCCGCGTCCCTCATCCGTATCTATGAAGTCCAGTTCGTGCACGGACTGTTGCAGACCGAGGCGTATGCCCACGCCGTCGTCTCGCGCGGGATGCGCGGAGCCTCGCCCGCCGAGATCGACCGCCGCGTCGCCCTGCGCCTGGAGCGCCAGAAGGCCCTCGTGTCGGAGCGCGCCCCGACGTTCCACGCCGTGCTCGACGAGGCGGCGCTGCGCCGCCCGTACGGCGAACGCGAAGTCATGCGTGCTCAATTGCGGCATCTGATCGATATGTCGGAGCAGCCGAACATCACGCTCCAGGTCATGCCCTTCAGTCACGGCGGCCATGCGGGCGAGAGCGGCGCATTCACGATGCTGCGCTTTCCCGAATCCGACCTGTCGGACATCATCTACTTGGAGCAGCTGACGAGTGCGCTCTATCTGGACAAGCCCGAGGAAGTCGCGCAGTACGAAAAGGCGATGGCGGCCCTCGCCCAGGAGAGCCCGTCCCCGGAAGAGAGCCGGGATCTTCTGCGCGGACTACTCCAACTGACGTAATTTCTCGTTACGATGACGTCGCATCAGGAGTCTGCGAACGCCTGCAGTAAGGGATTGCATGTCCTTCTTCCATGAACTGGCCCACCAGTACATCGACGGCGAGTGGCTGACCGGCAGCGGCTCGTGGGACATCATCGATTTCAATCCCTACAACGGTGAGAAACTCGCCGCCGTCACCGTGGCCACCGCGCTGGAGGTCGACCGGGCCTACCGGGCCGCGGAGCGGGCGCAGCGGGAATGGGCCTCGGTCAACCCGTACGAGCGGCGCGCCGTCCTCGAACGCGCGCTCCGCATCACCGGCGAGCGCGCCGAGGAGATCGCCGAGGCGATCATCGACGAACTGGGCGGCACCCGGCCGCGCGCGCGGTACGAGGTCGACGGCGCCACCGAGTTCCTGCGCGAGGCGATCCGCCAGGCGCTGCGCCCCAGCGGTCGGCTGCTGCCCGCCGTGGGGGACGGCCGGGAGAACCGGCTCTACCGGCTGCCCGTCGGTGTCGTCGGCGTCATCAGCGCCTTCAACTTCCCGTTCCTGGTGACGATGAAGTCCGTCGCACCCGCCCTGGCGCTCGGCAACGCCGTCGTCGTGAAACCCCACCAGAACGCGCCCGTCGTCGGCGGCGGTCTGATAGCGAAGATCTTCGAGGACGCCGGGCTGCCGGCCGGGCTGCTCAACGTCGTCATCACCGACAGCGCCGAGATCGGCGACGCGTTCATCGAGCACCCCGTGCCCAGGGTGATCTCGTTCACCGGCTCCGACCGGGTCGGCCGGCACATAGCCGCCACGGCGGCGGGCGCCTTCAAGCGGACCATCCTCGAACTGAGCGGCAACAGCGCCCTGGTGGTGCTGGAGGACGCGGACGTCGACTACGCGGTCCGGTCCGCCGTCTTCAGCCGCTTCCTGCACCAGGGGCAGGTCAGCATGGCGGCCAACCGGATCCTGGTGGACCGGTCCCTGGCCGAGGAGTTCACCGCGAAGTTCACCGCCGAGGTGGCCGCACTGCGGGCCGGTGACCCGAGGGATCCGGAGACCCGGATCGGGCCCGTCATCAACGCCTTCCAGGCCGACGCGCTGGGCGCCCTGGTGGACCGGGCGGTCGCGGACGGCGCGACGGCCCTCGTGCGGGGTCCGACCGTCGGCAATGTCGTCGGGCCCACCGTCCTCACCGGTCTCGCGGAGGACTCCCCGCTGCTGCAGCAGGAGATCCTCGGCCCGGTGGCCCTGCTGATGACGTTCGACGGCGAGGAGGAGGCCGTACGGATGGTCAACGAGGGCCCGTACGGCCTCAGCGGCGCGGTCCACACCCGGGACGCGGAGCGCGGTGTGAAGTTCGCCCAGCGCATCGTCAGCGGCATGTTCCACGTCAACGACTCTACCGTGCACGACGATCCGCTGGTCGCGTTCGGCGGCGAGAAGACGTCCGGGGTGGGGCGGCTGAACGGCGAGGCCGTGGTGGAGGCGTTCACCACGCAGCGGTGGATGTCGATCCAGCACGGCCGCTCGGTCTTCCCGTACTGACGCCACGCCACGTCACGCGCGGGGCGCGGGCCCCCGGAACGTGGTGCGGTAGGCGCTCGGCGAGACACCCAGCGCCTCATGGAAGTGCCGGCGCAGATTGGCCGCCGTACCGAGCCCGGTGCGGGCGGCCACCTGCTCCACGGGCGTGTCCGACTCCTCCAGCAGCTCCCGGGCCAGCTCGATCCGTTGCCGGGTCAGCCAGGCCATGGGCGTCAGGCCGGACTCCTCCCGGAACCGCCGGGTGAAGTGCCGTACGCTCATCGACTCCCGGGCCGCCAACTGCCCCAGCGTGATGGGGTCCTGGAGCCGTCGCAGCGCCCACTCGCGGGCGGCCGAGGTCCCCGGGGCCGACCGCCCGGGCACCGGTCGCCGGATGTACTGCACCTGGCCGCCCTCACGGTGGGGCGGTACGACCGTGCGCCGGGCCACGTCGTTCGCGACGGCCGTCCCGTGGTCGCACCGGATCATGTGCAGGCACAGATCGATCCCGGCCGCGCAGCCGGCCGAGGTCAGGACGGAGCCCCCGTCGGTGTAGAGCACGTCCGGGTCCAGCCCGACGCGGGGGAAGAGCCGGGCGAACAACTCCGTGTACCGCCAGTGGGTGGTGGCCGTGTGCCCGTCGAGGAGCCCGGCCGAGGCCAGCACGAACGCTCCGGTGCAGATCGAGGCCACCCGGACACCGGGCCGGACCAGCGCGAGCGCCTCTGCCAGCGGAGCCGGGAGCGCGGGTGTCTCCTGGACGTAGTCCTCGTACGACGACAGCACGATCACCGTGTCGGCCTCGGCCAGCGCCTCTGGCCCGTGCGCGACGGCCACGGTGAAGTCGCCGTCCGTCGTGACGTCGCCGGGCGCGGGGGAGCAGGTGGCGACCTCGTACAGCGGCTCGCCGTCCGCCGACGCCCCCTGCCGGGCCTGGCCGAAGAGCTGGTGGACGATGCCCAGCTCGATGGGGAGCAGGACCGCGCGGGCGAGCACGGCGACGCGGTGCCGCCCGGGGTGGGTGAAGACCGTCATGGCCATATCCTTGCGCACCTGGTCCATCGGGACGCTCGTGAGGGCGGGGCCCGCTCGCGACGCTGACTCCATGGCCTCATCGACCTCGACCACGCCCCCGTCCGCCCGTATCCACCGCGCGTGGCTGATGGCCGCCGTCGCGGGCGCGGCCATCGTCACGGCGGGCGCGTTCACCACCGTGCCCGGCCTGCTGGTGACGCCGCTTCACGAGGAGTACGGCTGGGAGCGCGGGCAGATCGCGCTCGCCGCCTCGGTGAACATGGTGCTCTTCGGCCTCACCGCCCCGTTCGCGGCGGCGCTGATGGACCGGATCGGGACCCGCCGGGTCGTCATGGGCGCGCTGCTGCTGGTCGCGGCGGGGGCGCTGCTGACCGGGGTGATGACGCGGCCGTGGCAGCTGGTCGCGTACTGGGGTGTGCTGATCGGCCTCGGCAGCGGCTGTCTGACCATGACGTTCGCCGCCGGGGTGACCGCCCGCTGGTTCGATCGGCGGCGCTCGCTGGTGACGGGCGCGCTGAGCTCCGCGAGCCACCTGGGCCAGTTGCTGTTCCTTCCCCTCCTCGCCTGGTCCGTCGACCACCGCGGCTGGCGTCCGCCGGTGGTGACGCTGGCGCTCGTGGCCCTGGCGGTGGCCGCCGCGGTGTTCCTGCTGCTGCGCGACCACCCGGCCGAGGCGGGCGTGAAGCCCTACGGGGCAACGGAGTTCGTGGCGGAGCCGCCCCCGGCCGCCGGGGCGGCGGCGCGCACGCTGAAGGTGCTCATCCGGGCGGCGCGCACCGGCCCGTTCTGGCTGCTGGCCGGGGCGTTCGCGCTCTGCGGGGCGTCCACCAACGGCATCATGTGGTCCAACTGGGCGCCCGCCGCGCACGATCACGGCATGCGGGCCACGGCGGCGGCCTCGCTGCTGTCCCTGATCGGGATCTTCTCCGCCCTCGGCGCGCTGCTGGCCGGCTGGCTGACCGACCGGTTCGACCCGCGCCGCGTGCTCACCGTCTGCTTCGCCGTCCGCGCGCTCAGCCTCCTCGCCCTGCCCCTGGTGTTCGCCTCGACGGCCACCGTCCCGATGCTGCTGTTCACGGCGGTCTACGGGCTCGTCGACGTCGCGACCGTGCCGCCCGTCATCGAGCTGGCCCGCCGGGTGTACGGGGAGGACGGCCCCGTCGTCTTCGGCTGGACGAACGCCGCCCACCAACTGGGCGCGGGGGCATCGGCGTTCCTCGGGGCCACCGCCCGGGACACGGCCGGCGGCTACGACGTGGTGTGGGCGGCGCTGGCGGCCGGATGCCTGGTCGCGGCCCTGCTGGCCTCCGCCGTCCGGACGCGGGGGCACACCTGCCGCCCGGACGCAAGCGGACCGGGCTACCCTAGTCAAAGTTGAATACGAAGGAGTGCCATGTCCGCGATCCGGCTGCTGGTCCTCGGCGCGGTGCGCATGCACGGCCGCGCGCACGGCTATCAGGTCCGCAACGACCTGGAGTACTGGGGCGCGCACGAGTGGTCCAACGCCAAACCCGGGTCGATCTACCACGCCCTGAAGCAGATGGCGAAGCAGGGACTGCTGCTCGCGCACGAGACGGCCCCCTCCACGGCCGGCGGCCCGCCGCGCACCGAGTACGAGGTCACGGCCGAGGGTCTTGAGGAGTACCGCGCCCTGCTGCGGGACGCCATCCGCTCCTACGACCGGAACATGGACGTCCTCTCGGCGGCGGTCGGCTTCATCGTCGATCTGCCCCGCGCGGAGGCGGTCGCGCTGCTCAAGGAGCGGATCGAGGGCATCCGCGAGTGGCGGAGTGCGGTCACCGAGTACTACACCCCGGAGGAGGGGCCCGAATCCCTCGGCCACATCGGCGAGATCATGAACCTGTGGGTGCACTCGGCGGACAGCGGCGCGGAGTGGACCCGGGGGCTGATCGCCCGTATCGAGGGCGGCGCGTACACCTTCGCGGGCGAGGGCGACCCGTTCGTCGGAGTGCTCGCCGAGGGTGAGGAGAATCCGTACGCCACCGGGGTGCCCGACCCCGGGGACGACGAGTAATCAAGTTTGACGAATGCCGGACAAGGGTTTACCTTCGTCCTGCTAGTCAAGTTTGACTACAGGCGTCGTGGAGGCGTGGAAGGGCGGCGGGGAACGTGACGGAAGCGATCGTCATGGACGGAGTGCACAAGCGGTACGGGGAGAAGCGCGCCCTGGACGGACTGGACCTGGTCGTCGGCCGCGGCACCGTCCACGGGGTGCTCGGCCCCAACGGGGCGGGCAAGACCACCGCCGTACGGATCGTGTCGACGCTGCTGCGCCACGACGCGGGCCGGGTCACCGTGGCCGGCCTCGACGTCCGTGAGCGGGCGGGCGAGGTCCGGCGCAGGATCGGGCTGCTCGGGCAGCACGCGGCGGTGGACGAACAGCTCGGCGGACGGCAGAACCTGGAGATGTTCGGGCGGCTGTACCACCTGGGCGCGCGCCGGGCGGGCAGCCGGGCGGACGAGCTCCTGGAGCGGTTCGGCCTCGCGGACACCGGCCGCAAGGCGGTCAAGCAGTACAGCGGCGGCATGCGCAGGCGGCTCGACCTCGCCGCGTCGCTGATCACCGATCCGGACGTGCTGTTCCTGGACGAGCCGACGACCGGCCTCGACCCGCGCGGCCGCACCGAGGTGTGGGACGCGGTGCGGTCCCTGGTCGGCGGCGGCACCACCGTGCTGCTGACCACCCAGTATCTGGAGGAGGCGGACCAGCTGGCCGACCGGATCTCCCTCATCGACCACGGCCGGGCGGTCGCCGAGGGCACCCCCGACGAGCTGAAGGCCCGCGTCGGCGGCGACCGCGTCGACATCGTCCTGCGCGACGCGTCCCGGCTGGCCCGTGCGGCGGAGCTGCTCGGCGGCGAGGGACTGACGCTCGACCCGGACCGGCGGCGGATCGGCGCGCCCGCCCCGGACCGGATGGCGGCCCTGACCCGGACGGTACGGGTACTGGACGAGGCGGGCATCGAGGCGGAGGACATCGCGGTGCGCCGCCCGACCCTGGACGAGGTGTTCCTGTCCCTGACCGGGCGGCCCGCCGAGGAGCGGCGTACGGAGAAGACGGAAGAGACGGAGGTGGCGGCATGAGCGCGGCGACGACGGCGGCGGCCCCCGGCCCGGGCGGGGCGACCTCCCGGCCGGTCTGGGCGCTGGCCGACTCCTGGACGATGACCCGCCGCGAACTGGCGCACTGGGCCCGGCAGCCCGTCGGGGTCCTCGTCAACCTGGTGTTCCCGGTGATGCTGCTGCTGATGTTCACCTATCTGGTGGGTGGCGGCCGGGGCGTGCCGGGCGACCCCACCGAGTACCTGGTCCCCGGGATGCTCGCGCTGACCATGGCCTTCGGCCTGGAGGCGACGATGCTCGCGGTCACCCAGGACCTCGGCAAGGGCGTCATCGACCGGTTCCGCTCGATGCCGATGGTCCCCGGCGCGGTGCTGGTGGGCCGCAGCGCCGCGGACATGCTCCAGTCGGTGGTCTCGCTCGCCGTGATGACCGGGGTGGGTTACGCGGTCGGCTGGCGCTGGCACAACGGGGCGGCGGCCGCGCTCGGGGCGGTGGGACTGCTGCTCCTGCTGCGGTTCGCGATGCTGTGGGTCGGCATCCACCTCGCCATGGTGGCGGGCAGGCCGGAGATGGTCACGGCGGTCCAGATCCTGGTCTGGCCGGTCGGCTTCCTCTCCAACGTCTTCGCCACCCCCGCGTCGATGCCGGGCTGGCTGGGCGCGGTGGTCGAGTGGAACCCGATGTCCGCGACCGCCACCGCCGTACGGGAGTTGTTCGGCAACCCCGGCGGCGCGACCGGCTCGTGGGCGGCGGAGCACGCCGAACTCCTCGCGGTGCTCTGGCCGGTGGCGATCGTCGCGGTGTTCTTCCCGCTGGCGGTGGGCAGGTTCGCGCGGCTGAGCCGGTAGCGGTGGACCGCCGCCTCAGTGGTGAAAGGCCGTCGCCGCCTTCCGGTCATGGCTCACCGGGTGCCTCTGCGCCCGCAGTTCGGGCAGGAACAGCTTCAGGTCCTCGACCAGCAGCTCGGCCAGGTCGGAGGAGAAGCCGTTGCGGCACACCACGCGCAGCACCGACAGGTCCTGCCGGTTGGCGGGGAAGGTGTACGCGGGCACCAGCCAGCCGCGCTCCCGCAGCCGGCGCGACACGTCGAAGACGTCGTACGCGTGGACCTCGGCGGTCGTCGTGAACGCGAACACCGGCAACTCGTCCCCCCGGGTGAGGAGTCGGAAGTCGCCGAGGTCCTCCACCGCGCGGGCCAGAGAGCAGGCCACGTCTCGGGATGCCTGCTGGACCGCCCGGTAGCCGTCGCGGCCGAGGCGCAGGAACGTGTAGTACTGCGCGACCACCTGCGCCCCGGGCCGGGAGAAGTTCAGGGCGAACGTCGGCATGTCGCCGCCCAGGTAGTTGACCCGGAAGACCAGCTCCTCGGGCAGCTCGTCCGACGTACGCCACAGGGCCCAGCCGACCCCCGGATAGACCAGGCCGTACTTGTGGCCCGAGGTGTTGATCGACGCCACCCTCGGCAGCCGGAAGTCCCACACCAGCTCCGGGTCGAGGAACGGCGCCACCATCGCGCCGGACGCCCCGTCCACATGGACCGGGATGTCGAGGCCGGTGCGCTCCTGGAGGGCGTCCAGGGCCGCGCAGAGGTCGGCGATCGGCTCGTAGGACCCGTCGAAGGTGGAGCCGAGGATGCCGACGACCCCGATGGTGTTCTCGTCGCAGAGCTCGGCGGCGGCCTGCGGGTCGATGTGGAAGCGCCCGCCCTCCATCGGGACCTGCCGGGCCTCCACCTCCCAGAAGTTGCAGAACTTCTCCCAGCAGACCTGCACATTGACGCCCATCACCAGATTGGGCCGCGCCGTCGCCGGGTAGCGGTCCGCGTTCCGCTTGGCCCAGCGGCGCTTCAGGGCGAGCCCCGCGAGCATGCACGCCTCGCTCGACCCGGTGGTCGAACACCCCACGGCCGCCGCCGGATCGGGCGCGTTCCACAGGTCGGCGAGCATCGCCACGCACCGCTTCTCCAGCTCGGCGGTGCGCGGGTACTCGTCCTTGTCGATCATGTTCTTGTCCCGGCACTCGCCCATCAGGACGCCGGCCTGCGGCTCCATCCAGGTGGTGACGAACGTGGCCAGGTTGAGCCGGGAGTTGCCGTCGAGCATCAGCTCGTCATGGACCAGCCGGTACGCCGTCAGCGGCGGCAGCGGCCCGTCGGGCAGCCGGTGCCGGGGCGGCGCGGTGTTCATCGCGGCCGTCGGGTCCGCCTCGCCGAAGAACGGGTTCAGCGCGAGCCTGCGCCGCTCGTCGGAGGGCTCGTCATGTTCCGGGTGGGCACCGCGGTGGAGCGGCATGGTGGGAAAGCCCTTCTCTCGGCCGGCGGGGTCGGTGCGCGTCCGTGCCTGTCCGCGGGGACGGGGTCAGCTCTCGGCGGCCAGGCCCGCCCTGATGGCCCGGGCGAACTTCACGACCCGCTCGGCCTGTACGCGGGCGGCGGTGAGCGTCTGCTCGCCGACCGGGAGGTCGCCCTGCCCGGCGATGTGCGAGGTGCCGTACGGGTTGCCGTCGACGAACTTCGTGGGGTCGGTGTACCCGGGGGTGACGAGGATGCCGCCGAAGTGGTGGATCGTGTTGTACAGCGCGAGCAGCGTGGACTCCTGGCCGCCGTGGGCGGTGGCCGTGGAGGTGAAGCCGCTGTAGACCTTGTCGGCGAGCTGCCCCGACTGCCACAGCCCGCCGAGCGTGTCGAGGAACTGCTTCAGCTGGGCGGTGACGTTCCCGAACCGGGTCGGCGTACCGAAGATCACCGCGTCCGCCCAGACCATGTCGTCCGGCGAGACCTCGGGGATGTCCGCGGTCGCCTTCACGTTCTCCGCCCACGCCGGGTTGGAGTCGATGGCCGCCTGCGGGGCGAGCTCCGCCGCCCGGCGCAGCCGCACCTGCGCCCCGGCCCGCTCCGCGTCCGCGGCCATCGCCTTCGCGATCGTGGCGATGGTGCCTGTGGAGGAGTAGTAGACGACGGCGACGTTGACGGGCGTGGACATGCGGGGGACCTCCGTCGAGCGGGATCGTTACAGGGTGGCGCAAAGCGCACGAACCAGACGATACGGAGGTTCAGTCCGTCCGGCGCGCCGGACGGGGCCTTCCCCGTGACCGCGTACGCCTGCCGCTCGCCGCAGTGGTGGTGTACGCCGCCGCTGACGGGCTCACCGCAGCGACTTCCCGTCCGCGTCCAGCTGCATCTGGGGCCGACCCGTGACCAGCAGCCACGCGGGCAGGGTCGCCGCGCACAGCAGCGGCAGCACGGACGCGTCGCCGACCAGCACCGCCGCGGTGAACAGGCTCACCCAGCCCTGCCGGGTGACGGCGAGCAGCACGCCCAGCACCGCGCAGGACACCGCGAGCGACGGCGGGACCGCGTCGACCAGCGCATGGGCGCACAGCCCGAGCGCCGCCCCCGCGAAGACCGCCGGAAAGATCCGCCCGCCCCGGAAGCCGCAGGAGGCCGCGATCACCAGGGCGGCCATCTTCACGATCGCCATCCCCGCGAACTCCCCGGCCGACCACCCGTCCGGGTCCCCGGCGAGCGTCTTCACCTCGTCGAGCCCCTTGAACAGGGTGAGATGCCCGCCCAGCGCGCCCAGCAGCCCCAGCACGAGACCGCCCACCGTCAGGGCGAGCACCGGATGCCGCAGCGCCGCGAAGACCCGGTGCGCCACCGGGAACGCGTACACCGCGAGCAGCCCGAGGAGCGCGCCCGCCGAGGCGATCAGCAGGGCGGAGAGCAGATCACCCCAGTGCGGTCCGGCGTACGCGGGGAGGGACAGGTCGAAGCTGGGCTCCGCGATCAGCGACATGGTCAGCGCGCCCGCCGTGCCGGCCGCGAGCGGGGCGAACAGCCGGTCCCAGAACGCCCCGGGGCCCGGCTGTGAGGCCAGCACCTCGGAGAGGATCAGCGCGGCGGCGACCGGGGTGCCGAAGAGGGCCCCGATCGTCCCGGCCGCCGCGAGCGCCACCCACACCTCGCCCGGAGCGCCGGGCGCGAACCGCCGGCCGAGCCAGAAGGCGAGGGCGATGTTGGCGGCCGTGATCGGGTTCTCGGGCCCGAGGCTCACCCCGCCCGCCAGCGCCAGGGCCGTCACCAGGAGCAGCCCGGGGACGATGCCGGGCCGCATCGGGGCGTCGACCAGCCCGGTGGTGGCCGGATCCGGCCCGCCGTGACCGGGCACGGTCCGCAGGACGAGCCCCACCGCGAGGCCGGTCGCGGTGAGCATCGCGACCATCCACAGCGAGGAGAACCGCCCCACCCCGAGCGCGTCGGGCAGCGACTCCCAGAGGACGTCCTGGAGCTGCTCCGCCAGCAGGCTCACCCCGAGCAGGATCAGCGCGCAGACGACGCCGACGACGATCGCGGGCAGAACGAGCGGCAGCAACCGCCGGGCGGGGGCGGCCGGCGGCTGCGGAGGGTGCGGGGGGCTCGGGGGAGTGGGGGCGGCCACCGGCTCACCATAGATTCACCGGGGTGACGAATCCGGTGCACATCCCCCGGGGTCACCCGGGGACGACCCGGGTGGCGGCCCATGACGTCGTGCCGGACCCCGGCCGGAGGTCACGTGCGGGCGTGCCGGCCACGCTTCGCCGCGGCGGCGGGCTCCCCCGCCTGCTTGCGCTGCGCCCGGTGCTCGACCACGAGAACGCCGATGACCACGGCGGCGCCGAGCGCGAACAGGGCCAGGCTCAGGCCGACCGAGCCGCTGGGCGCGAGCAGCCCGCGGTCATCGTCCTGCCAGGGCCACAGCGCGCGCAGCGAACCGGCCATCAGGCCGGTCATCACGACCAGCGTCATGTGGTGGTGGTTCTCCAGCAGCCACTTCAACAGCTTGACGAAGAGCGCGAGCCCCAGGACACAGCCCAGGGCGAAGGCGGCGAGATAGCCGAAGTCACGCTCGTTGACGGCGTCGATCGTCGGCTCGTACAGGCCCATGGTCAGCAGCAGGAACGAGCCGGAGATACCGGGCAGCACCAGCGCGCAGATCGCGATCGAGCCGGACAGCGCGACCACGACCGGGTGGGTCGGCATCTCGCCGGGCGGCAGCCCCGTCAGGGTGAAGGCACCCGCCGCGACGACCGCGCAGAGAGCGTAGTTACCGACGGTCCAGCGCTGCCCCGAGCCGGAGTACGGCACCCACAGAGAGGCCAGCACCAGGCCGAAGAACAGGGCGTAGGCGGACTGAGGGTGCTCCTCGACCAGCGGCGCGATCAGTTTCGCCGCGAGCACCAGGGCCACAGCCATGCCCACGAGCAGGGGGAGCAGGACCGTCCAGTCGACGCTCCGCAGCTCTGCCCTGGCCCGCGCGGACCCGCGGCCGCGCGGGAGATCGGACGCGCCCATCCGCAGCGCGCTGGTGAGGTGACCGGCGCCGCCGATCAGCTTCTCGTACACGCCGGTGATCAGTGCGACGGTGCCACCGCTGACGCCGGGGACGGCCTCCGCCGTGCCGATGAGAGCGCCGCGGAAGGCGTTGAAGACGTGGTGACCGGCTGGCTTCGCCATGATCTCCTGTTTCGACTGTCGGCTCTCTGCCATGGTGCGGCTTCCGGCCGTTGAGGGGAGCAGGCGACCATCCTAGGCGGCGCACCGCGGTGGCCGTACGACGGAGGGGCCGGAACGCGGGAGGGCGGCACCGCCGCCCCCTCAGAACCCCCTGGTCCGCTTCGCCGCCCGGCGGCTCGCCCCGCCGATCGCCCCCGGCAGCCCCATGAACAGCCGGGAGATCTCGCTCCCCAGATTCACCCCGATCGCGATGGCCAGCGCCGTCGCCACCGCCGTCGACAGCGAGGTGAGCCCGGTGACCAGCTCGTTCTGCGCCACGCCCAGCAGACCGAAGTACGTCGCCGAACCGGGCAGCAGCGGCCCGATCGCCGCCGTGATGTACGGCAGCGAGGAGTGGAACCGGTAGCGCGAGAACAGCTGGCCGAACAGGCCGACCAGCCCGGCCGCCACCGCCGTCGCCGCGACCGGTGAGATGCCCCCGGTCCGGGCCATCGCCCCGAAGATGATCCAGGCCACGCCGCCGTTCAGGGTCACCGCCAGCACGGTCGACCGCTCCTGCTGGAGCAGCACGGCGAAGGCCAGGCTCAGCGCCATCGACGCCAGGATCTGGACCACCGGCTCGTCGTAGGGCGTGAACCGGGCCTCGGGGTTGAGCTGCGCCCCGAGCTGGAGCCCCAGGTACAGGACGATCAGCACGCCCGCGACGATCCCGATGAAGAAGTACATGACTTCGAGCAGCCGGGCCGAGGCGGTGATGTAGTAACCGGTCAGCCCGTCCTGCACGCCCGCCACCAGCGCCCGCCCCGGCAGCAGCGCGAACAGCCCACCGGTGATCACCGCGGACGGGCGGACGTCCGTCGAATGGGTCAGCGTCAGTGCAACGCCCAACGCGGCGGGCGGCATCGCGGCCACCGTGAACTGGTAGAACTCCGGCAGCCCGCGCCCGGCGCACAGCCACGCCAGCCGGTCGCCGAGCATCGCGCCCGCCGCCGCCACCAGGAACACCAGGAACCCACCGCCGACCAGCACGGAGGCCGAACCGGCCAGCAGCCCGGCGGCCGCCGTCAGCACCCAGCCCGGATACGGGTGACGGTTACGGCGGATCTCCGCGAGCCGCCGGTAGGCCTCCTCCAGCGACACCTCGGCGTCCGTGCTGGTGATGTCGTCGACCAGCCGGAACACCGCCGCAAGACGCGTGTAGTCGGTGCCCCGGCGGCGTACGGTACGGCTCGCCGTCACCGGGTCGTCGACCAGCGACGGCTGGTGCGAGATGGACAGCAGGGTGAACGTGACCGTCGGCTCACTGCGGTCCAGACCGTAGGACCGGGTCACCGCGAACATCGCCGCCTCGACGTCCTCGGCGCCCTCGCCGCCCGCCAGCAGCAGCTCCCCGATACGCAGCGTCAGGTCGAGCACGCGCGGCACGGCCGGACCCGTGTCGTCGTCGGTGCGCTGGATCGACTCGGCCGCCGGACGCTCCGTCACCGGCATCCGCAGCATCGTGCGCATCCGGTCCTGCCAGGGCGCCTCCTTGGTCAGCTTGACCATCGGAATGCCCTGCGCCGGGGTGAAGGCGGGCGGCGACTGCTGGGCCCGGTACGTGCTCGGCGGGGTGAAAGCGGAACTCAGCGTGTCGGAGTTCGCACCGCCTCCAACGCCGCCGCCCGAGCCGGCCGGACCGTGCTGTTCCGGCTGCACCCCGGTCGGCAGCGCGAACTCCGACGTCGGATGGTCCTCCTCGGGCGGTGACACCGGATGCATCGTCCCTGCGGGCGGAGCGAAAGCGCTCCGCGCCTCGTCGGACTGGGGCTTCTGGTCCTCAGGACCGCCCGATTCCGCCACCACTCGACCTCGTTCCTGCTCGACTGCACGTCACTGGGGGTCGGCCCCGTCGCACGTGTGCCCAGTATGGCCACCGGCATGGGCCCCGCACGCGAGGAAGCGCGGACAGCGAAACGGGCGGCACACCCGCGAAGGTGTACCGCCCGTTCGAAGACGGCCGTCCGGCTCACAAACGGAACCGGAAGAGGGACGTCAGTGCGCGCCGCCCTGCGCCTCAAGACGCTTGTAGGAGGCCTCGATCTCGGCCTCCGCCTCGGCGCGGCCGACCCAGTCGGCGCCCTCGACGGACTTGCCCGGCTCCAGGTCCTTGTAGACCTCGAAGAAGTGCTGGATCTCCAGGCGGTCGAACTCCGACACGTGGTGGATGTCGCGCAGGTGCTCCACACGCGGGTCGGACGCCGGGACGCAGAGCAGCTTGTCGTCGCCGCCCGCCTCGTCGGTCATCCGGAACATGCCGATGGCGCGGCACTTGATGAGGCAACCGGGGAAGGTCGGCTCGTCCAGGATGACCAGCGCGTCCAGCGGGTCGCCGTCCTCGCCGAGGGTGTTCTCGACGAAGCCGTAGTCGGCCGGGTAGCTGGTCGAGGTGAAGAGTCGACGGTCCAGGCGGATCCGACCGGTCTCGTGGTCCACCTCGTACTTGTTCCGCGAACCCTTCGGGATCTCGATGGTGACGTCGAACTCCACGGGTGGCTCCTCCATGATCAACACATACGACTGGTGATTAAGTGTCCCCCACGCAGAAGTGTGCTCGCGAAAGGGGCTGGTCAGCGGTGGCCGAGCAGGTGGAAGAACCGTCGGTGCGCCCCTCGGGCCCGTGGGGCGGGCCGAAGATCCTGACGAAGAAGCGCAACGGGGCGTACACCTGGCAGGTGATCGCAGGCTCCGCAGCGCTCGGCCTGGTCGTCGCCGCCGGCGCCGTCCTCGCCGCCGGCCCCTGGGACAACGGTCAGCGTAAGGCCGAGCGGGCACTCGCAGCCGCCGGTGACCGCACAGGTGGCGCACATCACGGCCGCCCGACGCCCGACGGCCCCCGCCCGGCCCCCAGCGCCCCGGCCGTCCTGCCCGCCCTCGGCACCACCACCCAGGACACCCCCCAGGACCCCGCCGCACTCCGCGACACCCTCGCCCCGCTCATCGGCGAGCCCGGCCTAGGCGACAAGGTCGCCGCGTCCGTCATCGACACCGCCACCGGCGAGCAGCTGTACGGGCAGGGCGCCACCACCCCGATGACCCCGGCCTCCACCATCAAGATCGCCACCGCCACCGCGGCCCTCTCGGTCCTCGGCCCCGACCACCGCATCGCCACGACCGCCGCGCTGTCCCCCGACTCCCGCACCGTCACCCTCGTCGGCGGCGGCGACCCCACGCTCAGCAGGGCGGCCCTGCGCGCGATGGCCGCCGACACCGCCGACGCCCTGCGCGAGGAGGACCGGGACTCCGTACGGCTGGCCTACGACATCTCCCGCTACACCGGCCCCGTGCTCCACCCGATCAGCCCCAACGAGAACATCGCGCCCGTCACGGCTCTGATGGTCAACGAGGGCCGCCTCAACGACACGGACCGCGGCACCGCCGAGCGCAGCAAGGACCCCGCGGGCGACGCCGCCCGCACCTTCGCCGCCGCGCTGGAGAAGGCCGGCGTCAAGGTCACCGGCGCCCCCCGCGAGGCCCGCGCCGACGACGAGGCCCGCACCGTCGCGACCCACCGCTCCGCCCCGCTCGACGCCCTCGTCGAGCGCACCCTCACCAACAGCGACAACGACATCGCCGAGGCCCTCGCCCGGCAGACCGCCATCGCCAAGGGCGAGAGCGCCTCGTTCGCCGGGGCCCGCCGCGCCGTCACCAACGAGCTGAAGAAGCTCAAGGTGCCGGTGGCCGGCGCCCACTTCGCCGACGGCAGCGGCCTGGACCGCGCGGGCCGGGTCACCCCCGCCCTCCTCACCGCCCTCCTCGCCCGCGCCGCCGAACCCGACCGCCCCGGACTCCGCCCGGTCCTCACCGGCCTCCCGATCGCCGGATTCAGCGGCACCCTCGGCGGCCGGTACGGGTCCGACGCCGAGGGCACCGGCCTGATCCGCGCCAAGACCGGCACCCTCTACGGCGTCAACTCCCTCGCCGGCACCGTCGTCGACCGCCGGGGCCGGCTGCTCGCCTTCGCCTTCCTCGCCTCCGGCAGCCTGACCGCGAGCGAGGCCGAGCCCGCCCTCGACGCCCTGGCCACCGCCGTCGCCGGAACGGGCGGCTGAGCACGGGGCCCCACCCGAAGAGCGGCCCAAGACCTCACCAAGGGACGACGGGCTCACGTACGGTTGACGCATGACGAGCATCGGTGGTGCCCAGATGGTCGACTGGAATCTCGCGGTGGCGACCGCGACCCGGCTCGTACGGCCCGGGCCCGACATCAGCCGCGAGGAGGCCCGCGCCGTCGTCGCGGAGCTCCGGCGGCACGCCAAGGCCTCCGAGGAGCACGTCCGGCTCTTCACCCGGATGATCCCCGAAGGCACCGAACCCGAGGACACCCCCGTCCTCGTCGTCGACCGCCCCGGCTGGATCAGGGCCAACGTCGCCGGCTTCCGCGAACTCCTCCACCCCCTGCTCGCCAAGATGGAGAGCCGCCGCTCCGGCGGACCCGGCGGAGCCGTCCTCGGCGCGGTCGGCGGCAAGGTCACCGGCGTCGAGCTGGGCATGCTGCTCTCGTTCCTCGCCTCCCGGGTGCTCGGCCAGTACGAGACGTTCGCCCCGGCCACCCGCGAGCTGCCCGCCTCCGCCACCGGGGGCGGCCGGCTCCTGCTCGTCGCCCCCAACATCGTCCACGTCGAACGCGAGCTGGACGTCGACCCGCACGACTTCCGGCTCTGGGTCGCCCTCCACGAGGAGACCCACCGCACCCAGTTCACCGGCGTGCCCTGGCTCCGCGACCACCTCCGGGGCGAGATCCAGACGTTCCTCGACGAGACCGACGTCGACCCGATGACCTTCCTGGAACGCCTCCGCGAGGCCGCCCAGTCCCTCTCCGGCGGCCGCCCCGAGGGCGAACAGGGCGAGAGCGACACCCGCAGCCTCGTCGACATCGTCCAGACCCCCGCCCAGCGCGAGGTCCTCGGCCGCCTCACCGCCGTCATGTCCCTCCTCGAAGGGCACGCGGACTACGTCATGGACGGCGTCGGCCCCGACGTCGTCGGCTCCGTCTCCGAGATCCGCGAGAAGTTCCAGCAGCGCCGCGCCCAGGGCGCCGGCCGCCTCGACCAGGCCCTGCGCAAGCTCCTCGGCCTCGACGCCAAGCTCCGCCAGTACAAGGACGGCGAGAAGTTCGTGACGTCGGTCGTCGACGAGGTCGGCATGGACGGCTTCAACCGGGTCTGGACCTCGCCCAACACCCTCCCGACCAAGGCCGAGATCGCCAAGCCCGCCGACTGGGTCGCGCGCGTGCACCGTAAGGCCGAATCCTGACCACCGGGCGCCCCGGGCAGTCCCGAAGGACCGATATTCGCCCCTCAATCACCCATCCGAGGGACCATGGAGGCCCGGGAAGGCGTGCAATGCTCGATGAACAGCTTGCCTCTGTCACCATCGACGCACTCTGAGTGACGGGACTCACGCGTTCCGGCGCTCGACGCTCCTCCCGAACTCCACGAAGGGCACCGGACATGGGTCCCCATCCTGCGGTCGCGGCGATACGCCTGGCGGTCCGCCGCGTACTCCACGACGTCATCACCGAATGCCGGCGGAACGCCGACAGCCCCGCCCGGCCCGCCGAAGCGGCCAGGCGCCCCGCGCACGCCGCCGGCTCCCCCTACGCCGAGGCCGCCGCCGCGGGCGGCTCCCGCACCGCCCTCCCCGAACGGCCCGGCACCCCGCTCGTCCTCGTCGCCTGCTCCGGCGGCGCCGACTCCATGGCGCTCGCCTCCGCGCTCGCCTTCGAGGCCCGCAAGCTCGACGTCCGGGCCGGCGGCATCACCGTCGACCACAACCTCCAGCCGGGCTCCGGCCACCGCGCCGCCGAGGTCGTCACCCGGCTCACCGCCATGGACCTCGACCCCGTCGAGGCCGTCGCCGTGCACGTCGGACGCGAGGGCGGCCCCGAGGCCGCCGCCCGCGACGCCCGCTACGCCGCGCTGGACGCCGCCGCGGAACGCCACGGCGCCGCCGCCGTCCTCCTCGGCCACACCCGTGACGACCAGGCCGAGACCGTCCTCCTCGGCCTCGCCCGCGGCTCCGGCATCCGCTCGCTCTCCGGCATGGCCGCCGCCTCCGGACCGGCCGGCCGCTACCGCCGCCCCTTCCTCCAGCTCGACCGGCAGACCGCCCGCAAGGCCTGCCTGGTCCAGTCGATCCCCGTCTGGGACGACCCGCACAACCTCGACCCCGCCTACACCCGCTCCCGGCTCCGCCACGAAGGGCTGCCCGCCCTGGAGAAGGCGCTCGGCAAAGGCGTCGTCGAAGCCCTCGCCCGTACCGCCCAGCTCTCCCGCGACGACGCCGACGCCCTGGACACCTGGGCCGCCGAGGCCGAGCTGTCCGTACGCGACGAGACCGGCCGCCTGGAGTGCGCGGGGCTCTACGCCCTGCCCCCCGCCGTACGCCGCCGGGTGCTGCGCCGCGCCCTGATCGAGGCCGGGGCACCCGCCGGCTCCCTCTTCGCCCGGCACCTCGAAGAAGTCGACCGCCTGATCACCGGCTGGCGCGGCCAGCGGGCCATCAACCTGCCCGGCCGCGTCGAAGCGCTGCGTCAGGGTGGCAGACTGGTCATTCGGCAGAGCTGACGCGCGAGCGGCTGAAGTGCAGACGAACCGCCGCCGGCCCGGGCACACCCGGACCGGCGGACCGGGCCGTCGGCAGCACAGAAAGAGACGTGGGTGAACGAGAAGGACATGGGTACCGACCTTCAGTCGGTGCTCCTCACCAAGGAAGAGATCGACGCGAAGCTCGTCGAGCTGGCCGCGAAGATCGACGCGGAGTACGCGGGCAAGGACCTGCTGATCGTCGGCGTCCTCAAGGGCGCGGTGATGGTCATGGCGGACCTGGCGCGCGCGCTGTCCACCCCCGTCACGATGGACTGGATGGCCGTCTCCTCGTACGGGGCGGGCACCCAGTCCTCCGGCGTCGTGCGGATCCTCAAGGACCTCGACACCGACATCAAGGGCAAGCACGTCCTGATCGTCGAGGACATCATCGACTCCGGGCTGACGCTGTCCTGGCTGCTGTCCAACCTGGGCTCCCGGGAGCCGGCCTCGCTGGAGGTCTGCACCCTGCTGCGCAAGCCGGATGCCGCAAAGGTCGCGATCGACGTGAAGTGGATCGGTTTCGACATCCCCAACGAGTTCGTCGTCGGCTACGGGCTGGACTACGCGGAGAAGTACCGCAACCTGCCCTTCGTCGGCACGCTGGCCCCGCACGTCTACGGCGGCTGACCCCCGGGAGGGCCGCCGGGGAACCCTCACCGCCTCCGGACCGTTGGAGCTTCGAAAGCAGGTTTCTCCGCTGCACCCAGCGGTCGCGGGTGCCCATGCTGAGGTACCGTCCGAAGAACACTCTTTTCAAACAGCAGCATTTACCTACGGGCAGGAGGGACGGGGCGTCTTCGCTCCGTATGGATGGACGTGAAGCGATACTTCCGTGGGCCGGTCATGTGGATCGTGCTGGCCGTCCTCGCCGTGGTCGTGTTGATGCAGGTCGTCGGCTCGTCGGGCGGCTACAAGACGGTGGACACCGGCAAGGTGATCCAGGCGATCAGCAAGGACCAGGTGGAGCAGGCCAAGCTGACCACCGGTGACGAACAAATCCTCAAGATCGAACTGAAGGACGGCCAGAAGCTCGAAGGCGAGTCCGGCAGCAAGTTCCAGGCGAGCTACATCGGCAACCAGGGCGTCGAGCTCGCCGACACGCTGCAGACGAAGTTCGAGGCGGGTGACATCGAGAAGGGTTACACCGTCTCGCCGTCGAAGCAGTCCCCGTTCGTCTCGATCCTCCTCTCGCTGCTGCCCTTCGTCCTCATCGTGGTCGTCTTCCTGTTTCTGATGAATCAGATGCAGGGCGGCGGTTCCAAGGTCATGCAGTTCGGCAAGTCCAAGGCCAAGCTGATCACCAAGGACACCCCCAAGACGACCTTCGCCGACGTGGCGGGGTCCGACGAGGCCGTCGAGGAGCTCCACGAGATCAAGGAGTTCCTCCAGGAGCCGGCGAAGTTCCAGGCCGTCGGCGCCAAGATCCCCAAGGGCGTCCTGCTCTACGGTCCGCCCGGTACGGGCAAGACGCTGCTCGCCCGCGCCGTCGCCGGCGAGGCGGGCGTCCCGTTCTACTCGATCTCCGGGTCCGACTTCGTCGAGATGTTCGTCGGTGTCGGTGCCTCCCGCGTGCGTGACCTCTTCGAGCAGGCCAAGGCGAACGCCCCGGCGATCGTCTTCGTCGACGAGATCGACGCCGTCGGCCGCCACCGCGGCGCCGGCATGGGCGGCGGCCACGACGAGCGCGAGCAGACGCTCAACCAGCTGCTCGTCGAGATGGACGGGTTCGACGTGAAGGGCGGCGTCATCCTGATCGCCGCCACGAACCGCCCGGACATCCTCGACCCGGCGCTCCTGCGCCCGGGCCGCTTCGACCGGCAGATCGCGGTCGACCGCCCCGACATGCAGGGCCGCCTGGAGATCCTCAAGGTGCACCAGAAGGGCAAGCCCGTCGCGGAGGGCGTCGACCTCGGCGCCGTCGCCCGGCGCACGCCCGGCTTCACCGGCGCCGACCTGTCGAACGTGCTCAACGAAGCGGCGCTCCTGACGGCGCGCAGCGACAAGAAGCTCATCGACAACGAGAGCCTCGACGAGGCGATCGACCGCGTCGTGGCGGGCCCGCAGAAGCGGACCCGGATCATGTCCGAGAAGGAGAAGAAGATCACCGCGTACCACGAGGGCGGACACGCCCTGGTCGCGGCGGCCTCCCCCCAGTCGGACCCGGTCCACAAGATCACGATCCTCTCCCGCGGCCGCGCCCTCGGTTACACGATGGTGCTCCCGGAGGAGGACAAGTACTCCACGACCCGCAACGAGATGCTCGACCAGCTGGCGTACATGCTGGGCGGGCGCGCGGCCGAGGAACTGGTCTTCCACGACCCGACCACCGGCGCGGCGAACGACATCGAGAAGGCCACGGCGACGGCCCGCGCGATGGTCACGCAGTACGGCATGACGGAGCGTCTCGGCGCGATCAAGTTCGGCGGCGACAACTCGGAGCCCTTCCTGGGCCGCGAGATGGGCCACCAGCGCGACTACTCGGAAGAGGTCGCGGCCCTGGTCGACGAGGAGGTCAAGAAGCTCATCGAGACCGCCCACAACGACGCGTGGGAGATCCTCGTCGAGAACCGCGACATCCTCGACGCCCTGGTGCTCGAACTGCTGGAGAAGGAGACGCTGGGCAAGGACGAGATCGCCGAGATCTTCGCCCCGATCGTCAAGCGCCCGGCCCGCCCGGCCTGGACCGGATCCGCCCGGCGTACCCCGTCGACGCGTCCCCCGGTGCTCTCGCCCAAGGAGCTGGCCCTCACCAACGGCAGCGCCAACGGCTCGGCCACCCCGCCGGAGATCGCCCCGACGGCGGGCCTGACCAAGGACATCGCCCCGTCCACCGAGGCGATCCCCGAGGACCGTCCGGACGACAACAGCTAGTCCGCGCTCCACGCCAGGTGAGACGCCCGTCACGGGCCGCCGCACCGGTTCCGGAATGCACGCCGCGCCCCCCAGGTTCTAGCCTGTGGGGGCGCGGCTTTTCCGTATGCCTGCGAGGTTCGAGCGCAATCCGCGCATCGGACGGCACAGAGGAACGAGGCACAGATGACCGACCCGGTGACGCTGGACGGCCAGGGTTCGATCGGCGAATTCGACGAGAAGCGGGCCGAGGCGGCCGTACGCGAACTGCTGCTCGCCGTCGGAGAGGACCCGGACCGCGAGGGCCTGCGGGAGACGCCGGGGCGGGTGGCGCGGGCGTACAAGGAGATTCTGGCCGGTCTGCGGCAGGAACCCGAGGACGTGCTCACCACGACGTTCGATCTCGGGCACGACGAGATGGTCCTGGTGAAGGACATCGAGATCATGTCGCTCTGCGAACACCACCTCCTGCCCTTCCACGGCGTCGCGCACGTCGGCTACATACCGGCCGACTCCGGCAAGATCACCGGCCTGTCGAAACTGGCCCGGCTGGTGGACGTCTTCGCCCGCAGGCCCCAGGTGCAGGAACGACTCACCACGCAGGTCGCGGACTCGCTCATGCGGATCCTGGAGGCGCGGGGCGCGATCGTGGTGATCGAGGCCGAGCACATGTGCATGTCGGTGCGGGGCATCCGCAAGCCCGGGGCGAAGACCACGACGTCGGCCGTGCGGGGCCAGCTCCGCGATGCCTCGACCCGCGCCGAGGCGATGAGCCTCATACTGGCGCGCTAGCTGTCAGTGGTGCCCGATACGCTCCTCGGCCTGTGATGGTGAACAGGCCGAGGAGCGCTGCATGAGCGACGGGTTACCGAGCAGGCAGACCGTGAACGCGGTGGGAGGGCGTCTCCGGGCCCGGGAGATCGCTGTCGGCACCAGGCTGTGGACGCTGCACGGGCACCGCGCGGTACAGACGACGGTCACGGACGTGACGGCCGTCAAGGTCAGGACGGCCGTGGAGGTCGCCACGAGCCATGCGGCCTTCACGGTCTCCGGGGATCTTCTCCTGGCCACACCGGCTGGCTGGATCCGTGCCGAGGACGCGGCGGGCAGAACCATCGCGTGGACCCACGCGCGCAAGCTCTGCCGCGAACGGCTCACGTTCCGCATGGGATACGCGTTCGGCTATGTCGTGGGGGCCACCTGTGCCGACGGCACGGTGGGCAAGAACTACGTCTCGCTCGTCGTGAACGACGAGGCGTTCGCCACCCGCTACGCGAGGTGCCTCACGGAGGCGACGGGTCTTGAAGCACGGCTTCAGCCCGTCGTGCGGCCCTCCGGGTATCTGGGGCGGGACCTCCCGGGCTTCCGGGTCCGGGTGGTGTCCTCCTACCTCGCCGACGCCCTGCGTCAGTACGCAGGTGGCGAGGCGCACCACATGAGGCAGGCGTTTCCCCGGGTCGTGCTGCGGGACCGTGAGGTCTTCGACGGTTTCCTCGACGGGTACGCGGACGGTGACGGGTGCCGTGCCAAGCACTGGGCCGGCCGGACCCTGGTCAGCGCCAATGTGCCGTTCCTCGTCGACCTCGCCGAGATCATCGGCGCACGGTTCACCCCGCGAGGAACGGCCTCGCGTCGCACCTGGTCGTGGTGGACCGCTGGGCGGCCCGCGGGACCTTCCGGCCGGAGCATCACGACGCCGACCCCGTGGAATCGAGCTGGGTGACCGTCGAGTCCGTGCGACCCCGTCCCGCGCCCGGCAAGCCGTTCACCCTGTACGGATACCGGCTCCAGCCGCATCCCACGTTCCTGGTCAACGGACATCTGGTCCGCGTGGCGGCGTGACCGGCCCGGTTGCCTCGCGGATCGGGCAGCTGGGCCGTGCCCTGCGTTACGCCGCCGCCGTGCCCGTGCCGTCGTGGTCGTTGCCGTCCTCCGGGAGGCGGCAGACGCGTTCCAGGAAGAGGGCGGCCGCGATGACGCCGATGCCGGCGAGGACCGCCGCGCCCGCGTAGATGGCCTGGTCGCGGCGGGGCGGGATGTCGAGGTAGCTCAGGAGGAAGACGCCCGTGCCGCCGTACATGCCGGCGACCAGGGCGGCCACCAGGGCGCTCGCCTGGCCGAAGACGACCGCGCGGGCCGCGAACAGGGGCTCGACGCCCTTGGCGCCGGGGCGGCGCTCGCGTTGGGCGCGCAGCCGGGCGCGGGTGGAGAGGGCGGTCGCGAGGAGGATCACCGCGATCACGGCGAGCACGATCGACGCGGCCAGCGGGACGCTCGGCAGGGTGCCGAAGGAGTCCCAGAGGCGGGCCCCGCCCCAGGAGAGGACACCGGCGGCGGCGAAGAGGCCCGCCAGTACCCCGAGCCGTAGTTGCTTCACCGCGTGAGCCGCCCTTCGCGCCGCCTGTGCCCGGTCCGGCCGTGCGCCGGACCGCCGTCCGTCGAGCCTAACGATTACTCCGGCAGGCGCAGTTCCAGGTCGGCCCGGGGCAGCACGCTGTCGCGGCCGACCCGGTCGAGGAGCTGCGCCACCGGCCCGGCGCCGGGCAGTTGGGCCTCGGGGTCCATGTCGTGCCAGGGGGCGAGGACGAAGGCCCGCTCGTGGGCGCGCGGGTGGGGGAGGGTGAGGACCGGGTCGTCGGAGAGGACATCGGCGTACGACACGATGTCGACGTCGATGGTGCGCGGGCCCCAACGCTCCTCGCGGACCCGGTCGAAGGCCTCCTCGACGGCCTGGCCGCGCTCCAGCAGGGAGGCGGGCGGCAGCGTCGTCTTCACCAGGATGACGGCGTTGAAGTAGGAGGGCTGCGAGTTCGCCTCGACGCCCCAGGGCTCGGTCTCGTAGACCGGGGAGACGGCCTTGACCCGCAGGCCCGGGGTGTCCTCCAGGGCGTCGACGGCCCCCTGGAGGGTCTCCAGGCGGTTGCCCAGGTTGGAGCCGAGGGAGATCACGGCCATCTTGGGGTTGGAGAGCGTGACGTCGGCGGCGTCCACCTGCCGGACGACGGCGGTCGGGACCGGCTGTACGGTCGGGTCGCTCTGCCCCTCGGTCGAAAATGCGGTCATGCTCGGCTCCGGGTGATGGTGATGGTCACGTCGTCGAAGGGGACGGTGATCGGAGCGTCCGGCTTGTGCACCACGACCTCGACCTCCTGGACGCCTTCGTGCTTCAGGCACTGCTGGGCGATGCGCTCGGCGAGCGTCTCGATCAGATCCACCGGTTCGCCCGTCACCACGTCGACGACCTCCTCGGCCACCACGCCGTAGTGCACGGTGCGGGCCAGGTCGTCGGTGGCTGCCGCGGGGCGGGTGTCGAGGCCGAGCACCAGGTCGACGATGAAGGTCTGGCCCTCTTCCCGCTCCCGGGGGAAGACGCCGTGGTGCCCACGGGCCTTGAGGCCGCGCAGCGCGACACGATCCACGCGAATCACTCCTGCTGTCGTTGGTCGAGAGGCACCCGGCCGCGTGCGGGCGGCGGGGTGCCTTCTTTCGAATCTACCTGCGAGCACCGACAGTGCTCGCCCGTGGGTGCCCGGACAGCGCCTCACCGGGCCGGAAGCCGCCCCTACCCCTTGGTGATCGGTTCGAATCCCTATCGGTCCCGTACCCACTCGGGAGGGTGTTTCCTCCTCGGGAGAGGGATTCCTCAGCGGAGGGATTCCTCAGGGGGTTTCTCAGGGGACTCCTCAGGAAGGGGACTCCTCCTCGTCGTCCTCGTCGGACTCGGTGAGCACCGGCGACCCGTGGTGGGACCAGAGCTTCCAGCCGTCGTCGGTGCGCCGGAACACGTTCGTCGCGACGACCAGCTGGCCCACCAGCGGGCCCAGCGCGTTGCCCTCCTCGGCCGGACCGCCGCTGAGGATGTTCTCGGTGCAGGTGACCAGGGCGGTGTCGCCGGTCATCGCGATGTTGACGTCGGTCAGGAAGAACTGGATGTACTCGGTGTTCGCCATGATCAGGGCGTAGCTGCGCAGCACCTCGCCCCGCCCCGTGAGCACCGGCCAGCCGGGGTGGACGCAGGAGACGGTGAGGTCCTCGCCGGGCAGCCAGCGGCGGGAGAGACCCTCGTGGTCGCCGCGTTCCAGCGCCTCGTAGAAGGCGGTGTTCGCCGCCTCGACCTCCGCGATGTCGGCGGCGGCCTGTGCGTGCTCCTCGTTCACTCGGCTCCCTCGACCGCTCGGGCGACGCGGACCGCGTCGGCGGTGGCCCGCACCTCGTGGACCCGGACCGCCCAGGCACCGGCCTGCGCGGCGAGGGCGGAGACGGCGGCGGTGGCCGCGTCGCGTTCGCGGGCGGGCGGCGGGGAGCTGCCCGGCCCGGCCAGGACGCGGCCGAGGAAACGCTTGCGGGAGGCGGCCACCAGCAGCGGGCGGCCCAGGGTGTGCAGCTCGGCCAGGTGCGCGACGAGCTTCAGGTCGTGGTCGGCGTCCTTCGCGAAGCCGAGGCCGGGGTCGATCACGACGCGTTCCGGGGCGACCCCGCCCGTGACCACCGCGTCCATCCGCCGCCGCAGCTCGTCGAGGACCTCGGCGACGACGTCCTCGTACACCGCGCGGCTGTTCATCGACTCGCTGAAGCCGCGCCAGTGCATCACGACGAACGGGACCTCGGCGGCGGCGACGGCCGGGATCATGCCCGGGTCGGCGAGGCCGCCGCTGACGTCGTTGACCAGGGCGGCCCCGGCGGCGACGGCCTGCTCGGCGACGCGGGCGCGCATGGTGTCCACGGAGACGGTGACGCCCTCGGAGGCCAGGCCCCGCACGACCGGGATCACCCGGCGCAGCTCCTCGGCCTCGTCCACCCGGCTGGCGCCGGGGCGGGTCGACTCGCCGCCCACGTCCACCAGGTCCGCGCCCTCGGAGACCAGATGCAGGCCGTGCTTGACCGCGGCCGTGGTGTCGAACCAGCGGCCGCCGTCGGAGAAGGAGTCGGGCGTCACGTTGACGACCCCCATGACCGCGCAGCGGTCCCACTCCGGCAGCCCTCGGATCGTGCCCCGCGTGCGTGACGTACTCATACGACCAGACTAGGGCGTGTCGTTTCCGCCGTACGACGCGTTACGCCGCGCTCACCTCGTGCTCCGGGCGGGTACGCGCGGTGTGGCCGCACGGGCGGGGTGCGCGGGGCCGGAACGGGCGGGGCGGCGAGAGGTTCACGAACCCCTCCGCGCGCATCGCCGCGATCCCGATGCGGGGCAGGTCCCGGCTGGTGCGGAAGACCACGAAGCGGGGCTCCCAGCGTGGCTTGAACTTGGCGTTGAACTTGTACAGCGACTCGATCTGGAACCAGCGCGAGAGGAAGATCAGCAGGCCGCGCCAGCAGCGCAGCACCGGCCCCGCGCCGAGCCGCTCGCCGCGGGCCAGCGCCGAGCGGAACATCGCGAAGTTCAGCGAGACCCGCTCGACGCCGAGCTTCCCGGCGGCCTGGAGGGAGGCGACGATCAGGAGCTCGTTCATGCCGGGGTCGGCCGAGCGGTCGCGGCGCATCAGCTCCAGGGACATCCCGTCGCGCCCCCACGGGACGAAGTGGAGGACGGCCTTCAGGTCGCCGTGCGGGGAGTCCTCCGTGCCGGATCCGGGCAGGTGGGCGGTGGCGATCACGCAGTCGCCGTCGGCCGGGTCGCCGATGCGGCCGAGCGCCATGGAGAAGCCGCGTTCGGTGTCGGTGCCGCGCCAGTCGGCGGCGGCGCGGCGGATCCGGTCCAGCTCGGCGTCGCCGATGTCACGCGCCCGCCGGACCCGGGTCTCGTATCCGCCGCGCTCGATGCGCTTGACCATCTGCCGCACGTTCCGCATGGCCCGTCCGGCGAGGGAGAAATCCGCCACGTCGACCACCGCCTCGTCGCCCAGCTCCAGGGCGGTGAGCCCGGTCTCGCGGGTCCAGACCTGACCGCCGGTCTCGCTGCACCCCATCACGGCGGGGGTCCAGGAGTGCGCCCGCGCCTCGTCCATGAAGCGCTCGATCGCGCCCGGCCAGGCCTCCACGTCGCCGATGGGGTCGCCGCCGGCCAGCATCACCCCGGAGACGACCCGGTAGCAGACGGCGGCCTTGCCGCTGGGGGAGAAGACGACGGCCTTGTCGCGGCGGAGCGCGAAGTGGCCGAGCGAGTCCCGGCCGCCGTGCCGCTCCAGCAGCTCCCGCAGCCGGCTCTCGTCGTCCTCGGTGAGGCGGGCGGCCGGGTGTTCGGGGCGGAAGGCGAGGTAGATGGTGGTGACGGCGGTCAGCAGGCCGAGCGCGCCCAGCGAGTAGGCCACGGTCCAGCCGGTCCTGCCCGCGTAGTCGACGGGGCCTTCGACGCCGAACAGGCCGTACAGGACGTGCTGGAGGCGGTCGGCGATGGACGGGGCGCCGACGACCCGCCCGGGGTGGACGCTGACGATGATCAGCCCGAGCCCCAGCGAACCGGCCCCGAGCAGCACGAAGTTGGCGAGGGCGCGCCAGCGGCTGCGCGGGTCGGGCAGCGCCCGGAACTGGTCGCGGTGACGCACCAGCAGCCAGCAGAGCGTCAGCGAGACGAGCACCCCGACGATCGAGTGGCGGTAGGCGAACTGGGCCACGGCCCCCACGGGGAGCAGGACCACCGCCGCCCGCCAGGCCCGCCGCTTGTGCCGCTTCAGCCCGTGGGCGAGCAGGAGCAGCAGCACCCCCGCGCTGAGCGAGAGCGCGGCGGCGAACGGTCCGAGCGCCCCGGGGAGCACCTCGGCGAGGGTGTGCATCCGGCTGTGGCGGAAGCGGGGGAAGACGCCGGCGGCGACGTCGATCAGCCCGACGACGGTGCAGGCGGTACCGACGAGGGACGGTACGGATTCGGGGCGCGGCCCGCGCAGCAGCCGGCGTACGCGCTGCGGAACCGATACCGACTTATCCCCATCTAGCGTGACAGACATCGTTTCCCGTGGCTTCGCGAGAGGTTCTCTTGAGTCCGTCCGCGGGCCGGGCCCTGCGGACGATGTGCGCCCTCTAGGACGTGGGCTGCGGAGTGCGGGTTCACTCGCATTACGGAAATTTCCCGCATCCGAGCCGGTACGGAATCGCAGAGAAAGCTCATCCATGGGTCTCACCAGCACAGCAGTCCTGGCGGTCGTGGCGGCGCTGGCTGTCGCGCTCTTCGCCGCCACGGTCGGACTCTGGCCGCGGCTGGCCCGGCCCGGTGCGGCCGCGGTGTCGGGCCGGGTCGGGCTGCTGCTGGCGACCCAGCTGACGCTGTTCGCCGCGGTGGGGCTGGCGGCCAACAACGCCTTCCTCTTCTACGGTTCCTGGGCCGATCTCTTCGGGCGGCACCAGGAGCTGGGCGTCGTCACCGACCACGTGGACGGGGAGGCGGGCGCGGCCGGCTCCCGGCGCATGGCGCGCGTGGGCACCCAGCACCCGGACGTGCCGGGCGGCCGGGTGCCCTCGGTCGGCGGGCGGATCGACAAGGTGGTGATCTCGGGGCGCAGGTCGGGCATCGAGTCCCCGGCGTACGTCTATCTGCCGCCGGAGTACTTCCGGGCGGCGCACGCCGGGCGGACGTTCCCGGCGGCCGTGGTCCTCACCGGCTACCCGGGCACGGCCGAGAACCTGCTGAAGGGGCTGCGCTACCCGCAGACCGCGCATGACCTGGTGAAGGCGGGGAAGGCCCGGCCGATGATCCTGGTGATGCTGCGGCCGACGGTCGCGCCGCCCCGGGACACCGAGTGCGTGGACGTCCCCGGCGGACCGCAGACCGAGACGTTCTTCGCGAAGGACCTCCCGGAGGCGATCTCGGGGTCCTACCGGGCCGGGAAGGAGGCCCGTGACTGGGGCATCATCGGCAACTCCACCGGCGGCTACTGCGCCTTGAAGATCGGGCTGCACCACCCGGACCGGTACGCGGCGAGCGCCGGGCTCTCCGCGTACTACAAGGCCGCCGAGGACCCGACGACGGGCGATCTGTTCCACGGGAGGCAGGAGCTGCGCGACCGGGCCGATCTGCTGTGGACCCTGGAGAACCGGCCGCCGTCCGGGGGGTCGTTCCTGGTGACGACGTCCCGGCAGGGCGAGGACAACCTCGGGAGCACGATGAAGTTCATCGGGAAGGTGAAGGCGCCTGCGAAGGTGTCCTCGATCGTGCTCGACAGCGGCGGGCACAACTTCACGACCTGGCGGCGGGAGATCCCGCCCGCCCTCCAGTGGCTGAGCGCCCGGCTCGGCGAGGGCTGAGCCGGGGCGGCCATCCCGTCGCGTCCTACGCGGTCGCCACCGTCTCCACCGCGACCTCCGCGCGCGGTACGTCCTGGGCGTCGGCGTCGATCGAGCGGCGCAGGGCTTCGTGCAGCCGGGCCGGGGTCAGCACGCCGAGGAAGCGGCCCTCGCTCTCCTTGTCGACGACCGCGATCCAGCCCGCGTCGTGCTGGAGCATGGTGGCGAACGCCTGCTTGAGGGGTGCGCCGAGCGGCAGCCAGGCCTCCATCCGGCGGGCGTGTTCGCGGACGGTTCCCTTGGCCGTGGCGTCGGCGGTCGCGTCGGCGGTCGCGTCGGCGGGGATCCAGCCGTGCAGGTTGTCCCGGCCGTCCAGGACGACCGCCCAGCGCGCGCCCTCGGACCTGAGCCGTTCGGTGGCGGTCACCAGCGGATCGTCGAGGTGGACGACCGGCGGCTGGTCGAGGTCGCCCTCCTCGATGGGCGTCACGGAGAGCCGCTTCAGGCCGCGGTCCGCACCGACGAAGTCGGCCACGTACGGGGTGGCGGGGGCGCCGAGCACGGTGGCGGGGGAGTCGAACTGCTCGATGCGGCCCTGCCCGTACACGGCGATGCGGTCGCCGAGGCGGACGGCCTCCTCGATGTCGTGTGTGACGAACAGCACGGTCTTGCGGACCTGGGCCTGGAGTTTCAGGAATTCGTTCTGGAGGCGTTCGCGGACGACCGGGTCGACCGCCCCGAAAGGCTCGTCCATCAGGAGAACGGGCGGATCGGCGGCCAATGCGCGGGCCACGCCGACGCGTTGGCGCTGGCCGCCGGAAAGCTGTTCCGGATAGCGGTCACCATAAACGGACGGGTCGAGTCCGACGAGGTCCAGGAGTTCGGCAGCGCGTTCGCGTCCTTTTCCGCGCTTCCAGCCCAGCAGATGGGGAACGGTCGCCGTGTTCTCCAGCACCGTCTTGTGCGGGAAGAGACCCACCTGCTGGATCACATAGCCGATACGACGGCGCAGTTGGACGGGGTCGATGGTGGATATGTCGTCCCCGTCGAGGAATATCCCGCCCTCGGTCGGTTCGATCAGCCGGTTCACCATCTTCATGGTGGTCGTCTTGCCGCATCCGGAAGGTCCGACGAGCGTGACCAGTTCACCCTCGGCGACCTCGAAGGAAAGGTCGTCGACGGCGGTGGTGCCATCGGCGTACCGCTTGGTGACGTGCTCGAAACGGATCATGGTTCCCCATTGTGGAGGGCGTTCGGTGAAGGGCATGTTGCCGGAATGCGACACCCCTCCGCGATTGTCAGTGGTCGAGGATAGGCTCGTCAGTCATCAGTTCGATCCGGGGAGATCCCGGGCAGACGAGGGAAAGCGGGAGGTGGGGGGCGGATGGCCGAGCAGAGTTGCCTGGTGACGAACGACTGGATCTGCGGGGAGTATCTGCGCTCCCGCAGCCAGGAGTTGACCGACGCGACCGTGCAGCACATCGGGATCACGGTGGTCTCGGTGCTGATCGGGCTCGCGGTGGCCTTTCCGCTGGCGTTGCTCGCCCGCCGGGGCCCGCGCTTCGCCGCACCGGTGCTCGGGCTGACGACCGTGCTCTACACCGTGCCCTCGCTGGCGATGTTCTCGCTGCTGCTGCCCCTGTTCGGGCTGTCGGCCGCGCTGGTGGTGACGGGCTTGGTGCTCTATTCGCTGACCATCCTCGTGCGCAACATCCTGGCCGGGCTCGCGGCGGTGCCGCAGGAGGCCAGGGACGCCGCCCGCGGCATGGGGTACGGGCCGGTCCGGCTGCTGTGGGAGGTGGAGCTCCCGCTGGCGCTGCCCGCGGTGATGGCGGGGCTGCGGATAGCCACCGTGTCGACGGTCGCGCTGACCACGGTCGGCTCGCTCGTGGGCAAGGGGGGCCTCGGCAATCTCATCGAGGACGCGCTGCCCAGCTTCTTCAAGGCCCAGGTGCTCGCCGCATCGGTCCTGTGCGTGCTGCTCGCGGTGGTGGCGGACCTGCTGCTGCTCGGCCTCCAGCGGCTGCTGACGCCCTGGACCCGCATATCCGGGGCCGCGGGGGCCGCCCCGGCGAAGACGGACGCGGGACCGCCCGCCCCGGCGACCGTGGAGGTGGGCTGACCCGTGGGAGTCATCGGCGACGCCTGGACCTGGCTGACCACCGGGTCCAACTGGTCGGGCGACGGCGGAGCCGCGCACCGGCTCGGCGAGCATCTGTACGTGAGCGGGGTCGCCCTCGCGGTGGCCTGCGCGATCGCCCTGCCGATCGCCCTGTATCTGGGGCACATCGGCAAGGGCGGCGCGCTCGCGGTGAACCTCTCCAACGTGGGGCGGGCCGTCCCGGTCTTCGCGGTGCTGGCCCTGTTCATGGTCACGTCCCTGCGCAACTCGGGGTACTGGCCCACGATCATCGCGCTGGTCCTGTTCGCGGTGCCGCCGCTGCTGACCAACGCCTATGTCGGCATGCGGGAGGTGGACCGGGCCGTCGTGGAGGCCGCGCGCGGCATGGGGATGTCGGGCGGGCAGCTCTTCCTTCGGGTCGAGCTGCCGCTCGCCCACCCGATGATCATGGCCGGGCTGCGGTCCGCCGCCGTCCAGGTCGTGGCCACCGCGTCGATCGCCGCCATGGTCGGCCTCGGCGGTCTCGGCCGGATCATCACCGCCGGGTTCAACACCTACGACACCGCCCAGGTCTTCGCGGGCGCGGTCCTGGTCGCCGGTCTCGCCCTGGTGGTGGAGGGCGTGCTGGTGGGCCTCGACCGGCTGCTGTCCCCGCTGCGCCGCCGCAGGCCCGCGTGAGCGCACATCACCTCGTTCCGGCTCAGCTCGTTCCGCATCACCTCGTTTCAGATCACCTTTCTTCTGGTCACTTTCCTTCTGTTCGGACGGAGAACAACACATGAGCAGGACCTCGCGGATAGCCGGAGCGGTCATCGGCATGGTGGCGCTGGCCGGGTCGCTCGCGGCCTGCGGTGGCGACAGCCTGGAGCAGGAGAAGAGCGGCTCCGGCTCCTCGGCCGGCGGCGACGGCAAGAAGGGGTCCCTGGTCGTCGGGTCGGCCTCCTTCACCGAGTCCAAGGTGCTCGCCGAGCTGTACGCCCAGGTCCTCGGCGACGCCGGGTACAGCACCTCGATCACCACGGTGAAGAACCGCGAGCTGTACGAGCCGTCGCTGGAGAAGGGCGAGATCGACGTCGTACCGGAGTACGCGGCCACGCTCGCCGAGTTCCTCAACGCCAAGGTCAACGGGGCCGACAAGGCCCAGGCCGAGCCCGTGGCCTCCGGTGACGTCGAAGCCACGGTCTCCGCGCTGAAGCGGCTCGCCGAGCCGCTGGGTCTCACGGTCCTCCCGGCAGGGAAGGCCGTGGACCAGAACGCCTTCGCGGTGTCGAAGGAATTCGCCGAGAAGAACAGCCTCAAGACGCTTTCCGATCTGGGGAAGTCGAAGCTGAAGGTGAAGATCGCGGCGGGTGACGAGTGCGAGGTGCGGCCGTTCTGCGCACCCGGTCTGAAGAAGACGTACGGCATCGACGTCACCGGGATCGACCCCAAGGGCGTCGGCACCCCGGTGTCCAAGCAGGCCGTCCGGGACGGCAAGGTCCAGCTGGTTCTGACGACCACCACGGACGCGGTGCTGGACGGGCTGGTGTTCCTGGAGGACGACAAGAAGCTCCAGAACGCCGACAACGTGCTGCCGGTCCTGAATACCGAGGACGCGGGCGACCCGGAGATCGCCGACGCGCTGGGCGAGCTCACCGCCGCGCTCACCACGGAGGATCTCGCCGAGCTGAACCGGAAGGTCGACGCGGAGCGGGCCAAGCCGGCCGATGTGGCCAAGGAGTATCTGGAGTCGAAGGATCTGATCAAGAAGTAGTTCTTGATCAATAGGTAAAGGGCCGTGGAGAGGGCTTCCGGGGGGCCGCGAGGTAACCGGCGGGGAACAGATTCCCGGGCGGCTCCCCAAGTGGCCCGCACACACGGTAAATTTCAGGCCATGCCACGTGGACGCCACCGCCATTCGCCGCCTCTCCACAGAATCCTGCCGCCCTCCGTGGTGGCGGGCGTGTCGGTCGTCGGCGCCGCCGGCGCCTGGCTGCTGGCCGAACCCCTGGCCCTGCGCGGCCTGGTGGCCGCCGTGGCGGCCGCCGCCGTCACCGGTGCGTATCTGATGCGCAGCTGGGACCGGGCCGCGGGGCTGCGGGTCGCCGAGCTGACCCGGGCCCGGGCCAGTGACGAATGGCGGGCCGAGGAGCGGATAGCCGAGCTGGAGCAGGACCTGGAGGAGTCGCGCGAGCTGCGCACCCGGCTGGAGACCAAGCTCCGGCGCAAGCGGGTGGAGCTCGCGGGACTGCGCGGGGAGCACGCCGGACTGCTCCGCCGTTACGCCAACGCCGAGACCGAGCGGGCCAGTGCGCTGGAGGGCCGCAGGCAGCTCGCCATCGAGGCCGCGGCCCCCAAGGAGCTGCTGCCCGCGCGGTCCACGCCGACCCCCGAGTCGTACCGGCGCGCGGACGAGGCCCTGATGAACCTCACGCGGAACGCGGCGCTCCAGGAGACCCGCCGCACGGTGGAGGCGGTCCGGCAGCGCCAGCTCGCCCTCGCCGAGCGGCACCGGGATGCGGAGGCGGAGAGCCCGGAGGGGAAGCAGACGGCGGCCACCGGGGCGGGCGAGCACCGGGACGACCAGCACGGCCGCCCCTCGACCACCCCGCCCGCCCCGGACACGAACGCGCAGCAGTCCGCACAGAGCACCGCCCCGGCCACGGACGAGCAGCACACGGCCAAGAGCGACGCGCAGCACACGGACAGGAGCTCGGCGCAGAGCGCCGCCCCGGCCTCCATCGCGCCGGTGCGGGCGCCGCGAGCGATCGCCGCCGCCTCGGCCGTCGTCCCGTACGCCGCCCGCCGCCAGCTGGTCCCCCAGGGGAACTTCGACTTCTTCGGCACCCAGAACGACCAGAAGACCAAGGCCGCGATCGAGTCCGTGCAGAACGAGGACCTCGCGGACGTCGTCGGCGAGGAGGCGCTCGCCGCCCACCGCACGGCGGTCGTCGACAGCCGGGCCGTCGGCAAGGTCATCGACCTCACCGCGCACGACGAGACCGAGCAGATCGACGTGGCCCGACTGCGCGGCGCGGTCTCCTGACGCGGGACCGCCCCGCCCGGCCCGCTACTTGTCGATGTCGCCGACGACGAAGAACAGCGAGCCCAGGATCGCCACCATGTCGGCGACCAGGGTGCCCGGCAGCAGCTCGGTGAGCGCCTGGATGTTGTTGAACGAGGCCGAGCGCAGCTTCAGCCGGTAGGGCGTCTTCTCGCCCTTGGACACCAGGTAGTAGCCGTTCACGCCGAGCGGATTCTCCGTCCAGGCGTAGGTGTGGCCCTCGGGGGCCTTGAGCACCTTGGGCAGCCGCTGGTTGATCGGCCCCGGCGCCAGGCCGGCCATACGGTCCAGGCAGGCGTCCGCCAGGTCCAGGGAGTTGAGGGTCTGCTCCAGCAGGCACTCGAAGCGGGCCAGGCAGTCGCCCTCGGACCGGGTCACCACCTTCAGGGTGTCCCGCAGCTCCCCGTACGCCAGATAGGGCTCGTCGCGCCGCAGGTCGAAGTCGACGCCCGAGGCGCGGGCGATCGGCCCCGACACCCCGTACGCGTGCACCGCTTCGGCGGACAGCACGCCCACGTCGCGCGTACGGCCCCGGAAGATCTCGTTGCCGAGGACGAGGTCCTCGTACACGTCCATCCGGGAGCGGACGGAGGCGACGGCGTCCCGGACCCGGCCGGTCCAGCCCGCCGGGATGTCCTCCTTGAGGCCCCCGACCCGGTTGAACATGTAGTGCATCCGCCCGCCGGAGACCTCCTCCATCACCGCCTGGAGCTCCTCGCGCTCCCGGAACGCGTGGAAGACCGGGGTGATGCCGCCGAGTTCGAGGGGGTAGGAGCCGAGGAACATCAGATGGTTGAGGACCCGGTTCAACTCGGCGAGCAGCGTCCGCGTCCACACGGCGCGCTCGGGGACCTCCATGCCGAGCATCCGCTCGACGGCCATCACGACGCCCAGCTCGTTCGAGAACGCGGACAGCCAGTCGTGACGGTTGGCCAGCATGACGATCTGCCGGTAGTCGCGGGCCTCGAAGAGCTTCTCCGCGCCCCGGTGCATATAGCCGATGACCGGCTCCGCGTGCTGGACGCGCTCGCCGTCCAGCACGATCCGCAGCCGGAGGACCCCGTGCGTCGAGGGGTGCTGGGGACCGATGTTGAGCACCATGTCGGTGCTCTCCGCCGCTCCGCCGATGCCGATCGTCGTCTCCGTCATGCGGGACAGTATTCCCTGCGGCGGCTGTGTTCCCTGCGGCCCCTGCGCCGGGGCGGTCACCCGGGTTCCGGCAGCCCCACCCGGTGCAGCAGCCAGCCGAAGTCGCCGAGGCCGCCGCGCGCGGTCAGCTCCGCCGCCTCGCCCGCCGCCGCCAGCGCGGTGACGTACCCCGCCGGGTCGGTGGTGGCCAGGCTCAGCGGCGGCCGGTCGCCGCCGACGCCGAGCCTGCGCAGCGCCGCCCGCTGGTCGGTCAGCTCGGTGCGCACGTCCGCCCCCGCCTCCGTGACCGCCGCCGCGCAGGCGTCCAGCGCCACATGCGCGGTCACGTCGCAGGAGCCGTCCGGCACCGGGCGCACCTCGCGCCCGCCCCGGAAGCCCGTCAGCGTCCCGAAGGGCGGGCGGGCGTCCCGCCCGTGCGCGTAGTCCACCGCCACCGCGAGACCGGCGGTCAGGGAGCCCACCGCCCCGGCCCAGCCGGCGTCCCGGGGGCGGCCGATCTCCGCCCGCTCGCCCGGCGCGGACAGCGGCCACCAGCGCTCCAGCCACGCGGCGTCCGCCCCGGTCACCGGAGCGCCCAGGCGCTCCGCACCGTCCGAGGTCCGCACCTCGACGTACCGGGGAACGCCCTCCGCGTCCGCCTCCGCCACCTCCACCGGTACGTTGTCCAGCCACTCGTTGGCGAACAGCAGCCCGGTGACCCCGGCCGGCGGTTCGGCGCACCACTCGATCCGGGTATCCAGCCCCGGCGGCCGGGCGGCGACCTCGACGGCGTACGGGGCCACGTCCGGTCCCTCCGGCCCTGCGTCCAGCGCTTCCAGCACTCCGGTCAACAGCTCGCCGCGCCCCGCCCCCACATCGACCAGCGCGACCGTCCCGGTGTTCAGCTCCCGTGCGATTCCGGTCAGCAGCCGGGCCACCGCCCCGGCGAAGAGCGGCGAGGCGTGCACCGAGGTACGGAAGTGGCCCGCGGGCCCCTTCGGGCTCCGCACCGGGCTGCGATAAAAGCCCTCATCCCCGTACAGAGCGGCCTGAGCCGCCTCCCGCCAACCGCGCCATTCGTCCGTCACGTAGGCAAGTCTCCACCTTGGGGAGTACGGTCCCAGGACCCGGATCGACCCTCCGGTTGACCCGGTCACCGATCCCCTGTCCCTACGCTTGGTCAAGTGCAGCGCCTCTACGACTTCATCCGCAGACACCCGACGGGCGTCGACGTCTTCTGGGCCGTCTTCCTCCTCGGGCTCTCCGGCATGTCGATGGTCTCGGGCATGTACGACGCCGGGCGCGAGGAGATCGTCGCGGTCCCGGTCGCGCTGGGGTTCTCCACCGTCGTGGCGCTGCGCCGCAAGGCCCCGGAGAAGATGCTGCTGCTCGCCATCCTGGTGGGCGTCGTGCAGCTGGTGTTCGACGTCCGGCCGGGCATCGGGAACTTCGCGATGCTGGTGATCACGTACACCGTGGCCACGGTCGGCGAGCGCTGGGCGTCCCGGCTCGCCCTGATCTGCAGTCTGAGCGCGGCGGCTCTGTCCCAGCTGCGGTGGGAGGCGGAGCCCGGCGGGTCCTGGGCCCAGGTGATCTTCGTGACGGTCATCATGACCGTGCCGTTCGTGCTGGCCTGGGTGCTCGGGGACTCGCTGCGGACCCGGCGCGCCTATTTCGACCAGCTGGAGGAGCGTGCCGCCCGCCTGGAGCGGGAACGCGAGGCGCAGTCCAAGGTCGCGGTCGCCGCCGAGCGGGCCCGGATCGCCCGGGAGCTGCACGACGTCGTGGCGCACAACGTGTCCGTGATGGTCGTCCAGGCCGACGGTGCCGCCTATGTCATGGACGCCGCCCCCGACCAGGCCAAGCAGGCCCTGGAGACCATCTCCAGCACCGGCCGCCAGGCGCTCGCGGAGATGCGGCGGCTGCTCGGCGTGCTGCGGACCGGTGACGCCCCGGAGAGCGGGGAGTACGTCCCCCAGCCCGACGTCGAACAGATCGAGGACCTGGTCGCGCAGGTGCGGCAGACCGGCCTGGAGGTCGATTTCAAGGTCGAGGGCACCCCGCGTCCGCTGCCCAGCGGCGTGGAGCTGACCGCGTACCGGGTGGTGCAGGAGGCCCTGACGAACACCCGCAAGCACGGCGGGCCCGACGCCGGGGCCAGCGTCCGGCTGGTGTACTTCGACGACGGTCTCGGGCTGCTGATCGAGGACGACGGCCGGGGCGCGGCGCACGAACTGTACGAGGACGGCGGCGCGGACGGCGCCGGACACGGGATGATCGGGATGCGGGAGCGGGTCGGCATGGTGGGAGGCACCCTGGACGCGGGGCCCCGCCCCGGCGGCGGTTTCCGCATCAGCGCCCTGCTGCCGCTGAAGCCCTCGGGCTGACCGGCCCCACGGCTTGCCGGCCCCGACCACGCAGACCGGCCGGACGACGACCCCGGCCCGACCGCGACCCCGGCGACCGACCGACCAAGACCCCGACGCCCGACCCGACCCCGACGTCCGACCCGACCCCGACGTCCGACCCGACCCCGACGTCCGACCGATCGACCGACCTCAGGACAGGACTCGTTCCCATGACCATGGCCATCCGCGTGATGCTCGTCGACGACCAGGTGCTGCTGCGGACCGGCTTCCGGATGGTGCTCGCCGCCCAGCCCGACATGGAGGTCGTCGCCGAGGCCGGTGACGGGGCCGAGGCGATCGAGATGCTGCGGTCCACCGCCGTCGACGTGGTTCTGATGGACGTCCGCATGCCCCGGCTGGACGGCGTCGAGGCGACCCGCCGGATCTGCGCGCAGCAGAACCCGCCGAAGGTGCTCATCCTGACCACCTTCGACCTCGACGAGTACGCCTTCTCCGGGCTGAAGGCGGGGGCCAGCGGCTTCATGCTCAAGGACGTGCCGCCCGCCGAGCTGCTCGCCGCGATCCGTTCGGTGCACAGCGGCGACGCGGTCGTCGCCCCGTCCACCACCCGCCGGCTGCTCGACCGCTTCTCGCCGATGCTGCCCAGCGGCGAGAAGGAGCCGAAGAACAAGCACGTCGGCAAGCTCACCGAACGCGAACGGGAAGTCATGCTCCTGGTCGCCCAGGGCCTCTCCAACGGGGAGATCGCGGCCCGGCTCGTACTCTCCGAGGCCACGGTGAAGACGCACGTGGGCCGCATCCTCACCAAGCTGAACCTCCGCGACCGGGTCCAGGTCGTCGTCCTCGCCTACGAGACCGGTCTGGTCAGGGCCGGCGGCGGCGCGGGCTGAGCTGGCGGGGAGGGCGGGGGCTCAGCGCAGGACGCCCTCCAGGAAGTCGCTGCCGAGCCGGGCGACGACCGTCAGGTCCAGCTGGTGCAGGACATAGCGGCCCCGGCGGCGCGTGGTGACCAGGCCCGCCTTCTTGAGCACCGAGAGATGCCGCGAGACCTCGGGCGCGGTGATGCTGTGCGATTCGGCCAGTTCGCCCGTGGTGTACGGGGAGCGGGCGAGGTTGCGGCACAGCCGCATCCGCATCGGGTGGGCCAGGGCCTCCATCCGGCGCTGGAGCTGTTCCACGGAGGCGGGCGACGGCAGGTCGGGCAGCCGGACCGGGTAGTGGATCACGGGGCGCCAGTGGTGGGCGTGCAGCACGGTCAGGTGCGGCCAGCCGAAGCTGGTGGGGACGAGGGTGAGGCCGAGGCCGGCCTCCGGGGCGACGGCCGTGGTCCGGCCCTCGGTCAGCTTGTCGATGGTGATCCGCTCCGCGGCCTCGTCCACGGTCACGGCCGAGGAGACGGCACCGATCGCGTCGGCGAGCCCCTTGCGCCGCAGCAACTCCGTCTTGTGCCGGGCGTCGGCGACCAGCTGGACGGAGACCCGCCGCCAGGTGTCGGCGAAGAACGCCTGGTCGCAGTCCTCCAGGAGCCGCCTGATCCATCCGCGTACGGAGACGGGGTCGGCCAGCAGCCGCTTGGTGAACTCCACCTGGCGCGGTCCGCGTGCCGTCGCCATGTCCAGGGCCCGGGCCCGCATGGCCGGGTCCGTCAGCGGGGACCGGGCCTCCGCCCCGTACAGGCTGGAGCAGGTGAACTCGGTGGCCGCGGCGACGAACCGCTCGTCGTCGAGCCGGTCCAGGATGTCCAGGTCCTCCGCGAGGGTCGCCCCGGTCCTGCCGTCGCCGCCGGGGATGCCGGAGAACGGCAGGAAGATGTCGGCGAAGGTGTTCTGCCAGAGGAACTCCGCCTCCAGCAGCCGGTCCGCGAGGTCGGGCTCCAGGGCCGCGGCGGTCGCGGTGGTCCAGCCGTGCAGCCCCGGATGGTGGCCGGGCTCGGAGAGCGCATGCAGGGCGAGGCCCAGCTCGGCCAGGGGAGAGGTCGCGAATACGACGCGGTCGGCGGGGAGTCCCGCGATGTCTATGTGCACGCTCACCCCTCCATAGTGGGGGTACGGTCCCGGGCCGACGTTCCGATTGACGGGGGCCGTCAATCAACGCGCGGGCCCGCCACGAGCCGCGCAGGCTGAAAAGCATGGACGCCATCCAGCAGCACCTGCTCGACACCTACCGCGCGGCCCAGCGGTCGGAGCCCGCGCCGCCGCCCCCGGGCCGCCACGACCGCACGGTCCTGCGCGACCTGTACAGACACTGGCTCACGCACCCCCCGACTTGCCGCACCGGCGCTTCCACCCCGTCCTGCCCTCCCACCCCGTCCGGCGTCTGAGGACGGAACCCCGGGGTCCAGGGGCCCGCACGGAACACGGCCCCCCGGCGACCCGGGCCCCGGGCCCCCGGGCGTCCCGGAGGCTCCGCCCCGAACGAGGCCGCCCGCCCCCCCATGAGGCCATGAGGCCGCGGCCTACCGCAGCAACCCCACGAACCCCGCCACCGCATCCCGTACATCCCCCGCCGACCACTCCAGCCCCGCGCCCCCCACCGTCACCTCGGTGAACGAGGTCCCCGGCGGCAGCCCCGCCCCGCCCGTCCCCGCGAACCAGCGCCGGAACAGGGCCACCCCCGTCTCCTCCGCCTGCCGCACCGACGCCTCGTCCAGCACCTCCGTCCCGTACGGCAGCCACACCTGGAACTGATGCGTGTGCGGCGGCTCCGGATGCACCCGGAACCACGGCACCCCCGCCGCCGCGAACCCCTCCGCCAGCGCCCCGGCCACCACCTTCGCGTGGGCCACGTACGACGGGAGGCGCGGCAGCTCCCGCTCGAGACCGATCAGCGCGGACAGCGCCGCCGGAAACTGCTGGAAGAGCTGGCCCCCGTACCGGTGACGCCACACCCGCGCCTCCTCCACCAGCGTCGCGGGTCCCGCCAGCACCGCCCCGGACAGCCCGTCCAGCGACTTGTAGAAGGACACGTACACGCTGTCCGCGAGCCCCGCGATCTCCGGCAGCGCGCGCCCGAAGTGCGGTGCGCACTCCCACAGCCGCGCCCCGTCGAAGTGGACGACCGCGTCCCGCTCCCGGGCCGCGTCCACCACCGCCGTCAGCTCCTCCCAGGACGGCAGGACGAACCCGGCGTCCCGCAACGGCAGCTCCAGCATCAGCGTGCCGAACGGCTCGGGGAACCCCCGGACCTCCTCCGCGTCCGGCAGCCTCGGCTCCGACGTCGGATGCACCGTGCGCAGCCCGCTCACCACCCCCAGCGCCCCGCCCTCGTGCACCTCCGGGTGGGACAGGGGATGCAGCGCCACCGTCGCGTTGCCCGTACGCCCCGCCCAGCACCGCAGCGCGACCTGCTGGGCCATCGTCCCGGTCGGGAAGAACGTCGCCGCCTCCATCCCCAGCAGCCCGGCCGCCCGCCGCTCCAGATCGGCGACGACCCCGCCCCCGTACACATCGGTCCAGTCGTCCGGATCGTGTACGGACGGGGCGTCGGCCGCCAGCGCCGCCAGCCGTTCGCCGAGCGTGCCGTCCGCGCCCACGCGGGCCAGCACCCGCCGCGCACCCCGCCACGCGGTCAGTCTGCGCCGCCGCTGCTCCTGCTCATCCATGGTCGCCATGGGACGATCATCACCCGGACCTCCGGCGGCGCGCCCGCGCGGTTCCGTCCCGCCCGGAAAGTTATCCACAGGCTGTGGGCAGGGGCGGGGCTTCCCCGAAACGCTGGCGTAGCATGCAGAGAAGTCGTCCGGTACCCCCCGCGGACTGGAACGGAAGGCCATCGCCGCGTGAACGCATCAGTTTCGAAGGAACCCCTCGACGCGAGGGACCGCCCCGCCCGTCTCACGGTCGGCGTCGTCGGCGCGGGCCGGGTCGGGCCCGCCCTCGCCGCGTCGCTCCAGCTCGCCGGGCACCGCCCGGTCGCCGTGTCCGGCGTCTCCGACGCCTCCCGCCGCCGCGCCGCGGCCCTCCTCCCCGACGTGCCCCTGGTGGAGCCCGCCGAGGTGCTGGCCCGCGCCGAGCTGGTGCTCCTGACCGTCCCCGACGACGTGCTGCCCACGCTGGTCGAGGGCCTCGTCGAGACCGGCGCCGTCCGGCCGGGCCAGCTGCTCGTCCACACCTCCGGGCGGTACGGGGCGAAGGTGCTGGACCCCGCGCTGCGGGCCGGGGCGCTGCCGCTCGCGCTGCACCCCGCGATGACGTTCACCGGCACCGCCGTCGACGTCCAGCGGCTCGCGGGCTGCTCCTTCGGCGTCACCGCTCCCGAAGGGCTGCGGCTCGCGGCCGAGGCGCTGGTCATCGAGATGGGCGGCGAGCCCGAGTGGATCGCCGAGGAGGCGCGCCCGCTCTACCACGCCGCCCTCGCGCTGGGCGCGAACCACCTGGTCACCCTGGTCGCCCAGTCGATGGAGCTGCTGTCCAAGGCCGGGGTCACCGCTCCCGACCGGATGCTCGGCCCGCTGCTCGGTGCCGCCCTGGACAACGCCCTGCGTTCCGGCGACGCCGCGCTGACCGGCCCGGTCGCCCGCGGGGACGCGGGCACGGTCGCCGCCCACATCGGCGAGCTGCGCACCCACGCCCCGCAGGCGGTGGCCGGATATGTCGCGATGGCCCGCGCCACGGCCGACCGGGCGCTCGCCCACGGCCTGCTCAAGGCCGAGCTGGCCGAGGACCTCCTCGTCGTCCTGGCCGATCAGGAGCGCCGCCCCGGCGGCGCCGGACCGGGGGAGCCCCGATGACGACCACCAGCGGGACCATGGCCGGCCGGGCGACCACCGGTCGTACGGGAGCGGGGGAGACCCGATGACGCGCACCACGCGTACCACCCTGCTGCGCACCGCCGCCGAGCTGGACGCGCTGCCCCGCCCGGCCGGGGCGGAGCGGGCCGTCGTCATGACGATGGGCGCGCTGCACGACGGCCACGCCACCCTGATCCGCGCGGCCCGGGAGGCGGCGGGACCGGACGGCCAGGTCGTGGTCACCGTCTTCGTGAACCCGCTCCAGTTCGGCGAGGCCGCCGACCTGGACCGCTATCCGCGCACCCTGGACGCCGACCTGGAGACCGCCGCAGCCGCGGGCGCCGACGCGGTCTTCGCCCCCGGCGTCGACGAGGTCTACCCGGGCGGCGAACCCCAGGTCCGGATCACCGCGGGCCCCATGGGGGAGCGCCTCGAAGGCGCGTCCCGACCCGGCCACTTCGACGGGATGCTCACCGTCGTCGCCAAGCTCCTCCACCTCACCCGCCCCGACGAGGCGTTCTACGGGCAGAAGGACGCCCAGCAGCTCGCCCTGATCCGGCGTATGGTCCGGGACCTGAATTTCGCCGTCCGGATCACCGGCGTCCCCACCGTCCGGGACGAGGACGGCCTCGCGCTCTCCAGCCGCAACCGTTTCCTCTCCCCGCAGGAGCGGCACACCGCCCTCGCCCTGCCCCGCGCCCTGTTCGCGGCCCAGGACCGGCTCGCCGCCCAGCAGGCCCTGCACGAGCGGGCCAAGGCCACCGCACCCGGCGGCGACCGGGCCGCCGGGCTCAACCGGCTGGGCGAGGCCCGGGCCGCCGCCGACGCCCAGGCCGTGGCGCTGGCCCGGCCGAACGGGGCGCCCGCCGCCGTCCGCGCCGCCGCCCGGACGATCCTGGAGGAGGCCGCCGCCCGCGACCGGGTCCCGCTCGTCCTGGACTACCTGGCCCTGGTGGACCCGGCGGACTTCACCGAGATCCCGGACGACCGCGAGAGCGGGGAGGCGATTCTCGCCGTCGCGGCCCGGGTCGGGAACACCCGTCTCATCGACAACATCCCCCTCACCTTCGGAGCCCTGACGTGACCGGAATACGGCTGACCGCCCCCGCCCCCGGCTGGGCCATCGACGCGGACGTCGTGGTGGTCGGTTCCGGCGTCGCCGGGCTCACCGCCGCGCTGCGGTGCGCCGCCGCCGGCCTGGACACCGTCGTCGTCACCAAGGCCCGGCTCGACGACGGCTCGACCCGCTGGGCCCAGGGCGGCATCGCCGCGGCGCTCGGCGAGGGCGACACCCCCGAGCAGCACCTCGACGACACCCTCGTCGCGGGCGCGGGCCTCTGCGACGAGGAGGCCGTGCGCACCCTGGTCACCGAGGGCCCCGACGCCGTACGCCGGCTGATCACCACCGGCGCCCACTTCGACACCACCGACAGCGGCGCCATCGCGCTCACCCGCGAGGGAGGCCACCACCGCCGCCGCATCGCGCACGCGGGCGGCGACGCGACCGGCGCGGAGATCTCCCGCGCCCTGGTCGAGGCGGTCCGCGAAGCCGCCCTGCACACCATCGAGAACGCCCTCGTCCTGGACCTGCTCACGGACGCCGAAGGCCGTACGGCGGGCGTCTCCCTGCACGTCATGGGCGAGGGGCAGCACGACGGCGTGGGCGCGGTCCGGGCCCCCTCGGTGGTCCTCGCCACCGGAGGGATGGGCCAGGTCTTCTCCGCCACCACCAACCCCTCCGTCTCCACCGGCGACGGCGTGGCGCTCGCGCTGCGGGCCGGGGCGGAGGTCTCCGACCTGGAGTTCGTCCAGTTCCACCCCACGGTCCTCTTCCTCGGCGCGGACTCCGAGGGCCAGCAACCGCTGGTCTCCGAGGCCGTACGGGGCGAGGGCGCGCATCTCGTCGACGCCGACGGCGTCCGCTTCATGCTCGGACAGCACGAGCTGGCCGAGCTGGCCCCGCGCGACATCGTCGCCAAGGGCATCACGCGCCGCATGCACGAGAAGGGCGCCGAGCACATGTATCTCGACGCCCGGCACTTCGGGGCAGCCATGTGGGAGCAGCGCTTCCCCACCATCCTGGCCGCCTGCCGGTCCCACGGCATCGACCCGGTGACCGAGCCGATCCCGGTCGCCCCGGCCGCGCACTACGCCTCCGGCGGCGTCCGCACCGACCTGCGGGGCCGCACCACCGTCCCCGGCCTGTACGCCTGCGGCGAGGTCGCCTGCACCGGAGTCCACGGGGCCAACCGCCTCGCGTCCAACTCCCTGCTGGAGGGCCTGGTCTTCGCCGAGCGCATCGCCGCCGACATCGCCGAGGTCCGCCCGCCCCGCACGGAACCGGCCGGGGCCCCCCGGGCGGCGGGCGACCCCGTCCCGCTGCTGGCCCCCGAGGCCCGTACGGCGATCCAGCGCACGATGACGCGGGGCGCCGGAGTCCTGCGCTCCGCCGACTCCCTGGCCGCCGCCGCCGAGGAGCTGGAGACCCTGCACCGGGAGGCCGCCGCCGACGCGGCGGGGGACGGGGCCAAGGCGGTCGTCCCCGGGGTCGACGCCTGGGAGGTCACCAATCTGCTCCTGGTCTCCCGGGTCCTGGTCGCCGCCGCCCGGGAACGCGAGGAGACCCGCGGCTGTCACTGGCGCGAGGACCGGCCCGACCGCGACGACGCGCACGGCCGCCGCCACCTGGTCGTCCGCATCGCGCCGGACCGCACCCCGGTCGTCCACCGCACGGAGACCGCCGCATTCCCGCCCGTACGCCCCTCGGATTGAGCAGACTGCTGGAAGCAGCCGCTCCGCCGCCCCGCGCGGAGCAGCACCGGCAACACGCAGCACCGGCAACACGCAGCCACAGCAACACGCAGCACCACCCGAAGCGCCACCCGAAGCACCAGCCGCACCACCCGCAACAACACCCGCACCACCCGAAGCACCAGCCGCACCCGCGCCACCCGCCACGTCCCCGAGGAGCCGACACCGTGAGCACGCCCGAAGAGAATCCGCGCCCCACTCCCGTGGACGTACCGCTGATCAGCGTCGGCGCGCCCGCATCGTCCGAGGCCCCGGAGGGCGGCTGCGGCGACGGCTGCGGTTGCGGCGACGGCTTCGACCCCGACGCCCTGGAGTGCGGCCTCGACCCCGCGCTCGCCCTGCTGCTGGCGGAGGCCGGCCTCGACCCCGTCCAGGTCGAGGACGTCGCGCATGTGGCGATCGAGGAGGACCTCGACGGCGGGGTGGACGTCACGACCGTGGCGACCGTCCCCGAGGACGCCGTGGTCACCGGTGACTTCACCGCCCGCGAGGCCGGCGTGGTCGCCGGGCTGCGGGTCGCCGAGGCGGTCCTGTCGATCGTCTGCACCGAGGAGTTCGAGGTCGAGCGGCATGTCGAGGACGGCGACCGGATCGTCCCCGGCCAGAGGCTGCTGACCGTCACCACCCGCACCCGGGACCTGCTGACCGGCGAGCGCAGCGCGCTGAACCTGCTCTGCCGCCTCTCGGGCATCGCGACCGCCACGCGCGCCTGGGCGGACGTGCTGGAGGGCTCCAAGGCCAGGGTCCGCGACAGCCGCAAGACGACGGCGGGCCTGCGCGCCCTGGAGAAGTACGCGGTGCGCTGCGGCGGCGGCGTCAACCACCGGATGTCGCTCTCGGACGCGGCCCTGGTCAAGGACAACCACGTGATCGCCGCGGGCGGGGTCGCGGAGGCGTTCCGGAGGGTGCGCGCCGAGTTCCCCGAGCTGCCCATCGAGGTCGAGGTCGACACGCTGGAGCAGGTCCGCGAGGTGCTGGACGCGGGCGTCGACCTGATCCTGCTGGACAACTTCACCCCGGCCGAGACCGCCGAGGCGGTCGCCCTGGTCGACGGCCGGGCGATCCTGGAGTCCTCGGGCCGCCTCACCCTCGACTCGGCCCGCGCCTACGCCGACGCGGGCGTCGACTATCTCGCGGTCGGCGCGCTCACCCACTCCTCGCCGATCCTCGACATCGGCCTGGACTTCCGTGACGCGGACGCGACCCCCTCGGCCGAGGACGGGGCCGACGCCTGATGCTGCTCACCATCGACGTCGGCAACACGCACACGGTCCTCGGCCTCTTCGACGGCGAGGAGATCGTCGAGCACTGGCGGATCTCCACCGACGCCCGCCGCACCGCGGACGAGCTGGCCGTCCTGCTGCAGGGCCTGATGGGCATGCATCCGCTGCTCGGCATGGAGCTGGGCGACGGCATCGAGGGCATCGCGATCTGCGCCACCGTCCCCTCGGTCCTGCACGAGCTGCGCGAGGTCACCCGCCGCTACTACGGCGACGTCCCCGCCGTGCTGGTCGAGCCCGGGGTCAAGACGGGCGTGCCGATCCTGATGGACAACCCCAAGGAGGTCGGCGCGGACCGCATCATCAACGCGGTCGCCGCCGTCGAGCTGTACGGGGGCCCGGCGATCGTCGTCGACTTCGGCACCGCCACCACCTTCGACGCGGTCTCCCCGCGCGGCGAGTACGCGGGCGGGGTGATCGCCCCCGGTATCGAGATCTCCGTCGAGGCGCTCGGCGTCAGGGGCGCCCAGCTCCGCAAGATCGAGCTGGCCAGGCCGCGCAGCGTGATCGGCAAGAACACCGTGGAGGCCATGCAGTCCGGCATCATCTACGGCTTCGCCGGCCAGGTCGACGGGGTCGTGACCCGGATGAAGAAGGAGCTGGCCGCCGACCCGGACGACGTCACCGTCATCGCGACGGGCGGCCTTGCTCCGATGGTGTTGGGGGAGTCCTCGGTCATCGACGAGCACGAGCCGTGGCTGACGCTCATCGGGCTGCGCCTGGTCTACGAGCGGAACGCCTCCCGCGCCTAGAGGCAGCCGCCGAGGACCCCGGCGTACCTGCGGGAACGGCCGGGGCGGCTGCCCCGCGCCACGTTCTGCCACGCCGCGCCACCGACGACCAGTTAAACGGATTTTGTCCATTTAGCACGTATTGTCGCGTTATGCCCACGCCCTACGGTTCACGAGGCGGCATGGCGTTCAGCGCGGACGAGCTGCGGGTGCTCCGACGTGCCCTCGCCATCGCCCTCCACCCCACGCCCCTGTCCGACGAGGACGTCCAGGACTGCCTGCGGCTCGCGGGCTCCGTGGACGAGGCGGTCGGCGAGGCCGGTCGGCTGCGAGCGTTCCTCCTTGCCGATCTCGCCCGCTACCGCAACGCCCTCCCCGGCTCCGCCGCCGGCTACCTGGAGCTGCTCCAGGACGCCCTGGCGGCCGGCTACGACCCCCGCCCGGACGATCTGGCCGCCCTGCGGGCCCTGCGCGGCGGACCCCTCGCGGCGGCCCTCCTGGAACGCTGCCAGGTGCTCGCCGAGCGCTCCGTACGAGCCAGGCTCGCCGGCCGCTCCGCCGGCACCGCGGCACCCGGCCCCCGCAGCCGGCTGCTCGCCCTGCCCGGCGGCCGCGCCGCGGCTCGGGAACCGGACCGGCCCAGGACCCCGGCCGCGCCGGACAAGCCGCGGAAGCCGGGCGAGCGCCCCATGCCCAAGCCCTCCGAGGTCTTCCCGCCGCGCCGGCGGCCCGCACCGCCCCCGTCCGAGGAGCGGGCGGCCGGCTGACCTCCGGCGTTTCCCGACGCGGCGCCCTCCACCGGGAGGTCGCCGCGTCCGGCCGTTCCGGGCTCGCTACTCTGGGCGGTATGGACTATGTATCCGCGCTCGTGCCCCCCGTGGTGATGGCCGTCTTCTTCGTCTCCCTGATCGTGATCATCGTCAAGAGCCAGGGTGGTCCGAACAAGACCAAGGAGGACGACGCGGTGGACGCGGCGATCGCCCGCGCGGAATCCGCAAAGCAGACCGCTCGTCCGGAGAATGTCTGACCGCCGGAGCGGCTCCGCCCGCCCGCGTCTTCCCGGCGCACGTTCGCCGAGCGCACGGCTCGCACGAGTCGTGCGCTTTTTGCTGCCCAAGGAGCAGAGCATTTGGGACATCTAGCACTAAAGTGATCGCGTGCCCCGTCAATTGGGAGACCTCGAAGACGCCGTGATGACGCGCGTCTGGCAATGGAACCGACCGGTCACGGTGCGGGAAGTCCTGGAGGACCTTCAGCAGGAACGGTCCATCGCCTACACGACCGTGATGACGGTAATGGACAATCTCCATCAGAAGGGCTGGGTCCGCAGGGAAGTCGACGGCCGCGCCTATCGATATACGGCCGTCTCCACCAGGGCCGCCTACTCGGCCGCACTGATGAACGAAGCCTGGTCACAGAGTGACAACCCCGCCGCAGCGCTTGTCGCGTTCTTCGGCATGATGTCCGCCGAGCAGCGCGAAGCGCTGCAGGACGCCGTTCGTATGGTTTCCCCCAATCTCACGGAAACCACCCCCGGCCCGACGGCCGAAACCACTCCGAGCGCCCCCGCGGAACCGACCGCCGACGCCGCCGGAGATGACTCCCCGACCGATGACGCGACGCCGGAGAGCGGGCGATAGCGTCGGGGCATGTCCTCAGAGCAGCCGCAAAGCGATCCGGAAACCGAACTCCATACCGACCCGTCGGTAAATAAGCCCGCCATCACCGTCCGACGGGCCAGGACGAGTGATGTCGGGTCGGTGCGACGACTCCTCGACGGGTACGTGTCCGGGGGCATCCTGCTCGACAAAGCGACCGTCACCCTTTACGAGGACATCCAGGAGTTCTGGGTCGCGGAACGCGACGAGGACGCGACCGTCATCGGCTGCGGCGCACTTCATGTCATGTGGGAAGACCTGGCAGAGGTGCGGACCCTTGCCGTCGACCCCCGCATGAAGGGCGCGGGAGTCGGGCACCAGGTGCTGGAGAAGCTCTTGCAGACCGCGCGATGGCTCGGTGTCCGCAGGGTTTTCTGTCTCACCTTCGAAGTGGACTTCTTCGCCAAGCACGGCTTCGTCGAGATCGGAGAGACGCCCGTCGACACCGATGTCTACAGTGAGCTGCTGCGTTCCTACGACGAGGGTGTCGCGGAGTTCCTCGGTCTCGAACGAGTGAAGCCGAACACCTTGGGCAACAGCCGGATGCTTCTGCACCTGTGATCGGCAGAAGGACCTGCATCCCTATGTCCGAATCGCGCATGTTTCCCGGCTTCCCGGCCCCCTGAACCTCTCCCGAGGGTTTGTGTTTTCCGGGGAAAAGCGGTTTCCTTTCCGCGTACTCCATTTTCGATGAAAGGAAATCCCGTGGCACAGAAGGTTCAGGTCCTTCTTGTCGATGACCTCGACGGTGTCGAGGCTGACGAGACCGTCACGTTCGCCCTCGACGGCAAGACGTACGAGATCGATCTCACCACGGCCAACGCGGACAAGCTTCGCGGCCTTCTCGAGCCCTACACCAAGGGTGGACGTCGCACCGGTGGCCGTGCCGCCACGGGCCGTGGCAAGGGCCGTGCCGCGGCCGGCGGTAACAAGGACACTGCGGAAATCCGCCGGTGGGCCCGGGAGAACGGCCACAATGTGAATGACCGCGGCCGTGTTCCCGCCGAGATCCGTGAGGCTTACGAGAAGGCCAACGGCTGATCCGCCGAACCCCTTGTCAGCACCCCTGTCGGCACGCCGGAACCGGCGCGTGACAACCGGACCCGATGGCATTCCGTGGCCGCCGCGTCCACCAGGCGTACGAGATCGGGAGCATCCCCACCACTGCTCCCGAAGCCTGTGAGGGCCGGTAGCGCCGATCCGGGCGCACGCCTCGGCTCTGGGGGCCGCAGCCACACAGCGGCCCCCGTCGGGCCTCCCGGGGAGCCCGGGAGGGGCGGGGCCGCGACCCGGCCCCCCGCGCCCACGGCGGTCAGGTCCGGCGCCAGGGGACCCCACTCCAGCCAGTCGAGCAGCCCCGGCAGCTCATCGGCGCCGCCCGCGGCGACCAGCAGCCCCATCCGCGCGCCGCACAGCAGCACCGGGCCGGTGCGCACACCGCGCCGCAGCACGGCGTGACCGGCCTCGGCGGGCAGCTCCAGCACATCGAAGGACTCCCCGGTGAGCAGGTGCAGCGGATCGCGCCCCGCGGTGACCCAGCCCAGCTCCCGCGCGTACCGCCGGGCGAGAGCGGCATCGGCGGAACCCGGAGCGGCATCGGGCGACGATCGGGGCTGCGGGACGGCGCGGGTCATGTCCGATGAACCGCCGAACCGCCCCCGAAGTTACGGAAAGTCCGCGCGCGATCACTCCATGTCCCCGCCGAGGGGGCGCTCGGAAGCGTTGAGCGGCGCAAGGATGTTCGCCCGTAGCGGAGGGAACCGGGGCGCGCCGCATGGACTGTCAGTGATTGCGGGTAAGACTTCCCTAGTGGGAAGGGGCGACACGCTGGCCGAGGCGTCTCGCGTTCGCCATCGGCGTACTGGCGATAGGGGTATCTGCCTGGCCTGCGGGAACATCGTCTCGCACCATCGGGTTGGAGCAGTTGTCAGCTGTTCGGCAGTAAGAATCCCCGCCCGGCGCGGGGTGATCCGGACGGATGTCGGCAGTTGGAATGAGCTGTCCCGTCCTGCGGGACTAGCATGCGGAAGGACTGGGAGGGGACCGACCCCTCACTGACCGACCGCTCTGAGGAGCGATTAACGATGTTCGAGAGGTTCACCGACCGCGCGCGGCGGGTTGTCGTCCTGGCTCAGGAAGAAGCCCGGATGCTCAACCACAACTACATCGGCACCGAGCACATCCTCCTGGGCCTGATCCACGAGGGTGAGGGTGTCGCCGCTAAGGCCCTGGAGAGCCTCGGGATTTCGCTCGAGGCGGTCCGCCAGCAGGTGGAGGAGATCATCGGGCAGGGGCAGCAGGCTCCTTCCGGGCACATCCCCTTCACCCCGCGAGCCAAGAAGGTCCTGGAGCTGTCGCTCCGCGAGGCCCTTCAGCTGGGCCACAACTACATCGGCACCGAGCACATCCTGCTCGGCCTGATCCGCGAGGGCGAGGGCGTCGCCGCCCAGGTCCTCGTGAAGCTGGGCGCCGACCTGAACCGGGTCCGGCAGCAGGTCATCCAGCTGCTCTCCGGGTACTCGGGCGGCAAGGAGACGGCGGCCGCGGGCGGCCCCGCCGAGGGCACGCCCTCCACGTCCCTGGTGCTCGACCAGTTCGGCCGGAATCTCACCCAGGCCGCTCGTGAGTCCAAGCTCGACCCGGTCATCGGGCGCGAGAAGGAGATCGAGCGGGTCATGCAGGTGCTGTCCCGCCGTACCAAGAACAACCCCGTCCTCATCGGCGAGCCCGGTGTCGGCAAGACGGCGGTCGTCGAGGGCCTGGCCCAGGCGATCGTCAAGGGCGAGGTGCCCGAGACCCTCAAGGACAAGCACCTCTACACCCTGGACCTCGGCGCCCTGGTCGCCGGTTCGCGGTACCGGGGTGACTTCGAGGAGCGCCTGAAGAAGGTCCTCAAGGAGATCCGCACCCGCGGCGACATCATCCTGTTCATCGACGAGCTCCACACGCTGGTCGGTGCGGGTGCCGCCGAGGGCGCCATCGACGCGGCGAGCATCCTCAAGCCCATGCTGGCGCGAGGCGAGCTCCAGACCATCGGCGCCACCACGCTCGACGAGTACCGCAAGCACCTGGAGAAGGACGCCGCTCTCGAGCGCCGCTTCCAGCCCATCCAGGTCGCGGAGCCGTCGCTGCCGCACACCATCGAGATCCTCAAGGGTCTGCGCGACCGCTACGAGGCCCACCACCGGGTCTCCATCACGGACGAGGCCCTCGTCCAGGCCGCGACCCTGGCCGACCGGTACATCTCGGACCGCTTCCTGCCGGACAAGGCGATCGACCTGATCGACGAGGCCGGCTCCCGGATGCGCATCCGCCGGATGACCGCGCCGCCGGACCTCCGCGAGTTCGACGAGAAGATCGCGGGTGTCCGCCGCGACAAGGAGTCGGCCATCGACTCCCAGGACTTCGAGAAGGCGGCCTCCCTCCGCGACAAGGAGAAGCAGCTGCTGGCGGCGAAGGCCAAGCGGGAGAAGGAGTGGAAGGCCGGCGACATGGACGTCGTCGCCGAGGTCGACGGCGAGCTGATCGCCGAAGTCCTGGCCACCGCCACCGGTATCCCGGTCTTCAAGCTGACGGAGGAGGAGTCCTCCCGTCTGCTGCGCATGGAGGACGAGCTCCACAAGCGCGTCATCGGCCAGAAGGACGCCATCAAGGCCCTCTCGCAGGCGATCCGCCGTACGCGAGCCGGCCTGAAGGACCCGAAGCGCCCCGGTGGCTCGTTCATCTTCGCCGGCCCGTCCGGTGTCGGTAAGACCGAGCTCTCCAAGACGCTCGCCGAATTCCTCTTCGGCGACGAGGACGCGCTGATCTCCCTCGACATGTCGGAGTTCAGCGAGAAGCACACGGTTTCCCGCCTCTTCGGTTCGCCCCCCGGTTACGTGGGCTACGAGGAGGGCGGCCAGCTCACCGAGAAGGTGCGCCGCAAGCCGTTCTCCGTCGTCCTCTTCGACGAGGTCGAGAAGGCCCACCCCGATATCTTCAATTCCCTGCTCCAGATTCTGGAGGACGGTCGTCTGACCGACTCCCAGGGTCGGGTCGTGGACTTCAAGAACACGGTCATCATCATGACGACCAACCTCGGGACCCGGGACATCTCCAAGGGCTTCAACCTGGGCTTCGCCGCCCAGGGCGACGTCAAGACCAACTACGAGCGCATGAAGGTCAAGGTCAACGAAGAGCTGAAGCAGCACTTCCGGCCGGAATTCCTCAACCGTGTCGACGACACGGTGGTCTTCCACCAGCTGACCGAGGAAGACATCATCCAGATCGTCGACCTCATGCTCGCCAAGGTCGACGAGCGTCTCAAGGACCGCGACATGGGCATCGAGCTCAGCGGCGAGGCCAAGACGCTGCTCGCGAAGAAGGGCTACGACCCCGTGATGGGCGCCCGGCCGCTGCGCCGGACGATCCAGCGGCAGATCGAGGACGTCCTCTCCGAGAAGATCCTCTTCGGCGAGCTGCGTCCCGGTCACATCGTGGTCGTGGGCACGGAGGGCGAGGGCGACGACAAGACGTTCACCTTCCGCGGCGAGGAGAAGTCGGCTCTGCCCGACGTCCCCCCGATCGAGCAGGCGGCAGGCGGCGCCGGCCCGAACCTGACGAAGGACGCGTGACGCGTAGGAGGGCGTGAGCCCGAGCACGTGTGAGGGGCTGCCCCGGAATCGGTATCCGTACCGGTCCGGGGCAGCCCCTTTTCGTGTTCCCGGGTCAGACGAGCCTGACAGTGAGCCGGTCGCCCAGTTCCGCCGCCCCGATGAGGCGGGATTCCCCCAACCCGGTCACCTGCACTCGAAGGTTCGGCCAGGTGTGCAGGGACGTGAGGTCCAATACGCGCCGTTCAGAAGCGTCCACGATGAGGTTTGTGACTCCGGGAAAGAGCTTCCGCAGCATGCCCATGTCCTTGCCGTGGTGAGGCGCCTGCACGGTCAGATGCTCGACAGCAGGGGCGTAGTGCTTCGGGTCCGGTTGGTGCGCCCAGGGGAACGCGGTGAGGCCGAGGCGGGTGATCCGGGGGTGCTGCCGCAGCGCGGTGAGGGCGTCGTCGAACGCGGCAGCCTCGGAGATCTGCAGGATCCTGAGCGATGTCCAGGCACCGAGTCCGTCCAGCACGAACGGACGTCGGTTGGTCACGGTCAGTTTGGTGACGCCTGGATGGGCTGCGACCTCGCTCAGCCGGTCGACCGCGAGCTGGTCCAGGCCGAGATGCTCCAGGCGTGGAAGGCCGGTCAGAGGGGCCAGGTCCCCGAGCCGCATCGCCTGCACGTCCAGAGAAAGGGAAATGAGCTCGTCGAGTTCGGTGAGTGGCGCCAGATCCCGGATCGCGGGGCACCGTGAGATACCCAGACCCTGCAGGGAGGCCTTGAGAGGGCTCAAGCAGGAGAGCCCGGAGAGCAGGGCGTTCGGGCCGATGCCGAGTATCTCGATCCGGCGGCCTTCCACTGCCGCACCGATTTCCGCCTCGGGCAGATCCCCGTGCAGCGACAGGGCGTACAGGGGCGGGATGTGCCGCAGTGCCCTCAGTTGCCCGAGGTCGCTCACCATGAGGACGGACCTCGGCAGATCGCAGTGGACCAGGACCTCGGTGGCGTACTCCTCGGGCGGAAAGCGGTCCCACGCGTGTACGAAGATGCGGCTGAGGCGAGGGTGGGCCCGTACCCACGCCTGGGCATGGGGGACGGCGCAGGCTCCTCCGATCCGTACGATCAGCCGGGCCACGTGCTCGGCGCCGGGACTCTCGCCGGTCACCTCCTGAGGCTTCGGCAGGAAGTCCAGCGCGGCCGGTCCCAGCCGGGTCAGCGAGCGTACGTGGGCCTCGTCGGCCGGCGGGAACAGTGCCGCCGTGCTCCGCCGGACCCGGTCCCGTACCGCCCCGTCCAGCCAGGTCGCGTGCTGGGCGCAGAGGGCGGCGAGGACATGGAGATCGGTGCGCCCGATCGTTCCCGCTCCCTGCTGCTGCCCCGCGTCCAGCAGCCCTGTCACCAACGCGGCCAGTTCACGCCGTCCGCAGTGCCCCGCCGCCAGCAGGACCACGTCCTGCCAGGACTCCTCGTCGGCGTGGCGCAGCAGCTCGCCCAGGTGCTCGTCCTCGACGAGTTCCTTCGCGGCCAGGTAGTCCTGGAAGGTCCGGTGGATGAACTGGTAGGTGTCGTCCCCGTGCTCCTGGAGCAGGCCGCTGCGGTTGAGCAGATGGGTGAGGATCTTCTCCGGCGGGCCCTGGACGCTGACCCGCTCCATCCCGGCCAGCGCGCGCCGGAGCTGGCGCAGGGCCTGGGACCGGGTGAACTCCGACTGGCCCTCGCGGACCAGCCACACCGCGATCCGCTGGAGGAGCTGGGTGTGCTCCTCGACCTCCAGGCCGATGCCCTCGGGCTGCCCGAGCCGGCGGCGGTCGTCGCGGTGGCCGAGGAGCATCTCCAGGGCCGAGCGGTACAGCTTCCAGCGGGTCTCCGGGAGGAGGCCGTCGCGCAGGCGGTGCAGGGCGCAGATCACCGCGCAGAGCAGCGGCGTACGCGCCAGGTCACGGAGCGTGGGGTTCTGGTCGAACTGGCGGGAGAGATCGCGTTCCAGCTCGTCCAGCCGGTCGTGGTCGTCCTGCTCGGAGAGGCGGGCCGCCCGGTGCCAGGAGGCCACGAACGCCTGGATGTCCTCGTTCCGCATCGGCAGCAGACGTAACTCCGCGAAGTCCTCGGAGCGCAGCCAGTCCGCTTCGACGGCGAGCGGACGTACGGTCACGACGCACCGGGTCTCCGGGTAGCGGGCCAGCAGCTGCGAGAGCCAGGTGTGCGCCTGCTCGCGCTCCTCCGGCGGCACCTCGTCCAGCCCGTCCACCAGCAGGAGGGCCCGGCCCGACTCCAGGACCCGGCCCGCCCAGCCCTCCGGGGCCGTATCGACCACCAGCCCCGCCGCACCCGACAGTTCGGCCGGGCCCGGGAACGTACCCCCGCGGGCCCGCAGGGTGCGCAGGGGCACCACGAAGGGGATGAGGCCGTTCAGCGGGGCCAGCGCATCGCCCAGGGTGCGGGCCGAGGCGTGTGCGGCCAGCCACCACAGCAGCGTCGTCTTGCCCGCGCCCGCGTCGCCCCGGAGCAGCACCCGGGGGCGGTCGGCGAGGAGGTCGTCGACGCGGCGGGGGAGGGGCGGGCCCGGGGCGGCCCGGTCCTGGGTCTGGGCCTCCAGGCTGAGGTAGGCCGTGTCCAGGTCCCATTCCCGGTCGTGGCGGCTCAGCTCGTCCAGCCCGAAGATCTTCGTACGGCGGTAGGCGACGCCGAGCGCCTGCGCGTACTCCGTCTCGTACCGCAGGTCGCGCGGGAAGCTGCCGTGGACGCGTTCCTGGCGCAGGCCGGCCCCGGTCCGCTCACAGACGAGCCGGAAGGGCTTCGCGGCGAGGACCGGCCCCAGCGGCACGCACTCGACCCGGTGGCCGTCGCGCTGCCGGGGAACCTGGCGGGCCACGCCCAGCAGCAAGTCCCCCATGAAGACGGGGCCGCCGGAGAGCCCGGAGAGGGCGGCCTGCTCGTCGTCGGGGTGGGTGGGCGGCGGGCCGTCCAGCTCACAGACCAGCAGACCGCGGAGCCGGCCCGCGACGGGCAGGACCGTCGCCGTGTACTGGTCCGCCTCCAGCCGCCGGTCCGGGCCGTACCGCTGGACACGGGGGAAGCCGGTGATCTCGCACTCCGGTATCGCCTGGCGGGTGTCGACCACGCCGAGCCGCACGGGCGGGACCGGGTGCACCGGCTCGACCGTCTCCAGCAGGGCCACGTCCAGCTGGTAGTCGATCCAGGCGACGGTGGCCCGTATCCGGTCCGCGTGCGCGGGGTGGGCGACGAGAACGGACCCGGACTTGACCACATGGGCGCAGGTCAGGACGAGCCGGTCGGCGATCAGGACGCCGCTGCCCTGCTGGATCGCGGAGACGACGACCGTGCGGTCGGCGGGGTGGAGGACGGTCGGGCTCATGTACGGGAGGCCCCGTCACCGAACCCCGCCGTCGACCCGTCGTCCTCGGTGCCGATCTCCCACGCCTCGCCCGTCGCCGCGTTGCGCGGGGTCAGGGTGAAGGCGACCTTGTGCGTGCGGCCCGTGGCCCGGGACGCGTCCGCACCCGCCTCGACCACCCAGGCCTTCACCTTGCCGCCCGCCTTCGCCTCCCGGCGCAGTTCGAGGGTGAACTCCATCTGGATGTCGCCGACCGCGAAGGACACGGGGTGGTCGGTGCCCCGGGTCGCCGCGTCGATGAGCTGGTTACGGATGGACGCCACGGCGTCCGCGAGCTCGATGCCGTCCAGCGCGTGGGTGTTCTCGGCCGTCATGGGTCCCCCGGGGTGCGGTGCCGCTTTCCCGTCAGCGTAGTGAAGTAGCGGGCCGAAGGTCCCGAATCGGAAGGACTTTGGGCCCACCGGCGGTGACAAGGCGCACAGCCCGAAACGGGCCTACTACGCGTGCTAGGAGAAGAGGTCGTGATCAGCCGCGGGACCTTCGGCCCGGGGTCGCCGGGCCCTTCCGAGGTTCCGGGCGATACGGCCGTTTCGCGGTGCCATGTCCGGAAAAGGGCCCATGGAACAGGCGTTAAACGTCTTTCGCGCGAAGGATTTCGTGGCCCGCCCCCACCCCTCATGGAGGGACAACCTCGGTCAATTCCCCTCACCCTCTCTACGGCTTTTCTTCGTAGATGGGGTGTTTGAGCATCGGCCGGGGGGCGGGTTACCAAGGTTGAGCAAGCCCGGACAGCACGCCGGGTCCACTCACCTTCGGAGGACTTCCTCGTATGAAGCGCGCAACGATCCAGCACACCAACCGCCCGTCCGCCTTCCGCGTCCGTGGCGCCGTCCTGGCCGCCGGCCTGGGGGCGACCGTGGTGCTGGGTGCCGGAACGGCGTTCGCCTCCAGCGGCTCCGCCGCCGCTGCCCCCCTTGCCGTGAGCACGACCGCCGACTCGGTCGCCCAGCAGGCGGCCTCGCAGGCCAAGGCCGCGGACGCGGCTAAGAAGGCGGCCGCGAAGCAGGCCTCCGACGCCAAGAAGAAGGCCGAGGACAAGAAGAAGGCCGCGAAGAAGAACGCCGCCTCCTGGAAGGCCCCGGTCAAGAAGTACACGCTGACCGCCAGCTACGGCACCGGCGGCGCCCGCTGGGCCGCCAAGCACTCCGGCCAGGACTTCGCCGTGCCGGTCGGCACCCCGGTCGTGGCCGCCCACACCGGCACCGTCGTGAAGGCCGGCCCGAACGGCGCCGGTGACGGCCCCGCGTACGGCAACGCCGTCGTGATCAAGCACTCCAACGGCAAGTACTCGCAGTACGCGCACCTGTCGAAGGTCAACGTCAAGATCGGCCAGAAGGTCAAGACGGGCCAGAAGATCGCCCTGTCCGGCAACACCGGCAACTCCAGCGGCCCGCACCTGCACTTCGAGATCCGCACCACCCCGAACTACGGCTCGGCGCTGAACCCGGCCGCGTTCCTCCGCTCGGTGCACGTCTCCATCTGATCCGGCCGGCGTAACCGCGCGGCCCCCGGTCGCGAACCAGGCGCCCGGTGCCACTCGGCACCCGTCCGGCCGCGCAGCACAACCGAAGAGCGTTCAGTGGACCCGTTACACCCCGGTACCCGGGGCGTGCGCCCGGGTCACCCGACCGACGGCGACGTCGAGGACAGCCTCACGGCTCACTCCTCGGGGTCGCCGTCGGCGTTTCTCCGCAGACCTCCGCGGTACGGCTCCGCAGGTCCACGCGATACGGCTCCGCAGGTCCACGCGATACGGCTCCGCAGATCCAAGCGGTACGGCTCCGTAGACCGCCGCGGCACGGCTCCATAGACCCCGCGATACGGCTCCGGTCCGACGGCTGCCGCCCCCTCCCGGGGGCGCCGCTCAGTCCGACGGCTGCCGCTGGTCCGCCATCCGCAGCACCGGGAAGCTCCCCGTCACCGTCGGCGCGTGCTCCGGCAGCCACAGCACCGCGATCGCCCCGCCCGTGCCCTCCGCCGCACCCGAGGGCGCCGCGTTCCGGAAGGTCAGCCGGGCCCCGAGCACCCGTGCCTGGCCCGCCGCGATCGTCAGCCCCAGCCCGTGCCCGTGCCCGGCCCGGTCCACGCTTCCGGTACGGAACCGGCTCGGCCCGTCCCGCAGCAGCTCCTCCGGGAACCCCGGACCGTGGTCGCGGACCCGGACCACCCGGCCCTCGACCGAGACCTCCACCGGGGTCGAGCCGTGCTTGGCGGCGTTCCCCAGCAGATTGCCGAGGATGCGCTCCAGCCGGCGCGGATCGGTGGAGACCCACGACTCATGGATCACCCGCACGGTCACATCGGGGTTCAGCAGCCCGATCCGCCGGCTGACGAACTCCCCGAGCGGCAGCTCCTGGAGCTCCGCCCGCTCCGAGGCACTGTCCAGGCGGGCCACCTCCAGGACGTCCTCGACCAGCGTCCGCATCGCCTGGGCCCGGTCCCGTACCAGCTCGGTGGGGCGGCCCGGAGGCAGCAGCTCGGCCGCCGTGAGCAGCCCGGTCACCGGGGTACGCAGCTCATGGGCGATGTCCGCGGTGACCCGGCGCTCCGCCTCGATCCGCTCGTTCAGGGCGTCGGTCAGCGCGTCGACCGCCCGCGCCAGCTCGTCCGTCTCGTCGCGGACGACCCCGCCGACGGCCTCCCTGACCCGTACGTCCGTCTGCCCCTGGGCGACCCGGCCCGCCGCGGCCGCCGCCTTGCGCAGCCGGCGCGAGAGCTGGCCGCCGATGAGCACCCCGAGCGCGCAGCCGCCGAAGACCACCGAGACCGAGCCGATGATCAGGGCCCGGTCCAGATCGTCCATGATCGTGGCGGAGCGGGCCGCGAACCGGGTGTGCAGCGACAGGACGTTCCCGCCCGGCAGCGGCACCGCCGCCCAGACCTCGGGGACCCCGTCGGCCCCCTGCTCGACATGGGTGGCCCGGCGGTTCTTCCGCACCTCGTCACGCAGGCTCTGCGGGATCGTCGGGTCGTTGAGCTTCGCCCCGAACTTCGGGCCGCCCTTCTGCATGTTCGTCGCCTCGTAGAACCGCTGGGCGCCCAGCAGCCGCTCCAACTGCACCTCGCGGGCGTTCTCGATCATCGAGACACGGGCCGCGTTGTGCACCACGAGGCTCAGTGCCACCGCGATGAGCGCGCCGACCGCCGCGATGGCGACGCTGATCTTCCAGCGGACACCGGTCCGCAGGGCCAGCCGCTTCATGGGCCCACCACCGGCCGCTCCCTCTGTGGCCGCCTCGGCCGCACCTGTGCCCGTCTCATCCGCGCAGCTTGTAGCCGAAGCCGCGGACCGTGTCGATCCGGTCCTGGCCGATCTTGGTGCGCAGCCGCTGCACATGGACGTCCACGACCCGGGTGTCCCCGCCCCAGCCGTAGTCCCAGACCCGTTCCAGCAGCCGGTCGCGGGAGAGGACCGTGCCCGGCGCGGACGAGAACTCCAGCAGCAGCCGCATCTCGGTGGGTGTCAGCGCCACCTGCTCACCGGAGCGCCGCACCTCCATGCCGTCCGTGTCGACTTCCAGATCGCCGAAGACCAGCACCCCGCCGAGCGCCTCGTCCGCCGCCTCCGTACCGCCCGGCCCCGCGCCGTCCGGTCCGGCCGCGTGGCCGAAGCGGCGCAGCACCGCCCGGATCCGGGCGACCAGGACCGCCCCGTCGAAGGGCTTCGTCACGTAGTCGTCGGCTCCGGCCTCCAGGCCGAGCACCACGTCGATCGAGTCGGCCCGCGCGGAGAGCATGATCACCGGTACGGTCGACTCGTCCCGGATGCGGCGGCACAGGCTCACCCCGTCCAGGCCCGGCACCATCACGTCGAGCAGGGCGATGTCCGGCCGGTCGGCGCGGAACGCCTCCAGCCCGGAGAGCCCGTCGGGCATCGCGGTGACCGTGAAACCGACCCGCTCCAGGGCGAGCTGGGTGGCCTCGCGGATCACGTCGTCGTCCTCGACGAAGAGGACGTGGGTCTCGGCCATGGGGCTGCTTCTCGCTTTCCGTTCCTGCCCGGTGTCAGTCTCTGCCCGGCCGCGCCGGTTCGTCGCTCGGTTCCGGCTCCACCGGCTCCACCGGCTCCGACTGCACGGGCAGGTCGCCGTCCGTGCCCTCGACGGCCCGGCTGAAGTCGTTGTGCACCCGGTCGTGCTCGGTGAAGCGGTCGCTCGCCCAACGGTAGGTGACCACTTCCGAGCCGGACGGGGACGCCAGCGGGTCCTTCGAACCGTAGACCTGGGTCGTCACCACCAGATCCCCCCGGTCGATCGTTCCGTACACGGCGGGGACCTCGGCGGCGAAGACGTTCTTGTACGAGCCGTCGTCGTCCGCCCGGTACACGTACGTCCCGACGCTCACCGAGTCGGCGCAGCTCATCACGTTGACGACCACGTCGGCGGTCCGGCCACCGGTCATCGAGCCGTAGGAGGTGTCGATCGGATAGGCCTTGCCCGCGCAGGGCTTGAGCCCCTCCCGGACCCGCTCGCCCACCTTGGGGTCGCTCTTGAGGAGCCGTACGGCGTCGACCCGCCGCACGGGCGGGGTCGTGCCGGACGGGCTGGGCTGCTGGGTGATCTGGGCGACCGGCTGACTGCCGGCGGGACCCTCGTCCCGGGTGCCGGTGCCGCCCGAGGAGCAGCCGACGCCGAACAGCCCGAAGGCGACGAGTCCGGCCAAGGCCGTGCCACTCGCCGCCGTACCGCCCCGAAAGCGCGGCCTCCGGACCGGTCTCCCCGGCCCGTCGCCGCCCCCGAGGCCGCCACCCCCACCGCTGCTGCCACTCAGGCCGCGCACCGCTCCATCCCCCGCTCGTCGTGACGCCCGTTCCGCTGCGCCGATGTGTGTGCCTTCGCCCCCGGCACCGACGTCAGCGGCGACCGCTGGGCGGGGACACGGGCGGAGGTGGCCGGCGTCGTGCTCCGGTGCTCCCGGGCGACCGCCTCGCGACTGTCCAGCTCGCGGCTCTCCAGCTCCTGCCGCAGTCGCGCCAGGGCCCGGTGCAGCGTGCTCTTGACCGTACCGGCCGACATGCCGAGCGCCGCGGCCGTCTCCTCCGTGCTCATCTGCTCCCAGTGTCGCAGCACGACGACGCTGCGCTGCTTGGGAGCCAGAATCCCGAGGATGTCCATCAGCAGGGCGCGGTCGGCGCGCTGCTCACTGCCGTCGTCGACGCTCGCGTCGGGCAGCTGCTCGGTCGGGACCTCTTCGAGCTTGCGCGCCCGCCACCACTCCGTACGGGTGTTGATCATGACGCGGCGCAGATAGGCGTCGGCCAGGGACTTGTCGGCGATGCCGTCCCAGCGGCCGTACGTCCGCACGAGGGCGGTCTGCAGCAGGTCCTGGGCGTCGACCGGGTCGGGGACCAGCCGGCGCGCACTGCGCAGCAGCGCGTCCTGCCGTGTGCGTACGTAGTCCTCGAACGCGAGCACCTCGCCCTGCGCCATGACAACCGCCTCCGTCCCCGATGAATCCCCGTGGTCACTGCTGTCGCAGACGCTACGGAGGCGTTGTCACGGCGATGTGCGGAGCAGCCGTAGGCCGGTGCACGGCTGCCCATCGGTTGTGTAACAGCGCAGGGACGAGGCCCGGGGAGCCGGGGCGGGTCCGGCGGGGTCAGGTCAGCGGCAGCCGGTACCGCCCGTCGGCCAGCGGCTCGACCAGACCGTCGGCGACCAGCCCGTCCAGCGCCCGGGCCCGCTGCACCGGCTCCTCCCACACCGCGTCCAGGGCGGCCTGCGGTACGGGGTTGACCGCGTCCCGCAACACCGCCAGCAGCCGTCCGCGCACCTGGCGGTCGGTACCGGCGTACGTCTGGCCCTTGCGCGGCGGACCCTCGTGCGCGGGCTTCCCGGCCAGCCGCCAGGCACATTGCGTGGCGATCGGGCACCGGTCGCAGTCCTCGTTGCGCGCGGTGCACACGAGGGCGCCCAGCTCCATTGTGGCCGCCGCCCACCGCGCCGCCCGCTCGTCCTCCTCGGGCAGCAGCGCCCGGGCGAGCTTGCGCTCGGCGGCCGTCGTCGCGTTCGGCGGGTACTGGACCCCGGTGGCGGCGCGGGCGAACACCCGGCGGACGTTCGTGTCGAGCACCGCGTGCCGCTGTCCGTACGCGAACGAGGCCACGGCCGCCGCCGTGTACTCGCCGATCCCGGGCAGCGCCAGCAATTGGGCGTGCTCGCTCGGTACGTCACCGCCGTGCCGTTCCGTTATCGCCTGCGCGGCCCCGTGCAGCCGCAGTGCGCGGCGCGGGTAGCCGAGCCGGCCCCAGGCGCGGACCGCCTCGCCGGGCGCCTCGGCGGCCAGGTCGGCGGGGCGGGGCCAGCGGGCGAGCCACTGTTCGTACACCGGGAGGACCCGGCTCACCGGGGTCTGCTGCAGCATGAACTCGCTGACCATCACGCCCCAGGCGCCCGCTTCGGGGCGGCGCCAGGGCAGATCGCGGGCGTGCTGCTCGAACCACCCGATGACGGGGGCGTGGAGGGAGGCGGCGGCGGGGGGCGTCTGGGGTGAGGGGGAAGTCATGGCAGTCATGGCACTGACGATCCTGGCACGGAAGGCGGGGCGGGCGTCACGGACGCGGGGGTGTCGGCCCGCGCGGAGGGCCCAGGGGGTGACAACGCCACCCGTTCTGTCCCCTGTGACCGGGTCGCGGCCCTCCTCCCGTGATGATGATCGGCAAAACTTGTGAGCGGTGCGGCGGGTGGGGCCGGACTCGGTCCGGATCTCTCGTAGAGTTCGGCCTTGTGGGATCTATGCGCAATCCGGTCGGTCCGCTTCCCTCCAGCATCTACTGGCGACGAAGGGCGGTAGCGGGACTTCTGGTTGCGCTCCTCGCCGTGCTGATCGCCTGGGCGGTGACGTCCGGCGGCGGCAGCGGAAGTGGCAACGACGACGCCAAGTCCGGCGGCTCCGACCCCGTCGAGTCGATCACTCCCGGCCCGGGCGGCTCCGGTCCCGCGATCAGCCAACAGCCGGGCGGCCGCGACGAGTCGGACGACGAGAACGGCTCGGGCGGTACGGACGGCTCCGACGGCTCGGGCGGTCCGGGCGGCGGCGGGTCGTCCGACGGTTCGTCAACGGGCGGTACGGGCACGGGTTCTGGCGACTCGCCCGGTGCGGGTACGGCCGGTTCGGGCGGCGGCAGTGCGGGCCAGCAGGTCCCTGCCGGGTCCCCGCTCCCCGAGTGCAAGCCGTCGGCCGTGCAGTTGAGCCTGCGGACGAAGGTCAGTTACGGCCCCGACGACAAGCCGAAGTTCGAGCTGATCGCGAAGAACACGTCGTCGACCACGTGCAAGGCCGACTTCGGCCCGAAGAACGCGGTGCTCACGGTGACCGAGGCGGGGGGCGAGGACGACGACCCGATCTGGTCCTCGAAGGACTGCCCCGCGGCGGGTGGCCCGCTGTTCCTGAAGGTGCCGGCGGGGGCGACGGTGATCCACACGGTGGACTGGAACCGCACCCTGTCCGCGCCCGGCTGCGCGACGCCGCCGTCGGGGAAGGCGGGCCCGGGAACGTACCTCCTGGAGGCGAAGGCGCCGGGAGAGCCGGTCCAGCGAGCATCGTTCGTCCTGGCCAAGGACTGACGGACCCGCGCTCAGCCCGTCCGGCGACCACTTAAGCCCGTCCGGCGTTTGAGGACGGAACCGTCCACGTGGACGAGCGAGGCACTCATGGGTCCGGGCGGGCCGGCCCGTATGAGCACCGCCCACCGGGCAGCAGGGTTCCGCCCTCAAACGCCGGACGGGCTGGAGGCGGTCCGGGCTCAGCCCTCAAGCGCCTGGCGGGCCGGGAGGGGCGCCGGACGGGCTTGGAGGGGCAGGCCTCAGACGTAGCGTTCCAGGATCGACGACTCCGCCAGCCGTGACAGCCCCTCGCGAACACTCCGCGCCCGCGCCTCACCGACCCCGTCGACGGTCTGGAGGTCGTCCACGCTCGCGGCAAGAAGCTTCTGCAGCCCACCGAAGTGCTCCACCAGCCGCTCGATGATCGCCCCCGGCAGCCGCGGCACCTTCGCCAGCAGCCGGAAGCCCCGCGGGGACACCGCCGAGTCCAGCGTCTCCGGCGAGCCGCTGTAGCCCAGCGCCCGCGCCACCACCGGCAGCTCCAGCAGCTCCGTGTGGCTCAGGGAGTCCAGCTCGGTCAGCGCCTCGCCCACCGTGCGCGACCGTTTCGCCGTCGGTTCGGGGACGTAATCCCGGACGACCAGCTCCCGCTCCGGCTCCACCCCGGCGATCAGTTCGTCCAGCTGGAGCGAGAGGAGCCGTCCGTCGGTGCCGAGCTCGACCACGTACTCCGCGATCTCCGTCGCGATCCGCCGCACCATCTCCAGCCGCTGCGCCACCGCCGTCACGTCCCGGACGGTGACCAGGTCCTCGATCTCCAGCGCGGACAGCGTGCCCGCGACCTCGTCGAGGCGGAGCTTGTACCGCTCCAGCGTGGCGAGCGCCTGATTGGCCCGCGACAGGATCGCGGAGGACTCCTCCAGGACCCGCCGCTCCCCGTCCACGTACAGCGCGATCAGCCGCATCGACTGGGAGACCGAGACCACGGGGAAACCGCACGCCTTGGAGACCCGGTCCGCCGTACGGTGCCGGGTGCCCGTCTCCTCCGTGGGGATCGAGGCGTCCGGGACCAGCTGCACGCCGGCCCGCAGGATCTTGGTCATGTCCTTGTCGAGGATCAGCGCTCCGTCGAGTTTGCACAGCTCGCGCAGGCGCGTCGCCGTGAACTCCACGTCCAGCACGAATCCGCCGGTGCACATCGACTCGACGGTCCGGTCCATGCCCAGCACGATCAGGCCGCCGGTATTGCCGCGGAGAATGCGCTCCAGGCCGTCCCGCAGGGCCATACCGGGCGCGACCGCGCTCAGCGAGGCGCGCATCAGCGCCTCGTTACCGGTGCCTTGGCCGGACTTTCCGGGCGTCGTCGCCCGGTCGTTGGCTGCCACTGCACTCCTCCGGTCACAGGTTTGCGGTGCCCTTGCGTCCCCCATGCCGTGTCCACGGGCGGGCGAGACCAGGGCAAAGTCTACCGGCGCGCGTTGTCCTCCTGTGGTGCCTCCTGGCGAGAGCGGCGCGGGAGGACCCGCAGAGCGTCGCCCATGTCGGCGACTTCCGTGACCTTCATACCGGCCGGGACCCGCCCCGGATCGGTCGGCACGAGGGCGTGGGTGAAGCCCAGACGGTGTGCCTCGGCCAGTCTCCTCTGCACCCCGGTGACCCTTCTGACCTCGCCCGCGAGCCCCACCTCGCCGATCGCGACCAGGTTCTTCGGGAGCGGGGTGTCGCTGGCCGCGCTGGCCAGCGCGAGCGCGACCGCCAGGTCCGCGGCGGGTTCGGTGAGCTTCACGCCGCCCACCGTCGCGCTGTAGATGTCCCGCTTGCCGAGCGCGCTGATCCGGCCCCGCTGCTCCAGCACGGCGAGCATCATCGAGACCCGGGAGGTCTCCAGACCCGAGGTCGTGCGCCGGGGCGAGGGGATCTGCGAGTCGACGGTGAGGGCCTGCACCTCGGCGACCAGCGGCCGCTTGCCCTCCAGCGTCACCGTCAGACAGGTGCCCGGCACGGCCACGTCGCGGCGGGTCAGGAAGAGGCCCGACGGGTCGGCGAGGCCGGTGATGCCCTCGTCGTGCAGTTCGAAGCAGCCGACCTCGTCGGTCGCCCCGTAACGGTTCTTGACGCCGCGCACCAGCCGCAGCCGGGCGTGCCGGTCGCCCTCGAAGGACAGCACCACGTCCACCAGGTGCTCCAGCAGCCGGGGCCCCGCGATCGCGCCGTCCTTCGTCACATGGCCGACCAGCAGCGTGGCCATCCCGCGCTCCTTGGACGCCCGGATCAGCGCCCCGGCGACCTCCCGGACCTGGGCCATCCCGCCGGGCGCGCCGTCGATCTCGGGCGAGGCGACCGTCTGCACCGAGTCCAGGATCAGCAGCGACGGCTTGACCTCGTCCAGATGCGCGAGCACCGCCGACAGATCGGTCTCCGCGGCGAGGTAGAGGTGGTCGTTGATCGCCTTGATCCGGTCGGCCCGCAGCCGGACCTGGCTCGCGGACTCCTCGGCCGTCACATAGAGCGTGCGGTGGTCGTCGCTCGCCGCCTTGGCCGCCACGTCCAGCAGCAGCGTCGACTTGCCGACCCCCGGCTCGCCCGCCAGCAGCACGACCGCGCCCGGCACGAGCCCGCCACCCAGCACCCGGTCCAGCTCGCCGACACCGGTGGAACGGGCCGTGGCCGTCCGGCTGTCGACCTGGCCGATCGGCAGGGCGGCGGTGGAGACCCGGCCCGCCGCCGTCGTGCGCACGGCGGGGGCGCCGCCGAACTCCTCGACCGTCCCCCACGCCTGGCACTCGGGGCAACGGCCGAGCCATTTGGCGGTCGTCCAGCCGCATTCGGTGCAGCGGTAGGACGGACGGTCCTTCGCGGATTTCGTACGGGCAGCCATGGCGTCACCGTATAGGTGGGGTACGACAACGCCGCCCGTGCGCCCTGCGCGCACCGCCCCGCCGCGCGCAGGGCGCACGGAAGCACTCCGGAGCACTACGGGCGGGATCCGTGATCTCTGTCCGCTTTCACAACTCTTTCGAGGGATACGTTCACCCGTAAGGATTAAATGCACTCAAGGGGCACTTGAGGCATGCGCTCCTTTGCCTACGGTCGCCGGGTGACGAGCAGCAGGCTGGAGACCCCGACGCACACCACCGGCGCACACCGGGCGCACCGCCGAGGAACCGACGCCCCGGCACAGCGACCGCCCGCACGTTACGAGCCGTATCTCGACGGCCTCTTCACGTACTGCCTCTCCGTGCTCTGCGACCACGACGCGGCCACCGAAGCCCTCGGCGCCGTCCTGGCGATCGCGGACCGGCAGGAGGCCCGGGGCCCCGCGGCCGAGGAGGAACGTACATCCTGGCTGTACGCCCTGGCCCGGTGGACCTGCCTGCGGGCGCTCACCGAGCGCGGGCGCGGCCGTCAGGCCCACCGCCGCCCCCCGGGGACGGTCAAGCCGCCCCGTACGGCCAGGGCCTCCGGGACCGGCACGGCCAGGGAGTCCGAGCCCCGCACCGGGCCCGGGACCGCCCAGGGGGCGCGCGCCGCCCGGCGTACGCCGGAGCACACCGCCCCGGCCGCCTCTCCGTGGACCTCGCCCACGGCCCCCGCCACCCCCGAGGACGCCGCCACTCCCGCCCCCGCCGAGTCACCGGCCGCCGAGGCCCGCCGCCGGGAGCTCGCCACGCTCGCCTGGCCCGAGGCCGCGGGCACCACCCCGGAGCAGCGCGAAGCCCTCGAACTGGCCGTCCGCCACCGCCTCCCCCCACGCGCCGTCGCCGCCGTGCTCGGTCTGGAGCCCGCCACCGCCCGGGAGCTGCTGGCCGCCGCGGCCTGCGAGGTGGAGCGCACCCGCGCCGCGCTCGCCGTCGTCGAGGGCGGCGACTGCCCCACCGTCGCCCGGCTCACCGGCGACCACCAGGTGCTGCTCTCCGCAGCCCTGCGCCGCGAGCTCGTCCGGCACGTCGACGACTGCCCCCGCTGCCGCCGCGCCGCCGAACGGGCGGACGCGGCGGGACCCTGGCCCGGAGCGGCCCTGGCCCCGGCCGCCGCCCTGCCCCTCGTGGAGGCCCCCCGCCCCTCCGTCCGCGTCGCGATGGCCCAGGCCCACCGCTCCCGCGCCGCGGGCCCGCGCTTCGACCGGAGCGGATATCCGCTCGACCCCAAGGACCAGGCCGCCCGCCGGGACCGGCTGCGCGCCCGGGTCGTGACGACCACGGTCGTCGCGACGGTGGTCGCCGCCCCCGTGATCGCCCTCTGGGCCGCGTACCGGGGAGCGCCGCAGACCGGCGAGGGCCACGACGGCACGTCGGTCACCGCCACGGAGGTGGACGGCGCGGGCGGTATGCGCGGCGATCCCCACCCCTCGTACGAGAACACCGGCCACGGCCGCTCCGGCGACCGTTTCGGCGCCCGCGTCCCGGACGTGACCGCCGAGGTCGTCAGCACCGGCGGCGCGCGGCACGGCGACGCCCGGCTGGCGGTGACGGCCCGGACCTCCGGGGCGGTCACGACGATCACGCTGACCGCGTCCGGCCGGGGACCGGTCGGCTGGTCGGCGTCGACGGACGCCCCGTGGCTGCGCCTCAGCCGTACGGCGGGCACGCTCGCGGCCGGACAGTCCACCACGATCGCGGTCTCGGTGATCCGGGACGCGGAGCCGGCCGGTCCGTGGCGGGCCCGGATCGCCCTGGCCCCCTCGGGCTCCGCCGTTCTCATCGACGGTCACGGGGTCACCGCCCCGACCACGGGCGGCCCGCGCCCCACCCGCCCCGGCACGCAATCGCCCCGCCCCACGGACCCGGGCCCCTCGGACCCCGGCCCGACCGATCCGGGCCCGACCGATCCCGGCCCCACCGACCCGGGCCCGACCGACCCCGGCCCCACCGACCCCGGGCCGGGCCCGACCGACCCCACGGACCCGCCGGACCCGACCGATCCGCCCGACCCCACGGACCCGCCCGAACCGACGCCGGACCCGACCGGCCCGAGCCCCACGGACCCCGGGCCGACCGACCCGGACCCGGCGGGCTGAGGACGGACGACGGGCTGAGGACAGATGACGAGCTGACGAAAGACGAAAGGCGACGGGCCGAGGACGGACGACGGGCTGACGAAAGGCGACGGGCCGAGGGCAGACGACGGGCTGAGGAAAGGCCACGGGGCCCGGGGGGCGCGGCGCCCCCGGGCCCCGTGGCCTCAGCGGTTCTTCCCCGGGCCTCAGCGCTTCTTCTTCGCCGCGGGCAGCGGCGGGTCCGCCGGGTGCGGGGCCATCGGCAGCAGCGAGGACAGCCGCTCCTCGCAGAGCTCGACCAGCCGGTCGTAGCCCTCCTTGCCCATCAGCTCGATCAGCTCCGGGCGGTAGGACACGTACACCGGGTCACCGGCCCCGTGCGCCGAGGTGGCCGACGTGCACCACCAGTGCAGGTCGTGGCCGCCCGGGCCCCAGCCCCGGCGGTCGTACTCCCCGATCGTCACCTGGAGCACCCGGGTGTCGTCGGGCCGGTCGATCCAGTCGTACGTCCGCCGCACCGGCAGCTGCCAGCACACGTCCGGCTTGGTCTCCAGGGGCTCCTTGCCCTCCCGCAGCGCCAGGATGTGCAGCGAGCAGCCCGCCCCGGCGGCGAACCCGGGCCGGTTCTGGAAGATGCAGGAGCCCTCCCAGCGGCGCGTCTGGCGCTCGCCGTCCTCGTCGATACCGACCCAGCCCGTCTCCGTACCGACGTCGTGGAACTGCCACAGCTCGGGGGTGAGCCGCGCCACGTGCTCGGCGACCCGCTTCTCGTCGTCCTCGTCGGAGAAGTGCGCGCCCAGCGTGCAGCAGCCGTCGTCCGCGCGGCCCGCCTGGATGCCCTGGCAGCCGCTGCCGAAGATGCAGGTCCACCGGGACGTCAGCCAGGTCAGATCGCAGCGGAAGACCTGTTCGTCGTCGGCCGGGTCGGGGAACTCCACCCAGGCCCGGGCGAAGTCGATGCCCTTCTCGTCGGCCGGGTCCGGTCCGTTCGCCTCCGGTTGTGACGCCTGCTTGTTCGACTTCGGCTTCTTCGTGGCTTTGTCCTGCTTAGCCTTTTTCGTCTTTGGCACGCGCCCAGAGTAGGTCCCACGGCGCAGTAGCGTTCCCGTATGAGACTCGGAGTCCTCGACGTGGGATCGAACACGGTTCATCTGCTGGTGGTCGACGCCCACCCCGGTGCCCGCCCGCTGCCCGCGCACTCGCACAAGGCCGAACTCCGGCTCGCCGAACTCCTCGACGAGTCCGGCGCGATCGGTCCTCTCGGTATCGACCGGCTCGTGTCGACGATCGCCGGCGCCGTCCAGGCCGCCGAGGACAAGGGGTGCGAGGACGTGCTGCCGTTCGCCACCTCCGCGGTGCGCGAGGCCACCAACGCGGACCTGGTGCTGGAGCGGGTACGGGTCGAGACCGGCGTCGACCTCGCCGTCCTCAGCGGCGAGGAGGAGGCCCGGCTGACCTTCCTGGCCGCCCGCCGCTGGTTCGGCTGGTCCGCGGGCAAGCTCCTCGTCCTGGACATCGGCGGCGGCTCGCTGGAGATCGCCTTCGGTATCGACGAGGAGCCCGACACCGCCGTCTCCCTGCCGCTCGGCGCGGGCCGCCTCACCGGCGCCTGGCTGCCGGACGACCCGGCCGGCCCCGAACAGGTCAGGGCGCTGCGCCGGCACGTCCGGGCCAGCATCGCGCGGACGGTGGGCGAGTTCGCCCGGGCCGGCCGCCCCGACCACGTCGTCGCCACCTCCAAGACCTTCAAGCAGCTCGCCCGGATCGCCGGAGCCGCCCGCTCCACCGAGGGCCTGTACGTCCAGCGCTCGCTGAGCCGCAAGGCGCTGGAGGACTGGGTGCCCAAGCTGGCGGCGATGACCGTCGAGGAGCGCGGCCGGCTCCCCGGTGTCTCCGAGGGCCGGGCCGCCCAGCTGCTGGCCGGGGCGCTGGTGGCCGAGGGGGCGATGGACCTCTTCGGCGTCGAGGAACTGGAGATCTGCCCCTGGGCCCTGCGCGAGGGCGTCATCCTGCGCCGCCTGGACCACCTCCCGGTGGAGCGGGCCGCCCTGCCCGGGTGAGGCGTGAGGCGAGGCGGGAGGCGAGGTGAGGGGGGGGAGGCGAGGCGGGGCATACGGGACGCGCGGCTTCGGTGACGTACGGTCACGCCCCCATGGCCCTGATCACTTTCGGACAGGACCGCTCGGAGTGGCGCATCACTGCCCGTACGCTGTCCAGGTGGCAGAAGCAGTGGTGCGCATCCCCGATGCGAAGGTCGCCCTGTCGACGGCCTCGGTCTACCCCGAGTCCACGGCGACGGCCTTCGAGATCGCCGCGCGCCTGGGGTACGACGGCGTCGAGGTCATGGTCTGGACCGACCCCGTCAGCCAGGACATCGAGGCCCTGCGCCGGCTCTCCGATTACCACCGGGTCCCGATCCTGGCGGTCCACGCCCCCTGCCTCCTCATCACCCAGCGGGTCTGGTCCACCGACCCGTGGGTCAAGCTCCAGCGGGCGAAGGCCGCCGCCGAGAAGCTCGGCGCCTCCACCGTCGTGGTGCACCCCCCGTTCCGGTGGCAGCGCAACTACGCCCGCGACTTCGTGACCGGGATCTGGCGGATGGCCGGCGAGACCGACGTCCGGTTCGCCGTCGAGAACATGTACCCCTGGCGCTACAGGGACCGCGAGATGCTCGCGTACGCCCCCGACTGGGACGTCACCAACGACGACTACCGGCACTTCACGGTCGACCTCTCGCACACCGCGACCGCCCGCACCGAGGCGCTCGCCATGGTCGACCGGATGGGCGACCGGCTCGCCCACGTCCACCTCGCCGACGGCAAGGGCTCGGCCAAGGACGAGCACCTGGTGCCCGGCCGGGGCGACCAGCCGTGCGCGGAGCTGCTGGAGCGCCTGGCCCGTACGGGCTTCGACGGTCATGTCGTCATCGAGGTCAGCACCCGGCGTGCGATGTCCTCCGCCGAACGCGAGGCCGATCTCGCGGAGGCGCTGGCCTTCACCCGCCTCCACCTGGCCACCTCCGCCATCGCCCCCGACCCCGACCCGTCCCCGAAGATCCACCGCCCGTGACCGGGGGACACGACCTGCTGCCCGTGACCGAGGTGCGGCCATGACCGACGACGCTCCCGCCGCCCCGCGCCGCCGGGGCCGGCCCCCCCGCAAGGCCGCGTCCGAAGGCCCCGACGCCCGGACGCGGATCCTGGAGGCGGCCCGTACGGAATTCGCCGGGCGCGGCTACGACAAGACGTCGATCCGGGGCATCGCCAAGGCCGCCGGGGTCGACGCGGCCCTCGTCCACCACTACTTCGGCACGAAGGACGAGGTCTTCGCGGCGGCCGTCGAGGTCACCTTCGAGCCCGCCCTGGTGATCCCCACCGTCCTCGGCGGCCCACCGGAGGGCCTGGGGGAGCGGCTGGCGCGCTTCTTCCTCTCCGTGTGGGAGGACCCCGGCACCCGTACGCCCCTGCTGGCGATCCTGCGCTCGGCGGTCTCCCACGAGGCGGCCGCGAACGTCCTGCGCGACTTCGTGCTGCGCCGGCTGCTGGAGCGGATCGCGGCGGAGCTCGACGTACCGGACCCCACCTTCCGCGCCGAGCTGGCCGCCTCGCACATGCTCGGCATCGCGATGCTCCGGTACGTGGTCCGCGCCGAGCCGCTCGCCTCCGCGGAGCCGGAGGAGATCGTCGCGATGGTGGCGCCCACGCTCCAGAGATACTTGAGCGAGGGCTGAGGAGAGGGGACCGGGCGCTGACCGCCCACCGGCCACCGCATCCCGTATTCCGGACAGCCTGTCCAGATCTTGGATCCGGGGCGTACGCTCGAAGACAGCCTTTTCTTCAACTGTCGGAGGCAGGCCCCCTGCCGAAGGAGCGAGCGACGATGCCCCAGCTGAGGTCCCGCACGGTCACCCACGGACGCAACATGGCGGGCGCGCGCGCCCTTATGCGCGCGTCGGGCGTAGCGAGCGCGGACATCGGCAAGCCGATCATCGCGGTCGCCAACTCGTTCACCGAGTTCGTCCCCGGCCACACCCACCTCGCCCCGGTCGGCCGGATCGTCTCCGAGGCGATCCAGGCCGCGGGCGCGGTCCCGCGCGAGTTCAACACGATCGCCGTGGACGACGGCATCGCGATGGGCCACGGCGGCATGCTCTACAGCCTTCCCTCCCGCGACCTGATCGCCGACTCCGTGGAGTACATGGTCGAGGCGCATTGCGCGGACGCCCTGATCTGCATCTCCAACTGCGACAAGATCACCCCGGGCATGCTGAACGCCGCGATGCGCCTCAACATCCCGACCGTCTTCGTCTCCGGCGGCCCGATGGAGGCCGGCAAGGCCACCCTCGTCGACGGGACCGTGCGCAAACTCGACCTGGTCAACGCGATCAGCGACGCGGTCGACGAGTCCATCTCCGACGAGGACATCCTCCGCATCGAGGAGAACGCCTGCCCCACCTGCGGCAGCTGTTCCGGCATGTTCACCGCCAACTCGATGAACTGCCTGACCGAGGCCCTCGGCCTCTCCCTCCCCGGCAACGGCTCGGTCCTCGCCACCCACACCGCCCGCAAGGCGCTGTACGAGGAGGCCGGCCGCACGATCGTCGAGATCACCAAGCGCTACTACGAGCAGGACGACGCCACCGTCCTGCCCCGCTCCATCGGCACCCGCGCAGCGTTCGACAACGCGATGGCGCTGGACATCGCCATGGGCGGCTCGACCAACACGATCCTGCACCTGCTGGCCGCCGCCCAGGAGGCCGAGCTGGCCTACGACCTGGCCGACATCGACGCCGTCTCGCGCCGCGTCCCGTGCCTCGCCAAGGTCGCCCCCAACGTCGCCCCCGGCGGCACGTACTACATGGAGGACGTCCACCGCGCCGGCGGCATCCCCGCCCTCCTCGGCGAACTCCACCGCGGCGGCCTGCTCAACGAGGACGTCCACTCGGTGCACTCCGACACCCTCGCGGAGTGGCTGAAGGACTGGGACGTCCGGGGCGGCTCCCCGTCCCGCGAGGCCGTCGAGCTGTGGCACGCGGCCCCCGGCTGCGTCCGCTCGGCCACCGCCTTCTCGCAGTCCGAGCGGTGGGAGACCCTCGACCTGGACGCGGCGGGCGGCTGCATCCGCGATGTCGAGCACGCCTACTCCAAGGACGGCGGCCTCGCCGTCCTCAAGGGCAACCTCGCCGAGGACGGCTGCGTCGTGAAGACGGCCGGCGTCGACGAGTCCATCTGGACCTTCGAGGGCCCGGCCGTCGTCTGCGAGTCGCAGGACGAGGCCGTCGACAAGATCCTCCGCAAGGAGATCGAGCCGGGCGACGTCGTCGTCATCCGCTACGAGGGCCCGCGCGGCGGCCCGGGGATGCAGGAGATGCTCTACCCGACCTCCTTCCTCAAGGGCCGGGGCCTGGGCAAGGTCTGCGCCCTGGTCACCGACGGCCGCTTCTCCGGCGGTACGTCTGGCCTCTCCATCGGCCACGCCTCGCCCGAGGCGGCTTCCGGCGGCACCATCGCGCTGGTCGAGGACGGCGACCGGATCCGCATCGACATCCCGAACCGTTCCATCGAACTGCTCGTCGACGACGCCGAACTGGCCGACCGCCGCGCGGCGCTGAACGGGGTGTACGCCCCGAAGAACCGCGACCGCAAGGTCTCGGCCGCGCTGCGCGCCTACGCGGCGATGGCGACGAGCGCGGACCGGGGCGCGGTCCGCGACATCTCGAAGCTCGGCTGACGCTTCCGCCCGGCGCCTCCGGGCACCTTTGGGCACCTTCGGCTCCTCCACCGGCACTTCCGGCGGAGGAGCCGACGCATTCCGCGGCTCCGGGCACCGATATCAAGCCTTGTGCCGATGCTCCCAGCGCGTCCGGGCAACCGGCTCAAGCCCCTCCGGCGATGGAGGAGCGGAGTCCGGGGCGGAGCCCCGGGAACACCGGCGCGGCCCTCACCAGCCCCCCGGATCCGCCCCGTCCACCGCGAACACCGACCCGTCCGGCGCCGCCCCCACCACGACCCGGCCCGCCACCACCGGCGCGGGCAGATCCGACGCGTACGTCAGCTTCCCCCCGCTCAGCCGCGCCCGCGTCTGCCCCACCAGCGCGCCCCGCTCCGTATCGACGGCCAGCAGCCGCCCGTCCGCCGCGGAGAAGTACAGGTGCCCGCCCTCCCCGAGCACCGGAGCGGACGCCCGCCCCACCCCCGTCTCCAGCCGCCACAGCTCCGCCCCCGCACCGCCGCCCGCCCCCGTGTCCACGGCCAGCAGCGACCCGCCCCGCCCCAGCAGGTACGCGACATCCCCGGCCATGACCACCTGCGGCCCGTCCAGGGTGAAGGGCAGCGCGATCCGGGCGGCGACACCGGACGCGGGGGCGTACCGGACCAGCCCGGCGGTGTCCGAGTTCTCGTCCATCGCCGTCAGCACCAGCTCCCCGGCCCCGGCCGTGGACACCGGCGTCAGCAGCCCGTCCAGCCGCCGCTGCCAGGACGTCCGGCCGCTCCCCGCGTCCACGGCCGTGACGAGGGTCGACGCACCCGAGGGCGCGTGCTCGAAGGCGTAGGCGAGCCCGGACCCACCGTCGTACAGCGCGAAGTCGGGCCGTACGTGCCCCGCCAGCGGCTTCTTCCAGCGGGACGCCCCGCTCGCCCCGTCCAGCGCCGTCACCGTCCCGTCGTCCGCGACGGCCAGCAGGGTGTCGCCCGCCGGGAACGCCGCCCCGGGGCTCGCCGACAGCGAGGTGTCCCGGACGGCGGTCCCCTTCACCGGGTCGAACGCCCGCAGTGTGCCGTCCGGGCCGCCGGCCAGCACGACCGCACCCGAGACGATCGGGGCATGGGCGCCCCCGTCCGGGGAGGACCGGGCCGACCAGACCACCCGCCCGTCCGCCGGATCGATCCTGACCGTGCCGGTCCCCGCCACCGAGCAGTACAGCGCGCCCCCGGCCCCGGCGGCGGCACAGACGGGCGTGGCGCTCCCGGAGGTCCGGAGCTCGGTACGCCACGGAGCGACGGCACCCCCGCCCTTCGGTCCACCCGCCTCCGCTTCCGGCCCGGAAGGGCTCGCCCCGGTACCGCCCCCGCCCCACACCGCGTACGCCCCCGCCCCCGCCACCAGCAGCAGAACCGCCGCCGCCACGATCAGCCGGGCCCGCGGCAGCCACCGGCGGCGGACCGGCGGCGCGGCCCGCACATGCGTGTCCTCCTCCGCACCGTCCCGCTCCCCGTCCGGCACGGCCGGCACCGCCGCCGAGACCGCCGCCCGCCGCCGCTGCGCCGGTACGAACGCCTCGGCCTCGTACGACGGGGGCCCCAGCGCGGCCATCACCTCGTCCGGCGTCGGCCGGTCCGCCGGGTCCTTCGCCAGGCAACGGGCGACCAGCGGAGCCAGCTCCTCCGGCACCCCGCCCAGATCCGGCTGGTCGTGCACCACCTGGTACGCCACGATGTACGGGCTGTCCGAGTCGAACGGCCCCCGGCCCGTCGCCGCGTGGACGATCACGGCCCCCAGCGCGAACACGTCGACCGGCGGCCCCACCTCGCGCGGCCGCTGGAACTGCTCGGGAGCCATGTAGGGCGGTGAGCCGATCAGCTTGCCGGTCTCGGTGCGCAGATCACTGTCGTACGGCCGCGAGATGCCGAAGTCGATGACCTTCGGGCCCCCGTCCGTCAGCAGCACGTTGCTCGGCTTCAGGTCGCGGTGGATCACACCCGCCCGGTGGATGTCCCGCAGTGCCTCGGCCAGCCCCGCGGTCAGCCTGCGCAGCGCGGCGGGGGCCATCGGGCCGTTCCGCTTCACCTGCTCGGCGAGCGTGGGGCCGGGCACGTAGAGGGTGGCCATCCAGGGCCGGCCGGCCTCCGGATCGGCATCGACGACGGGCGCGGTGAACGCCCCGCTCACCCGCCGCGCGGCCGCCACCTCCTGCCGGAACCGCGCCCTGAACTCGGGATCCGCCGCATACGGCGCGTGTACGACCTTCACCGCGAGCTGCATCCCCGAGGCCGAGCGCGCCAGATGCACGACCCCCATGCCGCCCGAGCCGAGGCAGGCTTCGAGTCGGTAGGCGCCGGCGTACTGCGGAAACTCCGCTTCCGGATGCGCTCCGGGCTCTCGCAGCGGCGACATCGCCCACCCCCGTGTGTTCACGCGCATGCGACGCACGGAGCCTAGTCGATGGTGCGTGCGAGAAGCGCGGTGCTTGCTAGCCTGCGCGTCGTACGCACGGGTGCGTACGGACATCGCAACGGGGGAGGCCCACATGGGCGTTGAAGAGCACACGCAGGAACCGGCGGTCGAAGAACTCACGGTGGCGACCACCGCGACCGGCACCCGCTACCCGATCGCCCCGGGCTACCGGGTCAACGTCCGCACCGGACCGGGTACCAACTACCGCATCGTCCGGACGCTGCCGTACGGACAGAAGATCCCGATCTACTGCCAGAAGCCGGGGGAGTGGGTCACCGGCCCGTACGGCACGTCGAACCTCTGGGACAACATCGCCAACGGCCAGTTCGTCTCGGACGCCTACGTCTACACGGGGCGTGACGGCTACATCGCACCGCGCTGCGACTGACGGCGCCACCCGGGGCGACCGCCCGGGGTACCGGGGCGGCGGGGGATAATCGACCCCGTGAGCGAGAACAGCGCAGCCCCCGGCACCCCGCCCGCCACGGCCCCGGGGCCGCAGCCCGAGCCGATCCGCTTCTTCGGCACGACGTGGGTCGACCACGACGGCGGTTACGGGCTCCGCCGCGTCGGCGTCGCCGCCGGGTCCCTGGCCGCCGCCGTGGCCGCCTGCTTCGTTCTGCGCTTCGCCTACGAGGGGCTGGAGATCGCGGAGGTCGGCGGGTTCGTCGGGGTGCTGGTCATCGCGATGTTCTCGATCTGCAGCGCCATCGCGTTCCGCAAGACCTGGGAGGGCTTCGGCGCCCGTCCCGCGGACCCGTCCCGCGAGGACGCCCTGCGCGGCCTGAAGTCGATCGGCTTCATCGGCTCGCTCCTCGCCTACTTCATCCGCTCGCTCACCGAGGCCCCGGGCGAGAAGCTGCGCCGCACCGAGTACGAGAAGGCCCGCGCCCAGTTCGAGAAGCGCCGCTCGACCCGCACCGGCAACCCGGCGGCCCGCAAGGCATCCGGCCGCAAGCGCCCGAAGCGCGGCTGAGGCCCGCAGCGCGACTGAGGCCCTGAAGCGCGGCTCAGGCCGCAGCGCAGCTGAGATCCGGAGCCCCGCACACCGCACACACGACCCGGCCCGCCGACACCACGTCGGCGGGCCGGGTCGTTTCCGCTGCCCTCTTCTTCCTCTTCTCCCTCCTGTCCTCTTGACGGACGGCACCGCCGGGCGAAGAATTCATCACATGATGAATTACGAACCCGGGGCGGCACCGACCACCCCCACCCCGCAGCCGAGCCCGGACACACCCCCACCACCGACCTCGGCGATCGCGGCCCGCGGCCTCACCGTCGTCCGAGGCGGCCGCACCGTCCTGCGCGCCCTCGACTTCACCGTCCCCTCCGGCAGCATCACCGGTCTCCTCGGCCCCTCGGGCTGCGGCAAGACCACCCTCATGCGGGCGGTGGCCGGCACCCAGGCCAAGGTCACCGGCGTCCTCGACGTCCTGGGCCACCCCGCCGGAGACCCGGCCCTGCGCCCCCGCATCGGCTACGTCACGCAGGCGCCCTCCGTCTACACCGACCTCACCGTCCGGCAGAACCTCGACTACTTCGCCGCGGTCCTGCACCCGGGCCGCGCCCACCGGGCCGCCCGCCGCGAGGCCGTCGCCCGCGCCATCGACGACGTCGACCTGACCACCCGCGCCGACGCCCTCGCCGGTGCGCTCTCCGGTGGCCAGCGCAGCCGCGTCTCGCTGGCCGTCGCCCTGCTCGGCACCCCGGACCTGCTGGTCCTGGACGAACCGACCGTCGGGCTCGACCCCGTACTCCGCCGGGACCTCTGGGACCTCTTCCACCGCCTGGCCGACCGCGGCACCGCGCTCCTCGTCTCGTCCCACGTCATGGACGAGGCCGAACGCTGCCACCGCCTGCTCCTGATGCGCGACGGCCGGGTCCTCGCCGAGGACACTCCCGACGCGCTCCGCCACCGCACCGGAGCGGCCACCGTCGAGGAGGCGTTCCTCCACCTGGTCGACGCGGACCGGGCCGACGAGCGCCCCGCCGCCACGACCGCCGCACCCCTCACCTCCGAGGAGGCCTCCCGATGACCGCCACCGCGGGCCGCGTTCTGCGCCAGCTGACCCACGACCCCCGCACGATCGCGCTCCTGGTGATCGTCCCGGTCCTGCTGATCACCCTGCTCCGCTACGTCTTCGACGGCGCCCCCGGCACCTTTGACGCCACCGGAGCCTCCCTCCTCGGCATCTTCCCGCTCATCACGATGTTCCTGGTGACCTCGATCGCCACCCTGCGCGAACGCACCACGGGCACCCTCGAACGCCTCCTCGCCCTCCCGCTCGGCAAGGGCGGCCTGATCGGCGGGTACGCCCTCGCCTTCGGCGCGGTCGCGGTCGTCCAGTCGGCGCTCGCCACGGCCGTCTCCGTCTGGCTGCTGGGCCTGGACGTCGTCGGCTCCCCCTGGCTGCTGCTCCTGGTCGCCCTGCTCGACGCCCTGCTCGGCACCGCGCTCGGCCTGTTCGTCTCCGCGTTCGCCGCGTCCGAGTTCCAGGCGGTCCAGTTCATGCCGGCGGTGATCTTCCCCCAGCTCCTGCTGTGCGGCCTGTTCACCCCGCGCGAGGCGATGCACCCCGTCCTGGAGGCGATCTCGAACGTCCTGCCCATGTCGTACGCCGTCGATGGCATGAACCAGGTCCTCCAGCACCCCGACATCACCGGCGACTTCGTCCGCGACATCGCCGTGGTCGCGGGAAGCGCCCTGCTGGTCCTCTGCCTCGGGGCGATCACCCTCCGCCGCCGTACGCCGTGAACAGCCCGATGCGAGGATGACGGGAAGCGCACAGCCCAGCACCGCCCGGAGGGTGAACACATGACCCAGACAGTCGCAGTCCTCGGCACCGGCAAGATCGGCGAGGCCCTGCTCAGCGGGATGATCCGGGCGGGCTGGCGACCGGCCGACCTCCTGGTGACCACCCGCCGCAGCGACCGGGCCCGGGAACTGCACACGCGGTACGGGGTCGAGTCCGTCACCAACGCCGAGGCGGCCAAGACCGCCGACATCCTCATCCTCGCGGTCAAACCGCAGGACATGGGCAAGCTCCTGGACGAACTCGCCCCGCACGTCACCTCCGACCGCCTGGTCATCAGCGCGGCGGCCGGCATCACCACCGCGTTCATCGAGGACCGGCTCACCCCCGGCACCCCGGTCGTCCGGGTCATGCCCAACACCCCGGTCCTCGTCGACGAGGGGATGTCCGTCATCTCGGCGGGCAGCCACGCCACCGGTGCGCACCTCGCCACCGCCGAGGAGATCTTCGGCGGCGTCGGCAAGACCCTGCGCGTCCCGGAGTCCCAGCAGGACGCGGCCACCGCCCTCTCCGGCTCCGGCCCCGCCTACTTCTACTTCCTGGTCGAGGCCATGACCGACGCGGGCATCCTGCTCGGCCTGCCCCGCGCACAGGCCCACGACCTCATCGTCCAGGCCGCCATCGGCGCCGCCGTCATGCTCCGGGACAGCGGCGAACACCCGGTCAAGCTCCGCGAGGCCGTCACCAGCCCGGCCGGCACCACGATCAGCGCGATCCGCGAGCTGGAGAACCACGGGGTGCGGGCGGCCCTCATCGCCGCCCTGGAGGCAGCGCGCGACCGCAGCCGCGAACTGGCCTCCGGCAACGGCTGACCCCTGGCACCCGCCGGGGGTTGACACGCCTCCGGCGGGTACGTAGTGTGCTCCGAGTTGTCCGACGTGAGCGCCGACCCCGGTCGGTCCCCGGACAGCCATTCCGCAGTAACCACGAGAAGACACGCGACATCCCGTCGCATGCCTTTTCGTGCGCCTGCGCGAAATGAGGAATCCGCGTTCGAGAGAACGCCCCCGATTAGCGTCGGGGCCCAGGACTCCGCTAAAGTCTCACTCGTCGGAACGGCTCAACAGCCGCGAGGACAAGCCCCGCTGACTGGGAATCAGGCCCGAAAGGATCTGATAGAGTCGGACTCGCCGGAAAGGGAAAGCGCGAAAGCGAAAGAACCTGGAAAGCGAAACTGCACGGCCCGCTTCGACCGGGAATCGGACACGAAAGAGTCTGATAGAGTCGGAAACGCAAGACAGCGAAACAAAAGAAGTAAACGAAGGGAAGCGCCCGGAGGGCCCCGGTTATACGGGACCGAAGGAAGCGTCCGTTCCTTGAGAACTCAACAGCGTGCCAAAAGTCAACGCCAGATATGTTGATACCCCGGCCTGCTTCGGCAGGTTGGTGGTTCCTTTGAAAGTCCTACGGCCGCCATGCGCGGCGGTAGGCAATACACAGCGAGGACGCTGTGAACAACGGGTCTTATTCCGACCGGTTGTTCCG